>NZ_JBPQTO010000007.1:5000-772652 GCF_051386375.1 Actinoplanes sp. URMC 104 | reverse complement strand
GACAGTCGAGGGCCGCCCCGGACGGGGTCGGCCCTCGACTGCTTTTGTGTGTTCGCCCCCGAGTAACTTTGAACGCTGAGGCAAGCCCGCCATGCCGAGGGCCGGCCGTACCGGAAGGATTTGATCCGTGACTACTGGACCCCAGGACGACGGCGGCTCGGGCCGTCGCGACGACGAGCGCCCGGCCGGCCGCGGCCGCGAGGGCGACCGTGGTGACTCCCGGGGTGACCGGGACCGCGGTGGCTACCAGGATCGCGGCGACCGCGGCGGGTTCCGTGGCGGCGACCGTGACCGCGGTGGCTACTCCGGCGACCGCGACCGCGGCGGCGACCGTGGCGGGTTCCGCGGTGGAGACCGCGGCGGCGACCGTGGCGGGTTCCGCGGGAGTGACCGGGGCGGCGACCGTGGTGGTTTCCGTGGCGGCGACCGCGACCGTGGCGGCTTCCAGGACCGCGGGGGCTTCCGCGGTGGGGACCGGGACCGTGGCGGCTACTCCGGTGGCCCGCGCGGCGGCGACCGTGGCGGTTACGGCGGTGGCGACCGTCCCCAGGGCGGCTTCCGCGACCGTGGCGGCTACCAGGACCGTGGCGACCGTCCGCAGGGCGGCTTCCGCGGTGGCGACCGTCCGCAGGGTGGCGGCTTCCGGGGCGGTGACCGTCCGCAGGGCGGTGGCTTCCGCGATCGTGACCGTGGCGGCTTTCAGGACCGGGGTGACCGTCCGCAGGGTGGCGGGTTCCGCGACCGTGGTGGCGACCGAGGTGGATACCAGGGTGGCGGCGACCGCGGAGGCTACCGCGGCGACCGGCCCCAGGGCGGCTTCCGCGGTGGCGACCGTCCGCAGGGTGGCGGCTTCCGGGGCGGTGACCGTCCGCAGGGCGGTGGCTTCCGCGACCGTGACCGTGGCGGCTTCCAGGACCGTGGCGATCGCCCGCAGGGTGGCGGCTTCCGGGGCGGTGACCGTCCGCAGGGCGGTGGCTTCCGCGATCGTGACCGTGGCGGCTTCCAGGACCGTGGGGACCGTCCGCAAGGTGGCGGGTTCCGCGACCGTGACCGTGGCGGCTTCCAGGACCGTGGGGACCGTCCGCAGGGTGGCGGCTTCCGCGACCGCGGTGGCTACCAGAACCGCGACGACCGGGGCGGCTACCGCGGCGGTGACCGTCCCCAGGGCGGTGGCTTCCGCGACCGTGACCGTGGCGGCTTCCAGGATCGTGGGGACCGTCCGCAGGGCGGCTACCGCGGCGACCGTGAGGCCGGCGGTGCGCGGGGCAGCTTCCAGGGCGGCTCGGGGGGTTACCGGGGCGACCGTGACCGCGGTGGCTACCAGAACCGCGACGACCGGGGCGGCTTCCAGGACCGGGGCGGGTTCCGCGACCGTCCGCAGGGCGACCGGCCGGGCAACCGGGGCGGCAGTGGCTTCCGGGACCGTCCGCAGGGCGACCGCCCGTACCGGGACCGTCCGCAGGGCGACCGTCCCCAGGGTGACCGTCCGCAGGGTGACCGCGGCGGCTACCGGGGCGACCGTGACCGCGGAGGCTACGGCGACCGCGACCGTGGGGGCTACGGCGACCGCGGCGGCTACGGCAACCGTGAGCGCGGCGGATATCAGGACCGTGAGCGCGGCCAGGACCGCGAGCGCGGCGGCTACCAGGACCGCGAGCGCGGCGGATATCAGGACCGCGGCGACCGGGGGCCGCGTGACGGCGGCTACCGCGGTCGCGAGGAGCAGTACCCGCGGGTCCGCGACGACCGCGACCAGCGTTCGCACCCGGCCGAGGACGACCGGGCGCGCGACGACCAGCCGGTCTTCAAGGCGCCCGAGATCCCCGAGGACATCGAGGCGGCCGACCTCGACAAGGAGGTGCGCGCCGAGCTGCTGACGCTGGCGCGCGACATCGCGGACAAGGTCGCGCGGCACCTCGTGGCGGCCGGTCAGATCATCGACGAGGACGCGGAGCTGGCGCTGCAGCACGCGATCGCGGCGCGGCGGCTGGCGTCCCGCATCGCGGTCGTGCGCGAGGCTGTGGGTCTGGCCGCGTACGCCGCGGGTGACTGGACGACCGCGATCGCCGAGCTGCGCACGTACCACCGGATGACCGGGCGGCAGACGCACCTGGCCGAGCTGGCCGACTGCGAGCGCGCGCTGGGCCGTCCGGAGCGGGCGATCGACCTGTACCGCGGGGCGGACCTCGAGAAGCTCGACAAGTCCGGCGCCATCGAGCTGCTGATCGTGGCGGCGGGCGCCCGCAGCGACCTCGGCCAGCACGACGCGGCCGTGGCGATGCTGCAGGTCCGTGAGCTGACCGCCGACGCGGACGCCGAGTGGGCGGCGCGGCTGCGTTACGCGTACGCCGACGCCCTGCTCGCCGCCGGCCGGCGCGAGGAGGCCCGCGAGTGGTTCACCCGCGCCGCGGCGGCCGACGACGAGGGCCTCACCGACGCGGCCGAGCGGCTGCTCGAGCTCGACGGCGTGACCCTCGAGGACGAGGAGGACGAGGCCGGCGACGAGCGCACCGGTGCGACCTCCGGCGGGGCCGGCGAGCGTGACGCCGACACCCGGGCCGCCGCCGAGGACGGCGACGACGAAGACGACGAGTTCGAGGACGACGCCGACGCGGACGCCCGCCTGGACGACGAAGACGACGAGGACGACGAAGAAGGCGAAGACGACGAGGACGACGAGGACGGCGGGACGGTCGCTGTGACCGACACCGACGTCAACACCGACCCGGTGGCCGTCGAGGACGTGGCGGAGGAGCTGGAGGCGGACGCCGAGGACCTCGCCGACGAGCTCGACGCCAAGCGCGCGCAGGCCCCGGCGACCGAGCCGGCCGCCCCGGCCGAGGAGACCGCGAAGGCCGAGCCGGCGGCGAGCGACGAGGGCGCCAAGGGCGACGAGGGCGCCAAGGGCGACCAGGGCGAGGGTGACGACAAGGGCAAGGCCGCCGGCGACGAGTTCGTCGTCGAGCGGAAGCAGCCCGAGGCGTGACCGAGGACCTGGCCGGCGGCTACGACCTGGTGATCTTCGACCTCGACGGGGTCGTGTACCTGATCGACAAGCCGATCCCCGGCGCGTCGGAGGCGATGGAGCAGCTGCGCTCGCGGGGCACGGCGGTGGCGTACGCGACCAACAACGCGTCCCGCCGCGCCGCCGACGTCGCCGCCCTGCTGACCGGCATGGGTGTTCCCGCGGAGCCGGCCGAGGTGCTCACCTCGGCCGGCGCCTCGGCCGCCCTGCTCGCCGAGAAGCTGCCCGCCGGCGCCCCGGTGCTGGTCGTCGGCGCCGACGCGCTGCGCGACGAGGTCACCGACGCGGGCCTCACCCTGGTGGACTCCGCCGAGGACGAGCCCGCCGCGGTGGTGCAGGGCTACGGCCCGGAGGTGGGCTGGCGCATCCTCGCCGAGGCGGCGCTGGCCGTGCGCGCGGGCGCGCTGTGGGTGGCCACCAACACCGACCGCACGCTGCCCAGCCCGCGTGGCCCGCTGCCGGGCAACGGCTCGCTGGTCGCCGTGCTGCGCACCGCCCTGGACCGCGATCCCGACCTGGTCGTCGGCAAGCCCGAGCCGGCGCTGTTCACCACGGCCGCCGCGCAGTCCCGGGCCGTACGCCCCCTGGCCGTCGGCGACCGGCTGGACACCGACATCCAGGGCGCCGTCACCGCCGGCCTGGACAGCCTGCTGGTCCTGACCGGCGTGAGCAGCCCGGCCGACCTGCTGGCCGCCGACGCGTCGCGCCGCCCCACCTACGTGGCCGCCGACCTGTCGGGCCTGTTCCGCCCCGCCGCCGAGTCAGCCGTGCCGCTGGACGCGAACAAGGCCGGGGGCTGGTCCGTCACCCGCAACGGTGATTCGGCGACCCTCGACGGTGCGGGCGACGCGGTGGTCGCGCTGCGGCTGCTCTGCGCCGCCACGTGGGACGGCGTGCCGGTGACCGCCGTGGAGCCGGCCTCCGACGCGGCGCGCGAGCTCCTGCGCTCCTGGAATCTCTGACCTCACAGGAGCGTGCGCGGCTTCGGCAGGCCGAGCCTCAGAGGAGCTTGCGCGGCTTCGACAGGTCGACCCTCAGAGGAGCTTGCGCAGCTTCAGCAGGTCGAACGGGTTGGCCTTGATCTGCACCTGGCGGGCGGCCACCGCGCGGGTGACGTCGAGCCGCCCGGCGACCAGGGCCAGCAGGTCGTCGCCGTTCGCGATGAGGGCGATCTTCGCCTTGGGGTCGTCGCCGTCGGCGATGTCGGTGAGCAGCCCGTCGGACAGCCGGCCGTGGAAAGCGGTCCCGAGGTCGGGGACGCGGCACGCCAGCGTCCGGTCGAAGTCGAGTTTCCCGCGGGTCTCCGCGTTGCGTTCCAGCCTCGCGGCCAGGTCGTGCAACGCCTGCCGGCACTCCTCCACGGTCGCCATCGGACCCCTTTCGTCACGACACCCGGTGCGCGTACCGCACCGTACCTCACTAAGTGTCGCCGGGCGCCCGGTAGCGTGGCACCCGACGAGCCGCGAGAGGAGCGGAAGATGCCGGACGCATGGCGGGCGTATCTGGAGATGGCGCTCGGACTGACCGAAACACCGCGCAAGCGTGCCCAGAAGGTGGCGGGCGAGCTGGTGAACCGGGGCGGCGCCACGGCGGCGCAGCTGCAGGGCCTGGTCGACGATCTGCTGTCGGCCGGCATGGCGAACCGTGAGGCGCTGACCAACATCGTGCGCTATGAGGTTGACCGGGCGCTGGGCGTGGTGGGGCTGGCCACCGCCGAGGAGGTCACCGAGCTGACGGATCGCGTACGCGACCTCGAGCGGCAGTTGCGGGAGGCGCAGTCGCGCGCCGCGGGTGACGCCGGGGCGGACATCGACAGCGAGCCCACGCTCGGGGGCAGCCGCATCGAGCAGCCGGCGCCGGTTCCCCGCCGCACGGCGAAGAAGGCCGTGGCGAAGAAGGCGGCGCCCAACCGGATGCCGGCCGCGGGCACGACCCCGTCGACGCCGCAGGCGAACATCGCAACCGTGTCGGAGCCCCCGGCGAAGAAGGCCGTCGCGAAGAAGGCGGGCGCGAAGAAGGCGGTGGCCAAGGCGCCGGACGAGGTGCTGCCCCCGGAGAAGAGGGCCACGGCGAAGGTGGCTCCGGCCACGGTGGAGGCCGAGGAGCAGGGCACCCCGGCTCAGCAGGCCGCCGCGAAGCGGACCGTAGCCAAAAAGGCGGTGGCGAAGAAGGCCGCGAACCCCGAGGCGCCCGCCAAGAAGGCTGCGAAGAAGGCCGCTGCCAAGAAGGCCGCGCCCGGCACCGCCGACTCACCCACCGCGGGTGTGCGCGACGCCGCGGCCGCCACCGAGCTGCCGCCGGCCCCGGCGACCGAGCCGCAGAGCCCGGAGGCCGGTGACCGATGACGTTCCCGAAGCCCGGCCCGACGCCGGGTGGCTTCCGGCCCGGGCCGCCGGCGGTGCCGCGCCCGCCGGCGCACGCTCCCTCGCTGCATCAGGGCGGCGGACAACCGGGGAGTGCTCAGGCCGCCGCGGTGAGCGTGCCGCCGGCGGTCGACGAGGCCACCGGGCGGATCGTCGAGGAGACCGGCCACCCGGCCGTGGACGCCGTGCTGCGCTCGCTGGAGAACGCCGCCCGGCTCGCGCCGGCCGAGCAGATCGCCGAGTACGAGGCGGCGCACCAGGTGCTCCAGGAGACCCTGGCGAGCATCGACCGGTGAGAGCCTGGTGAGGTCCTGATGGCTCGTCGTGCGCGGCTCGACGCCGAGCTGGTGCGCCGCAAGCTGGCCCGCTCCCGCGAGCAGGCCGCCGCGCTGGTCGAGGCGGGCCGCGTGCAGGTGCGCGGCACCGTGGCGCGCAAGGTCGCGGCGATGGTCGACCCGGCCGACCCGGTGGTCGTCACCGGGGAGGATCCGGCGACCGAGTACGTCTCGCGCGGCGGGCACAAGCTCGCCGGCGCGCTCGAGGCGTTCGGCCCGCGCGGCCTGGGCGTCGAGGGGCGGCGCTGCCTGGACGCGGGAGCCTCCACGGGCGGCTTCACCGACGTGCTGCTGCGCGCCGGGGCCCGCCAGGTGGTCGCGGTCGACGTCGGCTACGGCCAGCTCGCGTGGCCGATCCGCACCGACGGGCGGGTCGTGGTCCTCGAGCGTACGAACGTCCGGTCGATCACCGCGGAGTCGATCGGCGGCCCGGTCGACCTGACCGTGGCGGACCTGTCGTTCATCTCGCTGCGGCTGGTGCTGCCGGCGCTGGCCGCGTGCACGGCGCCGGACGGCGACCTCGCGCTCATGGTCAAGCCGCAGTTCGAGGTGGGCAAGGACCGGGTGGGCGCCGGGGGAGTGGTCCGGGACTGGCAGTTGCGGGCCGAGGCGGTGCTCGACGTCGCCGTGGCGGCCGCCGGGCTGGGCCTCGGGGTCGCCGGGGTGACCGCGAGCCCGCTGCCGGGGCCGAGCGGCAACGTCGAGTTCTTCGTGTGGTTCCGCCGGGACGCGCCGCCCGCCGATCGGGCGGACATCGAAAGAGTTGTCGCCGCGGGCCCCGCGATCAAGGTAGCTTCGCTCGGGCCTGAGCAGACGGCCGCCCCCTTGGAGGACACATGACGCGCTCGGCCCTGCTGGTCACGCACACCGGCCGGCGGCAGAGCACCCAGCACGCCCGGACGGTGGCCCGCGACCTGCTCGCGGCCGGCTTCGAGGTGCGGGTGATCGCCGAGGAGGTCGCCGACCTCGACCTGCCGCCCGAGGTGACGCCGGTGGAGGGTCCCGAGGCGGCCGAGGGTGCGGAGATCGTGCTGGCGATGGGCGGGGACGGCACGTTCCTGCGCGCGGCCGAGCTGGCCCGCCCGGCGAAGGCGCCGCTGCTGGGCATCAACCTCGGCAAGGTGGGGTTCCTGGCCGAGGCCGAGATCGACCACCTCGACCAGGCCGTCAAGGAGGTCGTCGACGGCACGTACAAGGTGGACGAACGGCTGACGCTCGACGTGCGGGCCGAGTACGGCGGCCGCGTGATCGCCGAGTCGTGGGCGCTCAACGAGGTGAGCGTCGAGAAGGGCCAGCGCGCCCAGATGCTCGAGCTGCTGGTCGACGTGGACGGCCGCCCGCTGGCGCGCTACGGCTGCGACGGCGTGGTCTGCGCGACGCCGACCGGTTCGACGGCGTACGCGTTCTCCGGCGGCGGCCCCGTGGTCTGGCCCGAGGTCGAGGCGCTGCTGCTGGTGCCGATCAGCGCGCACGCGCTGTTCAGCAAGCCGCTGGTGACCGCGCCGACCTCGTCGTTCGTGCTCACCGTCGACCCGTACACGTCGTTCGCGGTGCTCTGCTGCGACGGCCGCCGCACGTGGGACCTCCCGCCGGGCGCCAAGGTCACCGTCGAGCGCGGCCGGCTTCCCGTACGGCTGGTGCACCTGCAGCCGCGGCCATTCACCGACGTGCTCGTCGCGAAGTTCGCCCTGCCCGTGGAGGGGTGGCGTGGCAACAGGCGGTAATCGCCCGCGACCGCGGTGGGCAAATGTCGGGGGGCACCGATACTGTCTGCCGTGTGCTGGAGGAACTGCGCATCACCGGGCTCGGCGTCATCGACGACACGACGCTGCGGCTGACGTCGGGCATGAACGTCATCACCGGTGAGACCGGTGCCGGAAAGACCATGGTCGTGACCGGTCTGGGGCTGCTGTTCGGCGGCCGCGCCGACGCCGGCCGGGTGCGCGCCGATCCGGGCCGCGCGGTCGTCGAGGGCCGGCTGCGGGTGGGCGGCAAGCTGGGCGACGAGGTGGCGACCCGGGTCAGCGAGGCCGGCGCCGAGATCGACGACGACGGCTCGGTGCTGCTGAGCCGCACGGTGACCATCGAGGGCCGCTCCCGCGCGCACGTGGGCGGCCGCAGCATGCCGGTGTCGATGCTCAGCGACCTGGGCGAGCGGGTGCTGGCTGTGCACGGCCAGTCCGACCAGCTGCGGCTGCTGCGCCCGGCCGAGCAGCGCGCCGCGCTCGACCGCTTCGCCGGGCCCGAGCACGAGAAGCTGCTCGAGACCTACCGCGAGGCGTACGCCCGCTGGCGCGCCGTCGTCGACGACCTGGCCGACCGCCGCCGCAACGCCCGCGCGCGCTCGCAGGAGGCCGACCTGCTCAAGCTCGGCCTCGACGAGATCACCCGGGTCGACCCGCAGCCCGGCGAGGACGACGAGCTGCGCGCCGAGGTGCAGCGCCTCGAGCACGCCGAGGGCCTGCGGGTGGCGGCGTCGCTGGCCGCGCAGGCCCTCGCGGGCGGCGTCGAGGTGACCGACGAGGCGCCCGACGCGACCCAGCTGCTGGGCACGGCCCGCCGCACGCTCGAGGCGCAGGCCGCGGTCGACCCGGTGCTGGGCGAGCTGGCCGCGCGCATCGAGGAGGCGGCCACCCTGGTGGGCGACGTCTCCGCGGAGCTCTCGGCCTATCTGGGCACCCTCGACGCCGATCCGGCCCGGCTCGAGCAGATCTACGAGCGCCGCGCCGCGCTGCGCGGGCTCACCCGCAAATACGCCGACGACGTCGAGGGCGTGATCGCCTGGGCGGAGGACGCGCGCGCCAAGCTGGCCGCGCTCGACTCCTCCGACGAGCTGCTCGACGAGCTCGACCGGGAGCGCCAGCGGCTGGCCGCCCAGGTGGGCGAGCTGGCGGCCCGGCTCACCGAGGCGCGCGTCGAGGCCGCGGGCCGCTTCTCCGAGGCGGTCAGCGTCGAGCTCGCGGGCTTGGCCATGCCGCACGCGAGGGTCGAGGTCGCTGTCGTGCCGCGGGCGGCCGGCAAGGACGACCCCACCGCCGCGGAGCTGCCCGTCGGGCCCGACGGCGCCGACGAGGTGGAGCTGCGGCTGCTGGCCCACCCGGGCGCGCCGTCGCTGCCGCTGCAGAAAGGCGCGTCCGGCGGCGAGCTGTCCCGGGTGATGCTCGCGATCGAGGTGGTCTTCGCCGGTGCGGGCGGCCCTGAGACGCTGGTGTTCGACGAGGTCGACGCGGGGGTGGGCGGCACCGCGGCGGTCGAGATCGGCAAGCGGCTGGCCCGGCTATCGCGCACCCACCAGGTGCTCGTGGTGACCCACCTGCCGCAGGTAGCCGCGTTTGCCGACCGGCACCTGGTCGTCGCCAAGGACACCGGCGGCGCGATCACCACGAGCGGGGTGCGGATCGTCGAGGAGACCGAGCGGGCGCGGGAGCTGTCGCGCATGCTCGCCGGATTGCCCGACTCCGATCTGGGCATCGCGCACGCCGAGGAGCTGCTGGCGGTCGCGGGCCGCGAGAAAAGGGGCTGACCAGCGGGTACGGTCGTGACACCATGACCGGAGGGATCGAGCGGGGCGTTTGCCCCTTTTGTGGGTGAGTTGCCGCATGTCGCGTGTCAGGCGTGTGACCCGGCATGTCAGGATGGCCGTGATGCGACTTCCCACCTTGCGCCGCGCCCGGAGCACCGATCCCGATGCCCTGACCGGCACCGCCCGCCTCGACCGCCGGACCAAGCGTCTGACCGGCCGGCTGCGCCCCGGCGAGATCGCCGTGATCGATCACGTCGACATCGACCGCGTGGCCGCCGACGCCCTGGTCGCGGTCGGGGTGGCCGCCGTGCTCAACGCGAAGCCGTCGATCTCCGGCCGCTACCCCAACCTCGGTCCCGAGGTGCTGATCAAGAACGGCGTCGTGCTCATCGACGACCTCGGCGAAGAGATCTTCGAGCGGCTCGGCGAGGGCGACTCGGTGGTCATCGAGGGCGACACCGTGCTGCTCGACGGCGAGCCGGTCGCCACCGGCGTGCGGCAGGACGCCGAGACCGTGGCGCGCTCGATGGCCGACGCCCGCGAGGGCCTGTCGGTGCAGCTCGAGGCGTTCGCGGCGAACACGATGGACTACCTCAAGCAGGAACGCGACCTGCTGCTCGACGGCGTGGGCGTGCCCGACGTGCAGACCCGCATCGCCGGGCGGCACGTGCTGATCGTGGTGCGCGGCTACGACTACAAGGACGACCTGGACGTCCTGCGGCCCTACATCCACGAGTACAAGCCGGTGCTGATCGGCGTCGACGGCGGCGCGGACGCGCTGGTGGAGTCGGGCTACACCCCCGACATGATCATCGGGGACATGGACTCGGTGACCGACGACGTGCTGCGCTGCGGCGCCGAGGTGGTCGTCCACGCGTACCCGGACGGCCGTGCCCCCGGTCTCGAGCGGGTGCACAAGCTCGACGTGGCCGCGCTGACCTTCCCGGCCGCGGCCACCAGCGAGGACCTGGCGATGCTGCTCGCCGACGACAAGGGCGCCACGCTGATCGTGGCCGTCGGCACGCACGCCAACCTGGTCGAGTTCCTCGACAAGGGCCGCGGCGGCATGGCCTCGACGTTCCTCACCCGGCTCAAGGTCGGCGGCAAGCTGGTCGACGCCAAGGGTGTGAGCCGGCTCTACCGGCAGAACATCTCCGGCTCGGCGCTGCTGCTGCTCGTGCTCTCGGCGACCGCCGCGATGGCCTCGGCGGTGGCCGTGTCCACGGTCGGCAAGGCGTACCTGACCGTGGTTTCCGAGTGGTGGGACAATCTCGTCTTCCAGCTCGGCCATCTTTTCTAGAAACGACTACGGGGCTCGTCGTGATCAATTTCCGGTACCACGTGGTGTCGCTCACCGCGGTCTTCCTGGCCCTGGCCATCGGCCTGGTCGTGGGCACCGCCGCGCTCAACGGTCCGGTGGCCGACAGCCTCAAGAGCCAGATCAGCGCGCTGAACAAGGACAACAGCAACAAGCGCGACCAGATCAACCAGTACCGCGAGGAGCTCGACCGCAGCCAGGACTTCGCCGCCGAGATCGCGCCCACGGTGCTGAACGGCCGCCTGACCGGGCGCAAGCTCGCGGTGCTCGCGCTGCCCGGCACCGATCAGTACGCCGACAAGGTGATCGCGATGCTGACGATCGCCGGCGCCACGGTCACCGCCAAGGTCACGGTGCAGGACAAGTTCTTCGACCCCGCGGTCGAGCTCGAGCTGCTCGACCTGGTCAACGAGTCGTCGCAGCCCACCATCCCGATCGCCGGGCTGCCGCTGAACAGCAACAGCGTCGAGACGGCCAGCGCCCAGCTCGCGCTCGCCCTGCTGCAGCGGACCTCCGCCGGCACGGGCGCGGGCACGGTCACCCAGCCCGCCGCGGGTGACGTGACCGCGGTGCTGACCGCGTACAGCAAGCAGAGCTACATCGCCGTGGGGGACAACGCCGTCGGCGGCGCCGAGGCCACCGTGATGATCACGGGTGCGCCGGCCGTCGACAAGGACGCGGCGAAGAAGGCGCAGTCGCTGGTCTCGATGGCGACCCAGTTCAGCGAGGACCGGCTGCTGGTGGTGGCCGGCGACGGCGTGGGCGACGGCAACCTGATCTCCGCGGTCCGCGGCGACCCGACGCTGGTCAAGCGGATCTCCACGGTGGACAACGCCAGCACCGTGGACGGTCAGGTGGCGACCGCGATGGCCACCGCCGAGCGGGTCGTCGACAAGAAGATCGGCCAGTACGGGCTGGCGGCCGGCGCGGCCTCGCTGGTGCCCAAGGGCGCCTCGTAGCGCTCGGTCTCTAAACTTCCGACCCATGGCCCTCCTCCGTTCGTTCGGCATCGGCGCCGCCGCCGGCCGTGCCGCCCTCGCCTGGATCCGCCGCGATCAGCACGCCGGCGCCCTCGAGCGCACCAACTTCCACGGCCGCACGGTCACGCTCGCCGGTGGCCCGGCGCTTGCGCTCGGCGCGACCACGGCGGCGGCCCTGGGCGCTCCCGGCGGACGGCTGGCCGCCGCGGCGGTCACCGCCGGCGCGGTGTCGGGCGCGGTCGGGCTCTACGACGACGTCGTGGGCAACCGCCCCGAGCAGAAGGCGGCCAAGGGTTTCGCGGGGCATCTGGGGGCGCTGCGCGAGGGACAGGTCACCAGCGGCCTCGTGAAGATCGCCGGGGTGGGCACGGCGGCCCTCGCCGCGAGCGCGCTGATCGGCAGCGGCCGGTCGAGCCGGGCGGGCCGGACGACGGACGTGCTGGTCGGCGCGGGCGTCATCGCCGGCATGGCCAACCTGCTCAACCTGCTCGACCTGCGCCCCGGCCGGGCGATCAAGGCCGGGGCGATCATCGGCGCGCCCCTGGCGCTGCGCCGCGGCGGCGGGATCGCGGCGGGCACGCTCGGCGCGTCGGCGGCGCTGCTGCCCGACGACCTGGGCGAGGAGATCATGCTGGGCGACTCGGGCGCGAACGCGCTGGGCGCGCTGCTCGGCGTGGCGCTGGTCGCCCGCAGCGGCCCGGCGGGCCGGCTCGCGGCGCTGACCGTGCTGGGCGCGCTGACCGCGGCGAGCGAGAAGGTCAGCTTCACCAGGGTCATCCAGGACACGCCGTGGCTGCGCACCATCGACGAGCTGGGCCGTCGGGCTCGGTGACCCAGGCTCCCGCGGCGCGGATCGCCGGGGCGGCGGCGCTGATCACCGTGCTCACGGTGGTCGCCCGCGTCGCCGGGTTCGGGCGCACCTTCGTCTTCCTGCACACGGTCGGCCACGACGGCCTGGGCAACATCTACAACGCCGCCAACACCATCCCGAACATCGTCTTCGAGCTGGTCGCGGGCGGCGCCCTGGCGAGCCTGGTCGTGCCGCTGCTGGCCGGCGCCGTCGCGGCGGGCGACCGCGATCGGGTGAACGCGGTGTCCTCGGCGCTGCTCACCTGGGTGCTCGTGCTGCTGGTGCCGCTGGCCGCCGGAGTGGCGCTGCTGGCCGGGCCCATCGCCGGCCTGCTGCCCAAGGTGCCGCCCGACCACCAGGAGACGGCGGCGAGCATGCTGCGGGTCTTCGCGCCGCAGCTGCCCCTGTACGGCGTCGGCATCGTGCTCACCGGTGTGCTGCAGGCCCACCACCGGTTCGCGTGGCCGGTCATCGCGCCGCTGCTGTCCAGCATCACGGTGATGGCGGCCTACCTGTCGTACGCGGGCGTCGACGGCGCCAAGTCCGACTTCGCGGGGCTGACCCGCACCGGGGAGCTGATCCTGTCGGCCGGCACCACCTGCGGCGTCGTGGTGCTCGCGCTCTGCCTGCTGATCCCGCTGCGCAGGCTGCGGCTGCGGCTGCGGCCGTCGCTGCGGTTCCCCGGCGACACGGGCCGCCAGGCGATCCGGCTGGGCTGGGCGGGGGCAGTCACCGTGGGCTCGCAGCAGCTCATGACGATCGTCGTGATCGGGCTCGCGGTCAGCAACGCGCTGACCCTCTACAACGCCGCGCAGACCGTCTTCCTGCTGCCCTGGGCGGTGCTCGCGGTGCCGATGGCGACCGCGGTCTACCCGGCGCTGTCGGCCGCCGCGAGCCGCGGGGACGAGGACGCGTACGGGAAGGCTCTGTCGGCCTCGGCGCGCTCGGTGATGCTGCTCGCGGGGCTCGGCGTGGCCGCCCTGATCGCGGTGGCGGGCCCCGCGGCGTACCTGATCGACGCAGCCCCCGCCTCGTCCGGGATCGCCGGGTTCGCGCCGGGGCTGATCGGCTACGCGCTGTTCGCGCTGCTGTCCCGCGCGCTCTACGCCCGCGGGGCGACGGTCGCGGCCGCCTTCTCCACGGCCGTGGGCTGGGTCGTGGCCGCCGGGTCCGCGCTCGCGCTGGCCGGGCTGGGGGAGGACCGCCAGGTGTTCGGGCTGGGGCTGGCCAACAGCATCGGAATGTCGGTCATCGGACTGTTGCTGGTGCTCGCCGTGCGCCGGCACGCCGGAGCCGCGGCGCTCGCCGGGCTGGGCCGCGTCACGCTGGTCACGCTGGTCGCCACCGCCCTGGCCGCGCTCGCCGGGTGGGCCGCGGTGACGGGGGTCGGCGCGCTTTTCGGCCCGACCCCGGAGCCCGTCGGCAGCATCGTGCAAGGCATATTGGGTGGGCTCGCCGTGCTCGCGGTCTTCGGCGCCGTGGCCTACCCGGCTGCCCGCAGCGACCTGGCGCCGCTGACGCGCCGGTTGACGCGGCGCGGGACCTGAAGGGGGAGGACTGTTCGTGGGCGACGACTGGCGTGGTTCGGTGGCTCTGGTGCTGGCGTCCAGCACCGGCGGGGTCGGCCAGCACGTCGCCTCGCTGGCGCGCGGGCTGACCGCCGCCGACTGCGACGTGCTCGTCTGCGGACCGGGGGCGACCGACGAGCTGTTCGGCTTCGCCGCGGCCGGCGCCACGTTCGTGCCCGTCGAGATCCCCGCGAGCCCCGGCCCGCAGGACGCGGGCGCCATCCGGCAGCTGCGCGGCGCGCTGGCCGCCGGCCGCCCGGACGTGGTGCACGCCCACGGCTTCCGGGCCGGGTTCGTCGCCCAGCTCGCGCGCGCCGGCGCCCCGCTGGTCGTCACCTGGCACAACGCCGTGCTCGACCGCAAGGGCCTGCGCGGGCAGGCCGCCACCCTGGTCGAACGGGTCGTGGCCCGCAGCGCCACGGTCACGCTGGGCGCCTCCGACGACCTCGTGCAGCGGGCCGCCTCGCTCGGCGCCCGCAACGCGCGCGTGGGCGCGGTCGCGGCGCCCACCCTGCCCGTGCCCCGGCGCACCCGCTCGGCCGTCCGCGCCGAGTTCCGGCTGCCCGCGGGCACGCCGCTGATCCTGTCGGTCGGGCGGCTGCACCCGCAGAAGCGCTACGACCTGCTCGTCGAGGCGTCCGCCCGGTGGCGCAGCCTCGACCCGGCGCCGATGGTCGTGGTGGCCGGCTCCGGGCCCAGCTACATGGCGCTGGCCCAGCAGGCCTCCCGCCTGCACGCGCCGTTCCACCTGCTCGGGCGGCGCAACGACGTGTCCGACCTGCTGCTCGGCGCCGACCTCGCGGTGATCACCAGCGCCTGGGAGGCGCGGCAGCTGTTCGCCCAGGAGGCGCTCGAGTCCGGCGTGCCGCTGATCACCACCGCGGTGGGCGGGCTGCCCGGGCTGGTCGGCGACGCGGCCGTGCTGATCCCGCCCGGCGACGTCGACGCGCTCGACGACGCGGTGCGCGCGATGCTCGCCGACCCGCGGATGCGCGCCGACTACGCCGCCCGCGGGCCCGAGCAGGCTGCGACCTGGCCACGTGAGGCCGACACGGTGGCGGACGTGCTGCGGGCGTACGCGGAAGCGACGGGCCGATAGGTGCGGGCTCTCGACCGGTTGCGCCGGGTCCGGCCGGTGTCCACCCCGCCCGGGCCGCGGGCCGCGGCGTGGGTGCCGTACGTGATGGTGGCGCTCATCGCGGTGGCCAGCCTCGCCGGGCTGGCGATCCGCCCGGGCGACCAGACCAACTCCGGCAGCGCCGACTACGTCATCGTGGCCGGGGCGCCGGGCCTGCGCTGGGACGACCTCGACCCGCGGCGCACACCCACGCTGTGGCAGGAGGCGTCGAAGGGCTCGATCGGGTGGCTGTCGGTGCGCTCGGCGATGCGGGTGACCTGCCCCTCCGACGGGTGGCTCACGCTCGGCGCCGGCAACTACGCGGCCTGGCCCCGGCACACCACGGGCAGCCGCTGCGAGCCCGCGCAGCCGGCGCTCACCCAGCCCGACGCGATCGGCGCCAACCTCACCGACCAGCGCACCGTCGTGCAGAACAACCAGGACCGGCTGCCGTACGGGGCGGTGCCCGGCGCGCTGGCCGAGTCGGTGCGCTGCACGTACGCCTTCGGGGCGGGCGCGGCGATGGCGGCCGCCCGCCCGTTCGGGCGCGTCGACAAGTACCAGCCCTCGCTGCCGGTCGACACCGGCGGGCTGCTGTCGGAGTGCAACCTCAGCGTCGTCGACCTCGGCACGGTCTCGGGCGCCGGCGCCCAGCGGCAGGCCCAGGTGCAGGCGGCCGACGCCATCCTGGCCCGGGTCGTGGCCGGCCGCCCGCAGCGCTCGCTGCTGATCGTCGCCGGCGTCTCGGACACCGAGCGCTCGTCGCGGCTGCACGTGGCGATCGCCGAGGGCGACGGCTGGAACGGCGGCTGGCTCACCTCCGCGGGCACCGGCCGCGACGGCTACCTGCAGCTGATCGACCTGGCGCCCACGGTGCTCACCGCGCTGGGCAAGCCCGCGCCCGAGAACCTGTTCGCCGGGCGGGCCGCCACCGTGGCCGAGGGCCGGCCCGCCGACGTCGCCGACGCGATGCTGGGCGTGCACAACGCCGACAAGCGGGCCGTCGCCCAGAACGCGGTGGCCGGCATCTTCTTCACCGTGCTGGCCGGCCTGCAGATCCTGCTGTTCCTGCTGACCGTGCCGGTGATGGTCCGCGCCCGCCGGCACGCCGGGCCGCGCGGGCCCGCGCTGCCGTCGCCGCGCCTGGTCGGGCTGTACGAGCTGGCGCTGACCGCGGCCGCGCTGGCCATCCCCGCCGCGCTGCTCGCCGACGCGACGCCGTGGTGGCGCAGCCCGCACCCGGCGTGGGTGTTCGGCACCGTGACCGGCCTGTTCATCGCGGTTGGCACCGCGCTCATCCGGCTCGCCCCGCGCTACGGCCGTACGCTGTGGCCGCTCGGCGCCGCCGCCGGCATCGCCGCGCTGGTCGTCGCCGTCGACCTGCTCACCGGTGCCCGGCTGCAGCTCAACGGCGTCGCGGGCTACTCGGCGGTCTCCGGTGGCCGCTACGCCGGGGTGGGCAGCGTCGGGCTGGGCATCTTCGTGGCCGGGCTGCTCGTGCTGGCCGGCACGCTCGCCCAGTGGATCAACCGGCGCTGGCGGCCGGTCGTGATGGTGCTGGTGGGCGCGGTCGGCGTGGTGATGGTCGGCAGCCCGTACCTGGGGGCCGACCCGGTGGGCGCGATCGCCGTCACCGCCGGGGTCTGCGTGGCCGCCGCGATCACCACGGGCGGCTGGCTGACGTTCCCGCGCTTCGCCTGGGCCGCGGTAGCCGGGCTGGCCGTCACGATCGGCTTCGCGGTGGTCGACCTGCGCCGCGCCCCGGCCGAGCAGGGCATCGTGGGCCGGCTGCTCACCGAGCTCGCCAACGGCACCGCCGGGCCCGCCATGCAGCGCGCCGCCGCCGCCAACGGGCAGGCCCTGCTGGACAGCCCGCTGACGATCCTGGCCGTGGGCGGGGTGCTGATGCTGGCGTTCTGCCAGTTCTCGCCGTGGGGCGGGCTCAACCGGCTGTTCGGCCTGCACCCGGCGCTGCGCGCGGCCGGGGCCGGGGTGACCGTGGCGACGCTGATCGCCGGGGTGCTCAACGGCTCGGCGCTGACGGTGGCCGGGGCTGCCGCGGCGGCCGTGGTGCCCACGGCGGTGCTGACCACGCTGCGCGTCCTGCTGCACGCCGCCGACCGCACCCGGCCCGAGGGCGAGACCGACGGGCCCGGCGGGCCGCTGCTGCGCACCGACCCCGTACGGACCGGCTGACACGCGCCCCGAGCAGCCCGAACGGTGCGGCCGCCGTCGCAGGTGTTACGGTGGACTCCCGTGGATAGGGCTTTTCTTCAGTCCTGGTTCGCATCGTTGAACAGACGACCCACGGGAGCAGGGCCTTGGCCTCTACAGTGCGCGAAACGCGGCACATCTTCGTCACCGGGGGCGTCGCCTCCTCGCTGGGCAAGGGCCTGACCGCCTCCAGCCTCGGTAATCTGCTGACCGCGCGCGGGCTCCGGGTCGTCATGCAGAAGCTCGACCCCTACCTGAACGTCGACCCCGGCACGATGAACCCGTTCCAGCACGGCGAGGTCTTCGTCACCGAGGACGGCGCCGAGACCGACCTCGACGTCGGCCACTACGAGCGGTTCCTCGACCGGGCGCTGTCCGGCAAGGCGAACGTCACCACCGGCCAGGTCTACTCGGCGGTCATCGCCCGCGAGCGGCGCGGCGAGTACCTCGGCGACACCGTCCAGGTCATCCCGCACATCACCAACGAGATCAAGAGCCGGATCTTCGCGATGGCCGACCCCGACGAGTCCGGCCGCCGGCCCGACGTCGTCATCACCGAGGTCGGCGGCACGGTCGGCGACATGGAGTCGCTGCCGTTCCTCGAGGCGATCCGCCAGGTGCGCCACGAGGTCGGCCGCGACCACGTGTTCTACCTGCACGTCTCGCTGGTGCCCTACCTCGCGCCCTCCGGCGAGCTCAAGACCAAGCCGACCCAGCACTCGGTGGCGGCGCTGCGCAACATCGGCATCCAGCCCGACGCGCTGGTCTGCCGCAGCGACCGGGAGATCCCCGAGAAGCTCAAGCACAAGCTGGCGCTGTACTGCGACGTCGACCGCGAGGCCGTGGTCGCCGCGCCGGACGCGCCCAGCATCTACGACATCCCCAAGGTGCTGCACCGCGAGGGGCTGGACGCGTACGTCGTACGCCGTCTGGGTCTGTCCTTCCGCGACGTGAACTGGACGCAGTGGGACGACCTGCTGCACCGCGTGCACCACCCGAAGCGGACGATCACGATCGCGCTGGTCGGCAAGTACGTCGACCTGCCCGACGCGTACCTGTCGGTCAGCGAGGCGATCCGCGCGGCGGGCTTCGCCAACAACGTCAAGATCCAGCTGCGGTGGGTGCCCAGCGACGACTGCGAGACCGACGCCGGCGCGGCCGCGGCCCTCAAGGGCGCCGACGGCATCGTGATCCCCGGCGGCTTCGGCGTGCGCGGCATCGAGGGCAAGGTGAACACCTCGAAGTTCGCGCGCGAGAACCAGATCCCGATCCTCGGGCTGTGCCTCGGGCTGCAGTGCATGACGATCGACGCCGCGCGCCACCTGGCCGGTCTGGCGGGCGCGAACTCGCTGGAGTTCGACGAGCGGGCCCCGTACCCGGTGATCTCGACGATGGCCGACCAGGAGGACATCGTGGCCGGCAAGGGCGACCTGGGCGGCACGATGCGGCTCGGCGCCTACCCCGCCGCGCTCCAGGAGGGATCGATCGTCGCCGAGGTGTACGGGTCGACGGACATCTCCGAGCGGCACCGGCACCGCTACGAGGTCAACAACGACTACCGCGACAAGCTGGCCGACGCCGGGCTGGTGTTCTCGGGCACCTCGCCCGACGGGCGGCTCGTGGAGTTCATCGAGCTCGACCGCGACACCCACCCGTACTTCGTGGCAACGCAGGCGCACCCCGAGCTCAAGAGCCGCCCCACCCGGCCGCACCCGCTGTTCGACGGGCTGGTCAAGGCCGCGATCTCGTACGCGGCCGCCGACGAGCTGCCGGTGGACCCGTCGTGACCGGCTTCGCGCACGAGACCCGCTCCCGCGTGTCGCGGTACGCCGGGCCGATCTTCACCGTGTTCTCCGACGAGGTCACGATGTCCTCGGGCGGCACGGCCAAGCGTGACGTGGTCGAGAACAAGGGCGCGGTCGGTGTGGTCGCCCTCGACGACGTCGGGCGCGTCGTGCTGATCAAGCAGTACCGGCACGCGGTCGGGGCGCGGCTCTGGGAGCTGCCCGCCGGCCTGCGCGACGTGGGCGGCGAGGACCTCGTCACCGCCGCGGCCCGCGAGCTCGCCGAGGAGGTCGACCTGCGCGCGGAGCGGTACCACCTGCTGGTCGACCTGCACACCTCGCCCGGGTTCTCGAACGAGACGATCCGGCTGTTCCTGGCCCGCGACCTGACGCCGGTGCCGGCCGATTCGCGGTTCGAGCGGACCGACGAGGAGGCCGACCTCGAGGTGGCCTGGGTCGACCTCGACGAGGCCGTGGCCATGGTCTTCCGCGGCGAGATCACCAACGCCGCGGCCGTGGGCGGGTTGCTCGCGACGGCCCGCGCCCGCGACGAAGGGTGGGCGACGCTGCGGCCGGTGGACGCTCCGGCGATCTGACCGCCGATCGAAGCTCGGCGAGCGCGGGACGGCCGCCACCGGCCCGCGCTCGCCGGAACCTCCGGCGGCGTTCGTCCACGGGCGGGTCCCCGGCTTTCGGGTTCATTTTCAAGATTTTCTTGCTGTGCGCTGACCTGCGGTTTTGTTGATCTCGCGGCGGTATTTCGGCGTTGTCGCCGACGGAGGCGTTGAACCGGGCGGTGGTCGGGACCCGTACTGGCCCGCAACACCGGTGACATCGACGTCCGACGACGAGGAGTGGTCATGAGGTCCCGCACGTACCGACGCCCCAACGAGGGCAACCGGCGGAAGACGATCGGCGCGCTGGCTGTCGCCGGGGTGGTCGTTGCCATGGGCGTCACCGGGGTGCAGCTGGCCTCGGCCGGCACCGACACCAAGGCCGTGGACCTGGTGACTGTGGACGGTCAGCAGTTCGACGTGGCCGCGTGCGCCGACGTGCAGGTCAACGCCGGCGCGGTCGTCTGCGACGGCAAGGAGCTGGCCCCGGTCGAGCAGCAGGCCCCCGGCGAGGCGGCGGCCGACGCGGCCGCGGCCCTCGAGACGGCTTGCGACACGTTCGCGGCCGACGCGGCTGCCGCCGAGGGCGGCGAGGACGCCGGGCAGGGCGAGGAAGCGGCTGCCGGTTCGCCGGCGGCGAAAGCGCAGAACAAGGCTCTTGCGAAGAAGTGGGCGAAGACGCTGAAGGCCCGGGCCGCGGCTGCGGGCAAGGGTCAGAAGGCCGGCGCCGGTAAGCAGGCCGGCGCGGGCGAGCAGGCCGGCGCCGGTAAGGGCAACGGCGCGGGCGAGCAGGCCGGCGCCGGTAAGGGCAACGGCGCGGGTGAGCAGGCCGGAGCTGGTGAGGAAGCGGGCGCCGGCGAGCAGCGCGGCGCCGGTGAAGAGGCCGGCGCGGGTCAGGAAGCCGGTCAGGGCGAGGACGCCGGTGCCGGTGCTGGTGACGCTGCTGCCGCGGCCGCCAAGGCCGTCGCCTCCGCGCAGCAGAGCCTGCTGCAGGCCTGCCTCGCGCTCGCCGACGCCAAGGCTGCGGCCGGCATCGCCGGCGGCGACGCCGGTCAGGGCGAGGACGCGGGCGCCGGTGAGGAGGCCGGTCAGGGCGGGGACGCGGGCGCCGGTGAGGAGGCCGGTCAGGGCGAGGACGCCGGTGCCGGCGAAGAGGCGGGCGCGGGCGACGAGGCGGGCGCGGGCCAGGAGGCCGACGCGGGCGCTGAGGGCGCAGCGACAGCCAAGAAGTAACACCGTAAAACAGCGGCGGCGGTGCGGGTCCAGTCGGACCCGCACCACCGCTTTTTCGTCGCATCACCACAGGTGCCGGCGATGGGGGTCAGCCGGACGCGCATCGCGGCTTCGCTCGAACGCGAGCCCGGGACAACTGGGTGCGGCGGACACGCAGAACGCGCGGGCGCGGCCACGACTCAGCGGCCAGCCGAACGCGGGGGAATCGTGGGCTCGGGACGGTGGCCGGATCTGTGTCGCTGGACGAGGTGGGTGGCTCCGGCATAGGTGGCCCAGAGTGTCAGCGGGAAGACCGCTACGCGTTCCATTCCTCCGGGGCCGATGCCCAGGTCCTGTTGCGCCAGGAAGAGTGCGCCGCCGATCAGGCCGGCCGCGCCCGACAGCAGGGCGGCCGTGCGCAGGTGGGTGGGCCAGGTGGTGCGTCGGGGGAAGGCGGCCAGGAGCAGACCGAGGTTTCCGGCGGCGAAGACGAGCAGCGCGGCCAGGAGGTGGACGTTCTCATTGACGTCTGCAGGAAAGGCGCCGACCAGGCCCAGTCCGGCGGCGCCGAGCAGCATCAACCACCAGCCTGCGCGGCCCGCGCCCCAGGTGCGCCTGGCAAGGAACAGACCTGCGATCAGCAGCGCGGCGGTCAGCACGAAGGCGGCGTTCATGCTGTCGTGCCACGGCGAGCAGACGTACCGCGGGCGGGTCGTGTCCCAGATGCCGCAGTGCACGTTGCCGAGGTCGCTGACGTTGTTGGTGGCCCAGCTGAAGCGCGGGTGGTCCCAGGCCAGGCCGACGACGATGTTCGCGGCCAGGAACAGCGGGGCTGCCACCGCCCAGCACAGTGCGCCGGCTCGGGAACGTACGGAAAAAGGCATGTCCGAAGTAGATCAACGGTCCGGGCCGCGGGGCACTGCTGCTCTCCCCCGGGTCGGGGGTAGGGCTGGCCCTACCCACAGGCGCCGCGAGAACGCGGAGAAACCCGCAACGGGCGGATCCGGCAAGAACGTTCAATGAAGTCGACAATTTCACGCGGACAGTTGTTTCGCGTTTGTGCGCGGTCATTCTGAGACGGCTGTCTCAACGCTGTGAACTGCGGAGATTCATTTCCGTCGCATTGCCGCACTTATCCGTGGTGCGAATCTTCGATCCGCGCTGAGGGCGTGTCGCGTACCGGCCTGTAGCAAGTCGGCTGGTGGGGCCGGCTGGTCATCGACAGGAGTACGGAAATGCGGAAAAGGCGTGTGGGGACCCGCCGCAGTGGCGGACGGTCGCGGCGGCTCGTGCTGGTGGGGATCAGCGCGGCAGTGGTGGCGGCCGGCGCGGTCGTGACGCCCACGGCGTTCGCGGGCACGATTCCGGGCCTCGGCGGCAGCGCGGCCGGCAGCGCCGGTGGCGGGTCCTTCTTCGAGCGGCTGCGGGAGCGGTTCGGCCAGGGCGCCGGCGGCGGAGCAGTCGGCGGCGGTGGCGCAATCGGCGGCGGTGCGGTCGGTGGCGGTGCGGTCGGCGGCGGTAGGGCGACCGGCGGCGGTGGCGCGGTCGGTGGTGGCGGCAACCAGGGTGGCGCGGTCGGCGGCGGGCAGAACGCGGCCGGGTGCTCGGACGTGGAGCTCGTGTTCGCCCGCGGCACCGGTGAGCCGCAGGGGCTGGGCATCGTGGGACGGCCGCTCGCGCAGGCCCTCGCCGGCGAGCTGCCGAACGCCAAGGTGGGCTCGTTCGCGGTGGTCTACGCGGCGGCGTCCAACCAGGCCAGCGCCGGGCCCGGCGCCACCAACATGACCCAGCACATCCAGCAGGTCGCGCAGAACTGCCCGGAGACGCAGTTCGTGATCGGCGGCTACTCGCAAGGCGCGACCGTCACCGACATCGCGATCGGCATCCGCGGCGTGGGCACGCAGGGCCAGGCCATCCCGGCCAACCTGCGCTCGAAGGTGGCCGCCGTCGTGGTCTACGGCAACCCGCTCGGCATCCGCCGGCAGACGATCGCGCAGGCCGCCCCGGAGTTCGCGGGCCGCGCCAAGGAGTTCTGCAACACCGGCGACCCGGTGTGCGGTGGTGGCAGCAACTTCGCCGCGCACCTCGCGTACGCCCGTAACGGCACTGTCGGGCAGGGTGCCCAGTTCGCCGCCGACCAGATCGGCGGCTGAGACAACCCCCGGTGGTACGCGGGTGACGGTGGGGCCGTCACCCGCGTACGGGTCAGGACCGGGTGATGCGGATGTTGTCGACGGCCGCCTCGACGAGGGAGGCCGTGGAGGCGTCGGCGGCCTCCACGCTCAGCTGGATCGTCTGGCCGGCGAACGACGACAGGTTGGCCGTCCCGGTCGTCCACGCGGGAGCGCGGTCGGTGGCCGACGCGGACTGCGTGAAAACGGTGGTCGTGGTGCTGCTGCCGACGACACGAATGCGGAAGTAGTCGGCACTGCTCGCGTTGGTCAGGTGCGACAGGTACCAGCTGAAGTCGAGCGTCAGCGTGCCGGTCGGCAGGGTGATCGACGGCGACAGCAGCGTGGTGGTGCCGCCGTCCACGTCGTTCGCGCCCGCGCTGGTGCCGGCCGAGGCGCCGGTGACCAGGTCGTACGTGCCGCCGGCCGCGTTGCCCAGCTGTGAGGTCGTGGCGGCGGGGTCGGCACGCTCGAAGCGCCCGGACGTCGCCGTGTCGGAGGCGCCGGCCGTCCAGCCCTTGGCCGTCTCGAAGTCGTCGGACCACACCGTGGAGCCCGTCGGCGGGGGAGTGGTGCCGCCCGCGGCGAGCGTCCAGACCGCGTACGCGATGGCGTCGGAGTTGCGGTCGAGCGCGGTGTCGTTGATGTTCGCCGTGGTGTCGCACGACGCGTGGTAGCAGGGGTCGAAAGCGCCGGTCGTTCCGCCCCACAGCTGCACCTGCGCGGCGGTCTTGCGGCCCTCGGCGCCGGTGAAGATGCCGCCCGCGGGGATGCCCGCCGCGATGAACGGGCCGTAGTCGCTACGACCGTCGAAATCCGTGCCGCGTGTCGGCACGCCGATCGTGGAGAAGTACGCAGCGAGGGTCTGCTCGATCTGCGCCGAACCGGCCGGGCCGGGACCCGATCCGGTGCCGTCGGAGTTGTCGCCGTCGTACAGGAAGTAGCCGGGGTTCGGCGAGCCGACCATGTCGAAGTTGAGATAACCGGTGATTTCGCGTTTCTGCGCGGTCGTCAACGAATTCACGTACGCCGTGGAGCCGCGCAGGCCGAGTTCCTCGGCGCCCCACCAGCCGAAGCGCAGGTGCCGGCCGGGCTGGAAACCGGAGCGGGCGACCGCGAGGGCGACCTCGAGGTTGGCGGCCGAGCCCGAGCCGTTGTCGTTGATGCCCGGCCCGGCGGTGACGCTGTCGAGGTGCGCGCCGACCATCAGGGTGTTCGCGGTGTCGCCGCCCGGCCAGTCGGCGATCAGGTTGTAGCCGGTCGCGCCGTTGTAGGTGAACGACTGCTGGCGCGTGACGAAGCCGGCCGCGTCGAGCAGGTTCTTGACGTACGTGACCGAGGCGAGGTATCCGGGGCGGCCGTGAGCCCGGTTGCCGCCGTTGGCGTTGGCGATGGTCTGTAACTGGGTCAGGTGCGCCTTGACGCTCGTGACGGAGATGTCGGGCGCGGCTGCCAGTGCCGCGGTGCCGGGCGCGGCTGCCGGCGCCGCGGTGGGAACGGCCGAGGCCGGCGCGGTCGCCAGCCCCAGCGTCAGCGCGGCGGCGCCGAGGACGAATGGTGCTCGCACGAAGGTCCTCCGTACAGCTCGGGGGTGCCGCCACCGGATGCGGTGACGGTGTGCCCGCGAGCATGGCAGCGGAGCCGGCTCATGCACTCATCCCAATCAATCCATACCGCATCGTGGAGGCGCTGAGCTATGCGGACGTGCGGAAGGGGCCGTGCAGGGCGGCCCACTGGAGCAGCATGATGGTCTTGGCGTCGGCGATGCGGCCGTCGGTCGTCCGCAGCAGGGCCTCGTCGAAGTCGAGCTCGACCGGCTCGATGTCCTCGCCCTCGTCGGCCAGTCCGCCGCCGGGGCCGGTGCGGTCGGCGGCGGTGTAGGGCGCGGCGTAGAAGTGCAGGCGCTCGGTGACGGACCCGGGGCTCATCCACACGCCGAACACGGGCTGCAGCTCGCCCACGGTCACGCCCAGTTCCTCCGCGGTCTCGCGGCGGATCGCGCTGGCCGGATCGTCGTCGTCGAGCAGCCCCGCGGCGGCCTCGACCAGCATGCCGTCGGGGTGGCCGTTCACATAGGCGGGATACCGGAATTGCCGGGTGAGCAAAACTGTGCGCCGGTCGGGGTCGTAGAGCAGAATCGTCGCGCCGTCGCCACGGTCGTACGTCTCGCGCTGCTCGGTGGTCCAGCGGCCGTCGCGGTGGCGGTAGTCGTACGTGGTGCGGCGCAGCACGTGCCAGGCGGTGGCGAGCAGCTCCACCTCGCGGATCACCACGTCGGGGTTGCCGGTGAGGTCGCGCCCGGCCCGGTCGAGGCCGGTGCGGCCGCGGGCGTCGGGCAGGTCGAGGCCGGGGGTGCCGAGGTCCGTCATGCGGAGTACGCTAGCCGCTAAACACGCAACAGTCGACAACAATGAGGAGAAACACGTAATGCTGCCGGCCGAGCGCCGCGACTTCCTCCTGGCCCGCCTGCGCGACGAGGGCAAGATCGTCGCGAAGGACATCGCCTGGGAGCTGGGCATCGCGGAGGACAACATCCGCCGGGATCTGCGCGATCTCGCCGCGGCGGGTCTGCTGCAGCGGGTGTACGGCGGTGCGCTGCCCATGGCCCCCGCCGCGGCGGACTACGCGACGCGCATCGACGTCGCGCCGGAGAGCAAGCGGCGCGTCGCGGCCGCGGCCGCGGGCCTCATCCGTCAGGGCTCGACGGTCCTGCTCGACGGCGGGACGACCGCGCTGGCCGTGGTCGAGGCCCTGCCCGCCGACCTGGAGGCCACGATCGTCACGCACAGCGTCACCGTGGCCGCGGCTCTGGTCACCCATCCGTCCGTCGAGGTTCTGGTGCTGGGCGGCCGGCTGTTCAAGCATTCCGCCGTGACCAGCGGCGCGGCCACCGCCGAGGCCGCGCGCGGGGTGCACGCCGACGTGTTCCTGCTGGGTGTCACCGGTGTGCACCGCCAGGCCGGGCTCACCACCGGCGACTCCGACGAGGCCGCGATGAAACGGACGCTCGCGTCGCGCGCCGCCGAGACGTACGTGATGGCCAGCGCGGAGAAGATCGGCGTGGCGTCGCCGTACGTCGTCCTGCCCCTGGCCGAGGTGAGCGGGGTCATCACGGACGTGGCCGAGGACGTTCCCGACCTGGCCGGGCTGAGCGTGCCGATCATCCGTACGCCTTAGGGCACTTCCCGGATGTGCCCGCCGGCGCCGGTCGTCAGGCTGGGCACCATGAGCCTTCTCGCCGTCGCCGTCGCCGTCACCGCAGCGTCGCTGGTGGCAGGGCGTGACCGGGGCCGCGACTCCGCCTACCGTTGACGGCATGAAGCTGTTCCGCCGCGACGCCGGTCCGGGCACCTCGGAGCACAACCTCCACGTGCTGCGCGACGAGGTGACCCGGCTCGGCGCGGACCTCGGGGTGGCGCCGGACGACCTGCTGGCGTTCGAGCCGCGCGACGGCAAGCCGTTCGTCGTCGTGGACGCCGACGGGCTGTTCCACTGGCGGCTGACCGAGGGCGGCCGCGTGCTCGAGGACCGTACGACAACCGCCCGTCGGGATGTCATCGCCTGGACGGCCGGCGCGTGGCGGACGGGCTAGCGGTCCGCGGGGTTCGGCGGGGGCTCGGCGATCTGGTTGCCGGCGTCGTCGACCAGGCCGGGCGCCATGCTGCCGCCGTGCGCCTGCTCCTCGGGCCGGGCGCGCTCGGCGGGCGACGCCTTGCCGTCGGCGGATCCGGGGCCGTCCTCGGACACGTACTCCTCGTACTGCTCGGTGCGGTCATCGCTCATGATCCGGCTATACCCCACCGGGCTTGACTTCAACGTCGGTTCAAGTCGCAGGGTGGTCGGATGACCTTCACCGAGGCCGAACGGGCCTACCTCGCCTCGCAGCACCTGGGCCGGCTGGCCACCCTGCGCCCCGACGGCACCCTGCAGAACAGCCCGGTCGGCTTCCGCCACAACGAGGCCACCGGCACGATCGACATCGCCGGCCACAACATGGCGGCCAGCCGCAAGTACCGCAACGTCGCCGCGACCGGCCAGGTCGCCTTCGTCGTCGACGACATCTCCTCGACAAGCCCGTGGCGGGTCCGCTGCCTCGAGATCCGCGGCACCGCCGAGGCCCTCGACGCGCCCGCCGACTCCGGCTACGGCACTCCCGGCCCGATCATCCGGATCCACCCGCGCCGCATCCTGAGCTTCGGCCTGGACGAGCCCGACACCGAACCGCACGCGCTGACGCTCAACAGCCGCACCGTGTCCTGAAGCCCCCGCACGGTGAGCCAGTAAGAGGATCATCCGCGCGGTGGGCGGAGTAGTCTGCGGCGGGGCGGGCCGGGCACCCCGGCCGCTACGGGACGTCACTCAGCGTTGAGAAAGGACGGTGTCGGCTCAATGAAGGTCGGCATTCCCAGTGAGGTCAAGAACAACGAGTTCCGGGTGGCCATCACGCCCGCCGGGGTGTACGAGTTCCGGCGCGCGGGGCACGAGGTCTATGTGCAGGCGGGCGCGGGCGCGGGGTCGTCGATCACCGATGGTGACTACGTGGCGGCCGGGGCGACGATCCTCGACGAGGCGGACGACGTGTGGGGCACGGCCGACCTCGTCCTCAAGGTCAAGGAGCCGATCGCGGAGGAGTACCCGCGGATGCGGCCCGGGCAGGTGCTCTTCACCTACCTGCACCTCGCCGCGTCCAAGGAGTGCACCGACGCGCTCATCGACCGCAAGGTGACCGGCATCGCGTACGAGACGGTCGAACTGCCGGACCGCTCGCTGCCGCTGCTGGCCCCGATGAGCGAGGTCGCGGGGCGCCTCGCGCCGCAGGTGGGGGCGTACCACATGATGCGCTCGGGCGGCGGGCGCGGCGTGCTCATGGGCGGCGTGCCGGGCGTCTACGCGGCGAAGGTCGTGGTCATCGGCGCCGGCGTCTCGGGCATGAATGCGGCGGCGATCGCGCTGGGCATGCAGGCCGAGATCCTGGTGCTGGACCGCAACATCGCGCGGCTGCGGGCGGCCGACGCCGACTACCGCGGTCACCTGCAGACGGTGGCCTCCAACGCGTACGAGATCGAGAAGGCGGTCCTGGACGCGGACCTGGTGATCGGCGCGGTGCTGATCCCCGGGGCCAAGGCGCCCAACCTGGTCTCCAACGAGCTCGTGTCGCGGATGAAGCCGGGCAGCGTGCTCGTCGACATCTCGATCGACCAGGGCGGCTGCTTCGAGGACTCGCGCCCCACCACGCACGCCGACCCGGTCTACAAGGTGCACGAGTCGCTGTTCTACTGCGTCGCGAACATGCCGGGCGCGGTGCCGCACACCAGCACCTACGCACTGACCAACGTCACCCTGCCGTACGCCCTGGAACTGGCCAACCTCGGCTGGCGCGACGCGCTGAAGGCCGACCCGGCGCTGGCTCTCGGCCTGAACACGCACGACGGGCACGTCACCTACGGACCGGTCGCGGAGGCGCACGGCATGCGGGCCCTCACCCTCGACGAGGTGCTCAACTGACGGTGCAGCGCGTCATCACGGCCTACCTCGACCACCTGACCGTCGAGCGTGGGCTGTCGCGCAACACCCTCGCGTCGTACCGCGGGGACCTGGAACGGTATGCGCAGGCGCTCGCCGCGGCCGGGATCGACGATCTCGCCGCAGTGGGCGCCGCGCAGATCACCGAGCATCTGGCCACGCTGCGCGCCGAGGGCCTGGCTGCCTCGTCGGCGGCGCGGGCGATCAGCGCGGTCCGCGGGCTGCACCGGTTCGCCGCCCGCGAGGGGCTGGTGGCGGCCGACGTGTCCGCGGACGTGCGCCCGCCGTCACCGGCCAAGCGGCTGCCCAAGGCGCTCGACGTCGACCAGGTGACCCGGCTGCTGGCCGTGCCCGACGACACCCCGCTCGGGCTGCGCGACAAGGCCCTGCTGGAGTTCCTGTACGGCACCGGGGCGCGCATCTCCGAGGCGGTCGGCGCGGCCATCGACGACCTCGAGCTGGGCGACGAGCCGGCCGCGATCCTGCACGGCAAGGGCGGGCGCACCCGGCTGGTGCCGGTGGGCGGCTATGCCAAGGCCGCGCTGGGGGCCTATCTCGTACGGGGAAGGCCCGCGCTCGCCGCGAACGGCCAGGGCACGCCCGCCGTCTTCCTCAACGCGCGCGGCGGCCGGCTGTCGCGGCAGAGCGCGTGGACGATCCTGCGGCGCGCGGCCGAGGCGGCGGGGCTGCCCGTGGAGGGGCCGCACGCGGTGAGCCCGCACACGTTGCGCCACTCGTACGCCACCCACCTGCTCGACGGCGGCGCCGACGTGCGGGTCGTGCAGGAGTTGCTCGGGCACGCGTCGGTGACCACGACGCAGATCTACACACTGGTCACGGTGGACCGACTTCGCGAGGTGTACGCGACCGCTCACCCGCGCGCTCGTTAGAAGCTTGCGCACCCATAGATGGCGACACGCCGAAGGCTGACCCTCCGATCGACGACGCGCGTGGCGTACAGTCGGGCATCGGCTCCACCTCGTACGAGGCTGCACGAGTCGGAAGGGGGCGAGGGTCATGGCAGGAAGCGGCGATCGGGCGGAGGCCTGGACCTCGGTGCTCCGCGAGCAGCAGGGCTCCATGGACCTGGGCGCCGACCTCGGCCCGGCCGACCCGACGGCGTACACGATGCGCCGTCCGATCCCCGAGCCGATGCCCACCGACCGGCACGGACCCGCGCGGATCATCGCCCTGGCGAACCAGAAGGGCGGCGTCGGCAAGACGACGACCACGATCAACCTCGGCGCGGCCCTGGCCGAGTACGGCCGCAAGGTGCTGCTGGTCGACTTCGACCCGCAGGGCGCCTGCTCCGTGGGTCTCGGGGTGAACCCGCACAACCTCGACCTGAGCATCTACAACCTGCTCATGCAGGACGACGTCACCGCCGAGGACGTCATCATCAAGACCGACGTCGCCGGCCTGCACCTGCTGCCCGCCAACATCGACCTGTCGGCCGCCGAGATCCAGCTGGTCAACGAGGTCGCGCGCGAGATGGCGCTGGCCCGGGTGCTGCGCTCGGTCCGCAAGGAGTACGACTTCATCCTGATCGACTGCCAGCCCTCGCTGGGCCTGCTGGCGATCAACGCGCTGACCATCGCGCACGGCGTGCTCATCCCGCTGGAGTGCGAGTTCTTCTCGCTGCGCGGCGTGGCGCTGCTGCTCGACACCATCGACAAGGTGCGCGAGCGGCTCAACTTCGACCTCGAGCTCGAGGGCATCCTCGCCACCATGTACGACTCCCGCACCACCCACTGCCGCCAGGTGCTGCAGCGGGTGGTCGAGGCGTTCGGCGACAAGGTGTACCAGACCGTCATCACCAAGACGGTCAAGTTCCCCGAGTCCACCGTGGCCGGCGCGCCGATCCTGACGCTCGACCCCGCGTCCTCGGGCGCCCGCAACTACCGCCAGCTCGCCCGCGAGGTCATCGCCGCCAAGGCCGAGCGCGGCTGACCCTTGCTCTACGCGCTCGGTGAGCCGGTGGCGTTCTGCGCCCTGGTCGTCTCGTTCCTGCTCGCGCTGGTGCTGCGCGCCTTCGCCATCCGGCTGACCGCGCGCAGCCTGGGCCTGGCCGACCGGCGCGAGTCGATCACACCCCGGCTGCGCGAGGACGTCGACCCGTTCGGCGCCGTGGCGGCCGCGATCGGCGGCATGGGCTGGGGCCGGATGATCTCCGTGGACGAGATCCCGCGCTACCGCGGACGGGCCCGGGCCATCGCGGTGTTCGCGGCCGGGCCACTGGTGTGCATCGTGGTGTCGCAACTGCTCCTGCTGGCGTACGCCCTGACGTACCCGGAGAACGTTCTGTCGTTCATCGGACCGGCGGACGTCCTGCTCGGCATCGGGCTGCCGATCGGGCACCAGGTGCTGCTGTCGCTCGCGGTCGGGCTGCTCTGCTTCGGCCTGCTCGAGCTGATCCCGATCCCGCCGCTCGACGGCTTCGGCATCCTCTACAACGCCGTGAGAAAGCCTGGTCAGGGCCTGCAGTGGATGCGGCTGTGGTTCGAGGACAAGAACGTCGGCGTGCTGGTGCTGCTGATCCTCTGCATCTTCCCGTTCGGCACGCCGTTCCTGCTGCAGATCCTCAACGGGCTCGGCCTGGTGTTCGTCCGCGTCTGGGGGTAACCCCCGAATTCGTGCCTCCGGGAGAAACCTGGAGGCGATCTGTGGCGCGGCAGGCGCACTCTGAGGGTGTTCCTCACTCAAGGCTCTTCCACCGGAGTTGATCGAGATGCGTAACCAGTTGCTCGCCGCCCGCGCCGCCGCCCTGTTCGCCAGCGACCTGCCGTCCGGCTCGCGCCCCAGCCCCGACCTGGTCGAGGCAGCCATCGCCCGTACGGTGCGCCTCAGCGGCGGCACCCGCGGATGCGTCGCCGCCCTCGCCGCCGCCTACGGCGACTACCCCGAGTCCGCATGCGTGCGCATGCGCTGGGCGCGCAGCGTCGTCATGAACGTGTACGACCTGAAGGGAGCACCGGCCGAGATGGCCCTGGCCGCGTGACCGCGGTGACCACCACGTTGTCGCGGTAGTGCCCGGTCGCGGCGTCGAACGGGCCGCCGCACGTGATGAGCGTCAGCCGCACCGCGCCGTCGCGGGCGAAGTACCTCTCGAGCGGGATCGCGGTCTTGCGGAACCGCTCGCGGGCCAAGACCTCGAACGACCGGGCCCGCCCGTCCGCGGCGGTCAGCGTCACGACGTCGCCGGCCTCGAGCGAACCCAGCCGGAAGAACGCGCCCTCGCCCTCGGCCGCGCTGTCGACGTGGCCCGCAATCACGATCGAGCCGGTGCGGGCGGCGAAGCCGGGACCGTAGCGGTACCAGCCGACCCGGTCGACGCTGGGCGGGACGGCGAAGTCGCCGGTCCGCGGGTCGATGCCCACGGCCTCGACGGACGCGTCCAGGTCCAGCGCGGGGATGCGCAGGCGAGCCGGTGCGTCGGCGCCGGTGCGGGCGGGCAGCCGGCCGTCGTCGACGCGGACGCGTACGGCAGCCGCCGCTGAGGCCGGTGCGGCGCTCACCGGGGTGCCGAAGTCGGCCGCGGGCCGCGACCGCCACACGACGGCGCCGGCGGTGGCGGCGAGGACGGCGCCGACGAGCATGAGGAGCAGGGCGCGCCCCGGCCGAGGCCGGGGCGCGCTGTCGTGCGTGCTCATCGGCGGGCGGCGACCAACCGGAAGGCGCCCAGCAGGACGAGCAGGATGCCGGCCCCGCCGAGGCCGTACCAGGGCAGCGACGCTCCCCGGTCGGCGCGGCCACCGCTGCCGCCGGGCACGCCGCCCGGCGCCGAGTGCAGGCCGTCGATCGTCTGGGACACGATGTCCAGCGTCTTGTCCTCGGCCGACCCGACGGCGTACACGATGGTCGCGGCGCCCTCGGCGAGGTTCAGCTCGGCCGGGCCGAGCACCCGGGTCTGCGTGCCGGCGAGCACCACGTCGGCCGAGACGCTGCCCGCGTCCAGGTCCGCCTTGCCCTCCTTGCCGTTGGTCACGTCCTCGAAGACGGGCTTTCCGCCGGCCCGGATGTCGACCGCCGGAGCCGCGGCGGTGTGCCGCACGATCAGCCGGGTCTTGCCGGGGGCGAGCCTGCTGGTGTCGTTGGCGAACGGGGTCAGGGCCGGGTCGCCGCCCTCGTTGAGGTGGGCCACCAGGCTGATGCTCGCGTCGCTCGGGATCTCGGCGTCGTCGACGGTCAGCAGCGCGTTGCCGATCGCGTCGCCGGGCTTGGTGAGCGCGATGTCGTACTGCCCGGTGGGCAGGCTGAGCGGGCCGGCGACCTTGCCGGGCTGGAAGCCGGGGATGCTCCGCTCGCCGTTGACGTAGACGTCCACCGGCTGCCCGGGGATGCCGTGCACCACGTACACCTGCGAATTCGCCCGGGCGGACGCGGGCCCGGGGGTGAACGCGCCGGCGGTGCCGAAGGCGATGAGCGCGACCGCGCCGACCGTGGCCGCGCGGCGGAGGTTCTTCTGTGCCATCGATGCTCCTCGTCGGGGTTGACCTACGCCCGGTCCTTCGCCGCGGCCCCGCCGGATGGATGCACGGAATTTGGATGCATCCATCCGGGCCTCCGGCTCCGAATGACTCGGGAGAACCCCTGCGCGGGAGGGAGGTCGATGAGCTCCGACGACGAGCTCGCCGAGCGTTTACGCGGCGGCGACGAGAAGGCATTGCGAACGGCGTACGAAAGACATGGAGCAGCAGTGTTGTATCTGGCTCAGCGTCTGCTGGGCAACCGGGCGGACGCGGAGGACGTCACCCAGCTGACCTTCGTGGCGGCGTGGACCGGGCGCGACGGGTTCGACCCGCAGCGCGGCACCATGCTGGGCTGGCTGCTGGGGATAGCCCGGCGCAAGGCGGTCGACCGGATGCGGTCGGCGGCCCGCGACGACCGGGTGACCGAGACCGTACGGGCCCAGGTGGCGCCGCCGGACGGCACCGAGACACCCGAGCGGGTCTGCGACCGGCTGGTCGTCGCCGACGAGCTCGGCCGGCTGCCGGAGGAGCAGCGCCGCACCCTGGAGCTGGCGTTCTTCGACGACCTGACCCACCCCCAGATAGCGGCCGTCACCGGGCTCCCGCTCGGTACGGTCAAGAGCCATATCCGGCGGGGAATGGCGAACCTGCGACGTCGTTGGGAGGTGGACGGTGCAGCATTTGGATCCCGATCGGCTGGTCCTACTCGCGCTCTCTGAACAACCCGAGCTGGGCGAGACCGACCACCTGGACGAGTGCGCCGGCTGCCGGCACGACCTGCAGACGCTGCGCGACGTCGCCGGGCTCGGCGCCGAGGGCCAGGACCTGCAGGACCTGCCCGCGCCGCCCGAACGGGTCTGGCGGGCGATCGAGGCTGAGATCGCCTCTCCGGTCGCCCCGGTCGTCGACCTGGCTGATCGCCGTGTGAAGGCGCCCCGGGCCCGTCGGCGCTGGCTGATGCCGGCGATCGCCGCGGCCGCCGCGGCAGTGGTCGCGGTCGCGGGCACGGTGGCCGTCGACCGGGTGCTCGAGCGTCCCGCGACCGAGCCGGTCACGGCGCGGGCGACGCTGAAGCCGCTGTCCACAGTGCCGGCCGACGCGAGCGGGAACGTACGGGTGCTGGCCGACGGGCAGCTGGAGATCGACGTGCGCAACCTGCCGTTGACGACCGGCTTCCACGAGGTGTGGCTGATCGACCCGGACGACACGACCAAGATGGTGGCGCTGGGCAACCTCACCGACCGGCCGGACGTGATGCTGCCGGTGCCCGCGGGCACCGACCTGAACCGCTACCGGCTGGTCGACGTCAGCGACGAACCGCACGACGGCGACGCGGCGCACTCGGGCCGCAGCCTGCTGCGCGGAACTTTGACGTCCTAGGTGCATCCACGGGGGCCCTTCCCGGCGAAGGACGGGATGGTGGCGGAGCTGCCACCATCCCGTACCGGAAAGGACGCACAGATGAGGACCATCCGACTCGGCAAGCGGGCCGCAGCCGTGGCCACCGCCGCTATCGTCGCCTCGGCCCTGACCGCAGCGCCGGCCGCCGCGCACGGAAAGACCAAGCCGCTGGGCACGAAGTCGCTCGCCGCGGTGCTGACCGCCGACAAGAGCGGGTTCGACCACAACGGCCACGACTACGACATCCTCACCGCCGCGGTGCTCGCCGTGCTCAAGGCCAAGCCGGCCAGCCCCGTCGGCGTGCTGACCGACGGCAAGAAGCCGCTGACCGCCTTCGTCCCGAACGACCGCGCGTTCCAGATCCTGGTCGCCGACCTGCAGAAGACCAAGCGGCTGCCGAGCGAGAAGCAGGCGTTCACCGCCGTGGCCGGGCTCGGCATCAACACCGTCGAGGCCGTCCTGCTCTACCACGTGGTGCCCGGCGCCACGATCACCAAGAAGACCGCCCTCAAGTCGGACGGGGCCCGCCTCAAGACGGCGGCCGGCGCGAAGGTGAAGGTCGACGTCTACGGCTACTGGCACAAGAGGGTCAAGCTGATCGACGCCGACCGCAACGACCGCGACCCGCGGATCATCCGGTTCGACATCAACAAGGGCAACCGCCAGATCGCCCACGGCATCGACCGGGTGCTGCGCCCGAGCGACCTTCCCTGATCCACCGCGTACGGACGATGGGGCAGCCCGTGGGCTGCCCCATTTCCGTTTGTCAGCGAACGTTCCTGTTGTCAGCGGGCGGTTTCCGTTGTCAGCGGGCGGTGATGACGGCGACCGGGAACTTGCGGTCGGTCTTGGTCTCGTAGTCGGCGGCGTCGGGCCAGTAGGCCTTCCACAGGCCGTACAGGCGCTCCCAGTCGTCGTCGCGGCCCGGGCGGACGACGCGGTGGTCGGCCTGGAGGGTCTCGGTGCCCAGCTCGATCGTCACGGGGCCGTCGAGGGCCTCGAGGTTGGCGACCCACTGCGGGTCGGAGGGCGCGCCGCCGCCGCTGCCGCAGACGATGTACGAGCCGCCCTCCGGCAGGGCGACGAGCGGGTTGATGGTGACCTTGCCGGACTTGCGGCCGGGGGTGTGCAGCAGGAGCGTGGTCTTGCCCTCCCAGTGGCCGCCCAGCACCCCGTCGTTGGCTCGGAACTGCTCGATGATCTGATCGTTGAACGAAGCCATGATCCCCAGATTAGTTGACGTGCGTAGTTCCTAGGTGGACGGTGTGATCCAGGCTACGTCCGAATAGCGGCTTTCAGGGCAGTCACCCCGTACGGACTCCGGCGTTGATCACCGTGAGCGATGGGAGTGACCTGTGACGCGGGAGCAGGTTGTCGGTGCCGTGGTCTACGGTCAGCACGTGCCTGAAGAGTCGACCCCTCCGCCCGCTGCCGATCCGCCCCTCGCCGAGGAAGAAGTGGCCGCGGCGGTGGCCGGCGTCGTGGAAGACGTGGCGGTCGCCGCCGACGGCGTCGCCGTGGACGCCGACGGCGACCCGGTCGACGACCCCGGCAGGTTCCTGGTCCGGCTCGACAACTTCACCGGCCCGTTCGACCTGCTGCTCCAGCTGATCGGCAAGCACAAGCTCGACGTCACCGAGGTCGCGCTGCACCAGGTCACCGACGACTTCATCGCGTACATCCGGGCGATGGGCGACGACTGGGACCTCGGCGAGGCCAGCGAGTTCCTGCTGGTGGCGGCCACGCTGCTCGACCTCAAGGCGGCCCGGCTGCTGCCCGCCGCCGAGGTCGAGGACGAGGAGGACCTCGCGCTGCTCGAGGCACGCGACCTGCTGTTCGCCCGCCTGCTGCAATACAAGGCGTACAAGGAGGCCGCGGCGCACATCATGGAGCTCGAGGCCACCGGCATGCGCCGCTGGCCGCGGGCGGTCTCCATGGAGCCGCGGTACGCCGAGGCGCTGCCCGACCTCGTGCTCGGCATCGGCCCCGAGCGGCTGTTCAAGCTGGCGCTCAAGCAGTTCGCCCCCAAGCCCGGCCCGCCCCAGGTGTCGATCGCGCACATCCACCAGGTGCGGGTCAGCGTCCGCGAACATGCCGCCCTGCTGCGCGACCGCCTGCGGCGCGCCGGGCAAGCTACGTTCACGCTGCTCGTGGCCGACTGCGAGAACACGCTCGAGGTGGTCGCCCGGTTCCTGGCCCTGCTGGAGCTCTACCGCGAGGGCCTGGTCGACTTCGACCAGCCGGTGTCCCTCGACGAGCTGACCGTACGCTGGATCGGCGGCGACGCGGCCGATGCCGAGCTCGACATCGACGACTACGAGGGCACCAAGCCCACCCCAGACCCCGACGCTGCCTACGATGCGGATCCCGCGCCGGCCGCCGTCGAGCTGGAACAGCCTGACGGTCCTGCCGAGGGCGAGCTCCGCGACCTTGCCGAATCCTCCGAGCTCGTCGACCTGTCCGACGTCGGGCGTGATGGCGGCCGGGCCAGGCATGATGATCTTGACGACGTGGACGACGCGGAGGAGCAGGCGTGAGCAACGACGAGCAGTCGGAATCACTTGCGGCGCAGGCTGCTGCCTGGGTGCCGCCGTGGGAGCGGGCGTCGCGGCCTCCGGATCGGGCATATCAGGCGCAGGCGGAGGAGGAAGCGCGGGCCGCCGCCGCTTCTGCCGAGGCCGAGACCTGGGACGAGGGGGACGGCGCTCGCGCTGGGGATGCCGAGCTGGATGACATTCGCGGGGGCGCGAATGACGGCCGCTCGCGGATCGAGGCACGCGCGGACCAGGCGGACCCGGGGGACGATGGTGCCGGCGCCGGTCAGGGGCCGGGGGACGGGGACTTGCTGGACGAGGCCGGGCTTGCGGACGACGACGACTTCGATCCGGCGTTCGAGGGGCCGGCGCTCGGCTCGCCGGAGGACGAGGGCGTCGGGGTCGACGCGCCGGTGGGGGACGGGGAGCAGGAGCCGGTCGAGGTGACGCCGGGCCCGGAACTGCCGGTGCCGGATGCGATCGAGGAAGCGGCCGAGACGGCGAACGACGACGAGCCAGGCATCCCGGTGGACGCGCCGCTGCCCCCGGACGGCGACGACGCGGGCGACGTGTTCGACGCGGCGGCCGACGACGACGTCAGCGACGACGGCGAGGTGGACCTGCCGTTCGCCGACGAGGTTCCGGCCACGGACCGTGACGACGAAGACCCGCCCGCCTACGAGGACGACTTCGCTGACGACGACGAAGCCGCTGACGACGCCGACGCCGCTATCGCCGAGCATGATGCCGACGCCGCCAGCGCCGAGCACGCCGCTGACGACGACGCTAGCGCCGAGCACGATGCCGACGCCGCGCACGCTGCCGACGCCGCGCACGCTGCCGACGCCGCGCACGCCGCTGACGCCGCGCACGCCGCTGAAGCTGACGTCGACGAGGCTGCCGACGGCGGCGACGATGCCGTGCAGGCGGCCGCTGCTGCGCCGGTCGGTCGGGGCGCGGTGGTGCCCGGGCAGCAACGCCGCGAGGGTGAGCCCTACGGGACGGCGGTGGCTGAGGATCGTACGGCGGAAGTCTTTGATCTGCCGGGGTTGACCGACGACGCCGAGCTGGCGGGGGCGTTGGAGGCGATCATGCTGGTGGTGGACGAGCCGGTGGGGGAGCTGCAGCTCGCGCAGATCCTCGAGCAGCCGACCGAGCGCGTGGCGCGGATGCTCGACAACCTGTCGGCGCGGTACACGGCGGCGGGGCACGGGTTCGACCTGCGGCGCGTCGCGGGTGGGTGGCGTCTCTACACGCGGCCGGAATACGCGGCGTACGTGGAAAGGTTCGTTCTCGACGGGCAGTCCGTGCGGCTGACCCAGGCCGCGCTCGAGACACTGGCTGTGGTCGCGTACAAGCAGCCGGTGACCCGCTCGCGGATCAGCGCCATCCGCGGTGTGAACTGCGACGGCGTCATGCGTACGCTTGTCACCCGCGGCCTGATCGAGGAATGCGGCACCGAGAGCGAAACCGGGGCACACCTGTATCGCACGACCGGGCTGTTCCTCGAGAAGCTCGGCCTCAACTCGGTCGACCAGCTGCCGCCGCTCGCCCCGTTCCTGCCCGACGACGTGGAAGAAGTGCTCGATGCCTCAGGCTGACACCGCCGAACGCCTCCAGAAAGTCCTGGCGGCGGCCGGTGTTGGATCCCGCCGCGCCTGCGAAGACCTGATCTTCCGCCGGCGCGTGACGGTCAACGGCAAGGTCGCCAAGCTCGGCGACAAGGTCGACCCGGCCACCGCCGAGATCCTGGTCGACGGGCAGCGGGTGATCACCGACACCAAGCTCGTCTACCTGGCGCTCAACAAGCCGCGCGGCGTCGTGTCGACGCTCGACGACGAGAAGGGCCGCAGCGAGCTCGCGGACTTCGTCGGCCAGTTCGACGTGCGGCTGCACCACGTGGGCCGGCTCGACGCCGACTCCGAGGGCCTGCTGCTGATCACCAACGACGGCGAGCTCACCAACAAGCTCACCCATCCGCGGTACGGGATCCAGAAGACGTACCTCGCCGAAGTGATCAACGGTCCGCTGCCGCGCAACGTCGGCCGTCAGCTGCTGTCCGGCGTCGAACTGGAGGACGGCCCGGCCAAGGCGGACGCGTTCAAGCTGGTCGGCGCGCTCGGCAAGACCGCGCAGGTGGAGATCACCCTGCACGAGGGCCGCAAGCACATCGTCCGCCGCATGATGGAGGCGGTCGGGCACCCGGTGAGCCGGCTGATCCGTACGGCGGTCGGCCCGGTGCGCCTCGGCGACCTGCGTCCGGGTGGCTTCCGTCACCTCTCGAACGCGGAGATCGCGGCCCTGTTCAAGGCGGCCGGCGACTGACGTTTGTCGCTGCCTGCGCCGGGAATGCGCACGGTCTCATAGGAGAGGACCGTTCTCATGGTTACCCACTCGGCGGCCGGCGGCGTAGCAGGCGTACGCAGCCCAGTCCGTACCGCGGCGCTGGTTGTCAGCGTCGTTTTCCTGCTCGTCGGCGTGGCCGGTTTCATCCCCGGCATCACCACCAACTACAGCGACCTGACCTTCGCCGGGCACCACTCGGACGCGCAGCTGCTCGGCGTGTTCCAGGTGTCCGTGCTCCATAACATCGTGCACGTGCTGTTCGGCGTGGCCGGCCTGCTGCTGGCCCGCACCGCCCCGGGCGCGCGCAACTTCCTCATCGGCGGCGGGGCCGTCTATCTGGTGCTCTGGCTCTACGGGCTGGTCATCGGGCAGAACAGCGCCGCGAACTTCGTGCCGGTGAACACCGCGGACGACTGGCTGCACTTCTTCCTCGGCGTTGGCATGATCGCCCTCGGCCTGCTCACCTCCCGGCGGGCCGCGCCCGCCCGCTGATCACGCGAAAGTGGCCCGAAGCGTGTTCTACGCTTCGGGCCACTTTTCTTTGTTTGTCTTGCCTTCGGTTTCACGCGTTGTCGCCGGCTACGGCGCGCTTTTGCGTGTTGTTGCTTGCCTTGATAGCGCTCGTTGTCGCCGGCTTCGGCGCGCTTTTCCCTGTTGTTGCTCAGTCCGGTCGGTAGTTCGGCGAGTCGCCGGAGGTCGCCCGCGTGTTGTAGCCCGCGCGGTCGACCTCCGCCGGCTGCGGCCCCTCGTCCTGGGTGCCGCGCTTGTCCTCCGGCGCCAGGTCGCCCTGGTCGTCCTCCTCGAACTCGACGGACCGACCGGGCGGTTGCAGCGACGCCTCGTAGGCCGTCGTGCCGTCCGGCTCGTCGGTCGGGTGTATGTCGATGCGGTGCGGTTGCTCGGTCATGACCACCGGATTCCCGCCTGACCCGCGGACAAACCGGTCGGCCGAGCGAACCGCCCCGGCCGGGGCCGACCGTTCCAGCCGGGGCGGACCGTTCTCTAGTCTTAGGCCGATAACTTCAGCGGTGGCTGACCTTTTCAGCCGTGGGCGGACCGTTCCAGCCCAAGCCGGATCTCTTCAGGGGTGGCGGGCCTTTATAGCCGTGGGCGGTCCGTTCTCTGGCCTTAGGTGGATCTCTTCAGCGGTGGCGGGCCTTTGTAGCCGTGGGCGGTCCGTTCTCTGGCCTTAGGTGGATCTCTTCAGCGGTGGCGGGCCTTTGTAGCCGTGGGCGGTCCGTTCTCTGGCCTCAGGCGGATCTCTTCAGCGGTGGCGGACCTTTGCAGCCGTGGGAGGACCGTTGCAGCCCTAGGCTGACCCTCTTCAGCGGTGGGCGGCCCTTTCGGTCGTAGGCGGACCGTTCCAGTCCTGGGGCGGACATCTTCAGTTGAAGGCGGACCATTCCAGCCTTCGGCAGACCTCTTCAGTCGTGGGCAGACCTTTTCGGCCGTGCACAGACCTTTTCAGCCGTGGGGCAGACCGTGCCAGCTCTAGGCAGAGCTCTTCAGCCGTGGGCAGACCATTCCAGCCCTAGGCAGATCCTCTTCAGCGGTGGGGCGGACCTTGCAGCCGTGGGCGGATCGCTCCAGTCCTGGACGGACCCACTTCAGCGGTGGGACGGACCGCAGCCTGGGTGGACCGCTCCAGGCTAGGCAAACCCCACTTCAGCGCTGGGGCGGATCGCGCAGCCGTGGGCGGATCGCTCCAGTCCCAGACGTACCCACTTGCGGTGGGGCGGATCGCGCAGCCGTGGGCGGACCGTCCCAGCCCTTGGCAGACCTCTTCAGTTGTGGGCAGACCATTCCAGCCCTAGGCAGATCCTCTTCAGCCGTGGACGGACCTTGCAGCCGTGGGCGCGCCGGAACCAGCCGTGGGCGCGCCGGAACCAGCCGTGGGTAGCCGAATCGGTGAGGCGACCGGCCGACTGCGGACGCAACGGTGTAATCGGTCGCCGGCTGGGCATGCGGGCTGCATGAACGCTGTCGCCGCGTCGAGTGAGTGGATCGGGTCGGACGGGGTGCGGCAGCCGGGCGGCGAGGTGCACGCCTGGCGGCAGGGCACCAACCAGACCGTGTGCGGGCTGCAACTCAGCCGTACGCGTTTGCGCCGATTCCCGCACGTTCCTTTCGACTTCCGCGCTACCGACCAGGTGACGCCCCAGGACGAGGTGCGCTACATCTGCGAGCGGTGCGTGAAGGCCACGTCCCGGCGCGGGGAGCGGAACTGGACGCGGGTCTCGCCCCGTCCGTGAGGTCCACGCCGCGCAGCGCGAGAAGCGGCTGACACGATGGCGTCCTTCCTCCTGAGGTAGCTGCAGAGAACGGGCCTTCTGAGCTACCTGCAGACAACGGGCCTTCTGAGGTGGCTGCAGAGAACGGGCCTTCTGAGCTAGCTGCAGACAGCGGGCCTTCTGAAGTAGCTGCAGAGAACGTGCCTGCTCGGCGGCAGGCCGTTGCGCGCTTGGTGATGGTCGAGGCCGACGGCCCGGTGCCGATACCCGAGGGCTTCGTCTACCCCGACCCTGGCCCCGCTCGTCTACAAGCTCCTGGTCACCGTGCCCGCCGCTCGACCCTTGGTCACTTGCCGTGCCGCCGCGATGATTAGCCGCTTGCGTTCGACCTGTTCACCGCCGATGTGATCGTGCAGACACGGCCGCTTCCTAGCAGCGCTAGCCGATCTATCGGCGATCTGTTAGCGTCGTTCTTGTTCCTAGCGATGCTAGATCTAAGGATGCTCCGTGTTCACTGTCATTGCCTATGGGCTCGCCATCGTTGTCATCGCTCTCGTGGCCCTCATCGGCCTGCGATTCCTGCTCGCCCCGCGTACCGCGGCCGTCGGCTACGGGGTTTCCGCGAAGGAGAACGGCGACTCCGCGTACCTGACCATCAAGGGACTGCGCGACTTCACGCTCAGCCTCCTCGGCGCGGCGCTGCTGGCGTTCTCGGGCCCGCACGCCGCCGGCTGGTACATGCTCGTCGGCGCCATCATCCCGCTGGGCGACGTGCTGATCGTCCTGCGGCACGGCGGATCCAGGGCCGTGGCATTCGGCATCCACTTCGCCACCGCTGTCGTCCTGTTGATCAGCGCCGCCCTGCTGTTCGCGCTCTGATGCACAGGGCGGACCAGTCGTCAGTCGAGCGCGCGCAGTGCCTCGACCACGGGGGCGTACAGACGGGATTTGATCGTCTCGAGCGTCGGCCCGGCCTTGGCGACGTGGGCGGCGGCGAGCTCGATCGACGCGGTGAGCACCTCGGACTCGCTCACCGCGCGGTCGACGATCTGCCGGGCGTACGCCTCCTCGCCCCCGAAGCGGCGGGCCGTGACCATGGCTTCGTGCGCGGTCTGCGGGGTCAGCCGGGACTGGATGAGCGCCGACATGCCCGGCGTGAACGGAATGTTGATGTCCGCCTCGGGCAGGCACCAGAAACCGCGATCAGCACGCATCACTCGGCAATCGTGCGCAAGCGAGAGCATGGCACCCGCGGCGAACGTGTGGCCCTGCAGTGCGGCAACAGTGAAGAACGGCAGCGTGAGCACGCGGGCGAGCAGCGCCTGCACGCGTACGCCGTACGCGGGAAATTGATCGGGATTTTCGAAGAGCCACTCGAGATCCAGGCCGTTCGACCAGATCTTCCCCGTCGCCGCGGTCACCAGGGCCTTGTCCCCGTCGGACTTCTCCACCTCGTCGAGCAGCGACTCGACCTGCGACAGCCAGTCGGGGTGGAAGCGGTTCTCGCCGTCGCCGAGATCCAGAACGAAGACGGCGTCGCGGCGCTCGAGCGTGGGCATGACGGCTCCCTCCGGTTACTTGCCGGTAACATACCCTAGTTCGTCGCCCCACGGCGCTACGGGCACAATGAGAGGGGTCAGTCGGGCGGGCGAACTCGGGAGGAACGGTGGCGGAAGAAGTACGGCCGGAGAAGTGTGTGGTCGCGGTCGACGGCCCCTCCGGTTCCGGCAAGTCCACCGTGTCGCGGCGGCTGGCCACCCGGCTGGACGGCGTCTACCTGGACACCGGCGCGATGTACCGCGCTGTGACCTGGGCGGTCCTGCAGGGCGGCGCCGACCTCAACGACCCCGACGCGATCGCGAAGATCGCGCTGGAGACCGAGCTGTCGATCGGTACGGACCCGGCGGCTCCGCACTTCGCGGCCAACGGCGTGAACGTCGACGCGCCGATCCGCGGGGCCGAGGTCACGCAGGCCGTGTCCGCGGTTGCCGCCGTGCCCGCCGTACGCAAGCATCTCGTCGCCCTGCAGCAGGCGATCATCGCCGGACACCCGCGTATCGTTGTGGAGGGCCGCGACATCGCGTCGGTGGTCGCCCCCGACGCCACGCTCAAGGTCTACCTGACCGCTTCGTCGGCAGCCCGCGCCCAGCGGCGCAGCGCCGAGGACGCCGCCGACGTCTCGGCCACCGAGGCCGACCTGGCCCGGCGCGACAAGCTCGACTCGTCACGCGCGACCGACCCGCTGCGGCAGGCCTCGGACGCCATCGAGGTCGACACCACCGGCATCGGCATCGACGAGGTGGTCACATACCTCTGGAATCTTTTGAACAGCAAGGTGAGTAAGTGAGCGACGTTCCCGCTTTTGCGGTCGCCGACGAGGAGGTCGCCGGCCCGGTGCCGGTGGTCGCCGTGGTCGGCCGTCCCAACGTGGGCAAGTCCACCCTGGTGAACCGCATCATCGGCCGGCGTCAGGCCGTCGTCGAGGACGTTCCCGGCGTGACCCGCGACCGCGTGCCGTACGACGCCCAGTGGAACGGGCGCCACTTCACGGTCGTCGACACCGGCGGCTGGGAGCCCGACGCGCGCGACCGCGCCGCCGCCATCGCCAACCAGGCCGAGATCGCCGTGCAGACCGCGGACGTCGTCGTGTTCGTCGTGGACGTCACCGTCGGCGCCACCGACGTCGACGAGGCCGCGGTCAAGATGCTGCGCCGCTCGCACAAGCCGGTCATCCTGGTCGCCAACAAGGCCGACAACGCCTCGCTCGAGATGGAGGCCGTGTCGCTGTGGTCGCTGGGCCTCGGCGAACCGCACCCCATCTCTGCCCTGCACGGGCGCAGCTCCGGCGACCTGCTCGACGACATCCTCGCCGCCCTGCCCGAGCCGCCGCCGATCGTTGAGGGCGGCCCCCGCGGTCCTCGCCGCGTCGCCCTGGTCGGCCGTCCCAACGTCGGCAAGTCGTCGCTGCTCAACCGCGTCTCCAAGGAGGAACGCGCCGTCGTCGACTCGGTCGCCGGCACGACGGTCGACCCCGTCGACAGCCTCGTCGAGATGGACGGCGAGCTCTGGCAGTTCGTCGACACCGCCGGCCTGCGCAAACGGGTCAACCAGGCTTCCGGCACGGAGTACTACGCGTCGCTGCGCACCGCCGGCGCGGTCGAGGCGGCCGAGGTCGCGGTCGTCCTGCTCGACTCCTCCGAGGTCATCTCGGAACAGGACCAGCGCGTCCTGTCCCAGGTCGTCGAGGCCGGCAAGGCCCTGGTCATCGCCTTCAACAAGTGGGACCTGGTCGACGCCGACCGCCGGATCTTCCTCGACAAGGAGATCGAGCGCGAGCTCAAGCGCATCCCGTGGGCCGTGCGCGTCAACATCTCCGCCAAGACCGGCCGCGCTGTCGACAAGCTGGCTCCCGCGCTGCGCCGCGCATTGGCGTCGTGGGAGCAGCGCATCCCCACCGGCGCGCTCAACCAGTGGCTGACCGCGCTGACCCAGGCCACCCCCCATCCCGTACGGGGCGGGCGTGCGCCGCGCATCCTGTTCGCCACCCAGGCCGGCGTCGCCCCGCCCCGGTTCGTGCTCTTCACGACCGGCCCGCTCGACGCCGGGTACCTGCGGTTCATCGAGCGCAAGCTGCGCGAGGAGTTCGGGTTCGAGGGTTCGCCCATCGAGCTGTCCGTCAAGCCCCGCAAGAAGACCGGCCCGGGGGGTCGGGGCAAGGCCCACGGGTAGGGCTTGGTAAGCTTTCCTCTGTTGCCGCGCGGTGTTCGTGCCGGGCGGCGGCGGGCTGTAGCGCAGCTTGGTAGCGCACTTGACTGGGGGTCAAGGGGTCGCAGGTTCAAATCCTGTCAGCCCGACGATCAAGAAGGCCGTTTACTGGAGTGTTTGCCCTGGTAAACGGCCTTCTCTTTGTTTTCCTTGATCTTCAAATCCCTACTTGCTTATGGGTTTTTGGGGACCGTTTAGGGATCGGACGACACATTCGCGGACGCCTTGACTCTCGTTTGTCCTGGTCAGACGGCCCGTAGCCGGGGGACCGGCTAGCCAGGTCAGGCCGGTGTGCCGCAGGTCGTGGCGTCGCAGGTGCTCGTAACCCAGCTCGGTGACCACCTCATCCCAGTGCGTGGCGTCCCGCGCGATGGGATGTCAGCGTTTTCACCATCACGGAGGCAATGGTTCTATCCGCGGAGGGCCTAGTCGAGAGCCAATCGCGTTCAAAGCGAGTGGTGCGCGCACCGGAGCAGCCAAGGCCGCGGCCCCAAATTCGCCTTCGTAGTCCGCAGGTGCTTGTGGTGGGTGGCTACGCAGGGAGTGGCAAGACAGAGTTGGGGCGTATCCTCGCTCGGCAAACGGGATGGCCGATGTTAGACAAGGACAAACTTACAAGGCCAGATCTTGAAGCTGCTTTGGAGCTAATCGGCCTTTCTCCGCATGACCGTGAATCGGAGACGTATCTATCATCAATGCGTCCGCGCGAATATGAAGCGCTAATGGCTGCTGCCAATGAGAACGTGTCATGCGGAAATAGTGCAATCCTCGCTGCGCCCTTCATTCGTGAATTCAAGGACACAGCGTGGCTCGACCGTACGGAAGCGGCCTTTGCCGCTCTGAACGCACAGGTTTCGGTGGTGTGGGTCTACTGCGATGCCGACTCAATGCATGGCTACGTAAGGCATCGCGGCGCGGCGAGTGACGGCTTCGAGCTGAACGATTGGGATACCTACCTCAGAGCTATCGACCTAGACTCCCGTCCGCCAGTACCCCATACCGTCATCAACAACTGCACGTCAAGCACGCCGCTGCAAAAGCAAGCCGCGGACTTCTTAGCCGGCATCACGGGTGGCGAGAGCGCGTGAGTGTCGGTGTCATCATGTACGGCCCGCCAGCGTCGGGAAAGGACACGGTCACACAAGCACTGGCGAAGTTGATTCGTGACTATTTGCAATTTCAGCGCCTCAAGGCTGGCGATGGCCGAACCGAGGGATATCGCATGACTAGTGCGCAGCAAATCGCCAGGCTTCGTGAGGCGGGGAATGCATATGGGAAAACGAGCGATATGGTGCAACGTACGTAGTGGATCGCTCTTTTCTGGCAGGTCAGCTATCCCGCGGGGTGCCGGTTCTTCATTTGGGCAGCCGGGGCAATCTCTGCGATCCGCAGCGCATTTCCTGATGTGAAGTGGGTCATTGCATACCTGTGGTGTTCGCGTGAGGTCGCCGAGGCGCGCGTGGTCGCCCGTGCCACAGGGGACTCCGTCGCCAGGATGGAAGCGTGGGATGCGACTGAGCTCATCGCCGCAGACCTCTCGATCGACACGAGGACCATCAGCGCCGATGCCGCGGCCGGCCTAATCCATGAGGCCGCAACGCGCCTATAGTCGGCGGGGTGTCACTGGTGTCACTGGTGTCACCGGATGGCATCTCACCTGCAGAAACGTTGAGTGACACGTTGTGCCGATGTCACTCAAGAGCGGGGACCACGGCCCTTGGGAGCCCATACGCCATGCGCGGCAGTGCGCGGAACCGCACTACCTATGGTCAGGTCGTGCGCAACCCGCCCGCTCATCGAGGGGCGCTCAAGGGCGAACAACCTCTGAAGCTGCCGAGCCGGGTAGAGTCGCCTTGATTACCTGGATGAAGGGGCACAGGCGTGGCCGAGCTGAGTAGCAACCTGATCGTTCGTGGCGAGAATATCCAGACGCTCTATAACGGCTACGTCAGTAACTCGTTCGTTGTAAACCGGCGTTACCAGCGTAAGTTGGTGTGGGTTACTCCGGAGAAGCAAGCTTTTATCGACTCTCTCCGCCGTCAACTGCCCGTGCCGTTGGTACTCACCGCCGAGCGTGTCTCGGATGGGCAAGCTGTATTGGAAATTATCGACGGGCTGCAGAGGCTAAACGCAGTCTTTTCCTTCATCGAGAATGCGTTTGATCTCGATGGTTTTTTCTTCGATCTTGAAACTCTGGCTGAGACCAAGTTGCGTCGGGATAGCGGCCAGTTGGTCCAGCGCGAGCCCAGGATGTCCCGAATCGACTGCGTGCGCATTGCGAACTACGTGCTTCCTATGTCGACGTACCGCGCGCCTAGCGAATCGTTGGTTGAGGAAGTCTTCCGCCGTATCAACTCGAACGGCCGATACCTATCTCGCCAAGAGATCAGGCAGGCAGGGGCGGTATCTAACTTTGCTGACTTGGTCAGGGAAGTGTCGTCGTTCATTCGGGGAGACGCTTCCATTCGGGATCTGGTCAAGCTCACGGCTATGCCGGCCATTAGTATTTCAAGCGATAAAGATTCCCGAGGAATCTTCATTGATGACGTCTTCTGGGTCCACCACAGGATTCTTGAGAAGGATCAGGTGCGTGAATCACGCGATGAAGAAATCGTTGCGGACTTGCTTGCCACCATGGTCCTTGACGTAACGCCTCGGTACCACTCTGAAGCGTTGGATTCATACTACGGGTTGGGCCCGTCAGATACCGACCGGCGTAACGAGCGTATCGAGTCGGCCGTTCAGCGCGATGATCCGGAACTTGTGCGTCAGCGCTTCGAGTATGTGCACGGTGTGCTAGAAGAAATTCTTGCTGCAGCGAAGAAGACTTTCGTGCAATTGGTCTTCAAGTCGCCGAGGCAGCGAGTCCCGCGCTACTATGAAGCGATCTTCCTCGCGCTCTATCAGTTGCTTATTAAAGAAAATCGACAAATCACCAACATGCCGCAGGTCGTCAAGTCCTTGGATGGATCCGGCGACAGGGTGCTGAACATTACCGGTGGCGGCGGGACATGGTCGGCTGAGAATAAGAGAATCAACATTGCGGCGGTTTCGGACTTGCTCCGGGACCACACGGCTCTTGCGGGCGAGTCGCGCGACCTGCTCCTAGAGCCGAACGAATCCAAGATCGATCGCCTGCTTGCAGCGGCTGTCGCCGAGCAGGGTTTGTTTGAGTTGAAGCAGGGCTTGCATAACCTAGATGCGGCGGCCGATCTCAATGCGAGGTTGCTTGATCGAGTTTTGCAAACCGCTTCTGCCATTGCGAATGAAGGACTCAACACGGCTGGGTATATCATCATTGGCATCTCAGACGACAAAGATGACGCGGAGCGTGCTAGGCAAGTCCATGGGACGCCGCTCCTTGCGCGACACGGTTTCTTCATCACTGGTGTGGACAATGAACTGCCCAAGCACGGCGGGACCATTGACGGATATCTAACATTCTTGACGGAAAAGATTAAGAATTCCACGCTGGATCCGGAGCTGGCAGCCAACATCGTTAGAATGATGAGGCCGGCACGTTATCACGGCAGGCTGGTTATCTTGATGCCTGTTCATGCTATCGGCCGGCCTGTTACTTATTCCGATAAGTGGTTCGAGCGTCAGGGCCCCAGTACACGGGAAGTGCCACCCCGTGAGGTGGGACGCCTCTTCGCGCGCTTCCCAACTACCTAGCCACTCACGGGGCTCCGGGACCACCTGGGGACCACACGGTATGTACGCGGGTGCGTGGTCCTGACACTCGACAGTTGCGTGAACGCTGCGCACCGCGCTTGACGTGCGGCAACATCAACCCCAACGGCCTGGGGGTCAAGGGGTCGTAGGTTCAAATCCCGTCAGCCCGACCGCGTTATCAAGCCGCTGATGAGGACGAAAGTCCTGGTCAGCGGCTTTTTCTTATGGATGGATATCGCTCGACGAGATTACGTTAATGTCTCTTGTGGTTGCAGGCGTGGTCACAGGCTCGAGGAGGCGTGGTCACATGGGTGACGGACAAAACCCATCAAGCCACCTGCTGGTCTATATCTACGCGGCAGCTTTGCGAGCTTTGCTCTCATCGCATTTGATTGATTTGAGTGTGCTGTCTGTGGCGTCTGGTGATGCCGTGTCCTAACGAAGACGCCGACACGCCTTAGATGGCGCGCCGGGTTGCCGAACCGAAGGTGCGGCTAGGACTACGCTGTGCGACACCGAGAGGTAGGTGTGGATGTCTTCGCCCAACGCAATCCCACAGCTCACCGGCATGGCGCTCGCCGCCGTTCAACACCGTGGGAGTCACCTGCAGATCATCGCTTCGGCCGGGTCAGGCAAGACCGAGGTGGTCTCCCAGCGCGTTGTGGATCTGCTTGCGGACGGTGTCGATCCCGAGGGCATCGTAGCGTTCACCTTCACCGAGCGGGCGGCCAAGGAGCTGAAGACTCGCATCGTTCAGCGAGTCGAGGGCCGGCTCGGTCGAGGAGTAGTCGATCGGCTCAACGGCTTGTTCGTGGGCACGATCCACGCCTTCTGCTTTCGCCTGCTTCAGCAGCGAGTACCGCGCTTTGAAACCTATGACGTGCTGGACGACAACCAGCTCACGGCCTTTCTGGCCCGGGAGGCGAACCGACTCAACATCCGGACGCTGGACGCGGGCTACCGGCTGTTCGCCTCGATAGAGGCGTTCGGCAAGGGCGTTGACGTGGTGGAGAACGAACTGCTCGACCCGGCATCGATACCCGAACCGCTTGGGCCGATACTGCGCGACTACTACGCGACCCTCGAGCGGTACCGACTTCTGACCTATGGCCAGCAGGTTGTCCAGGCCGTGCGCCAACTCGAACGGCCGGAATTCGCGGCCGAGATCCATGCGACGCTCCGTCACCTGATCGTGGATGAGTACCAGGACGTCAACCCCGCTCAGGAGCGCCTCATCGAGCTTCTCACCGGCCCTCGGGTCGAACTGTGCGTAGTCGGAGACGACCAACAGGCCATCTATCAGTGGCGAGGCTCAGACGTGGCGAACATCGTTACGTTCGCCGACCGCTATCCGAACGTGTCGACTTTCGAGATTACGGTGAACCGGCGCAGTCGGCCCCAGATCATCGCCACAGCCAATCGGTTCGCGCAGACGATTCCGGACCGCATCGACAAGGAGATGCTTCCGTATCGCGAATCCGGGACCGTTCCGGAGTCTGAAGTGGCCGTCTGGTGTGGCTCCGATGAGGAAGAAGAAGCCGGCTGGATCACGTCCTACATCCTCGATCTGGTCGAGCGGGGGCTGCGGTACCGCGATATCGCCGTGCTCGTGCGCAGTCGGGCCGCCTATGGCCGCCTGGTCGAGCAGCTCGCGACGTTCGGCATTCCCGTTCAACCCGGTGGACGATCTGGTCTGTTCGAGATGCCGGAAGCGCGCGTGCTGGGCCGCGTGTTCGCCTGGCTGACCGACACCCATTGGCGGGACTACCGCCAGGCACCGCAACCAGTCACCGACGCGGCCCTCTTTGGCGAGCTGACTCAGGTCTTTGAGCTGGACGCCGTACGACGAGCTGCGGCCATTCGCTTGCTGCGCGAGTGGAAGACGTTTGTACCGAGAGAGACGCGAACCGCCAACCTGGTGGGGGAACTCTATGAGCTGTTCGAGGAGTTGGGCGTACGCCATTGGGATTTGAACGAGCCTGGGGTAATTAACCGGCTCGGTACGTTGGCTCGGGTCTCTGCATTGCTCGCTGACTACGAGTCGGTGCGCCGGCGAGCTCGGCCGGACGCGGACGCTCTTGGCGAACAGGTGGGTGGACAGGATCGTGGCACCTGGTACTACCGGAACCTGGCGCTGCACATCATCAACTACGCCCAGAATGCGTACGAGGGCTTCGACGGTGAGGGTGACTTCACGCTCGATGCGATCGACCTGACGACGGTGCATCGGGCGAAAGGTCTCGAGTGGCCAGTTGTCTTCGTGCCATCGATGACCAAGGGTCGTTTCCCGTCTTCGCGCACCGGGAAGCCGCAAGAGTGGCTTGTACCACGGACGATGTTCGACGCAGCCCGCTACGAAGGATCCGACGCCGACGAGCGGCGGCTATTCTATGTTGCTATGACCCGGGCGCGCGACTGGCTTTCTGTCTCCCGGCACGAGCGCGTAACGACACGGCGAGTTGCGCGAAGCCCGTATCACCAGGAGATCTCTCCTGTTGAGGTTAAGCCAGACGATGTCGGCTTCCCGTCGATCGAGCGAAGGGGATCCGACAGCGATGAGGCCATCACCCTGACTTACAGCCAGATGGCGGCGTTCATGGATTGTGGGCAGGCATTCCGGCTGCGCGAGTTGATCGGCTTCCAGCCGCGGCTGGCGCCCGAGCTCGGTTACGGCAAGGCGGTACACCACGTCTTGCGGTCGGTGGCCGAGTCGACGAAGGTGTCCGGGAAGGTTCCGTCGCCCGCGGAGATCGATGCGCTTCTCGACGCCAGCTTTTTCTTGCCCACCGCCAACAAGGCTGCACATCGGCAGCTGAAAGACGCCGCTCGACGGCTTGTCGGCACCTACACCGACAAGTATGCGAGCGATCTGCACCGCGTGTGGGAGACGGAACGGCCGTTCGAGCTGCACCTTGACGGCGTGATCGTGGCCGGCCGAGCGGATGTGATTCTGGACCTCGAAGGCGGCGTCACTGAGGCGTTGGCGATCGTCGATTACAAGACCTCAATGTCCGGCGACCACGAGCAGCATGCACTTCAACTGCAGGTGTACGCCGATGCCGGGCGTCGAGAGGGACTGGACCTGCGAGCTGCGTACGTGCACGACCTCAAACATGCAACGCGCATGCCGATCGAGGTGGACGCCGGGGCGATTGCGCGAGCGGAGGCGACGGTCACCGAAGCGGCTGAGCGCGTCAAGGCGCGTGACTATCGGCCCAATCCCGGCGCGCGATGCCGCGGATGCGAGGTACGAACAATCTGCGGCTCCGCGCGCTGACTGGCCGATGGGTGGCAGGGCTCCGGCCACCCATCGATGCCTCAGACGGTGAAGACCTTCATGACCTCGTCACCGTAGTCGTTGATCACCTTGACCGCGATCTTGCCGGTGTCCGGACGGGCGAACGGGCGTGACTCCGTGGAGTAAAGGCTCGCCCAGGCATCCGGGTCGATCTCGGCCTTGAGGGCCGCCTTGAGGCGCTTGTACGGGTCCTGCCCGCCGGTGAAGTAGCAGTGGCGAACGAAGAATGACTCGCCGTTGTAAGCCGTGTCGATCATCCACAGTGCGATCTGGTCGGTGCTGTTACTACGCAGCTCACCCGTGTTTGGGTCGTACACGTCGACGCCGTGCAGTAGCACGCGCAGCTCGTCGTCCTCGGTTTTGATCTCGATGTCCGGTTCGCCGAACACGGTGAACAGGTTGCCGGCGCCGGTCTTCTTTAGTTCTTCGCCCATGACCAGGTCGGCGTTCATCCGGACCAGCAAAACGGGCACGCGACCGAGCCGCCGCTCAGCTGCGACGTTCGCGAATCCTTCGGCCGAGGTCACGTACTCCTCGTCCGCCGTGCCGAGCACTGAGGGGTCGAACGCGAATGCTAGAACACAGAGCAGATCAATGTCTTTGGCTCGGATCGCCTCACGGGCTGCATCCTTAATGAACTGCGGACCCACCGTCCCGTATTGCGGGCCGACGGTGATGCCGACTCGCTTCGCGGTGCCATCGTTGGCCTCGTCACGCAGGCCGACAGCCTGGATGTACGGGGAGGCGTAGGGCTCCACCGAGTCGAAGCTGAGGCGTTCGTTCTTGCGGCCGTTCTGAATACCGGCGGTGCGCAGATTGGCCAGGACGGTCTGCTCGAAATTCGTGTCACCGTCGGACGTTTCCTCGTCGGCAACTGCCGTGTTGCCAGTCTGATCAACCGCACTGCCGGCAAATGCCAGGGAGCGGTGGGGAGACAGGCTCTCAACAGTAAATGGGCCAGCAACGCGGACCTTCCGCTTGTCCTCGTACGGTCTGTCGTAGCGCAGCTCGTACTCGGCGTGCCGATTAATGGCCGCATCGATCTCGGCGCGGCTCATACCCTTTCGGATGTCCGGGTTATTGGCAATTGACTTTAGTGTTATGTGCTGAACGCGCTCGTAGACGAAACCCTGCCGGATGTCGCGCTGAGTTTGGGCGAGAGGCAGCGGCTTGCCCAATGCTTCCGCTTCTTTCGCCCGCCCCTCGGGTGAATCAGCGAGCAGGTACCACGGGAAGCGCGCACCCATGATTCGTTGCCTGGCTAGCGCGAGCGCCACTCGCGAGGTGTCAATTGTGATCCAACGCCGCCCCCATTGCTCCGCGACAAAGCCGGTTGTTCCCGATCCGCATGTTGGATCAAGTACAAGATCACCAGGATCCGTTGTCATCATCATGCATCGCTCTACGACTTTAACATTCGTTTGTACGACATATACTTTCGGGTCAGCGAATCCCGATGTGACTGTGTCATCCCACATGTTGCTGTAGGTCCCTACGGGGAAGTCCTCGAGATATCGGGCATATCGAAGCGTTTTACCTACCGGCTTTAGGCGGCCCGCCGTCGCCAGCCGCTTCATGCCCTCAGGGTTAGTCTTCCAGTAGCCGGGATAGGGCCGGAAATCTTTCCCGTCGATTTCCACCGCGAAATCACCGGGAGGTCGCTGGCTGATTACAGTGTCCAGGTAAACTCTTCTTGCGCCGTCTTGCAAGGGCTCTACTCCGGCAATTTGTGCCTTAGTTAGCTTGACTATACGTCCGTCAGGCATTGCGGCATTCGTATACTGCTCAGCTGCGGTCTTGTCCTTATTTGTATAGAGTTTTCTGTACTTCATTGAGCCGATGTCGCGCGCATACCAGACTATGTAGTCTGCTACTCCCGGCAGGCTTGCTGCGGTCGCACTCGCCGTCTTTTTAAACGTCACCAGGCTGACGAAATTCTCGCTTCCAAAAACTTCATCGAGAAGCGAGCGGATAAGATGTAAGTTCTCATCGCCGATCTGAATAAAGATGGATCCGCTTTCCGTCAGCAGCTCCCTGGAGATCGTCAAGCGGTCACGGAGGTAGGAAAGATAGGAACTGATCCCGTACTCCCAGGTGTCGCGGAACGCTTTAATCTGTTCGACCTCACGCGTCGCGTCCTCGAATTTGCCGTCCCTAACTTCCCGCCTTCGTGCCGAAACCTGCCAGTTCGAGCCGAATTTGATGCCGTAAGGCGGGTCGATGTAAACCATCTGGACTTTGCCGCGCAGTCGTTCCCGCTCGGCGAGGCTTGCCATTACGTTGAGCGAATCGCCGAGGATCATGCGGTTCGACCAGTTGGCCTCGTGTTGGTAAAAGTCCACCATGTCGAGTTCGCCGAGGCCGTCGAACGCATCGAACAACGTCAGCTCGGGCTCTTCCCCTGGCGACGCCGCTGTGTCGCGCAGATTTTCGATCAGCACCCGGGGATCGATCTTCTCCTGAATATAGATGGGAGGGACCTTACCCTCGAGGTATTCGGCGAGGTCCTGCTCCTCCTTGCCGCGCCACACGAGCTGGGGACTGTACAGCGGCCGTGGGTACCGGAACGTAAACGGGTATTCCACGTCTGGATCAACGAACTCGTGGGCGTCTGCAGTGGGCAGGTTGACGCGCTTGTCGGGGTGCGTGATCGCGTCGACCGGGGTGGGCCCGGCCGGAGCGGCCTTCTTCCTCGGGGGCATGTCTCGTTCCCTTTCGCAGCGTCAGTCGGGCAGACCGATGATCGGCCGGTCGGCGTACAGGTTCTCGATGGCGTCGTGCAGCACCTCGCGGAACTGCATCGGGTGGGTGGCTTCGACGTAGCCCCAGCGGCCGTACTCACCCCAGTTATTCACGGCGGCGCACCACTCGTGCCTGGCGGTGTGGGCCTTGGCGGCGGTTGGCCCGGGGGACTTGCGGCTCCCTGAGACTTCGACAATGAGCGTCCGTTCGACGTCGTCGGCGTCTCGTGGAACGAGCCGCACGATGAAGTCGGGTACGTAGTCGTGCTGGCGGCCTTCATGGACGTAGGGGATGGTGAAGCCGAGGCGTTCATTCTTGACGTACGCGTGGACCCGCGAGTCTCCCTCGAGGATCTCGGCGAGGCCTTCCTCCCAGGTGTTGCCGCGCTGGCCGTCGAGCACTACCTCGGTGAGGTGAGATTTCTGGGGCGGTGGAGACATGACTACCTTGCGGGTCACGAAGTCGACGTCGTCCGTCGAGCCTTCGGGATCGAATCGGCGCAGGACGGGCATCAGCACCTTGGCGCGGTTGTCGAGCTGGCGGATGATCGATCCGAAGACCTTCTCAGCTGCCCGAGAGGTTGCCTGAACCAGCAGAAGGTTGCCCTTCGACACGTCCGGGTCGGTGGTCACCCACTCCTCCAGCCACTGTCGGCAGATCTCGACAACCTGCGGGAAGAGCCAGGGTCTTTCCACCCCGTCCGCGGCAGCCAGGTACTTCTCGTCCTCCATGAGCCGCTTGGCGATGGTGTAGGCGATGCGTTGGTCGCGAGCACCCCGGATGTCGGCCAGCTCGACCTCCAGCCGTTCGCCCACGACACCCTGGTTCTCCACCCACAGCGCCACGAATTCCTGGGTGACGTGCAGACGTGACTTCTCATCGAAGTCTGCGATCAGCGTTTCGTCTGGAAGCTCGACGCGATAGCCGTCCAGCTTCGGCCACCGGATCGAGAGGTCGGCTCGCTCGGACACCGCATACACCCGAACCGCCGGCCGTATGTCCTTCTGCGGCGGTGGAGTGGCGCGGTCGGACGGGATGAAAGCGAACGGTACGCCGTAAACCTCGGCGTACTCTGGCTCGAACTTGCCGTCTTCGTTCGCGGCATAGCTGCGGCGGCGCAAGCCGCGTCCGACCACCTGCTCGCACAGCAGCTGGCTGCGGAACGGCCGCACGCCGAGGATGTGGGTGACGGTGTTGGCGTCCCAACCCTCCGTCAGCATGGCTACCGAGACGACACATCGGATGTGCTCGCCAAGCTTTCCCTTCTTGCCGATGGTGTTCATCGCCTCGCGGAGCAGGTCGGCGTCGTTGAGCTTCTCCACGTCAGCGCCCGGGTTACGCAGCCGGAACTCCTGCTTGAAAGCCTCGATCTCGCGAGCCGCGGCCTGCTTGAAGTCAGGCCCAAGCGGATCCCCGGACTCCAACGCGACCGAGTCGACCAGGATGGTCCGTTGCCGGGTCGTCCAGACCCCGTCCTCGATGTTGCTGAGCAGTGACAGGTTGCCGGGGCGCAGCCGCTTCTCACCGTCCTGGTCGACCTCCCAGCCGGCAATCCATTCGTAGACCAGCTTGGACACGACCGTGTTCGGGCAGACGATGATCATTACCGGTGGCGGCTCGCCGAGGCCTGCTAGGTCCTTCTCATAGCGGACGTGGTTCTGCTCGTACGAGCGATACAGGCTGCGTATTGCACCCTCAAGGGTTTCCGGCATCACCCATCCCTGCGAGGTGATCGGTGCGCCCTTGGAGGACTGGCGCTGGGGCAGGGGTGGCCGGATGTTGTCCCACAGGTTGAGGTACACCGGCTGCTGGGCAACGGCGTCGTCGTCCACGGGGATGCGCGGAATTTTGACGATGCCGGACTCAATGGCGTCCATCAGCGAGAAGTCGCTGACCACCCAGGGGAAGATGTGCCCCTCGTTGTAGCCGGAACCCTTGAGGTAGTACGGGGTGGCCGACAGGTCGTAGACCGTCTTGATCGACGTCCGGCGCGAGATGTCCTGCAGCCCGCGGAACCACACGCGTGCCTCGCGGTTGCGATCCTTGTCGGATTTGTCAGCGACGTCTTCCGGGTGCTCCAGCAGCTTGTCCTGGTAGCAGTGGTGTGCTTCGTCATTGAAGACGACAAGGCCGCCCTCGGTCGACCCGAACGCGCCGAGCACCCGGTCCGCGACCATTTCCGGGGTTTCCTGGAATGCGTCGGCGTCACCGGGCGGTCGGTTCCCGCGCAGCAGCTTGCGGGTATTGGCGGAGACTCCCTGGATCTCCTTGGCGTCCCTTGGCAGGAACGTGTGGTAGTTGACCACCTTGACGTTCGCTTGGAGGACGGCCTCCCAGAGATCCGGTGGCACCAGGTCCCGTTGGTCGTAGTAGTTGTCGTCCCGCTCAGGCTGCAAGACGCCGAGTCGGTCGCGGATGGTAATGCCCGGCGCCACGATCAAGAATCGTTTCGCGAACCGCGCGTCCCGAGGAGTCATCACCTTGTTGACGGTTTGCCAGGCGATCAGCATGGCCATCACGACGGTCTTGCCGCTGCCCGTGGCCATCTTCAGCGCGACGCGCGGCAGGCCGTCGTTGTGCATGCGGTTTTCTGGCTCCAGCCGCCGACGGTAGTCCGTCGTCCCGTGCCGGCCCGCTACTTCGGCGAGGAAGATGGCGGTTTCTACCGCCTCACGTTGGCAAAACAACACCGGGTCCGCCCGATGTGGCCCGGGCGCCCAGTGGGCCAACAGCTTCCGGGTGTACGGCGTGACACCTGTCCAGTTGTTCGCCCGCCACCTCTCGACCTCGCGGCGGATGTCGTTGACGAGGCTGTTGACTTCCCGCCGTTCGCCGGTGATGTCGAAGTCGAGCGCTTCTTGCACATGCTTCTGTCGTGTCTTGCGACTTGGCGGCAAGGGGATGAACGACTCGCTCGGCCTGCGGCCCGGCTTGAGGACGCCGGTCGGTCCGTGTGGCCCGATCTCGAAGTGTTGCTGCGGCGGCTCGTACGGCGAGTTGATGATCGGGTTGCTGAGGTCGGGCGCCTCTGCCGCGACTTCGGACAAGGTCATGCTCTAGGTCCCCCGGAGGTTCGGTCGGCTGGTGACATCATGCACTCATGGGGATGCGGTGCGTCTCAAGGTGGGTCATTACAGTCTGATTTGCGGCCCAGCCGTCGGGGAACTTGACCGGCTCGTAGAGGTGAACGGGCTCTGTCGACGGGTGGGCGTCGAGCAACTCGTGAATGCCTGCCCGGCCGACGATGACGCAGGTCTGACGGTGGCGGGACGTCAGCACACACAAGCGGCCCGCCTCGAGGTGAAACGCGGTCGCGTCCCGGCGGCCCGACAGCGGATGCAGCACCACCGTCACGTCGTACTCCCGGCCCTGCAAGCGGTTCGCGGTGTCCACCGTGATGTCGGGTTGATCAGCCAAGGCAGCCCGCAACGCGGCGACCTGGTCTCGGTGGGCGGCTCCGACAGCGATGCGAGACGGCGTCACCGGACCTGACGTCGAACCGGACCGGGCGACGGGGCCTCGCTCCACAAAGCGCCGGGCAACGGCGGCCACGGCGTCGACCGCCTCGGCGTCGGTCCGCATGGTGTGCCGGGCGGGCAGCTCGAGGTAGCCCCAGCCGGAAGTCGCGGCTTCCTCGAGCACGGCGTCCACGGGCGTCCGGCCGAGGGCGCGCGTCGTGAACGTCAGCTCCCGCTCACCTGGGCCAGCTCCGGTGCGGAAGCCGGTGAACGGGTAGAACGCCGAGGCGATCAGGTCCTGCGCGGTGTGCGGCAGGCGCCACGAGACCGGTAGCTGGTGCTCGGGCACGCCGTCGTTGTTGCGGAGTAGGCCGGACACCGCCGACTGCATCGGGTCCCAGGTCAGCCCCCGCCAGCGGTCGTTCTCCACCACCGAGAACGGGTCGAGCTGGCCGGGGTCGCCGACGAACAGGGCCCGCTCGAACAGACGGGCAATGGCAAGCAGGGCGTCGGAACGCATCTGATAGGCCTCGTCGACGATGGCCCACTCCCAGGAGCGGTCCTTGACGTACGCCCACTTCGCCGCGGTGGCGACCGTGACCGGGCAGTCGGCGAGGTTGCCGGCGTCCTTGTCGCAGGCGACGTTGGGTAGGCCCGCGACGCGCGCCGACGGCACGTACTCGGCGCTGCTCAGGCGCCCGATCAGCGCGGATGGGAGCCGGCGGGCGAGCGAAGCGGTCAGATCGTCGACCTGCTCGTTCGTCTGGGCGACGATCATCAGGCGCTCGCCGGCCTCGACCAGCTCGGCCGCGGCGCGCACCACCAGGGTGGATTTACCGGCGCCGGGCGGCGAGTTGACCACCACGCCGCGGTGCTTGCCGGAGCGGAAGTCTTCTAGGATGGCCAGCGTCGCCTGCGACGCCTCGACGGCCGGGTCGAAGCTCATTCCCACACCTCGCGGGCGTCGTCGTCGGTCGGCGTGTACGGTTTCGGCGGCCCGCCGTGGGTCCACGGGGTGTCCTCGGGCGCCGGCAGTTCCGGTGAGCGCATGCTCTTCGGGAACACGCTGGTGTAAGTGAGCTCCTCGCCGAGCGTCGGGACGGTGCCCGGTGCGGCGGTTCCGGCGCGGCCCATGCCGTTCTCGATCTGCAGCTCCACCCGGTCGCCGTTGACGCTCAGGATGGTGACGTCCTGCTTCGGGCGGCTGGGGGAGCGCAGCTTGGTCGCGGCGAGGAGCCGAACCGGGTCGCCGGTGCGGACGACGACGCGCGGGCGCAAGACGCGGCGACCCTTGTCCGACAGGATTTTGCGGTCGGGCTCGACCTCGACGACCGTGCCCGCGAAAGCCTCGCCGGTCACCCGGAAGCTTGCCATCACCAGCGGGTCGTCGAAGGCGCACGTGGCGTCGTACTCATTCTGTTCGCGCTCCAGGCGTTGCAGTCGGCGCGCCGCGGCCACCGCCCCGTCGCGACGTGCCTGCGGGAAGCCGCCGCCGCTGACGTAGGTGTGGTAGCTGGTGAACTCGGTACGGTCGTTGGTCCAGCGGACGGGCACCGTGTCGCCCGGCGGCAGCGTGCGCAGCAGGTCGATCGCCCGCCACATAAGCCGCCACGTCGGCTCGAGCTGCGAGCGCAGGTCGCGTTCCAGCACGGCCAGGGCGCGGTCGTGTTTTCCCTCGTCGTACAGGCGGATCGCCGGCGCCAGGATCTCGTTGTCGAAGGTGGGGTCGGTGCTGGGGCCGGCCGGCGGCCAGATCGTCGGGTCCTCGGCTTCGCGCGCGGCGTCAGTCGCGGCCACACCGGCGGGCGGGTCGATCCAGGCCAGCAGGGCGGCGAGGTTGGCGTCCTCCATCGCGCTCTGCCCGGTCGCCCAGTGCCGGCCGAGCGCGGACGTCATGGCGACCAGCGCCGACGAGCCGGGGTGCTCGAACCGCTCACCGAACCAGGTGAGCCAGCGTCCCAGCAGCGGCACCTGCGGCGACACGGCGTACTCGCCGGTCGTGCGCCGGAAGCGGGTCGAGCGGCCGAAGAGGCGCACGAACGCCGCGCCGGCCGGGTTGGGCACCAGCATCTGCGGCGCGTCCAGGTAGCGCGTCCTGGCGTCCTTGCCGTACGTCTCGACGCCCTTGCGGGGGCAATCCTCGATGTACTTGAGGACGATCGTGGCGAGCTGGTCGGCGAAGGCGAACCGCAGGGTGCGGTTGCGCGGCTGCGGCACGAACAGCATCGTCGGGTTGTCCCGGTCGGTGCCGACCATCGCCGCGAGCGGTGCGTTGGCCTCGCCGGCCATGGTGAGCGGCACGAAGGCCAGTGGGTGGTCGCTGAGGTGCAGATGGCGTCGGGTGGCGATGGGGTACGCCCGGCCGGCGTCGACGGCGAGGGCCCGGGCGTACGAGGAGATCGCGCTCATGCCGCCACCGACCCATAGATCTGCGCCGTGGTGCGCAGCATTGCGGCGGCCTCTTCCTCCTCGACGGAGGCAATGGCCTTGCCCTGGGCCAGGTCGAGCGCCCGCCGGACGTACTCGACTCCGCCGAGCTCCTCGCGGACCGTGGTGCCCAGCGCCGACGTGCAGCCGGCGGCCTCGTGGCGGCAGAAGTATGCCATCTCGCAGCTGTTCAGGCAGGACGGCGCGTACCGCGCCTCCATGATGGACAGTGCGGACACCAGCTCGTCGGGGGTGTGAGTGGCGAGGTCGAGGCTGAGCCCGTTCGGCAGCTGCTCGACCAGGTTGTCGATGCGCGCCAGGCGGGTGAGCTGGTGGTCGAGGGTGATCAGCTGCTTGCGGACGTCGATCTTCACCGCGGTGGACTGGTTGGAGAAGTCCTTCGGGCACACCAGCACCACGTCGTGGGAAACCTTGTCGTCGCCGAGCAGGCGGCGCAGCGCGAGAACGTAGACGGCCGACTGCCGTGCGGCCGCGGCGACCTTCGACCCGTCCGCCTGGTCGTCGATGATCGCGAAGGACTTGATCTCGACGACGTGCAGGACGCCGTCGTGGTGGAAGGCGACCAGGTCGGGCTCGAGGTAGACGATGTTGCCGCCGACGTCGAGGCGCAGCAGCGGGTGGTCGAGGAACGTGAGCGGCTCGCGGCCCTCGACGGCGGCCTTGAGGGCCTGGCGGGCGCGGGTGTGCCGCACCTCCTGGCTCGCGTTGCCGCCGACGTCGTTGAGGTCGGTGCTGCCGACCTCCTTGATCTCCAAGCCGAGCACCTCGCGCAGCAGGCGCAGCAGCTCGGCGTACCCGTTGGCCTTGACCTGGGCCTCGAACGAGTTGCCCCGGGTGATCGCGAACTGGGACTGGCCGAACTTGGCAGGGAAACCGATCTGCTTGGCCAGCGCGTCCTTGTCGACGCCGGCCGCGTCGAGCACGGCACGCCGCGCGCATCCGGGGTTTCCGGTCAGGGCGGCCACCGTACGGGCGTTGTGTCGTTTCGCGGGAGCGGAGCCGCGCAGCTGATGAAGTCGGTGGGGGATGTCGTCGGACATCTTCGTTCCTTCGCGGCAGAACGGGAGAACGAGGTCAGGAGCCGGTGGCCGCGGCGCGACCGAGCCGGGTGCCGAACAGTTGTTGTGCCGGGGTGAGCTGGTCGAGGGCCCGCTTCGCGGCCGCTTCGCGGTGCGACCGGTCGGCGTCAAGGTGGATGGCCAGTTCGGCCTGGGCGGCCTCGGCGACGGCAGCCGGAGTCATGGAGTAGGCGCTGGTGGCGGCTCCCGGGATCGTGGCGGCGAAGCGCCACAGCAGCCGCCGGGCGTTCGGGCCCGTCTCGCCGAGCCTTTCCAGATGTTCGGCAAGCCGGGTGGCGGCGGTGAGGAAATCGACGCGCAGACTGAGCGGCCCGATGATCCGCGTGGCCATGGGCCACGACGAGACGGCGATCAGGCCGCGGGCCGGCGCGAGGTGGTCGGCGGTCAGGGCGGCGCAGAGATAGTACGGGCGAGAGTACGGCGCGGACTGGAACGAGCGCTCCTCGTCGCGCCGCAGACTCGTGAGCTTCGTCGGTGTGAGCTCGCCAGTGGCAAACGCTTCGTGTACGGCGACGACGAGCTTGGGAGCAGCCGGAGCGCCGAGCAAGGTCAGCGCTTGGTGCACCTGTTCCCGTACGGGAAGAAGTGGCCCGGAAGCGAGCCGCGGAGCCGGAACCAACGGCGTCTCGTCCGCCAGTTCCTCATCGAGGAGCGCTTCCCACTCGCGCTGCGCCTGGCGTAACTGCTTGCGCAGGCTCGCGACGCGCTCGCGGTCGCCGGCGGTCAGCGCCCGCCGCACTTCGGTGCGCAGATCTTCGATCCGCCGATCGAGGGCCTCGACTTGTTCCATGCCAATACCGTACAGTCTTCCAGCAAGTTCCAGCAATCCCCAGTAACTGTTTAAGGTTGCCTTCCCTGAGGTGGCCCACCGTAACGTCGGCATGGGAGCACACGGTGAGCACGACTCACGCACTTCTGGAGCATCTTTTCGACCGTTTGGCCGAGCGACGTACGTCTGATCAGATTGCCGAGGTCGTTCTCGGCGCCTTCGCGGGGGAACAGCAGCTCCGCGCCGTGCTTGATGGTGCCCCGGCTGACCTGCCTGTCCGGGAGGCCGAGACGGCCGAGCAGCGGCACGTCTTCCTCGAGCGCATCACGGTGACCGGCTTTCGCGGCATCGGCGCCAAGGCCGCGCTGCATCTGCAGCCGCAACCCGGTCTGATGCTGGTCATCGGGCGCAACGGTTCGGGTAAGTCCAGCTTCGCCGAGGCTGTCGAGCTCTCTCTCACCGGCGACAGCAAGCGCTGGGCCGATAACAACCGGATTTTCCGCGAAGGCTGGCGCAACCTGCACCATCCTGACCAGGCGGCCATCGAAGTCACGGCGCGCCTCGACGGATCTCCCGCACCCGTGCACCTGCGCCGCCGCTGGCGCGACGATGCCGCCGAACCCAGCGATGCGGCCGCCGACGTCCGCCACGGCGACCAGACGTACGCCGACGTCGACGCTCTCGGCTGGCGCCAGCCCTTGGAGGCGTACCGCCCGCTGCTGACCGCCAACGATCTGGGCCGGCTCATCTCGTCGCGGCCCAGCGACCTGTTCGACGCGCTCGCGCCGCTGCTGGCCATCGAGCCGATCACTAACGCCGAGAGCCTGCTGAAGCGGATCAGGCGCGAACTGGACGCCCAGCTCAAGGCGGTGTCCGACCGGCGAAAGTCCCTCCGGCAGGCGCTCGGCGAGGTCGATGACGAGCGTGCCCGCGCGGCGGCCAAACTGCTCGCGTCCACTCGGCCCGACCTTGACGCCGTGGACCGGCTGCTGGGCAACACAGACGACGTCTACCCTCAGGTGACGGCGTACCGGAGGCTGGTCAGCCTGCCGCCGTTGCCGACGGCCGAGGAAGTCACCGCGGTGGCGGACACGCTGACGGCGGCTGCGGTCCGCGTCCAGGAGGCACCCAACAGCAGCGTCATCGAGGGCACGGCCCGGCTGCTTGAAGCTGCCACCGAACACTACGACGCGCACGGTGGCGGCCCTTGCCCGTTGTGCCATGCCGGCGTGCTGGACCAGCATTGGCGTACCGACGCTCAAGCGGAACTGGATCGCATCCGCGACGATGCGGCTGCCCGCCGCTCCGCAATGGAGAGCCTGGCCATCGCCCGCCGGAAGGTCCAGGCACTTCCAGTCGGCGCGGGAGTGCCCACGACGCTGCCGGAGGACTTCCCAGCCGAACTCCGCGAGCGGCTCAGGACGGCGTGGACCATCTGGTCGGGTCTCAGCGCCGATGCCCACCCAGAAGCGGTGGCCGCGCATCTCTCCAGCACCTATCCAGCGTTGCTGCAGACGGTCGCGACGGTACGCGAAGCGGCCATCCTTTGGTTGCAGGCGCGTCACGACCAGTGGCGCGACCTCGCTGCCCAGCTGCAGCAGTGGCATGCCGACGCCGTCGCGGCGCGTGTTCACGAGGCTCCGCTGGCGCGCGTCAAGGAGGCCCTCGACTGGTACAAGCCACTGATCGAGAACCTTCGCGCGGAGCAGCTGGCGCCGTTCGCCGCCCGGTCGCAGCAGATCTGGGAGGAGCTGCGCCAGCAAAGCAACGTCGAGCTCGCGGGAATGAAGCTCGACGGGTCGAGCACCCGCCGGAGGGTCGCCTTTCCTGCCACCGTGGACGGCACGGCGACCAGCGCGATGTCGGTGATGAGCCAGGGGGAGATGCAGGCTCTCGGTCTGGCCGTGTTCCTGCCGCGGGCCAGCGCGGACGCCAGCCCGTTCCGGTTCCTCATCATCGACGACCCGGTGCAGAGCATGGACCCGGCCAAGGTGGATGGGCTCGCCCGGGTCTTCGCCGACCTTGCCCAGACCCGGCAGGTCATCGTCTTCACCCACGACGATCGGCTCCCGGAGGCCGTCCGTCGCCTCGAGATCACATCGACCCGGTGAAGCGCTACCTCGATGATGCCGCGGCTCTGGCCAAAACTCGGGACATGCCTGTCGAGGTCCGTACGCCGGTCGTCGTGACCTACTGCCGGTCGGCCCTTGAAGCTCGTTTCCATCAGATCGTCCGTGCCCGTCGCATCGGGCGCGGCGAACCTCATCGCGATGTCGATGCACTGATCGGCCGGGCCCGCACCACGATGCAGGTGGCCGCGCTCGCTCTCTTTGACGACATGGATGCCGGCGGCCAGATCCTCGGCAAGCTCAACACCGCGCACGGCGGGTGGGCGGCAACCGCCCTGCGCACCTGCAAAGAAGGCGCCCACGGCGCCGCCGTCAACGACCCCGAACAGCTTGTGGCCGATGTGGCTCGTCTCGTTGTGAGGCTGAAATGATCTCTGCCGAGAACTACCTGGCCAGCGCCGCAGAGCTGATGACAAAGCCGGCCACTGGCACTCGCGGACTCTGGCCGCGGGCGAGTGCGTGGCTCCTTCGTCTCGCCCTGGAGGCAGCACTGGACCGCTACTGGCAGGCCGTGGCCCCAAGCGTGGCGGAATGTCGTAATCGGCGGGCGCAACTGATGATGCTGCGGAAGTACGCCGGAGCCGAGACTGCACAGCGGGCGGCTTACCTATGGTGGGCGCTGTCGCGGGCCGGACATCATCACGGATACGAACTGGCTCTCACGGCCAGAGAGCTCCGGCACCTGCACACCGAGTCGCGTGCCATGGTCGCGGCCCTCAGGCAGACGTCGAAGTGAACCGTGATTGTCGCGAATTGGACTTCATCAGACACGCCGCGGCTAGGGCGCGTCTCGAAGTGGGTGTGTTGATCATCGATAGACGAAGAGGTCTCCGGTAAAGGGTTCATCGACGAAGAAGTACCTTGAATACCGGAGACCTCGTGGCCACCTTAGCGGTGACGAGGCGGTTCGATCTGACCGACGCACAGTGGGCGCTGCTGGCGGCGTTGCTGCCTGCGCCGAAGCGGTCAGGTCGGCCGTCGCGATGGACGAAACGGCAACTGATCGACGGGATCCGCTGGCGAGTACGCACGGGGGCGCCGTGGCGTGATGTGCCAGACTGTTACGGCTCGTGGCAGGCGGTCTATGCAGTGTTTCGGCGCTGGCAGCGCGCCGGGATCTGGGCGCAGATCGTGACCAGACTGCAGGCCCGCGCGGATGCCGCTGGTCTGATCACCTGGGATGTCAGCGTGGACTCGACCATCGCCCGGGCCCATCAACACGCAGCCGGAGCCCGTAGCGATGTTCAGCGTGAACCCGCCGGCGGGGTCAGACCGGAGCCGACCGATCATGCTCTAGGACGTTCACGCGGTGGCTGGACCACGAAGTTGCATCTGGCCTGCGAGCAAGGTGGTAAGCCGTTGTCGATGCTGCTGACCGCGGGCCACCGTGGTGACAGCCCGCAGTTCGCGCCTGTGCTCGCCGGTATCCGGGTGCCACGCTGCGGGCCTGGCCGCCCACGGGTGCGCCCTGACCTGGTCCTGGCGGATCGGGCCTACACCTCACGCGCGAACCGGGGCTACCTGCGTCGACGCGGGATTAGGGCCTGCATCCCGAGCAAGACAGACCAGGACGCCCACCGCTTGGCCAAAGGCTCACGCGGTGGGCGCCCACCCGCGTTCGACGCTCAGCTCTACCGGCAACGCCACGCCGTCGAGTGCGGCATCAACCGCCTCAAACGACACCGCGCAGTCGCGACCCGCTTCGACAAACTCGCCGTCCGCTACGAAGCCACCCTGCACATCACCGCGATCAACGAGTGGCTACACGCACTTCGAGACGCGCCCTAGCGCAGCCATTGATTGACTTACACCTACGGTTACCGTACGAATACGGAAGTGCATGGAAGGGGACAAGTGGACGACCTGTTCGACTTGCCCAGTGGCTCCGCCGTGTCAGGGTCACCTGCACCAGCGGAGCTCTCCGTCTTCGACCCCACCTTCCCGGCGCGGGTTGCGGTGCTCATGCGGTCGCGCCCGATCACCGAAGCGATCGTCGCCGCCAATCGGCAGGAGTGGCCGGCGGCCACCTACGACGTCGCGACGTTCGCCCTCGCCGCCATTGATCTCGCCATCGCCCAGCAGGGCTTCGCGGAGGAGGCCACGTACAACGACGTCGTAGGCGGACTCACCACACTCGCCCGGCGTACCGCACCGGAACGACCCGCTTCGGAACACCGCCGCATCGGCGAGCACACCGTCGACGCCCTTCTCAACCGAGGCGAGCGCGAGGCGCCGTTCACCTACAGGATCAGCGACTTCACCGACAAAGCCCGGAGCCACCAGCGACGGCAGGTGCAGTTTCGGCTGCTGGTTGAACGAGAGGACCCCGTGCGGGGCGAGGTCGTGCTCTACGCCACCCGAGACGCGATCAACGCGCTGGTGGGTGGGCTCGAGTTCGATGTCGAGGACGAGCAGGTTGCGAACGAAGTGCTGCTGGAACGCCAGCTGGCGAAGGGCGCGTTCGATGCCGCGGAACGTGCCGCGGTCCGGGCTAGGCTGCTGTCGGTGTCGCTCGCCGAGGACCTTCATGAGCTGATCAAGAACACGCGCAGGGATCTGCGCGCCGTTATCCAGGAATGGGCGACGGCCGTTCCGCAACGCCTCACCACGGCTCGGGAACACATCGCCGGCCGCATGGAGGCCGAGCACCGCCTGCTCGCCAAGGTCCGCGAGTCACTGGAATCCGATGATCAGCAGGTGACCATGGCGGCGGCCCGAATCGCCGCGCTGCTCACCGAGTGCTCGCGCCGCCACGACGCATTGCACCGGCAGGTCATCGCCGCCCGAGGGGTGTTCCTCGAGGAGCAAGACCGGCAGTCGTTCCGGCCGCCGGCGCTGGGGCACCTACCCGACATCAGTCGGGAGATCCTTGCCCCATTGCTCGCTCTGGACAGCGAATCTGCGCTGACGGTCACGGACAGGTGGCTGTCGGACATCACGGGTCCGCGACCTCCGAAACTGCCCCGGCTGTACCGACTGATCTACGACCTGTGGGCGGTGCGTGACTCCGCCGCCGATGATCGTGACCTCGACGACGATGACGAGGCGGGAGATCCAGATCCGCCGACGATCGGACCGCACATTCTGGACGCAGCCCGGCGAGTCGTCGTCAGGACCGGCTTGCCTGCTCGTCTGTCGGCCTTGCTTGTTGGCGCCCTGACGGACCCTGGCCTCGACAGCAGCGCTGAACGGCAACGAGCTGCGGAGGTCCTAGCGCTGGCCGCGCTGTGGTGCTTCGCACCCGAGGCGACCGACACCGAACACACCGCATCGGTCGACTTGACCGCACGGATCTTAGGGCCGCGCGCCGTCGCGGACGCTGATGACCTAAAGCTTGATCTGCCGGGCTGGGACGGCGACGACCTGATCATCGCCCCTCACCCCGAAACCTTGGCAACCGCTGCCCCGCAACCGGTCACTGAGCATCCGTGGAAACACGCGGAGGCGGTATGACTCTGACACAGAACGATCACACCGACATCGGAACCCTGATCGCGTACGCGATACAGCCCACCCAGCGTCCCGGACGCAGTCAGGAATACCGCAGGGTGCTCGGCCGATACCGTACCGAGTCCGACTTTCGGATCGCCGCCGATGCCGTTCTGCACGGTTTGTCCGCCCAGGTCCTATCCGACGGCGATTTCGGGCTTGTCCTCGGCGTCAGCCCCGAGTCGCCGTTCGCCTTCCGGGTCGGCGACATGCCCCACGCGGCGACTCGGATCGGGCGATTGATGGCCGGCCTCGTCCTAGTCGGCGTGGCCGCCTACGCCTACCCCACACCGGCCGACCTAGAAGAGGTACGGGTCCGCCGGGTCACGGACGTCGAATTCGAGCAATGGATGCGCGCGATATGCGAGCGCATGCAGAAGCACGACGCCGCCGGCGAGCCGGTTCCCGACGACGGCTTGGACGAGGCGTGGCGCGCCTACCACGAGATGCCCTCCACACTCGTCGGCGACAGAGGTCGTGGCTCCGGACGGCTGTCACCCAAGTGCACCCTGTACTGGGTTCGAAACATTTTGGGCTGGCTCGTGGAGCAAGGCATGGCCCGTGCCGACAGCACCGGCGGGACCTGGATGCTCACCGAGCGATTCCGGATCCAGGTCAAGGACATGGCCAGCGAACCCGCCTACACCTTCCTGGCGGAGATCGCCCGACGGCCGCAGGCCGACAGCCAGCCCTTCGCAGCCGACAGTGGGGAGGAGGCGTGACCTATCATCTGGCCGCGTTCCGGCTCCATTCGATCGGAGAACGATCCGCTCGCTTCACCGATATTACGCTCGACCTCACCGCCCCGGACGGCGGCAGTAGGAGCTCCGCCGATTCGGTCGTGTGGCTGCGCAACGGCGGCGGCAAGTCGTCGCTGCTGTCGCTTTTTTATGCGCTGCTGCTGCCGAGAGCGATCGACTTCATGGGTCGCACGGTCAAACGCAGCCTCACCGACTACGTCGACAGTGGCGACACCGCGCACACCGTCGCGGCATGGCATCCGGCCGCCTCGGACACCTTGGACGGCTCACCGGACCGCATCCTCATCACCGGTGTCGTCTATGAGTGGTCCGACCTGCGCCGGCCCGCCGACGCCGACCGGGCTCGCGACCGGCTCGACACGACCTTCTACGCGTTCTACGCGGTGCCTGGCGTACTCGACCTGCCATGCCTTCCCATCCTCGATGCCGCCGGTGAACCGCGTCGCCGGGCGGACTATGTCGCCGCTCTGAAGGAGTTCGCGGCGACCTACCCCCAGGCCACGGATCTGGTGATCGCCGAGAAGCAACACGAGTGGACGGCCGCGCTGACGAGCCGAGGCCTCGACCCAGCATTATTTCGCACGCAGAAACAGATGAACCACGTCGAGGGCGGCGTGGAGGACATGTTCCGATTTTCGTCGGCCCGCGAGTTCATCGACATGCTCATCGATCTCACGGTCGCACCTGAAGACGCGATCGGCGTCGCGGATCGCCTGGCCTCGATCGCGTCGCTACTCGCGACCAAACCCGCTAAGACAGCCGAGCGTGATTTCTGCCTCGACTCGGCAACGGGCCTGGACCGCGTCCACGTCTGTCAGCAGGAGGTCGGCGCGGCGGCGCTCGCCCTGCAGCGGGCCGTCGACGAGGCGGCCAAGCTGTCCGCCGCCTTCGCCGCGACCGTCTCCCAAGCGAACAACCGAATCGAGGCGCTCGCCGAGCAGCGCGACGGCATCGAGAAGCGCCGCGCTGCCGCCGTGACCGAGGGCGGTGCCGCCTACGAGCTCGTCTACCTGTACGAGGAACGTGCCGCCCAGATGCGACTGCGTGCCGCACAGGAGCAACTCAGCCGGGCCGATGACGACGCCAAGGATGCCGCCGCTCTTATCGAAGCATGGGAGGCAGCCGAACATCTGGCGCAGAAGCAGGAGCTCCAGGACGCGTTGGAGCGCACCCGGCGAGAGGCCAGTAAGGAACGCGAGCGAACCGCGCCATTGCGGCGCGAGCACGACGAGCACAGCGCGCGCCTGAGAACCCGGCTGCGCACCCTAGCGAGGGCACACCAGGCCAAAGCTGAAGCGGCTGCCGAAGCCGCCAAGGCTGCGAAGGCAGACGTGGCGGCCCACCGTGCCGCGGCGAAGGAAGCTGACCAGCAGGCTCAGGCAGCCGACAAGGACGCGGCGACCGCGACAGCGCGGCTAGAGTCGCTGACCACAGACCTCCGTACGGCCGTCCGTGACGGCGCGCTTCCGAACGAAAAGACCGACCCGGCCGAGCACGACGCCGTTCTCGCCGAACAGCACGTGACCCTCACGGGCATTCAGGAAGAGATCCGGAGCCGTCGTGAACAACGCCCGGCGGTTCGACGCGCACTGATGAGCACACTCACCACGCAGACGGGCGAGCAGGTCCGGCTCGACGCGGAACGTACCCGGCTTGCGGAGGAACACGCCGCACTTGCCGAACGCGCTTCCAAGCTGGTCGCCCGCGAACGAGTGCAGGATCTGACCGAGGCAACCGGCGACGCCCCCGTGGATCTCTGGGCCGAGGCGGACACCCTGACCCGCCGGCTGTCAGACGCGATCGTCGATACCGATATGGCTCTCGTCCAGCTGGAGGCCGAACGCATCGACGACCAGCGCATCCTCGACGTGCACGCGCGCACCGGGCTCCTACCCACCACCCTCGACGCCGAACGGGTTCAGGCCGTTCTGGCCGAACATGACATCACCGCCGAAACCGGTTGGGCGCACCTGCGCACGCTGCTACCCAGCGCACGCCTGCTGGAAACGGTCACCGATCCGGACCTCGCGCGCCTCGGCGTTGGTCTCGTGATTCCCACCGGCCAGGCAGACGACGCCGAGATCGCATTGGCCATCGTTGACACGGCAACCACGGCACTCGTCGGGGTCTACACCGCCCAGGCCGCCGCCGCGATCGTCAGCGCCACCAAGGTAGGGCCCGATGGATCGGATCCAGTCTGGACCGGTCTGCATCGAGGCTTGGTGGACCCGGCCTGGGCCGAAGGCAACGTGCGACAGGTCGCCGCCCGCGCCGAGACGTACACCGAGCAGCAGTCCCGGCTGTCCGAAGCGCGTGCGGCCGACCGGGCGTTGCTCGACGAGCTCACCGAGTTGCTCACCGACTGCCCCGGCGGGCACCTCGACAGCCTCACCAGCCGCGTCGACGACCTCGACAACACCCTGCTTGGCATCGCGGCAGCACTCGAAAAAACTGGTGCGGAACTCGCCGCACTTGATGAAGCGGATGCCGGGGACACGGCGGCCGAGCAGGGGACGCAGCGACAGATCTCCCGTATCGAGACATCTCGCGCCCGCCTTTCCAACCTGATTCAAAAAGTGGAGGCAGCCGCGCAGTGGCGTCGCGACCTCGCTGAGGCTGGGTCTCGATCGAAGGACGCCCGCGATCAGGCCGACCGCTGCACGGAGAAGGCGAACAATGCCCTCGACGACGCGACGGAGCAGGGCAGCCTCGCCGATACCGAGGGCAGGACCGCCGACGCATACCGGACCGAGGCCGCCGGCCTGACATTCCTCGACTCCGATCCGGAGAGCCCCGACGATCCGGCGGTATCCCTCGACGTCCTCCGCGCTCGCCATCAGGAGGCCGCCCGCACCTGGCAGGTCCAGGCCTCCCAGTCGGTCCTCGCCGAGCGGGAGCGCAACCTCACCACGGGGCTGTCGACCGAAGAACAGGCGCTCGCCGCGGTCATCGCCGAGACCCGGCAACGCGCTGCCGCCCTGCTTGTAACCGCGGAGGGGCAGACCAAGCCGTCTCGAGCGGCGGCACTGGCTGCCGCCCGGAAGGCGAAGGAGGAGGCGGTCGGCCGGAACGGCCGCGCCTCCGGCGACATCGAACGGCACGATGCGACGCTCGCCAGGATTCGGAGGCGACGCACCGATCCGCCCAAGCGCGCATTGCTGATCGAGCCGACCACCGCGGAGCAGGCCGACGCTTTGGCAGCTGAACAGGATGAGATCGGCCAAGGGTGCGTTGAGAAGCGGACAAACGCGGAGGGCGAACTCCGCGACCTTGAGGGTAAGCAGGGCCACTACCAGGGTCGGATCACTGCCTTTGAGTTGCTCGCCGATGGTCTTCCCGACCCGGCCGGCTGGGTTGTCGCGCCGTTCGCCGGGACCGACGACGAGGCCAAGACCCACAAGCAGGCGCTGATACAGGCCCTGCGTGCTACGGAGAAACGCGCCGGCGACGCTGCAATCTCCCGGGCGAACGCAGTCGGAGACCTACGGACAACAGGCAGCAGGTATCCCGGGGTCACCACACCCGCAAAGGACCGCGTCATCCACGACAACGAAGAAGTACTGGCGCAGCACGCGGGAACCCTCGCGAACCAGCTCAGACTGCGCGCAAACATGATCGACGGCGAACTCGCCGACATCGCCAAGGACCAGGCGATCGTGACCGACTCCCTCGCCCGCCTCGTCTCGAACACCCTCGACACCTTGCGCAAAGCCGAACGCTACTCACGAGTGGCGACGAAGACCGGAGGCTGGGCGGGGAAACAGATGCTCAGAATCTCCTTCGAAGCGCCCGCCAGCGACGCCGACCTGCGCACCTACGTCAACCGCGTCGTCGAGCGGCGTATCGCCGACGGCATCAAACCGGAAGGACTGCCGCTGCTCAAGGACGCCGTTCACGAGGCGGCCGGAACCCGAGGCTTCACCGTCAAGGTCCTCAAACCCGCCCTCGACCTCGTCCCCACCACCGAAGACATCACACGGCTCGGCAAATGGTCCGGCGGAGAAAAACTGACCGTCTGCGTCGCGCTCTACTGCACCATCGCGGCGCTGCGCGCCGCCAACGCCGGACGCCGTGACCGCTCCGGCGGCGTCCTGCTGCTCGACAACCCGATCGGCCGCGCCTCACACGGCAGTCTCGTCGGCCTCCAGCGGACAGTCGCCGCTGCCCACAAAGTTCAGCTGGTGTACACCACCGGGGTGAAAGACCCCGATGCCGTCTCGCGGTTTCCCAACGTCATCCGGCTGGACAACCGGCCGGGTCGCACCCGGAACCGCCGCTACATCGTCCCGGACGACACCCTTACCGACACTGACCAGCGACTCATCACCGGCGTCCGTGTCGCACACGACGAATCGTCCAGCGGCGGGGGAAGCCAGTCCCAGACGGAGGCGTCGCCATGACGACAGCGCTGGGCGACATCATCGCCACCTATGTCGCGGAACAGCCGACAAGCCGCGTACGGGTCGACGGACTGCTGCGGCACGCCACCGCCGTCGACCCCACACTCGTTGGCGATCCCACAGCAAGAACCCGGCTTGCCGCCGTCCTGGCCGGCTTAGCCGAAGCAGGCGCCGTCGTTCTGCCGAAGACACGCTCCGGCTGGGACGACCGGACGAACCCGCCCCTACCGCTCTGGGTGGGCAAGACCGAGCCCCGCCGGGTCCGGACGACACCGACACCGCGAGTCTGGCCGCAAGCACTCGAAGCAGCCGCCGCGATCGCCACCCGGCCGGACGAACACCAACTCCTTGACAGAATCGCCACCTGGCTGCGGAACAATCCCGGCGCCGAAGCTGTCCCTCTCGAGGAGCGCTCGCTGGAGATCCTCGACGATGAGAAGGCTCTCGCCATCGAAACGACTAAACGACTGTTCACTACCGGCGTGCTAACCCTCGACCTCCTTGCCTGCTATCCCACGCCCATACCGTTCCCCTCCCAGCACGTGCCCGGAAGAGGACCGACACGGCTACTAGTGGCGGAGAACAACGCTACGTTCCACTCGCTCCTGCGGGCCGCCCGGCAGCTCGACCCGGATGTTCGCCCGGATCTGCACATCGGTTGGGGCTGCGGCAATCAGTTCCCTACCTCCATTACAGCGGTGGCCCTGCTCGATCCGGCGCCGACTGCGCTCTACTACGTAGGCGACCTTGACGTCGCCGGCTTGCGCATCGCAGTCAGCGCTGCCGCGGTGGCAAACGCCCAACGGCTGCCACCGCTACAACCGGCCGCCGCGCTGTACCGCTGGATCTTTGACCGCGGCGTTCCCCGCCCAGACAGGTCGAACACCGGCGCCAAGGCCTCGAGCACGCTCGTTGCTTGGATGCCGCAAGATCTACACCAGCCAGTCGCGCAACTGCTTGAGCAGCGACAGCGCATCGCCCAAGAGACTCTGGGCCTTCGCGCGTTGCGTGCCGAGCCGGATCTGCTCCTTCGGTCCGTCGAATGATCGCGAGACCAAGACTGGTCGACGCACCGACGGGAGCGGGTGCTGGCCAGCTAAGCCCGTACTTAGCGCATGGCCTCTTACCAGCCCTGTCCTGAAACCTCTACTCGCATGTGGCACTACAACACCTAGGAAGGTGATCGTGAGTCCTGCAGCGCATGTCTTCCGCATTGACGGTGTCGATGCAACGCCGTTCCAGCGCTCTGCCATGGCCGAACAGGGCCTGCTTGAGGTCGAACATCTCGAACGTTGGGTCGTTGACCACCCGGAGATACTCGGCGGCAGTGTACGGATCGTCACGAAGCAGTTTGATCGCTGGGCGACCAGCGGCGGGCAAGTCGCGGCAGAGCGCTTGGATATTCTCGGACTCGACTCCACCGGACAGCTCGTCGTCGTAGAACTTAAACGCGACGGCGATAAGCGCGTGCATCTCCAGGCATTGACGTATGCTGCCCTGGTTGCAGGATTTACCAAGGAATCCCTCGGCTCGGTACACGCGGACTATCTCAATAAGTCACCGCAAGAGTCGCCCGTGACCCCTGAAGCAGGACTTGCGGCATTGGCCGACCACGTCGAAGGCGACTGGGGCGAGGAGCTGCTGACGCGACCTCGCATCGTCCTCATCGCAGAGCGCTTTCCTTCACAAGTCATGACTACCGTCAACTGGTTGACCGAGCTCTCTCCTCGCGATCTCGTTATCCAGTGTATTGAGCTCAGCCTTTTTAGAGAGACGGACGAGTCGAGGAAACTTTGTGCCACGTTTCAACAGATCTTCCCAATTGACGACATCGCAGATCGGATCCTCGGACCAACGGTTCAACACGGTACCTCCGGCGTCAGCGCAGAATTGGCCGCCCGGTCTCGTCGACAACGCTCCGTGGCGGTCATCGTCGATAACGGTCTGATCCCGAAGGGCGCCACTTTAGCGCTGAGCGTCGAGACCCTTGTACGGCCACAATCGGTTGCGGCGGTGCGTGCTTGGATGGAAGCGGACCCGAATCGGTCGACGATTACGTGGACTGGAGATCGAGCGAAGCCTCTTAAATGGGCGGGTGCACCCGATGTCGACTGCTGGTCTGCATCGAAACTTGCGCAGAACATCGTCGAAATGGCAACGGGCGAATCTAGGGTGCTGTCCGGTCCCGATGCTTGGACGTACGAGGGTAAGAGCCTTTACTGGATCGCGAATGAGTTTCTTGCGGGCGCCGACGCTGAAACTACCTAGTGCGATTTTCTGACGTACTGGATGGCAGGCAGAGCACTTGATTTACCGTGGTCACACGCTTGGTCACGGCGTTGATCAACTTCCACTGGATTAGGTGAAATCGGGCGGCACGGAGGTGCCGTTCTGTCCGCTTCTGCGCACGTAAAAGCACCCGTTGGCACCGCTTAACCGAATTGTGATGCGACTGGGGGTCAAGGGGTCGCAGGTTCAAATCCTGTCAGCCCGACTTTTTAGACGTCTTCGCGGGTCAGAAGCCTGCGGAGGCGTTCTTTCCATTTGTGCTGATTGATTCCAAGGGTGCGTGGAGCCCTTTACTGGGCATCCGCGCAAGCGGATCAAATTGCATTCAGGAGGATGTTTTCGCAGCTCAAGGCCGATCCCATGGGTCGGGAGGTCGTTTTCGCGGAGTCCTTTACTTGGCTGCCTTCGCCGTTGATGATCGGATGGTCTTCGAGGCTCCGCTGTGTATCGCTGCAGTTCAGCGGGCCGTGTAGGCCGTTCGGGTGTTGCTCTTGTGGCCGTTGACCAGGCGACACCACTCTTACTCGTGAGCCGGGGGCGCGCTTTCGAGAGAATTCGTGGCTGAGTTGTCACCGGAGGTGGTCGCCTCCGCGCTCCGCCGGGTCGCCGCTGAGGATCGGCTGGTCGCGGGCTGGCTCGACGCCCTGACCGCCTCCGGGCCGATCGGAGCGCTAACCGAGGAACTGGCGACGGCCCGGGCGGCGAACGCCGCACTCCAGAGCCGGGTCGATGAGCTGGAGGAGTGGTGGACGGCCCTTGAGCAGAGCACCGATCCGGGCACCGCAATCCGTCAGCCGGGTAGCTGAGGAGCTTCTGGTGCGCCGGCCGTGGCGATGGCTGCCGGAAGGATGCCGCACCACGCCAGGCCAGCACACCGGCCACCGTGTGCTGGCCTGGTTCCGTCAGCGCTGCGAAAGTGTCGGCCACCCAGTCGGCGATGAAGGTGCTGACGTGAGGGAGATGGTCGAGGCCGATGTGTTCGGTGGCGCCTTGCTCGGGGGTGAAGATGCGCAGCTCGCGGTTGGGAGAGTTGACGGCCTGGTCGTACGAGCGGTGTGCGTATTCGAGGGGATCGGCCGATCGTTGGCGCAGTGGGCGATCAGGAACGGCACGGTGATGTTCTCGACGACGCCGTCGAGCGTATTCACTAAAGCTTTCAGGCGGGCTGATCGGAGAAGCGATCATCTGAGTGCTTCGCCTCGCTGCATGATTGCCTGAGCGTTCCGCCTAGTTCTCTCTTGCCGGCGCAATTGGGCGGCAGGTGAGTATAGTCCTCTATCCTCGCGTTCCACGAAGCACGTTTGGCCGACTCCTTACCCGGTGACCGTGACGGTCGCGAACTCTCTTGACCCGAACTGGTTGGCGTTCCCCACCTCGTCGTACATCGTCGCCGAGTAGACGTGCCACGTACCGACAGGCGCGCCGGCAGCAAGCGTCACGGTGTATTCCCATGTGCCGTTGGTGGGGGTGCCGGACACCTTGGTGCCCCATTCTGACGGGGACCAGTCGCCACTCGGGCTCGCCAAGAAGACCTCGCCAGGCGTGCTGATGACACCGCTCAGGTCATCCGTAGCGTTCACCTGGACCTTCAACACTCGGTCCTGGCTGTTGTCGAAGGTGTCGGCGCTCAACTTCGCTGATTCCCAATGGACGACCGGCGGCGTGGTGTCAGCCTTGCCGATGACAGTGAACGACAGTGGTTTCGTGATCGTCGTCAGGTTTTGTGCCCGGTCCCACAGGTCGGCCTGAAACACCCGCCACGTCCCGGGCGCGGCGAACCGCGGCAGCGTGGTGGCGAACTGCCACAGGCCATCGTTCTCGGTGCCCGAGACCCGGATGACTTCGTTCAGGTCCACTACCATTCCCTGGGGTGACTGCATCCGGAGCTGGATTTGACCCGGCTCCCATCCGCTCCCCTTGTCGGTGATCCGCAGAAGCACTGAGATCCTGCGGATGCCGTCGTTCCACACCACCGCGGGCACGATGCCGCCGGACACGACAGTGACGGCCGGCGGAGTGTGGTCGGACGTAGTCGACGCCGCGGCGGCTGCCGGTTCCGTCGAGGTCAGCATGCTCGCGACGGCGAGGAGTCCGGTTGCGGCAAGGGGGATCAGCCTCACGAGTTGTTCCGTTCCGTTCGAGGGCGAGGTCGGATGAAGCAAGCCATCGACCGGCGATCGCCGCACCTGAGAAGCTACCGACGCCGACTCGTCGTGAGCCCTGTCACGGTGTAGTCAGGTACGCGGCAGACTCGCTGTATGTAGCGCTGATCGTTTTTCACACCGTTTGGCGAGCCTCGTTCGATGGTGATTGGCGTCGCTGCTCCTGCTCGTCCAACCATCGCGGCTCGGCTACGTCCGCGAGTTCAGCAATGGCCGATGCGTGGACCATCGTGCGACCTCGGTGAGTGCCCGGCTCATTCGCTTGACGGCCACCGGCCGGCCCCGGGCTCGGCAGGCCCCGGTTGCCCGGTCGGCGAGGCCGCATCCGGTTCGGTCGCCGGCGACGCCGCATCCTGTACGCCGGCCCGCCCGACCGACGGCTCGGCGCCGGCCTCTCGCCTGCGCGAACGTGCGGCCCGGGGGTCGGGGATGGCCAGGTTCTCCGCCGCCGCGCCCGCGGCGGTGGTCATCATCCGGCGTACCGCTTGGCGGGATCGGTCGGTCACCCTCGGAAGCGTCTGTCCGGCCGCGCCCACGACCCGCCGAGCCGCGCGGCGCGGACGGGTTGCCAACGGCGGCGGACGCCACGGCTGGCCGGCCGGCCGGACCGCAGCCTCGATCTCGACGCGGAGCCGGTCCACCGCAGTGAGCAGCGCGCCGTGCTGCTGCCACGCCGCGGCGTCGGCTCGCGGGTCGACCAGCAGCAGCCGGCCCAGCAGCTCTCGCCGCTGGTGCAGCTCGGCCAGCTGGGCCGCCACCCGGGCGCGAGCAGCGTCGAGCGGCTCGGCGCCCGAGGCGACGTCGGCCACGCCGTCGAAGGCCTTGGCGGCGGCGTCCAGTGCGTCGGCGAGTGCGACGCGAGCAGCGGCGGAGTAGGCCTCCGCCTCGAGCTCGGGCGGCAGATAGAACGTACGGTCGAAGATTTCCCGGGACAGGGTCCGTACGACGATGGTGCAGTACTCGATCGCGGTGAGGGCGGTGCGCAGGCGGGGCTGAGCCATCCGGACCTCGCCGCCGCGCGGATTCAGCACGGCACTCTGCTCGGCCCGGAGCAGCGAGTGGTCGGCCTCCAGGACCGTGACGCTCAGGCCCCGGGCCGCGGTGAGCCAGTCCTGCGCGGCCTGGCGTGACCACTCGGCGCGCAGTTGCGTGGCCAGTGAGCGCAGGAAGTCGCCGAGCCGGGTGGCCAGGCCGGCAACCGCCGAGCCGGCCGACTCCACATGCACCGGCGGCACGATCGCCAGGTTCACCGCGATGCCGGTCGCGGTGCCGATGAGCGTCTCGTACACCCGGCCGGTCGCCGCCTGCGGTGCCGCGCCGCCGCCGACCGCGAGGACGAGCATCGCGCTGATCGGCACCTCCAGGGTGTGGGGTCCCAGGCGGAGAAGCTGCCCGAGTACGAGACTCGCGGCCACCACGAGCCCGAGACTCCACCAGCTCAGCCCGGCGATGGCGGCCAGCCCGACCGAGACCATGACGCCGGCCAGCACGCTCAGGACACGTTGGAATCCCTCGGTGACGGTCTGGAAGACGGTCACCTGCACCACCAGAATCGCGGTCAGCGGCGCGAGGATCGGCGACGGGGTGGTGTTGAGCGAATCGGCGGCTACATAAGCCAGTACGGCGGCAAGCGTGACCTTCGCGGTGCGAATCCCGGGAACGCGACCCCAGCGGACCAGCGCAGCGTCCCACGGCCGGCGCGCAAAGGTGAGCAGCCGCATCGCTCCTCCTCGTCGGCCGTCGCGGCCGCTTCCGGCAGGTGCTGTCGGGGGATGGCCGCCGGGGCCGGTGGCCGAAATTCACCGTAGCGTTCGAATGCCGGTCCAGGCGACATCGCAGCGCGTAGCCGTTACGCGCCACGCCGGCGATGAGGTGCCCGGACGCGGGTCCGGGTTCATGCCATGGATCTCGCGCTAGCCTGAGGATGCGTCGGGCGCTGTCCTCTACCGGGGAGCATCACATGGCCGCCTCGATCGGTGAACGACTTCGGCAGCTGCGTAGCGAACGCGGTCTGACCCAGCAGGAATTGGCGCGTCTCGCCGGCGTGAGCGTCGACCTGATCAAGAGACTGGAGCAAGGCCGCCGCGAGTCTGCGCGGCTGAGCTCGCTGGCGGCATTGGCCGATGCTCTCGATGTTCCGCTGGCCGAACTGACAGACAAACGACCCCGGCTCGACGGCGCCGGCGACCGGCTCGTGCTCAGCCTTCGCGATGTGCTGCTGTCTCCCGGTCTTCTGCCGGGCCTGGAGGACGACGAGCACGAGCCCGCACCGACGCCTCAGCTGCAATCACTGCTCAGAGACGGATGGCGCGACTACTGGTCGGGCCGGTTCGGCGAGTTGGCGCGGCGCGTACCCGGATTGGTCGCCGAAGCCCGCAGCACCGGGCGCGCCGGTGCGGACGGCAGCGACGTTCTGCTGTCGCAGGCCTACCAGCTCGCCGCTTGTCTGCTCGTTCACCTCGGCCGTGACGACCTTGCATTGATCGGAGCCGAGCGGTCCGTCACCGCGGTGGAGGCCGGGTCCGACGAGCTGCAGTGGGGCGCCGCGCATGGCACGTACGCGTGGGTCCTGATGAACCGGGCCCGCAACGATGAAGCCGAGCGGGTCGCCCGCCGCATCGCTGACCGGATCGAGCCGCGGCTGAGCACCGCCACCCCGCAGCACCTGACCGTGTGGGGCGGCATGGTGCTCTGGGGGATGGCCGCCGCGTGCGCCGCCGGCCGGGCCGACGCCACCGACGACTACCTGACCTTGGCCCGGGCCGGCTCCGCCCGGATGTCCTCCGACCGGCTCGACCACGCCCTCAACTTCGGGCCGACGCAGGTGGCGATGCAGGACACTTTCGCTCAGGTGTCCCTCGATCGGCCAAATCGGGCGCTGGCCGCGGCGCAGCTGGTCGACCCGACACGACTACGGCCCATCTCGTACGGACGGCACCTGCTCGACGTCGCCCGGGCGCAGGCGGATCTGCGTCGAGACGCCGACGCCGTGGACACGCTCGTGCAAGCCGAGGCGATGGTGCCGGTGTGGTTCCGTCACCAGGTGCAGGCTCGCGCTCTGGTCGCTGAGGTGTGCGAGCGGCGTGCGCGCCTGACGCCTTCGATGCGCGATCTCGTCCGGTCGCTCGACGCGCGTTGAGAGGACACAGCGTCCTCCCTGGACGTCAACACGCCAACCAGTAGGGGCATGGTGTTCCTGTCGGCCGTGTGATCGCCGCCCTGGGTTCCGAGGTGGGCGGCGGACGGCACCCCCAGAGCACGTTCGCCGCCTTGCGGACCGGGCGAGGGGGTACGGATGCCGCCAAGAATCGAGGTCGTACGCCGGCTGTTGTGGCGGCGCCGCGTGGCTGCTGCCTATGCGTGGCGGGACGCCGAACGCGTCCAGGCAGCTGAGCACAGCGACGCCGTACGGCGGATTCTCGACCAGGCAGCCATGTCATCTGCGGAGCGGCGGCGGCCCTCGTGACGAGGATCGTGACCCTTACGGCGCGAGTGCGATGGACGCGGACCAGCTCGAGCAGCTGCGCGTCGAGCTGGTGGCCGAGGCGGCAGCTGGGGGGCTGTAGGAGCCCGGATCCGGGCGGCGCGGTCCGATGGTCCGGCGAGACTCTGTGTTGATCGGCTCCCTGACAGTGCCCCCACAGCATCGACGATCGCGGATATAGTCCGCCATGGAGTGTTGGGAGCGCTCCCACCTCGGTTCGCCTGGCTGTCGTGCCGGGGTGAGTCCACGGGGAAACGGGGATCTGCCATGAGCCTGACCAGAAGACCGACCGCGGCGCTGGCCGCCGCTGGAGCACTGCTCGCCATGGCCGCGACGGCGCCCGCTCCGGCGGCTGCCGCACCGGCGCCTGTCGCGGCTCAGCAAGCCGAAGCCGACCGGCACGTCATGGGAATGGTGCCGGCCGGGAAGCCGATCCCCGTCGCGCCCAGCGCCGCTGAGCGCCGCAGCGCCGCCGCCGACCCAGCCCCGCTGACGGTGCAGCAGGCGCAGCACGAGGCCCGCCGGCACGCCAGGCCCGCGCCGGCCGAGGAAGCCGGGTTCGACGTGGCCCGGGCGGCCGGACCGCGCATCCTGCGTGAGAAGTTCTCGCCGCCGTCGCAACCGGAGGACGACTTCGTCTCCGAATGTCAGACCACGGCGGCGGCCACCAGCGAGCGCGGGCACATGCGCAACCGGCTGATGTGGTGCGCCCGCTACGACGCGTACGACTACATCCTCGACACCCGCGGGCGGCAGACCGGCTTCCTGTTCATGCCGGTCATCGCGATCGGGTACGGGCGGGACGACGGGCAGCGCAACATCACCATGTTCCTGCGGCCCGAAGCCGTGTACGTCGGTGGCAGCTACACGCCGGCGTCGACGTTCGGCTTCGAGATGGAGTGCTACCGCAACACGCCGGGCTGTTCGATCAGCGGCGGCAAGCAGCTGCTGCCGGTGGCGGCGTGGCTGGCCCACGCCACGGCCAAGACCTGGGTGTCGTGGCAGCTCGACTCCGACGAGACGGTGTCCACCCTGGACGACAAGGCGCTGTACCACCCGTTCAACTTCGAGGTGACCGCGCGCGACGGGCGCACCGCCGACGAGGAGAACCAGTACTTCGTCCGCTGTGACTCCGCCGAGTACTTCCTGGCCTCGCGGACCAAGGCGTGCATCTTCCACGACGTCATCCCGCATCTGCAGTACCGCATGTACGAGGCCGACGGCAGCCGTACGGTCGTATATGCCGTCGCCGAGCACATCCGGGACGCCTTCGCCAACCCCGACGCCACGTACCCCCGCAAGCTGGACGGGCCGAAGCGGATTCCGGGCCGGTACGGCGCCCAGCCGGTGCAGGAGCAGTACCTGGAGCGGGTGCCGGTCGGCGGGACCGTGCACACGGCCAACGGCCGGGAGAAGGACCGCGCCTGCGACCGGACGACGCCGTACCAGGACACCGGTCTGCCGCAGTCGCCGGGCGAGGGCGAGCAGTGCGACGAGTACCCGTTCGCCAGCACCCAGCAGGGCGCGTCCAACCCGAATTGGGACTTCTCCGTACGGGCCGTGCCCACCGGCGACAACAGCCGGGCCGGGTCGGCGCTGCGCGACTTCTACCGCGACGACCGGATCCTGTACTCGGAGAACAAGCCGTTCGGGGAGTGGAACGACGCCTTCTACGTGGAGATCATCGAGTCGTCCGGCGGCTCCGGTGGCGGCTCCGGCGAGGTCGACCACGCGCCGGTGGTCAACGCCGGGCCCAATGTCAGCGGTGACGAGGGCTCGGCGATCGCCCTGCACGGCTCGGCCGCCGACCGCGAGTCCAGTCCGGCCGTGTCGTGGAGCTACACGCCGGGTACGGACGTCGACGCCGGAGCCACCTGCCGGTTCGCCGACGCGAACGACCCGCAGACCTCGATCACCTGCACCGACGACGGCACGTTCACCGTCACCCTGACCGCCGACGACGGCGTCAACGCGCCGGTGTCCGACAGCGCCACCGTCTCGATCGACAACGTCGCCCCGCGGCTGACCCTGACCGCCCCGAACCCGTGGCAGCTGTTCAGGGCCCGCACCTCGATGGCCGTCACCGCCACCTTCACCGACCCGGGCACCAACGACACCCACACCTGCACCGTCGACTGGGACGACAACGCCACCGGCAGCGCCGCCGCCGACAACCGCACCTGTACGCTGCGCCGCGCGTTCGCCCACGCCGGCATGTACACCCTCGGCGTACGGGTGACCGACGACGACGGTGGCGCCGACGACGGCGGCGTCATGATCGTCGTCTACGACCCCGACGCCGGCTGGGTCAACCTCGACGCCGCCACCGCCACCCCGGCCGGCGCGCTGACCGGCGCCAACCCGGCCGCCTGGAGCTGGTCGCACCTGACCGCGCGCTACTACACCCAGGCGGGCCCGCCGACCGGCGAGGCGAAGACGTGGATCCCGGACGTGTTCCGCATGGAACCCACGTCGCGGCTGGAGTGGCTGGTCGTCACGCCGGACGGCAAGGTCGCCGCCAAGGGCACCAGCACCACCGGCACCGGCACCGCGGTCGGGTTCGTCCTCTACGGTTACCGGGGATGCGCCGCCACCGGACCGGACTGTCAGGCCGGGCCGTCGCGGATGCGCGCGGTCGTGTGGCCCAGCAGCACCGGAGCCATTCCCGGCGCGACGATCACGTACGACAATGTGCGGGGCGGTGACTACGACATCGACCGCTTCACGCCGCTGCCCCTGACCTCAGGGTCCGTCCAGATCCACCACTGATCACCGTACGGCTGGGCCGGTCCTGGTGAGGGCCGGCCCAGCGCCGCGTCTCTCCGGGAGGCACCGTGGCAACGTTGCTCGGCCGCGTCGAAGCTGCCGTCATGCCCGAGCGCCGGCTGATCACTCTGATCGGCGCCGAGTTCGACGGATTCGAGCATCCGGACCCCGACCGGTGGCCGCTGTGCTGGGCCGGGACCGAGCAGATCCACCTCTTCAGCGAGCTCGCCGACGGCCATCAGGCACTGGTCACAGCCGAGGCGTGGGACGGCCCCGCCCCGGCGCTGAGAGCCGAAGCGACCGGCGTCGCGCAGCTGCGCTCCATCAGCGGGCGGATCCTGATCAGCATCCTGGACGAACGGGCTCTCACCGACTACCTGCAGCTCGGCGAGCCCGGTGACTACACCGTCGACGTCCAGGTCACCGGCCGGCAGCAATTGCGCGCGCTGTCGCGCCAACCCGCCTGGTACGACAGCACGCCCCGCGGCGTGGAGCACTTCCAGGTACGGCTGTGGCCGTCGGACCGCGATCGCTGAGCCCGCGTCGGTGCGGCTCACAGCGTGGTGGTCAGGACGCCCCCGTCGACCCGTACGGCCGATCCGTTGATGGCGGACGCGGCGGGACTGGCGAGGAAGGTCACTGCGGCGGCGATCTCGCGGGGCTCGATGAATCGTCCCAGCAGGGTGGTCCGGTTGGCTCCGATGATCGCCGCTTTCATCTGCTCCTCCGGGAGGGACTTGGCGGCGGCCAGCGTCCGGACTGTGTCGGCGACGCCGTCGGAGTAGGTGGGTCCGCCGAGCACCGAGTTGACGGTCACGGCGGAGCCTTTGGTGAGCTTCGCCAGGCCGTTGCCGACCGCGAGCATGGCCGCCTTCGACGTGCCGTAGTGGATCATGTCGGCCGGGATGTCGACGCCTGACTCGCTGCTCACGAAGACGATCCGGCCCCAGCCGCGCTCGAGCATCGTCGGCAGGACGCGGCGGGCGAGCCGGACTCCGCTGAGTACGTTGATCTCGTAGTAGCGCCGCCAGTCGTCGTCGGAGATGAGCTCGAACGGCTTGAGTTCGAAGAGGCCGACGTTGTTGACGAGGATGTCGATGTGGGGCAGTTCGGCGCACAGCCGGTCGACGTCGTCCGAGATGGCGAAGTCTGCGCGCAGGCTGGTGATCGACGCGCCGGGCACCTCGCTGCGCAGCGTCTCGACCGCGGCGGTGAGTTTCGCTGTGTCGCGGCCGTTGAGGATCACATCGACGCCTTCGCCGGCCAGGGCCTTGGCGGTCGTGTATCCGATGCCGCGGCTGGATCCGCTGATGAAGGCGGTCTTGCCATTGAGTTGCAGGTCCACGTGGTACTCCTCGTCACCAGTCGCCGGCCGAACCCGGCTCGAAGCCCCGCCGGATCGCCCGGCGGGTGTGCGTCTCCAAGGTGCCGCGGGCCGATGAGCATCTGATGAGCGGCCGATCTTGCCGCTGGGCGCCGGGGTGCCCCGTCTCCGCGGCACCCCGGCTCCGGTGATTCTGATCAGGCCGGCGCCCGCCGGGCCGTGGTTCTGAGGCAGGCCGCAGCCAGCAGCAGGCCGCACAGGCTGACGGTCAGGCCGATGACGGCTCCCTCGCGGGCGGACACCAGGGCGACCAGCGCGCCGGCCACGTTCAGCGCGGCGACGACGGTGACGGCCCAGGGGGCCCACGGTGCTCTGCGGACCAGACCCACGGCGGCCACGAGACCGGCCACGCCGAGCAGCGTGACCAGCCACCCGAGCGGCGCGGCGACGTCCGCGTCGAAGGCGAACGGCAGGTTCAGCAAAGCCATCAGGACGGTCACGGTGGCTGTCGCGTACGTCAGGAATTTCACGACTCCCCCCGCGGCCGACGCAGCAGCTGGACCCCGACGGCGGCGAACCCGATGCCTTGCACGATTGCCCCGGCAACCTCGAACAACTCGACTCCGGCCGCCAGGCCGGCGATGTGCAGCAGCGGCCAGGCCATGATCGCGGCGCCGGCCCATCGGGGGACCGCCCGGGAGCGCCACAACGCCAGACCCAGCAGGAACGTCCCGACGATGTTGCCGAGGACGAACAACAGGAAGACCCACGTGCCGGCGGCGAACTCCTGCCTGGTGTCGAGCACCCGGGCGAACTCGGCCATCGGGCCGCCGACGCGAACCATCGCGAGGGTGGTGAGGTCGGACATCAGCACGGCCAGGTAACAGACGTAGCCGGCGGCGACCAGCGTGCCGCCGATGAAGGACAGCCGCCCGGCTCCGGCGATCCGGGCCGCCCCGAGCGCCGCCGGAATCATCAGCAGCGCGCCGATCATGCCGAAGAGGACGACGTTGTACAGCAGGTCCGGATGGGCCGCGGCCGCGGCGAGTGAGTCCGCGCCGGTTTCGTCGCTCGCGCCGTCGGCCTGCGCCATCGCCCAGCCGGTGTTGCAGGCGAGAAGGAACCAGGGCGCGAGCAGCGTGCCGGCGGCGAGGCCGAACCGTCTCAGGCCGGTGCCGGGTGGGCGCACGGCTGTCGCCCCGGCTCGTTCGGATTTCATGGAAGTAGTCATGGCATCAGCCTGTGTCCGGCCGCCGACCCTGGACCAGGGTGCCGGTTCCCGGGTGCCGGGAGAAGCTCCCGACCGGCCGGGAACGGCGGCCATTGCGTTGCCGGTCGGCCCGGCGGCATGCTCGGCTCATCGTCACGCGAACTGTTTCAGCCAGGTTCGGCGCCGGCCGGTGGGCGGCGGCGACGCTGGTTGCTGTGTTCGCCGGGACGGTGTTCCTGACGGTGTGGGCGGCGTCCGGCCGGGCGACGCCCGTCGGCCAGGATCAGCTGCCGGCCTGGGTGAGCCCCATGGTCACGATGATCTCGTACGGGGTGGCCGGCGCGGTCCTGCTCGACCGGCGGCCGGATCTGCCGTTCGGGTGGCTGCTCAGTGCGGTCGCGGTGCTCCTCGTGGTCGAGGTCGTCGTGGCCTTCCCCGCGGCCGACGCGATCACCGGCGGTGACCGCGGCGGCCTGGCGAGGTGGGCGCTGACGCCGCTGACCTTCGGCTTCCTGCCGGTGGCGGTGCAAGGGCTGGTCAACGTACGGTTCCCCACGGGTCGCCCCGCGACCAGGGCCGGCGCCTGGCTGGAGAAGGCGATCGTGGCCGGAACCGTTCTGGTGGTGCTCGGCGGGTTTCTCGGCGGCACGATGGACGGTCTGGTCGACGGGGCGGCGTCGCTGGCCCATCCGCTCACCGCCGGCACCGTGGCCGGTCGGGCCGGCGACGCCCTGGTGCTGCTGGCTCCGGTGGTCGTGCTGCTGGGCCTGGTGGCCGGCATCGGCGTGGTGTGGCGGTTCATCCGCTCCGCCGGGCTGCAACGCCAGCAGCTCAAGTGGCGGGCCGCCGGCGTGGTCCTCGCGCTTGCCATGTTTCCGCTGGCCGTCACCGACGGGCTCGGCGCGCTCGGCGTCCTGGACGCCCCGGTTTTCGTGCTGACCCTCGCGATCCCGGTGATGCGCTACCGGTTGTGGGCCATCGACACCATCCTGCGGCGCTCGATCGCGTACGCCGTGGTGACCGCCCTCCTGGTCGTGGCCTACGTCGCCGTCGCCGTCGCGGTCAGCAGGATCGCCTCGGCCCGGGTCGCGGCCCCGGTCGCCGCCGCAGTGGTCGCTCTGTCGTTCGCGCCGGTGGTCCGATGGGCGCAACGCCTGGTCGACGGCCTGTTCTACGGCGATCGCAGCGACCCGTACCGGACGCTGCGCGCGCTCGGGCGGCGGCTCAGCGCGATGCCGCACCACGACGTGCTCGAGTCGCTCGTCCAGTCGATCGCCACCTCGTTGCGGCTGCCCTACGTGGCCGTCGAGCGGCCGGACGGCACCCTCCTGGCCGAGCACGGGGTGCCGGGCGCGAGCCGGGAGCGCTGGCCCCTGACGTACGAGCAGCGGTGTGAGGGATTCCTCGTTGCCTCGCCGCGCCGTGGCGAGGACGTCTTCGACGACCGCGACCAGGCGCTGCTGAGTGACGTCGCCGAGCAGGTGGGCGTCGCCGTGCACGCGGTCGGCCTGACCGCCGAGCTGCTGGTCTCCCGCCAGCGGCTGGTCACCGCCCGCGAGGAGGAACGCCGGCGGCTGCGCCGGGAGCTGCACGACGGCCTGGGTCCCGTGCTCACCGCCGTCGGGCTGAACCTCGACGCGGCGCAGGCCGGTGTGGGCACCGACCCGGCGGCCGCCCGCACCCATCTCGGGAACGCGAGGAAGGCGACGACGCAGGCGCTGGGCGACCTGCGCCGGCTCGTGCACGACCTGCGACCGCCGGCCCTCGACCTCGGGCTCGCCGCTGCGCTGCGCGTCCAGATCGAAAGTCTCACCGCGGGCTCGGCGCTGTCGGCCACCGTCGCGGCTCCCGAGCTGCCCGAGTTGCCCGCCGCCGTGGAGGTGGCGGTGTTCCGGATCGCCGTCGAGGCCGTCACCAACGCCGTACGCCACAGTGGCGCCACCCGGTGCGAGGTGTGCCTCAGCGTGACCGGCGACGAGCTGACCGTGCGTGTCCACGACGACGGCGCCTCCACCCGGTCGTGGACGCCCGGCGTGGGCATGACCGCGATGTGGGAACGCGCAGCCGAGCTGGGCGGCACGTTGCGGGCCGGACCGGAAGCGACCGGTGGCGCCACGGTCGTCGCCACCTTCCCACTGGCGAGGACGGACCGATGATCCGCGTGCTTCTGGCCGACGACCATCCGCTGGTCCGCCAGGGACTGCGGGCGGTGTTCGCGACCACCACCGACATCGAGGTGGCCGGCGAGGCGGGCGACGGACCCGAGGCGGTGCGCAGCACGGTCCGGCTGTCCCCGGACGTCGTCGTGATGGACCTGCAACTGCCCGGCCTGCACGGCACCGAGGCCACCCGGCAGATCCTCGACCGCAAGCCCGGCACCACCGTGCTGGTGCTCACCATGTTCGAGGACGACGACACCGTGTTCGCCGCCATGCAGGCCGGAGCCACCGGCTATCTCGTCAAGGGCGCGGACGGCGCGGACATCATCGCGGCCGTCCGAGCTGCGGCGGCCGGGCAACCCGTGTTCGGGGCGGCGCTGGCCGGTCGCCTGCGGCGGTGGTTCGCCGCTCCACCACAGCGCGACACGCCGTTCCCGCAACTCACCGAGCGGGAGTTGCAGATCCTCGACCGCCTGGCCGCCGGGATGTCGAACACCGAGATCGGCCGGCAGCTGCACCTGTCGGCGAAGACCATCGCCAACAACGTGTCGACCATCCTGACCAAGCTGCGGGTGTCGCAGCGCACGCAGGCGATCGTGCAGGCACGGGAGGCCGGACTCGGTCGCCTGGGTCAGCGCACCGATCCGGGCCCGTGATCCGTCTCCGCCGGAGTGCTCGACTACTGGTGGTCCATCACCCGGCGCCCCAGCGGCGGGGTCGCCCGATCGACCTCACCGGTCTTTGACGTCAATCGGGCCGGCTCGCGCCCTTCGTCTCCGCGATGCCATCGCTGCTCGGCTGCTCCGGGATCGGCCCGGCCGGCTTCTGCTGGTCCGGGCCGGCCACGGAGGCTGTCGCGCCGTCCGCGACGCCACCGGCCGGCATCGGCTTGACCGTCAAGAAGAAGCTGTCGCCATAGCTCTGCGTGCCGAAATCGACTGCCTGCTCGATAGCCCGAGCGCAGCGTTGGCCGCGACGAACCAGCGGATCGTTACGCAAGTCCTTCGTCAGCGCGACGCACATGACCACCATGACCAGCAGGAACGGCGCGGCCATGATGATCGTGACGTTCTGGATGCCCGACAGCGCGTCGCTGCCGCCTACCAGAAGCATCAGCGCCGCGACCGCACCCATGGCGACCCCCCAGAACACCACCGAGCGGCGCGGGGGGTGAATCGTTCCCCGCTGCGACAGCGTGCCCATCACGATCGAGGCCGCGTCGGCGCCGGAGACGAAGAAGATCGCGGTCAGCGTCATCGCCACGACACCGAGCACGGAGCCGAGCGGCAGCGTGTCGAGCAGACCGAACAGCTGACCCTCGATGGGCTGCGACGCAAGGTCGGTGCCGCCTCGCTGGGCCGTGATCGCCGCACCACCGAAGATGGCGAACCAGAGAAGGCTGACCGCGCTCGGGATGAGAATGACTCCCGCGACGAATTGCCGGATGGTGCGGCCGCGGCTGATCCGGGCGATGAACATACCGACGAACGGCGTCCACGAGATCCACCAGGCCCAGTAGAAGACCGTCCACCCGGAGAGCCACTCGGCTGTGGCATCGCCGCCGCTCGCGGCGGTGCGGGCGGCCATCTGTGCGAGGTTCCCGAAATAGTCTCCGATCATGGTGGGCAGCAGGTTGAGGATCAGGATGGTCGGGCCACCCACGAAAACGACCAGCGCCAGCAGCGCGGCGAGCACCATGTTGACGTTCGACAGCCATTGGATCCCTTTGGCTACGCCCGACACCGCGGACGCCACAAAGGCGATCGTCAACACCACGATGATGATGACTGACAGGCCCGTCCCGACCGAGTCGATGAACCCACCGGCCCGCAGGCCGCCGCCGATCTGCAGCGCCCCCAGCCCCAGGGATGCGGCGGAGCCGAACAGCGTCGCGAAGATCGCCAGGATGTCGACGGTGCGGCCGAAGAATCCGTCGGTCCGGTGGTGGCCCAGCAGCGGGGCGAACGCCGAGCTGATCAGCTGCCGGCGGCCGCGGCGGAACGTCCCGTACGCGATGGCCAAGCCGACCACGGCGTAGATCGCCCAGGGATGCAGCGTCCAGTGGAACAGCGTGGTGGCCATCGCCACGTCCAACGCCTCCGGCGTGTCAGGTGACACCGTGCCGGGCGGCGGCGACGTGTAATGCGACAGCGGCTCGCCGACGCCGTAGAACATGAGACCGATGCCCATTCCGGCGCTGAACATCATCGCGATCCATGACACGGTGCGGAACTCCGGGACCTGGCCGTCGCGGCCCAACGGGATACGCCCGTACTTGCTGAGCGCGAGCCAGAGCGCGAACACGACGAAGCCGCTCGCTGTCAGGACGAACGCCCACCCGCCGCCGGTGATGACCCCGGTCAGCGCGGTCGCGGACACGTCGCTCAGCGTCTCCGTGTCCACCACGCCCCAGACGATGAACGCCATCACGAGCAGTGCGGACACCGCGAAGACCACCCAGTCGGTCGGGTAGTGCTGCCCCTCCGCCTCCTGCTGAAGGGACGGCGGTTCGAACGGCGGGTGAACCCCGGGGTCAGGTTCGTGGCGTTTGTCGTGCGCGTTGACGGCCATCAGCGGACGCTCCCTCGTCAGTTGTGTTCGGACGGGAACCGTCCGACTGGTCTGGTTCTCGTCGCGCCCGGCACGGATGTTGTTGTGGTCAGGTCCTGGACCGGCCGACAGTGGCAAGCTCCCGGCGCAGGCGGGTGAACAGTCGAGGACTGTTCATCGCAAGGACTGCGGTCAGGTGCCGGCAGGAGCCGATGCCTGCGTCGAATGCAGCGGGCACTCGATCGAACAGCCCTCGAGCCATCCCTGCGACAACGACGCGTCCTGATACGTACAGGTGTCGTCGATCGCGAGCAGCACGCCGTCGACGGTGAGAACCGCAATGGGGACATGCGTGGTGACGCGCATCGACTCGCCCGGATGAGAATCTGCCGGCGCGCATATTCTGATCACGCGGCCTCCAATGCGTTCGGCGCATCGAGCCATGCTGGGCGGTGCGGGAGATTGCCGAGCGTGGATTCACGATGCGCCTCTTTTCCCGGGCGCGTCAAGAGCGCGGATCGGGTGCGGACAGCGCGATGTGTCGACGTCGCCGAGGCCTTGCAGAGCGGTGATTCGGCCTGCTTTCGAGCGAACTTGACGCTCTACATCGACGGTCGTAGCCTACCGCGAGGGGTCGAATATGTCGTTGCTGCGCGAGCCGGCGCCCCGTTTGGCGACACGATGTCCCCTCCACCCACAGCCGGCGGAGGTCTTCGATGACCACGGTAGACAGCGGACCAGTGCGTCCCGGAGCCCACCTACCGGAACACCCCGACTTCCTGTGGCGCAATCCGGAGCCGAAGCGCTCGTACGACGTGGTTGTCGTCGGCGGAGGTGGGCACGGCCTCGCGGCGGCGCACTATCTCGCCAAGAACCACGGCATCACCGATGTCGCGGTGCTGGAGCGGGGTTGGCTGGCGGGCGGCAACATGGCCCGGAACACGACGATCATCCGGTCCAATTATCTGTGGGACGAGAGCGCCGCACTCTACGAGCATGCCCTGAAGCTGTGGGAGACCCTCGAGCAGGAGCTCGATTATCCCATTCTGTTCAGTCAGCGAGGCGTCCTGAACCTTGCGCACACTCTGCAGGACGTGCGCGACAGCGTGCGGCGTGCCGAGGCGAACAGGCTCAACGGGATCGACGCGGAGTGGCTCACTCCCGATGAGGTCAAGAAGGTCTGCCCGATCGTCAACATCTCGCAGGAGCTGCGCTATCCGGTGCTCGGCGCCGTCTACCAACCGCGCGCCGGGATCGCGAAGCACGACTACGTCGCATGGGGATACGCGCGCCGCGCCGACCAGGCCGGTGTGGACATCATTCAGGACTGCGCGGTCACCGGCTTCGTCACGGACGGCGATCGGGTCACCGGTGTGCGGACGACGCGGGGGGACATCGCGGCGGGCCGGGTGGCGTTGTGCGCGGCGGGCAGTACGACCGTGCTGACCGACATGCTCGGTCTGCGGGTCCCGGTGCAGAGTCACCCGCTGCAGGCGCTGGTGTCCGAGCTCCTCGAGCCGGTCCACCCGACCGTGGTGATGTCCAATTACGTGCACGTCTACGTCTCGCAGGCGCACAAGGGCGAACTGGTGATGGGCGCCGGCATCGACCCCTACAACGGCTACGGTCAGCGCGGCTCCTTTCACATCATCGAGCGGCAGATGGCGGCCGCGGTGGAGCTGTTCCCGGTGTTCGCCCGAGCGCACCTGTTGCGCAGCTGGGCCGGAGTCGTCGATGTGTGCCCCGACGCGTCTCCCATCGTCAGCAAGACACCGTACGAGGGGCTGTACCTGAACTGCGGGTGGGGCACCGGCGGGTTCAAAGCCACGCCCGGCGTCGGATGGTGTCTCGCGCACACGATCGCCAACGACGAACCGCACCCGTACAACGCCCCGTTCAGCCTCGACCGTTTCGTCACCGGGGCTCTGATCGACGAACACGGCGCCGCCGGCGTCGCGCACTGACCCCCGAGGAGCGATCGTGCAGCTGATCCGGTGCCCGTGGTGCGGGCCGCGCGAGGAGGTCGAGTTCCACTACGGCGGCCAGGCGCATGTGCCGTATCCGGCGGATCCGAGCGCAGTGTCCGACGAGGAGTGGGCGCGCTACTTGTTCTTCCGTGACAACCCCCGTGGCCTCTTCGCCGAGCGGTGGATGCACGCCCTGGGGTGCCGGCGCTGGTTCAACGCGGTCCGCGACACCGTCACCTACCGCTTCCACCATGTCTATCGGCCCGACCAGACGAAGCCGGAGACGACATGAGCGACGTCGGCGAGGGGCCCACCACGTCCGCGGCGTCGCTGCGCCTTCCCTCCGGCGGCCGGATCGACCGCACCGCCACCTACGGGTTCACCTTCGACGGCCGTCGCCTCACCGGGCATCCGGGGGACACGCTCGCGTCAGCGCTGCTGGCCAACGACGTGCACCGGATCACCACCAGCATCAAGCTCGGCCGGCCCCGTGGAATCGGAGCAGCCTGGGCCGAGGACCCGAACGGCCTGGTACAGATCGAGGAGCCGTTTCCGGAGCCGATGCTGCTGGCCACGACGGTCGAGCTGACCGACGGCCTCGTCGCCCGCGGCATTCCCGGTCAGGGCCGGCTCGCCGACGTCGCCGACTCCGCCCGCTACGACGCCCGGAACGTGCATACCGACGTACTCGTGATCGGCGCCGGCCCCGCGGGCCTCGTCGCTGCGCTCACCGTGGCGCGAGCGGGCGGCCGCGTCGTGCTCGTCGACGAGCAGTCCGAGGCGGGTGGGTCGCTCCTCGGGAGCAACGACCGCGTCGACGACCGCCCGGGCCTCGACTGGGTGGGCGCGGTCACCGCTGAGCTGGCTGGTTTCGCCGACGTCCGGCATCTGCAGAGAACGACGGCCTTCGGGTATTTCGACGACGGTTTCGTGCTGGCGCTCGAGCGGCGCACCGACCACCTCGGCGCCGCCGCCCCGCGCAACCGGTCCCGGCAGCGGGTCTGGCGGATCCGGGCCCGGCACGTGGTGATCGCGACCGGCGCGCACGAGCGCCCTGTCGTGTTCAACGACAACGACCGGCCGGGGATCATGCTGGCCGGTGGTGCGCGGACGTTCCTGCACCGCTACGGCGTCCTGGCCGGACGCGACGTCGTGGTGTTCACCACGGACGACAGCGCCTACGCCGCGGCAGTCGACCTGGCGGCGGCGGGGGCGCGTGTGCACGCGGTCGTCGACGCCCGCGCCGAGACGCCCGCCGCAGGGACCGAGGCCTGCGCACGGCAGGGGATCGAGGTGCGTGCGGGTCAGGTCGTTATCGGGACTGAGGGTGTCGAGCGGGTTGCCGCTGTTCGGGTAGCGGCCTTCGGCGACACGTCGCCGGCACGCAGCGAGCGCATCCCCTGTGACCTGTTGCTGGTCAGCGGCGGCTGGAACCCGGCGGTCCACCTGTTCAGCCAGGGTGGCGGCCGGCTTCGCTACGACGGCCGCCTCGGCGCGTTCGTGCCCGGTGAGGACCTGAGCGGCACGACGGTCGCCGGAGCCGCCGCCGGAGTCGTGGAGCTGGGCGACTGCCTCGACGACGGCCGGGTGGCCGCCGAGGCGGCGCTCACCTCGCTCGGTATGCGCGGCCCGGAGCAGCGGGTGGCCCCCAGCACCGAGCCCGGCCCCGGCCGGCTTGCGCCGCTGGTGCTCTGGCGGGTACCGGATCCGGACGGCGACGGAACGACGCAGTTCGTCGACCTGCAGCGCGACGCCACGGTGGCGGACATCGCCCGCGCCGTGGGTGCCGGAATGCGCACGGTCGAGCACATCAAGCGCTATACGACGATCGGCACCGCACACGACCAGGGAAAGACCTCCGGGGTCGTGGCCTCCGGGATCGCCGCCGAGCTGACGGGACGGCCGGTCGAGGACATGGGCACCACGACCTTCCGGCCGCCCTACACCCCGGTGGCGTTCGCCGCGTTGGCCGGTCGCCACCGCGGAGCTCTGTTCGACCCCGAGCGCACCACCGCCGTGCATGCCTGGCACCTCGCGCGCGGCGCGGTGTGGGAGGACGTCGGGCAATGGAAGCGTCCGCGGTATTACCCGCTCGCAGGCGAGGACATGGAGACCGCCGTGCTACGCGAATGTGCGGCGGTCCGCACCGGGGTCGGCATGATCGACGGCTCGACCCTAGGCAAGATCGATGTGCAGGGGCCCGACGCCGGGGTGTTCCTGGACCGGATCTACACCAACATGATGAGCAGCCTGAAGGTCGGCTCCATCCGGTACGGCGTCATGTGCCGGGCCGACGGCATGGTCCTCGACGACGGAACGGTGTTGCGGCTCGCCGACGATCGGTTCCTCGCCTACACCACCACCGGGAGCGCCGCCGCGGTCGTCGACTGGATGGAGGAGTGGCGGCAGACCGAATGGCCCGACCTGCGGGTGTACCTGACCTCGGTGACCGAGCAGTGGGCGACGTTCCCGGTGGTCGGCCCGCGCTCCCGGGATGTCGTCGGCGCCGTCTTCGCCGACGTGGACGTGTCGAAAGCGGCGTTCCCGTTCATGACCTGGCGCGACACGACGATCGGCGATGTGCCCGTGCGCCTGGCCCGGGTCAGCTTCTCGGGCGAGCTCGCCTACGAGGTCAACGTCGGCGCGTGGTACGCCGAGGCGCTGTGGGACCGGCTGATGGCGGCCGGGAAACAGTACGGGATCACCCCGTACGGAACCGAGACCATGCACGTGCTGCGGGCGGAGAAGGCGTACCCGATCGTCGGTCAGGACACCGACGGAACCGTGACCCCGCAAGACCTGGGGATGGACTGGGTGGTCTCGAAGAAGAAGCCCGACTTCATCGGGAAGCGATCCTTCGCACGTGCCGAGAACCGCCGTCCCGACCGCAAGCAGCTCGTCGCGCTGCTGCCGCAGGACCGGAGTCTGCTGCTGCCCGAAGGTGCACAGGTGGTCGACGGCCCGGCGCTGCCGGCGCCGCCGGTCCCCATGCTCGGGCACGTCACCTCCAGCTACCACAGTGCCGAGCTGGACCGATCGTTCGCGCTGGCCCTGGTCAAGGCCGGTCGTAGCCGGGTCGGGGAGACGGTGTACGTCACGGTGGCCGGCTCGCTGGTTCCGGTGGAGGTTGCCGGACCTGTCCTGGTTGACCCGGAAGGAGCTCGCCGTGACGGCTGAGGCGCTGGCTCGCACCAGTCCACTGCAGCAGTTCATCGAGTCCGCCTCCCACCGGCCCGGCGACGCTCGTGGGCCCCTGCTCCTCGGATTTCCGGCGAGCGCGCAGGTCGTGCCCGAGCCGTTCATCGCGATGGCCGATCTCCGGGTTGATCCAGCCGGCGCCGCCGCCGCGGACGTCGGCAGTCACCTGGGCATCGATCTGCCCACCACGCCCTCCACCTGGGTGGAATCGGGGGACAGGCGGGCGATCTGGCTGGGGCCCGACGAGTGGCTGGTCACCGATCGCTCCCGGACGCCGCAGGAGCTGGAGGCCGGACTGCGGGAGGCGGTCAGGGGGCGCGGCGCAGTGGTCGACGTCTCGGCGCAGCGCACCACCTTGAGGCTCGCCGGTGCGAACGCCCGGGACGTGCTGGCGGCCGGGTGCTCGATCGACCTGCATCCCGCCGTCTTCCGTCGTGGTGCGGCGGCGCAGACCCTGCTCGGGCTCACCGGCGTGGTGCTGATCGCCCTCGACGACACCGGGAACAATTATCAGATCCTGGTCCGCTCGTCGTTCGCCACCTACCTGGCGCGATGGCTGCTCGACGCAGCGGTGGAGTACCGCGACAGCTGATCCTCCGGACCATCGAGACCCTCGGCGGTCTGCACAAGCCCAAGTAGGTAAGGGCCAGCCGTCCGGCGCCCTGTTCAGCGGCGTCCGCGAAGGTGTCCGGCCATCACGAGACCGGGAAGGAAGAGGCGATGCAGGAGAACGAGCGGTCGGCAGGCCAGGAGAAACACACCGAGGAGGCGCCGGTGGCGGTGACCTCGGGTACCGCTTCAGGCCTGCACGAGACGTTCCTCGGTGGGGGGCAGCGCGGCCACCGCGATGAGGATCAGGGCTCCCCCCAGCAGGGCCGGCCAGGGCAGGCGCTCGCCGAGTAACGCGGTGGCGAGCACGGCCGCGGACACCGGCTCGAGCAGTGTCGCCACGGTTGCGGCCGACCCTGACGTGGTGCGCAGACCGGCGTACAGCAAGAAGTACGCCAGCGCCATGGTGGCGATGCCGAGATAGGTCAGCAGGACCAGCGACCCCGGGCTGGCCCCGAGCAGAGGGTGGCCACCGATCGCTGTGACCGGCAGGACCGGAACGAGGACGAGGGCGCCGACGGTGGTGGTACAGGTCGTCAATGCCACCGGGTCGCTCCGTTGCGCAGCGCCGTGTCCGAGAACCGTCGTCGCAGCGTATGCCGCCCCGGCGGCCCCAGCCGAGAGCAGACCCAGGTACGGCGAGCCGCCCGTTCCTCCCGATCCGTGGTCTGCTGTCGCGCCGATCAGGACCAGCCCGGCCAGCGCGGCAGCCAGCACCCCTGCCTGCCGCGCCGAGGGCCGGGTGCGGGCCCGCAGATGTTCCCAGGTCGCGGACAGAAGTGGGGCGAGGCCCATCGTGACCACGGTCGCCACGCTGACCCCGACCTCCAGCACCGAGACGAAGAAGAGGCCCTGAAAGGCGGCGGTGCAGCAGCCCATCACGACGGCCAGGACCGGCTGCTCGCGCATCGTCGCCCGGACCGATGTCCACCGACGTGTCGCGACGGCGCACCCGATCAGCGTGGCCGTCGCGAGCAGCATCCGCCAGGCGCTGACGGTCAACACGCCGAGCCCGTCGCGTTGGTGCAGCACGGTGACGGCCAGACCGCCGGTTCCCCACAGAACTCCGGCGGCGCAGACCTGAAGCAGACCGATCCGGGACCTTCCCCGATCGAACCGTGGTGCGCCGCGGGCAGATCGGACGGACGACCGACGCTTCCCGGGATCGGCGACCCCGGTCAAACCGGCCCTCTCTCAGCGGCGCCCACGCTCATCGGAAGACCACCGTGCTCCGCTCGTTGAGCAGTACGCGTCGTTCGGAGTGCCAGCGCACGGCCCGGGACAGCGCGAGTGCCTCGGCGTCCTGGCCGATGGTCGCCAGCGCCCGGGGATCGTAGCTGTGATCGATCCGGATCACCTCCTGCTCGATGATCGGACCCTCGTCGAGGTCCGGCGTCACGTAGTGGGCGGTGGCCCCGACCAGTTTCACGCCCCGGTCGTAGGCCTGGTGGTACGGCTTCGCCCCCTTGAACCCGGGCAGGAAGGAGTGGTGGATGTTGATGGCTCGTCCGAGCAGTCTCAGGCACAGATTGTCCGAGAGAACCTGCATGTAACGAGCAAGAACCACCAGTTCGGCGCGATGCTCATCGACGATCTCGAGCAATCGTTGCTCGGCCTGCGGTTTGGACACGGGCGTGACCGGCACGTGGTAGAACGGCAGCCCCGCGGCCTCCGCCATCGAGCGGAGATCCTCGTGATTGGACACCACGGCGACGAGGTCGGCGTTGAGGCTGCCGGCGCGCCACCGGAAGATCAGGTCGTTGAGGCAGTGCCCCATCCGGGAGACCATCACCACGACCCGCTCGGGGCTGCCGTCCGACAACAGGAATGTCATCCCGAACTCGTCGGCGACCTCGCTCTTGAAGGCGTCGGACAGTTTCCCGGCGTCGGCGTCGCCGACCATCGCGAATTCGGTCCGGAGGAACAGCGCCCCCCGGATGGGATCGTCGAACTGCTGGTGCTCCACGATGTCGCAGCCGTGGGCGAAGAGGAACGCGGTGACCGCATGGACGATACCCGGGCGCTGGGGACAGCTCAGGGTGACGATGAACGTTCGTGACATCGAAGCCTCCTCAGCACTCGATCACGTTGACTGCCAGACCGCCGCGGGCCGTCTCCTTGTACTTGTCTTTCATGTCCGCCCCGGTGTCCCGCATGGTCTTGATGGCCTTGTCCAGGGAGACGAACTGCTCGCCGTCGCCGCGCACGGCCATCCGCGCGGCGGTGATGGCCTTGATCGACCCGATGGAGTTGCGTTCGATGCAGGGAATCTGCACCAGCCCACCGATCGGGTCGCAGGTCAGCCCGAGGTTGTGTTCGATCCCGATCTCTGCTGCGTTCTCGACCTGATCCGGGGTGCCGCCGAGAACCTCGGCGAGCCCGGCGGCCGCCATCGAACACGCCGACCCGACCTCTCCTTGGCAGCCGACTTCCGCCCCGGAGATGGAGGCGTTCTCCTTGAACAGGATGCCGACCGCCGCGGCGGTCAGCAGGAACCGCACCACCCCGTCCTCGGAACAGGACCCGACGAAGTCCCGGTAGTAGTGCAGAACGGCCGGAACGATGCCGGCGGCGCCGTTCGTGGGCGCGGTGACCACGCGACCTCCCGCCGCGTTCTCCTCGTTGACGGCAAGCGCGTACAAGGTCACCCATTCCATGGCCCGGAGCGGGTCGTTGCGGTCCTCGGTGGCCTCCAGGGTCTGGCGCAGAAGCCCTGCGCGCCGCCGCACGTTGAGCCCGCCCGGCAGGGTTCCCGTTCCCCGGATGCCGCGATCGACGCAATCCTGCATCACCGACCAGATGTGCAGCAGGCCGGAACGCGTTTCCTCCTCGCTGCGTCGGCTCGCCTCGTTGGCGAGCATGAGATCGCTGATGCTCAGGCCCGTCTCGCGGGTGCGCCGCACCAGCTCGTCGCCGGAACTGAACGGATACGGCACCGGCCTCTGCCGGTCGTCAGCCATGAGGTCGGAGTGCTCGATCTCGTCCTCGTCCAGCACGAAGCCGCCGCCGACCGAGTAGTACTCCCTGCTCATCAGCACGTGCCCGGTGGCGTCCCGGGCCCTGAAGCGCATGCCGTTGGTGTGGAAGGGGAGTCTCTTGCCGCGATGCAACACCAGATCGTCGTCCATCGAGAAGGGGATGGGCCGGGTGCCTGCCAGCCGTAGCTGCCTCTGCGTGCGGACGGCTTCCACGCGTGGCTCGGCGGCCGCCGGATCCACCAGGTCGGGCTGTTCGCTCTCGAGCCCGAGCACCACGGCCTTGACGGTGCCGTGGCCGTGGCCGGTGACGCCCAGCGAGCCGAACATCTCGGCTCCGACGCCGCAGGTGCGGTCGAGCAGACCCTTGGAAATTAACCGGGCCACGAAAGAGTTCGCCGCACGCATCGGACCGACCGTGTGGGAGCTCGACGGCCCGATTCCCACCTTGTACATGTCGAAGACGCTGATCATATCGGGCCCCCAGGAAGCCGGCCGTTCTCGAACCGAACATGTCACTTTCCCCGGTGCCGGCGCCGATCATGCCCTTACCGGGGCCGTGCCGGCCGCGACCGTGCCGGGAAGGAACTCACGGCCTGGCGATTGCTCGATGCTTCGCGCGCCTCACGCCGGTCGGTCGCCGGCGGCGGTCGCCGGACCGGGTGGCAGGTTCGGCTCCTGGCCGGACAGCGCGACGTGGACGATGCCGTCGCTGATCATGACTTGGTGGGTGCGCACCGGTCTTTTCGCCGGGGGCGCATCGACCTGTCCGGTGCGCAGATCGAAGCGGGACGCGTGCAGCGGGCACTCCACCTCGCAGCCTTCGAGCCAGCCGTCGGCCAGCGACGCGTCCTGATGGGTGCACGTGTCGTCGATGGCGAAGACCTGGCCGTCCTCGGTGTGGAAGATCGCCACCGGGGGATCGGCCGCCCAGCGGTAGGACTCGCCGGGCGGGATCGAGCTGAGGGGGCAGACAGGGAACATCACGCACTCTCCTGTTGCGGTAGGTTGCTGACGCCTGACGGGAACCCGGTCCGGGCCACGGCGTGCAGCCCACGGGCACGGTCGGGGATGTGCACCTGGCGCCGCCACCGCGTGAACAGCTTCGGCTTGTTCATGGCGAGCACCGCGACGGTCCGGCCATCGCGCTCATACACCGCGAGGAAGCTGCGGTCCTCGGTGGCGCCCTCCACGATGCGAACCGTGTCGCCTTCCCTGCGGTGCCCGGCGAACTGGATGCGCACGCCGTACTGATCCGACCAGAAGTACGGCACGGCCGTGTGCAGCGGGCCGCCGTGCCGGCCTGCGAGGAGCGTTGCGACGGCAGTAGCCGGCTGCTCAAGGGCGTGCGTCCAGTGCTCGCTGCGGACGATGCCGTCGGCGTACGGGTTGAAGGGAGCCGCGCAGTCACCCGTCGCGACGATGTTCGGCAGGTTGGTCGCGCAGGTTGCATCGGTCACCACTCCACCGAGGATCTCCAGTCCCGAATCGGCCAGCCACTCGACGTTGGGCTGGGCGCCGACTCCGACCAGCACCACGTCGGCGGGCAGCCGGGTCCCGTCCAGGAGCTCGACCGCTTCCACACGGCCGCGGCCGGTGATGCGGGCGACCCCGGTCCCGGTGATGAGGCGTACGCCATGGTCGGCGTGCAGCGCCGCGCATGCCGATCCCATCTGCGCGCCCAGCGGCCCGGCGAGCGGCGTGGGAAGGGCTTCGACGACGGTGACGTCGAGGCCGAGCGAGCGGGCGCTCGAGGCGACTTCCGCACCGATGAAGCCGGCCCCGACCACGACGAGCCGTTCGGCGCCGGAGAGCGCGGCACGCAGGCCGACGGCGTCGTCGAGGGTGCGCAGGGTGTGCACACCCGCCAGTCCCTCCGTGCCCGGCAGCCGCCGGGCCCGTGCGCCGGTCGCGAGGACGACGCCGTCGACCCGGATCTCCTGACCGCCGTCGAGGATGATCGTGCGGCGGTGGTGATCCAGCCGCACTGCGGCGGCGCCGAGGCGCCAGTCGACCTCCAGCGCCTCATCGGGGTCCCGCAGGGCGAGGTCGGCCTCCGTGCACCGTCCGGTCAGGAAGTCCTTGGAGAGCGGCGGTCGGTCGTACGGCTCGTGCCGCTCCGCGCCGATGCCGATGATCTGACCGTCATAGGACTGCCGGCGCAGAGCGCGGACGGCGGACAAGCCTGCCAGCGACGCACCGACGACCGCGATCCTGCGCATCATCGCCCGGCCTCCGTTGTGTAATAAAAAACAATTACTGTGATACGCAACAGAGTCCACCCGTACGAGGACCCCGTCAAGGGGGTTCGGATGCGAAAGCGTCACTCGCTTATCGTTGCGTCATGAGCAACTCAGCTGACATGCCGGCCGGCGAGCCCGGTCCAGCCCTCGTCCAGTCGGTCGACCGGGCGCTCGCCATCCTGGAGATCCTCGCCCGTCGTCGCGACGCCGGAGTCACCGACATCGGCAAGGAGCTGGGGGTGCACAAGTCGACCGCGTTTCGGCTGCTGGCGGCGCTGGAGAGCCGGGGGTTCGTGGAGCAGTCCGAAGACCGTGGCAGCTACCGGCTCGGTTTCGGCATCGTCCGGCTGGCCGGCACGGTCACCGCGCAGCTGGACATCACCCGGCAGAGCCGGTCGGCGTGTGAGCGTCTCGCCGCCGAAGTGGGGGAGACGGTCAATATCGCGATTCTCGACGGCGACCGGGCCGTCAACATCACCCAGGTGCGCGGCGGCGCGTCGATCGCCAGCCACAACTGGGTCGGTCAGCAGACTCCGTTGCACGCCACGTCCAGTGGCAAGGTGCTCCTCGCGTACGCGCCGGCCGACGTTCGTGCGGCCGTGCTCACCGCGCCCCTGCAGCGGTTCACGGCGGCGACGATCGTGGACGCCGCCGCCCTCAAGGACGTGCTGGGGGAGGTCGCGACCGCCGGCTGGGCCGGCACGGAGGAGGAGTACGAGGTCGGGCTCAACGGGGTCGCCGCCCCCGTCCGTGGTGCCGACGGGTCGGTGATCGCCGCGCTCAGCGTCTCCGGTCCGGCCTACCGCCTGCAGCCCGCCACCTATCCCGAAGTGGCGCGACTGGTCCGGTCGGCCGCGGACGAGGTGAGCGCCCGGATGGGATTCTTCGCCTAGCCGTTGTGCTGTGCGCAACACGCATCGTATGGTGCAACTTCGCCGTCTGTAGCGAAGGAGTCACCCACGATGCACGTCACGTCCCCCTCCCTCCTCGATCGGCCCCTGGCGGAACTTGATCCAGAGGTTGCCGTCGCCGTCCGGCAGGAACTGCGGCGCCAGCAGTCGACGCTGGAAATGATCGCGTCCGAGAACTTCGCCCCCCGCGCCGTCATGGAGGCGCAGGGATCGGTGCTGACCAACAAGTACGCCGAGGGGTACCCGGGACGCCGCTACTACGGCGGGTGCGAGTTCGTCGACGTCACCGAGCAGCTCGCGATCGATCGGGTGAAGGCCCTGTTCGGCGCCGAGTACGCCAACGTGCAGCCGCACTCCGGCGCCCAGGCCAATGCCGCGGCGATGATGGCGCTGCTCGCACCCGGCGACACGATTCTCGGTCTCGACCTCGCGCACGGCGGCCACCTCACGCACGGCATGCGGATCAACTTCTCCGGCAAGCTCTACAATGTCGTCGCGTATCACGTTCGCGAGTCCGACTGCCTGGTCGACATGGACGAGATCGAGCGGCTGGCACGCGAGCACCGGCCGAAGCTCATCATCGCCGGCTGGTCGGCGTATCCGCGCCACCTCGACTTCGCGCACTTCCGCCGCATCGCCGACGAGGTCGGCGCCTACCTGATGGTGGACATGGCGCACTTCGCCGGCCTCGTCGCGGCGGGCCTGCACCCGAATCCCGTGCCACACGCGCACGTGGTCACGACCACCACCCACAAGACGCTCGGCGGCCCCCGGGGTGGCGTCATCCTGGCCACCGGTGACATCGCGAAGAAACTGAACTCGGCGGTGTTCCCGGGGCAGCAGGGTGGTCCGCTCGAGCATGTGATCGCAGCGAAGGCCGTCGCCTTCAAGATGGCTGCTTCGGAGGACTTCCGCGACCGGCAGGCGCGCACCTTGGCGGGGGCTCGCATCGTGGCCGAGCGCCTTGCCGGTAGCGATCCGGCGGCCGGGGTGAAGGTGCTCACCGGCGGCACGGATGTGCACCTGGTGCTCGTCGATCTTCGCGAGTCGGCACTCGACGGACAGCAGGCCGAGGACCGGCTGCATCAGGTCGGGATCACGGTGAACCGGAACGCCGTACCGTTCGACCCCCGTCCGCCGATGATCACCTCCGGGCTGCGCATCGGCACCCCGGCGCTGGCCACCCGCGGCTTCGGTCCCGAGGACTTCCACGAGGTGGCCGAGGTGATCGCCACAGCACTGCACCCGGGCTTCGACCACGCGGTCGGCGCCGACCTGCGCGACCGCGTTGCCAAGCTCGCCGACCGGCATCCGCTCTACACGGGCTTCTGACGCCCCGCCGACCCGGTCGGGCGCGACGTCGAATGCCTGGCGCTCGACCACGGTGCCCGCCGATCGTCGCGCGCTCCGGTGTGTTGCACCCCGATCGCGCGGCCGTCTTCCCGCTCATCAACTCACGGACAGGAGCGCAACCACGATGGCACACGAGGTACGCGGAGTCGTCGCCCGGCGCAAGGGCGAACCCGTTTCGGTCGAGACGATCATCGTCCCCGATCCGGGCCCGGGGGAGGCCCTGGTCAAGGTGCAGGCCTGCGGCGTCTGCCACACCGACCTGCATTACCGCGAGGGCGGCATCAACGACGAATTCCCCTTCCTGCTCGGCCACGAGGCCGCCGGAGTGGTCGAGGCGGTCGGTGACGGGGTGACCGGGGTGGTTCCCGGCGACTTCGTCGTCCTGAACTGGCGCGCAGTCTGCGGTCAGTGCCGGGCGTGCCGGCGGGGCCGGCCGTGGTACTGCTTCGACACCCACAATGCGACTCAGAAGATGACCCTCGCGGACGGCACGCCGCTCTCGCCGGCGCTGGGGATCGGCGCCTTCGTCGAGAAGACCCTGGTGGCGGCGGGCCAGTGCACGAAGGTGGACGCCTCGGCGTCGCCGGCTGCGGTCGGGCTGCTGGGCTGCGGCGTCATGGCCGGGCTGGGCGCCGCCCTCAACACCGGCGCGGTGGGCCGCGGTGACTCCGTGGCGGTCATCGGGTGCGGTGGCGTCGGGACCGCGGCGATCGTCGGCGCGCATCTGGCCGGCGCGACGACGGTCATCGCCGTCGACCTGGACGACCGCAAGCTCGACGGGGCGAAGGGACTGGGCGCCACCCACGCGATCAACGCCGGCGCCGGTGACCCGGTCCAAGCGATCAGGGATCTCACCGGCGGGAACGGCGCAGACGTCGTGATCGACGCGGTCGGCCGGCCGGAGACGTACCGGCAGGCGTTCTACGCCCGTGACCTGGCCGGCACGGTGGTGCTCGTGGGCGTCCCGACGCCGGAGATGACGCTGGAATTGCCACTGCTGGACGTCTTCGGCCGCGGTGGGGCGCTCAAGTCCAGCTGGTACGGCGACTGTCTGCCGTCGCGTGACTTCCCGATGCTCGTCGAGCTGTACCGGCAGGGCCGCCTCGACCTCGACGCGTTCGTCACCGAGAGGATCAAGCTCGACGAAGTGGAGGCCGCGTTCGACAAGATGCACCACGGCGACGTGCTGCGCTCGGTGGTCATGTTCTGATGACCGCACGGATGGAGCACCTGACCACGTCCGGCACGTTCAGCCTCGACGGCGGCACTCGATGCCGCGCCGATGACGACGTTGTCTGCGCGTCTCGGCCATGAGCCCGTAGCAGGCTTCAGGACCGGAAACTTCACTCTCATCGGATGTCTTGACTACGCGTTGCGTACGACGCATTCTGTTGCGTATTCCGCTACTCGCTGCAGCTGGTCGAACACGCAGGGGTCGCGCACCGAGCCACCTGAAAGGACGCTCATGACCAAGCCCTCCCGCGTGGTGATCATCGGCGCCGGCATCGTCGGCGCTTCGCTCGCCGACGAGTTGACCGACCGCGGCTGGACCGATGTCACCGTGGTCGACCAGGGACCGCTCTTCGCCACCGGCGGCTCGAGCTCCCATGCGCCTGGCCTGGTGTTCCAGACGAACGGCTCGAAGACGATGACCGAGTTCGCGACCTACACGGTACGCAAGCTCAGTGACCTGACGCTGGACGGCCAGTGGTGCTTCCGGCAGGTGGGCGGCCTCGAGGTCGCCACCACCGAGGAGCGGTGGGCCGACCTGAAGCGCAAGCACGGCCTGGCCACGTCCTGGGGCGTCGAGGGTGTCCTGCTCAGCGCCGAAGAGTGCGCGGCCCGGCACCCGCTGCTCGAAGCGAGCAAGGTGCTGGGCGGTCTGTACGTCCCCACCGACGGTCTGGCCAAGCCGGTGCGGGCGGTCGAGGCGCAAGCGCGGCGCGCGATCGAGCGCGGCGCCCGGTTCCTCGGCGGCCACACCGTGGTCGGCATCGCGCAGGAGGACGGACGAGTCACCGGCGTGCAGACCGATCAGGGTCTCATCGCCTGCGACATCGCGGTGTGCGCGGCCGGCTTCTGGGGCCCCAGGATCGGGGAGATGGTGGGCCTGACCATCCCGCTGCTGCCGCTGGCGCACCAGTACGCCAAGACCGGTCAGGTGGCGTCGCTCGTCGGGGTCACCGATCCGGCCCTCGAGGCCGGTAGCCCCATCCTGCGCCATCAGGATCACGACCTCTACTACCGCGAGCACGGCGACCGCATCGGCATCGGCTACTACGGGCACCGCCCGATGCCGGTCCGGATCGACGAGGTGCTCTCGTCGGCCGAGGCGCCGGTCATGCCCTCGGTGCTTCCGTTCACCGAGGAGGACTTCGAGCAGGCGTGGGAGCAGAGCGTCGCCCTGCTGCCGTCCCTGGCCGAGACCAAAGTGGAGGAGGGCATGAACGGCATCTTCTCCTTCACTCCCGACGGGGCGCCGCTCATGGGCGAGCATCGGGAACTCGCAGGCTTCTGGGTAGCCGAGGCGGTATGGGTGACCCACTCGGCGGGCGTCGCGCGCGCCATGGCGGAGTGGCTCGTGGAGGGCCGGCCGCGGACCGACGTCCACGAGTGCGACCTGCACCGTTTCGAGCAGGTGCAGCTGGCCCCCGACTACATCGCCGAGCGCGGCCGGCAGAACTTCGTCGAGGTCTACGACATCATCCATCCGCTGCAGCCCATGGAACGGCCCCGGCCGCTGCGCACCAGCCCCTTCTACGCCCGTCAGCAGGAACTCGGTGCCTTCTTCCTGGAAGGCGCCGGCTGGGAACGGCCGTACTGGTACGACGCCAACGCCGGCCTGCTGGACTCCGTGGAGGTTCCCGGCCGCGACGCGTGGTCGGCGCGCTACTGGTCACCGATCGCGGCGGCGGAGGCCAAGGCGACCCGCGAGCGGGTCGCGATGTACGACATGACGCCGCTCACCCGCTTCGAGGTGACCGGTCGCGGCGCGCTGGATTTCCTGCAGCGCATGACGACCAACAACCTCGCGAAGTCGGTGGGCTCGGTCACCTACACCCTCATGCTCGACCACGACGGCGGCATCCGCAGCGACCTGACGGTGGCGCGCCTCGGGGAGAGCGTGTTCCAGGTCGGCGCGAACGGCCCGCTGGACGAGGACTGGATGCGCCGGCACCTACCGGCCGACGGTTCGGTCCAGATACGCGACATCACGGCCGGGACCTGCTGTATCGGCCTGTGGGGCCCGCTGGCCCGGACGCTCGTCCAGCCACTGACCACAGCGGACCTGTCCCACACCGGCTTCAAGTACTTCCGCGCCAAGTCGGCCTACATCGGCGAGGTCCCGGTCACCGCGATGCGCCTGTCCTACGTCGGTGAGCTCGGGTGGGAGATCTACACCGGCGCCGACACCGGCCTGAAGCTCTGGGACACGCTCTGGGCCGCGGGCCAGGAGCACGGCGTCATCGCCGCCGGGCGTAGCGCCTTCAACAGCCTTCGGCTGGAGAAGGGCTACCGGGCGTGGGGCACCGACATGACGACCGAGCACGATCCGTACGAGTCGGGCCTCGGCTTCGCCGTGCGGATGGACAAGGGCGACTTCGTAGGCCGCGCAGCCCTCGAAGGCCGCTCGGCGGAGACCGCGGGGCGCCGGCTCACCTGCCTGACACTGGACGACCCGGCGTCGGTGGTCATGGGCAAGGAACCGGTGTTCGCGGCGGGCGACCCCGCCGGCTATGTCACCAGCGCCTCCTTCGGCTACAGCATCGGGCGCACGATCGCGTACGCCTGGCTTCCCAGCGCAGTGTCGGTGCCCGGCACCGCCGTGACCATCGAGTACTTCGGCGAGCACCTGCCGGCGACCGTGGCCGAGGAGCCGCTGTTCGATCCGCAGATGGAGCACATCCGCCGTTGACGGCCGATCCCGGAAATGGGGCAACAGACCAATGGCAAGCTATGACGTCATCGTCGTCGGACTCGGCGGCATGGGCAGCGCCGCGGCCTATCACCTGGCGGCCCGAGGGCGGCGGGTCCTCGGCCTGGAGCGCTTCGGACCCGTGCACAACCGCGGGTCCAGCCACGGCGGCTCGCGCATCATCCGGCAGTCGTACTTCGAGGACCCGGCCTATGTGCCGCTTCTTCTGCGTGCCTACGAGCTGTGGGAGAAACTGGAGCGCGACACCGGACGGGACATCTTCTCGCTCACCGGTGGCGTGTTCATCGGCAGACAGGACAGCCTCACGTTCTCCGGCAGCCTCCGCGCCTCCCGGCAGTGGGGCCTGGCGCACGAGGTCCTCGACGCCGCCGAGATCCGTCGTCGTTTCCCGACGCTGAGCCCGCACGACGACGAGTTCGGGCTGTACGAGGCGATGGCCGGCTTCGCACGCCCGGAGGCGACGGTCGCCGCCCACCTGCAGCTGGCGGAGCGGTCCGGTGCCGATCTGCGCTACGAGGAGCCGGTCCGCAGCTGGAAGGCGTCGGCCGGCGGCGGCGTGCAGGTCACGACCGTGGACGGTGTGTACACCGCCGATCAGCTGGTGATCTGTCCTGGCGCCTGGGCTCCCGATCTGCTCGCCGACCTGGGTCTGCCGTTCGCCGTGGAGCGGCAGGTCATGTACTGGTGGCAGCCCGAGGCCGGGGTGGCCGCGTTCCGGCCCGAGCGCCATCCCGTCTACATCCACGAGGACGCTTCCGCCACACAGATCTACGGCTTTCCGGCCATCGACGGTCCGGAAGGGGGAGCGAAGGTCGCGTTCTTCCGCCGGGGGCAGATCTGCACTCCGGAGACGATCGACCGGAAGGTGCACCCGGAGGAGATCCGCGCCATGGGTGATCACCTGGCCGGGGTGCTGCCCACTCTGCCCGGGCGTTTCCTGCGCGCGGCGACCTGTATGTACACGAACACTCCGGACCAGCATTTCGTCATCGCGAACCATCCGGAGCACCCACAGGTCACCGTCGCTTGCGGGTTCTCCGGGCACGGTTTCAAGTTCGTGCCGGTCGTCGGCGAGGTGCTCGCCGATCTCGCTACCGCCGGCTCCACCTCCCATCCCATCAGCCTGTTCGACCCGCGGCGTGACTTCTCGACGTCGCCCGAGGCCCTCCTTGAGGTGTACCCGTGACTGCTGTCAACCTGCCCGCCAGCCTCATCCCGACGCTGGCCGGCGAGTACTACACCGATCCGGGCGTCTTCCGGCGGGAACAGTCGCACATCTTCGAGAACATGTGGTTCTGCGCCGTGCGCGCAAGCGACCTCGCCACGCCGGGAAGTTTCCGGTCAGTGCAGGTCGGCCGGGAAAGCGTGCTGGTCGCACGCGGACGCGACGGCCGGCTGCGCGCCTTCCTCAACATCTGCCGGCACCGCGGGGCCAAGCTGTGCACCGACGAGGCGGGCGAGGTCAAGCGCGCCTTCCAATGCCCGTACCACGCATGGACCTACGGGCTAGACGGCAAGCTCATCGCCGCCCCGAACCTGACCAGCATGCCGGACATCGACCGTACCGAGTACGGCCTGGTCGCCGTGCACCTGCACGAGTGGCTCGGGTACGCCTGGGTCTGCCTGGCCGACGAGCCGCCGTCGTTCGCCGAGCAGGTGCAGGGGGCGGTGACCGAGCGGCTCGGGTCGCTCGAGGCGATCGACGCGTACGAGATCGAGGACCTCCAGGTCGGCCGGCGGATCACGTACGACGTGAAGGCCAACTGGAAGCTGATCGTCGAGAACTTCATGGAGTGCTACCACTGCGCCACGATCCACCCCGAGCTCACCGAGGTTCTGCCGGAGTTCGCCGACGGGTATGCCGCGCAGTTCTTCGTCGGCCACGGCGCAGAATTCGGCGAGGAGATCAAGGGCTTCACCGTCGACGGCAGTGAGGGCTTCGACAAGCTGCCAGGGGTGCACGACGAGCAGGACCGGCGCTACTACGCCATCACCGTCAAGCCCACCGTCTTCATCAACCTGGTGCCCGACCACATCATCTTCCACCGGATGTTCCCGGTCGCGCAGGACCGCACCATCGTGGAGTGCGACTGGCTGTACTCCAAGGCGGTCGTCTCGTCCGGCCGGGACGTCTCCTCCTCGGTCGAGCTGTTCCACCGGGTCAACCGGCAGGACTTCGACGCGTGTGAGCGGTGCCAGCCGGCGATGGACTCCCGCGCGTACGCGAGGGGCGGCGTCCTCGTTCCGTCCGAGCACCACATCGGGGCCTTCCACGACTGGGTCGTCTCGAGCATCGGCAGTCAGTGAGCGCGGCGGGCCGGGACCGCGGCAGGCCATGTCGCGGACAGGCCCCCATCCCTGCGCGCGGCGGCCAGATGGCGCGGTTCACAGCTGTTTCCTGACGACCCCCGCCACCATTCAAACCATGGGCGTCTCTATTGGGGACTTCGCGAAAGTCCGCGATGTGCCGCTTCTACCACTTGACCGGCAACCACCGTGCCCTGCACTGTGGCCTATAGCACGATCCCATGCACGTAACGCAGCGGAGGACCTGATGAATCAGGCGCGCTCTCCGGCTGTTTACCTCGGAGAGCCGGCCTCGTATTCGGTCCGCGAACCGTTCGCGTCGTCCCATCCAGACTGCGATTGATTTCGCCATCCCCTGCGCGTGCGCGCAGCGGGACATGCCGATGGAGCCGGAGGGTTTCCATGAGCGCAACAAGCTTGAAGAAAGGGCTCAGCGACCGCCAGCTGAGGATGATCGCTATCGGCGGAGTCATCGGAGCCGGACTGTTCGTCGGCTCCGGCGTCGTCATCGACAGCGCCGGACCCGGTTCGTTCCTCGCTTATGCGATGTGCGGGTTCCTGGTCATCATGGTCATGCGGATGCTCGCAGAAATGGCGGTGGCCAACCCTTCGACCGGGTCGTTCGCCGACTATGCGCGCGCTGCGCTGGGAAATTGGGCCGGCTTCTCGGTCGGCTGGCTCTACTGGTACTTCTGGGTGATCATCGTCGGGTTCGAGGCGATCGCCGGAGCGAAGATCGTACAGTACTGGATACCCGGCATCCCGTTGTGGTTGTGCTCGCTGGTGCTATTGACCGCCATGACGCTGACGAACCTGTTCTCGGTCTCGTCGTTCGGCGAGTTCGAGTACTGGTTCGCCGGCATCAAAGTCGCCGCGATCATCGCCTTCCTCGCGCTCGGCGCCGCCTTCGTGTTGGGTCTGTGGCCGGACAAGTCGGTGAACTTCACCAACCTGACAGCCCACGGCGGATTCCTGCCGCACGGGTTCGTCGGCATCACCGCCGCCATTGTGACCGTGATCTTCTCGATGACGGGAGCCGAGGTGGCCACCATTGCCGCGGCCGAGTCGAAGAATCCGGAAAAGGCGGTGGCCAAGGCGGCCAATTCGGTGATCGCGCGCATCGCGATCTTCTACGTCGGCTCCATCTTCCTGTTGACCGCCATCATTCCGTGGAACGATCAGCTGGTCGCCGCGTCGCCGTTCGTCGCCGCGTTCACCGAGATGGGGCTGCCCTACGCCGACCACGTCATGAACGCCGTGGTGCTCACAGCGGTGCTGAGCTGCTTGAACTCGGGCATGTACACCGCATCGCGCATGCTCTTCGTCCTCGCCGCGCGCCGTGAGGCGCCGATGCAACTGGTCAGCGTCACCAAGCGTGGAGTTCCCGCCGTCGCCATTCTCGTGTCGTCGATCATCGGCTTCCTGTGCGTCATCGCGGCGGCGGTCTCGCCGGACACGGTCTTCGCGTTCCTGTTGAATTCCAGCGGCGCCGTCATCCTGTTCATCTACTGCCTCATCGGCATCTCTCAGATCGTGCTGCGGCGTCGCATCGGGTCGGCGAACCTTCGCGTGAAGATGTGGTTGTTCCCGGTGTTGTCGATCTTCACGGTCGCGGCGATCGTGGCGATTCTGACGCAGATGGGCCTCTCGAAGGATTCGCGGTCGCAGCTGATCCTGAGCCTGCTGTCCTGGGCGGTCGTGATCGTCTTCTACGTCGCCAACAAGCGCTTCATCGCCCGTCGTCCGGTGCCGGCCGAGCTTGCTCCGGCTGTCGAACCCCGCCGGGTCCTGGTGCTGGCCAACGAGACGGCCAACTCCGCCGAGCTGCTCGACGAGTTGCGCCGCATCGGCGCCGACCATGCCTCCCAGTACTACGTCGTGGTGCCTGCCAGCCCGATCGAGACCGGCGTCGCTGCGACCCATGGCCCGCTCGACGTGATGGAGGCAACCCAGCAGGCGGCCAGCGCACGGCTGGAGCACACGGTGTCGGCCCTGCGCTCCGAGAACCACCGTGCCGACGGCGCGCTCGGCGACTACCGGCCACTGCGCGCTCTGGCCAACGCCGTCGACACCTTCCACCCGGATCAGATCGTGATCGCGACGCTGCCGCTCGACGAATCCGTGTGGCATCGGTTCGAAGTGGTCGACCGGGCCCGCGCCGAGTATCCCACCGTGCCGGTCACGCACATCGTGGCGACTCCGGTGGCGTCGGCGGCACAGGCCTTCCGATGACGATCATCGCCGCGTTCAGCTCGAGCCGGTTGGGCAGCGCGCCGGTCAACCTGGCGGCGCGCTTGGCCCGCACCACGGGCGAGAAGGTCATCGCCGCCGTCGTCGTCGAGCGGTCGCTGCCGGCCGGCGTCGATCCGATCGAGGACGAGTACCGCGGCTACCTCGCGTCCCGGGCCACCGCCTCGCTGGAACGGGTGGTCGAACAGGTGCGTGGCGACCTGGACATCTCCGTGGTGGTCCACGATGCGACCTCGATCCCCAACGGGTTGACCGAATTGGTGAGTCGGCACGGCGCGGATCTGGTGGTGGTCGGGTCGTCGTCCTCCGGTCTGCTCGGCCGGGTCACCCTGGGAAGTGTCACGGAGCGGCTGATCTACACCTCGCGCGTGCCGGTGGCGCTTGCACCGCGTGGTTATCCCGCGAGTCCCGTTCCCGTTCGGCGGCTGACGGTGGCCTACGGGGGCGCCGCGGACGCGGTGGGGCTCATCGCCACCAGCGCCGAACTGGCGAAGCAGTGGAACGCGCGGCTGCGGATCGTGTCGTTCCACGTCTCACCGGTGGGATCGTTCGGCATGTCGATCGAGCGTTCCGCCGAGGATCTCGTCGTCCGGCAGTGGGCGCGCAAAACCATGGAGGCGGCGGCCCGTCAACTCGACGACGTCCGCTCCACGGTGACGCTTCCCGACGTGGACGTCGTGATCGGAACCGGCGTCGATTGGCGGGGGGCCGTCGACGACGTTGCCTGGGAAGACGGTGACATGCTGTTGCTCGGATCCGGAGCGGCCGCCCCCGCGTCACAGGTGTTCCTCGGTTCGGTCGCGTCGCGAATCCTGCGCCACGTGCCCGTCCCGGCCATGATCGTGCCCAGGCGGCAGACCTAGCGCTCCGAGACGAGACGAGGCCCGCGCGATGCGTCCGGACCGGTCGGCGCGGGGCCGGGAGCAGTTGTGCTTCACGGATGCTTTCTCCCTTGCCGGTCGTGGGAGAAAGCTCCACCAGCGGCGTTAGCCCCGAGCTCGAGGAGACCCGGCGGGCCCGCCGCGGAACGCCGCCCATGGACCAACCATCTGAGCGGCCGAAACGTCGATTCCGCGGCGTCGTGGGCTCGGCGGTCACGCCGATCGGCGGCCGTCCCCTGCGTGGCCTTCCTGTCGGAGCCGTCCTGCCTGCGGCGGTCCCGAATCCCGTCCCTCTCGTGGTGCCGGTGCCCCCGCCGTCGTCGCGCGTTTCCGCGTCCGGCGCCTGAGCGCCTGACGACTTCGGCGTTTGTCCGTCCCGATCGAGGGCTGTGCACGGTGCGAAGCTTCGGCCGCGGAGGGACCGGACTGTGCTCCACGCCGCGTGACCCGCAGGCCTCAGCGCACCTGAGCTCGCCGTCAGCACCAGCCGTGTCCCAAGCCGACATGATTCGTTGGATGTCAAACCGCGGCGGAACAGACGGAGAGGGAACGCATGCAACGGGGCCGGATGGTCCACCGGCTCCGCGGAGTGGTGCGGCGCGAGGCGCGCGACCTGATGCGTGGCGGGGAGCCCACCGCCGAGCTGCTCCGGCACATCGGACCGGACGTGCCGACGGACATGCAGGTGCTCGAGGTCCTTGACCTCTGTATGCAGGTCGGTGGGGTGCTGCTCTCCACCGGTGAGCCGGCCGGCGAGACCTCCGCCACGATGATGCGGCTGGCCGCGGCCTGCGGGCTGCCCGCCGTCGACGTCGACATCACGTTCAACTCGATCACCATGTGCTGTCATCGCGGGAACGTGGCGGCGCCCGTGACCACGATGCGGCTCGCGCACCACCGCACCACGGATCTGACACGACTGGCCCTGACCACCCGGATCGTCGACGAGGTGATGCGGGCGAGGATGACCGTCCCCGCCGCCGCGTCCGCCATGGCCGCGGCCGTCGACGCCCGCCATCCGTACCCCCGCTGGGTGGCCACCGCCGGGTGGGCCGGACTGGCCGCCGCGGTGGCGGTCCTGCTCGGTGGCTCGGCGATGATCGCCATGACGGCGTGTGCCGTGACCGCGCTCATCGACCGACTCGGCCGGCTGCTCAACCGGTGGGGTGTCGCGCCGTTCTTCCTCCAGCTCGCCGGGGCGCTGGTGGCCACCACTGCCACGCTCGCACTGTTCGCGGCCGGCGCGCTGCCCTCGGGAACCCAGCCGTCACTGGTCATCGCGGCCGGCATCACGGCCCTGCTCTCCGGATTGTCGGTGGTGGGTACCGTCCAGGACGCCATCTCCGGCTTTTACGTCACGGCCGCCGGCCGCGCGGCGGAGATCGCGCTGCTGTCGGCCGGGCTGCTCGCGGGCGTCATCCTCGGCTTGAAACTGGGCCTCGTGCTCGACATCAACCTCGATCCCTCCGAGCCGGTCGGAGCCGACGTCGCCCGCTTCGGTCTCTCCGCGGCGGCCGCCGCCACGTCGGCCGCCATGTTCGCGCTGGCCAGCTATGCGCCGCTGCGCTCCTTGCCCGCAGCCTTCGCCACAGGGGGTACGGCTTGGGCCTGTTACGGCGCGATCACCCTGTTCACCGATCTCGGCTCCGTAGCGGCCACCGGCGCCGCGGCCACCGTCGTCGGACTCGCGACCGGCGTGTCGCGCCGCGGCGCGGGCGCGCTCACGCAGATCATCCTGCTGTCCGGGATCATCCCGTTGTTGCCGGGCCTCACCGCCTATCGCGGTTTCTATCAGCTGGCCACCCACGACGTGGTGCACGGCCTGGTCACGATCATTCTTGCGCTCGCCATCGGCTTGGCCCTGGCCGCGGGCGTGGCGCTCGGCGATTTCGTCGGCCGGCGCGGCGCCTGATTCAGGTTGATCTCGTGGTCCCCTCGACCTCAGCCGTGTCCATCCGCTGCGCGGCGCTCGGCCGCGATGACGGCGGCGCCCATTGCTGTGCGCGCCCGCCGCAACCGAAGCGTTGATCCACGAGCTGCGTCGCGCCCATCCGCGGTGGGGTTACCGCCGGATCGTGCACTCACAGTGCGCGAGGTGCCGGCGGCTCGGCCCCAATACCCGTCTCCGCAGCCCTTGTGCGTCCTTGCTTGCGATCGCTGGCGCTGCCGGCCGCCGACCCGCGCACTCCTTTGGACCAGGGGGATGACGAGGGCGCCGTCGAAGTTGCGCTCGTGCCGGGCGCGCTCGGCCGCGAGCTCCTCGACATGGCCTCGGACGGTGCGCGCCCACTCGGCGATCTCCGCCTGCAGCTTGTTCCGGTCTCCGGGTGGACGGTGCGCCAGGCCTGGAAACCCGGCAACCATTGTTCATGTATGCGGGTGCCGCGCGTGAGGACCGTACGGGCGCACGCCAGCGCCTCGTCCTCGACGGTGAACGCCGCGTCCGGGTCGAAGCGGAGCAGCCGGTTGGTCGCGGCGATCTCGTCGGCGGCGATGACGTGGACGTGGTGGTCCAACGGGCTGGTTCCTGGTGCGGCGTCCGGGTCGAGCGGGCCGCGCGCACGGCCGGGTCAGGACGGGTCGGGGTCGGCCAGGTCGGACGCGTTGAGGCGAAGTGTGGCCAGCAGCCCGCCGTGGCGGGCGGGGTCGATGCGGTCGGGTAGGTTCCGGTCGACGAAGTCGGCCCGGGCGTGCTGGCCGCGCTCGTGAAGAACGGCGACTACGGCCGCCTTGGCGATGGTCATTGTGCTGCCTTCCTGACGGGTCGAGCCGCCGAAGTCCGGAGCGACAGTCAGTTGACTGCCTTGACCGCGGCGAGGAGCTCGGGCGTGTGGCGGTTGTCGGTCGCGTCGGCCGCGGCGGCCAGTGCCGTCTCGGCCGAGGCCCGGCTCGCTCCCGGCGGGACCACCAGCAGATCGAAACGGTCCTGCCCGAAGTCGCCCATGATGGTGATCAGCCCGGCCGGCTGGGAGGTGAACCAGCCCAGCCGCACCGTCTGACCACCGGCAGTGGTCCGACGCGGGTGCGGTAGATCCCACTCGCCGGCGTTCAGCAGGACGTGCGTGATCCGGCCGCGCAGACCGGCCAGGGCTTCGACGAGCGCGGGAAGCTCCGCGACGGCGTCGGTCGACCGTGGCCACCAGGCCCCGTCGAGGACGGTGGTGCGCGACGGCACCGCGTCCATCCGCAGGCGTACGGCGTTGTCCTGTGCTCGTGGGGTGCGGGTCTTCGTGCTCTTCATCGGGGTGCCTTCCTGTCGGCGACGTCCGCGCCATCGAAAGGCGGGCGCGGTGCGCTCGTCGGAGGAGACGTCGAGAAGCCGGGTGTCCTTCCACCGTACGCGCGCTCCTCCCGGTTGCGCGCCCGCGCCGGCCCGGTCGAGCAGACCGGCCTGTTTACCCCCTCGCGGTACGGGTAGGCAGCACGGACACGTTGCACCGTCTCGGGCGGTGACGCGTCGGCCGTCCAGACTCCGCGGCCGTCGTCAGTTCTTCGTTCGCCGGGTTTCTCGCCATCGGCGTACCCGGCAAGCAGTGTTCGTGAGGAGTCGCTCCATGAGTGCACCGGCAAGACCGCGTCCGAAGACCGCCGGCAGTGACTTTGCCGTGCTGAACCGTCAGATCGTCGAGTCCGGACTGCTCGAACGCCGGCCCGCCTACTATGCCGTACGCATGAGCGTCGTCACGGTGATGCTCACCGGTGCGTGGGCCGCCTTCGCGCTGATCGGCTCGTCCTGGTGGAACATGGCGGTGGCCGGGCTGCTGGGCGTGGTGTACTCGCAGACGGCTCTGCTGGCCCACGACATCGCGCACCGGCAGGTGTTCCGGACGAAGGCGTCCAGCACGTTGGTGGGCCGGATGGTGGCGAACGTCGCCGTCGGGATGAGTTACGGCTGGTGGAATGAGAAGCACACCCGTCACCACAACAACCCCAACCACGACGATCTCGACCCCGACGTGCAACCCGAGGTGCTGATCTGGGCCACCGAGTCGGCCTGGGGCCGGCGCGGCATCAAGGGCTTCGTCAGCCGGCACCAGGCCGGGCTGTTCTTCCCCCTGCTGACGTTGCTCAGCATCGACCTGCGCATATCCAGCATCAAGGCGCTGCGGCGCCCGGACATGAAGCGCCGCGGCCTGGAGGCGAGCCTGATGGGGCTGCACCTGGCCGCCTACGTGGCCGCGCTGGTGCTGGTGCTGTCCCCGCTGCAGGCCGTGGTCTTCTTCCTCGTGCACCACGCGGTGTTCGGCGTGTACCTGGGGATGACCTTCGCGCCCAACCACAAGGGCATGCCGCACCCGACCGGCGACGAGGACTTCCTGCGCAAGCAGGTGCTGCCCTCCCGCAACGTCAAGGGCGGCCGGTTCACCGACGTGGCCCTGGGCGGGCTGAACTACCAGATCGAGCACCACCTGTTCCCGGCGATGCCCACCCCGAACCTGCCCAAGGCGCAGCCCATCGTCAGGGCGTACTGCGACCGGATCGGCGTCTCCTACGAGGAGACGAGCCTGATCGAGTCGTACCGGCGGGCGCTGAAGCATCTGCACGAGGTCGGAGCCCCGCTGCGGGCGGGCGTCACCGCCGCCCCAGGTCGGGAAGGCGCGGCAGCCCGGTGACGATGGTTTCCGCCACCTCGCCGAGGCGTCGGTTGTTCCGGCGGGCGAAATCGCGGATCAGCAGGAACGCGTCGTCCGGGCTCACCGCGCGCGCCTGCGCGACGATGCCCTTCGCCTGTTCGATCACGACGCGACTGTTCAGAGCGCCCTGAAGCTGGCCGGTCAGCTCCTCGCCGCGGCGGATGGCGCGCTCCTGCAGCAGCCCGATCACGGCGACATCGGCCAGCGACTGCACGATGTGGGCATCCGCATCGTCCAGCTCGGTGGAGCTGCCGAACACGCCCATGGCACCGATCACCTCTTTGCGCAGCCGCAACGGGAAGGCGTGCACCGACTCGAAGCCGGCCAGGGCGGCGCGGGGGGCGAATCTCGGCCACTTGGCGGCCGCGGCAGCCAGGTCCACGTTGGTCACCGGCTGCGCGGTCCGGAACGCGTCGAGGCACGGGCCGTCGCCGTGCTGCAGCTGGAACAACTCCATGAGCCGGGCGCTCTCGTCCGAGGCGGCCATGAACGTCAACCGGTCACGGTGATCGGCAAGCATCAACCCCACCTCGCCGGTCGCGAACAGGTCCGCCACCCGGCGAGTGAGCATCTGCAGGAACTCCACCACGTCGAACTCGTCGACGAGCGTGTCGGCGAGGTCGACGAACAGGGTCGCCAGCCGCTCGGGGGAAACGGTCGTCACAGCGGTCTACCGCCCCTTCTGGCAAATGTCCGGACCGGCGGCGGTCACCATCGGCCGCTGTCGAACGAGACCCTCCGTGCCACCACGTCGCGTGCGACGTCGCCCAACGGCTTGTCCTCGGCGTACGCGTGAGCGCGTAACCGAGCCAGTGCGTCCGCCAAGGAGATACCCAGCTGCACCGCCACCATCCCCTGCGCCTGGAACAACTCGGCCCGGTGGCCTACCACGTCGTCGTCCAGCCCGTCGGCGGCCGACCCCGGCGCCGCCCGAGCCTGACCGTCGAGCAGCGTGGACACCGCCACGTCGGCGAAGGTCAACGCGTCGCGGAACTCTCCGGCGGTCAGGGAGCCCGCCTCGGTTCGGAAGACGTCGAGCGCCCCCAGGCGCGCGGCGCCGATCTGCAGAGGGAACGCGAACATCGCTCGCACACCGCTGTCGTGCAATGCGGCCGTGTAGCCCGGCCACCGTCTCACCGCCTCGGCCGGCAGGTCGGGCACGAGCACGGGCCGGCGACTGGCCACCGCGTCCATGCACGGACCTTCGCCGAGCGAGAACTGGTACTCCTCCAGCGGCTCGTAGGCCGGCTCGGACACCGCGGCCACACCGGGCATCCCGTTGCCGGCCAGCACACTGATCCCGGCGCCCGAGGCGGACAGGGCCCGACCGGCGGCACTGCACAGCCGGCGCAGCTTTCCCGCGGTGCCGCGACTGTCACCCGGGCGCGTCGGCTCGTCCGCGACCAGGCGTTTCACCCGGACGATGCGTTCATCCGGCGTGGTCATCGGACGATCGGCGTCTGCGCGGCTTCGGGACATTCGTGGCTGGTCATGGCTGCACCTCTGCCTGAGTGAGGGAAACCGCCGAGGGCCAAGGCAGCAGCAAGTCGGACATTCAACCGCCAGATCTCACCCTACGCCTGCGGGCGCCTGGGTACGCCCGACGTCGGCCATCCACCGTTCGGCGGCGTCGACGAGCTGTTTGGCCGAGTTTGACCAGGTCCAGGAAGTGGGCATAGGGGGAGCGAGGTGCCGGCTGTCGCCGGAGCCAGGACGTGAGGAGTCAGTTCATGACGGTTGTCGCCAGCCCCGCCACCAGCACCGTTGATGCTGCCGAGGAGCCGGCGACGACCGACCGGGCCAGTGAACTGATCGCCGCCCTGGCGGCGCTGCCGGACGGGCACCCGTCACGGCCGGCGGTGCGGGAGCGGGCGATCGAGGCGTGGATGCCGATGGCCCGGCACCTGGCGAACCGGTACGCCGGGCGGGGGGAGCCGAGCGACGACCTGTTCCAGGTGGCGCTCGTCGGCCTGATCAAGTCGGTGGACCGGTACGAGGCCGACCGCGGCGTCGAATTCGCCGGGTTCGCCATCCCCACCATCGTGGGCGAGCTCAAGCGGCACTTCCGTGACCGCACCTGGTCGATCCGGGTGCCCCGCCGGCTGCAGGAGCTGCGCCTGGCCATCACCGGCGCGAACACCGCGCTGAGCCACACGCTGGGCCGTTCGCCTACGGTCGCCGACATCGCCACCTACCTCGACGTCAGTGAGGAAGAGGTCCTGGAAGGCCTGGAGGGCGCCCGCGCGTACAACGCGACGAGTCTGTCCACCCCGGTCGGCGCCGAGGGCACCACCGAGCTCGGGGAGACCCTCGGCGCGGAAGACCGCGAGTACGAGCTCGCCGAGACCCGACTGGCGCTCGAGCCGGCGATGGCGGCGCTGGACGACCGTGAGCAGAAGATCGTCAGCCTGCGGTTCTACGGCAACCTGACCCAGACGCAGATCGCCGAGCAGGTCGGCATCTCGCAGATGCACGTCTCACGTCTGCTCACCAAGGCTCTGGCCAAGATGCGCGGCCACCTGGACGTCGCCGCCTGACCCGGGCCGCGCCGGACGTGCGCGCGTGCGATGACTTCCTCCGCCTTCGTGGAACGGACACCGAAGGTGAATCACGTGCGGGTTGGTGACGGGTAATCGGGGTACTCCTTGGAGCAGTTCATCCCTTTTGGCTTTTCTGAGGAGATCTTGTGCCCGTTACCGTGCCGGCGTTCTCGGTCGAAACGTCTGCCACTGCGGCGCCGCGCCGCCCGGTGGCCGACCGCAGCGTGGAGACGATGCAGCGCTTGCGGCACCCGTTTCGGGCGCAGCCGGACCGCGACAACGACCCCATGTCTGATGCGTCCTGACAGCGCGGCGTGTGCCGCCGCGTACCCCTTGTGAAGGACTGCAGGACATGACGTGCACGTTCCTCGGCCCGGCGCCACCCGTGAAACGACCATGACGCCGGAACGGGAACACGGCCACGGCACGGCGCACACCGCGCTGGTCACCGACTCGGACGACGAACTGCTCACCGTGCTCGTACCCGAGCTGCTCCGCTCGGCCGGTCGCTACGACGAGATCCTGCTCGTGGTCGGCAGCGACACCCGCACCGCGCTGGCCGGGCGCGTCGGCGACCTCGGCGGCGCGCTGCGGTGGGGCAACCCGTCGGGCTTCTACCAGCGGCTCGGATTCGCCTACGAGGGCTTCCGCCGCCACCTGGCGGAGCAACACGCCGCCGGTCGCCGGGTGCATGTGGTCGCCGAGCCCGACCTGACCGGTGGCGTGGACGCCGGCATGCAAACCGACCGTGCGGTGGCTTACCTGGCCTACGAGGCGGTGTGCAACGAGACCTACGACCCGTACGGCGGGGCGGTCACCTGCATCTGGAACCAGCGGCACCATCCGGCAGCCGTCCTCGACGGAGTCCGCGCCACGCACCGCTACCTGCTCACGCCGGCCGGCCGCGTCCCGTCCCCGCAGTACCGGGACGCCGAGCGCTACCTGATCGAACACGACATGCCGCTGCAGCCCGCTCCGGCCGACGTCGAGCACGAGATCATCTTGGCCGACGTGGCCGATCTGAGCCGGCTTCGCGCGGTGCTGCACCAGTGGGCCGGCAGACACCACTTCGCCGAGGAACCCGCCGACGACCTCGTCGTGGCCGCCGTCGAAGTGGCCGCCAACGGACTGCGCCACGGCGCTGCGCCGGTGCGTGTGCGCTGCTGGCACCGCCACGACACCCTCATCGTCCAGTGCGACGACACCGCAGGCCGTCCGGTTCCGGCCACGGCCGGCTACCGCCGCCCCGGGCTGGCCGGCACCGCTCCGGACGGCCGCGGGCTGTGGCTGGCCCGGCAACTCGCCGACGTCGTGATCACCGAATCGGTGCCGGGCCGCACCTCGGTCCGGCTGCATTTCCCGTACGAGGTCATGCACCCCACCCCGGCATAGCCGAACGGCGGCCCGCTGAACCAGTCGGGCCGCCGTTCGACGAATTGCGGATCAGAGCACGCGAATATTTTCCGCCTGCAGGCCGCGCTGGCCCTGGGCGATGTCGAACTCCACCCGCTGATTCTCGTCGAGGCTGCGGAATCCGCTTCCCGAGATCGCCGAGAAATGAGCGAACACGTCGGCGCCGCCACCGTCCTGGGCGATGAAGCCGAACCCCTTGTCGCCGTTGAACCACTTCACAGTGCCTGTCGTCATGTCTGCTCCCTCGCAGTTGTCGCCGGACCGCACCCTGCGGACCCGCACGCCGCCGCGTTGATGACCTGCGCCGGAACCGACACACAAAACGAAAAAGCGCCTGGATGGATCACCAATCCATCAGGCGCTGAAAACGTCTCCGGAAACCAAAACTGCAACCCGGCGAGCGTAGCACAGAAATCGCCCGCCACTTCCCTCCGCGAATTCCGTGCAGGGCCGGGGCAGTTGATCGCACTCTTCACGGACCGGCACGCCCATCTTCGCCGGCACTGCGGCGGTTGCTCGATCATCCGCGTACAGTGGCCTTGCTCCAGCGTTTCGCGCCTCCCCGGCGACGATCACCGCCGGCCGTCCCACGGCCGGGCATCCATCCGATCGCGCCCCCCATCACCGCGACCCAGGGAGCACCATGACCTTGACACCGGCCGACATCCACAACACAGAGTTCACGAAGGCATCTCTCGGCCGGCGTGGCTACGACAAAGACGACGTCGACGTGCTCCTGGACGAGGCCACCGCAGAGATGATCAGACTCCTCGAGGAGAACGACGCGTTGCGGAACAGGCTGGATGCCGCCGGCCCGGACCGGCCCGGCCGGGCTGCTCGAGCCGAGTTGTCCGCGGCGACCGCCGCGCTCGACCGCGCCCGTCAGGCATGCGACCGTGCCGAGCACGACGCCCGGCTGACTCGGGGGCATCTCGACGAGGCGCGCCGGGCCGCCGCCGTGGCGGAGACCGCCCGTGGCGAGGGGTCCCCGGAGCGGGTTCTGGCGAAGGCGCAGCAGACCGCTGACGTGTACGTGCGCGAGGCTCAGGAGAAGTCCCGGGGCCTGCTCGCCGAGGCCCGCGATCGGGCCGACCGCATGGTCCGCGATGCTCAGGACATGGTCGATGCCATCGACCGGAAAGCGCGCGACCGTCGCAACGAGGCCGCAGCCGACGTGGCGGGCGTCGTCCGGGACATCGACGAACTGGCCCGGTTCGCCGCGGAGTACCACACCGCCTTGGAACGCCACCTGCGCCGCCAAGGACAGGTTCAGGCCGAGTCGACGTTAGCGCGACCTACAGCCGGGTAAGCGCGGTGCCGTGTGTACGGACCGTGCACGGCGAACAGAAGCCGACGACCACCCGGGCACAGGCCCGGATGCCGATCCGCATCGGCTGGAGGATCGGATCGAGCAGGGCCTGGACCACATCAACGCCGTGCTCAAGCCCCGGCTCCGGGGGTGGCTGCACGCCGGCACCTTTCCTCTCGCGGTCGCCGCCGGCGGGCTGTTGACCATGTGGTCCCCGGACGCCCGTTCCCGGCTCGCGCTGGCGCTGTTCACGCTGTCGGCTGCGCTGCTGTTCGGCATCAGCGCGGTCTACCATCGCGGCACCTGGAGCGCGCGCACCCACAAGGTGCTGCAGCGGTTCGACCACGCCAACATCTTCCTGATCATCGCCGGCACCTACACGCCGTTCTGCGTGCTCGTGCTGCCGCCCGGGCAGGCCCGGACCCTGCTGTGGATCGTGTGGTGCGGCGCGCTGGCCGGCGTCGCGTTCCGGGTCCTGTGGACCGACGCTCCACGGTGGCTGTACGTGCCGGTGTACATCGCCCTGGGATGGGTCGCCGTGATCCACCTGCCCGGATTCTGGCGCTCCGGCGGCGCTCCGGTCGTCACGTTCCTGTTTCTCGGCGGCGTGCTCTACACCCTCGGCGCTGTGGTCTACGGCTTCAAGCGGCCCGACCCCAGCCCGCGCTGGTTCGGCTTCCACGAGGTCTTCCACGCCCTGACCGTCGTCGCCTTCGCCGCTCACTGCATCGGCATCTCCATCGCCCTGCGCACCGCCTGACGGCCTGCCGGCCTCCGCTCGACGGGGTTGGCGTCCCGTCAGAGCACAGCGCCGCGAGGCGCGACCTCGATCGCCGCCACCCCCCGCCCGTACAGCACGACGAGCCGGTCACCGTGGTTCGCGCGCAGTACACCCGAATCCTCTGCCAGTGTCGCGATCACGTGTTCGACAAGCTGGTCCTCGTCGGAGACGTCCGGCTTGTCGTACGTGATGTCCATGCGGTCGCCGCCAATGAGCCGGACGCGTAGCACCGTGGTCGCCATGTCCAAACGCTACCCGCACGGCTGCCGTAGCCGGTCACGCTGTCGCGAGCCGCGCGGCCCTCTCGCGCAGCCATGCCACTGAGTGTCGAGAGCGTACAGTGGGTGGTAACCGGTGGCTTCGTCATCGGTGCCGGCCTCGGCCGGCGTGCGCGGCGCGGCACGTGCCGGAGCCGCGCCCTTCACCGGCCTCGGTGGACCTCGTCTCGCCCTTGTCATCGGGCTGGGCCCGCGCCTGCGTTGGTCCTGACGACGGGAACCTCTCATGGCATCACCGACCTACCAGCCTCATTCGCCCACCCCCTGCGCATCGCCTCAGGTGCAGCCCGAGCCGAACGGATCTCGTCGCACATCCCTCGACGCGGACTGGTGGTTCAGTTCGACCGACCTCGACGCGGAGTTGCGCGTCCTGGTGCCGGTCCTTGATCACGTGCGGGGTCCGGTGAAACGGCTGCTGTTGAGCGCCGGAGGCTGGGCGGCCCGGCCGCACGAGATCGTCATGGACGGCCGCACGGTCACCGTCGGCTACCTGGCTGCGCAGTCCCCCTTGATGATGACAGTGCTCTGCGCCGACGGCGGCACGTTCACCATGCGGGTGGCTCCCCCGGGAACGACACCCGGCGCACCGAGCCGGCCGGGAACCGGACGGGACGAGAATCGCTGCCGGATCGAGGAAGGCGGGCTCGGCCTGCCGCCGAACCGGGCAGCTCGATGACGCCGGCGATCGGACCGCGCACCCGCCAGGACCGTCGCACGGGGTCGCTCTAGTAGCCGATCAGCGACATCATGTTCGAGGCGGGACCGCCGGCCAGGGGGCGGCCGGTCACGCCGATTCGTACGGGTGTGAGTTGGTCGGTGAACGAGCTGCCCAGACCGAGCTGACCCCGGGAGTTGGCGCCCCAGCACCAGACGGAGTTGTCGGCGCGGACCCCGCAGGTGTTCGGGTTGCCGCCGCTCACCTTGCGCCACGCGCTCGACCCGGTGGTCTGGGTGGGCACGTATTTGTCGCTGGTGGCGCCGTTGCCGAGGCGGCCGTTCCACCCCGTGCCCCAGCACCACAGCGTCCCGTTGTTCTTGATCCCGCAGCTGTGGTCGGTGCCGAGTCCGACCCAGATGTACCCGCCGGTGCCCGAGACGGCGGTGGGGGAGAGGGCCGGGGGAGCGCCGGAGCCGAGGCCGAGCCGGCCGCTGCCGTCGCTGCCCCAGCAGTAGATCTTCGTGTCCGTGCGCAGCGCGCAGGCGTGCTGGAAACCGGCGCTCACCTGCACCCACCCGGTCGCGGCCGGGCTGGTCACCGGCGCCGGAGTGGTCTGCGGCGTACCCGAGAAACCCTGGCCGGTCTCGCCGAAGGTGTTCTGGCCCCAGCAGTACATGGTGGTGTCGGAGCGGATGCCACAGGTGTAGAGGGCGCCGGCCGAGATGCTGGTCCAGCCGCCGGCGGCCGGGCTCGTGACCTGCACCGGGCTGTTCTGCTGAGTGTTGTTGCCCTGCCCGGTCTGCCCGTAGTTGGCCGCCCCCCAGCACCACAACGTGGTGTCCGTGCCGACCGCGCAGGCGTGCACGTTGCCCGCGGTGACCTGGCTGAACGCCGTACCGGCGGTGGTGGTGACCGCGGTCGGCGCGAAGTGGCTGGCGGTGTCGCCCGTACCCAGCCGGCCGCCGGACTGCGGGCCGAAACAGTAGAGCGCGCCGGCGTCGCGGATGCCGCACGCGAACTGGTCGCCGACCGCGGACTGATGCCACGTCGTGGCGGTGCCGACCTGGGTGGGCAGGAAGAGCGGCAGACCGGTCAACCCCCAGCACCACAGCGTGGCGTCCGTGCGGATCGCGCAGGACAGGTTGGCGATCTCCCCGGGCGCCACCGTCGACCACACCGATCCGCCGATCCTGACGGGCGAGTACTGGTCGGTGACCCCGCCGTCGCCCACCTGGCCCCACGTGTTCGCGCCCCAGCACCAGAGCGAGTTGTCGGTCCGGGTGGCGCAGGTGTGCGCCTGACCGGCGGACACCGATCGCCACGTGGTCGTGATGCCGCCGACGAGCGCCGGGCCGGTGGTGGTGGAGGCGGTGGAGCCGCGGCCCAGCCGTCCGGATGCGCCGTCGCCCCAGCAGTAGAGCTGGCCGGTGGTGTTGATACCGCAGGTGTGGTTCGACCCGGCCGTGACGCTCGTCCAGGATCCGAGGACCGGCGCCGGCGAGGGGAACGGAGCGGTGCCGACCTGGCCGAGCCGGTTGGCGCCGCCGTCACCCCAGCAGGACAGCGCGCTGCCCTGCAGGCCGCAGGCATGCTGGTAGCCCAGCGCGACGGAGGTCCACCCGCTGCCGGCGACCGGCAGGGGCGTACTCGAAGAACCGGGCGTGGTGGCGCCGATGCCCAGCTGGCCCTGGGAGTTCCTGCCCCAGCAATAGAGGGTGCCGTCCGTCCGGGTGGCGCACGTGAAATCGGTGCCGGCCGACACCGACGACCATCCCGCGGCGGCCGGGATCGTCACCTGGGCGGGCGTCTTGGCCGACGTGATGCTCGTGCTCTGCGCGAGCTGACCCGAGTTGTTGGCACCCCAGCACCACAGCGTGCCGTCCGACTGGATCCCGCACGTGTGGTTGGACCCGGCCGCGACGGTGGTCCAGTCCGCCGTGCCGACCTGCTGGGCCGTGTAGTGCGCTGCCGTGTCGTTCACGCCCTGTTGCCCGCTGCCGTTGTTGCTGCCGAGGCAGAACAGCTTGCCGCCGGCGATCCCGCACGCCAGGTGGTCGCCGACCGTGGCCGAGGTCCAGCCGGTCGCCGTGCCGATCCGGCTCGGGCTCAGCTGGACGCCTCCGTTGTCGCCCCACACGTACAGGGCGCCGTTGATCGAGAAGTCGGTGTCCGAGGCGAACGAGTTGCCGGTGTTGGTGATCGTGGAGATGAAGACCGCCTGCGCGGGTACGACGACGAACCACGCCAGGACGACAACGACGGCGACGGCGGCGGCGAGCGCACGGTAGGAGCGAGTGATCATGCCCGCGCATCCCAGGTGAACGACGCCGTCGCCGACCGGCCGCGCGCCGCCGCCGGGTCGAGCACGTCGACGGTGAGCTGATACCAGTGCGCCTCGTTGGTGGCCCAGTTGAGTTTGGGGTCGGTGAGGCCGGTGGCCTGGCCGGACGGGTATCCCGCGAGGGTTCCGCTGTAGAGCACCCCCGGGCCCAGCAGGTTGTAGTCGGTGGTGTCCGCGGTGAAGCCGGTGCAGGCGGGGAACGTGCCGGTCACGCCGGCGCCGCGGGTCACCGACACCATGAGGTGGTCCTCGAGGCCGGTGCCGCCGGTCGTGGCGCCGAACAGCCTGATGGTGGAGTTCAGCGTGCCCTCGTACACGACCTTGACGCACCGGCTGGGCGCGACACCCGGCCGGAGCCCGGTCACCGTCATCAGCGTCTGACCGGCGGAATTGTCGGTGAGCACCACGGTTCCCGCGTTCAGTTGGTTGCCCGGGCTCGTCGTCCGGCCGCTGAAGGCCGAGTGGGTCGCGTTCGCGGTGAGCAGCGCGGCGACGAGGGCGCCGGCGACCAGCGAGCGCGCGACACGGCCACCGCCGTTCCGGCGGTGGCGCCCGCCGGTACGAGTCCTCACGAACACCCGATCGGCGTCATCCGGCCAAAAGAAAGCACAACGGCGATCAGGCCTGTGCTTCCCAGACGACCTTGAATCGGACCGCGTCGCCCTGTGCCGAGTTGGTCGCCGCGGAGGAGAACGCGTAGGTGAACTGGAAGGTTCGCCACTGGTTGCGGGTGACGGTTCCCCAGTTCGACGCCAGGCTGTGCGCGAAGTCGGTGTTGGCAGTGGCGAGCGTACGGATGCTGGTGGCCGGCGTCACGTCGGTGAAGGTGCCGGCGCAGCTGTTGCCGGGATTGCTCGCGGAATCGGTCGTGCTGACCTGGATGCGCAGCGTGGTGAGGTCGTCGACCTCAGCGGCGGTGGTGGTGTCGGTCAGAGGCGCCCAGATTCCACTTGTCATGTCGTACTCGGCGGCGTCGGTGAAGTACATCCGGATGGCCGGCGAGGTCAGCGAGCCCGTGTACTGCACGCCCATGCACACCGTGGCCGAGGCGCCCGGCGCCAGCGGCGCCGACGCGGTGTCGAACATGGCCGAAGCGGTGTTGTCGGCGATGCTCACCGTACCGGCGCCGAGCGTGTTCACGCCGTTGGACGTGGTGGCGCTGAACGCGGCGTGCGAGGACTGCCACACGACGGCCGAGCAGGCCATGAGACCGACCAGAACGGCGAGGGCGCCGCGGCGACGACGCTTGTTGTCGGACACTTGTCGAGCTCCTGTCTTCCGGCTGGCGAGAGGGGGTTCTCGCGACACGGGGCGATTCGTGTCCAGCCGGGTGTCATTTCGGTTGCAGCTCGGGGCGGCTCCAGGCTTTCGGCGGTTGCAGAACGGTTGCCGGTTTCCGGGCGCGCGGCTGCCACATGATCAGCGCCAGCAGAAGGACGGCGGCGGCCACGACCGGGATGAGCTCACCCTGGCGCACCCACAGGAACGGCAGGCCCGCGAACGGCACGCGGAGCTTGGCGATCCCCACGACGTCCGACGGGGGCACGGGGGTGCTGTCCGGGGCCGCGTTGGCGTCGCCCTGCAGCACCAGGCGGCCGTCGTCGTCGTAGCGCACGAGGCGGTGCATCAGCAGCTCGCCCGGCTCGACCGGATCCTCGACCAGTACGACCGTGCCGGGAGGAATGCTGCTCCGGCCGATGCCGTGCACCGGCTGGGCCGCCACGACATCGCCCGGCCGGATGCGCGGTCCCATCGAGCCGGAGACCACCACGGTGGAGGTCCACCCGAACAGGACCGGTGCGACGGACACCAGCAGCATCCCCACGACGAAGGCGACGACCACGTCCCGCAGATCCAGCAGCGCTCCGGAAACCTGCTCGGCCGGGTCCCAGGCTCTGCGATGCCGGCCCGCGCGCGACCGCATCGCGCCCCCTCCCTCGACCTTCTGTCCTTTCCATCGGCGCCGGTACGGATGTGCTGAGCCATGCCGGAGGGGTGATTCCTCAACAGGGCCCACCCCGTACCGATAGCCACTTGCCGGCCGGGACACCGAGGGGAGAGGGCGTTGGCTGACCTTCTGCCGTCCGACGCCGCCCCCACCCGGCTGACCGCCCCCGTGCTGATCACCCTGGGCGCAGCCGGAATGCTGCTGTTCGCTGCCGCCGGCGGACCGGCCACCGGCTCGTCCGACCGGCTCGAGCAGATCTCCCTCGCGGCCGGCGACAGCTCACGGGCGCTGTTCGAGGCGCGGCAGCTGGTGCCCGGCCACACCGTCAGCAACTGCCTGTCGATCACCGGCGGCGGCAGGAACGGCCGCGAGGTGCGCCTGAGCGCCACCGACCTCACCGGAACGCTCGTCAGCGGGCTGAACCTGCGGGTGGAGGTCGGCGTCGGCGGCTGCGCCGTCTTCACCGGTCGCACCGTGTTCGACGGCCCGCTGACGGCCCTGGCCGCGGCGGGCGCCACCGGCGTCACCACCGGCTGGGCGCCGGTCGCCCGCGAGACCCGCACCTATCGCCTGACGGTCCGGGTCGCGGACGACAACCGGTTCCAGCACGCCACGGCGGGCGCCACGTTCTCATGGCTCGACGTGGCCCGGGAAGAACCGAAGTCGGCCCGGCAACCGTCGCCCGGGACCCCGGTCACGTCGGCGCCGGCGGACGATGAGCGCCGGCCTGCGGGACGCACTCCGCCGGAATCACCGGACAGTACGCACTCGTCCGGCCCCGGCCTGCTTTCCGCCCTGGCACAGACCGCGTGGAAGCTGCTCGTCGCCACCGCGGGGCACCCGTGGTACCTCGCGATCTCGCTCATCGCGATGTGGCTGTTCCTGTTCATCGCCGACCGGCGCGAGGAACGAGACCCCAAGCTGTCGCTGGCCCCGGTGCTGCGCGACCCGTACCTGACCTTCCCCCGGAACGAGGACCACCGTGCCGAGACGGACTGAACATGCGCGCACCTCGAGACACGGCCTGGTCAAACCCGGTGAGCTGGTGCCCATCGCCGACCGCATCCGATGGGTCCTCGGCTGGCGGGCCGTCCTGGCCGTCATGGTGCTGGCCATCTTGTGGTTCAGCGACGCGCCGCACGGCTCGGACACCACCTGGGTCGGCTGGGCGGTCGCCTGGCCCGCCGTCACCGCGCTGTCGTTGCTCGCCCTGCGGGCCGGGCGGCGCGTCGCGCGGGGTTCGCTGACCCTGTCGCTGCTCGGCGACGGCATCCTCCTCGGCGCCGCGAACTGGGCTCTGCCCGACCAGCACGACGCCCTGGCCTTCCTGATCGTCCTGCACGCGATGGCCGTCACGCTGCTCGCCTCGTTCCGCACCGGCATCCGGATCGCGATCTGGCACTGCGTGATCACGGTGCTGTTCGTCGACGCGATCACCCTGGGAATGCTCGCGGACACCCGGCCCAACGTCTCGGGGGCCACGCTCTGGCTCCAGTTCGCCGCGCTGTGGCTGGCGGTGCTGAGCACGGCCGCGTTTGCCGCCAAGAACGAGCGCGAACTGCGGCGCCGCCGCCACGACGCCGACCTGCTGCGCCAGTTCGGGCTCGAGGTGACCTCGGCCCCGGACACCGTCACCGTGGCGGCCGCGCTGGCCGAGTTCGGCCACACCGAGCTGGCGGCGCGCCGCACCCTCGTGCTCGCGCACATCGACGGCCGCGGCGCGGGCGGCGAGCGGCGCGGCATCGCGGTCACCGTCGGGAACGGCCGGGTCGTCCCGCTGAGCGATGTGGGCCCGGACAGCGAGCCGGGTCCGCGCTCGGTGCTGCGGCGCGCCATCACGGCGGGCCCCCAGCTGGAGCGTGGCATCGACCCCCGGACCGACCCGTGGCTCGCCCGGATGCTGCCGGACGCCCGCAACATCGTCGTCGTGCCGTTCGCCCTCGACAAGGTCGCCGGTGCGCTCGTCGTCGAGGTGGCTCGGCGCCGGGTCGAGCGCCGGGTCGTGGAGACGACCGCGCAGGCGGCCCTGCACGCCTCGGTGGCACTGGACCGCGTCACCCTCACCGAGCAGATCCGGTCCGCCGCCGAGACCGACGGCCTCACCGGCGTCGCCAACCGTAAGCGGTTCGACGAGGCGTTCGCGGCCGAACTGCGGCGCTCCGCAGCCGACGGCACCGACCTCGCCCTGACTTTGGTCGACGTCGACCACTTCAAGAAGCTCAACGACACCTTCGGCCACCTCACCGGCGACGAGGTGCTCCGGCTGATCGCCGCCGCCATCACACAGGCGGCCGGCGACACCGACCTCGTCGCCCGCTACGGCGGCGAGGAGTTCGCGGTCATCATGCCCGGCCGGGACGCCGCGGCGGCGCTGGCGGTCGCCGAACGGATCCGTCTGCGGATCGGCGCCATCGGGACGGTCGCGCCGGTGTCGGCCAGCCTCGGCGTGGCCATGTGCCCGGCGCACGGCACGGAACCGGCGGACCTGATCGCGTCGGCCGACGCGGCGCTCTATCGCTCGAAGGGCGACGGACGCGACCGGGTGACATTCGCCGAGGCGGCGTCCGGGTCGCAGCTCCGGTCGTGGGCGGTGCGATGAACCGCCGCCGGATCGCCTTCCTCGCCGGCCTGGTGACCGTGGCCGGCGTGGTCGTGCAGGCGACCCACGCGTCGCTGTCGGAGACAGTGGTCAACTCGGGCAACAGCTGGGCGACCGGGGCGGTGACGGTGACCGACAACGATCACGGCCAGGCGCTGTTCTCGGACACGGCGCTGGCGCCCGGCACCGGACCGGCCACGTGTGTCGAGGTCACCTATCGCGGCGACGTCGACGCCGAAGTCCGGTTGTATCTCACCGGCCTGGACGAGCGCGGGCAGCGGCTCGGCACCCTGTTGAGGCTGCGCATCGACATCGGGTCGGGCGCCTCGTGTGCCGCGCCGGGCACCTGGATCCTGCTCGGCGACGCGACCCTGCGCGAGACGGCCGCGGCCAGGAACTGGTCGACCGGGCTCCGGCCCGGGCTGTGGCGTCCCCGGCCGGCCCAGACGCGGCCGTACCGCTTCACGCCCACGCTCGCCGACGACAACGCGGCGCAGGGCAGCCGGGCGGACTTCGGGTTGATCTGGGAGGCCCGCAGCCGATGACGGCGAGACCTAGGGGGCACCGGGCGTGCGGCGGCTCAGCCATGGGCCGAGGCCCTGGTCGTTCTCGGCGGCGATGAAGGCCGCCGGCGCGTTGATCAGCGCCTCCTCGGCGTGCGTCAGGCAGCCCCACACCGTCACGCCCCAGGTGTCGGCGAGCTTGACCTCCGCCGGCTGCGAACAGGAGCCGCCGTCGGGGGCGCCGATCTGGCACGAGGCCGGCGCGTCGCCGCGACGGCTGAGCGCCTCGGCGGCCTGCCGGATCAGGGAGGAGCGGGTTGCCGGGTCGACAGGGGCAGCGGTCCCGGTCCGGGGGGAGCGTTGCCCCACCAGGACGACGTTGCCGTCGGGGTCGTGGACGCGGATCTCACCGCCGGGTGCGTGGTCGGGACGACCGACCACCTCGTACGGGCGCCCCACCTCCTCGAGCCGCTGCTGGACCCGCTGCAGGTCGAAGACGTACAGGTAGACCAGCAGGGGCAGCTCGGCCTGGAACAGCGGAGGCTGGACCGACGCCAGCAACAGGGTGTGCTCGCCGCACTGCAGGTACGACCAGCGCGCGTCGTTGTCGCCGCCCGTCTGGGCCTCGCGGTAGCCGAACAGCTCGTAGAAGTCCCGGGCGGACTCGATGGCGCGTACGTACAACACCGGCACCGCCGCCTGTACCCCGATCTGCATGCGCGCAAGGTACCGCAGCGGGGGACCCCGGGCACCGGCCTCCCCCGCCGGGGTGAGGACGGCGGCGAGGTGGGTAGGCGACCGGATGCGTTGGACGCGCGAGGACGAGCCTCGATCCATCACGGCGGTGCTGCTGCTTCTGCTGACCGTACTGCCGGCCGCCGGGTCGCCGCCCGCAGTGCGCGAGGGCCCGGCGCGGGCGGTGGCCGGATATCTCGGCGTCGTCGCCCGGCGCGACGGCACCCTCAGCGCCGCGCAGACCGACCGGGCCGCGGCACTGCGCGACCGGCTCTCTGCCGTACAGCGGGACAGGCTCGACGAGGTGCTGGCTGGGGCCTTACCGGCGGCGCAGGGCTACCTCGCGGCGGCGTTCGCGGCCGGGCACCCGGTCGCCGAGATCGCGTCGTTCGCCGCGACAGTCGCCGGGCGTACGCCGTATTGGTTGCGGAGCCGCCTGCGGCCGGTCGATGCCACGAGACCCGGCGCGGTGCAGTTCCGCGGCAATCGGATCGGGCAGTACGACGACACCACGTGCGGGTCCACCGCCGTGCTGGTCGCCCGGGCGTACGTGGATCCGCTGTACGCGCTGTACCTGACCACCGGCGGCCGACCGGGCACCGCGGAGGAGTCCGACGAGCGCTTCCTGCGCCGGTTGCAGGAGGAGGAGCAGCGCATCCACGACGAGACCGACGTGCTGTGGCCGCAGATCGCCGGGACGCCGCCCTGGGGGCTCAGCGAGCGGCTGAACCGGGACCCGGTCGCGCTGGGCGGCCGGTACCGGTGGCGGCCCGCGCTGCCGGTGCCCGGCGTCGACCGGGCGGTCCTGCGGCAGGCGCTGACCGAGGCGAACCGCGGCTACCCGGTGCCGGTGCTGATCGGCGACGTCGTTCCCCGCCACTACGTGCTGCTGTTGCGGCACGACGACGCGGGCGGGTGGTTCTACGAGCCGACCACCGCCGAGATCGTTCTCGTGCCGCCTCGTGACCTGGACCGCCGCGACTTCGGCCGGCTCGGCTATCCCCGTCTCGCCGGCGTGATTCTGCCGTCGCCGGGAAACGGCTCGATGTCGGGCCGGGGCGCGAGTCCGGACAGTGGCCGGGGAACGCAACAGCAGTAGATGCCGCCGGTCGCCGTGCTCGACCCCGAGCTCTACGCGCAGACCAGGGGCGCGCGGACACGCGGTCGTGCTTCTACTTCTCGCGGTAGTCCGACACCACGGAGCTCAGGATGCTGGGTGAGGCGTTCCACTTCTGCAGGTTGGCACCCGTGCAGGCGGCCAGGACCAGCTTGCTGATCTTCATGGCGCTGAACTGGTCCCAGTAGTCCGTCGGCGACGGCTGCATGCAGTACGGGGCCGACGCGTTCGTCCCGAACGTCGACTCGATGCGGTACGAGGTCTGGTTGACGCCGGTGAACACCCGCCGCGTCCACATTTGGTTGGCGGGGATGGCGGTCGTCAGATCGCACAGCGCAACCCGCACGTACGCCCCCGCCGCGGTCGAACCGGGACTGTAGAGGCAGTACGTCGTGACGCCGTTGCTGCCCTTGAGATAGACCCGGCCCTGCCCCGAGGTGCTGCCCGTGGCGACAGCGGGCAGGAACCACACCTGATTCCACTGGATGATCTTGTTGGGTGACTGCTTGCACGGGAAGACGACCAGGAACGCGTAATTGACGTCGTTGGCCGTCACGTCCAGGCAGCGGCCGAACTGGTCGTAGTTGACCAGCTGCTTGGTGACGTCGCCGGCAGCGCCGGTGCCCGCGCTCGGGTCCGGGAAGAACGTCTTGTACTTGGTGTAGTCGCCGGAGATGCCGCTGCACGGGGTGCCGTCGGTGCCGTCGCCCTGGGTGTTGGCGACCCGGTTGCTGTTGTTCCCCAGCACGTTGTTGATCACGACGGTGGGCGGCACCGTCGTCCAGTCGACGTTGAAGCACTTGCCGTTGGGGTTCTCGCCGTCGGTGGTGCCCTCGAAGTTGTCCCGGTTGTTCAGGCTCCAGATCTGAGTGCGTTTGGTCGCGTCGCAGTCGGCGAAGGTCACGGGAGTGTGGTCGACGCTGGCCGCGGAAAGGCAGGCGCCGTGCGGGAAGCTCGCCGACCCCTCACTGCCCTTGAGCTCGACCAGCAGAGTGGGATTGTAGGTGAACACCTGCTTCGGATCGTTCGCGGCGCAGGTCGCCAGGACCAGTTGCGCGCCTACGGCCAGCGGGAGCGAGTCGGCCGGGCCGCGCGGCGCGGCGAGGCACTGGTCGCTGTTGTAGACCTTGATCGTGCCGCCGGGCACGTTCGGCTTGGTGCGGCTCTGGAACAGGTAGGTGGCCTGCAGCGACCGTTTGGCGTTTCCCGCCGTGCCGGTCGCGGCCAGCAGCGCGTACATCGGCGCGGTGCTGACCCCGCCACCCGCGGCGCAGCCGAGGCGGTTGGTGCGTGCCCACGACTCCTGGTCGGTGTCCGACGGCGGGACGGACGGCACGTAGTAGACGTTGACGGTGTAGGCCGTCGGCCGGCCGGCGGCGACCGCCCCGGAGAGAACCAGGTTCGGGCTGCCCGCGCCCGCGACGCAGGGCAGGCTGGACAGCGCCGCGTCGCCGGTGGCGTTGACCGGCAGGCCCCGCAACTGGGCCAGGCCGGTCTCGACGCCGCTCTGGGCGGCGTTCAACGCCATGGACCGGTCGGCGTCGTACCGGGTGTTGCCGAGCTGCCGGACGACGGTGTTGCCCAGCAGCGACAGCGCGCCCATGCCGACGATCGTCAGGAGCATCACCAGCGGCAGGGACCCGCGCTCGTCAGTGGGCCGCAACCAGCGCATCGTCATGACCGGACCGCCGTGTCGTAGCAGGGCTCCGCCGTGGCGGCCAGAGCGTTCCCATCGGCATCGAGCGCGGTGCTCGCGTACGTGTTGAGAGCGGTGTAGGTCAGCGCGCTGCTCTTGGCCGACGTGCCGGAAAGGGCGCTCAACCGCACGGTGAGCAGCTGGTGGTTGAGCGCTGCGGTGGGCTGCGTGCGCACGAACGGCGCCGACCCGGCGGTCGTCGTCAGGTTCGCCGCCAGCGGTGTCCACGTGGTCAGGCTGCCCGGCGCCGCCTGCTTCCAGGATCGCTGCTGCAGTTGCAGGTTCTGCGGGTCGGCCCCGGTCAGCCGCAGCTGCACACAGCGCTTGACGTAGGTTGACTGGCCGGGCACCGGCGCCAGGGTCAGATATTCGACGTACGTACCGCCGGCCTCGGTGTGAACGGCGCCGATCGAGTACGCGTACCGCAGCGAGTTGTCCAGGCGCAGCAGCGCCTGGCTGAGCTGGGACTGGATCGCCAAGTCGGCCTCTCCCGCGGCCGCGGTGCGGTAGATCTGCAGAATGCCGGTCGTGAAGATCGTGCCGACGATCGACATGATGCCGAGCACCACCAGGATCTCGACCAGGCTGAAGCCGTCGTCGTCGCGCCGCCCGGCGCCGGTCCGGGCGGTCATCCGCCGAGGAAGGGGTCGGTGACGGCCGAACTGAACAGGCCGGCCTCGGCGTAGGCGCAGGTACCGCCCTCGCACTGGGCGTCACTCCAGGTGACGGCGACGACCAGCCGAACCAGCGAGGCGGAGGTGACCGTCGTGCCACAGCTGATGTCCGCGGTGCTGGTGGTGACCGCGGGCTGCGAGCAGGCGCCGACGTGGTAGTAACGCTTGAACCAGCGGCCGTCGAGCCGTACGACTTCCGGGTCGAGGGGCGAGTCGACCACCGACCCGTCCGGCTGGGTGCCCGGCTGGGGCACGGTCAGCGTGCCGGCGGCGGCCGCGTCCCAGCGCACGGCGCCCGCGAGCAGCGTGCCGGCCACCGGCGCGGCGACGGGCGAGCAGCCGCTGTCGCACGCGGCGCGGCCGCTGAGCAGCGCGGAGCCGCGCACGCCGCGCGCCTTCTCCATGCCGTCGACGGCCAGCTGCACCGCGGTGTCGCGCAGCGTGGCATAGCGCTGCGCCTTCCGGGAATTGATCATGAAGACCGTCAGCGACGTCAGCACCATGGTGAGCAGGGCGAGCGACACGATGACCTCGACGAGGGTGAACCCTTCGTCGTCGCAGCGGGGCTTCGAGGTCACGATGTACCGATCGGCCACCGCCGTGGACATCTGAAGCTCCTTGTCGTTCCGGTTCCACCTGTCCCTCGCCGCTGCGACCTCTTTCGCCATGATCGCGACGAACGTGTGCCTGCGGCGGCTCGAGCAGCGGGGAACGACGGGTGCTGCCGGCCGGCCTGGGCGGCCCGGACACCGACTGGCAGCCGGGGGCGCGTTGCGCGCCGGCCGAGACGCGGTGGGTGGGCCCGCTGCCGGTCGACCCCGGCCAGGAGGCCGGCCGACGGGAGCGGGACGGCATGACCGAGCCGAGCAGCCCGGCGATCCGCAACCACCTGCTGTGCTGCCCGACGGCGTAAGGCGGATCGACGTCTTCCTGCAGCCCGATCTGTTCCCGATCTTCCGGCAGCCGGTGAGTCTGCCGCCCGGGCCGGATCTCCCTGTATGACGACAACACCAGGAGGGATGCGATGACGGCAATCGCCGGAAGATCCGTACTTGTGGTCGGTGGCAGCCGCGGCCTCGGGCGCGGCATCGCCCATGCCGCACGCGATGCCGGGGCACGGGTGACCGCTGTGGCCCGTGACGTCGTTGCTTCGGACGGCATCGACGCGGAGCGGGGCGACGCCACCGACGAGACGTTCGCCGACAAGGTGCTCGCCCGTGTCCGCCCCGACCTGCTGGTCGTCACGGCCGACGCGATCCCACCGATGGGGCGGCTGACCGAGCACACCTGGGAGACGTTCTCCGCGCACTAGCACACCGACGTGCGGATCGCGTTCGCCTGGCTGCGGGCCGTGCTGCGGCTGCCGCTTGCGTCCGGCGCTCGGGTGGTGATGTTCGGCAGCGCCGCTGAGCTGCGCGGCTCCCCGCTGAGCGGGGGCTATGCGGGCGCGAAGGCCACCGTACGGCTGATCACCGGCTACGCCGCGGGCGAGGCGAGCGGTACGGGCATCACGATGACCACCGTGCTGCCGGTCATCACGCCCGGCACGACTGTCGGTGACACCGCGATCGAGGGGTACGCGCGAAGCTCCGGCCGGACGCCGCAGCAGTTCCGTGACGCGTTGCCGGCCGCGCCCAGCCCGGCGTCCGTGGGAGCTGCCGTGGTCGGCCTGGCGGCGATCCCCGACGCCGATCTGGCGAGCGCCTATCTGGTGGATGCCGGCGGGCTGCGGCCGCTCGGTTCGGCGTGATCCTGCCGCCGTGGGAAGCGACCCGGAGGTGGGGCAGTTGTACCTTGAGTGACACTCAAGTTCGCGATCTTCGGCGACTCGATCGCCTACGGCCAGGGTGCCTCCTCCGCCGCCGACACGGTGGCGCAGCGTCTCTCGGCCGATATGACAGCCCATGACCTTCCCAACGAGGTGCGGGTCTTCGCCGTGCCCGGAGCCCAGAGCCGCGACCTGCGGGCCCAGGTGGAGCGGGGACTCGCCTGGCGGCCGCAGCTCGCACTGATCATCATCGGGGCCAACGACCTGACCCGCTTCGTGCCGCCGGAGCAGGCCGCCGCCCAGCTCGCCGACGCCGTCCGGCGCCTGCGCGCGGCCGGCGCCGAGGTGGTGGTCGCGCCCGCGCCCGACCTCAGCGTGGTGCCGTGGGTGCCGCCGCAGATGCGGGCGATCGTCCGGGCCGGCAGCCGGGTGCTGCACGACGCGCAGAGCCGGGCCGCGCTCGCCGAGGGCGCCCGGGTGGCCGACATCGGGATCACCTCGGCGGCGGGCTTCGCCGTCGACCAGGACCTGTTCAGCGCCGACCGGTTCCATCCGTCCAGCGCCGGGTACGCGGTCATCGCCGGCGCGCTGGCCGCCACGGTGCGCGAGGCAGCGGCGGCGGCCGTCGCCGGCCTCGAGGATCGGGTCTGACGGCTGCTTCCGGGGCGCCGATGGCCGCGGTTTCACGCCGGTCGGCCGGGGTAGGCGGCCGGATGAGCAGAGGATCGGGGCAGGCCGGTCGCGGCCGGCTGGGCGTACGCCTCGGAGCGACGCCGTCCGCGACCGGCCCGACCGGGACGATGCCGATCGAGGACACCGACGGCGGCCTGCTCGCGCTGGTCTTCGTCCCGCAGCCCGCCGGCGGCACCGCGTACCGGCTGGTGGTGTCGTTGCACGGCGCGGGCGGGTCGGCCCGGCACGGGCTCGGCCTGCTGCTGCCGGTCGCCGCCGAGCAGGGCCTGCTGATCGTCGCGCCGCAGTCGTCCGGGTCCAGCTGGGACATGATCCACGGTCGCTTCGGCCCGGACGTACGGCGGCTCGACCGGGTGCTGACCGGGATCCTCGAGCAATACCCCGTCGATCGGATGGCCATCGGCGGGTTCTCCGACGGAGCCTCGTACGCCCTTTCGCTCGGCATGGCGAACGGCGACCTCTTCGAGGCGGTGCTGGCCTTCTCGCCGGGCTTCGCCGCGCCGCAGGTCCGCACCGGCGAGCCGCGGATCTTCGTGTCGCACGGCACCGCCGACCGGGTCCTTCCCATCGACCGGTGCAGCCGGCGCCTGGTGCCGCGGCTGCAGGCCATGGGCTACGACGTCACGTACGAGGAGTTCGCCGGCGGCCACGAGGTGCCGGCCCACCTGGTGCGGCAGGCCGCGGCATGGTTGCCGGCGTAACGCTCGCGCTCAGTCCGAGGGCTCCGTCGTTCCGGCTTCCGGCTCGTCGGACTGCTCGGGCCCGACACGGACGTCGTCGCCGGCCGGCAGAACCGGCGCGTCACCCTCGGTCTCGGTTCCGTCGTCGTTGGTGGGCTGCTGCGGTTCTGTGGTCATGGTGCCTCAGTCCTGGGGCTTGAGCGGTTCGTCGGGCAGCGAACGTGCCGGCTGATCACCGGCCGGGCCGCCGTGAGTCGGCCGCGCCGTCGCCTCGGGGGTGGTGCCGGGTTCGCCCTGGGCCCGTTCGGGGTGGGCGTCGCTGTCGGCCAGGGAGCCCTGGTTGGCTCCCGCCCTGTTCTCCTGCTCGGACACGTCGGTCCCCTCTGTTCCGCCGCGATGGCTGGCAGGGCCTGGCATACCGTTTCCCGAGTCATGTAAACGCCACTACGCTCGGTGCCCGCGGCCGGAGAAGGCCTTCAGCTGGAGAGAGCCTCGTCGGCCGGATTGACGATGCTGGCGAGCATCTCCACCGTCCGGGGGTCCGTGGAGTAAAGGATCACGCCACGCATGGCCCGTGTCAGCAGGACCCGGTACTGGTTGCGCACCCGGGCTGCAGCGGTGGGATCGCGGCGGTGCAGGCTGACCAGCTTCTTGTACTTCGACTCCTCCATGCGCACGGTCATCTGCTCGGTCTCGGCATTCCACACCAGGTCGGGGCCGATGATGACGCCGCAGCGGTCGAACTCGAAGCCTTGCGCGGTGAAGATCGAGCCGACCTGTTCGGCGCCTCGCGGGTCGTGGGCCCAGGCGGTGTCCCTCGGGAAGCCGTCGATGCCCTTGCGGAGGTTCCAGCGCTTGTGCCAGCCCTCGATGGAGATGTCGGCGGGAACGTCCTCGATGGTGATGGCCCCGGGAGGCGGGGTGCTCCATTCCCAGCAGAAGCCGGCCAGCAGGCGCGCCTTCTCCTCGGCGGCGTTCTCGAGGGTGAGGCGTTCCAGTTCTTGAGGGGACCGAGCGACCCGTACGGTGAAGTTGTCCTCGTCGTGCCAGACGGTGGGCGTGCCGTCGAGGAGGGCGTCGACCCAGGCCTCGTACGCCTCGGAGCCGCCGCTGCGGTGCTGCTCGCGCAACTCGAAGATGTCGAACGAGGCGCCCGTGCGCTGAGCGACGCTCAGTGCCTCGTCGATGGTGACGAAATCGCGGTACGTGGACGCCTGGTCCTCGTCGATGAACAGGACCAGCACCTTCGCCGACTTCTTGAGTTCGAAGATCTGCGTGATGTGCTGTTCTTCCAGCTGTTGTTGCAACGTGCGCGGATTGGCATGGCCGGTGCGTACCGTGTATTGCTCGAGCCGGTGGGCCTCGTCGACGATCAGCAGGTCGAGCGGGTGGCGCCAGCGCGAGCTGTCCCAGTACGTGCGGGCAGAGGTGATGAGCTCCTTGGCGGGTGCGTCGAAGGTGGAGCGGAAGTCGGCGGACTTCTGCAGGGCCTCCCGCAACGAGCCGGAATTCGTCGCGTACGCCACCTGACGCCGGGCGTGCGCGTTCGCGCCCAGCAGGTGCATGGCGATCCACGTCTTGCCGGTCCCTGGGCCGCCTTTCACGACGAAAACGGCCTGATTGCGGTCGGCGGTCACGCTCATCGCGTCCGAGACCGCATTCTGAATCTCGGCGAAGATGGCGTACTGGTCGTCGGTGAGCGGATAGCGGGCGGGGTCGCTGAAGATTGCCGCGGCTGCCTCGAGCAGAGCCGGGCCCTGCTCGTAATGGGCGTCCATGAGCCGGTCCTTGACCGGCGTGCCGCTCCGATCCGCATCGAAGATCTCGAGGAGCCGCTCGCTGAAGCGCCGGCGCCCCACACCGTCGCCGCTGAACGTGCCGGTGCTGCGGCGGTGACCCGCGGTCCGCAGCGTCTCGATGGACGCCTCCGTCGCGTTGTGCAGAAAAGCGGCCGCCTCGATCGTCACCTCGGATTCGTCATGCATGCCCGAGGTGTAATTGCGAATGAATTGCGCGTACGCCGCCGCCTGATCATAGGGGTGACGCGGCGTCTCGTAACGCGCCCCCGTGTCCGTGACCTGTTCGCGCACGGAATCCCAGACAGCCCGCTGCCACTGCTTGAGCTCCACGACGACGTATGCCGGCCGCCCGTTGTCACCGACGCCCATGAGCACCGCGTCGGCCCGGCGGAATCCCGCGTGGAACGGCCGGAACTCGAGCGCGATCGAGAGCCGCGTCAGGCCGGCCTCGTGCAACACATCGGCGAGCGCGGGCAGGCTCGCGGCCCAGGAAGCGGTCTCGCCACGATCGAGTACGGGCCGGTTGTTGCTCAGCAAGGCAATGAGGTTCGAAATGGTGTGCGGTCGAGTAGCGTCGTGGAAGTCCTGGACGGAACCGATATAACCTGCGCGCCGCACAAAACCCCCTCGAAGGTCCCCGCGGACCATTCCGGACACCTTAAAAAGGGGTCGGGTGGGCAGCGGCCTAGTTGGCGGGCGACTAGGTTGAGCGGGAATTCAGCGTCTTTTCGCGGCGGAACCGCGGGCGGCCTCGACGGGGTAGCGGCGGGCGGAGTCGGTGAGCTTGTCGTTCGCCGCCTCGATGAGGTCGACGCCGAGGACGTCGGCCAGGCGGGTCAGGTAGATCATGACGTCGCCGATCTCGGCGCGTACGCGGGGGCCCAGCTCGGGGTCGGCCATGACGGTCCGCGACTGCTCGGGAGTGAGCCACTGGAGCTCGGCGAGCAGCTCGCCCACCTCGCCGGCCAGGGCCATCGACAGGTTCTTCGGGGTATGGAACTGCTCCCACTGACGGTCGGTCGCGAAGGCACGCACGCGGTCGGTCAGGTCGGTCAGGTCGTCGTTGGTGGCCACGGCAGCAGCCTAGGTGGGCGCATGGCCCGGAGGCGGGTGGCGCGGTCAGAAGAGGGCGATCGGGTTGACCGGGCTTCCGGAGGTGCCGGCGAAGCGGACCGGGGCGACGGTGAGGTGGAAGTCCCACTGGCCCAGCTCGGCCGCCGTCGTGGCGCACGCCTCGAGGTCGCAGTTGTCGAGCAGCCACAGGCCCATCGCGACGAGGCCCACGGCGTGCACCGGCATCAGCACGTCGTCGTAGCCTGCGGGCTGTACGTCCTGAGGGGTGTCGGCGCCGATCAGTGCCACCTCCCGGTCGTGCAGCCAGGGCAGGCAGGACGCGTGCCAGCCGGGGTGGGTGAAACCGCCGGCCGTGCCGGTCTCGTGCCGGGCGCGGCCGTGGCCGGTGCGCAGCAGCACGGCGTCGCCGGACCGGACCCGTACGCCCTGGCGACGCTCGGCCTCCTCGAGGTCGGCGGGGAACACACCCTGCCCGGGTTCCAGCCACGGCACGTCGCGGACGGCGGCGATGTCGAGCACGACGCCACGCGTGCTGATGCCGTTCGCCGCCGCGGTGACGGCCGCCCAGGCCGAGCCGGTTGCGGCGTCGACCAGCGAGTGCGACCGGCCGTTGTACATGGTGCCGTCCCAGTAGAGGTGGCACGGCGAGTCGAGGTGGGTGACGGAGTTGCCGTGGAACGTGAGGCCGAGCCGCTCGGACGAGAAGCCCCAGCGGCGGTCGGCCTGGAAGGCGGGCAGCGGCATGTTCTCCGCTCCCGGCATGTCGGCGGCGCGGGGGCAGGTCGTCGTCGACCGCTCCATGTCCTGCGGTCCGGCGACCTCCCACGCGCACGACACGCTCCGGCCGTGGCGCACTGCCCGCGCCGCCGCCAGCCGGACGTCGTCGGTGATGTGGTTCAGCGTGCCGAGCTCGTCGTCGTCGCCCCACCGTCCCCAGTTCGAGAGCGTACGGAAGTACCCGAGCACGTCGTTCCGGTCTGCCGTCATCCCGGGCATCGCCTCCTTCGGGCCGCGGTAGGAAGCGCCCCGAGCAGGGTATCGGCCCGGGCCGGGGTCAGGCGGGCTCGAAGTCCTCGTGGTGGGCGGGGGTCCGTTCGCGGACGAAGACCCACAGCACGAAGGCGACGGCCATGATGGCGGCGGCGACGAACACGCCGGGCGCCCAGCTGCCGGTCTGGTCGCGCAGGATGCCGCTGACGACCGGGCTGGCGACGGCGCCGATCTCGGAGATCAGGTTCTCCAGGCCGAAGGCCGAGCCGCGCTGGTCGTCGGGCACGAGGTCGCCGGTCATGCCCTGAGCGATGGGTTGCAGGGCGTTGAAGAACAGGCCCGAGGTGAACAGCAGCGCCCCGAGCAGCAGCAGCGAGGGCTCGCGGCCGCCGGCGATGCTCCAGCCGAACAGGACGACCAGCACGGTGTAGACGGCGGTGCAGCCCAGCAGCAGCGGCTTGCGTCCGGTGCCGGTGCGCACGGCCCGGTCGGCGAGCCAGCCGCCGACGGGGAAGCCGATGATGCCCGCGCCGGCGTTGAACGCGGCGGTGAGCCCGGCGGCCACCAGGCTGCTGGAGGCGGCCTCGCGGACGATCTGGACCGACCAGAAGCTGAAGAACCACAGGTTGTACAGGATGGCGATGTAGCCGACGTAGATCAGCGTGATGTCGCGGCCGAACAGCGTCGCGCCCTGGCCGGAGCCGCGGACCCGGTGCACGATGACGACGATGTAGATCAGCGCCAGCACGCCGACGGCGGAGGCGGTCGCCCATTCCGGCCAGCCGAACGTCTCGGCCACCAGGAAGATCGCCACGATGAACACGAAGGTGGGCAGGGAGTAGAGCGCGAGCCGGCCGGCCGGCGCGCCCAGGCTCAGCGGGCCGCCCAGGCGTGAGCGGAAGTACGCGAAGGCGACCGCGGCGATGACGATCGACACGCCGCCGAAGATGTAGAACGGCAGCCGCCAGGCCTCGTCGCCCATGCCGAGGTCGCCGCCCCAGTTGATGAAGATCGGCGTGAGCAGGATGCCGGCGGTCAGGCCGATCGACAGGCCGGCGATGACCACGCCCAGCCCGAGCGTGCGGCGGGGGACGGGGGTGTGCTTCATGATCAGCGTACGGTCGTTGGAGTAGAACACGCCCTCGCCCAGGCCGGTGAGCACGCGGGCGGCGACGAACGCGACCAGACCGACGAGCGCGCCGGAGAGGATCGTCATGATGCCGGCCCAGAGCAGCGACACGACGATCATCTCGCGGTGGCCGTACCGGTCGCCGAGGCGCCCGCCCGGGTACTGGGTGAGCATGTAGCCGGCGAAGAACATCGAGCCGACCAGGCCGCCGAGCGTGGCGGGGTTGGCGGCGTCGCCGATGAAGCCGGACTGGGTGGAGATCATCCACGCGATGACCGGTCCGGTGACCGTACGGTCGGCGTAGCTGATCACCCAGCCGAACAGCAGCAGTGCCCACAGGCTGGTGTACCGGCCGGTCGTCCGGCTCGTCAGGGAACTCATGGTCACCTCACCTCCTCAGGGGATGTCGATGGTGAGCACGGCGTCGCCGGGGTCGGTCCCGACGCCGCCGGTGCGCTGGCTGACCGCCCGCGAGACGCAGGTGCACATGCGGTCGCCCCGGCCGTGCTGGGCCTCGCTGAAGAACACGTCGCGGTGGTCGAGCAGCCCGTGCGCCTCGAGGACCTTGACCTCGCACAGCCCGCACTCGCCGCGCCGGCAGTCGAACATCATGTCCGCCCCGGCCGCCTCGAGCGCCTCGAGCATGCTCACGTCGTGCGCGACGGTGGCCTCCAGCCCGAGCCGGGGGATCCGGACGCGGAACGACTCCGGGGCGAAGCGGCCGCTGCTGCCGAAGGTCTCGAAGCGCAGCCCGAACGGCGGCCGCCCGGCCTGGGCCCAGGCGGCGCGGATCGCGTCGAGCATCGGGATCGGGCCGCAGACGTACATCTCGGTGCCCGGGGAGCAGCCGTCGACCAGCTTGCGCACGTCGAGGCGGTTGTCCTCCTCGTCGACGTACACCTCCAGCCGGTCGCCGTGCTCGGCCTGCAGCTCGTCGAGGAAGGCCATCACCTTGCGCGAGCGGGCGCCGTACACGAACCGGTAGTCGGCGCCGCGGGCCTTGAGCGCCTTGCCCATGGCCACCAGGGCGGTGATGCCGATGCCGCCGGCGGCCAGGACGTACTGCGGGCGGCCGTACGTGAGAGGAAAGTTCTGCAGCGGCTGGGTCACGCTCACCCGGGCGCCGCGGCGCAGCGCGTGCATGTACGCCGAGCCGCCGCGGCTCTGCCGGGCCAGCTGCACGCCGAGCACGAGCTGATAGCCGTACGGTCCGGCGCCCACGATCGAGTACGAGCGGATGTCGCGGCTGCCGTTGACGTACACCTCGATGTCCAGGTGGCTGCCCGGCGGCGGCGCCGGACCCGGCTCGGCGGGCTCGAGCACGACCTGACGGATGTGCTGGGCCACCTCGCACACGTCGACGACCGTGGCCGGGCCCCACCGTTTCTGGCTGGTGGCTCCCATGGCGGCTCAGAGCCCGCGCTCGAGCAGGGTGGCCGGCTGCTCGAAGCGGCCGGGCAGGTCGGGGTTGACCTCGTGCGGGGGCACGGTCACGTCGGCCGCCGTGGGCGCCGGCGCCTGCCGTACGGCGTCTTGGGTGCCCTTCTCCTGCTCGGCGTCGATCATCCGCTGGACGAGCCGGCGCGCCCACATGCCGCCGGCGTCGATGTTGAGGTTGTAGAAGTCGTAGCCCGGGTTGGCGTCGATGCCGTTCTGCTGCGCCTCGAGCATCGTCTCGTCCTCGAAGAACACCCCCGACACGCCCTCGCGCAGCCGCGTGGTGATCGCCTGCTCGCCGAGACACCAGTTGCGGGCGAACGCCCACAGGTAGTGGCAGCTCTTGTCGGTCTCCGGGGTCATCGTGTTGAGCACCATGCCGTTGACGCCCTGGCTGAGGTCGCCCTGGGGCGCGCCCGTCCCGGCCTTGGCCACCCCGACGCTGATGCACACCGTCGCCGGCGCCTCGAACGTGATGATCTGCCAGCGGTCGACCGGTCCGTCGTACCCGGGGAACTTGTCCTGGAGGTTCTTGAGCCAGAACGGCGGCGCCTCGATGCCCATCATCCACTTGCTGACGGTCACCGTACGCTCGTCGTGGGTCACCTCCATCTCCGACTCGCTCAGCTCCTCCTGGCCGATGCTCGAGCCGTGCACGAACTGCTCGTGGGTGAGGTCCATGAGGTTGTCGGTGATCAGGCGGTAGTCGCACGCGGCCCGGATCGTCTTGCCGTCGCCGGCCCACTGCGGGTCGTGGTTCCAGTGCATGTCGGGCACCAGCGCGGGGTCTGCCAGCGCCGGGTCGCCCGGCCACACCCAGATGAAGCGGTGCCGCTCCACCACCGGGTACGAGTGCACGCTCGCGCTCGGGTTGATCGTCTCCTGCGCCGGCATGAAGGTGGCGCGGCCGTCGGCGTCGAAGCAGATGCCGTGGTAGCCGCACTGGATCTCGTCGTCGCCGTGCAGCCGTCCCATCGACAGCGGCACCAGCCGGTGCCAGCAGGCGTTGGCGAGCGCGACCGGCCGGCCGGCGGTGGTGCGGTAGAGCACCATCGGGCGGTTGCAGACGGTCTTGGGCAGCAGCGTCCGGGCGACCTCCACGTCCCAGGCGGCGGCGTACCAGGCGTTGAGAGGGAAGGGCTGCTGACCGGGGAACGGGAACAAGGGGTGCCTCCTGGAACCTGAGCTGCGCGTTGCGCCGACTGTCCCTCCGCCCGGACGGGCCGCCCAAGCGGGCTTCTGCCCAGCGGGAGGCGCCCCCGGGTCTCTAGGCTGGTGGGATGAAGGTCTTGTCCATCCAGTCGGCGGTCGCCCACGGCCACGTCGGGAACTCGGCGGCGGTGTTCCCGCTGCAGCGCATCGGCGTCGAGGTCGTCCCGGTTCTCACGGTCAACTTCTCCAACCACACCGGTTACGGGGCCTGGCGCGGGCCGCTCATCCCGCCCGCCGACGTGGCCGAGGTGCTGCTGGGCGTGGAGGAGCGGGGAGTGTTCCCGCAGATCGACGCGGTGCTCTCCGGATACCAGGGCGGGGTCGGCATCGGCGACGTCATCGTCGACGCCGTGCGCCGGGTGAAGGCCGCCAACCCCGCGGCGGTCTACGCGTGCGACCCGGTCATGGGCAACGCCAGGTCCGGGTGCTTCGTCGCGCCGGAGATCCCCGACCTGCTGCGCGACCGGGTGGTGCCGGTCGCCGACATCATCACCCCCAACCAGTTCGAGCTGGGCTATCTGACCGGCACCGAGCCGGCGAGCATCGAGTCGACGCTCGCCTCGGTCGACCTGGCCCGCGCCATGGGTCCCTCGACGGTGCTGGTCACGAGCGTGGAGCGCCCCGACCGCGAGGAGGGCACGATCGAGATGCTGGTCGTGGACGACGCCGGCGGCTGGATCGTGCGCACCCCGCACCTGCCGTTCAAGGCCAACGGGTCCGGTGACGTCACGGCCGCGCTGTTCACGGCCCACTACGTCGCCACCAAGGACGCCGCGGTGGCGCTGGAGCGTACGGCCTCCAGCGTCTTCGACCTGATCGAGCTCACCTACCGCTCCGGCGAGCGCGAGCTGCAGCTGGTGCCGGCGCAGGAGTTCTACGCCCACCCGCGCATGCAGTTCAGCGCGGAGCGGGTGCGCTGAGACGCGCGGCCGGGGTCAGCGGTTGACGTAGGCGGCCAGCCCGCCGAGCTCCTCGCTGGCGATGAAGACCGACCGTACGTTGATGATCGCCTCCTCGACGTGCGCCGGGCAGCCCCACGCCGCGTCGCCCCACGAGTCGGCGATCTTGACCTCGGCCGGTTCGGAGCACCCGGCCGCGCCGCCGAGCTCGCAGCGCTCGGGGTGCGGCCTGGTCGCCTGCGCGGCCGCGGCGGCACGCATCCGGCCGGCGAGCTCCGCGGCGGCCGTGGCCCGCTGCTCGGCCTCGGCGCGCAGCTTCTGCTCGGCGCGCACCGCCGTGGCCAGCTCCTCGTTGGCCGCCTTGGCGCGGGCCTCGGCGGCCGCCTTCTCCTGCTCGATGTGGTGACGTTCGACGGCCAGCGCCGCGGTGCCGGTGAAGATCCGGGCGAGCGCGAGGTCGGCGTCCTGCGGGACCCGCGGGGTGCGGTGGTACATGGCGAAGGTGCCCAGCAGGCTGCCGTCGCGACCGAGGATCGGCGTCGACCAGCAGGCCGCGAGCCCGGCCCGCCCGGCCAGGTCGCGGAAGTCGGTCCAGAACGGGTCGGTGGCGATGTCGGTGACGATCACCGGCTCCCGGCGGTGGGCGGCGGTGCCGCAGGAGCCGACGCCCTCGCCGGTCGCGATCCCGTCGATCGCCTCGTTGTAGAACTCCGGCAGGCTGGGCGCGGCGCCGTGCCGCAGGTGCGCGCCGTCGGGGTCGGCGAGCAGCACCGAGACGAGCACCTCCTGCGGGGCCAGCCTCTCGATGCTGCGGGCCATGCCGTCGAGCACCTCGCCCAGCGGCGCCTGCCGGGCGATCTCCTCGAGCAGGGCGCGGTGCTCGGCCATCAGCCGCTGGGCGTGCCGGACCTGGGTGGTCTCCACGCCGATCACGCGGATGCCGGTCACCGCGCCGCCGGCGTCGCGGCGCGGCTCGTAGGTGAAGTCGAAGAACGCCTCGCGCGCGCTCGGGCCGGCGCCCAGCACGATCCGCACGTCGCGGCCGGTGCAGGGCTCGCCGGTGCGGTAGACCTGGTCGAGCAGCGCGAGAAAGCCCTGGCCGGCCAGGTCGGGCATCAGCTCGGCCAGCGGGGCGCCGGCGTCGGTGCGCTGCCGGCCGACGGCGGCGAAGAACGCGGGGTTCGCGGTTTCGACCACGTGGCCCGGCCCGGTGAGCGACGCGAACACGGCGATCGACTCCCCGAACACCGCCCGCAGGTCCTCGTCGGCCGCCTGCCCGGAAACCGCCATGTCGTGTCCCGCCTTCCGTCCACGGGCGAGCCGCGTGGCTGTCGATCAGCGGCCGGAGGGGCGCGCTCCCGATGCTTGCATTCGGGCAAGAGTACAGGCATAGGGTGGGAGCCATGTTCGCGCTGGTTGTTCGCTTCGACTGCCGAGACCTCGCCGCGGCCCGGCGGTTCGACGAGCTGACCGCCGAGGTGGTGAGCGCCATCGCGGAGAAGGAGCCGGGCACGCTGACGTACGCGACCCACGCGGTGGCCGACGAGCCGCTGGCCCGGATCTTCTACGAGGTGTACCGCGACCGGGAGGCGTTCCAGGCGCACGAGGACGCCGAGCACGTGCGCCGGTTCCACGCCCGCAAGGACCCGCTGCTGACCGGCGCCCGGGTCGAGTTCCTGCAGCCCGGGGTGAGCGCCGAGGCCGGCCGCTAGCTCGAGGCGGTCCGGGCCTGCCGGTGGGCGGGGCTGCCCTCGCGGTAGAACAGGTAGCCGCCGTGGTGCAGCACGTCGCCGTCGAAGCGGCCGCCGGCGGTGAAGCCGGTGTCGTCCCAGTAGCGGATGTCGGCGCCGCGCACCTCGTAGCGGCCGGTGTACGCGCTGCGCCGTGTGCCGCGCGCCTCGTCGTACCGCCCGGTGGGCAGCAGTTCCTGCCGGATGTGGTCGTCCGCGGTCACCCACATGCCGACGTACGGGTGTGTCTCGGTTGCCATGCCTCCACCCTGCTCGGCCGGCGCCCGGACTGGGAGGGTGCATCGCACCCACGCCCGGCGCGCACCGTCGGCGGCCGCCTCGGGCTCAACCCTGCGGCCGGTCGGCCGATAACAGTCGAAGGGGCATCGGGCGGATCAGGGACGAGGTGCGTATGCGGCGGACGGCCGGCGGGCTCGGCACGCGCCTCGCGCTGCCCGCGGCCGTCACCGTGGTCACCGCCGCGCTGGCAGGCTGGTGCCTGGCGACCTCGGCCGGGCTGCGGCTGCAGGTGGTCGCCTGCTGGCTGGCGGTCGCCGTGTTCGCGTCGCTCATGTCGTACCACGCGTACCGGGCCGGCCGGCAGATGGCGCCGGACGATCCGCGCCGCCGGTTCTGGATCGCGCTGGCGGTCGCGAGCGGGATCTTCGCCGCGGGGGAGTGGGCGCAGGTCGCGACCGCCGCGGGCGCGCCGTTCGACGTGGCGTCGCTGACCGGCACGGGAACGCTGCGGACGGCCGCGCTCGCGCTCGGGTGCGCCGTGATCGTCGTGGTCGTCCTGACCTACCCCATCCCGCACCGGTCGGCGCGGGAGCGGCTCTGCTACCTGCTCGACCTGGCGACGGTGGTGACCGCGGCCGGCGTCTACGGGCTGTACTGCACGGTGTCGACGTCGGTCGTGGCGCACGACCTCGTCGTGGTGGCGACCGGGCCGGTCGTGGCCATGCTGACGGCGTTCGCCGTGTGCCGGCTGTTCCTCAGCGGCGCCGCGCCGTTCCGCTGGCACATCGGCGTGGTCGGCCCCTTCGCCGCCGCGGTGGAGGCGCTGGCCCGCGCGCTCGGCCCCGAGCTGGTCCGCGACGGCCGCTCGACCCTGATCTTCACGCTGACCCTGTGCTCGCACGCGATGCTGACGATCGTCACCTGGGCCCAGCACCGCTCGGCGGACAGCGCCCCGCGCAAGCGCGACGCCGCCGGCAAGCGGCCGTTCAGCCTGCTGCCGTACGCGGCTCTGGTGGCGACCTTCGCCCTGCTGGTCATCACGCTGGCCGTGCACGGGCTCGACCTGCGCGCGTGGGTTGCGGTCGCGGGCGTCGCCGCCATCACCGGCATCGTCGTGGTCCGGCAGCTCACCGCGTTCGTCGACAACGCGAACCTGCTCCGGCAGCGCGACATGCTCGCGGCGCGCCTGCACAGCATGGCGTTCACCGACAGTCTCACCGGGCTCGGCAACCGCGCGTTCTTCCTCGACCACCTCGGCGACGCCCTGCGCGCGGGCGACGGCGGCACGGGCGTCCTGCTGATCGACCTCGACGACTTCAAACCGGTAAACGACTCGTACGGGCATGCCGCCGGCGACGCCGTGCTGGTGGAGACCGCGGCGCGGCTGCGAGCGTGCGTACGCCCGGAGGACGTGGTGGCCCGGCTGGGCGGCGACGAGTTCGCCGTGCTGCTCGACGGGCTGCCCCGCGAGCGCATCACCGTGGTGGCGGACCGCATCGTCGAGGCGGTCGGCGCGTCCTGCCGGCTGACCGGCGGTGAACAGGTGCGGGTGCAGGCAAGCGTGGGGGTGGCCGTGGCCGGCGGCGACGAGCGGGACGCCTCGGCGTTGCTCAAGAAGGCCGACGACGCCATGTACGCCGCCAAGGGGTCCGGCAAGGGCTCGTTCCGCGTGGCCGCCGCGGCGGAATGAGTACCGGCACTCACGCGGATCGATCGCCGCCCGGCCGACGATGAGCGCCATGGACATTCCTGCCGCACCCAAAGTCACTGCCGCGTTCTACGTGCAGGCGGCCGCCTCCTTCGCCCTCGCCCTGTTCGGTCTGGCCGCCGGGATCTTCTATCTGCCCGTCGGCGGCTGGATCCGCGCCTTCCTCGGACTCGGGCTCGCGTACGTGGTCACGTCCGCGTTCACGCTCGCCAAGACGATCCGCGACGCCCAGGAGGTCGGCACCGTCGTCCGCCGCGTCGACCAGGCCCGCATCGACAAGCTGCTCAACGAGCACGACCCGTTCAAGACCCCGGCGAGCTGAGCGGGCCGCGGTGTCGGCCACACTTTCCCGCATGGTGCTGCGCCGGATCCCGTACGTCGTCCTCACCGCCACCCTCGCCGGCGGGCTCGCCGGGGGCTGCTCGTTGCGCGAGGCGATCTGCGGCTCCGGCGAGTACCCGGTCGCGGCGGTGGACAGCCTCACCGGGCGGGCCTGCGTGCCGGAGGGCGAGGAACCCCCGGTCGGCTACGTGCGTTTCCCGGCCGGCAAGGAGCCCCGCCACGTCGACGACGAGTGGGACAAGTACTGGAGCAAGCACAAGCTCGACGAGCACGGCAACGAGACGCCCTGACCGGCGTCACCTCCGGGTGATGGTGGCGCCTCGGTCCCGGCCGCCATGCCCTGCTCGGCCCGCCCACCTGTGCCACCTGTTGCCCGTGCTTTTCGAGCCGGGGCGATCCTGGAGCTCACGGTGGACTGACGGCCATCTATCGTGTCCTCGCCGTTGATCGACGCGAGGAATGGGGATCGGCGATGTTCATGGGCAGACTCGGAGCGACCTGCTTGGCGTTCCTGCTGCTGGCCGGGTGTACGTCGGCGAAGCCGGCCCCCTCGCCGGAGCCGGTGCCGAGCGCGTCGGCGCCGGACGCCGACGCCTCCCCGGAGCTGATTGCGGCCATCCGAAGGACGGCGGCCGCAAGCTTCACCTTCACGGTCGTGGGGAGGACCAAAGACGGCGACGTCCACCGGGCCGGCGGCGTCTTCGATCCGCAAGGTGGCAAACTGCGCTACAACTTGCGGGTCACCGGTGGTCCTGAGGCGAACCCGTACCACGACGAGATCCTCATCGGTAGCAACGACTGGATGCGCAGCGCCGCCGGCGACGAGTGGATCCATATGTACCAGCGGAAGCTGGCCGAGGACAGCCCCTGGCGGGTCGATCTGAAGGATCCCTCCGGGCTGGGCGCCTTCGCCGAACGTGCCGCCGGCGGGAAGGTGAGCCGGACGGGTCCGAACGCGTTCCAGGGGGAGTTCGACGTCCACCCGGCAGGGCATGTGACGTCGTTGCCGGTCGGTCCCGCCTACCTGCACTCGGGGTCCACGGCCCCGGAACGTATCCACTTCAAGGCCACCACCGGCGGCGCGGGGTGGGTGACCGCGGTCACGGTGGAGTATGCGTCGCTCGGGCTGAAGGTTCCGCACGACGTTTACACCACCAAGCTGACCGGCCACGGCAAGCCGGTCACCGTGAGAAAGCCGTCGGACACTGCCGAAGCTGACGCGGCAAGCTACCGCGAGACTCTCTGACAGTTGCCGTGCCGGGTGTCCCGGGCCCGCGCGGGCGACCGGGACACCCGGGCCGGGCTCAGCCGTCGATGCCGTGCACGGGCGGGACGGTCAGCGTGCGGGCCTCGGGGGTGCCGCCGAGGACGATCTCGCGCAGCGCCGAGTTGTTCTTCGTGTCGAGCTCGGCCAGCTTGTTCGACGGGTTGGCCAGCACCTGGATGTAGTAGGTGCCGTTGGGCAGGTCGGTGATCTCGAACGACTGGCCCGGCCGGAACTGGCTGTACGTGTCGCCGTTGCCGATGTCGAGCACCTCACGCACGGCGACGACGGTGTTCGCGCCGCACGAGGTGGACAGGTCGGTGTTCTCCGGCCGCCACTTCGCGCCCGGGATGGTGAAGTCGACCGCGTCGGTGTTGGCCAGGCAGAACGCCTCCTTGCCGCTGCGTACGGCGAGCTTCTGGGTCGAGTCGAGCAGGTTGTACTGCGCGAAGTCGGTGAAGTGCCAGTGCTTGTGGCCCTCGCGCGGGTCCCACTCCATGGTGCCGGCGGGACGGCTGCCCACCTGGTTGCCCTTGGCGTCGAAGAAGTACTGGTACGCGTCCATCAGCTCGGTGCCGCTGCGGCGGAACCCGTCGACCAGCAGCGGCGAGGTGCCCGCGTTCCAGACGGTGGCGCCGAAGTTCACGTACGCCTTGCCGTCCTCCTGCGACAGCGAGATGTCCCACGCCGGCAGCGAGCGCAGGTCGGGCCGCGGGCCGCCGGTCGGGGTGGCCTTGAGCGGGGTGGGCCGCTTGGCGGGGGCGCGCAGCTCCGGCACGTGCGCGGAGACCTGCCGCTTCGCGTCGCCCTCGGCGCTGTGGATCGAGTGCTCGTCGGCCTGCGCGGCGGGGCCCGCGTCCGCGGCCTTGATCCGGGCCAGCCCGGCCTTGTCGATCTCGGCGTCCACGACGGTCACCTCGACCTTCGCGGTGCCCTGCTCCGCGGGGATGCCGAGCAGCTCGCGGTACGCCGGGTTGACGGTGGCGGTGGCGGTGTACTTGCCCACCGGCAGGTCGAACGAGTCGCCCCGGCCGGACCCGGGCTGGTCGAGGACCGCGGCGTCCCAGCCGGCCTGCACGCCCCAGACGGCGCCGAGCGTGAACGGGTTGTCCCCGCCGCAGCTGGTCGGGTACGGGGTGGTGGCGGGGGCGTCGGGGCGGGTGCGCGCCGACGACCACGTGTTGCCGCAGAACGGGGTCTTGTACTCGGTGACGACCTTGCCGGCCTCGTCGGCGATCGAGATCGTGGTGAAGTCCTTGAGGCCGGTGAAGTCGGTGACCAGCCCGGCCGGCAGCGCGACCTTCTTCTTCTTGCCGTTCTGCACCACGGTCCGCTCGGCCACGATCGGCTTGTCGTAGCCGGCGCGGCGGGCCCAGATCTCCAGCGGGTCCTTGCCGGCGATCACGTGCAGGCCGAGGTCGAACGAGAAGTACACCTCGCCGTCGCCGTAGTCGTAGCGCTCGGCGGTCACCTGCGGGGTCGCGGCGACGAACGACACCGGCGGCGGGGTGGCGGCGGCCTGCGCCACCCCCACGCCGGCGGCGGTCAGGGCCAGCGCCGCGGCCACGGCGCCGTACGTCATCAGGCGCGAGCGCCGGCGGCGGTGCTTCGACGGATCGGTCATGGGGTCCTTCCGGTCGGGCGGCCGATGAGGGAGCGGCCGTTGCGGGGACCATCCAAAGGAGACGGATGTGAGGTTCCTGTGAGGTCGGCCCCCGATGGCACGAATCCGGGAGAAAGATCGGCCGAAAGACATATGTCGATGGTCGTGTGACGGCCGACATAGGGAGCGGTCGTCTAACCTGACATGATCGCGGCCGATCGACCGGGGAGAGAAGCATGAACGTACGAGGACTGGCCGGTCTGGCGGCCGCCGCGGCGCTGGCGATCGGCGCCGTCGCGGGCTGCGCCAAGGACGACACCGGCGGCAGCACCGAGAGCGGCGTGGCGCTGGTCAAGGCCGGGGTGCTGACCACGTGCACGCACCTGCCGTACGCCCCCTTCCAGTCGAAGGACGCGAGCGGCAAGGTCGTCGGCTTCGACGTCGCGCTGATCGACCTGGTCGCCGCGAAGCTCGGGGTCAAGCAGGAGATCGTCGACACGCCGTTCGAGGGCATCAAGAGCGGCGCCGACCTCAACTCGGGCAAGTGCGACGTGGCCGCGGCGGGCATGACGATCACCGACGAGCGCAAGAAGGTGCTCGACTTCTCCGAGCCGTACTTCGACGCCACCCAGGCGCTGGCCACGCAGACCGGCAAGGAGGTCAAGACCCTCGAGGAGCTGGCCGGCAAGCGTCTGGGCGTGCAGGGCGGCACGACCGGCGAGGAGTACGTCAACGCCCAGGTCAAGCAGAAGGGCCTCAAGGTCGAGGTGGTCTCGTTCCGCGACCTCGCCGCCCTGCAGCAGGCGCTCGCCACCAACCAGGTGGTGGCCGCCGTCAACGACCTGCCGGTGTGGAACGAGTACATCAAGGCCAACCCCGGCAAGGTGGTGGTCGCGGCCGGCTTCGACACCGGCGAGCAGTACGGCTTCGCCGTGAAGAAGGGCAACGCCGACCTGCTCAAGGCCGTGAACGACGCCATCGCGGCGGCGCGCACCGACGGCACGTACGACAAGATCTACGCGGAGTGGATCGGCGCGAAGCCGGCCGCCTGACCCATGAAGCTCACTCCCCGCCGGCGGCGCCGCATCGTCCGCGTCGCCGGCTACGTCGTGTTCGTCCTGGCGATCGTCGCGGTGCTGGCCGCCGCGGACTGGGGCCGGCTGTCGGACGCGTTCTTCCGGACCGACGTCGCCGGCAGCATGTTCCCCGAGGCGATCACCATCGCGCTGCGGAACACCATCGTCTACACGCTGCTGGCGTTCGTGTTCGGCCTGACGCTCGGGCTCGTGCTCGCGCTGATGCGGCTGTCGACGATCCTGCCGTACCGCTGGTTCGCCACCGCCTACATCGAGCTGTTCCGCGGCCTGCCCGCGCTGCTGGTCCTCTTCATGATCGGCTACGGCGTCCCGCTGGCCTTCCCCGACCGCGAGATCCCCGGCGGCGTCTACGGCTCGGTCACCGTCGGCCTGGGGCTGACGGCCGCGGCGTACATGGCCGAGACCCTGCGCGCCGGCATCCAGGCCGTGCCCAAGGGCCAGCTCGAGGCGGCCCGCACGCTGGGCATGTCGCATCCGCGCGCGATGGTCTCGATCGTTCTGCCGCAGGCGTTCCGCATCGTGATCCCGCCGCTGACCAACGAGATCATCCTGCTGACCAAGGACACCTCGCTGGTGTACGTGCTGGGCGTCACCTCGTCGACGGTCGAGCTCACCAAGTTCGCCGGCGACGCGCTCAACACGCGGGTCAACCCGACGCCGCTCGTGGTGGCCGGGCTGCTCTACCTGGTGATCACCCTGCCGCTGTCGCAGGTCGTGCGCGGGCTCGAGCGCCGGGCCGGGAGGGAGAGGTGACCGGGATGTCCACCATCGAGATCGCCGGCCTGCACAAGTCGTTCGGCAAGCTGGAGGTGCTGCGCGGCATCGACCTGGCGGTCGAGCCCGGCGAGGTGGTCTGCGTCATCGGGCCGTCCGGCTCCGGCAAGTCCACGCTGCTGCGCTGCGTCAACCTGCTCGAGGAGCCGACAAGCGGGTCGATCCGGGTGGCGGGGGTCGAGGTCACCGATCCGGACTGCGACATCGACGCCGTACGCCGGGGGATCGGCATGGTGTTCCAGCAGTTCAACCTGTTCGGGCATCTGACCGTACGGGAGAACGTCACCATCGCCCAGCGCCGCGTGCTCGGGCGGGGCCGCGCCGAGGCGAACCGCGTCGCGTCGGCGAACCTGGCCCGGGTGGGGCTCACCGACAAGGCGGACGCGTACCCCGCACAGCTCTCCGGCGGGCAGCAGCAGCGCGTCGCCATCGCCCGCGCGCTCGCGATGGACCCGCGGCTGATGCTGTTCGACGAGCCGACCAGCGCGCTGGACCCGGAGCTGGTCGGCGAGGTCCTCGCGGTCATGCGGGGCCTGGCCGCCGAGGGCATGACGATGCTCGTGGTCACCCACGAGATGGCGTTCGCCCGCGAGGTCGCCTCGCGCGTCGTCTTCATGGACGGCGGCGTGATCGTCGAACAGGGGCCGCCCGCCCAGGTGTTCGGCAGCCCGCGCGAGGAGCGCACCCGCGAGTTCCTGCACCGGGTGCTCGAGCCCACCCGGGTCAGCGAGTCCGAGATCGGCGTGCCCCCGGCCGACTGAGCCCGCTGACCGGCTCCCGACAGCGCCGGACGGGCCGCGGGCTCATCCTCGAAGGGCAAGGGGTCCACCGCACCCGGGGAGGCAGCCGTGTCCATCCGGCCCGAGGTCGCCGGCGCCGGCCGGCTCGGTCACGTCTTCGAGAACCCGGCCACCAAGGAACGCGCCGTCATGCTGAGCGACCCCGCCGTGCGGGCCGACCGGTCGCTGGTGGGGCATCTGTACGTGGCGCCGGGCGGGCGGGTGGCGGCCGCGCACATGCATCCGCAGTCGGTGGAGCGGTTCCACGTCATCCGCGGCCGCGTCGGGTTCGAGATCGGCGGCGAGCGGCGCGAACTCGGGCCGGGCGAGGACGCCGAGGTGCCCCCGGGCGTACGGCACGACTGGTGGCAGGTCGGCGACGAGCCCGCCGAGGTGCTCGTCGACATGGCGCCGGGCGACCGGTTCGCGGACATGCTGGTCACCGTGTTCGGGCTGGTGCGCGACGGCCTGGTGGACCGGCGGGGGATGCCCCGGCTGCTGCAGCTCGCGGTCACCGCGAACGCGTACCGCGACGCCATGGTCTTCGCCTCGCCGCCGCCGTGGGTGCAGCGGGCGCTGTTCGGCGTGCTGGCCCCGGCCGGGCGGCTGCTCGGGCGGCGGCCGGTGTACGAGCGCTACCTCACCTCGGCGGAGGTCGTGGTCCCGGACGCGTACGCGCTGACGCTGCTCGACCAGCACGGACGGCTGCGGCGCGCTCCCGGCCGATGACGGGCGGCCTGTGACGTACGCCCTGAAAACTGTCGTCATGCTCGCGGGCCGGCGGCCGATGGCATCACTCGTGGAACTTCTTCGGGGTCGGCAGCTGTGGCAGTGGTGGCTGGTCGTCGGCGGGGTGGTCGCCGCGATCTATCTGGCGCTGCCGTCGGACAACCCGTGGATCTGGGCGGTCTACAACGCTTTCGGGCTGGCCGCGGCCGCCGCGGTGGTGGTGGGCGTACGCCGGAACCGGCCGCGTCGTGCCGGGCCGTGGTACTTCTTCGCGGGCGCGATGGCGATGTGGGCGGCCGGCGACATCGTCTACGAGCTCCAGTACTTCTCGTGGGGCTGGGAGACGTTCCCGGCGCCGGCCGACGGGCCCTACCTGCTGGCCTATCCGCTGTTCGCGATCGGCGCCTACCGGCTGATCAAGGGCCGCATCTCCGGCCGCGACCGGGCCGGCCTGCTGGACGCGGCGATCGTGTCGGTGAGCCTGTCGCTGCTGTCCTGGTCGTTCCTCATGCGGCCGATCGCGGCCGACGAGTCGCTCGGGCTGCTGCAGCGGGTGGTCGCGCTCGCGTACCCGGCGGGGGACCTGCTGCTGCTGGTGATGGTGGTGCGGCTGGTCACCACGCCGGGCGCGCGGACGGCGAGCTACCGCCTGCTGATCGCCGCGATCGGCGCCCAGCTGGTCAGCGACATCGGCTACGCGGTCGTCAACATGTTCACCACCTACACCGACGGCCTGCTCGACGCCGGCTGGATCGCGATGTACCTGTTCTGGGGCGCCGCGGCGCTGCACCCGTCGATGCGGGCGCTCTCCGAGGTGGCGCCGGACCGGGCGGAACGCTTCACCACCCGGCGGCTCGCGCTGCTGACGGTCGCGTCGCTGCTGGCGCCGGTCGTGCTGATCGTGCAGGGGCTCACCGGCGCGGCGAGCATCGACTGGTCCGCCATCGGGCTCAGCTCGATCGCGCTGTTCCTGCTCGTGCTCGCCCGCATGGCGGGCCTGATCTCCCGCATCCAGGACCAGGCGGCCCAGCTGCGCGCGCTCGCCCACAACGACGCGCTCACCGGCGTGCCCAACCGGCGCGCGTGGGACCTGGAGCTCAGCCGCGAGATGGCCAAGGCGGTGCGGTCCGGCGAGCCGGTCGCGGTCGCGCTGCTGGACCTCGACCACTTCAAGCGGTTCAACGACACGTTCGGCCACCCGGCCGGCGACCGGCTGCTCAAGGAGGCCGCGGCCGCCTGGCGCGACCAGCTGCGCACGGGCGACCTGCTGGCCCGCTACGGCGGCGAGGAGTTCGGGGTGCTGCTGGTCGGCCAGTCGCTGGAGACCGGGCTCGCCGTGCTGGAGCGGATGCGCGCGGTCACCCCGCACGGGCAGACGTTCTCGGCCGGGCTGGCGCTGTGGGACGGCCACGAGATCCCGGAGCAGCTCGTGGCCCGCGCCGACGAGGCGCTGTACGAGGCCAAGCACGGCGGCCGCGATCGCGTCGAGGCCGCCGTGCCTGCCACCATGACTTCCGTGCGCTGACCGGTCAGGCGCTCGTGCAGACCGTCCCGTTGAGGGTGAACACGGCCGGGAACACGTTGGGACCGCTGTAGGAGCCGACGAACCCGACCGTGGTGGTCGCGCCGGGCGCGAGGGCGGCGTCGCTGGTCACCCGGACCGCACGGCCGCTCTGGGTCCAGGTGGCGCTCCAGCCGCTGCTGACGCTCTGCCACCCGGTGGGCCAGGTGAAGCCCAGCGTCCAGCCGCTGACCGGACCGGCCGCGTTGTTGGTGATGTCGATCGACCCGACGAAGCCGTTGCCCCAGTCGTTGGTATCGCGGAACTTCACCGTGCACGCCGCGCCCGCGGGGGTGCCGGTGGTGAAGGTCAGCGGCGGCGAGGCGGCGGAGAGCCGGCCGGCGGCGCTGCGGGCCAGGACGTTGACGGTGTAGCGACGGCCGGGCTCCAGGTTCCGTACGGTCAGGGAGGTGCCGGTCGTCTCGCCGAGCAGCTCGCTGACGCCCCCGTTCTGCCGGTACACCTCGTACTTGACGCCCGCGGCAGCGGCGGGCCACGAGATCGTCGCGGTGCGGTCGGTGACGGTGGCGGTGGGCCGGCCCGGGGCCTGCGGCAGGGCGCCTCCGGCGGCGGCCGGGTGCAGGGTGAGCAGTGTGAGCGAGTACGGCGGCAGCGTCTGCGCCGCCGCGGTGCCCGCCCGGGCGGTGGTGATCGCGTCGGCGCCGTTGGTGAAAGTGGCGACGGTGGGCGCGCCGGCGGCGGGCGTGAAGCCGTGGTAGTTCAGGGCCACGGTGCGGGCGGCGTCGGGGTCCTTGTTGACGAGCAGGACGTTGACGTCGCCGTTCGGACGCCGCACGGCGTGGGTGCTGACCAGGGCGTCCTCGCTGCCCGTGCCGACGAACTGGTCGCCGGGCCGCGCGAAGTCGCCCATCAGCGAGAGCGCGTGATACGGCGCGAACGGCGTGTTGAGCGGCGGCTGGCACACGGAGTTGTCGGCGTTGCAGTTGCCGCTGGAGAGCAGCCCGTAGTCGTCGTAGTCCGTCTCGCCCGCGACCGTGGTGACCTCGCCCATGCCGTTGTGGACGTTCCACCAGTGCACCGTGAAGACGCCCTGGGCGAGCAGCTGGCTGTAGACGTCGGCCAGGAACAGCGCGCCGGGCTGGGTGTTGCGGCCGATCTCGACGTTCGTCTCGGTCATGCTGATGCCGATGCGCCCGGCGTTCTCCCCGGCGTACGTGTCGATCTGCTGCCGCAGCAGGTGCACGGCGTCGTCGATGTGCTCGGGCTTGGTGAGCGTCTCGGCGGGGGTGGCGCCGCCGGGGTACCAGTGCACGTCCACGAAGTCGATGGCCGCGCCGGCCCGCTTCAGGACCTCCTGGTTCCAGCTGCCCTCGTCGCCCGCGCCGACGATGCCGTCCGGCCAGTTGCCGGGCATGGTCAGCACGGCGCCCACCTTGATGGACGGGTCGACGGCCTTCATGGCTTGCGAGTACGCCACGACGGTCGCCGCGTACTCCTTCGGGCTCTTGTCGGCGTGCTCGTCGGCCTCCCACGCGGAGCCGTAGTGGCCGTTGCCGTAGTTCTCGTTGCCGATCGTCCAGTAGGTGGCGTCGTACCCCTTGGTGACGTTGGCGTAGCGCACCCAGTCGGCGGCCTCCTGGGCCGTGCCGGTGCCGTAGTTCGCGATGATCATCGGCTCGGCGCCGGTGCGCTGCGCGGCGGCCATGAACGTGTCGAAGTCGGTGTTGGGCGCGACGTAGCCGCCGGGCGCGGTGTGGTCGCGCCAGTGGTAGATGTCGGCGTACGAGCCGCCGGGGTAGCGCAGCATCTGCACACCGGCGTCCTTGAGCAGGTCCGAGACGGCGGGCGTGCCGAGCGTGGTGTCCCAGATGGCGTGGTTGACGCCGAGCGCGCCGGTGGCCACGGTGGCGAGGCCGGCCCGCACGTCGACGTCGACGCGGGTGGGCGCCGCGGGGGCGGCGGCTCGGGCGCCCGGTGGCGCGACGACGGCGGCGGCGGCGAGCAGGACGGCGCTCGCCAGGGTGCGCCTGAGGAATGTGTGCACGTGGTTCTCCCCGGGAGTGGGCTGTTGGGAGCGCTCCCATCCTCTGCCGGGTAATGACGCCTGTCAATAAGTCGGACCGCTCGCCCGGAACGGGTCGGATGATCGGCCATCCAGCATGCGCCGCTCGACGCATTCAGGGGCGTCCGGGCGTGCCCTAGCGTTCCTGGGGCCGACGTCGTTCCCGACCTCCTAGGTGGACCCTTGTCGTCGTATGTCGTGCACGAGCTGGGCCGGACCGTGGCCGTGCGGTGGCGCCGCGACCTCGCCCCGACGCAGCACTGGACCACCAAGGTGAACTACTACCGGGCCGTCGAGGAGTTGCTGGCCGGCGGTGCCGACGCCGGGCGCCTGTCCTGGTCGGACGTCGTCGCCGCGGTGCAGCCGCAGGGGTCGCGGACCACCTTCTTCGCCGTCGCCGGGCCGCACGCCAAGAAACCGCTGGCCGGCGCGTACCGGGCCGGCAGCCGCCGCGAGCTCGCCCGGTGCGCCGACCGCGCCGGCGCGCCGGAGATGCTCGTCGACGAGACCAAGGTGTGGAGCTACTGGCCGCACCGCGACGGGTGGATGGACGAGCTGTTCCGCGCGGGCGAGGCCACCGCCGCGGTCGAATGCCTGCTGCGGGTGCTGCTCGACTGGGCCGTACGGGAACCCGCGCTCGCGGCCGCCCTCGACCACGCGCCGCCGGTCTGCGCCGTGGAGGACCTCGTCGTGCTGCGCGGCGGATACACCCCGGCGGACGCCGCCGCGCGGCTGCTGCGCGAGGCGATCCGGCTGCGGCTCGTCGACGGCCACGGCACCGAGGGCGTGCTGCACCAGCTGCGCCACGAGCTGCGCCCCGACCCCGATCCCACCCCCGGCAACCGCCCGCTGGCGCGCGCCCTCGACCAGCTGATGCGCAACTCCCGTACGCCCTCCGACCAGCGCCGCCAGGCCGTGGCGATGCTGCGCGACGCGCTCACCGTGCTCGAGTCCGAGCCCGACGCGCTGACCGTGCTCGAGTCGGAGCCGGGCGCGCTCACCGTGCTCGAGTCGGAGCCCGGCGCGCTCACCGTGCTCGAGTCGGAGCCGGAGTGAGCGCCCGGTGCCCCGACCGAACGACGACGAGCGCCGGCTGAGCGCCCGCCTGCACACGCTGATCGGAGCCGGCAGCCTCGCGGGGCTGACGGACCTGCTCGAGGAGGCCGCCGCCCGGCTGGGCGCCGATCACGAGGTCGTGCTCGCGGTGGAGTATGCGCTCGAGGCGCGTCGCGACGGCGGGCGTACGCCGGTGGAGTCCTTGGCGGTGTGGGCCGGGTTGTGCCGGCGGGCGGGAGGGTCGGCGGCCGTTCGGGGGCGGTATCGGCGGCAGTTGCTGGCTTGTGGGCGGTGGGGGGATCTCGAGGAGGTGGTCGCCCTGTGCCGCGGCGAGTCCGACTCCGAGGCGCGGATCGACTTGGCGTTGGCGTTGCGGGATCGCGCTAGATTCGCCGGCCCGGGGCCGTTGTTCTGTGTGTCGGCTGCTTCCACGCCGAGCACGCCTGGGTCGGCTGTTTCTGCGTCGCTCATGCCTGGGTCAGTTGTTTCTGCGTCGCTCACGCCGGGGTCGCGTGCTTCTGCGTCGCTCATGCCTGAGTCGGCTGCTTTTGATTTACTCACGCCTAGGTCGGCTGCTCCTGCGCCGCTCACACCTGGGTCGGCCGTTTCTGCGCCGCTTACGCCGGGGTCGCCTGCGTCTGAGCTGCCAGCTCCCGCTTCGTCCGTGTCTGAGCTGCGGGCTTCTGTCTCTACCCGCCTTTCCTCAGCGATGCCTGTGTCCGATGCGTCCAGCCCGGCCGGGCGTGTCGTCCCGCCGGCTGTCTGCGGGGCGTCAGTGTCTGAGCCGGCGGCCACCGGGCTGAGTGCCTTCCCTCCGTCCGTTACTGCCGTGCCCATCTCCAATTCCCGACGCCTTGCCTCGGCGCCACCTGCCATCTCCTCGTCCGAGCCGGGCGTCGCTGCCGCATCCGGATCCCCGGCCACCGCTCTTCCTTCCGAATGGCCCGTCTCCGCGCCGCCCGCCGAGGGGGCGGGTGGCGCGGAGACGGCGCAGGCCGGCGATCTGCGGCAGGCGGCGGAGGGTGAGCTGTCGTCGCGTGTGGCGGAGGGTGGGCTGTCGCGGGCGGCGGAGGGTGGGCTGCCGCCGCGGGTGGATGAGGGTGAAAGTCGGGCGTGCGGCGCTGAGGGGGCCTGCCACGACTGGATGGGGGACGTGGAGTCTTCGGAGGCCCGGGTAGCGGGACCGGTCGGGGGTGCGGGCGGCGGGGACCTGGGCGAGGCGTTGGCGATCGCGGAGGGGGAGGTGCGCCGGCGGGGGACTGACCCGGGGGCGCGGCACGCTCTCGTCGAGGTGTTGCTGGGGCTGGGATGGGGGGAGCGGGCACTGCGCGAGGCCGAGCGGCTGGTGGAGGACGAGCGGCCGGGGGCGCGGACCCTGCTGGCGGAGGCACTGTTGCTGCAAGGGCGTGTGGCGGAGGCGGCCCGGGTGGCTCGTCTCGCGTACGCCCTGGAAAGCGGGGACCGCGGGCGGGCGCTGCTGGTCGTCGCGCGCACGGAGGTGGGGGAGCAGGCCGTGGCCACGGCCAGGGCGGCGCTGGAGCAGCGGGTGGGGTTCTATCCGGCGGAGAGCCACTACGTGCTCGAGGCGCGCCGGGTGGTCGAGGAGCTGTCGCGGTGCTGATCGCGGACCCGCTGGTGCTGTTGCGGGAGATTCCGGCGTTCTCCGCGGGCGAGCTCGACGGGCTGATCGCGGAGCTGAGACGGCCCGAGCTGAGGCCTACGGGGGCGCACGACCTGGCGCGGGCGCACGCGCTGGCGGCCAGGTACGCGCACGACGGTGATCCGGCCACGTTGGACGCGGCCGTGAAGACGTACGAGGAAAGCTCTTATCGGGGCCGCGCCCGGGGGAGCGTGGGGCGGGCGCTGGCGATGCGCATCCTGCAGGCGGGGCTGATGGGCAGGCCGGTGGACGGGCGGCGGGTGCGGGCGCTCATCGAGGACGCCGGCGACGACCCCGCGATGCCGGGCTCGATGACGGCGCTGCGGACGCTGGCCGACGTGCTGGCGGCGGAGGCGGACGACCCGCGGTACGACCGGGACGAGGCGCTGCGCCGGCTCGACGAGGCGGTCGCCGCGATCCCGCCGGAGAGCCCGCTGGCGGGGCTGGTGTCGGTGTCGCGTACGGCGTTGTCCGTCAAGCAGTCCATGGTGATCAACGACTACGGCACGGCGGAGGTCGCGGCGCGGCAGGCCCGTACGGTGCTCGCCCGCAACGATCTCTCCGACCGCGACCGGACGCTGGCGGAGAGCATGCTGGTGGCGTCGGAGGCCATGGCGGCGGCCCAGCACGGCGACGTCGACAGCGCGCTGGGCACGGTGGAGGCGCTCGCGGGCATGGTGGATCGGCTGCCCGCGGGCGACCCGACGGCCACGGCGATGCGCGGGCTGCTGTCGGCGCTGCACAGCACGGACGCGAAGGACGCCGACGACCCGTACCTGTCGGACGCCGAACGCGCGTGGCGGCTCATGACGATCGGCAACAACGTCGTGCGGGCCGCGGTGGACAAGCGGAACGCGGCCGAGCTGTCGCGGGGCATCGGGCTGCTGCGCCGCGCCCTGCAGACGGCACCCGACGGCTACCAGCACCGGGTGCTGATCCTGACGTTGCTGGGCGGCGCGCTGATCCCGACCTGCCAGCTCGGCGGCGGCCGGTCGGCGCTCGACGAGGCGGTGCGGCGGCTCACCGACGCGCAGAACGAAGCGGGCCACCCCGGCCATCCCCTGTGGACGGCCAGCGCGCAGGCGCTCGGCATGGCGTACCGGCTCGATGGTCGCGCGGCGCGCAGCCGGGAAGCGGGTCGCCGGGCCCTGCGCGGGCACGCGTGGTCGGTGCTGCTGCAGGCGGGAACCGCCGACGCCGCGGCCGCCGCCCGGCACGCCGCCGACGACGCCCGGCAGGTCGCGCGCTGGTTCCTCGCCGACGGCGACCCGGCGGGCGCCGCGGAGGTGCTGGACGCCGGCCGCTGCCTGATGCTGTACGCCGCGACGGTCACCATGGACGTCCCCGCGCGGCTGACCGGCCTCGGCCGCGAGGATCTGCTGGCCCGCTGGCGGCGCAACTCCGACGACCCCGATCTGCGGTACGAGATCCTGACCGTGCTCACCGGGGCTCCATTGTCCGAGGCGGCCGTTCCGGACGTGCTCGACCCGCCGGGCGCGGCCGAGGTGGGCCGGGCGCTGACCGAGGTACGCGCCGACGTGCTCGTGTATCTGATGCCCCGCGACGACGAGGGGCCCGGCGGAGCGGTGCTCGTGCCGGCGTCCGGGCTTGCCGGGGCGCGGCCGGTGTTCCTGCCGCTGCCTCGCCTGGGGGCCACTGATGTGGTGGCGCGGCACGTGGACGCTCTCGGCGGGCGCGACGCTTCGTTCGGCGGGCGCGACGCTTCGTTCGGCGGGCGCGACGCTTCGCTCGGGGCGCGCGACGCTTCGCTCGGGGCGCGCGACGCCGGTGAGGCCGGTGACGCTCCCGCCGCCGGGTCGACGCTGGACGAGGTCTGCGACTGGGCGTGGCCCGCGGTGGTGGGCCCGCTGCTCGACATGCTGGACCGGTGGCCGATCGGCCGCGCGCCGCGGATCGTGCTCGTGCCGATGGGCGACCTCGCCGCGGTGCCCTGGCACGCCGCCCGCGACCGCGACGGCACGCGCGCCGTGGAGATCGCCACCTTCTCGTACGCCCCCTCGGCGAGGCTGCTGTGCCAGAACGCCGAACGCCCGCCCATCGCCCCCGGCGCCTCCGCCCTCATCGTCGCCGACCCCGAGCGCAACCTGCCCGACGCCGAGGCCGAGGCCGACGCGATCCGCGCCGCGTTCCTGCCCGGCGCCACCGCCCTGCACGGCGCCGAGGCAACCCCCGAGGCCGTACGGGACTGGTTGCACTCCGGCGGCGGCACCGTGCTGCACCTGGCCTGCCACGGCGCCGTACGCCCCGGGGTGGACGGCTCGTACCTGCGGCTCGCGGACTCCCGCCGCCTCACAGCGCACGAGATCCTTCGCTCCCGCCGCGCCACCGGTATCGGCCTCGTCGCGCTGGCCGCCTGCACCACCGGCGTGCCGAGCGGCGCGTACGACGAAGCCTTCAGCCTGACCACCGCTTTCCTGGCCGCCGGCGCACGCAGCGTCTTCGGCTCTTTGTGGCCCGTGCCCGGGGAGGCCACCTCGCTGCTGATGTACATGGCCCACCACTACCTGTGGTCGGAGGGCAAGCGGCCGATGGATGCGCTCAACCATGCACAGCGCTGGATGCTGAACCCGGACCGCGAGACCCCACCCACGATGCCGGCTCCACTGCGCGCCCTGGTGCCCCGCCTGACCGGCGACGTGGCCGCTTGGGCCGGCTTCACCCATCAGGGCCGCTGACCGCAAGCAGTTCGAGCAGCCGCAGCAGGTAGGGCGGGAGCAGTACGGGAAGCAGCTCGTAGAGCCCGTCGGGCAGCAGCTCCTGCAGCCACAGCAGTTGCTGCGCCTGCCACAGCAGGATCACCGCGGTCAAGGCTGCCCCACTCGGCGTGTGCTTGTCCTGCAGCACCGCCCGGATCTCCAGCCGGCCGGGTCCGAGACCGGCGGCCGCCATGCGCCACTGGGCGACAGCCGCACCGGGCACGCCGTCGTCCAGCTCGGCCTCGACCGCCGCGCACAGGCCGAGCGCCCAGGCCCGGCGGTCGGTCGCCGAGATCCACCCGGCCCGCAGCCGTTCGAGCGACGACTCGTTCACGACCCGCCACAGGGTCTCCTGCATCGGCCCGGTCGGCAGGAGCGTCCGTCCGGTCTCGTCGCCAACCTCGGTCGCCTCGATACCGTCCGGATATTCGAGCATCGACGCCCCCGGGACGGCCGTGCCCTCGGGTGCCGTAGAGCGGATGACGTCGGCCATCTCGGTCCCGGTGAGCTCGGACCCGTCGAGAGCCACGGCTGTCGCCATGAGACTCAGCCCCGCGGGGCTCAGCGGCTCGTCGTGCGTGGGTCCTCGGTCGAAGCGGGCCAGTTCGGGTGGTGCCGGCGACATCCCGACGGCCGCGACGCGCGCATCGATGCGCCGCATACGCCGCGGCACCAGGACTGCCCCGGGCCGGCCGGACATATTCTCTGCCGGCGGCAGCTGCGCGGCGTCGCGGAAGGCGGCGCGGACGGTGTGCTGCGGAACGGCGAGCCCGTCGCCGAAAGCGCGCAGCGCCACGTCGTGTGTGCGCTGACCCCGCCGCATGTGCCGACCCAGCCACACGGCGAGCTCCGCGACGCCCGGCGCCGGCTCCGAGGTGCTGCCGCGACCTCGCCCGAGATGCCGCCGCGCGTTCGCCGGCAGCAGGCCGACACGACGCCATCGCTCCAGCTGCGTGGCCGTCACCGTGACGCCTTGGGCGCGCGCGGCCTCGATCAAGGTCCGATCGGCCGGACTGGCCGGCTGGCGTGCCACCCGGACACCGTACGCGATAGAACCCCGCGACCTCGATGGTTTTGCATCCGACGTGCGGTGGTCTGCTGTCACCACGCCGGTCGAACCGACTGCGCCGGCCACGCTGAGAGGAACGAACGACATGCCCGACGCCTCGTCGCGGACGTCCCGACGCCGCCGGATGTCCGCCGCAGCCCGCTGGTCCGCCGTGACAATGGTGGCGGTGGGAACAGGAGTTCTGGCTGCCCGCAGCTCGGCCTGGGCGGGTGGCCTCGAGACCGCGGCGGCGGTCGCCGCGCTTGCCCTTGCCGCCGCCAGGCGTCGATGAGCTGCCTGCTCACCGGCCCTGGTGGGTGAAGGCGGCCCAGCAGCGGGGCTCGGACGGCCGCGGGCCGGTGCAATGGCGGGCCAGCTCCGGCGGCATGCCGGCCGGTGGGCGGCGGTCCGGGTCGAGCATCCACAGCTGGGCGCGGTGCAGGGCGTCGACCGGGGCGCAGCCCTGCGCCAGGTGGTGGTGCACGACGAACATGAGCACGGAAGTCTCGGCGTCGGGGACCTGCCACAGGGAGCCGAACGCGGTGCGCGCCCCCGCGGCGAGGAAGGCGGTCGTGAGGCTGAACGCCTCGTCGTGGTCGAGGCCGGTCAGGCCGGTGGTGCAGGCGGCGAGGAAGACCTGTTCGATCTCGAGCTCGGCGGTGCGGGAAGCGTCGAGCAGGCGCCGGGCGGTCAGCTCGCCGCCGGACAGGCGCAGGCAGGCGTCGGCGGGGTGGGCGGGGTCGGTGCGGCCGTGGCAGGCCAGGTGCAGCAGCGAAGGGCCGGGCGCGGCGGTGGCGATCCAGTCGAGCACCGCAGCGGGGCTGTCGGCGAAGGCGGCGTCGGGGTAGAAGGCCGCGCCGATCGCGCGGGCCTCCACGCCGGCGTGCGGCAGGTCGCCGGTGGGGTCGCCGACGATCAAGACCGATTTCACCGTACGGGTGGACTCGCGCGCGCTCTCGACGAAGGCGCGGCCCGAGACGGCGTACGAGATGACGGCCTCTTCGACGGCGTAGTGGCGGCGCTGCCCGTCCGTATGGAAGGCCGCGTGCCACGGAACCGACGACAGTGGACCGGTGGGCACGAGGACCAGCCGCAGCGGTCCGTCGTCGCGGTGCAGTCCCGACCGGCGCAGCAGCGGCTCCATCGCGGCCGTCCACGCCCACCGGCACAGGTCGTCCGGGCCGGAGTCGGGCCGTCCGGCATCCCCGGCCGGCCCGGCGTCGCGCACCCCGTCGGCTGGGAAGAGCGGCGATCCTGCGGTGGGAGAGAGTGGCGAGCCCGCGGCGGGGAAGAGCGGCGAATCCGCGGCGGGGAAGAGCGGCGGGCTGGCGTCGGCGGGACAGGGCGACGATCCGGCACCGGCGGGGGAGGGCGGCGATCCGGCGGCGGGAGGGAGCGGCGATCCGGCGGCGGGAGGGAGCGGCGAATCCGCGGCGGGGAAGAGCGGCGGGCTGGCGTCGGCGGGAGTGAGCGGCGATCCGGCACCGGCGGGGGAGGGCGGCGATCCGGCGGCGGGAGGGAGCGGCGAATCCGCGGCGGGGAAGAGCGGCGATCCGGCGGCGGCGGGGGAGGTCGGCAACCCGGCGGCGGGAGAGGGCCGCGATCCGGCGGCGGTGGGGGAGAGCGGTGAACCCGAGCCGGCGGCGCGGACCCCGGCGGCCGTACGGGCCAGGCGTGAACCCGGCCCGGTGATGAGCGCGGGAAGCACGACCAGCGTCGGTTCCCCCGCGGCCGGCACGACGACGGCGGCGCCGGGGTGCTCGGGGCTGGACGGGACCAGGTAGACCAGGGCGTCGGCGCCGGCGGCGGTGAGGCCGGCGCGGAGGTCGGGGACGGAGGCGGGCGTCGGGGCGCTCAGGTCGAGGGCCCGCAGCACCCGGGCGCGCAGATCGTCGGGAACCTCCAAGCCGCCGGCGCCGGTCGGGGACAGGGGATCGCCGGTGACCGCGTCGCTGCCGTAGCCGGCCGAGTCGCGCCACTGCGACGCCAGCTCGGGGTGGCCGGCCTCGGTCAGCCGTTCGGCGATGGTCCGGGAGGCGGTCGCGGCGTACAGGACCAGGCCGCGGCCGGTGTCGAGCGCGGCCACGAGGTCGTCGAGGGCGCCGTCGGCCTGGCACCAGCCGGCCACGCGGCGGGCGGCGGCGCCGGCCTCGGCGGCGACGACCACGGCGTCGTCGGTGCCGGACTGCAGCAGCACCTGCCAGCCGAAGCCCTGCAGGGCGGCGAGGCCCCAGCGGCGCGACTCGGCGCGGTCGCCGTCGGTGAGGTGCCGCAACGCCTCGCCGCGGGACAGCGCGAACGCGGACCACCGCGGGTGGTCGGGGCCGGCCGCGATGCGCAGGCCGTCGGTGGTCCAGCGCAGCAGGCGCCGGGCCGCGTCCTGGTCGCCGGGCTCGTCGAACAGCAGCGCGTCGCCGGCCATGACGGCCAGGCCGGCGCCGATCAGCCGCAGCAGGTGGCCGGGCGGCAGGACGGCGAGCAGCTCGTCGAAACGCTCGGCGCACTCGCGCAGCGCGGGTACGTCGTGCCGGGTGCGGGCGGCCTGCAGGGGGCCGATCAGCGCCCGCAGCGCGCGGTCGGCGGCGGGCACGTCCCCGGCCGGGATCGGCGTGCGGTCGACCGGCTGGAAGGCGCCGTCGCCCGCGGCGATCGCCGAGTCCAGCATCGTCAGCAGCGGCGTGAGGGTCTGCCGGGCCACGTACGACAGCGGCTCGGTGCGCAGCCGGGCGAGCAGCACGGCCAGCTCGTCGCGGGCGATCGCGTCGCCGCGCTGGACGCGGTCGAGCAGCTCGAACGTCCGGCCGAGCAGCCGCGCCTCGGGGTCGTCCGAGGCCCGGAAGCGGTCGATCGCGGTGCGCAGCGAGCGCCGGTCGCCGGTCTGCACCGCCCGCGCCGCCATGAACAGCGTCGCCACCGACTGCAGCTCCTGCGCCTCGTCCGCGTCGGCGCTGCCGTCGCGCAGCGGGGCGATCAGCGTGTCGAGCGCGTCGTCGGGCAGCCGGCCGCCAGACCGGGCCTGATCGGTGTAGCGGACCAGCGCGTCCATCGTGTTCAGCTGCTGCGCCCAGCCCCGCGGCGGCTCGCGCAGCGTGCGCGCGGCGGCCGCCATCTCGCCGAGCCAGGCGGTGTCGATCGCGTCGGGGTTCGTCTGCCAGGCGAGCACCGCGGCGGCGCCGAGCGTGCCGGCCAGCCGGGCGCGGTCGTCGTGCTCCCCGGCGCCGCTGTCCCACGCCCGGCGCGCCGCCCGGATCACCTCCAGCATGTCCGCGGCGGCCGGGGGCGTACGGGTGGGATCGGCGGCCGTCTGCGCCTCGAGCAGCAGCTGCGCCACCGCGAGCCGGTCGACGTAGGACGCGATGCGCCACTCCGGAGTCGGCGGGTCGGCGAGCCCACGGTCGAGGTTGCGCGCCGCCTGCTCCAGGTCGGTCAGGTCGCCGCCGAGACGGTGGCGCAGCAGGTACGCCGTTCCCAGCTGCCACCACGGCTGCCCGCCCGCGGCCACGGACTGCTCGAACAGCGCGATCGACGCGCTCGCGTCCGCGGGGTCGCCGTCGCTCTCGCCGCGCTCGCCGAGCAGCCGCGCGCACTCGGCCAGCCCGTCGGCGTCCTCGACCAGCTCCAGCACGGCCAGCCAGTGCCCGATCGCGCGATCGCGGTCGGCCGGGTCCGCGCCGGCGTCCCACCGGAACTCGTACGCCCACGCCAGCGCATGCCGGACGTACGGGTCCCCGTGGCCGGCCGCGCGTTCCCCCGCCGCCACGGCGAGGTCGAGCTCGGCGGGCGACTGGAGGTCGACGGCCCGTTGCAGGTGCGCGCGGCACAGGTCGGCGCAGGCCTCGTCGTGCTCCGCCGTGCCGGGCGTGAGCCGGTCGAGCTCGGCGGTCAGCCGTTCGACCTCGCTCACGCCGGCACCTCGGTCACCACGCCCAGCACGGTGGCGGCCCAGTCGTACGGGTCGTCCTCGCCCGGCCCGGCGTCGCGGGTCATCCCGAACCGGCCCGGAACGCCGCGGGCGCCCGCGAGGCCGAGCGCCTCCTGCTCGAACGGGCGCCCGCTGAACTCCTGCTCGGCGACGACCAGCTTGAGCCAGTCCACGGTCGACGTGCCCGGCGCCGGGGTCTGCCCCGCGGGCAGGCTGAACTGCACCGGCCGGCCGTCCAGCGCCGCCCCGCACAGGCGTGCCCCGACGAAGCCGCCCGGGAACAGCCCGGCGTGGATGCGGTAGCGGCCGGTGAGGTCGAGCAGCACGCAGTAGAGCGGCCGGTCGGTCGTGTTGCGCAGCCGGAGGAACACCGTCGGCGCGACCCACCGGCCCTCCCACCGGTAGCGCAGGCGCAGCAGGCCGTCGGGGCCGGGCCGCAGCGGCTGCCGGTCGAGCGGGGCGGTCCGTTCGCCGGAAAGGGCGGGAACGACCTCCAGGCGTACGGCCCCGGCGACGCCCGCCGCCGGGTTGGTGAACGCGCGCACCTGCCGCCAGCGGGCGATGTGCTCGCCGGCCCGGACCGTGCGCGCGACCCGGCGTACGGGATCGTCCTCGTCGATGTCGGGCGCCAGGACCGACCCGTCCGTGCCCAGGATCCGCGCCCGCCCCGGCCGCGGCTGCGACACCCGCAGATCCGGTGCGTCGGGGTCGTCGGGCGCGGCGATGCGCACCCACGCCGACCCGGACGCGGCGCGGCGCCAGGCGTCGGCGGGCTCGTCCACGGCCAGCGTCAGCGGCGGCTGGGGCAGCTCGGTGAAGACGACGTGGTACTGCCGCGCGGGATCGGGCGTCCAGCCGAGGGGCTCCACATGGGACCGGTCGACCAGCACCGAGACCACCCGGGCGGACCGGGCCGGCCCGTCGCCCGCCACCGCCACCCGTACCGCTCCGGCGGCGGGCTGCGGGACGCCGTGGCACGCGCCCGCGTCGATCTCCCACCGGCCGCCGAGGTGGCGCATCGTGATGCCGGAGGCGGGCGCGCGCAGGCTGCCGCCCAGGAACGGCCGGTCGGCGGGCCCGTCCCCGGACAGTTGCGGCACCTGGGCACGTACCCTGTCCTCGACCCTGCAACGCGCGGCCGCCAGCAGCTCGCGGTAGGTCGCGCCGGGGCCGAGCTGGTTGAGCGCGCCCAGCAGCGCCCAGCTGAACACGCCGCGCGTGCCCTCCGCCCGTACGCGCAGCTCGGCCGCCTCCTGATCGGAGCGGCACGCGGTGAGCGCCACCAGCCGGCTGCGGTCCGGCAGCGCCGACCAGCCGTGCCGCAGCTCGGGGATGAGCAGCCTCGCGTCCGGCGTCAGCAGGTCCTCCCCGACGCTGCGGACCCGGGCGGCGCCCTCGGGAAGCCCGCGCAGCGCGCCCGCCGAGTGGCAGCTGTCGAGCACGGCGGCGACGTGCGCGCCGGCCGCTGCGGGCCGGTCGAGCAGGACCGACAGCTCCTTGTCGTAGAGGTCGGGCACGTCCCCGTCGCGGGAGTCCGCGCACACCAGCGTCTGCAGGCGGCCCTCCGGCTCCAGATGCCACAGCTCGCGCGGCGCCCGGCCCAGCGAGCCGTGCCCCGAGAACCACAGCAGCGCGGTGTCGCCCTCGCGGGCCCGGCCCAGGTGATCGCGGATCGCGTCGACGACCGCCGCCCGGGTCGCCTTGCCGTCGTGCAGCTCCACGGCGTTCAGCTCGCCCGCCGGAACCCGCGACCGCAGGTACGCCATGGCGGCCGTCGCGTCGTTGACGCATCCGCGCAGCGAGGGCACCGCGCGGTAGTCGTCAATTCCGATGAGAAGCGCGTGCACCGAGCCCATCCGGCCATTCCCGTCCCTGACGCCGCCGATATGCGCCGCAACAGTACACGGTGGATCTCCGCCATTGTCGATCTTCTGTTCCGGGTAAATCGACGTTTTCGCGGAATGGCGCTGATCAGCGCTGGTGCAGCGGCTCCGGCCTGCTGCTTCGAGGCTAGCCGGTATGGGTCGTCCCATCGGTCAGTTCGTATTGGCGATCATCCCGGGTCGTCCTCTGAACGGCATTTCCCCGGATGGACGGAACGGTCGAAGGCATTGACGACCCCTGGTGAGTACGTCATTTCTGTTGTTAGTGTCTCGCCACCGGCCCCGGTGCCGGAAATCCCCATGCAAGATCGTCAGACGACCGGAGAACAATGGAATTCGCGCGACGGCGGCGCGTCGAGATGCGCCCCGACCTCCGATCGACCGCCGGGCAGGACCGGCAACTGTTCCGGCCCGACCACCGGCAACGACGCAGTCCGAGGCACGCCGGCATCCTGGAGGCGGCGCACCGCTGCGACGCGGGGCTCGACGCCGCGACCCGGGCGCAGCTCGCCGGGTGGATCCGCGCCGAGTACGAGAGCGAGTTCGGCGACGTGCCGCTCGGCCTGTTCTCGCTGTGCCACCTCGGCCCGCCGTACGTCGACCACCGGCTCGACCTGTGGCAGTCCATCTTGGAGCACTACGCCCCGGCCGACGCCGTGCCGGAGCCGTTCAACCAGGCCCGGATGCTGGTCCGCTCCGGCGCCTACGAGTTCGTCGAGGTCTACGCGAGCGGAGAGCTGCGGCCCGTCCTCGCCGACGGCTCGGTCGTCTGAGAGGAGTCCGGGTCATGTCGGAGATCGATTACACGCTGCGCCGCAAGGTCGAAGAGGTGCAGGGGCTCGTCCTGCGGGTCGAGCAGGGCGTCGGCCAGGTCGGCATGCAGGTCGCCACGGTCGGCCAGCAGGCGCAGGAGACCAGCAACCGGCTCCAGCAGCTGACGCAGGAGTTCCAGAAGTTCGTGCTGGAGGCGCAGCGCACCGCGCACGTGCAGCGGGCGGAGACGCGCATCGGCGTCGTCGAGGGCCAGCTCGAGCACCGCTTCGGCCACTACAAGAAGGTCCGGCACGTGGCCACCGGCATGCTGCAGGGCTTCGACGTCGGCCTGATCAGCGACGACGTCGCCCGCCAGGTGAGCCAGCAGCTGATGATGGAGACGCCGCGGTACTGGCTGGCGCCCGTGCTGGTGGCGCTGCAGGCGTGGATCGCCGATCAGCCCGAGCTGTGCGAGCAGGCGGTCCAGGAGGCGTACCGCCGCTCGCCGGCCAAGACGTCGCTGTTCATGGCGCTCACGCTGCGCCGGCAGGGCCGCGGGGAGAGCTCGCTGCGCTGGCTGCGGCACTACCTGGCGGCGCTCGACCCCAGCGAGCTGGGCCGCGAGTTCGCGATGATCCTCGAGTCGGTGTCGCAGGGCGCGTTCGGCCCGGCCGGGGTGGCCCTGATCCAGGAGCGCCTCGACGCGTGGCGCACCCAGCTGCTGGCCGACGAGAGCCGCGAGCGCGCCCAGATCGACCGGTGGCGCGCCGAGCTCGAGCGGCACGTGGCGCCGTCGTCGTCCGCGAAGTACCCGAGGCTGGTCGCGGTGTCGCCGCAGTGGCCGCAGATGGACGCGGCGCTGGGCCGGGCGGGCGCGCACGAGAACCTGATCCGCGAGTACTCCGCGATGGCCGCCGAGGCGCCCACCCCGGCGGACCGCCTCGAGGACCAGGTGGACGACATCCTCGACCTGCTCGTCACCGGCTACGACGACGAGGAGCTGCCGCTGCGCCGCGAGCACGCCGAGCACCACGCCATCGTCCGCTCCGGCGGCGACCTGGTGGCCGCGCGCCAGGCGCTGGACACCGACCTGCTGGCGCTGGACAAGAAGCTCGACTACCTCACCATCCAGAGCGAGTCCGCGCTCAACCCCGGCAAGCTCGGCGTCTCGCGGGCCACGCAGCGGATGGCGGTGTCGTCGTGTCACGACTGGTTCACGCAGGCGCACGCCGGTTACAGCCGCGACTACCGCGCCGCCGTGCCGTCCAACGTCGAGGCGGTCTTCGAGGGCACGCACAACGCCGCGGGGGTGGTGTTCCAGCTGCCCCGCTGGGTCGGCTCGTTCACCCAGCCGATGGAGGCGCTGGAACGCTCGCTCGGCGACCACTGGGACCGCGCGGCGCAGCCGTTCATCGACGGCCTCGCGTACCGCTGGGGCAGAAACCTCGTCCTGCCGGTCGCCGTCGTCGTGGTGCTGTTCGTCTGCACCGCCGTCAGCAAGAACTGGGCGCTGATCCTGGTGCCGCTGCTCGTGGGCGGCGTCTGGGGCGCGATCATCTGGCAGCAGTCGCAGGCCGCGGCCAGACGCCAGGACGAGGTACGCAACCTGCTCGCCCGTGCCAAGCAGGACTCGCTGCACCAGCTGCGCGGCGCCGGCGCCGAGGTCGTCGACTGGTCCAACGCCTTCCGGCGTGCCGACGGCCGCGAGCCCGAGGTGCGCGCGCTGATCGCCGACCTCGGGCGGGCCGGCAACGCGTCCTCCCCCTACGAGCGGCGCGTCGCCGACGCCGGCGCGCGGAGCGGAGCCTGACATGACCCAGCCTGCCAACGGCCACCACCCGCAGATCCCCCAGCAGCACGTGCCCGCCGCCGAGCCGCTGTTCCCGGCGGCCGCGGCCGAGGACGTGCCGTGGGCCCGGCAGAGCAAGCCGCACGAGCGGGTCACCGGGCGCAGCCGCCGCCACGTGCGCGGCCTGCCCGGCTGGGATCCGCTGCCGCCCGGCGAGATGCTGGTCCAGCGCCACCACCGGGCGGACTGACCATGTGGCTGACCGGAGGGGCGTACCACGCCTGGACCTCGTTCCTCGACCAGTGGGCGGACGGAGCTCAGGCCGACCCGGCGACACTGCCGCCGCTGGAGCCCGCGGACTTCGCCGCGGACACGTGGGGACGCCTGATGAACCAGGTCACTGCGGCCCTCGACAAGCGGCTTCGTACCTGGTCCGACACGCTGCTGCGCGAGCTCAGCGGCGCGGGCGGCGACGAGTTCGCCGCGGCTCGCGCGCTCAACCACGCCCGCTGGGGGCTGCCGCCGATCCGCGCGCTGGCCGCGGCGCCTGGACTGACCGAGGGGATGCGCACCCAGCTCACCGCCACCGTCGACAGCCGGATCCGCTCCACGCAGGAAGACATCGACACGTCCGTGCAGCAGATGCGGCGCAACGGCTGGCCGTCCACCGCGGTCGAGGCGCGGCTGCGAACCGTACGCGACAACCCGCTCACCGCCGTGCTGGGCCAGGCCCACGCCACCGGCGACGGGTGGGACGCCGACCCGACCGTGACGCCGCGGCGCCGCGTGATCCCTCACTGATTGCGGAGCACGACATGTCGAACTACGCCGAGTCCGCCAGGGACCTCGACAGCTACATCTCCGCCCGGGTGCCGCTGATCGGCGTGCGCAGCATCGAGCAGACCCGGGCGCTGCGGCTGGTCAAGCAGACGGCCGTCAACCCGCGCCGGGCCAGCCTGCCGTTCTGGGTCTACACCCGGGCCACCGGCCTGCGCGACCTGCGCACCAACGCGCACGCCCAGGAGGACCGGTCGCTGACCGGCGCGATGGACTTCGCCGCGCAGCAGTTCACCAGCCGCGCCCAGGCGACCGTCGTCTTCGTCGACCCGGAGAACCTCAGCGACGACAACGCCGCCAGCCGCCACGTCGCCGAGCTGGCCCGCCTCGCGGACGCCAACTCGGGCAGCGTCGTCATCGTCACCGACACCCCGCTGTGGAGCGGCCTCGAACGGCTCGGCATGAGCGTCACGCTCGACCTGCCGGACGCGGGCGAGATGTACGAGGTGATCGTCGAGTTCCTGCGCGACCACCACGGCATCGTCCCGATCGCGTGGACCGAGCAGGACGCGCGGACCGCGGCCGAGTTCCTGGTCGGCGTGCCCGAGGGCACCGCGGTCAACGTCATGGCCACGCTGGTCGCCAAGGGCTCGGTGGAGAAGGACGACGTCGCGCGGCTGGCGGAGTTCAAGGACAAGCACTTCGGCTCGCTGTCGGGCCTCGAACGCGTGAAGCTCCAGCCGGCCGACTCCCTGGTGGGCGGGCTCAGCAGCCTGCGCGCGTGGCTCGGCCGCAAGCAGCGGATCATGACGTCCGACCTGCGCGGCACCGAGCTGCGGCCGCCGCGCGGGGTGCTGCTGGTCGGCGTGCCCGGCTGCGGCAAGTCGCTGTCGGCCAAGGCGATCGCGGCGGAGTGGCGGCTGCCGCTGTACCGGCTCGACCTCGGCGCGATCCTCGGGCAGTACGTCGGGCAGTCCGAGGGGCGGCTGCGCGAGGCGCTGGAGACCGCCGACCGGGTGGCGCCGTGCGTGCTGTGGATCGACGAGATCGAGAAGGGGCTCGCCGGGCAGCACGACAGCACCGGGGTGAGCCAGCGGCTGATCGGGCAGTTCCTGTTCTGGCTGCAGGAGTCGCGCCACCGCGTCTTCGTCGTGGCGACCAGCAACAACGTACGGTCGCTGCCGCCCGAGCTGCTGCGCAAGGGCCGCTTCGACGAGCTGTTCTTCGTCGACCTGCCCGACACGACCGACCGCCACGAGATCATCGAGATGTACTACCGGCGGTACGTCCGGCAGGAACCCCAGCCCGAGCTGGTGGACAAGCTCGTGGGGCTCTCCGAGGGCTTCGCGGGCTCGGACATCGAGTCGGCGCTGCACGAGGTCGGCGAGCAGATCTTCCTGAACGGCCCGCAGTCGCTGCGGCCCGAGTTCGTGGTGGACACGTTCGCGAACACCATGCCGCTGAGCCGCACCAACCCGGAGCAGATCGAGGAGATCCGGGCCTGGGGCCGCGACCGCGCCGTCCCCGCCGGCAAGCCGCCCGTGACCGCCGACGTGGGCGCCGGCGCTCCCCGCAGCCGCCGCGTCGTCGTCTTCGGAGACTGACATGCCCGAGCCCGAACAACCCGGCGGCCTGTGGGACACGTCTTCCCTCTTCTCCGGCGAGCCCTCGCCGCCGCCCACCTCCGCGCCCCCGCCCGCAGCCCCTCCTGCCGCGTCGTCGCCGTCCGGACCGCCGCCGACTGCGCAGCCTTTCGCCCCGCCGGCCGCCTCGGGGGCCCAGCCTTCCGTCGCGCCGGCGCCGCCCTCCGACGCCCCGCCTTCGTCCTACCCACCGCCGTTCTTCGACCCTCCACCTTCGGCCTATCCGCCGCCGTCCTTCGACCCTCCGCCCTCGGCCTATCCGCCCCCTCCTTCGGACGTCCCACCTCCGGCCTACCCGCCCCCTCCTTTGGACGCCCGACCTCCGGCCAACCCCTCGCCCTCCTCCGGGCCGGGTGGGGGACGTCGTCTGCTCGTGATGGGTGGCGCGGCGGCTGCGGTGCTGGCGGCCGTCGCCACGGTGACGGTGATCGTGATGGGCCAGGGCGACAAGCCGGAGGCGCAGGCCGAACCGTTCGGGGCGCCGCCCGCGACCGTCGCGACGACGCTTCCCGAGGACCCCGCGACCACGCCGCCGGAGACGACCGCGCCGGAGACGACCGCGCCGGAGACCACCCCGCCCGAGACGCCGCCGACCGAGGACGCCACCACCGAGGAGGGGGCGCTCGAGCAACTCGAGCAGCTCAGGGCGGACGGGCTGGCGACGGTCTCGTTCGACGACCAGTACGCGGCCCAGATCGCCTCGAAGTATCCGGGGATCGTCGACAAGTTCCAGACCACGCCGACCGGCTCGCACACGTTCGAGGCCACGGACATCCTCGCCGAGCACGTGGCCCTGCGCGACGAGCACGGCAGCGCCGACCACCCGGTGATCCTGGTGAAGAGCACCGACTACGGCAAGCGCCAGGTCGTGAACGGCAAGTTCCTGTGGGTCACGTTCGCGATCGGCGACTTCGCCGACCCGCAGGCGGTACGCGACTGGTGCGGCAACCAGTTCCCCGGGCTCTCCGACGGAGAACTGAAGAACCAGTGCGCCGTACGCCAATTGAAGCCCGGCCGATGACCGACGAACCCCCTCCCTGGGCCCGCCCCCGCGAGGACTCCGGCCACCTGTACGCCTCCCGCCGCGTCCGCCAGGAGACGCCCGAAACGGCGCCCCCACCGGCCACTTCAGGCGGGCCTCCACCCGGCCGCATGCCCCCTCCGCTCGGCAGCACGCCCGCCGGGGTGCCATCTCCTCCGCTCGGCAACAGGCCTCCTCCGCCCGGCCGCATGCCGCCCCCGATGCCCGCCGATGGTGCCGGGGCGGAGGCCGTCCGGAAGGACCCCCATGTCGGGCTTATCGCCGGCCCGGTCACCTTCACCCAGGTCGCGGAGGCGCAGCGGCCCGGCATCGGCGTGGTGGCCGTTGCCATGAGCGCGGTGATCGCCCTGGTGGCGCTGGTGGCGACCGCGCTCGCGGGGCGGGCCGGCACGGGTCTGCTCGTGGTGGGCTCTGCCGTGGTGGTGGTCTGCGTGGCGGCGGTCGCGCTCGCGGACCGGCTGGCGTTGCGGCGGGGGCTGGCGTCGGAGTGCCGGTTCGCGCTGCGGGCCGAGACCGGCGAGACGGTCGTCTGGACGCTGCACGGTGCCGGGCAGTCGAGTGTCCTGCGCATCGGCGACTTGGTCCGGGTGGTCCCCGACGGCGGTCGCGGGTCCGGCCCGGGGCGGAAGGCCCGGTCCGTCGACGTGCTGGCCGGGCCGGACGGACCGGTCCTGCGCAGGCTCGCCGGGCGGTCCCTGCTCGCGCCGGTGCAGTGGGCGGGTCTCGCTCTCGCCGTCGTGCTGCTCGCCCTGACCACCGCCGTCCTGTTCGGCGCGTTCTAGAGAGAAGAGAGGACCATGCGCAGGTTTCTGCTCCGGATAGGCACCCTGTGGGTCGGGACGATCACGCTCGTCGTGGGCCTGTCCGTGATGATCGGCGTCGGCAGCGGCAGCGGCGGCGCGTTCCTCGGCAGCATCGTGCTGTGGCTGTTCGCGCTCGCGGGCGGTGTCGCGCTGAGCGCGCCGGCCTTCCTGAACCCGCCCGACGACGACGGCGGCATCTGGTCCTTCCGGCTGCCGCTGCCGTTGTGGATGTTCCTGATGATGATGAAGCTGGCGTCCTGGATCGGGTTCCACATTTTGCTCGGCACCTGGATGCTGATCTTCAAGGTGTGGCACAACCACCGGAACAACGCCCTGCCCACGTTCGGCAACGCGCCCGGCGGCGGAGCCCAGCCCTTCGCCGCGCAGCCCGGCGGCGGCGCGTGGCAGTCCGGTGGTGGTCCGCAGTCGTTCGGCGCGCAGCCGGGCGGCGGCGCGTGGCCGTCCGGTGGGGGCCCGCAGTCGTTCGGTCAGCCGTACGGCAGCCGGCCCTTCGTCCCGCAGCCACAGGTTCCTCAGCCGCGGGCGGCCATGCCGCAGGCGTCGTGGCAGGCGGACCCGACGGGGCGCTACCCGCACCGCTGGTGGGACGGCACGCGCTGGACCGACCGCGTCGCGAACGGCACCTTCCAGGGCGTCGACCCGCTGTACGGCCCCGGGTCAGCGCGCTGACACGGGCGACACCCGCGCCGCGGTCAGCTCGACCAGGCGGACAACCTCGTCCTGGGTGCGGTACGGGCGGTCGTTCCAGGTGGTGAGGTCGCGCACCCGGGCGGCGCGGACCACGGGGGAGACCGGCGGGCCCACCGGGTCGGCTCCGGCGGCGGCGCCCGCCTCGAACAGCGTGCGCCACAGGGCGTCGATCGCGGGATAGGCGTACTCGGGACGGGGGCTCAGCTGCCACGCGCCCTGCAGGACGCCGCCCACCAGGCACGCGCCCACCACCTGGCTGCGGTCGAGCCTGGCGGGCAGGAACAGCTCAGAGAGGCGGCGACGGCCCGCGGGCGGCCTGGTGACGTACCAGGTGTGCTGGGTCCATCCGCGGCTGATCACGGTGCGCGTGGCGCTCAGGACGAGCAGCGCGCTCTCGTGACGGGGCGGGCGGATCTCGAGCGGGCGCTGTGGGACGACAGTGGTCGACACGTCCACCTCCTGACCGAGTGACGCGGCATTCCGATTGTCGCGCGCGGTCCGTACGGCCGGAAGAGGCGTGAAGCGTCGCGTGCGGGGAATTGTGGCGGCATGCCCGCACACATCAGCGACCGTTCCGAGTTCAACGCGCCCGCGGAGGTGGTCTTCGGGGTGCTGACCGACCCCGACCGGATCACCCGGTGGCTGCCGCGCGGCATGCGTACGGAATCGGTCAAGGACCAGCGCGTACGCGTGGAGGCCGGCTCGCGGCTGCACGAGTTCACGGTCGACACGGACGCGGAGGAGCTGCGCGTACGGTGGCGGTCGCTCGACGTCTCGGGCCTGCAGGCCGTTGCCCGCGTGCAGGACGCGCCCGCCGGCGGCAGCGTGCTCGAGGCCGAGGTGGAGGCGCCCGACGGGCTGGTGGACGAGTCGCGGCTGCGCGACCTGCTCGCCGAGACCATGACCCACCTGGGGCGCGACGTCTCCGACAACTTCAACGCGGGCTGACCAGCGGCGCGACGACGAGGGAGGCACCCATGGCGACATGCGAGGTGTGCGGGAACGACTACCGGCTGAGCTTCGAGGTGCACGCGGCGGGCAACGTCCACGTGTTCGACTCGTTCGAGTGCGCGATCCACAAGCTGGCCCCGGTCTGCGAGCACTGCGGGGTCAAGGTCGTCGGCCACGGCGTGGAGGCCGACGGCGTGTTCTACTGCTGCGCGCACTGCGCCCGGCACGGCAAGCAGGCCAGCGCCGCCGAGCTCGTGGACCACGCCGGTCGAGCGCCCGGGGAGTGAACGGGCCGGTGATCGCCCTGCGCGTCGCGTGACGCGTTCTTGTCGTACCCCTCTGCTTTGCTTGCGACACGGTCAGTTGCTGATCATGCGAATGGGTGATGGTTGCCGCTGCAACCTTCGCGCATCGTGGACTGGTCGCTCGTGAGGGAGGAGTGCCGGTGGAGCCGGGCGCGGAGGTTCTTGCAGCCGAGCAGAGGTACTTCGACCACGTGTCGGACCACCGCGAGCGCATGCGGCGCGCGCTGCTCGACGCCCCGGCCGCCGCGGCCAACGCGGGGGCCGCCGCGCGGCTGCGCAAGGACGCCGAGGCCCGCGTGCAGCGCATCGGCGAGCCCGACGACGCGGTCGCGGTCGGCCGCATGGACGACGAGGACGGCGAGACGCTGTACGTCGGCTACCACACGATCTTCGACGACGACTCCGAGGTGCTGGTCGTCAACTGGCAGGCCCCGGCCGCCGCGCGGTACTTCACGGCCACCCACGCCGACGCCGCCGGCCTGGTGATGAAACGCAGCTTCGACTGCACCGGCAACGTCATCGACGCGTTCAGCGACGTGGTGTTCCGTCAGCTCGCCGCCGCGGTGGCCGAGCTCGAGGAGCCCGGCGACGCGCTGCTCGACGACCTCAACCGCGACCGCACCGGCCAGATGCAGGACATCGTCCGCACCATCCAGGCCGCCCAGTTCGAGCTGATCCGCGCGCCGCTCGACGAGATGCTGATCATTCAGGGCGGTCCCGGCACGGGCAAGACGGCCGTGGCGCTGCACCGGGTGTCGTGGCTGCTCTACAACTACCGCGACGAGCTGTCCGCGCAGGACGTGCTGATCGTCGGTCCGACGCCGACGTTCACCCGATACACCCGCACGGTGCTGCCCAGCCTCGGCGACACCAGCGTCGTGCAGCGCGACATCGGGCAGTTCCACCCGCCGGTCAAGCGCGGGCGCGCCGAGAGCGCCGAGGTCGCCCGGCTCAAGGGCGACGGGCGGATGGCCGGGCTGCTGCGGCGGGCCCTCTACGACCGCGTCGGCGTGCCGGCCGACCAGCGGCCCCTCGAGGTGCAGCTCGACGGGCGGCCGGTGGTGTTCACCGCCGACGAGATCGGCCAGTTCGTGGCGCGCAGCCGGCAGACCCCCGGCACGTTCGCCCAGCAGCGGCAGATCTTCCGCAGCCTCATGGTCAACGCGGCCACCGAGCGGGCCCGCGAGCGCCGGCTCGGCGTGCGGGCGAGCCTCGACCAGCTCATCGAGCGGGTGTGGCCGTCGTTCACCGCGGCGGCGTTCCTGCGCGAGCTCTACGGCTCGCGCGACCGGCTGATCGCCGCCGCGGGCGCGTCGCTCACCGCCCGAGACATCGCGCTGCTGCACCGCCGGCCCGGCGAGCGGTTGTCCGAGGAGGTGTGGAGCGACGCCGACCTGCCCCTGCTCGACCACCTCGAGGCGCAGATCAACGGCATCGACGAGCGCTACGGGCACATCGTCGTCGACGAGGCGCAGGACCTCTCGCCCATGCAGCTGCGCTCGATCGCGCTGCGCTGCGGGTCCGGCTCGATGACCGTGGTCGGCGACATCGCCCAGTCCACCGGCCTGTGGGCCCGCGACGACTGGGACGACGTGCTCGAGCACCTGCCCGCCCAGCTGCCGCAGCGCATCGCCGAGCTGCGCTACGGCTACCGCGTTCCCCGCCAGGTGTTCGAGGTCGCCGAGCGGCTCCTGCCGATCGCGGCGCCCGGCATCGTCGCGCCGCAGGTGGTCCGCGACGGCCCCGCCGACCCGGTGTTCCGCCTGGTCGACGACGACAGCCGGGCCGGCGTCGCGGTCGAGGCCGCGATGGCGCACGCCTCCCACGGCCGCTCCGTGGCCATCATCTGCCCCGCCGCCCACCGCTCCGAGATCGAGACCGAGCTGGCGCTGCGCGACGTGGCGTGGCGGGCGGCCTCGCGCAACGAGCTGGGCCAGGGCGTCAACCTGGTCAGCCCGCAGGAGGCCAAGGGCCTCGAGTTCGACGCCGCCGTGGTGGTCGAGCCCAAGGCGATCCTCGCCGAGGACGACCGCGGCCACCGGCTGCTCTACGTGGCCCTGACCCGGACCACCCGCTACCTGCACGTGGTCGGCGTCCTGCCCGCGGTGGGCGAGCCCTCACCGATCGGCCGGTACGAGCTCACCCGCACCATCACCGTGCCCCCCGCAATCGGCACGGCCGCCGTGCCTGCGCCGCGCATGGCCGAGCCGACCTTCGTCGTTCCCGAGCCGGTGCTCGACGTGCCGGCGCTGGATGTGCCGGTGCTCGATGTGTCTGTGTTCGCGGTTGACCTGCCTCGGTCGGCGGTTGACTCGCCTGGGCGCGTGGTCGATGCGCCAGAGTCGGCGTTCGGCGTCCCCGGGCCGGTGTTCGATCGCTCTTCTGCAGCGGTCGCCGCGCCCGGACACGTTATTGACGCGCCTGAGCCGGCGTTCGACGCCTCGGGACTGGTGTTCGATGGGCCTCGGTCAGTGATCGACGTGCCTGAACGCGTAGTAGACGCGCCTGAGGCTGCGTCGGACATGCCCGGGCCGGTGCGGCGTTTGACGGAGCCCTCGTTCCTGTTGAGCGAGCTGTCGTTCTCCTGGGGCGAGCCGGTGGACGAGTCGGGCCCGCGGCTTGCCGGGCCGGAGCCGGTGTCTCGCACGAGCGAACCCGAGCCGGCGACCTCCCTGGCCGTCGAGCCCGGTCCGTTGTCCCCCTTCGGAGAGCGGGCGACCTCCCTGGCCGTTGAGCCGGAGCCCGTGCCCTCCTCGGGGCTGCGGGAGCCTTCGCTTTCCGCCGAGTCGGTGCCGACGTTCGCGCCGGGCGGTGAGGCGGCTTTCCGCACTGCTGAGCCGCATTCCGCTCGGTCGGCGTTCCCCGCGGTCGGCCCAGAGTCCGGGCCGCGCCCGGCTCAGTCGGCGTTCCGCGCGGACGAGCCCGAGTCGGCGCCTCGCGCCGCTGAGCCGGTGATCCGTTTGCCGGAACAGGCCGGGCGTGTGCTCGAACCGGAGGGGTCACTCCGCCGGGACGGGCAGGCCCATAGCGGCGAGCCGGACTCGGCAGTCCGCATCACCGAGACGGGGGACCGGTCGCGCGTCCCTGGGCAGAGGCCGGCACTTGGTGGGGTCGGCTGGGAACCGGTGTCTCGCACGACCGAGCCGGAGCCGGTGTCTCGCACGACCGAGCCGGAGCCGGTGTATCGGACGGCCGGGCCGGAGCCGGTGTCTCGGACGGCCGAGCCGGACTGGCGGATGCTCGAGTTCGAGCGGGGGCGTGGGGCGGCCGAGCCGGAGCCGCCGCTCCGCCCGGTCGATAGCGAGCCGTCGTCGTACGTGGCCGGGTCGGTGCCGGCACCGCGTGAGACGGAGCAGGAACCGTCGCGTGCGTCCGAGCCGCCGTCGCGCGTGGCGGGACCGGTCCCGATATCCCGCGGGACCGAGCCGAAACCGTTGTTGCGTGCGTCCGAAGCTGGGCCTGTGGTGGGTGCGACCGAACGGGAGCAGCCGGCGCCGGTCCCCCGGGCGGCGCCTGCGGTGCGCGGAGCAGACGGGGCGTCGCGGCCGCGCGTTCCCGGGGCGGAGCCTGTGGTCGGCGTGGCAGGCGGGGAGCCGCGGTCCGGTGTCTCCGGGGCGGAGCCTGCGGTGGGCGCGACAGACGGAGTGCCGCGGGCGCGCGTTCCTGAGGCGGAGCCTGTGGTTGGCGCGGCAGGAGGCGCCCTGCGGGCGCGCGTCTCTGGGGCGGACTGTGCGGTCGGCGCGGCAGAAGGGGACCTGTGGGCGCGCGTCTCTGGGGCGGACCGTGCGGTGGGCGCGGCAGAAGGGGACCTGCGGGCGCGTGTGTCCGAGTCGGACTCTGTGGTGGACGTGGCGCAGGCGGAGCCGCGGGAGCGGGATTCGGCCGGCCGTGGGGTGGCGCCGGGGCGGGGAAGGTCGCTGGCGGAGCAGATCGTGGAGCTGGTGGCCGCCGAGCTGGCGGGGCAGATCCGGGAGAACGTGCGGCCGGCGCAGTGGCGGGCCGTGCTCGGGAGGGTGGGTGAGCTGCTGGACGAGGAGTGATCGCGAACGGCTCGGCCGGATGGGCGGTGTATGCCTCGGGGGCGGTGCGCCGTGGAGCTTCCGGTCGGACGAACGAGAGCGCCCGCATGCCCCTGCTCGAGTGACGGGCGCCTGAGACCGAGCGGCCGCATGAGGGAGCGGGCTGATCCGGCGCCGTTCGACGCCGCTAGGAGGCGTCGGAGAGGGCCGGGGTGGTGAGCAGGTGCTCGATCGTCTCGGCGTCGGCCGGGCGGCCGAACAGGTAGCCCTGGCCGTAGTCGCAGCCCAGCCGGCGCAGCGTCGCCCACTGGTCGTCGGTCTCGATGCCCTCGGCCACGGTCTGCAGCTGCAGCGCCTGGCCCAGGCTCACCACCGCGTCGACCAGCGCCTTGTCCTCGGCGTCGGTGGCCACCTGGGTGATGAACGCCCGGTCGATCTTGAGGATGTCGACGGGGAGGCGCTTGAGGTAGTTCAGCGACGAGTACCCCGTGCCGAAGTCGTCGATGGCCAGGCGCACGCCCAGGCGGCGCAGCGCGTGCAGCGTCTCGGTCGCCGCGTCGATGTCCTGGAGCAGCATCGACTCGGTGAGCTCCAGCGTGATGCAGGCGGGGTCGACGCCGGAGGTGGCCAGCGCGTCGCGGACGTCGGCGACCAGGTGGGCGTCCTGGAACTGGCGGGCCGACAGGTTGATGTTCATCCGCAGGCCGGCCTGGTTCCAGCGGGCCAGCTGGCGGCAGGACTCCTGCAGCACCCAGCGGCCCAGCGGCACGATCAGGCCGCTCTCCTCCGCGGTGTCGATGAAGTGCTGCGGGGCGAGCAGCCCGCGCTCCGGGTGCTGCCAGCGGACCAGGGCCTCGACGCCGGTGACGCGCTGGGTGGGCAGGTCGACCACGGGCTGGTAGTGCACGACGAACTGCTCGCCGGCCAGCGCCGCCTCCATCTCGGTGCGCACCTGGGCCTCGTTGACCAGGCTCGCGTACATGCCGGGGTCGAACAGGGCGTACGCGTTGCGGCCCTGCCGCTTGGCCGCGTACATCGCCAGGTCGGCGTTGCGCAGCAGCTCCTCGCCCGCCGGGCCGCTGAGGTCGCGGCTGTCGGCCACGCCGATGCTGGCCGTGCACCGGATGTCGCGGCTGCCCAGCCGCATCGGCTGGCGCAGCTCGCGCAGCAGCCGGTCGGCCAGCGCGCCGGGGTCGCGGCCGTCCAGGTCCTCGATCAGCACGGCGAACTCGTCGCCGCCGAGCCGGGCGAGCGTGTCGCCGGGGCGCACGTTGTCGCGCAGCCGCGCGGCGAGCGTGGTGAGCAGCTCGTCGCCGGCGCTGTGCCCGAGGTTGTCGTTGACGTCCTTGAAGTCGTCCAGGTCGATCAGCAGCACGGTCACGCCGGCGTCGCGGCGGGCGGTGGCGTGGTGCAGGCGATCGCGGAACAGCGCCCGGTTGGACAGGCCGGTGAGCGCGTCGGTGAACGCCTGCCGGCTGAGCTGCTCCTCGAGCGCCTTGCGGCTGCCGACGTCGCGCGCGCTGAGCACGACGCTTCCCAGGTCGGGGTCGGCGAGGCAGTTGGTGCCGATCGCGTCCAGCACGGCCCACGAGCCGTCGGCCCGGCGGAGCCTGGTCTCCACCTCGGCGGTCGTGCCCGGCGCCGACCCGCGCAGCGTCGCCGTCCAGGTGCGCATCCGCGGCAGGTCGTCGGGGTGGACCAGCTCGGTCAGCAGCGTGCCGGTGACCGATGCGGGGTCGTAGCCGAGCACCGACCGGACAGACGGTGAGACGTACCGGACGTCCCCGTCGCGCCCGAGGGCGACGACCACCTCGGGCGAGTTCTGCAGCAGCGCCTCGGTGCGCCGCTCCGCCACCCGGCGCCGGTCGTCGAGCCGCCGCCGGTTGTGCGCGATGATCGAGGTGATCAGCACGACGCAGCCCATGACCGACACCATCCCGGCGATCAGGGCCGTGCCGGTGCCGGGGTGCCCGGGCAGCAGCGCGAAGAAGCCGGCGATCGCCACGACGCCCAGCGCGGCCACGACGACGGTGCGGTACAGCGCGGTGGCGAGGATGACGATCAGCATGGCGCACGGCAGGTAGAAGACGACCCCGTTCGGATCCTTGTACGCCACGGCCGCCAGCGCCGGGATCTCGAGCACCCACCAGAGGATCAGAGCCGTGCGGACGCCGGCGTCGCGGACCCAGCGCCGCCACGGCATCAGGGCCAGCGAGCCCTGGGCCAGCGCCGCCCCGATCAGCGGCGCCGCCCACCAGCGCTCCGCGGGCGCCCAGTTGGCGAGCACCTGGACCGCGCCCAGCAGGGTGACCAGCAGGGCGATGAGCGCGCCGACGCGGACCTGGCGTGCCCAGTAATCGGCCCCGTGTTCGTCGAGGCGGTTGACCGGCATGACCGCCTCCATCGGCAGCCCGCCCGGCATCCTGAGCGCCCTTCGGCCCGGAAGTCTTCAGCGGGCGGCCCGGCCGGCCGATACCGGGAGTATGGATCCTGCGGACCGCGAGGCCGTCCTGACCGCGACCCTCGCGCGGCACCCCGGCGCTTTCATCGGCGCCATCGGCACGTCCGGGATGTTCGTGCCGCTGCCCGACGAGCTGGCCGGCGCCGGGCTGCGGCCGATCGAGGGCCCGGCGTCGGCGCTCGACCTGGTCGTCGGCGCCGACCACAAGGCCGTCATCGACGCCTGGCACCGGCTGCTGGCCGACGGGGCGGCGGACTGCGTGGTGCACCCGATCGCCGACCCGGAGCGGCAGGCGCGGCTGCACCTGATAGACCTCACCCACCGGCTCGGCGTGCACGTCGGCGTGATCAGCGGCATGGAGGACCACGCGGCCGTCTCGCTGACGCACGGCGACGTACGCCCGCGGATGGTCACGGTGCACAAGGACCGCAACGCGGTGATCACCGCGGCGGGCGCGGAGATCACGGCGCTGCTCGGCTGGCCGGCCGGCGAGGTGGTCGGGCGGCGCGCCCTGGACCTGGTGCACCCCGACGACCACGAGCGCGCGATCGCGAGCTGGATGGACCTGCTCAACACGGCGCCCGGGTCGGCCCGCCGCGTGCGGCTGCGGCACCTGCACCGCGACGGGCACGCGGTGTGGTTCGAGATCACCAACCACAACCGGCTCGGCGACCCCGTGCGGCCCGGCGTGGTCGGCGAGATGCTGGACATCTCCGACGAGATGGCCGCGCAGGAGGCGGTGCGCGCCGGCGAGCAGCTGCTGCGCCGGCTCACCGAGACGCTGCCGATGGGCATCCTGCAGATCGACGCCGAGCGCCGTATCACCTACCTCAACGACCGCGCCGCCCGCACGGTGGGCGCCCGGGCCGGCGACGCGCTGGGCGAGAGGCTGTTGCGCACCGTCCTGCCCGCCGACCGCCCGGCCGTCGACGACGCGCTCGCGCGGGCGCTGAGTTCGGGTGTCGACGCCGACCTCGAGTACGGGTATCACGAGCCGCACGGCGTGCGCCGGATCCGCGCGAACCTGCGGGCGCTGACCGGCGAGGACGGCGCCGTGACCGGCGCGATCGTCTGCCTGGCCGACGTCACCGAGGACGTCCGCCTGCGCGAGGAGCTGCGGCACCGCGCCACCTTCGACGCCCTGACCGGCTGCCTCAACCGGGCCGCCACGCTCACCGCGCTGCAGGAGGCGGTGGCCGCGCCGGACGCGCACGCGGGAACCGCCGTGGTCTTCGTCGACCTCAACGGCTTCAAGCAGACCAACGACCGGTACGGGCACGCGGCCGGCGACCTGCTGCTGACCCACGTGGCGGCCCGGCTGCGGCTCGCGGTCCCGGCCGGCGGCGTGGTCGGGCGGATGGGCGGCGACGAGTTCGTGGTGATCTGCCGGGAGGTGACCGGGCCCGAGCACGCCCGCCGGGTGGCCGCGGGGCTGCTCACGGCGCTCGAGGGCGGCGGCGCCGACTTCGACGGACAGCTGCTGACGCCGCAGGCCAGCGTGGGCGTCGCGTGGGCCCCGCGCGGCACCGCCGAGGCCGACGAGCTGATCGCCCGCGCCGATGCCGCGATGTACGAGGCGAAGAAGAACCGGACCGGACCGCTCGCGCTGGTGCTCGCGGCCTGACGGAGGCGCGCATGGCCGCGGTCGCCCGGGGTACGCGGGTGCCGTGGTCGATGTCGCCGTCGTGGGAGCCGGGATCCTGGGGGCCGCCCTGGCCGAGGCGCTGACGCGCCGGGGCGCCGCCGTCACCGTGATCGACGCCGCCGAGCCCGGCTCCGGCACCAGCGGGTCGAGCCTGGCCTGGCTCAACGCCAACCACAAGCTGCCGCGCCACTACCACGACCTCAACGTGCGGGGGATCGCCTCGTGGCGCGAGCTCGCCGCGGGCGAGCCGTGGCACGTGCCGACCGGCAGCCTCACCTGGGCCGGCCCGGGCGAGCTGGACGACCGGCTGCGCCGCCTGCGGGACTGGGGCTACCCGGTCGAGGAGCTGACCGCCGGGCGGGCCGCCGTGCTGGAGCCGGCGCTGCGGGTCCCGGACGACGCCCAGGTCGCGTTCTTTCCCGGCGAGGCCTTCGTGTACGGGGACCAGGCCGTGCAGGCCCTGCTGACCCGCGCGCGGGAGCGCGGCGCCCGGCTGGTCGTCACGGGCGGGGACGTGTCGTTCGAGGCCCGGGGCTCGCGCGTGGCCGCCGTCCGGCTGCCCGGCGGTGAGCGGCTGCACGCCGACGTCTACGTGTCCTGCGCCGGCTGGCGGATCCCGCGCCTGCTGGAACCGCTCGGCGCCTCGGTGCCGCTGGTGCCCGCCGAGGAGCCCGGCTCGCCCGCGCCGTGCCTGGTGACCCGGGCCTTCGGCGCCGTGCCGGTGGGGCGGGTGGTCAACGCGCCGGGGCTGAGCCTGCGCCCCGTGCGTGGCGGGGTGCAGCTGGAGGCGGGCGACACCGATGACGGCGAGGTGGTGCTCGCCCGCGCCCGTGAGCTGATCGCCGGATTCGAGCCGCGCGAGGCGCAGCACCGGGTCTGCGTGCGGCCGCTGCCGGTGGACGGGCACCCGCTGGTCGGCTGGCTGCCGGGGCTGGAGAACGCGTACGTGAGCGTGACGCACAGCGGCATGACGCTCGGCCCGCTGCTGGGCGAGCTCGCCGCCCGCGAGATCGTCGCCGGGCAGCCGGGCGACGACCTCGGCCCCTACCGGCCCGGCCGGCCGTTACACGACCCCGAGAGGTGGGTAACCGCTCCTCCATGAGCGAATCGACTGAAGGCGTCTGGCGCGACGAGAGCAAGCTGCCGCTGTCCGAGCTGACCCGGGCGATGGCGAGCAACTCGCAGGACGGACAGGTCGACGACCTGACGGGCGAGGACGCCGGCTCCGAGACCGAGTACGGCCACGGCGCGCGGGCGCAGGACCGCGACACCGAGCAGCAGGCGGCCGGCGAGGAGCAGGGCGACCCTGACCCCACCTCGGAGGAGGGACGACGGCTGCGCCCGTCCCCGGACGGCACTTCGCCTTTCGGGCGGACCGGCCCGAACTGACCGGTCGCCGCCGTCAGGCGCGCGGATTGGCACACATCTGCATCGGTGACGCCGATTGAAGGCCGGAGTCGCGGGAACGCGGCTCCGGCTTCTGTGTGCCGAGAGCGCCGCCGAGAGGTGACGACCATGAATCCGTTGCAGAGCGGCGAGCTGCCGCCCTTCGACTCCGGCGAGTACCCCGTCGTGCCGCGCCCCGGGACGCGGCAGGGCACGATGCTCGCCCCGACGTGGGTGGAGGCGGCCGCGCTGCGCCGGGGGCTGTCCGCGGACGGCGAGAGCCGGCTGACCGTACGGCCCGTCGGCCCCGGCTACCGTCGTGCCCGGCGCGCCGCGCTGAGCCCCGACGTGCTGGAGAGCCCCGTGCTGGCCGTGGCGGGCTTCGGCCAGCCGCTCGCGCCCAGCCTGCGTCCCGGCGACGTCGTGGTGGCCGGCGAGGTGCGCGCCGACGCGCTGACCGAGGGACGCGTGCCGGGAACGCTGCGGCTGCGCAGCGCCACCGCCGTCGCCGAGGCCCTGCGCCGGCGCGGCCTGACCGTGCACGTCTGCGCGGTGGTCAGCACCGACCGGCTCTCCGACCCGAGCGCGCGTGACCGCCTCACCATGACCAGCGCCGTGGTCGCCGACCTCGACAGCGCGTGGCTGCTCGCCCGGCGCCGCGGCGACCGCCCGGCGGCGTGCGTGCGCGTCGTGGCCCCGCCGGGGATCACCCGCCGCCGCGCCGCGCTGCGCGTGCTGACCACCGTGGCCGCCGGGCTGGAGGAGTGGGCCGCAAGCATCGCGTAGCGGTGCGGGGCATGAGCGGCCGCCTCGCGGGTACGCGGCCCGGATCACCGAGACGAGAAGAGGGTGCCGATGGCCGGCGTGTGGTTGCTGGGAGCGGGCGTCCAGGACGGGACCGGGCGACCGGGGGCGGTGCTGATCGCCGTCCGCGCGGACGACGCCGCCGACGCGGCGCCGGGCACGCGCACCTCGCTGGACGAGCTGCGCCGGCTCGCCGACACCGACGGCCTGACCGTCGTGGACGAGGTCGTGCAGGTGCGCAACCGGCCCGACCCGGCGACGTTCCTCGGCTCCGGGCGCGCCCGGGAGCTCGCGGCGGTGGTGCGGCGCCACGGCGCCCACGTGGTCGTCGCGGACGGCGAGCTGACCCCCGGCCAGGCGCGCAACCTGCAGGACGTCGCGGGGGTGCCGGTCGTCGACCGTACGGCGCTGATCCTCGACATCTTCGGCGAGCACGCCCGCTCCAGCGAGGGCCGCCTGCAGGTGGAGCTGGCCCGGATCGTCTACGAGCTGCCCCGGCTGCGCGGCGAGGGCCGGGCGTTGTCGCGGGTCGGCGGCGGGCGGATGGCCGGCGGCGCCGGCATGGGCGTGCGCGGCCCGGGCGAGATGCGCCTCGAGGTGCAGCGCCGCACGCTGCGCCGCCGCGCGACCCGGCTGCGCGCCGAGACGGCCGAGCTGGCGCGCCGGCGCGAGCGGTTGCGCCGGCGCCGCGCCCGCAACCAGCTGCCCTCGGTCGCGATCACCGGCTACACCAACGCCGGCAAGTCGGCGCTGCTCAACCGGCTGACCGGCGCCGGCATGCCGACCGGGGACGTCCTGTTCGCCACCCTCGACCCGACGGTGCGGCGGGTCACCGCGGAAGGGTCGGCGTTCACGCTGACCGACACGGTCGGCTTCGTGCGCAACCTCCCGCACCAGCTGGTCGACGCGTTCCGCTCGACGCTGGAGGAGGTCACCCGCAGCGACCTGGTGCTGCACGTGGTGGACGCGTCGGCGGCCGACGCCATCGGCCAGATCACCACCGTGCACGGCGTGCTGCACGAGATCGGCGCCGGGCAGCTGCCCGAGCAGCTGGTGCTCAACAAGATCGACATTGCGCCGCCGGAGTGGGTCACCGCGCTGCGCCGGGCCTATCCGGACGCGCTGGCCGTCTCCGCGCTGACCGGCGAGGGCGTCCCCGAGCTGCGGGACGCGCTGGCCGCGCTGGCCCAGAAGGCCGCGGCGACCCCGGCGGTGCTGCGATGACGATGAGGCGGGCGCTGTGGCAGGGCGCCGTCGCAGGCCTGGCCGGCGCGGCGGTGATGACGGCGGGGGAGAAGCTCGAGCAGCGGCTCACCCGGCGCCCGGACTCGTACGTGCCGGGGCTGGTGCTCACCAGGCTGGTGGGCCTGCCGGAGGGCCGCGGGCGCCCGCCGCGGTGGCGCAACCTGACGATGCACTTCGGGCAGGCGGCGCTGGTCGGCGTGGTGCGCGGCGTGATGGCGCAGGCCGGGCTGCGCGGCCCGGTGGCCTCCGGCATGTTCACCGTCGTCCGGCTGACCACCGACCAGATCCTGGAGAACGCCACCGGGGTGGGCGCGCCGCCGCAGACCTGGCCGCGCGACGAGCTGGTCGTCGACGTGCTGCACAAGGCGGTGTACGGCTTCGCCACCGGCGCGGTCGCCGACGCCCTCGCCGCGCGCGACGGCCCGGGCCCCGGGCAGCGGCACGCCGCGCGCCGCCCCGGCCGGCACTCCGACGCCGGGCCTACACGTCCTCGGGCTGCAGGGGGTGCACGGCCGGGCCGTGGATGACCGCGCCGTCGGTGGCGAACCTCGAGCCGTGGCAGGGGCAGTCCCAGCTGGTCTCGGCGTCGTTGAAGGTCACGATGCAGCCGAGGTGGGTGCAGCGCGCCGACACGGCGTGCACGCCGCCGGCCTCGTCGCGGTAGACGGCGCACTGCCGCCCGCCCACCCGCACGACCGCGCCCGTACCGGGCTCGAGGTCGTCCACCGACGCGACGGGCGAGGGCCGCAGCCGGTCGCCGACGAAGTGACCCGCGACCTTCGCCTGGAACTTCAGCCCCGCCACGCCCTCGCGCAGCGGGTTGAGCCGGCGCGGGTCGTACAGACCCGCCCAGGGCGGTGGCGCCCCGGTGATCGTCGCGGCGAGCAGCTGCCCCGCCAGCACGCCGTTGCTCATCCCCCACCCGCCGAAGCCGGTGGCCACGAACACCCGGTCGGTGCCCGGATGGAACGGCCCGATGAAGGGCACGCCGTCGGTGGTGGTGTTGTCCTGGGTCGCCCAGCGGTAGGCGACGTCCGTGCCGGGGAAGCGCTCGCGCATCCAGCCGTCCAGCCGCTCGAAGCGCTCGCCGACCCGCGCCGTCCCGGGCGTGAAGTGCTCGCCGGTGACGATCAGCAGGCGCTGCCCGTCGCCGTACGGGGCGGTGCGCACCGACCGGGTGTTCTGCTCGGGCGTGATGAGCACGCCCCGCGGGTCGAGCTCGGCCGGGATCGGGCCGGCGACCACGAGCTCGCGGCGCGGCTCCAGCCGGGCGAACAGCAGCGCCCGGTCGAACACCGGGTAGTGGGTGGCGACGACCACGTGCGGGGCGGTGACGGTTTGCCCGCCCTCGGTGGCCACCGTGCACGGGTGGCCGTCGTGCAGGTCGACGGCACGGGTCCGTTCGAAGATCCGGCCGCCGCGCCGGGTCAGGTCGCCGGCGAGCGCGAGCAGGTACTTGCGCGGGTGGAACTGGGCCTGGTTCTCCACCCGGACGGCGCCGGTCACGGCGAACGGCAGCCCGGTCTCGGTGACGTACGAGGCGGCCAGCCCCGCCTCCGCGGCGGCCTCGGCCTCGGCCCGCAGCTGCTCCGCGCCCCCGGCCGACTCGGCCCACGTGTACGCGGGCACCCGTTCCAGGTCGCAGTCGATGCCGAGCCGCCCGGCCGTCGCCTCGACCCGCTCCACCGCCTGCTGCTGCGAGGTGGCGTACTGCCGGGCCGCCTCGCGGCCGGACGAGCGCCGCAGCTCGTCGTAGATGGTCGTGTGCAGCACGGACAGCTTCGCCGTGGTGTGCCCGGTGACGCCCGCCGCGATCCGGTCCGCCTCCACCAGCACCACCCGGCGGCCCGCCTCGGTCAGCTCCCACGCCGTGCACAGCCCGGCGATGCCCCCGCCGACCACCACCACGTCGGCCTCCGCGTCGCCGCTCAGGGCCGGGTACGCGGTGGCCGGCGTCGACCCCATCCAGTACGACTCCTGCACCATCGCCTGCGCGTACCCGCCCGAGACGCGAAGATGCAGACATGCGCTTACGGGTCGACCAGGTGTCCGCGCTGACCTTCGACGACGGGACCCCGGTGCGGGCCGCCTCGGCGATCGCCCCGTTCGGCGACGGCTGGCTGGTCGTGCAGGACGACGCGACCCACGCCGCGTGGCTGCGGCCGGACTTGGTCACCGCCGTGCGGGTCGTCGGCGCGGTCGACGGCCACGAGGTGTTCGGCTCGGCGGCGGGCACCAAGCACCTCAAGCCCGACTTCGAGGCGGCCTGTGCCGTCCGCGGCGGCGTGCTCCTGCTCGGGTCGGGCTCGACGGCCGCGCGGATGCGAGTCTCGCTGGTCACGCCCGGCGCGGGCTTCGAGGTGACCGATCTGAGACCGCTGTACGAGCGGGTCGCCGCCGCGCTCGGGATCCCGCTCGCGCAGCTCAACCTGGAGGGCGCGTGCCCGGTCGGGGAGCGGCTGCGGTGGTTCCAGCGCGGCAACTCCGCCGCCGGGGTGCCCACGGCGTCGGTGGACGTCGACCTGGCCGCGCTGCTCGCGGCGACGGGCGGCGCGGTGGCGGAGGCGATCGAGGTGACCGGCGTGCGCCGCTACGAGCTCGGCGCCGTGCGCGGGGTGTCGCTGGCGGTCACCGACGCGGTGGCGCTGCCGGACGGGCGGGTCCTGGTGAGCGCCGCCGCGGAGGACACGCCGAACGCGGTGGACGACGGCCCGGTCGTCGGCGCCGCGCTGGCCGTGCTCGACGACGACACCGTACGGGCCGTGGCCGAGCTGCCGGCGGTGGACGGGCTCGCGCCGAAGGTCGAGGGCCTGGCCGTGCGCGAGGTGACCGGGGGCGGGGTGGGGGTGCTGGCGGTCGTCGATGCGGACGACCCGGTGGTCCCGTCGCGGGCGCTGAAGATCACCCTTGAGTGGTGAGCGGCTCACCCGCCCGTACGTCTGAGGCCGCCGGAAATGGGTAAACGCCCTGCTTCAACCGCGAGAGAGACGAGTTCTGACCCATGAAGATCTGGCCCGGTTCGCCGTACCCGCTGGGGGCCTCCTACGACGGCGGCGGAACCAACTTCGCGCTGTTCTCGGAGGTCGCCGAGCGCGTCGAGCTGTGCCTGTTCGACGAGGACGGCACCGAGACGCGCATCGACCTGCCCGAGCGGGAGGCGATGGTGTGGCACGGCTACCTGCCGCGGATCGTGCCCGGGCAGCGCTACGGCTACCGCGTGCACGGCCCGTACGACCCCTCGCGGGGGCTGCGCTGCAACCCGAGCAAGCTGTTGCTCGACCCGTACGCGAAGGCCATCGACGGGCACAACGACTGGAACGAGTCGCTGTTCTCGTACCGCTTCGACGACAACGAGGCGTTCAACGACGACGACTCCGGGCCGTACGCGATGAAGTCGGTGGTGGTGAACCCGTTCTTCGACTGGGCCAACGACCGGCCGCTGCGGATCCCGTTCCACCAGACCGTGATCTACGAGGCCCACGTCAAGGGCATGACCGCCCGCAACCCGAAGATCCCCGAGGACGTACGGGGCACCTACTCCGGCCTCGCGCACCCCGCGATGATCAAGCACTTCAAGGACCTCGGCGTGACCGCGGTCGAGCTGATGCCGGTGCACCAGTTCGTGCACGACAGCCACCTGGTCGAGCGCGGGCAGAGCAACTACTGGGGCTACAACACCATCGGCTTCTTCGCCCCGCACAACGACTACGCCTCGTTCGGCGGCCGCGGCGGGCAGGTGCAGGAGTTCAAGTCGATGGTCAAGGCCCTGCACGCGGCGGGCATCGAGGTGATCCTCGACGTGGTCTACAACCACACGGCCGAGGGCAACCACATGGGCCCCACGCTGTCGTTCAAGGGCATCGACAACGCGGCGTACTACCGGCTCGTCCCCGACGACCAGCAGTACTACTACGACACCACCGGCACCGGCAACAGCCTCAACGTGCGCCACCACGAGTCGCTGCGGCTCATCATGGACTCGCTGCGCTATTGGGTGACCGAGATGCACGTCGACGGGTTCCGGTTCGACCTGGCCGCGTCGCTGGCCCGCGACTTCCACGAGGTGAACCGGCTCGCCGCGTTCTTCGACCTGGTCAACCAGGACCCGATCGTGTCGCAGGTGAAGCTGATCGCCGAGCCGTGGGACGTCGGCGACGGCGGCTACCAGGTGGGCGGGTTCCCGCCGCTCTGGACCGAGTGGAACGGCAAGTACCGCGACAGCGTGCGCGACTTCTGGCGCGGCGAGCCGGCCTCGCTGGGCGAGTTCGCCTCGCGCTTCGCGGGCAGCTCCGACCTGTACGAGATCGACGGCCGCCGGCCGATCGCGTCGATCAACTTCGTGACCGCGCACGATGGGTTCACGCTGGAGGACCTGGTCTCGTACAACGAGAAGCACAACGAGGCCAACGGCGAGGACAACCGCGACGGCGAGAGCCACAACCGGTCGTGGAACTGCGGCGTGGAGGGCCCGACCGAGGAGTCCGACGTCGTGGCGCTGCGCGAGCGGCAGAAGCGCAACTTCCTCGCCACGCTGCTGCTGTCGCAGGGCGTGCCGATGATCGCGCACGGCGACGAGCTGGGCCGCACCCAGGGCGGCAACAACAACGTGTACGCCCAGGACAACGAGATCAGCTGGATCGACTGGGAGAACGCGCGGCACCACGACGTGCTGACCGTCTTCACCCGCAGCCTGACGAAGCTGCGCGCCGACCACCCGATCTTCCGGCGCCGGCGGTTCTTCACCGGCGAGCCGGCCGGCGACTCGGGGCTGCCCGGCATCGCGTGGCTGCGGCACGACGGCACCCCGATGGGCGAGCAGGACTGGGCGCCCGAGGCGGCCCGCACGATCGGGGTGTTCCTCAACGGCCACGGCATCCCCGAGGCGGACGCCCTGGGCGAGGCGATCGTCGACGACTCGTTCCTGCTGCTGTTCAACCCGTCGCCGGGCGAGGTCGAGTTCACGCTGCCCGACTCCGCGTACGGCCAGGTGTGGGAGGTCGCCATCGACACCGCCGACCCGCTGCTGGCCACGCACAGCACCGTCAAGGCGCAGGAGAGCCTGCGGCTGCGCGCCCACGCGATGCTCGTGCTGCGCTGCCAGTACTGACCGATGCCCACCCCACCCGCCAGCCCTGCCGACCTGCCCGGACGGGCGTGGTGGGCCACCCTCAAGCGCACCGCGAAGGAGTTCAACGACGACGGGCTCATGGACTGGGCGGCCGCCCTGACCTACTACGGCGTCCTGTCCGTGTTCCCCGGCCTGATCCTGCTCGCCTCCGTGCTGGGGCTGATCGGCACGTCGGTGATCCAGCCGATGATCGACAGCCTCAGCGAGGTGGCGCCCGGCCCGGTCCGCGACATCCTCACCGAGAGCCTGGCCAACCTCGGGCGCAGCGAGCAGGCGGCCGGGTCGCTCGCGCTGGTGGGCCTGGCCGGCTCGCTGTGGTCGGCGTCCGGCTACGTGGGCGCGTTCATGCGCGCCTCCAACGCCATCTACGACGTGCCCGAGGGCCGGCCGATCTGGAAGACGCTGCCCATCCGGCTCGGCGTGACGGTGGTGGTGGGCGCGGTGCTGGCGGCCAGCGCGCTGATCGTGGTGTTCACCGGTGAGCTGGCCGAATGGCTGGGCCGGCTCATCGGCGCCGGCCCCACCGCGGTCACGGTGTGGTCGATCGCCAAGTGGCCGGTGCTGGTGTTCCTGATCAGCTGCCTGTTCGCGCTGCTGTACTGGGCGGCGCCCAACGCGAAGCAGGCCGGGCTGCGCTGGATCAGCCCGGGCGGCGTGCTCGCCGTGCTGCTCTGGATCGCGGCGTCGGTGGGCTTCGGGGTGTACGCGGCCCACTTCGGCTCGTACAACAAGACGTACGGCACGCTCGGCGGGGTCGCGGTGTTCCTGGTCTGGCTGTGGATCTCGAACATCGCGATCCTGCTGGGCGCCGAGCTCGACGCCGAGCTGCACCGCAGCCGCGCCATCGCGGCCGGCCACCCGCCCGACGAGGAGCCGTACGTGCCGCTGCGCGACACCGGCGCGCTCTAGAGGGCTGAGTCGGCTCGGCGGTCACCGCCTCGAGGACCACCTCGCAGGTCAGACCCGAACCCCGGGCAGCACTCGACCGTCCTGACCGTCGTAGCGGGTGGCCACACCGCTGTGGCGTTTGAGCCCAGAGCGTGATCGTCCGGCTCGTCATGCACGGCGCCGGGTGGTTCCTTCTGCAAATGGCCGTCCCTGCGGGCGCCGGCGGCGTGTTGATGGGCGTGACTGGTCATCGAATCCACGGCCACGCCTGACTTTCGAACCGGCAGCTCAATCTTGTGAAGCACGCCTCAGGCGCCCCGACATGTCGTTCGGCGGCGTGCTGCCGCGGGCCGGCGTGCCGGGCGATGGGGGCGTGAAGGTGGAGATCAGCCCATAGCGGCGCCGTCGACGGTGAGTTCCCGGCCGCTGACGAAGGCGGCAAGGGTGGAGGCGAGGAAGACGGCGAGTGGTCCCACGTCGTCGGGGCGAGCGGAGCGGCCCATCGGGTTGAGGGCAGCGAAACGCGCGATGGCGTCCGGTGGGAGGTCGGCCGTGATGCCGGCACCCTCCACGAGCCCTGGGGCGAGCAGGTTCACCGTAATCCTGCGGGGGCCGAGTTCCCGGGCGAGGGCGAGGACGAGGGGGCGCAGTGCCGCCTTGCTGGCGGCGTAGACGGTGGAGCCCGGTGGTGCGTAGTCCGCGATCGTCGAGCCGGTGACGATGATGCGGCCGCCGTCCGTGAGGTCTTTGGCGGCGCGTCGCAGGAGCAGTATGGTGCCGCGGAGATTCAGGTTCAGGACTCGGTCGATGTCGTCGATACTGGATTCCAGCAGGGTGGGGCCGACAAGTTCGACCCCCGCGTTGGCGACGACGATGTCGATGTGCCCGAATTCGGTAATCGTCCGGTCGAAGAGGGCGTCGATGTCGTCGGCCTTGGACGCGTCGCTGCGCAGGAGCAGGAATGTGGCGCCGAGGGCGTGGAGTTCGGTGGTGAGCGCGTCGGCGGTGCCTTCGTCCCGGTGGGACAGCGCGAGCGTCGCGCCGGCGTGGGCGAAGGCCAGGGCGATGGCGCGGCCGATTCCGCGGCTCGCTCCGGTGAGCAGGACGACCCTGCCCGTCAGGTCGGTCATGAGTTTCCCCGATCGCGTCCCTGGACGGCGGCGACGGTCCCGCCGATGCCGGTGAGCGAGGCGGTGGCCTGCCACAGCGCTGCAGCGGTGGCCGGGTTCCGGGCAGCTCGGCTGGGCTTGTGGATGACAGGGTGGCCGGTGAAGTGGAACAGGCCGTCCGGGCCGACGTACGCGTTGCCGGGCACGTTCTGGGTGGCCGCGTAGAGGATCGGGAGCGCGGCAGGTTCGACGTCTTGGACGAGGCCCGGGAAGCGATTGACGATGTTCAGCCATGAGTGCGCGTTGAGCTCGCTACGGACGACGCCAGGGTGCGCGACGATCGAGCGCACGGGGCTGCCGGCGGCGGTCAGGCGGCGCTGCAGCTCCAGGGAGAACAACACGATGGCGAGCTTGGACGCGTTGTACTTGTCGAGGACCGTTCGGAACCTGCGCTGGTGCCAGTCGAGGTCGTCGAGGTGGATTCTGCCGAACTGGTGCAGTTGACTCGAGACGCTGACGACGCGGTCGGTCACCCGGGGCAGCAGCAGGTTGGTGAGCACGAACGGCCCGAAATAGTTGGTCGCGGTTTCCACATCGAGTCCCTGCGCAGTCCGCGCCGCGGGGATGTTGGCCACTCCGGCGTTGTTGATCAAAATGTCGACCACGCCGGTGTACGACTGCGCGAACGCATGCACCGAGTCGAGGTCGGCGACGTCGAGTTGCTTGAACTCGACGTCGCGGCCGACGCCCGCCAGCGCCCGGCGCGCCTTCACCACATCGCGGACGGCAAGCACCAGGTGAGCACCAGCCGTGGCGAGGTCACGGGCCACGACGAGCCCGATGCCTCTGCCGCCACCCGTGATCACCACCGTCCGGCCGGTCATGTCGGGCATGTGATTGGCGGTCCATTTTTTCATGGACAGGACTCCTCTTGAGGAACACTGCGATCTCCTGACGTCCACCAGTAGAGGTCACTCTGTGCACCGGATGAAGGGCCCGCCTAGCCTTTGACTGCCGGAACCTGGATAACCGTCGCCTGCTGACCGGATCATGAAAGGACGTGCACGGTACGACCGAGGCGGGAGCCCCATGGATGACGTGAAGCTTGACGGTGACGGCCTGGCGGCGTTCTTGCGTGGCCGCCGGTTGGCGCTCCAACCGGAGGACGTCGGGCTGCGGCGTGGCCCTCGGCGGCGTACCAGCGGTCTGCGCCGCGAGGAGGTCGCCGAACTGTGCGGCATGTCTGCCGATTACCTGGTCCGTCTGGAGCGCGGCACCAAGTCGAAGCCGTCTCGACAGATGGCTGCAGCGATCGCCCGCGGCCTGCGCCTGACCCCGGAGGAACGCAACCACCTGTTCCTGCTCTGCGGCCACCGTCCCGACGCCCTCGATCCACGGGACGCGCACATCAGTCCCGGGCTGTTGCGGGTCATGGACCGGCTCCAGGACACCCCGGCCGAGATCATCGGACCCCTCGGTGACACGCTCCAGCAGACACCGCCCGCGGTGGCCCTGCTCGGCGACGAGACTCGCCACACGGGCTCAACGCGCAGCGCCTTCTACCGATGGTTCACCGATCCGGCTGCCCGAGCCCGGTATCTGCCCGAGGACCACGGACTGCACAGCCGCGTGTACGTCTCCGTCCTGCGCGCCGCGGCCACCGCGCAGGGCAGCGGATCGTCAGCTGCCGCGCTCGTAGCCCAGTTGCAGCAGTACCAGGAGTTCGCCGAGTTGTGGCAGCGTCAAGAGGTGGGGCTGCGGTGGAGCAGCGCCAAACGCTTCGTCCACCCAGAGGTAGGGCGCATCGACCTGTATTGCCAGACGCTGCTGGACCCCGACGAGGGACAGTCACTGCTCATCTTCACCGCAACACCCGGCACCGAGAGTTACGACAAGCTCGCCCTCCTGAGCGTGCTCGGCACCGACAGATTCGCCGGCTCGGCATCGTAAGCCACGCTTGCCGACGCAAAACCCTTGCGCAACGCCGGTCCTGCGCCGCCGGTCTGGCGCGACCAGCCTGGGGATGTCGCCGGTCGAATACAGCGGTGCAAGCGACGTTCAACCCGGGTCGGGTCGGCGAATCGCCGGTGTAGACCCCGTCGTGCGGGGAAGGCCCCGCGGTGCGCTACCACCCGAGCATCGACGGCGTCCGGGCGCTGGCCGTCACCGCGGTCGTGCTGTTCCACGGCGGGGTCGCCGCGGCCGGCGGCGGCTTCCTCGGCGTGGACGCGTTCTTCGTCGTGTCCGGCTTCCTCATCACGTCGTTGCTGCTCGCCGAGCACCGCGACACCGGGCGCATCGACCTGCCGGCGTTCTGGGCGCGCCGCGCCCGGCGGCTGCTGCCCGCGCTGCTCGTGCTGCTCGCCGCGGTGCTCGCGGCCGGCCACTGGCTGCTCGCCCCCGAGGAGCTGCCGGCGCTGCGGCTCGACGCCTTCGCCGCGCTCGCCTACGTGGCCAACTGGCGGATGGCCGACCGGGGCGGCGGCTACTTCGCCGGGACGGCCGCGCCCTCGCCGCTGCAGCACACCTGGTCGCTGGGCATCGAGGAGCAGTTCTACCTGCTCTGGCCGTTGATCGTCGTGGCCGTGCTGCTGCTCGCCCGGCGCGGGCTGCTCGCGGTGTGCCTGACGGGCGCCGCGGCCTCCGCGACCGCGTTGTTCCTGCAGGCCGACCCGGACCGCGCCTACTACGGCACGGACACCCGGGCGGTCGCGCTGCTCATCGGCGCGGCGCTGGCCGTCGTCCTCTCCGGCCGGACCGTGCGGGCCCGGCGCCTGCTGGGCGTGCTCGCGGCCGCCGGCGCGCTCACCACCGGCTGGCTGTGGTCCACGGCGGACGGCGACGACCAGTGGCTGTACCGCGGCGGCTTCGTCGTCGCCGCGCTCGCGGTCGCGGCCGTCCTCGCCCACGCCGTGATCTCGCCGGGCTCGCCGACGGCCCGGCTGCTCGCCGTGGCGCCGCTGGTGTGGCTCGGCCGCATCTCGTACGGCGTCTATCTGTGGCACTGGCCGCTGTTCCAGTGGGTCGACGCGGACCGCACCGGGCTGACCGGACCGGCCCTGCTGGGCGTCCGATGTGCGGCGACGCTGGTCGTGGCGACCGTGTCGTACGTGCTGATCGAGCAACCCGTGCGCCGGGCCCGCCGGCTCCGCCGCCCGGCGCGCACCCCGATCCTCGCCGCCGCCGCGATGGCCGCCGTGGCCGGGGTCGTCGTGCCGGCCACGGTGCCGCCGCCGGTGCCGCCCGCCCCGCCGATCGACCTCGACCAGGCGCTGACCGTGCCGTCCACCGCACCATTGCCGGACACCTCTCCCGCGCTCGGCGCCTCCCGCCCGCCGGCCGCGACGAGTCCGCCGGCCCCGGTGGACCGTCCCGGGCGCCGCGCCGGCGACAAGCCGCGGATCAGCATCTTCGGCGACTCGGTGGCCTGGTCGCTGGGCACGTACCTGCCGGAGCAGACGCGCCTCGAGGTCAAGGCGCGCGGCGTGCAGGGCTGCGGCATCGCCCGGCTGCCCGACATCCGCTACATCGGCGAGCCGCACACCAACTATCCCGGCTGCGACACCTGGGACCGGCGCTGGGGCAGGGACGTAGGCCGGGACGATCCGGACGTGGCGGTGATCCTGCTGGACCGCTGGGAGTTGATGGACCGCCGGCTCGCCGGCCGCTACCGGCACGTCGGCCAGCCCGACTACGACGCCTACCTGCGCCGGGAGCTCGACCTGGCGATCGGCGTCGTCACCCGCCGCGGCGCCCTGCCCGTGCTGCTGACCGCGCCCTACACCCGGCGGGCGGAACGCCCCGACGGCGGCCTCTGGCCCGAGGACGAGCCCGAGCGCGTCGACGCGTGGAACGGGCTGCTGCGCGACGCCGCCGTTCGCCACCACGCCGTCGTGCTCGACCTCAACCGCCGCGTCTGCCCCGGCGGCGAGTTCACCTGGCGCGCCGGCGGGGTCCGCATCCGCAGCGACGGGCTGCACTTCACCCCCGCGGGCGTCCGGCGTCACATCGCGCCCTGGCTGCTGCCGCAGCTCGCCCGGCTGGCCGTGCGCGGCGGGAGCTGAATCGATTCGTTACTCACCGCCGAGGCGGGGTAGGCACCGGCATGGACAACCCCGTCGAGGCCCGGTGAACGAACCCCGGGAGGAAACAAAGCGCCTGTACGGTGGCGGCGAGCGACCGCGGGAGGGGACCCTCGATGCGACTGCTGCCACGGATGGCCCTGGCGCTGGCGATCGCGCTTCCCGTCGTCGTGGGCGTCGTCGCGACCGCCGCGGAGCGGGAGGAACAAGACCGTACGCCCAGGGTTCTCTGGGGGATCGGGGACCAGCTCGGGCCCGCGCGCGAGAGCCGGTTCCACCGCGAGGGGACGGCGGGGATGGTGACGGCCTGGTTCAACGGGCCGGGCGACCTGGCCTGGATGCGCGACGCCGAGCCGCCGGCGGTGCGGCAGGTGCACGCGGCGGGCGAAGCCGTTCAGCTGATCGTGTGGCTGGCGGACCACCCGGAGTACGCGGTGGGCGAGCAGTTCCAGCGGGACGTCCGGACGCTGGTGAAGCTGCACGAGGGCGACAACGGCGAGCCGCTGTACGTGGTGCTGTTCACCGAGTTCGAGACGTACGCGGACGGGGACCCGGGCTACCGGGCGCGGCTGCTGGAGGCCTACCGCAAGGCCGTGAAGGTCATCCACGACGAGTACGGCGGCGCGCGCGTCGCGCTGGGGTTCGGGGGATACGCCTGGGACGGGACGAACCCGCGGGACCTGACGGCGTACCACGATGCGATCGCTGTGAGCGACTTCACCGCGGTGCAGCAGATGCAGGCGTGTGACAGCAAGGTGGACGGTCGAAACATCGCGGTCGACAAGACGCGCAGCTCCGTGCGGCAGCTGGGCGGGTTCGGCAAGCCGGTGATGGTGTCGCACTTCAAGCTGTGGGGCGACCGGGCATGCCAGGTCTCCGCCTTCGGGGAGTTCGCCGCGGAGGTGTTCACGGAGTCCTCGCTGCGGGCCCTGGTCCAGGACGGACTGTTCGCCTGGACCTTCATGGCCGACCACTACATCAACGACGCAGGGCCGGGTTACGACGCCGCCGTCGCGCGGCTGCGCCCGCACGCGGCCGCCCCGCGGCCGGGGGCCGGCGGGCCCACCGCGGGCCTGCCCCGATAAATGCACGAAACATTCAGGCCATGTGCCGGCAACTCATACGGATGAACATGCGGTTACCAATTCCGGGAATGTGACCGGGCACAAAGATCAGTAAAGAGAAATGGACGCGGACCCGCTTGACAGGCGGGGGTGGTAATCGCCAGTGTCGGCAGGGTCATCAGCAATTGAGATCCATCAAGATCACGTATTTCGTCATTCGTGACGCACTGGGGGTGCAAGGCGATGGGCTCGACGCAGGATCAGATTTCCCGCCCGGCGGTGATCGGCGGGGTCGGCCGGCCGCCCGTCGATCTCGAAGTGGTCATCCCGGCGTTCAACGAGGAGGGCCGGCTCGCCCGCACCCTGAGCGACACCGTCGACGCGCTGGCCGACCGGCCGTGGAGCAGCAGCGTCGTCGTCGTCGACAACGGCAGCACCGACCGCACGGCCGAGGTGGTCGACGCGGCCGGTGACCGCCTGCCGATCCGGGTGATCGGCTGTTCCCGGCAGGGCAAGGGCGCCGCCGTGCGCCGGGGGGTGCTCACCTCCGCGGCGCGCTGGGTGGGCTACACCGACGCGGACGCCGCCACCCCGGCCGAGCTGATCGCCCCGGCCATGGATCTGCTGCTCACGGGCCATCGCATCGTGGTGGGCTCGCGCTACTGCGCCGGCGGGCGCCTGCTCGTGCGGCAGCCGCTGATGCGCCGGATCGGCAGCAGGGGCTTCCGCTCGCTCAGCCGCGGCATGGTCGGCGAGGTGTCCGACACGCAGTGCGGCTTCAAGTTCTTCGAGACCGCGCTGGCGCGGCGGCTGTTCGCGCAGTCCCGGCTGACCGGGTTCGCGTTCGACATCGAGCTGCTGGCGCTCGCGCACCGCGCGCACGTGCCGATCACCGAACTGCCGGTCGACTGGAGCGAGCACGGCGGCTCCTCGCTGCGCGGCGTCGCCGACGGTCTGCGCGCCTACCGCGAATTGATCAGCCTGCGGATGCTGGACGCCGGCCCGGGCGACATTCTCGCGCTCAATCCGAGCCTCCTGCCGCCCCGGCTCGCCGAGACCGGTTCCATTCCCGCGAAAATCGCGATTACCGGGAACGTGATGATTCCCGAAAACGCCGTCGCGGCCTGAGTCGACAATTTGCGCAATGCCGTCGACGGCATCAGTGCGCCCGAAAATCATCTGGAGGTGCACCGTGGGCATGGCTCACGTTGCTGTGCTGAACTGGCGCGACGGCAGCCATCCGCGCGCCGGCGGCGCCGAGCTCTATTGCGAGCGCGTCGCCACCGAACTGGTCCAAGAAGGCGTGACTGTCACGTATCTGACCTCACGGGTCGCCGGCCGCCCGGCGGTCGAGGAGCGCAACGGGTTCCGGCTGGTCCGCACGGGCGGCACCCTGACCGTCTATCTGGCCGTGCTCGTCTGGCTGTGGCGGCACCGCCGCGAGCTCGACGGCGTCATCGACTCGCAGAACGGGATCCCGTTCTTCGCGCCGCTCGTCGTCGGCCGCCGGGTGCCGGTGGTGCTGCTCATCCACCACGTCCACCAGCGGCAGTTCCGGCAGCACTTCGGATGGCCGATGTCCACGGTGGGGCGCTGGCTGGAGAAGAACGGCACGGCGATGGCGTACGGCCGCCGGCCGATCGTCACCGTGTCGCCGTCGTCGCGGCACGCCATCCGCCGCGAGCTGGGCCTGCGCGGCAACGTCTTCGTCGCGCCCTGCGGCATGGACGTGCCGGCCCCGGCCGGGCCCGCCGGGCGGGCGGCGGCGCCGCGCATCGTCTGCGTGACGCGGCTGGTGCCGCACAAGCGGGTCGACCTGGTGCTCGAGGCGGTGGCCGAGGCCCGCAAGCGCGTGCCGGAGCTCCAGATGCACCTGGTCGGCGACGGGCCGCACCGCGCGGCCGTGACCCGGCACATCGAACGGCTCGGCCTGGGCGGCTGCGCCGTCGTGCACGGCCGGGTCAGCGACGCCGAGAAGACCAGCCTGCTGCGCTCGGCGTGGATGACGGTCAGCGCGTCCTCGGGGGAGGGCTGGGGCCTGAGCCTGGTGGAGGCGAGCGCGCTCGGCGTTCCCGTGGTGGCGCTGCGGGTGCCGGGCGTGCAGGACGCCGTACGGGACGGGCGCACCGGGCTGCTCGTCGACCGGGAGGCGGGGCTGGCCGCCGCGATCGCCGACATGGCCGAGCTGCTCGCGGACGACGACGAGGCCGGCCGGTGGAGGGACCGCGCGCACGCGTGGGCGGCCGGCTTCCGGTGGTCGCGCACGGCGCAGCAGATCCGGCTGGTGCTCGAGGCCGACGCGGCCCGGCTGGCCCGTGGCGCGGCGGACCGGCGTACGGCCTCGGACACGGCCACGCTCGTCGAGCTGACCGGGGCCGTGCCGGACGTGGAGCGCCTGCGCGAGCTGACGCGCCGCACCGACAGCTGGTCGCGGCGCGGCGACACGGTGGTGGGGCTGCTGCGCAACGCCGACGAGGTGGACGCGCTGAGCGTGCTGCACCGGCTGGGCCTCGCGGCCACCGAGGACCTGCGCGTCCACCTGCGGGTGGTGCGTCCCCACGACCTGCTGAGGTATGCGTGACGACCGCCCCCGTCCTGGACCGCCCCGCGGTCACTGCTCCCCGGCGCGACCACGACGTCGCCGTCCTGGCCGCCATCACCACCGTCGGCGCGCTGCTGCGGCTGTGGCCGGTGCGCAGCGTCTGGCTGGACGAGGCGATCAGCATCGGCCAGGCCCGGCTGCCGTTCGGCCGGATGCTGCACGACCTGATGTACGCCGACCTGCACCCGCCGCTGTGGGGCATCGTGCTCTGGGCCGACGTGCGCCTGTTCGGCGACGGGCCCCTGGCCGTGCGCATCCCGTCGCTGCTGCTGGGCACCGCGTGCATCCCGCTGATGTGCCTGCTCGGCCGCGAGCTGTTCGACCGGCGTACGGGGCTGGTGGCGGCCGCCTTCACCGCGCTCGCGCCGCTGGCGGTGTGGTACTCGGGCGAGGCCCGGATGTACGCGCTGTACCTGTTCTTCGCCGTCCTGGCGCTGCTCGGTCAGGCGCGGGCCGTCCGCCGTGGCGACCTGACCGGCTGGGCGCTGTTCGTGCTGGGCTCGGCGGGCCTGTTCGCCAGCCACTACTTCGGCGTGCTGCAGTTGCTGGCCCAGCATCTGGTGTTCGCGGTGCTGGCCGTCCGGCAACCCCGCCTCCGGAAGCCGTGGCTGCTGTCGTCCGTGGCGACCGCCGTGGTGCTGCTGCCGTTGGCGCCGTACGTGCTCGAACAGCTCAGCCACGCGGGCGCTCCCGGCGGCGCGCCGGCCGACGCCGGTGGCACGGTCTCGCTCTACGTGGTGCTGGCCAACCTGGTGTGGGGCCTGTGGGGCTACCACTCCGACGCCGCGATGACCCAGCTCGTCGCGCTCTGGCCGGTGCTCGTGCTCGGCGTGCTCGCGCTGCTCGGCAAGGGCCGGTCGTGGGCCACCACGCTGCTCGCCGGCGCCGTCGCGGTGCCCGTGCTGCTGGCCTTCGCGATCAGCCTGAAGGCGCGCAACTTCTTCGAGGTGCGCTACTTCCTCTCCGTGCTGCCCGCGCTGCTGCTGCTCGGCGCGCGAGCCGTCACCGGCTGGTTCACGAGCACCGCAGCCCGGGCCGCAGCGGCCGGTGTGGTCGCGCTGACGCTGCTGGCCGGGCTCGCCGACCAGCAGCTCGACCCCGCCAACCCCCGGGTGTACGACTACCGCAGCGCGTTCGCCTACGCCGACGCGCAGGCGCAGCCGGGCGACCTGATCGTGTACGCCCCCGACTACCTCGGCTACGTCGTCGACTACTACGACCCCGCCGCGCCGGCCCAGCCGCTGCAGCAGGCGGCGCCCGGGCACCGCGGCCGGATCGTCCTGCTGGCCAGCTTCCTCGACCAGCCCGGCACCGCCGCGCAGGTCGGCCAGGCGCTGTCCACCTTGGAGCAGGGCGGCCGCGCCGTCCGGCAGACGAAGCACTGGGAGAACGTGACGCTGTGGATCCTCGCATGAGCCGCCCCGATCCGCGCACCACGCCGCCGCCCTGGCAGCCGCCGCGGGTCACCCGCCGCGACACGCTGACCTTCCGGCTGCTCGTCGCGCTCTGCACGGCGGCGTCGATCTGGTACTTCGCCTGGCTGCTGCAGCCCGGCCGGGTCGGCAACCCGCTGCTGTACGGGCTGCTGGTGCTCGCGGAGCTGTTCAACCTGGTGCAGGCCGTCGGCTTCTGGTGGACCTGCCTGTACCGCCGGAAGCCGCAACCGCCGCCGGTCGCCGCGCGCCGCTGGGACGTCGACGTGTTCATCCCGGTCTACAACGAGCCCGTCGAGGTGGTCGAACCGGTGGTCCGCGCGGCGGTCGCGCTGGGCGGCGCGGGCGTGCACGTCGCCCTGCTCGACGACGGCAGGAATCCCGCGATGGAGGAGCTGGCGCTGCGGCACGGCGCCGCATACCTGCGCCGGCCCACGAACCGTGGCGCCAAGGCGGGCAACATCAACGACGCGCTGCGGCGCACCGGCGCCCCGCTGGTGGCGGTGCTCGACTGCGACCACGTGCCCGGGCCGCGCTTCCTCGAGGCCACGGTCGGGCACTTCGCGGACGACGACGTCGCGTTCGTGCAGACGCCGCAGTACTACGCCAACGCGGCGGACAACGCGACGGCCCGCGCGGCGTGGTCGCAGCAGGCGTTGTTCTTCGGCAGCATCGCCATCGGCAAGGCCGGGCTCGCCGCGATGTTCTGCTGCGGCACGAACGTGATCTTCCGCCGTACGGCCCTGGAGGCCGCCGGCGGTTTCCCGGAGAACTCGGTGACCGAGGACTTCGAGCTGTCGGTCGGGATGCACGCGAGCGGGTGGCGGTCGGTGTACGTCCCCGAGGTGCTCGTGCAGGGGCTCGGGCCCGAGGACGCGGCGTCGTACGTGAGCCAGCAGCTGCGCTGGTCGCGGGGCTGCATCTCGGCGATCCCGCGGGTGCTGCGGGCCCGGCTGCCGCTGCGCACCCGGTTGCAGTACCTGCTGTCGGCCTCGTACTTCCTCTCCGGCTGGACGCTGGTCGTCTACATGCTGATGCCGCTGCTGCGGATCGCGTTCGGCGCGCAGCCCCTGGCCTCGGCGAGCGCGGCGGACTTCCTCGTGCACTTCGCGCCGTACTTCGTGCTCTCCATCGTCAGCGTGGCGCGGGCCGGCGCCGGGGCGTACACCTTCGCCGCGTTCGCCCTGGCCGCCGCGAACTTCTGGATCGGCATCGTGTCCACGGTCCGCGAGGTGCTGCGCCGGCCCGCCCGGTTCGTGGTCACCCCCAAGCACGGGGCCGGCTCGTGGCAGCCCCGGGTCGTCGCGCCCGCCCTGGCCGCCGCCGGCGTGCTCACCGCGGTGTCGGTGTGGGGGCTGGTCCGCGATCCCAGCGCGGGCATCCTCAACGGCGTCGCGTTCGCCATGATCCACGCGATCATCCTGGTGAGCGGCTCGGCCGCGGCCCTGCAGCCGGCCCGCCGCCGACGCGTACGCCCACCCGAGCCCCGCCCGGCGCCCGCCGCGGCCGGCGACCGTCCCGCCGTCCTCACCGGGACCCCGTCGTGACGGCCGGCGCGCTTCCCGGCCCTACCCCTCGCGGGTCCGGCGGCGTTCCCGGCCCGGCCCCTCGCGGGTCCGGCGGGCTTCCCGGCCCGGCCCCTCGCGGGTCCGGTGGGCTTCCTGGCGGTGCTGTTGGCGAGCTTGGCGGGCTTTCCAGCCGTGCTTCTCGCGGGTCCGATGGGCTTCCCGGCCGTGCCCCGCACGAGCCCGGCGGGCGTCCCGGCGGCGAGCCTGGCGGGCGTCTCGACCGTGCCTCTCGCACCTCTGGCGGAGACACGCTGCGGTCGGCGTCGCGGTGGCTCATGCTGTCGACGGTCGCGGCCGGCGTGCTCAACTACGCCTACACGCTGGTGCTGCTCCGGCTGCTGCCCGCGGCCGACTACTCCACCTTCGCCGCCGGGCAGGCGCTGCTGCTCACCGCCGGGTCGGTCGCCCAGTGCGCGGTGCCGTGGGTGCTGGCGCACGAACTCGGCGGCGCCCGCGACGACCCGGCCCGGCGCCGCGCGGCGGTGTCGTTCGCCGTGCTGGCCAACACCGTCGCGGGCGTGGCCGGCGCGGTGGTCGCCGCGACGGTGGCCGCCCGCTTCGCCACGTGGACGGCCTGCCTGATCGTCGCGCTGTCGGTCGTCGCCATCTTCGTGTCCAACACGACGATCGGCTGGCTGCAGGGCGAACGGCGGTTCGGCGCGCTCGCCACGGTCGTCGTCTCCGAGGTTGCCGTGAAGCTCGTCGTCGGCGCCGCCCTGGTCGCCGCGGGCTTCGGCGGCGCCGGCGCGCTCGCCGGTTTCGCGGCCGGCGCCGTGTTCGCCATCGTGCTCGGCGTGGTCTGGATGCGGCACGACCTGCGTCCCGTCCTCGCCGTCGACCACCTGCGGCGCTCGCTGCGCACCACGGTGGCGATGACCACGATGCAGGGCCTGCTTGCCGTGCAGGCCAACCTCGACGTGCTGCTGGTCTCGGTGCTGCCCGTGCCGGTGGCCACCGCCGCCGACTACCAGGCCGCCGCGGTCCTGGGCCGCGTCCCCGTCTTCCTCTCCGCCGGCCTGTCGGTCGTCATGTTTCCCCTGCTCGCCGACGCCCGAGACCGTACGGCCGTGCTCCGCACCGCGATGGCCGGCTACGCCGTCGTCGCCGTCGGCATCACCGCCACGCTCGTCACCGCACCCGCCGACCTGGTCCGCCTCATCATCCCCGCCCAGTTCGCCGGCGCCGCCGCCCTGCTCCCCGTGCTCGCCGCCGTAGGCGCGGCCACCGGCGTCCTCGGCCTGCTCACCGCCTATCTGCAGGGCCTGGGCCGCTACCGCGTCGCCGTTCCCCTGCAGCTCGCCGGCCTGTTGACCACCACGGCCGCCGTCACCGCCGGCTGGTTCCTCGGCGGCCCGACCGGCATCGCCGTCGGCGCCGCCGCCTCAGCCTCCGCCACGGCCATCGTCCTGCAGGCCGTCGCCCACGGCTCCTGGCGCCGCTGGAACCCCGTGCCCCTGTGGTCCTTGGCCCTCTTGGCAGCCTTGACCGCCCTCCTCCTGCCGCTGCGCACCCACCCTCTCGCCTGGTTGACCACCGCCACCTTCATCGGCGCCGCCTGCGCCTACGCCCTGCTGCGCGCCCGCCGCCGCCCGGCCGCACTCCCAGCCCAGCCACCCCCCACGCCCGCACCGCCCGCGCCCGCGCCGACCCCCACGCCCGCGCCGACCCGCGCGCCTGCGCCCGTGCCGACCCGCGCGTCCGCGCCGACCCGCGCGCCTGCGCCCAGCCCTGCGCCCGCGCCGACCCGCGCGTCCGCGCCGACCCGCGCGCCTGCGCCTAGCCCTGCGCCCGTGCCGACCCGCGCGTCCGCGCCTAGCCCTGCGCCCGTGCCGACCCGCGCGCCCGCGCCGACCCCCGCGTCCGCGCCGACCCGCGCGCCTGCGCCCAGCCCTGCGCCCGTGCCGACCCGCGCGTCCGCGCCTAGCCCTGCGCCCGTGCCGACCCGCGCGCCCGCGCCGACCCCCGCGTCCGCGCCGACCCGCGCGCCCGCGCCGACCCCCGCGTCCGCGCCGACCCGCGCGCCTGCGCCCAGCCCTGCGCCCGCGCCGACCCGCGCGTCCGCGCCTAGCCCTGCGCCCGTGCCGACCCGCGCGTCCGCGCCGACCCGCGCGCCTGCGCCCAGCCCTGCGCCCGCGCCGACCCCCGCGTCCGCGCCGACCCCCGCGTCCGCGGCGCAGCCAAGCTCCGCGTCCACGGCGCAGCCGGGCCTCGCGCCGCAGGCAAGCCGCGTGCCGCATCCGCGCCGCACGCCCGAGGCGCATCCGAGTCCCGACCCCGTGGCTCACCCGCACTCGGAGCCCGCACCTCCAGCACCCCCAGCGCAACGGAACCTCGCACCACGCTCGGACCGCGCACCCGCAGCACATCGAGACCCCGCGCCCACGGCACATCGAGACCCCGCGCCCACGGCACGTTCGGGCCTCGCACCGGCGGCGCGCTCGGGCCTCGCAACGCCGGACCGCGCAGCGGCGCAAGAGGACATTCACCCAGCGGAGGACCCCGCCCGGATCTTCCCCGGCCCGTACCTGTTCGTGTCACCTCACCTCGACGACGGTGTGCTCTCCTGCGGTGCCCTCCTGACGGCTCTGAGCGGCAACCACCAGGTCACGGTGGCGACGCTGTTCACCGCGGCCGCGGCGCCGCCATTGTCGCTGTCGGCGCGCATGTATCTGCGCCAGTGCGGGGCGCGCGACCCCGAGGCCCTGTATCGCCTGCGCCGCGACGAGGACCACGACGTCCTGGCCCGGCTCGGCGTCGAGGCGGTGCACCTGGGGCTGGTCGAGGCCCTCTTCCGCCGCCCGGACACCACCGCGCCGGCCCGGGCGCTGGCCGGCCGGTGCCTGCCGGAGCTCGCGCTGACGTATCCGACCTACCGCTACCACGTCACCGCCGGTGTCCCTGCCGCGCGCGACGCAGCCACCATAGAGCAGGCCACCGACAAAATTCTGGCGCTCGTGGAGAGTCGCCGCCCGGGCACCGTGTTCTTCCCGCTCGGCCTCGGCGGCCACGTCGACCACGTCATCGCCCGGTCCATCGGCGCGCGCTGCCCGGCGCCGGCCGTCTACTACGCCGACTTCCCCTACTCGATGAGCCATGAGCCCCGCGAGGACGGACTCGCGGCGATCGACTGGCATCACGGCATCGCCGGGAAGCCCAGCCTGATCAAGGCGTACGCCTCGCAGTTTCCGTCCCTTTTCCCCGGCGGCGTGGTGCCCGCGCAGCCGGAACGCTACTTCGTGGAAGGGATCCTCCGATGAGAGCGCCGCGCGTCGTCATCTCCATCTTCGACCATCCCGCCTATCCGGGCGGCGGTCAGGTGGTGGTGCGCCGGATCATCGAGACGCTGGCCCGCGACTACGAGGTCGTGCTGGTGACCGCGGGCTCGCCGGTCGACCACGCCGGCATGCGGGCCGGGGTGCGGGTCGTCAGCCTGCCGGTGGGCTGGGCCGGCCCGCGGCTCGGCCAGCTGCTCTACCATCCGCTGCTCGTGCTCGCGGCGCTGTTCCTGCGGCACGACCTGTGGATCGAGAGCTTCACCCCGCCGTTCTCGTCGAGTTTCCTGCCGGTGGTGACCGGCCGGCCGGTCGTGGGCCTCGCGCAGACCTTGTCCGCCCGGGAGATGGCCCGCAAGTACCGGCTGGCGTTCCTGCTGCGGATCGAGCGGTTCGCGCTGCGCCGCTACGGCCACGTGGTGGTCTTCAACCCGTACGACCGGCAGCTCGTCAGCGACTGCAACCCGCGCGCCAGCGTCCGGCTGATCCCGAACGTGCTGACGATGCCCGCCGAGCCGCCCGCCGGGCCGGGCGCCGAGGACTTCTGCCTGTTCCTGGGCCGGCTCGACATCACGCAAAAGGGCCTGGACCTGCTGGCCGACGCGTACGCCGGCGCCGCCCCGGGGACGCTGCCGCTGGTGATCGCGGGCTCCGGCACCCGCCTCGACGAACACCGCCTCGGCGAGCTCATGCGACCCCACGCGGAACGCGTACGCCTCGTCGGGCACGTCGCCGGCGAGCGCAAGGCCGCGCTGCTCACCGGCGCCGCGTTCGTGGTCATGCCCTCGCGCGACGAGACGTTCGGCCTGGTCGCGCTCGAGGCGATGGCCCACGGCAAGCCGGTGGTCCACTTCGACGTGCCGCAGCTGTCGTGGATCCCGGCCGACTGCGGGGTCAAGGTGCCGGCCTTCGACGCGGCGGCGCTCGCCGGGGCCGTCGGGGAACTGTCCCGCGACGGCGCCCGGCGAGCCGAGCTCGGCCGCAACGCCCGTGCCTTCACCGAGCGCCACAACGCCGTGGCCGCCTCGGACGCCTACGCCGACCTGGTGGGGGAGATCCTCACTCGGTGACCGCTCGCCGCTCCGCCGTGTCCGCCGTGTCCGCCTTGAACATGCGCTCCTCGTCGAGGGCGGAGGTCTGCACCACCAGCACATCGCAGACCGCGTTGCGGACCACCCCCGCGGGCACCGAGCCGAGCAGCTGGCCCTGGCTGGCGCCCAGGCCCCGGTTGCCGACGACGATCAGGTTGGCGGGGTTGTTGCCGACCGTGTCGAGCAGCGCCTGCGCCGGGTCGCCGCGAACCAGCAGCTGTTCGATGTAGCGGGCCCTTTCCCGGGTCAGGCCGGTGACCGACCGCGCCAGCGCGTCGCGGGCCGCGTCCGCGCCGTACAGGTCGCGGTGCACGCCCTCGGCCGCCTCGCCGGCCTGGTCGTCGCCGTCGCGGTAGGCGGTGACGACCACGAGCCTCGCCTGCGCCGCCTGCGCGACCTCGGCCGCGCGGTCCACCGCGTACAGGCTGGTGGGTGTGCCGTCGGAGCCCACCACCACCCGGTCGTACACGGTGATGCTCCGGCGTCCGCCCAGCGGCACGATCGGGGACTCGTCGTTCTCGGCGGGCGGGTTGACCCACAGCATCGCGACGGCGCCGATGCCGAGCAGCACGCCGGCCAGCGTGATCGCGTTGCTGCCGCTGCTGTTCAGCCAGTGCTTGTAGATCCAGCCGAACGTGACGGTCTGGATCAGCATCGGCACCACGATCATCATGTTGAGGATGCCCATGTAGACGCCGGTGCGCTTGGCCGGGACCATGCTGGCCACCATCAGGTACGGCACGCCGACCGCGCTGGCCCAGAAGATGCCGACGCCGATCATGGGGACCAGCGCGACGTACTGGTTGTCGATCCGCGCGAGCCAGACCAGCGACAACGCGGCCAGACCGAGGGCGATCGCGTGTACCCGCTTGGCGCCGATCCGCTGGGCGAAGCCGACCAGGAACAGCGCGGACACCATCGTGACGAAGTTGTAGGCGCCGTTCTCCAGGCCGCTCCACGCGATCGCGTCGTCCCAGGCGGCGCCGCCCTGCTCGGGGTTGGCGCCGAACACGGTCTCGCCGATGCTGACCGCCAGGAACTGCCAGTAGATGAACATCGCGTACCACTGGAACGCGAACACCACGCCGATCTTGTGCATGGCGACGGGCATCGTGCGGACCGCGTCCGCGATCTCCCGTACGGCCGGGCCGACGCCCTTGGGCGCCGCGCGCATCTCGGCCAGCTCCTCCTCGGAAGGCTTGAGTTCCCTCGTACGGGCCATCGCCGTCAGCACCGTGAGCAGGATGCAGACCGTACCGATCATGAAGCAGGCGAACATCCAGTACGGGACCCCGTTGCCCGCCTCGGTCTGCAGGGCCTCGACCTTCTGCAGCGCGAACAGCGACACGTTCGCGAGCACCGCGCCCGCGCCGGTGAACATGCTCTGGGTCAGGAAGCCGCGCGCCAGCTGCGACTTGGGCAGCCGGTCGGAGATGAACGCCCGGTACGGCTCCATCGAGGTGTTGTTGCCGGCGTCGAGCAGCCAGAAGCAGATCACGCCCAGCCACAGCACGCCGACGAACGGGAACGCGAACAGGATGATCGCGCAGAGGATCGCGCCGACCGTGATGAACGGCCGTCGCCGTCCCCACTTGGGATGCCAGGTACGGTCGCTGATCGCCCCGATGAGGGGCTGGATGACCAGGCCGGTGACCGGCCCGGCGAGGTTGAGGATCGGCAGCTGTTCCGGATCGGCGCCGATGAGCAGGAACAGCGGGTTCACCGCGGACTGGGTGAGGCCGAAGCTGAACTGCACTCCGAAGAACCCGAGGTTCATCATCAGCAGAGCGGTACCGCTCATCAGCGGTTTGCGGTCGGCCGATCCCTCCGGTGCCGAGACGGTTTCCGACGTCGTGGTGGTCATGGGCGAGCCCCCTTCGACCTGCGGCTGGAGCCGGAGGTGATCTAGATCACAGACTCCGTTTCCCGACGCTAAACCGATACCTCAGACCTCGCAACCAGAGATGTCGATACGCGCATCTGGCTGCCGTTTCCCGGCGCAGACGTTGACCCCCGCGTGGCTCGGGACCTGTAATGAGGGCCCGAATCGAGCGGAGGTGGCGGCGATGAGCAGCTGGACGACGATCGTGGTCGGCGTCGACGGGTCACCCAGCAGCCGCAAGGCGCTGAACTGGGCCGCGGCGGAGGCAGCGGACCACGGGTCCGAGCTGCTCGTGCTGAACGTGTGGGAGCACACGCTGCTGCCGCCGGCGGGCAGCGTCAGCGTGTCGGAGCGCATGGTGCCCGAGCCCAGCCAGGCCACCACCGAGGAGCTCCTCCAGGTGATCAAGGAGGAGCTGGGGGAGGAGCCGCCCGTGCCGGTCAAGGCGCACGTGCGGCAGGGCCGGCCCGCGAAGGTGCTCATCGACGAGTCGTCGAGCGCCGACCTGCTGGTCGTGGGGCACCGTGGGCACGGCGGCTTCGCGGGGCTGGTGCTCGGCTCGGTCAGCCAGCACGTCGCCGCGTACGCGAAATGCCCGGTGACGGTGGTGCGCTGACCACAGCCGTAGGGTTGTGCCATGGATCAGAGCTCCGGGCAGCGATGGTTCGAGGCGCTCCAGCAGATTCTGGCCGGCACGCACCTGTGGCGGCCCGAGGAGCTCGCTCCTGCGCTCGACGAGGCGATGGCGCGGCTCGGCGTGCGCACCCGCGTCTGGGTGATCGACTACGAGCAGACGACACTGCTGCCGCTGCCGCAGCCCGGCGCACCGGCGGAGGAGTCGCTGCCGATCGGCGGGTCGCTCGCCGGGCGGGTCTTCGCCGGCATGAAGTCGCAGGTCGGCGACGGTGGCCGCCACTGGGTGCCGATGGTGGACGGCACCGACCGCCTCGGCGTGATCGAGTTCGTCGCCGACACCGGCGACCCGGGTTTTCTGCGCCGGTGCGAGCTCGTCGGCGGGCTGATCGGGCACCTGCTGGCCTCGACGTCGGAGCGCGGCGACCTGATCGAGCGGGTCCGCCGGTCCCGGCCGATGAGCCCGGCGGCCGAGCTGCTCTGGCGGCTGCTGCCGCCGCTGACCGCCAGCTTCGACCGCGCGGTGGTCAGCGCGGTGCTGCAGCCCTGCTACGAGGTGGGCGGCGACGGGTACGACTACGCCGTCGACGACGGCGCCATGCACCTGACCGTGCTCGACGCGGTCGGCCGCGGGCTGGAGGCGGGGCTGACCTGCGCCGTCGCGCTGTCCGCGCTGAGGGCCTCGAGGCGGGCGGGCGGCAGCCTCACCGACCAGGCCCGCGCCGCCGACACCGCGATCGCCGGGCAGTTCCGCGACAGCCGCTTCGTCACTGCGGTGCTGGCCCGGCTCGATCTGGAGACCGGAGAGCTGCTCTACCTCAACGCCGGGCATCCCCGGCCGCTGGTGCTGCGTGGCGGCCGCGCGGAGCTCGAGCTGCAGCAGGGGCGCCGGCTGCCGCTGGGTCTGGAGGACAGGGTGGTCGAGCCGGCCCGGGAGCAGCTGCTGCCCGACGACCGGCTGCTGCTCTACACCGACGGGGTGACCGAGGCGCGCACCCCCGGCGGTGACCGGTTCGGCCTGCCCCGCCTGGTCGAGCTCGTGGAGCGCAACGCCGAGGCCGGGCTGCCCGCGCCCGAGACGCTGCGGCGGCTGTCGCACGCGGTCCTCGAGCACCAGGGCGGCCCGCCGGCCGACGACGCGACACTCGTGTTCATGCAGTGGTCGGCGACCGCGGCGTTGATGACGGTGCCGGGGGCACTGGAGCCGGGCGGGAACGAGGACGGGGCATGACGGAGCTGCTGACGGTCGCAGTGGGCAAGGCCGACGGGCGGGTGACCGTGCTCACCGTCGCCGGCGAGCTCGACCGTGACAGCGTGCACGTGCTCGAGACGGCGGGCGAGGAGGCGCTGGCGTCCGGTGTCGAGCGGCTCGTGCTCGACCTGCGCGCGGTCACGTTCTGCGACTCCAGCGGGCTGCGCGTCTTCGTCCACCTGCACCGGACGGCCGCCGGCGGGGGCTCGTCGCTGCGTCTCGCCGAGGTGCACCCGCCCGTCTCCATGGTGATCGAGGCGGTGAGCCTCGACCGCCTGCTGGAGCTGCATGCGACCGTCGAGGATGCCCTGGATTGACTGTTTTCCCGGGCCTGCCGGCACATGAGAACAACCTCACCTTCGGGCCCCGGGATTTGGCCGTACGGGTGCCCGCGTGGTTACCGTCGGCGAGTCCCACGATCGTGGGCACCCCGGGCGGGAACGCCGAATCCTGCCGCCGCCCGGCGGACTCAACCCAAGGCATGGAGCGGGGGACCCACATGTTCTCCGGCGCGCTGACGCGTGCCCCGCGGCTCTCGCGGGGCAGGTGGGTGCGCGTTCCGCGAAGTCCGTGGGACGTGCCGCAGCGCGCCTCGGGGTGAAGCCGCCACCCGCGGCCGGGCAGCCCAGCCCGAACCCGACAGCTCACCTCGCAGGCGTGGAGGTAGTTCCGTCATGGCACAGTTCGCGAAGAAGACCCGTGTTGCCCTCGGCCTGACCGCCGCCGGCGTCGCCGGAGCGGTGGGCCTGCTCGGCCCGGCCTCGCCGGCACAGGCGTCGGGCGTCAACTGGGACGCAGTCGCCCAGTGCGAGTCCAGCGGCAACTGGAGCATCAACACCGGTAACGGCTACTACGGCGGTCTGCAGTTCAGCCGCAGCACGTGGAAGGCGTACGGCGGCACCAAGTACGCGTCGACCGCCGACAAGGCGACCCGCGCCGAGCAGATCAAGATCGCCGAGAAGGTGCTCAAGGGCCAGGGCATCGGCGCCTGGCCGGTCTGCGGCAAGAAGGCCGGCTCGTCCAAGAAGTACGCGGCCAAGAACACCGGCGGCGCGAAGTCGACGGCCAAGAAGTCCACGGCCAAGAAGACGGCCGTCACGAAGGTCACCGTCGCCAAGAGCGGCACGTACGTGGTCCGCTCCGGCGACACGCTGGCGAAGATCGCGGCGAAGAAGCACGTCAAGGGCGGCTGGAAGGCTCTCTACCAGCTCAACCGCTCGGTCCTCGACAGCCCGAACCTGATCTTCCCGGGTCAGCGGATCGCGGTGTGACACCCGTGGGACCGGCCCGGCCGTCGAGGCCGGGCCGGTCCCGTACGGTCAACCGCAGATCACGTCGTCGATCAGGTGCGAGGCGCGCTGCTCGACGGCACGCGCGGGCTGCGGATCGCGCAACTGCGTGGTCATGGCCAGCACGAGCACGCGCCCGCCGTCGGCGCTCACCGCGTTGACGGTGTTCGTGCCGAGCACGCCGCCGCCGTGCGACCAGTAGCCGCCGCACCGGTTGGGGAAGAACTCGATGCCCAGCCCGTACCGGGCGCCCGGCCTGTCCTCCTGCCACGACTCGGCCACCACCGTGTCGCGCATCTGGGCGAGCTGGGCCGGGCGCAGCAGCCGCCCCTGCTGCAGCCCCTGCCAGAACCGGGCCAGGTCGGACGGGGTGGTGACCAGGCTGCCGGCGGGCCCCGCGGCCGTCGCGTTGAAGACGGTGGTGTCGGTCAGCGGCCCGCCCGGCGCCCACTGGTGGTAGCCCTTGGCGTGCGGCCGGGGCAGCGACGCCCGGTCGCCGGGCGCGAACGTGTGCCGCAACCCGAGCGGCCGCAGGATCCGGTCGCGGACCTCGGCGGCCCACGGCCGGCCGGTCACCCTCTCGATGACCATGCCCGCCAGCAGGTAGTTGGTGTTCGAGTAGTCCCAGCTCGTGCCGGGCGCGAAGTCCGGCTCGTGCCGCATCGCCGTCGCGACCAGGTCGGCGGTCTCGTAGTGGTCGAACCGGTGGGCCAGGTAGGACTCGTACGACTTCAGCACGGGCAGCTCGCCGGTGGCGTCGTGCAGACCGCTGGTGTGCTGCAACAGCATCCGTACGGTGATGCGCCGGCCGTCGTTGCCGTTGCCCCGCACCACGCCCGGCAGCCGGCTCTCCACCGTGTCGTCCAGCGCCAGCCGGCCCTCGCCGACCAGCTGCAGCGCCACCACCGCGGTGAACGTCTTGGTGTTGCTGCCCATCCGGAAGTAGCTGTCCCGCGGCACCGGGGTCTTCCTGCCGAGGTCACCCCAGCCCGCGCGGGCCTGGGTCGTTCGGCCGTCGACGCGCGCGAAGCCCTGCACGCCCACGACGCCGGCTCTGTGCAGATCGGTGACCGCTTGGTGCAGCGGCGCGGGTGCGGGGACGACCAGCGCCGTGGCCAGCATCGTCGTCGCAACGAACATGTCGTACCTCCAGCTCGGATTCGCCAGAACCCGACCGTACGAACGTCCGCGGCCTCAGCCGATAGAGCTGGCTCCCCTATCGACGGTGGTGCTGGGTCCACCCTCGCCTTCGTTCCGGCTCACTCGTCGTCGTCCTCGTCCTCGCCCTCGTCGTCGTCGCCCCCGACCTTCTTGACCTTTTTCTCGGCCTTCTTCGGCGGCGGCGGCGCAGGCTCGGCCGGTCGTGCCGCCGGCGCAGGCGCGGGCGGCCGAGCCGCGGGCGCCCGCGGGGCCGAGGCGGTGGTCGGCGCGGCCACGGAGAGGAACGCCCGGCACACCGTCTCGTTGAGCCGGAACTGGTCGGGAAGAGCATTCACCTTGGTGTACGTCCCCCGGATCGTGGCCGTGCTGGACCGTCCCGCCGGCAGGTCGGCGATCTTCGCGGAGACCGTACGGCCACTCTGCCGCCACGTGCCCGGCGTGCCCGCGGTGAGCTTCTGCGGCCCCGGCATGGTGAAGGTCAGCCGCGCCCCCTTGATCGGCACCTGGCCGGTGTTGGCGATGCTCACCCTCCCGGCGAACCTGCCGTGCGCCGTCGTGGCCACGGTGTAGCCGACGGTGCACCGGGGCGCCTGCCGTCCGGTCCCTCCCGTCGCCGTCCCGCCTGTGGCTGTCCCGCCGGCCGCGGCGTCTCCCGGCGCTGTTCCTCCGGTCGCGGCGACGGCCTTGGCCGGGGTCACCGCCCGGTCGTCCGGCAGCAGCTTGAGCCCGACCGTTCCCGTCAGCACGAACGCCGCGACCGTTCCCGCAGCGACGAACCGCCGCCGCCGTGGCAGTTGCTCCCAGCGGCGCAGCATTGCTTGCGCCCCTGCTCTGACGGGCGCCGCTGCCGCCGCTGCGCCCGCTCTTACGCGCCCGGCCGCTGTGCTCAGGCCAGCCTTCGGGTGGTCGGCTCCTGCTTTCGCGCGCGCCTTCACGGGCCCGGCTGCCGCGTTTGCACCTGCTTCGGCGCGCCCGGTCGCCGCGTTTATGCCTGCTTGCGCGCGGTCGGTCTCTTCGTTTGTGCCTGCTTGCACGCGGTCCAGTCGCGCGTTTTCGCTTGCTTTTGCGTGGTCGACCGCCGCGTTTGCTGTTGCCGCGTCGGCTCCCATCACCGTGCCCGTGGACAGTGCGGTGTGGGCTGCCGTTGCCGCCAGGGTGTCCTGCCCCGCTTCCATCGCGGCGGCCCAGCCGGCGCCGGCGCCCGCTGACGAGCCGGGCAGCAGACCGAAGCCCGTCCCGGCCGCCGCGTCGGTGAAGCCGAGCGCGTCCGGCGGAAGTCCCGCCACGTCGCCCAGCATGGCCGCCACCTCGGCGGCCGTCGGCCGTACTTCCGGGTCCTTCTTCAGGCACTGCCGGCACAGCTCCCGCACCTCGGCGGGCAGCTCGTCGACGTCCGGCAGTTCGGCCGGCTCCTGGTAGCGGTGGGCGAGCAGCATCTGCGTGGCGGTCGACGCCTGCCACGGCAGGTGCCCCGCCAGCGTGCGATAGAGCAGCAGGCCCAGCGCGTACACATCGGTCGCCGGCCGGACCACGCCCTCCTCGAGACGCTCCGGAGCCAGGTAGGCGGGCGTGCCCAGCAGCTGCCCGGCGTCCCGGTCCTCCTCGCCCGGCGCCGCCGAGATGCCGAAGTCGACCAGCTTCACCCGCGAACCGCCGACCATGACGTTGCCCGGCTTCACGTCCCGGTGCACCACACCTCGCGCATGCGCCGCGGCCAGCGCCGCCGCCACCTGCGCACAGATCACGACCGCGAGCCGCCACGGCAGCGCGCCGCCGGTGAGAAGCTGCGACAGCTGGCGCCCTTCGACGACTTCCATCACGACGTACGGGATGGTCCGCCCGAGCGGCCCGCGCGCCTCGCCGTAGTCGTACACGTCCACCACGTTCGGATGGCGCAACCGCGCAACCGCCCGCGCCTCGGACCGCACCCGCGCCAGCAGCTGCGGATCACGCGCCAGCCCCGGCGAGAGCACCTTGACCGCCACGTCCCGGTCGAGCACGTCGTCGTGGGCACGCCACACCACCGACATGCCCCCGGCCCCGAGCCGGTCGCTCAGCCGAAAGCGTTCATCCAGGAGGTCGCCGGTTCTCATCGGACTCGGGGTTGCCCGGCAACCCGGCCACGGAAACCCGGCTCGCACCCGAAGATCACCCGCACACCGCTCACCGTGCACCTCCGCGCAGGCGTCAATCGCCCGCTCGGCGGTCACACCCGCCGCGCGCTCCAAACGCCGCGCCGCTCCGTTCTCCACTTCCACCGTGCGTCGCGCCGTCCCTCACTTCCGCCGACCGACGCGCCTTCCCGTCCTCATTTCCGCCGAGCGACGTGCCGCGCCGTTCTCCACTTCCGCCGAGTGTCGCGCCGCGCCGTTCCCCACTTCCGCCGACCGCCGCGCCATGCCGTTCCCCGCTTCCATCGAGCGCCGCGCCGCGCCGTCACCTCCTCCGAGCGCCGTGCCGTTCTCCACTTCTTCCGTGCCGCCTTGCCCAGGCACAACGCGGTGCCGCGGCGTAAGCGGCCGACCGTTCCCCTCCCTCTGCCCTTGATCCCTCCGCGGCGGCCAGACCTGTCGTGACGAAGTACGCGGTTAGTTCAATTCTTTGAGGGGCAGTTTGCTGCGGTGACCAAAGCTGACGTGGTTTTCGCGGTGATCGGTTTCGGTGCTCTGCTGGCCGGCATCCTGCCGCGTCTGCTGGAGCGCCGGCCGCTGTCCATGCCGATCGCCTTCCTGGCGCTGGGCATGCTCGTGTTCGCCCTGCCCATCGGCCTCCCGAACGCGGACCCGCTGCTCCACCCGAAGGTCACCGAGCACCTCACCGAGATCGGCGTGATCGTCGCACTGATGGGCGCCGGCCTGAAGATCGACCGTCCACTCAGCCTCCGCGGCTGGTCGTCGACCTGGCGGCTGCTGGTGATCGCCATGCCGGTCACGATCGCGGCGATGGCGCTGCTCGGCTGGTGGTGGGCCGGGATGGTGCCGGCCACCGCCCTGTTGCTGGGCGCCGCGCTCGCGCCGACCGACCCCGTGCTGGCCTCGGACGTCCAGGTCGGCGAGCCCACCGACGAGGAGGACTCCGAGGACGAGGTCCGCTTCGCGCTCACCTCCGAGGCCGGCCTCAACGACGGCCTGGCGTTCCCCTTCGTCTACGCCGCGATCGCCATGGCCACAGCCGGCGCCGCCGGGATGGGCTGGCTGGGCGAGTGGGCGTGGAAGGACCTGCTCTACCGGCTGGCCGTCGGCGTCGTCGCGGGCATCGTCGTCGGCCGTGTGCTCGGCTGGCTGTTCTTCCGCGCTCGCAAGGAGGAGCTGCGCCTGGCGAAGCACTCCGAGGGCTTCCTCGCGCTGGCCGCAACGTTTTTGGCGTACGGCGTTGCCGAGGTCGCCCAGGGCTACGGGTTCCTGGCCGTGTTCGTGGCCGCCCGCGCCATCCGCGCAGCCGAACGCTCTCACGACTATCACCAGGTCTTGCACGATTTCGCCGAACAGACCGAACGTTTGCTCACGGTCCTGCTGCTCCTGCTGTTCGGCGGCGCCGTCGTCGGTGGCCTGCTCGAGCCGCTGACCTGGCCCGCCGCCCTCGCCGGCCTGGCGCTGATCCTCGTGATCCGCCCGCTGTCCGGCTTCCTGTCCCTGCGCGGCGCGCCGGGCCACACCGCGGAACACTGGGTGATAGCCGCTTTCGGCATCCGTGGCATCGGGTCGTTCTACTACTTGTCGTACGCGCTGACCCACGCCGAATTCCCCGGAGCCGACCTGGTGTGGGCCATGATCGGTTTCGTCGTGCTGGTCTCCGTGGTTCTGCACGGTGTCGCCGTGACCCCGGTGATGCGCCTGCTGGACCGCGCCAACGAACGCACCGGAAAGCCGAACGACTCCTCGGGCGAGCCCGTATCGGCCGGCTGACCGCGCAGCGCCGCCCACCTCCGACCACCCAGTCGCGCCCTGCCTTGTCCCGCCGAGGGCGCGGCCGGCCGATCACCTGGTCGCGCCGTGCCTTGTCACGCCGACGGGCGGCCTGCCAACGACCGTTGCATCGGCCGCGGGCGTCGGCGCCGCCGCTGCCGCCGATCCAGTACACGGCGTCGTCTCTGATGTGCGCCGTGGACGGACGACCCGGTGGCCTGATGCCGCGATGCCCGGTGCCGCTATCGCCCATGCCTGCGTAAACCCTGCCCGGTCACCCCCGACGTTCCCGGCGAGTCGCGAACCGAACGGACCACTGCTATTTCTGCTGGAAGGACGGGTAGCCGAGGCGGTCGACGAGGTCGCCGGTGGCGTCGGCGAAAGCTTCGTAGATGTCGTCGTCGAAGTGGTTCTGCCAGTCGCCGGCCTGGCCCTTGCGGTAGTGGGAGACCTTGGCGGTGCCCTTGCGGTCGTTCATCCGCGAGAAGCTGTAGCGGTCGAGCAGCGTGGTCAGCTCGTCCGGCGACAGCGTGATGCCGCAGTGCCTCAGCAACAGGTCGACCTCGTCGCGCTGGTTTTCGCCGGTCAGGTCCTCGTAGCGGACGAGGCGCACCTCTTCGGACGCGGGCGCGTCGACCCACGACCGGATGGCGTCGAAGCGGTTCTTCCTCTTCATGTCGCCGATCAGCCAGAGCATGCCCTCCTTGCGCGGCTTCTCGAGCAGCACCTTGCGCACCTCGAGCACGTCACCCATCGGGCCGTGCGAGTTGCGTGTGGAGAAGTAGTTCGACACCACCATGTCCCGCGGGTCCCGCATGACGAAGAACGTGCGGAAACGCGGAGGTTTCGGCATCTTGTCGTAGCGGGCGCGGGGGAAGAACAGCGACAGCCCGATGCGCTGCGGCGGAACGACGCGCGGGTGCTTCCAGCCGTAGAAACGCGGGTCGTACGTCAGCAGTCCGGTGTGCTTGTAGACGAGCGAGTCGCTGAACAGTTCCTTGATCCACTGGCTGGCGGTCTTGCGGACCGCGCAGTGGTAGATGTTCTCGAACTCGCTGTGTGCCGTCACCGGCACGGTGAGTCGCATCTTGGTGTTGTACGCCTCGAGCTGCGCGCGGCGTGCAAGAACGCGCACCGGCTCCGGCGTCCGTTGCTTGGCGAACATGACTGCGCTGTTGAACATCGTCCGAGCCCGTGTCCTTAAATCTGCGAAATCGCGGGAGACGCTTACGACAGTGGTTCGCGGTCATGACACAAGATGATCTTGCGTGACCATTTGTGCCCGGACTTTACAACAAAATCGATCAACTTTGTCCGCACGGCGCCTGAGAGCTTCCTGTGTAGATGTGTCTGAAAGCAGACTGCTCAGAGCGCCACAAACGACGAAGAGGACAGACCCGGACGGGTGCAGCCAAGAGGCCGCGCGGGCCGAAGCGGCGACGGATAGGCGCGGGCCGAAGTAGCAGGGATATGCGTGGTCGGGCGAGTGAAAAGGGGAGGTGTAAAGCGAGGGCGGCGCGGGAGGAAGCACCAAGAGCGAATTCGGGCGGGCTGGTAAGAGCACGGCGGGGGAGCAGCGCGGCGGAAGCAGTAAGGGACGGCGGGTGGAGTGGCGAGGGGGCGGTGGGCGAAACGGCGGCGGTGGCGAAGTGGCGTGGGGCGGCGGGTGGAGTGGCGAGGGGGCGGTGGTTGAAACGGCGGCGGCGGTGGCGGAGTGGCGTGGGGCGGCGGGTGGAGTGGCGAGGGGGGGCGGTGGTTGAAACGGCGGCGGCGGTGGCGGAGTGGCGCGGGGCGGCGGGTAAAGCAGTGAGTGGCGGCGGGGAATCCGCGAAGGGGCCAGGTGAACCGGTGAGCGGCGGCGGGGATTAGCGAAGGGCGCCGGGTGAAGCAGCGAGAGTCGACGCGGTGAGCCGCTCGCGGCGGCGAAACCCGGCGTCGGGTGGCAGTGGCGGGGTGAGCTGCTTGCGGAGATGGCGCCTTGCTTCGGGTGGCGGTGGCGGGGTGAGTTGCTTGCGGAGGTGACGCTCGGCTTCGGACGGAGGTAACAGGTCGGCGGCGCGTAAAGGTGGGGCCGCGGGCGGAGCGGACCGGGCGGGCGGTGGCCGGAAGGACCGGGTCAGCCGCGGGCGCGGAGCATGCGGCGTAGTTCGTCGGCGCGCTCGAGGACGGTCTGGCGTACGACGGGGGCGGCGTCGGTGACGGCCTTCTCGGCGCGGGCGGGAAAGTCGGCGGGCACGCCGAAGCGGGGGAGCAAAAGCCCCGAGTAGACCATCGCGGGGACCATGCCGCCCCGGGCGAAGTCGGTCAGCAGGGCGAGGTAGCGGTCGCCGTAGCCGGACAGCACAGCGTCCTGGCCGGGGCGCCAGAACGAGGCTGCCACGGCGCGCATGTGGCCGATCGGCACGGTGCGGTCGACGGCGACGGCCTGCCAGATGGCGGCCTTCTCGCCGGCGTCGGCGCGGGCGGCGCGCACGGCCAGGGCCCGGAAGCCGGCGTCGGGGTCGGGGTCGCGGTCGAGCAGGTCCCGTACGCCGGCCGTGGTGTCGCCGCCGAGTTCGGCCGCACGGGTGAGGCAGCGCCAGAGCAGGTCGAAGTCGCCGTCGGCGTCCTGCTGCAAACGCGCAACAGTGTCGAGGTTCGCGGCGGAACGGATGAGACCACGCAGCGCGACCTGGCGGCGGGCGGGCTGGTCGGCGAGCCGCGCGCAGGAATCGTGGAAAGCGGCCATCAGTGCGGGGCGGTTGTGGTCGCCCGACCACAGCTCGGCCGCGTCGCCGGCCAGGCGCAGGTACGGCTCGATCACCGTGTCGGAGGTCTCGACGGCCAGCACGGCGGTCAGGCAGCGGACGACCTCGTCGGGGGTCGCCTCGCCGTTGGTCAGCATGTCCCACATGGTGGCGACGGCGACCCCGCGCGACACCGGGGTGGGCAGCTCGCCGGCGAGCTCGAACAGCGCGTCGCGGGGTGACGGCCGGGTGGTGGCGAACGTCAGGTCCTCGTCGTTGACCAGGTAGAGGTCGGCGCCGGGCGGCAGCGGCACCGGCGTGCTGCGGCCCTGCACGTCGACGAGCTCGAGCGCCGTCCGTGTCAGGCCGCCGGCTCCGCGGGTGTAGGCGCCGACCGCGACGACCTGCGGGCGGGGCGGCCCGGCGGGCCCGGCGCCGACGAGGTCGGAGCCGTCCAGGACCAGCCGGTCCACCCCGGCGGTCTCCAGCCAGCCGGCGCGCCACGCGTTCAGGTCGCGCCCCGACGTCGAGGCCAGCGCGTCGATCAGGTCCTGCAGGGTCGTGCTGCCCCAGGCGTGCCGGGCGAAGTAGTGCTTCATGCCGGCGACGAAGGTGTCCTCACCGACGTACGTCATGAGTTGGCGCAGCACCGCGGCGCCCTTGGGATACGTGATCGCGTCGAAGATGGACGCCGCCTCGGCGACATCGCGCACGGGCTGGTGGATCGGGTGCGACACCGGACCCTGGTCGGCGAGGTACGCGGTGAGTTTCTCGCCCGCGAGCAGCCCGACCCACGCGTTGGTGTGCCGGGTGGCGCGCACGGCGGCCCAAAAGCACGCGAACTCGGCGAACGCCTCGTTCAGCCACAGGTCGTCCCACCAGCGCATCGTCACGAGGTTGCCGAACCACATGTGCGACATCTCGTGCAGCAGCACGACCGCCAGGAACTCCTGCTCGGCCGGCGTCGGGTCGGACCGGCGCAGGAACGTGTCGTCCCAGGTGACGCAGCCCCAGTTCTCCATCGCGCCACCGAAGTCGGGCACGAACACCTGGTCGTACTTGCGCTGCGGGAACGGCAGCCCGAAGACGTCGCCGAAGAACGCGAGGCCCTGCGCGCTGACCGTGAAGATCTGCTCGGCGTCGCGCTCGAGCACCGCGGCGAGCGAGCGGCGGCAGAACAGGCCCAGGTCGTGCCCGCCGGCCTCGCGCCGCACCTCGTGGAACGGTCCGGCGTTGACCACGCAGTTGTAGGTCGCGAGCTTCGGCGTGTCGGGGAACGTCCACCGCCGTACGCCGTCAAGATCTTGAATCTGCGGGTCGCCGCTGTTGGACGTCACCGTCCAGCCGGCGGGCGCGGTCACGGTGAAGGCGTGCGGCGCCTTGAGGTCCGGCTGGTCGAAACACGCGAAAACGTGCCGGGCCTCGTCGGGCGCGAACGTCGTCCACACGTAGACCTCGCCGTCGGCCGGGTCGACCACCTTGTGCACACCGGCGCCGTCGGTCGTGTCGTCCTGCACGGTGTCGACGCGCACCACGTTGCTCTCGGCAAGATCGTGCAGCGCGATCCGGCCCTCCTCGGCGGGCGGCAACGGCCGGCCGTTGAGGGTGGCGGACACGACCCGCGCCACACAGTCGACAAAAGTCGACGCACCCGGCTCCCGGCAAGTGAAGGTCACCGTGGAGGAACAAGTTACTTCGGGGCCGGTCGGCAGATCCGTGAAGTCGAACGAGATGTCGTAGTGCTCCACGGCGATCAACGCTGCCCGCTGCTCGGCTTCGACCTGCGTCAGGCTCCGGAGGCTCATGCGGCCGATCGTAGAGACCCGCTCCCGAGTCGCGCGCGGGATATTCCGCACGTACGGCGCGAAGAGGATCATGAGGGGGGCATGCGCGCGGTGGAAGGTCGGCGGGGGGCTTCCCGGGTTGTTCGCTCCGTGACAATGGGCGGATGGCTCAGTTCGATCTTCCCCTCGACGCGCTGGCGTCGTACGCCCCGACCATCCCGGAGCCGGCCGGCTTCGACGACTTCTGGAAGCGCACGCTCGACGAGGCGGCCGGGCACGACCTGGCGCCGGCCTTCGAGCCGTACGACGCCCTGCTGCCCGGCGTGAACGTCTTCGACGTGCGCTTCACCGGTTTCGGCGGGCAGCGCGTCGCCGCGTGGTTCCTCACGCCGCGGCACACCTCCGGCCCGCTGCCGGCGATCGTCCAGTACATCGGGTACGGCGGCGGGCGCGGCCGCCCGCACGAGTGGTTGCTGTGGCCGGCGGCCGGCTACGCGGTGCTGGTCATGGACACGCGCGGCCAGGGCGACGGCGACACGCCCGACGGCGCCCACGCCGGCCCGCAGCACGTCGGCCTGATGACGCGCGGTGTGCTCGACCCGGACGACTACTACTACCGGCGGCTGTTCACCGACGCCGTGCGGGCCGTGGACGCGGTGAAGACCCGCCCGGAGGTCGACCCGTCGCGCGTGGTGGTCGCCGGCGGCAGCCAGGGCGGCGCGATCACCCAGGCGGTCGCCGGGCTGCGCTCGGACCTGCGCGGCGCGCTCGTGGACGTGCCGTTCCTGACGCACTTCCGCCGGGCCACCGAGATCACCGACGCGTACCCGTACCGGGAGCTCGCCGACATGTTCGCCGTCAACCGTGACAAGGTCGAGCAGACCTTCGCCACCCTTGCGTACTTCGACGGCGTTCACTTCGCCGCGCGCGCGACCGCGCCCGCGCTGTACTCGGTCGGCCTGATGGACGCGGTGTGCCCGCCGTCCACCGTGTACGCCGCCTTCAACCGCTACGGCGGCCCCAAGCAGATGGTCGTCTGGCCCTACAACGGCCACGAGGGCGGCGCGACCTTCCAGCCGCTGCACAGCCTGCCGTGGCTGCGTGAGCTATTCGGCTAGGGCTGCGCGCTCGGCCTCGATCGTGGTGTCCTCGCCGTGCCCGGTGTGCACGACGGTGTCGCCCGCCAGCGTGAACAGCTTGGCCCGGATCGAGGCGACGATGAGGTCGGCGTCGGAGTACGAACGGCCGGTGGCGCCCGGCCCGCCGTGGAACAGCGTGTCACCGGTGAAGACGCAGCCCAGGTCGGGGGCGTGCAGGCAGACCGCGCCGGGCGCGTGACCTGGGGTGTGCAGCACGGTCAGCGCCGTGCCCGCGACCTCGACCCGCGCGCCGTCGGCGAGGTCGGTGTCCCAGGCGACCGCCGTGCCGTGGGTGAGCTCCCACAGCGGGCGGTCGTCGGGGTGCAGCAGGATCGGCGCGCCGGTGCGCTCGCGCAGGGCGGGCGCGACGCGTACGTGGTCGTCGTGCGCGTGGGTGCAGACGATCGCCCGGACCGTGCGCCCGCCCACGACGGCCAGGATCGCGTCGACGTCGTGCGGCGCGTCGATCACCACGCACTCGGTGTCGTCGCCGACCACCCAGATGTTGTTGTCGACGTCGAAGGTCTGGCCGTCGAGGCTGAACGTGCCCGCGACCACGCCGTGGTCGACGCGCGCCTGTCCGTGCTGCATGGTGCTCCCTCCGCCGTCCGGGTCGGTGCCCACAATAACGACCGGCGACGAGCGGCACCGCCGGGTCAGCTGCAGTGGCGCTGAACCGGGGAGAGCCACTGGGTCATCGTCGGCCCGAGGGTCTTGCTGACGTCCTTGCCGGTCTTGATGCCGGCGAAGAACGTGGCGTCGGTCGATTTGGCGTGCATGCGCGCGGCGGCCTGCTTGCCGTCGGCCTTGAGCTGGGCGTCGGCGCTGGACGCGGTCGCCTCCTGCACGGCGGTGGCGAAGGCGGCCAGCGACTGCTGAGCCGTCGCGATGGTCTTGCGGTCGGCCACGTACTCGGTCAGGGCCCGGGCGAAGGGCGCCATGTTCTTGCCGTACGCCTGGCCGAGCGCCTCGCACGTGGTCTTGATCGCGGCGGGGGCCGCGGCGCCGGTGGCGGCCGGGCCGGTGCCGGCTCCGGCGGCGGAGGCGGGCGGGGCGGCCGCGGGCGGTGCGGCGGACGTGGAGCCCGGCTGGTCCTTCGCGGTGCCGCAGGCCGCGGCGGTCAGCAGCAGACCGCCGGCGAGCAGCGAGATCACGGTGCGGCGCATCGGTGCAACCCCTTGGGGGAGAGGGACGGGTGAGGTGGGAGCGCTCCCACCATCGCAGCACGATACGACCGCAAGAGACGCTTGTCGATCGTCGGGCACGAACAAGGTCTTGTTCAGATGAAGAACGCATTAAATACTGTCGATGGGAGCGCTCCCACTGTTGTCGGCGCTCCGGCAAGTGCCCCGCTTCCGATCCCCGTCCTCGATCCGGGAGTTCATGTGTTCCTCAGCAGAGCAAGCAAGTGCCTGGCCGCCGCGGTCGGCCTCACGTTGGCGATGCCCAGCGTGGCAGCCACCGCGGCCCCCGAGACGGCGCCACGAGCGGCCGAGGTCGCCGCGGCGCCGGGCAGCGACTGGCTGCACGTCTCCGGCAACCAGATCGTCGACGCGGCCGGCAACCCGGTCTGGCTGACCGGCGCCAACTGGTTCGGCTTCAACGCGTCCGAACGCGTCTTCCACGGCCTCTGGTCGGCCAACATCACCGACATCACCCGGTCGATGGCGCAGCGCGGCATCAACATCGTCCGGGTGCCGATCTCGACCCAGCTGCTGCTGGAGTGGAAGAACGGCCAGGCCACCGCCCCCAACGTCAACACGTACGCGAACCCGGAGCTCGCGGGCAAGAACAGCCTCGAGATCTTCGAGTTCTGGCTGCAACTGTGCGAAACGTACGGCATCAAGGTTCTTCTGGACGTGCATTCGGCAGAAGCCGACAACTCCGGGCACATTCATCCCGTCTGGTACAAGGGCACGGTCACGCCGGAGCTGTACTACCAGGCGTGGGAATGGGCAGCAACGCGCTGGAAGACCAACGACACGGTCGTCGCGTTCGACCTCAAGAACGAGCCGCACGGCACGCCCAACGACACCGTCCGCGCGAAGTGGGACGGCTCCACCGACGTCGACAACTGGAAGAACACGGCCGAGACCGCGGCCAAGCGGATCCTCGCGATCAACCCCGACGTGCTGGTCCTGGTCGAGGGCATCGAGACCTACCCGCGCGAGGGCGAGACCTGGAACTCGCCGAACACCGACCCCGACCTGTCGCCGAACTACTACAACAACTGGTGGGGCGGCAACCTGCGCGGCGTCAAGGACCACCCGATCAACCTGGGCGCGAACCAGGACCAGCTGGTGTACTCCCCGCACGACTACGGCCCGCTCGTGTACAACCAGCCGTGGTTCGACAAGCCGTTCGACAAGGCCTCGCTGACCAACGACGTGTGGCGGCCGAACTGGTTCTACCTGCACGAGAACGGCACCGCGCCGCTGCTGATCGGCGAGTGGGGCGGCCGGCTCGGGCAGGACGCGCGCCAGGACAAGTGGATGACCGCGCTGCGCGACCTGATTGTCGAGAACAAGCTGCACCAGACGTTCTGGGTGCTCAACCCCAACTCCGGCGACACCGGGGGCCTGTTGCTCGACGACTGGAAGACCTGGGACGAGCAGAAGTACGCGTTGCTCAAGCCCGCGCTCTGGCAGTACTCGGGCAAGTTCGTCGGCCTGGACCATCAGGTTCCGCTCGGCGGCACGGGCAGCACGACCGGCATCAGCCTGGCCCAGCGCTACAGCGACGGCGGCGGCGGGACCGACACGGTCGCGCCCACCGCGCCGGGGCAGCCGGCGGCTAGCGCGATCACCGGCACCGGCGTGACCCTGACCTGGGCCGCCGCGACCGACAACGTGGGCGTCACCGCGTACGACGTCCTGCGCGGCAGCACGGTGATCGCCACGGTGTCCGGGACGACGTACGCCGTCACGGGTCTGACGCCGTCCACGGCGTACACGTTCAGTGTCCGCGCCCGTGATGCGGCCGGTAACGTCTCGGCCGCCTCCGCGGCACGCAGCGTGACCACGACAACCGGCGGCGGCAACACCAGCCAGGGCTGCTCGGCGACCTACAAGACGACCAGCTCGTGGACCGGTGGCTTCCAGGCCGAGGTCGCCGTGCGCAACACCGGCACCACCGCCGGCACGCGGTGGACCGTCACGTGGACGTACCCGGGCGGCACCACGGTCGGGTCGCTGTGGAACGGCGTGCTCACGACCCCGGCCGTGACCGTGCGCAACGCCGACCACAACGGCGCCCTCGCCGCCGGCGCGAGCACGTCGTTCGGCCTGGTCGGCAGCGGCCCCGCGGCCACCCCGGCCGACGTGAGCTGCACCCTCAGTTAGCGGACCGCCCCGCCATCTCGACACCGGAGGTGGCGGGGCTCCCCGCGCGCTCGGGGATCGTGAACCAGAAGATGCTCCCGCCGCCCGGGTTCGCGTCGATGCCGACCGTTCCGTGGTGGCGCTCGACGATCCGGTGGACGATGGCCAGGCCGAGCCCCGTACCGGGGAAGTTCTGGCTGCCGTCGGCCCGCGCGAACGCCTCGAACACGGCCTCGCGATCCCGCTCCGGGATGCCGATCCCGTTGTCGGCCACCTCGCAGCGCCACCTGCCGTCACCGAGAGCGCGGCAGCCGACCCGCACGCGCGGTTCCCGGTCCGGCGGCGTGTACTTGATCGCGTTGCCGATGAGGTTGTCGAGCACCTGGCGCAGCAGGGTCGGATCGCCCTCCACGGTCGGCAGCTCGCCCACCTCCACCCGCGCCGGCCGCTCCGCCGCCCGGTCCCGCGCCACCTGCTCGGCGAGCCCGCGCAGGTCGACCGGAGCGGTGGCCATCGGCCGGTTCTCCGCGGTCGCGTAGTCGAGCAGGTCGTCGATCAGCACCCGCATGTGGTCGGCGCCCGAGCGCAGCCGCCTCAGGAAGTCACGCTGCGTGCCGTCGAGCCGGTCGTACGCCTCCTCGTGCAGGAAGTCGGCGTACCCCATGATCCGGGCCAGCGGGCTGCGCAGGTCGTGGGCCACGACGCCCGCGAACCCCACCAGCTCGGCCTCCCGCTGCCGCAGCCGCTGCTCGACCTCCTGGCGCCGGGTGATGTCGTCGCGCAGCGCCGCGGTGGCCTCGTCGACCCGGCGCTCGGCCCGGTTCCGCGACGTCACGACCGCTCCGGTGAGCGCCACCAGCAGCCCGGTCAGCACGATCCCGACCACCCAGGCCAGCTTGTCGAGCCCCTGGAAGGTGCCGGCCAGCAGCCGTTCGGTGGCCTCCACCCGCAGGTCCCAGCCGCGCTGCGCGACCGCGACCCGGGTGTCGATCAGGCCGGCGTCCGCGTCGAGCCGCACGTCCGGCCGCCAGTCCGCCACCGCCTCACCGCCGTCCAGCAGGGTGACCGCCACCGCGTCCCCGGCCGAGGCCGCCACCACCTCCCGCAGAAAGTCCTCCCCGCGTACGCCGAGCAGCAGCCAGCCGCGGAAACGGCCCGCGTCCGGCGCGCCGGGCGACGTCGCATACACCGGCGCGACGAAGACGAACGAGAGCTGGCGCCGGTCGGGCGGCACGTCGGCGTCCTTGAGCAGGCGGTACGAGCGGCTGACCGTCACCCGGAAGCTGCGCTCGGCGGTGTTCATCGCGGCAACCGCCGCGGCCGACGGGGTCACGTCCATCCCGGCGGACGAGCCGGTGCCGTCCAGCGACTTGTGCAGCACCGCGAACCGGTGCGGGCCCGGACCGGCCGGGCGCAGGGTGAGCCCCGTGGCGCCGCGCTCCCGCCACTCCGCCTGCACTGCCGCGACGCGGGCCGCCTCGGCGGGCACCACGAACGTGAGGCCCGTGGCGCCCGGCAGCCGCCGCCGGTCGACCGAGCCGGTGATCGCGCTGAACTCGGCCGCCTCCAGCCGCGCCTGCGCGCCGGTCGCCGCCGCCAGGTCGGACAGCGAGGTGACGTACCGGTTGACCTCGCCCGCGATCGCCTGCTGGACCATCGCGGTGCGCTGGTGCAGGGCGCGGGTCAGCCGGTCCTGCTCGGTGTTACGCAGCGCGATGGCCGCCAGCGCGGTGCCGGCCAGCCCCACGGCCGCCACCAGCACGAGGGCGACGAGGGAGCGGCGCACCCGGGCGGGTTCTCCGGCACTGCGCGTCACCATTTGCACGGTACGCCGGATAAGCGTGCCACCACCGACGATTCCGGGCGCAGCCTTCGGGGTAATGCATTTCGCATGGCGCGACCGATCTGGACAGGAGCCATCACTTTCGGCCTGGTGTCGGTGCCGGTGGCGATGTACTCGGCCACCCACGAGCACGAAGTGAGCTTCCATCAGTTCGAGAAGGGCACGGCGGACCGCATCCGGTACCGCCGCGTCAACGAGCGCACCGGCAAGGAGGTCGAGTTCGACGACATCGTCAAGGGCGCCGACGTCGGCGGCGGCGACTACGTGATGCTCGACCAGGACGAGCTCGACTCGGTCGCGCCCGGCAGGTCGCGCAGCCTCGACATCCACCGGTTCGTCGAGCTGGCCGACATCGACCCGCTGTACTACCAGAAGACGTACTGGCTGGGGCCGGGCAGCAGCGAGACGGCCAAGGTGTACGGGCTGCTGCGCGACGCGATGGCCGACACCGGCCGGGCGGCCGTGGGCACGTTGGTGATGCGCGGCAAGGAGTATCTGACCGCGATCCGCGCCGACGGCGAGCTGCTCGTGCTGCAGACCATGTACTTCGCCGACGAGGTGCGCGACCCCGCCGACCAGATCGACGAGCTGCCGCGCCGCAACCAGGCGAAGCCGGCCGAGATGCACATGGCCGAGCAGCTGATCGACTCGATGTCCGGGCCGTGGAAGCCGTCGGACTTCCGCGACACGTACACCGAGCGGGTCAACGAGCTGATCGAGGCGAAGAAGAAGGGCAAGGAGATCACGCCCGCCGAGGACGCGCCGGAGCCGACCGCCGCCTCCGACCTGTTCGAGGTGCTGCGCCGCAGCGTCGAGGCCGCCTCCCAGCGCCGGGCCGCCTCCTCCGGCTCTGCTGGTTCTTCCTCGAAGTCCTCCACTTCTGCCAAGTCCGCCCGGTCGGGCAAGTCGCCGGCCTCCCGGAAGTCGTCCGCTTCTGCCGGGTCCTCCAAGAAGTCCGCCACCGGCGCGAAGACCGCGGCCAAGGGACGGTCCACCGACCTCGGCGCGATGACGAAGAGCGACCTGCTCAAGCTGGCCCGCGATCTCGACGTCCCCGGCCGGACGAAGCTGGACCGTCCCGAGCTGGAGAAGGCCGTCCGCAAAGCCCAGCGCCGAGCCGCCTAGTGTCACCGGTCGCGGTCGACGAGCTGGCCTCCCTCGGGCAGGCCGGCACCTGGTCGGTCTTCGGCCGGGAGCTCAAGGTCACCAACCTCGACAAGGTGCTGTTCCCGGCCCGCCCGGGGGAGCAGGCCGTCACCAAGCGTGACTTCCTGCGCTACACCGCCCGCGTCGCCCCGGTCCTCACGCCGTACCTCGCCGGTCGCCCCCTCAACATGCACCGCTATCCCCACGGCGCCGGCACCAAGGGTTTCTGGCACAAGGAGCTGCCCACGCACGCGCCCGCCTGGCTGTCGCGCTGGACCAACCCGGAGGCCGGCCCCGGCGAGACCCGCACCTACCTGGTCGTCGACGAGCCCGCCGCGCTGATCTGGGCCGCGAACTTCGGCGCGCTCGAGTGGCACCCGTGGACCTCGACGGTCGAGGATCAGCACCGGCCCACGTACGCCCTGGTCGACCTCGACCCCGGCGAGCGCACCAGCTGGGACGACATTCTCACGCTCGCCCGCCTGCACCGCACCGCGTTCGAGCACCTCGGCGTCGCCGCCCGCCCCAAGGTCACCGGCCGCCGCGGCATCCAGATCTGGGTCCCCGTGGCGCCCGGCCTCTCCTTCGACGACACCCGGGCGTGGGTTCGGGACCTCTCCCGTACGGTCGGCGCAGTCGTACCCGACCTGATCAGCTGGAGCTGGTACCGGTCCGGCCGCAACGGCCTCGCCCGCCTCGACTACACGCAGAACGCCATCAACCGCACGCTCGTCGCCCCGTACAGTCCGCGCCCCGCTCCCGGCGCCCCCGTCTCCGCTCCCATCGACTGGTCCGAGCTCGACGACCCCACGCTGCGCCCCGACGGTTTCACGCTTCCGCACGTTCTCGCGCGTCTGGAGGAACGCGGCGACCTGTTCGCCGACGTTCTCGACCGTTCGCAGCGACTTCCGCCGCTGAGCTGAGCATCATCCGCACCCGCCGGGGTACGCCCGCGCGATGCCTCGTACCGTCGTCGTCACCGGAGCCTCCAGTGGCATCGGCCTGTGCACGGCCCGCGCCTTCGCCCGTCGCGGCGACAACGTGGTGCTGGTCGCCCGCGGCCGCCGGCGGCTGGCCGAGGCTGTCCGGCAATGCGCGCAACTCGGCGCCCGCGTTCTCGCCGTGCCCGGCGACGTCACCGACGCCGCCCGCATGGAACAGGTCGTCAGCTCCGCCGCCGAGGCGTTCGGCCGCGTCGACGTGTGGGTCAACAACGCCGGCACCAGCCTGTGGGGCCCGTTCGAGCGCATCCCCGCCGACGTCGACCGCCGCCTGGTGGAGGTCGACCTGATCGGCGCCCTCAACGGCGCCCACGCCGTCGTCCCGCACTTCCTCGCCCACGGCGGCACCGGCGTCCTCGTCAACGTCGTCTCCATCGGCGGCCGCCTGCCCACCGCCTGGGCCACCGGTTACGTCGCCGCCAAGCACGGCCTCGCCGGCTTCACCGACGCCCTGCGCGCCGAGCTGGCCGTCCGCTCCAGCATCGAGGTCTGCGGCGTCTACCCCGCCTTCGTCGACACCCCGACCGCGCTCACCTCGGGCAACTACACCGGCCGCACCCTGCGCCCCGTCCCGCCCGTGGTCCCTCCCGAACGGGTCGCCGCCGCCATCGTGCGCTCCGTCGACCATCCCCGCCGGGCCCGCCGCGTGGGCTCCGCCAACCTGCTCGGCGTCCCCCAGTCCCTGGCCCCGGACGTCACCGCCCGCCTGATGGCCCACCTGGGCCGCCGCTACTTCCTGCACGCCGGCACCCCGGCCGCCCCCACCCCCGGCGGCCTGTTCACCTCCCGCCCCGGCCCCGCCGCGGCCCGCGGCGGCTGGGGCGAGCCGGGTCGCACGTACGCCCGCCGCGCAGTCGCCGGCGTGGCCGCGGCGGCGGCTCTGCTCGTCGCGCGGCGCTACGGCCGTCGGTGACCAGTCACCTCCACCGGTGACCCTGCAGCGGCCGACGCGTCGATCTGGCTACGCTGCTGCGATGCCCGTGTCGCGCAAGCGCAGGAAGAAGCCGGGGCGCCGCGGACGGCACCCCCAGCGAGCCGAGCAGTGGTCCCTGGAGCAGACACTGGCACGGGGAGAGCAGAGCAGGGCCCGTCGGGTGCGGCTGGCCGGTCCGCCGGCGGCGGCGTTGGTCGCGGACCTCACGGCCTGCTCCGCCGAGCGTCAACCGGTGTCCGGTCTCGAGGACGAGCTGTGCAGGCGGCTGGGGCCGCTGCTCGACGAGCTGAGCAGCCGGCGCGACAAGTATGTCGGCCCGGAACACTTCGCCCCCGCGCTGCTCGCGGCGGCCGCCGGCGCGGTGGACGGGGAGGAGGTTCCGCCCGGGGCGCGGCAAGTGCTGGCCGCGGTGCTCGGCATCATGCCCGGCGAGCTTGCCCGGGAGGTCGGCTGGGAGCCGGACGAGAAGCGCCCGGTGGGCGAGGTGTCGTGGACGCGGGACCGCTACGGCAGTCGCTTCGCGGTGCTCGCGCCGTTCGCCCCTCCGGGTGATCGCGTCCGGTGGTACCTCTGGGACGTCGACGCCTGCGCCCAGCCGATCACTGTGCACAGCGGCTACTACGCGTCGCCGGAGGAGGCGCTTGCCGATTGGCGGGCCGGCGTCGGCGGGTTCGCGTCGGCCGGCGCGCGGTGGGCTCCGATCGACGACACGGTTCTGCTGGAGGCCGTTCTCCCGCGCGTGGAGGGCATGATCGCGCTCGGCGGCGAGTCGGTCGAGCAGTTCGCGGAGTACCTCCGATGCCGCCGGCTGGCCGAGATCGTGCTGGCGGAGGTGAGGGAAGACCCGGCGCGCGGGCCGCGCCCCGGCGTCCCGGAACCGGCAGCCTTCGTGCAATGGCGCGTCGCCCGGGGAGTCGCTCGGCGGGACGACGCCGACCTGGCGGAAGCGCTGGCCGAGGTGTGGCCGCGCGAGGTCGCCGAGCTGTACTCCTGTTGCTCCCCGCACCGGATCGCCCACGTGGTGCTCGCGCTGCGCGACGAGTTCGGCGACGACTACGCGGAGCAGGCCCGACACGTGCTGCCGGACTGGGTGGCGTGGCTGTCCGAACGTGCGGGCACCGCTCCCGAGCTGGTCGACCGTGCCCTGGCGGCCGCGGAAGGGCAGCCTCGCCCGGCGCTGGGCGCGCAGGACTACCGGGCGCGGATCGCCGAGTAGCTCACACGCCGACGGGCTGCTGGTCCTGGTCGGCGGGCACGACGTGGGTGGTGTGCTCGCCGTCGCGGCGTACCTCGTACGCGATCGGGGGGCCCGACTGCGGCCAGCGGACGCCGACCACCGTGCCGCCGCGCAGGCGGGTGCCGGGGGCGTGGCCCTCGAAGGGCGCCACCAGGAGCGCGTCGAGGGTTTGCCTCGTGGCGGCGAGTGAGCTGCGAAGGCTCACTGTACGGAGTTCCCGGCCCAGGGTGATCGACACGTCGCGTACGCGCCGGTCCTGGCCTGTCTCGCCCGCGGTCAGCGCGCCCTCGATGCGGGTCCACAGGCGCCACGAGTCGTCGTCGAGCAGCAGGCGGGCCGCCCGGTCGAGCGCCACGCAGGTGATGTCGACGGCGGTCTCCTCGCCCAGTTCGGCCACCCACGACAGTTCCCCGGGATCGGGACAGGCGTCGCGGAGCACGGCGTAGAGCATGGCGAGAATGGTTTGCCGGCCCGGACCGTCGAAAAGGGGACCGGCCGGCGTGTGCATCCGCGGAAATCGGGCGGTCAGATGGGCGGCGCGGCCGAGCGGGAGATCGACGGCCTCGCGCGTGTCGCGGACCCGCGCGTGGAAGGGGCGTTGTTCGCGCTGCGCGAACAGCAATCGGCGGTGGTCGTTGGCGAGCAGGCGGGCGGCGACCGAATAGGCCACGCCCAGCTGGGCTGCCAGGGCACGGATGGCACGCCGGCGCGCGCGGTCGGGTCGCTTCGTCTCCGTCATCGCTGTCCTCCCTGGCGCCATCGTAGGACGGGCCGCGTTATGGTGAGGGGGCAGCCGCGCCTGCACGAGCGTTGCGAGGCCCCCCACGCGGGCCGCGCGTCCACGCCAAGAGGCTCCGCCTCAGCGCATTCCACCCGACCGCGATGACGCGCGTCCGACCATCGGTGGAGTGCGTGGGGCTCCGCCCGCGAGGACGTGAGTGCCGTGTTCGAACGATTCACCGACCGTGCCCGCCGGGTGATCGTGCTGGCCCAAGAAGAAGCCCGCATGCTCAACCACAACGTCATCGGCACGGAACACCTTCTGCTCGGCCTTCTCCACGAGGGCGACGGCGTGGCGGCAAAGGCCTTGCAGAGCCTCGGCGTCACGCTTGAGGGCGTACGCGGAAGGCTCGAAGAGGGCGAGGTCCCGCCGGGCGGCCACATGCCGTTCACGCCCCGCGCCAAAAAGGTGCTCGAACTGTCGCTGCGCGAGGCGCTGCAGCTCGGCCACAGCTACATCGGCACCGAGCACATCCTGCTCGGGCTCATCCGCGAGGATTCCCACGTGACCGGAGCAGACCCGGTTCGCGTACGCGAAAAGGTGCTCGCGCTGCTGCAGGGCGAGGCCACTCCCGCCGTTGTCGAAAGTGCCCCGTCCACGCTGCTCGAGCAGTTCGGGGTGAACCTGACACAGCGCGCGCGGGACGGAAAGCTCGACCCGGTCATCGGCCGCGACCGCGAGGTCGAGCGGGTCATGGTCGTGCTCTCCTGCCGCACGAAGAACAACCCGGTGCTGCTCGGCGAGCCCGGCGTCGGCAAGACCGCGGTCGTGGACGCACTGTGCCACCGGATCGTGCGCGGCGACGTGCCCGAAACGCTGCGGGCCAAGCAGGTCTACACCCTCGACCTGAGCTCGCTGGTGGCGGGATCGCGCTATCGCGGCGACTTCGAGGAACGGCTCAAGAAGGTCGTCAAGGAATGCCGCACCCGCGGCGACATCCTCCTGTTCATCGACGAGATTCACTCCCTGGTCGGCGCGGGCGCCGCCGAGGGTGCGATCGACGCAGCCAGCATCCTCAAACCGATGCTGGCCCGCGGCGAGCTGCAGACGATCGGCGCCACGACCACCGCCGAATACCGCAAATACTTCGAGAAGGACGCTGCGCTGGCCCGGCGCTTCCAATCCGTGCAGATCGAGGAACCGACGCACGCGCAGGCGATCGAGATCCTCAAGGGCTTGCGCCACCGTTACGAGGCGCACCACCGCGTCTCGTACAGCGATGCCGCCCTGACCGCGGCGGTGACGATGGCCGATCGCTATGTGTCCGACCGGTTCCTGCCCGACAAGGCGATCGACCTGATCGACGAGGCGGGCGCGCGCATGCGGATCCGGCGCCTTTCGTCCCCGTCGCCCGCCGAGGAACGGCTGGCCAGGTTGCGGCGCGACAAGGAGGCCGCGATCGACGCGCAGGACTTCGAACGGGCCGCCCGCATCCGCGACGAGGAGGCCTCGGGGCCGCGGGAGGAAATGCTCGAGGTCGGCCAGGAGCAGATCGCCGAGGTTCTCGCGAACTGGACCGGCATTCCGGTGCACGAGCTGACCGAGGAGGAGACCACCCGGCTGCTGGGCATGGAGGACGAACTGCACAAGCGCGTCATCGGCCAGGACGACGCCGTCGCCGCCGTGTCGCGCGCTATCCGCCGTACGCGGGCCGGTTTGAAGGATCCGAAACGGCCGTCCGGATCGTTCATCTTCGCCGGCCCGTCGGGCGTGGGGAAAACGTCGCTCGCCCGCGCGCTCGCCGCATTCCTGTTCGGCTCCGAGGACGCACTGCTGCAGCTCGACATGTCGGAATTCCACGACCGTTCCACCGTGGCGCGGCTCGTCGGGGCGCCTCCCGGCTATGTCGGCTACGAGGAGGGCGGGCAACTGACCGAGAAGGTGCGGCGGCGCCCGTTCTCGGTGGTGTTGTTCGACGAGATCGAGAAGGCGCACGCGGACGTCTTCACCACGCTGCTGCAGATTCTCGAGGACGGCCGCCTCACCGACGGTCAGGGCCGGATCGTCGACTTCAAGAACACTGTCATCATCATGACGACCAATCTGGGCAGCCGTTCCCTTGGCGGCGTCCCGGTCGGCTTCGCGACGCCGGCCGACACGACGCACGACCACATGAAGCGTCAGGTCGGCGATGCGCTCAAGGAGCATTTCCGCCCCGAGTTCCTCAACCGCATCGACGAAACGATCGTCTTCCCCCGGCTGACCGAGGCCGAGGTGCTGCGCATCGTCGACGTCATGATGGCGGACATCGATGCCCGGATGCGCAACAAGGACATGGCCGTCGAGCTCACCGACCGGGCCCGCGAATACCTGGCCCGCAAGGGCTTCGACCCGTCGATGGGCGCGCGGCCTTTGCGCCGCACGATCCAGCGCGAGGTCGAGGACGCACTGGCCGAGAAGATCCTCTTCAACGAGCTCCGCCCCGGCCACCACGTCATAGTCGACGGCGACGACGACGGCCTCGTGTTCGCAGAGCGCGTGCCGGTCTGACGCGTCTTGTGCCCTCCATCCTCGGAACATGTCACGGGGTTGCCGCTTGCCTCCACCCTCCCCGCCGCCGTCTCGCTGCAAGCGCCGCGACCGGCGCAGGAGCCAGCCGGCTCCGTGCGCGCGGCCGCGGCGCCGCAGGGGCCGAGGTCAGTCTTGCGCGACTGCGTCGCCTCGGTAATTAATCGCTGGGGTTCATCCGCGTGCCGTCCCTTCCCGTCGTCCCTTGGCAGCATCCGGATGTGAACCTGTGAGTCACGCGGCGGACCACCTTGCGAGCCGAATTACCGATGAAATGACGTTCTGAACGGGTGAGACAAGCAGAAGCCGTACTAACGAGTGCACGGGCGGTGATCAGCACTGCTCACCGCCCGCACGACCTACGCCGCAATGAGGCCGGATTCCCCGGTGGTGGGTACGACGCCAGCACTTTGGGCGTTACGGCGAAGGACGAATTGTCGAAGCGCGTCAACCGACGTGAACACCTGATATCCCAACTCGTTGAGGCGCGACAGCGCGCCGCCCTCGTCGAGCTCGAGAACGACCGGCTCACCGAGACCGGGCTGCAGGCCGTCCGGCCACAGCGCCTCGGCGATAATCAGCGGTCGACGGGATACCGGGTCGGTGATTTCGACGTCCAGCTCCGGCTCGGCACACCCAAGCTTAGTCAGTTCCGCGACCAGCTTCTCGACCTGTTGGGTGCGTTCGTCGATGTCTTCTTCGTCGACAGCTGCCATCCGCATGAGCGGCTCAGTCGTGGGCGCCGCGCCGTCTCGGAGCTTGGCCAGGAAGCCATTGGCGGCGGAAGCTAGCAGCTCGCGGCGGGCAGAGAGGAAGTCGAGGTAATTTTCCGGCTTCCACAGGTCCCGTTCCAGCGGAATCCACTGCGAGGCCAGGGCGCCGGGCTGCTTGGCCTCCACTTCGGCGAAGTATTCCTCAGGTGACCGCTTGCCGATTTTGAGGTTGGTCTGCTGGGTGAGGAAGCAGAAGTTCGCTACGGCATTCACCTCAGCGCGCCGATATCCTTGCTTGTACAGCAGCGCCTTCGGGAAGATGTGATGGACCTGGAGTGAGGTGAGATGCCCCAGCATCTCACTCTTGAGCGGAAGTCCGGTACCAAGATCGCGGGCGTCAAGTACGCGGGTGAGTAGATAAAGCAGCGGATAGAAGCGGGAGCCGCGTCCGAAGCCCTCAAAGTCTTGGCCGTCGATGGTCAGGTTTCCGCCGCGCCACCTCGTCAGACTTGCAATCAGCCCATCGACGCTACCTCGGTTCAGGGTTTCATAATCCTGGGTGAGTACCGTTTCTGTAGAGCCAGCAAAACGTCCCCATAGCGCCGCCTGGACGTACCAATACAGCATGCGGTCCCGCTCCGCCGCGTCGCGAAATCCGCCGCCGTTGAGGTGCAGGAAGCGCGACACCACGGGAATCGCGTACCGGCCCATCAGTACGCGGTTGTGATCAAGCCCCAGACGTCCCGAGACAGCGTCGAGGAATCCACTGACATGCTTCGTGGAGTCCCGCAGCGCGCCCGCGAATTCGTCGGGCGCGACGTTCTCGAGCGCGTCGAATTGCGCCCGTCCGGTGGCAACAGCGTTCACGTTGCGCAGCAACCAGTCGAGGTTGAACTGGAATCCGGCCTTGTCCCAGGTCTGCAGGTACTTGCGCATCGTGGCGCGGGCTTCCGGCCACTCGGCGCAAATCTTGGCCAGTGCCAAGTCACCCTTGGACAGCTTCGTGCCGCCTGAGTTGACGCGGTTGAAGATCTCCACGACGGCGTCAACGCCCATGTCATGCCCGGTGATCTTCTCCTGGTGGAACTCCCGCTGCAGGATATTGTGCAGCTTGCTCAGCCGCTCAACGTAGACCGCCAAATGCGGCGCAGTGACGGGATCCGCAGACAGTGCCGTGATCTGCGGGGCCAGGCCTTCGACGAAGAGCCCGGTCACATCCACCCAGCGTTGATCTCCGTTCATCTTTGCGGGAGCGTGGAACTCGAATGTCTGCTCATCGACGTTGAAGCGCAACCCGGTAAAGGTCGCCGCCTCTCCCTCGAAGAACGCCGGCGGGCGTCCCCGGACCACTCCATAGAGTGATGTGATCCGCTGCTGCCCGTCCAAGAGCAGCAGCTTGACACCAGCGCCGACCTGTCCGGTTCCGCGAACGGATCCCGGATCGGTTTCCGTCTCCCAGACCAACAGCGCACCGACCGGATATCCCAGATACAAGGACCTCATCAGGCCTCGGACCTGATCGCGGTTCCAGACGTATCCGCGCTGGAACTCCGGAAGCAGCATCGTGCCGCTGTCAATCTGGTCGAGGATCGTGGCAAGCTTGCTCATCGCTCTCCGCTCAAGGGGGTTACCGGTAGACGTACGTTAGGCGCTGACCGCGCGGATCGGTGTCATTCGGGGTGGGCTTTTCCGGTTCTGTTCGCGGCCCATCGGCTACTCAGTTCGGCCAGCTCGTACCAGTAAGCCGGTTGGCTTGCCGGAGATCGTTGCCGCTCAGGCGCCACATCGGCGCGGTGCTGTCTGAAGCGAATCCGGCGGATATGGGCAGCCTGCTGTGAGCCCCTGCGTGGCTTGCTGCGCCAGGTTCTGCGGCTAGCCTGAAGTCGTGATCCGGGCCGTGGTGTTCGACGTCGGAGAGTGCCTCGTCGACGAGACGCGGGAGTACGGCACCTGGGCCGACTGGCTGGGCGTGCCCCGGCATACGTTCTCGGCGATGTTCGGTGCGGTGATCTCGCAGGGACGCGACTACCGCGAGACGTTTCAAGTCTTCCGGCCGGGCTTCGATCTGACGGAAGAGCGCGAGAAGCGGGCCGCGGCGGGCCGGCCCGAGTCGTTCGGCGAGGATGACCTGTATCCAGACGTGCGGCCGGCGCTCAAGGCGCTGCGGGCGGCCGGGGTCTGGGTCGGCATCGCGGGCAACCAGACGGTTCGTGCTGGGCGTATCCTGCGGTCGCTCGACCTGCCGGCCGACCTTGTGGCCACTTCCGACGACTGGGGTGTCTCGAAGCCGGACTTGCGGTTCTTCGAGGCGCTCGCCGAGCGGATGCCATGCCGGCCGGAGGAGGCGTTGTACGTGGGTGACCGGCTGGACAACGACATCAGGCCTGCGGCACTCGCCGGGTTCAGAACTGCGCTCGTCCGTCGAGGTCCGTGGGCAACGATTCAGCGAGACGGTCCGGAGGGAATGCGACTGCCGACCATGCGGATCGACTCGCTGGCCGAACTGCCGGGGCTCGTTGCAGCCTTCTGACGCTGTCTGCCGCGGCCGCGGACGAGGGGGAGGAAGACCTCGTCGACGATCTCGAGCAGCACCTCGTCGGGGACGGAGGGGACGCCGCGCATCGCGTACTCGGCGCGCAGCAGCATCATCGGGGTGGTGGCGACCCGCAGATGCACGGCCGCCGGCGGGGCCTCGCCGCGGGCGGCGGCCCGGTCGAGCATGGTGAGCCAGGCGCGGTCCATGGTGTCGGCGCCGGAGCGTTCGCGCATGAGGGTGAGCAGCTCCGGGTCGTCGGCCGCGGCGGTGAGCAGGGCGCGCAGGACGGCGCCGTGCGGGGAGGACCACGTCCGGTTCGCCAGGCGCAGCATCTCCAGGGCGTCGCCCCGCAGGCTGCCCGTGTCGGGGTCGGGCATCACGGTGTCGGTCAGGTGCCGGTACGCCGCGACGCCCAGCGCCGCGCGGTGCGGCCACCGGCGGTAGAGGGCGTTCTTGTTGGTGCCGGCGCGAGCGGCGACCCGGTCCATGGTAATGCCCGCGTAGCCGGACTCGCGCAGCTCGGCCGCCGCCGCCTCCAGGATCGCCCGTTCCAGCTCCGCGCCCCGGCGCCTCGTGCTCATGGCTTGTAGGGTACGTGCCGTACCCTAAAGGTGAGGAGGCCCCGGGATGCGCGTCTACGGCATGAACTACGACACCGGCTTCGTGAGCGCCGGGTCCACCACGCACGAGCCGTTCGATCCGGGGACCGTACGGCGGGATCTGCACGTCATCCGCGACGAGCTGCACTGTGACGCGGTCCGTGTCACCGGCGGCGTCCAGGACCGGCTCGAGCTGACCGCGCGCCTGGCCGCCGAGGCCGGGCTCGAGGTGTGGTACTGCCCGTTCACCAACGGGCTCGACCGCGAGACGCTGCTGGCGTTCGTGCTCGACGGGGCCGAGCGCGCGGAGCGGCTGCGGCGCAGCGGGGCCGGGGTCGTGTACGTCACCGGCTCGGAGATCTCGATGTTCACCGACGGCTTCCTGCCCGGCCGTGACCTGGCCGAGCGCATGGCGCTGTTCACGGACCCGATGCGGATGCGGGAGTCGGTGCCGGCCGCGCAGGCCGCGGTGCGCGACTTCTTCGCCGAGGCGGTGCCGGCGGTGCGGGAACGGTTCGGCGGCCCCGTCACGTACGCCTCGATCCCTCTGGAAGCCGTGGACTGGTCGGCGTTCGACATCATCGCCAGCGATGCGGGCTACCGCGACGCCACCAACGCCGCCGCCTTTCCGCAGTCCTTGGCCGCGGCAGTGAGCCGAGGGAAGCCGTACGCCGCGACGGAGTTCGGCTGCTGCACCTTCCGCGGCGCCGCCGACGTGGCCGGGGCGTCGGAGCCGGTGACGTACGACGAGCACGGCGTCGCCGCGAAGCTCACCGCCGAGCTGGAGCGCGACGAGCAGGGCCAGGCCCGCTACATCCTGGACCTGCTGCGCGACTACGAGGCCGGGGGCGCGGACGCGGCCTTCGTCTACACCTTCGCGAACCGGCACCTGCCCACGACCAGCGACCCGGAGCGCGACTTCGACCTGGCCGCCCGCGGGGTCGTCCGGGTGCTGCCGGACGGTTCCTGGACGCCGAAGGCCGCCTTCCACGCCCTCGCCGAGTACGGTCGTTCGCGCGCCGGAGCCGGCCGGGGCGGGGGCCGCTGACCCGTCGTCGACCCGGGAAGCGGAACGTCTCGCCTTCTGCCGGACCTCGGGGTCGCCGGGCGATTACGGTGGCAGCGTGCCCCTCGTGGGGCCGGGCCGAGCGGGGGGAAGGACCGACGATGACCGGATGGCCGGACGCACCGGCGGTGTACGAGATCGACACCTGGCCGTGGCTGGCCGGTCTGAGCCGGCGCTTCGGGCGGGCGGTGACGCTCGGCGACGTGCCCGGCGAGGTGTGGGACGAGCTGCGCGGGCACGACGCGGTCTGGCTCATGGGGGTGTGGGAGCGCAGCCCGGCCGGGATGGCGGTCGCGCTGGCGAACGAGGGGCTGTGCAAGGAGTTCGAGGCGGCGCTGGCGGACTTCGCCGACGAGGACGTGGTGGGCTCGCCCTACTGCGTGCGCCGGTACGAGGTCGACGAGCGGCTGGGCGGGGCGGCGGGGCTGCTGGTGGCCCGCGCGGAGCTGCTGCGGCGGGGGCTGCGGCTGATCCTCGACTACGTGCCCAACCACGTGGCGCCCGACCACCCCGCGATCACCGAGCTCCCGGACTGGTTCGTCAACGGCACGGCGGAGGACCTGGCGCGCGACCCGGACGGCTGGTTCGCGGCGGGCGACCGGGTCATCGCGCGCGGGCGGGACCCGTACTTCCCGCCGTGGCCGGATGTCGCGCAGCTCAACGCGTTCCATCCGGAGCTGCGCCGGGCCACCGTGGACACGCTGCTGGCGATCGCCGACCAGTGCGACGGCGTCCGCGTCGACATGGCGATGCTGATGTTCAACGACATCTTCGCGGGCACCTGGGGGCGGTGGGCCGGGCCCCGGCCCGAGGCGGAGTTCTGGCCGGAGATCGTCGCCCAGCTGCCCGAGGACTTCGTGCTGATCGCCGAGGCGTACTGGGACACCGAGTGGGAGCTGCAGCAGCAGGGGTTCCACTTCTGCTACGACAAGCGGCTGTACGACCGGCTGGCGCACGAGGACGCGGCTTCGGTACGCGCGCATCTCACGGCGGGGCTGGACTTCCAGGCGAAGCTGGTGCGCTTCACCGAGAACCACGACGAGCCGCGCGCCGCGACGGCGCTGCCGGGGGCGCGGGGGCGGGCGGCGGCGGTCGTGATCGCCACGCTGCCGGGCGCGACGCTCTGGCACGACGGGCAGTTCGAGGGGCGCACGGTGAAGCTGCCGGTGTTCCTGGGCCGCTACCCCGACGAGCCGGTCGACGAGGAGCTACGGGCCTTCCACCGGCGGCTGGCGGGGCTCGGCGTCAGGCAGGGGGAGTGGCGGCTGCTCGACGACCGCGACGTGCTCGCCTGGACGTGGCAGGACGAACGGACCCGGCACCTGGTCGTGGTCAACTTCGCGGACCGTCCGGCGTGGACCCGCGTACGGCTGCCGTGGTCGTCGGCGGGAAAGCAGTGGCGCCTGATCGATCTGCTCGACGACCGCGTCTTCGACCGCGACGGCGACGAGCTCGAGAACCTGGGACTGTACGTGGAGCTGCCCGCCTGGGGCTGTCACGTGCTGAGCTGTTCCGTGCTGAGCGGAGGGCCGGCCGCGTCGGTGGCGTGACCGGCCCACGGAACTCACGCGCCGGATCGGCGGCGGTCCGCCTCCGCGTCGTCCTCGCCGACCGGCACGCCGTCGGAGTCGCGGTTGGCGTCGCCGGTGATGGTGCCGTCGGCTCCGGAGCGCACCGCGTCGGCGTCGGCGTCGGCCGCGCCCACGGTCGGGGCGTCGGCGCCGGCGCCGCTGTCCTCGCGGACCTTGTCGCCGAATTCCTCCGACAGCGCCCCGGCCAGGGGGACGCCCTGCGGGCCTGAGGGGTTCGTCATGACGGTTCCTTTCCGAGCGGGAGGGGTCGACGAGCAGATACCCGCCGCGGCCCGTCCTTATCCCCGCGGCGGGCAGGGCACGGTTGGCGCGTACCCACGTGGGTAGTCGCCAGGCATGAGCGACGAGCGGACGGTCTCGGACCTGCTGGTGGAGCGCCTGTCGGCGTGGGGTGTCGAGCGGGTGTTCGGCTACTCCGGCGATGGGATCGACGGCGTGGTGGGGGCGCTGCGCCGGGCCGGGAAGCCCGCCTTCGTGCAGGCCCGCCACGAGGAGAACGCGGCCTTCATGGCGGTCGGCCACGCCAAGTACACCGGCGGTGTCGGCGTCTGTCTGTCCACCCAGGGGCCGGGCGCCGTGCACCTGCTCAACGGGCTCTACGACGCCAAGCTCGACAGCAAGCCGGTGGTCGCCGTCGTCGGGCAGCAGGCCTCGACCGTGCTCGGCAGCGCGTACCAGCAGGAGATCGACCTGCAGCGGCTGTTCGGCGACGTGTGCGCCCAGTTCGTGCAGACCGCGCACGCGCCGGAGCAGTTGCCCATGCTGATCGACCGGGCCTTCCGTACGGCGCTCGCGACCCGCAGCCCGACGTGCGTGATCGTGCCGCACGACGTGCAGACGGCCCCGGCGCCCGATCCGCAGGCCCAGCAGCACGGGGTGATGGTGACCAGCCCCGGCCTGCGCCCCGCGCGGGTCCTGCCCTACGACGACGACCTGCGTGCGGCCGCCGAGGTGCTCTCCAGCGGCGAGCGCGTCGCCATCATGGTGGGGCAGGGGGCGTACGCGGCCGCCGCCGAGGTGGTCGAGCTGGCCGAGCGGCTGGGCGCGGGTATCACCGCGTCGCTGCTGGGCAAGCCCGTGCTCGACGAGACCCTGCCGTTCCACACCGGCGTGATGGGCCACCTCGGGTCCACGGCCAGCGCGCAGCTGATGGAGGAGTGCGACACGCTGCTGCTGGTCGGCACCAACGACCCGTGGACCGAGTTCTACCCCAGGCCGGGCCAGGCGCGGGCGGTGCAGATCGACATCGACGGACGGCAATTGGGCGTACGGTATCCGGTCGAAGTGCCGCTCGTCGGGGACGCGGCCGAGACCGTGCGCGCGCTCAACGCCCTCGTGAAGCCCAGCGGCGACCGCGGCTGGCGCGAGCGCGTCGAGGGCTGGGTGCGCCGCTGGCACGAGATCGCCGCCGCGCGCGCCGACGCCCCGGCCGAACCGCTCAACCCGCAGCACGTCGTGCGCTCGCTCACCGGCCGGCTGCCCGCCGACGCGCAGCTCGCCGTCGACGTCGGGTCCACTGTCTACTGGTACGCGCGCCACCTCCGGCTGCCGCGCGGCGTGCCCGCCCACCTGTCCAGCACGCTCGCCTCGATGGGGTGCGGGATCCCGTACGGCGTCGCGGCGAAACTGGCCGCGCCGCAGCGCCCGGTCGTGGTGCTCACCGGCGACGGCGCGATGCAGATGACCGGGCTGGCCGAGCTGGTCACCGTGGCCGCCCGCTGGCGTGACTGGGCCGATCCGCGGTTCGTGGTGTGCGTGCTGAACAACCGGGACCTCGCCGAGGTGAGCTGGGAGCAGCGCGAGATGGAGAAGGAGCCGCGGTTCGCGACCTCACAGGACCTGCCCGACGTGCCGTACGCCAAGTACGCCGACCTGCTCGGCCTGCGTGGGCTGGAGGTCTCGTCCCCGGCGGAGATGACCCAGGCGTGGGAGACGGCTCTGGCCGCGGACCGGCCGGTGGTGATCGACGCCCGGACGGACGCCGCCGTGCCGCTGCTGCCGCCGAACCAGCCGTACGAGCAGGTCAAGGGCATGTACGCCGGTCTCGCCGCCGAGCAGGGCGAACTCGCGCGCCGCGCCGAGCAGCATCTGCGCCGCGAACGGGCGGACGAAGGATTCGACGATCCTCGATAGGGTGGGAGCATGTCGCAGCCTGCCCCGGACAACCTGGCCGACCGGCGATTCCACGCCGACCCGCATCCCTCGTACGCGCAGTGGCGGCGCGACGGCCCGGTGCGGGAGGTGCGGGTGGCGAGCGGGGCGATCGTCTGGCTGGTCACCAGGTACGACGACGCGCGCAAGGTGCTGACCGACCCGCGGTTCTCCAAGCGCGGGCCCGGCACCGGCCACCCGTCGGACGCCATCGGCCGGGCACTGTCCAGCCACATGCTCGCGGTCGACCCGCCCGACCACACCCGCCTGCGCCGGCTGGTGTCCGCCGCCTTCACCGCACGCCGCATCGAGGCCCTGCGCCCGCGCATCTCGCAGATCACCACCTCGCTGCTGGACGCCTTCCCCCGTACGGGCTCCTTCGACCTGATCGACGCGTTCGCGTTCCCGCTGCCCATCCAGGTGATCTGCGAGCTGCTCGGCATCCCGGCCGACGACCGCGACTCGTTCCGGGCCTGGTCGAACATCATCGTGGGCGGCGTCGCGTACCAGGCCGAGTTCCCCGGCGCGGCGCAGGCGATGGTCGCCTACATCCGCGGGCTGATCGACGCCCGCCGCACCGACCCCGGCGAGGACCTGCTGTCCGGGCTCATCGAGGTGCGCGACAGCGCGGACCGGCTCAGCGAGGACGAGCTGATCTCGATGGTGTTCCTGCTGCTGATCGCCGGCCACGAGACCACGGTCAACCTGATCGGCAACGGCATGTACCTGCTGCTGTCGCGGCGCGACCGCTGGGAGACGCTGTGCGCCGACCCGTCGCTCGTGCCCACCGCGATCGAGGAGTTCCTGCGGTACGAGAGCCCGGTCGAGACGGCCACGTTTCGCCTCACGACCGAGCCCGTCGAGCTGGGCGGCCGGACGATCCCCGCGAACGCGCCCGTGCTGGTCGGTCTGCTCTCCGCCAACCGCGACGAGGACCGGTTCGCCGACCCCGACACGCTCCAGCTGGACCGCCCGCAGAACCCGCACCTGGCGTTCGGGCACGGCATCCACTACTGCCTCGGGGCGCCGCTCGCCCGGCTCGAGGCGCAGATCGCCTTCGCGGCGCTGGCCTCGCGGTATCCCTCGCTGCGGCTGGCCGTGCCCGAGTCGGAGCTGACCTGGCGGCCCGGGCTGCTGCTGCGCGGGCTGTTCACCCTGCCGGTGACCGCCGCGCCGTAGCCTCCTCCCAGCGCGCGACGGGGACCCGGATGATCGGCCGGCCGGGGCTTTTGGCATGCTTCCGGCGTGGAAGCACTCCGGTTGATCCTGCTCTTCATCCACCTCGTCGGCTTCGCGCTGCTGCTCGGCGGGGCGATCGCGCAATACCTGACGGGCAAGTTCCGGATCAACGCGGCGGTGCTCTGGGGCTCGATCATCCAGCTCGTCTCGGGCCTCGGCCTGGCGGCGCCGCTGCGCGGCGGGGGAGACGACGAGCCGAGCCCGATCAAGCTGGGCGTCAAGCTGCTGCTGGCGATCCTGATCTTCATCATGGTGTTCGTGCCGCGCAAGCGGGAGGCCGTCAACAAGGGGCACTTCATCGGGATCATCGCCCTGACCCTCGCCAACGCGGCCGTAGCCGTTTTCTGGCGCTGACCGTACGTAGTCACGGCCGTTGACGGCGTGCCACACGCACTATCCGGCATGGGCAATCAACGGCGGCCTAATCGGCATCAGTCGAACGTATGATTTTCGACCGTGCTTTTCGAGTTGAGGTTGTGCCGCAGCGCATTCATAGCTGAACTCTGACGCGGCCGGCTCGTTCTCCGGTCGGCCTGGCGCGCTTTTCCGTCGAACAAATGACGGGCTGCGCGTCGTCGCCGCCGTTTCGCTCGCTCACCCGGCCGTCCGCCGTGTGGCCCGGCCGTCGTTGTCGTGTCGCCCTCCTGGCTGCTGCTGTCGTGCGGCCCTGCCCCCGTCGTCGTGTCGCTCGCCTGGCTGCCGCCATCGCCCTCGCTCGCCTGTCTGCCGCCATCGCCCTCGCTCGCCTGTCTGCCGCCATCGCCCTCGCTCGCCTGTCTGCCGCCATCGCCCTCGCTCGCCCGGCCGCCGCACTCTCCCTCATTCACCCGGCGCCGCTATCTCGCTCGCTCACCCGGCCGTCGTCTCGCTCGCCTGCCGCCGTTGTCGTGCTGCCTCGCGCCCCGGACGCGCCGTTGCCCGTGACATCGCTGTCTGCGGCCCGGCCGAGGAGTACGTCCCTTTGGGCAGGCCGCCGGCCCCGGAATAGGTGCTTTACCGTGCAACTACCCCAGCCGTGCCGGACTCGGGGCGAAAAGCGTCATGTGCCGACTTGCCCCGATCGTTTTCGCGACGGAAACAATGGCGCCCGAAACCGTAAATAGTTCGCGGCATTCTCTTACGTAATTCATAGATTCGCTGTGTAGCGTTCCGCCCGCGGCTTGATCAACTCGCACCTTTTCGAAACACCGCCACGGCTTCACCCCTGGAGCGCCCGCCATGACCGACCCCGACATCAGCGTCGTCGTCCCTACGCACAGTGACCACCGCTGGATCTCCCTGCAACGCACCGTTGCGTCCGCGCGGGAGCAGAAAGTCACACCGTCCGAGATCATCGTGGTGGTCGACCACAATCCAGCGCTGTTCGAGCGGGCCAAGGCTGAGTTCGACGGCGTCACCGTGCTCGAGAACACGTCGGCGCGCGGGGCGTCGGGCAACCGGAACACCGGCGCCTTCCACGCCCGCTCCGAGCTGATCGCGTTCCTCGACGACGACACCGTCGCCCACCCGACGTGGCTGGGAAGCCTGGCCGAGCCGTTCGGCGACCCGCGGGTGGTCGGCGCGGGCGGCAGCATCGTGCCGGCGTGGGAGAGCAGCCGCCCGAGCTGGCTGCCGGACGAGCTGCTCTGGACGGTCGGGGTCTCGTACGCGGGAATGCCCACCTCGGTCGCGGAGATCCGCAACGTCTGGTCGGCCAGCATGATGGTGCGCCGCGACGCCTTCCTGCGGGTCGGCGGTTTCCGGGCCGGGTTCGGCAAGCTCGGCGACCGCAACCGCCCCGAGGACACCGAGCTGTGCCTGCGGATCAGCGCCGAGACGGGCGGGCACTGGATGTACGTTCCGGACTCCGTCATCGAGCACGACGTGCCGCTGGACCGCTCGACGTTCCGGTTCTTCCTGCGCCGCTGCTACGCCGAGGGCCGCGGCAAGGTCCAGATGGCCGCCCTGCTGCCGCACGACCAGAAGCTCGGCGCCGAACAGAACTACCTGCGGCGCACCCTGCCCCGCGCAGTCGCCCACAACCTGAAGGCCGCCACCCTGGGCCGCGGCGGCTTCCACGCCTTGCGCGCCGCCACCATGATCGCCGCCGTGGCCGCCGCAGGTGTCGGCGGCGGCGTCGAGACAATCGCCGCGCTGAGCGACCAGGAAACGGCTTACCACTGACCCTGTACGTCACGCGGCCGCCCTCCCGGGCGCTCAGGCCCCTGCTCGCTCAAACCCGGCCCGCCCCGCTCAGACCTCCACCCGCTCGGGTCCCCTGCCGGCCCGGACTCCCGCCATCTTGGCGTCCACCGGGGCCACCCGCTTTGATCTTGCTGTCGCTCCGGAAGCGCAAGCCATTCGTCGGCTCCGATTAACCCGGGCGTCCTAGCGTCCGGCCATGCGAAAGTTCGTCCGTCTCGCGGCCGGGACCGGTGTCCTGGCCCTCACCCTCTCGATGGCCGCCACCGCCTCGTACGCCGGCGGCCACAAGGTCACCCAGCCCACGCTCACCGGCTGGGCCGCGCTGCCCGCCGGCACGTTCGTGCCCGGCAGCGAGCCCTCCGGCGCGCTCGCCACCGGGAACCTCAACGGCTTCACGGCGCCGTTCGCCGACCAGCCGGTCCAGGGCTTCTCCGGAATCGTCGACAACGGCGACGGCACCTTCGACGTGCTCTCCGACAACGGGTACGGCAACCAGGCCAACTCGGGCGACTTCCTGCTGCGCATCCAGAAGCTCGCGCCGGTCTTCCGCACCGGCAAGGTGGACGTGCTCGGCGGCGTCACGCTGACCGACCCCGACGGCAAGGTCTCGTGGAAGCTGACCCGCGAGGACCGCGTGCTCACCGGCGCCGACTTCGACCCCGAGTCGATCCAGCGGGTGGCCGACGGCTCGTACTGGATCGGCGACGAGTTCGGCCCGTACCTGCTGCACTTCGACCGCGCCGGCCGCCTGCTCGACGCGCCCGTCCCGCTCGACGGCGTGATCGCGCCGGAGACCGCCGCGCGCACCGGCGCGACCGCGACCGCCCGCAGCAGCAAGGGCTTCGAGGGTCTCGCCCAGTCGCCCGACGGCCGCTACCTGTACGGGCTGCTCGAGGGCAACGTGACCGGCGACCCGGCCGGCGCGCTGCGGCTCAACGAGTTCGACCTGCGGGAAAAGGCTTACACGGGCAAGCGCTGGACGTACCAGCTCGACAACCCCGACTTTGCCATCGGCGACGCGATCGCCGTCTCCCGCGGCCGCTTCCTCGTCATCGAGCGCGACGGCGGCCAGGGCGCGACGGCCGTCGTCAAGAAGATCTACCTGGCCGAGGCGCAGACCGACGGAACGCTGCGCAAGACGCTGGTGGCCGACCTGATGAACATCGCCAATCCGCGCAGGCTCGGCGGTTTCGGCACGACGTTCACGTTCCCCTTCCAGACCATCGAGGACGTCGTCATCCTCGACGACCACACGATCGCGGTCCTGAACGACAACAACTTCCCGTTCTCCACAGGCCGCAGCGCCACCGCGGCCGACAACAACGAGTGGATCACCATCGCGCTGCCCCAGTCCCTGCGGGCCGACAAGCGCCTGCTCAAGTAGTCGAGGCGGCAACACACCCGATACTCGATCCTCGGATTTCGGCCCGGCCGTGAGTGGCCGGGCCGCTTCTTTTCCGGTACGGGCTTGCCCGCAGCTTGTCGGTAGGGCTTTGCCGGCAGGCCGCCCAGATGCTGACGCTGCCACCCCACTTGCCTAGCCTCCTAGGACGCCATAGCCGAGGTGCACTGGCGCAGGTACGGCCGCCGCCATCCGAGCCGCACCGTCATCGAAGCGGCGCCGCCTCGACAGCTGCACCTACCGCTCGGGCCGCACCGTGCTGAACCGCACCGTGCTGAACCGCACCGTGTTGAAACGCACTGTGCTGGAACCGCACTGTGCTGGAACCGCACCGTGCTGGAACCGCACCGTGCTGGAACCGCACCGTGCTGGAACCGCACCGTGGTGAAACCTCATCGTGTGGGAACCGCATTGTGTTGGAACGACACTGTGTGGGGGCCACACTGCCGCTCGCGCCCTGCAGGTGTGCGACATCGGGCACGGCACTGCCGGGGCTTCGAGCAGCGCCCGCCGTCCGGCAGACGTTCGCAGTGCATCGATGCTGCTGAACTTTATTGGACGCGCCGGCCTGGAGGGGCTGGCTGCGGATCTGCCAAGCAGTGCCGGAGCGGATCTGGGCGTTGCTGCGCTGTCCTCGGTCGGTCGGTGGGGCCGCCGCGGCCGGGGTTTCTGATCTTGGAGGGTGGGTGCCTTGCATCGCCGTGCGGGGCTGTCGCTACGGTATGGAGATCGGCACCGTCCTAAGTGGAGTCTCTACTCCGTTTAAAACGGACGCTAGGCTGATGAACGGACAGTCGGCCGTCATAGCGACATAACAGACGGGGGACAGGCAGATGGCTGCTCGCGCGCCGCGGGCCGATGCTGTACGGAATCGGTCGCGGGTTCTGGCCGCGGCCGAGCAGGTGTTCGTGGCGCGAGGCACGTCGGTCTCGACCGAGGAGGTCGCTCGGGTCGCGGGGGTCGGCATCGGCACGGTCTTCCGGCACTTCCCGACCAAGGCGGCGCTGATCGACGCGGTGTTCCGGGAGCGGCTGCGGCGCTTCGCCGAGGAGGCCGACCGGCTGGTGGCCTCGGACGACCCCGGCACCGCGATCTGGGAGTTCCTCACCCGGGTTGCCGAGGTGGCGGCGGGCAAGCAAGCGTGGGCGGATGCGTTCGCCGCCGCGGATCTGCACGACGCGTTGACGCCGGCGCGGGAGCAGCTTCCGCGCGCGCTCGGCGTGCTGCTGAACCGGGCGCGCGAGGTAGGAGCGATCCGCCCCGACGTGACCGTGGCCGAGCTGGTCGCACTCATGCTGGCGGTGTCCCGGGTTCCCGAGCGCGCGGCCGACGGCGCCGTCCTGCGCTCCCGCGTCCTGTCGGTCGTCTTCGACGGCCTGCGCCCGCGCCCCGCCGCGAGCCCCCGCGTTCCCCACCAGCGCGGCTGACCGGGGACGGGTGAAGCGGCGGGTCTACGCTGAACGGGTGGCCCAGCTCACCGTCGCCTGGATCGACCACCACTACGACCGGGACCATGCGGGGCTCGGCCGCAGCCGGTTCGCCGAGCACGTGTGGGTGCACGCCAAGGAGTTCGACGACTGCTGGGGTGACATCTCGCCCGTGGGGTTCGCCTGCACGGCCTGGCGGCTGGCCACGGCGCCCCATCTCGACCCCGGTTTCGTACGCCTGCACCGCCGCGTGCTGCGGGCCGAGTGCAGCCGCAACACCTGGGACGGCTCGCTGACCGCCGCGGCCACCCTGGTCGCGCCCTGGCCGGACGCGCTCACCCGCGACCGCTCCTGGACCCGCGACCGCGGCTGGCGCGGCTGGCCCGAGACGTTCGGCCAGTTCCTCGCCCCCTCGCAGCAGGAGCTGAGCCGCATCCCGCACGCGCGGTCCACGCTCCTCGTCGACGCCCCGCTGCCGCTCGCCGATCTGCCCGAGGTGCCCGAGGACCCCGGCCCCAAGCTGCCCGAGCTCGCCGAGCGCGCCGTCACCGTGCTGGTGCGCGAGCTCAACGACCTGCTCGCCCCGATGGTGGCGCGACTCGACGAGGCCCGATGACGAGGCTTCTCACCGCGCTCCACTCGGACGAGGACCGGTCCGACGCCGTACGCGTCCAGCAGGAAAGCGTTTCCCGCCACGATCTGCTGGCGAGGGCAGCGGCACGGGCGGCGGACCTTCGCGGTCGCCGGGCGGTGGCCGTGCTCGCCGAGCCGACCCTCGACACGGTCGTCACGATCACCGCGGCCCTGCTCGCCGGCGTTCCCGCGGTGCCCATCCCGCCCGACGCCGGCGATCTCGAGCGCGAGCACATCCTGCGGGACTCCGGCGCCGAGCTGTACGCCGCGGAATCGGCCGCCTCGGGTTCCGTCCCGGCCGAGCCCGACCCGGACGCCCCTGCCCTCGTGCTCTACACCAGCGGCACCACCGGCCCGCCCAAGGGCGCGGTCCTGTCCAGGAAAGCCCTTGCCGCCGACCTCGACGCGCTCGCCGCCGTGTGGCAGTGGACCCCCGACGACACCCTCGTGCACGGGCTGCCGCTGTTCCACGTGCACGGGCTGGTTCTCGGCGTGCTCGGCCCGCTGCGCATCGGCTCGCGCCTGGTCCACACCGGAAAACCGACCCCCCAGGCGTACGCCGCCACGCCCGGCAGCATGTACTTCGGCGTTCCGACCGTGTGGTCGCGCATCTGCGCCGCCCCCGCCGAGGCCCGCGAGCTGAGCCGTGCCCGCCTGCTGGTCAGCGGCAGCGCCCCGCTCCCCGTGCCCGTCTTCACCAGCCTGCAAGCGCTTGCCGGCCAGGCGCCCGTCGAGCGCTACGGCATGACCGAAACGCTCATCACGGTCAGCACTCACGCCGACGGCGAACGCCGCCCCGGCCACGTCGGCCTCCCCGTCCCCGGCGTCGAGACCCGCCTGGTCGACGACGCGGGAAAGCCCTTACCCCGCGGTGACACGATCGGCCACCTCCAGGTCCGAGGCGCCACCCTGTTCGACGGCTACCTCCGCGCCGACAACGCGAGCCGCGCCGACAACGCGAGCAGCGCAGGCGGCGGGGGTAACGCGAGCGGCGGGAGCGGCCCAGACGGCATCGGTAGCGCAGGTGGTGCGAGCAGCGCAGGAGGCGGGAAGAGCGCCGGCGGCGGGAGCGGCACAGCCTGGGGAAGCGCCGGCGGGGCCGACAGCGCGGGCCGGTGGGCGCTCCGGGCGGAACCGGCCACCGGGCCCGGCGGCTGGTACGCCACCGGCGACGTCGCGACGATCGGCGTCGACGGCTGGCACCGGATCGTGGGGCGGGCGTCCACGGACCTGATCAAGACCGGCGGCTATCGGGTGGGCGCGGGCGAGGTCGAGGACGCGCTGCTGCTGCACCCGGCGGTCCGCGAGGCGGCGGTCGTCGGCACCCCGCATCCGGACCTGGGCGAGCAGGTCACCGCGTACGTCGTGGGCGACGCCACCGAGCGGGAGCTGATCGCCTTCGTCGCGGAGCGGCTGGCCGCCCACAAGCGGCCCCGCGCCGTCCACCTCGTCCCGGCCCTGCCCCGCAACGCCATGGGCAAGGTGCAGAAGAAGGCGCTCCAGGAGGGCACGTGGTGAGGGTCTGGCTGACCCCGCAGTTCTGGCTGCGGGTGTTGATCGTCGGCTCCGGGTTCGCCGGGCTGCTCATGGGGCAGCACCGGATCGCGTACTACACGGTGCAGAGCAATCTCGTGACGCTCGGCTATTTCGGCGGCGTCCTGTACTGGATGGTGCGGCGCCGCACGACCGACCCGGCCGCGCCCCGCCTGCGCGGCGCGGTCACGCTGTGGATTCTCATCACGGGGCTGATCTCGCACTTCATGCTGCAGCACGGCGCCGACCCGCTGCCCGGCCTGGCGGCGAGCGACCCGGCCGAGCAGGTCGCCAACTGGTCGCGGTTCCTGGTGCACTACGCCGTGCCGGCGCTCGTGGTGGCCGACTGGGTCGCGTTCGGCCCGCGCCGGGTGTCGCCGTGGCGCGACCTTCCGCTGTGGATCCTCTTCCCGCTCGGCTACGGCGTGTCGTCGGTGGCCCGCGCCGTGTTGTTCCCGACCGTCACCGACCGCTACCCGTACTTCTTCCTCGACCCTACCTCCCGCGGATACGGGTGGGTGGCCGGCCAGTTCGTCGAGCTGGGCGTCATCTTCGCGGTCCTCGGAGCGGCGCTGCTGGCCGTCGACCGCCTGGCCGCGCGGCTGAGCAGGGCGGCGCAGCGGGGACGGGCGACGCGGCCGACCAGGGCGGCACGGCCAAGCGAGGCGCAGCGGCGGGAAGGGGCGGCGCGACTGAGCGGGCCCGCGCAACCGGAAGACGCCGGGAAAGAGGCCGGGGAGGAGGCCGCGCAACCCGAGGAGGCCGCGCGGCCGGACGAACCTCAGCTCACGTCCCCACCCGCCCGAAGCGCACCTGGGACCACGACCAGATCGGGGCGAGCCTGACCCGGTCGCCCGGCTTGGGCGCGTGCCAGACGCGCCCCGCGCCCGCATAGACACCCACGTGGTAGGCGTGCCCGCCGGACACCCAGAACACCAGGTCGCCCGGCCGGGCCGCCGCCTTCGGAACCGCGCGGGCGGTCCGGTACTGCGCCTGCGCGGTCCGGGGCAGCCGCAGACCGACCTTCGCGTACGAGTAACCGGCGAGCCCCGAGCAGTCGAAGGCGCCGGGCCCGGCAGCCCCGTACCGGTAGGGCTTGCCACGCTGGGCGCTGGCAGCGGCGACGATCCGGACGCCCCGGGCGGCGGCGGCCCCAGCGGCGGCGGCCCGAGCGGCCGGAGCGGCGGCGGCCGGAGCGGCGCTGGCGGCCTGCGCGGCCGAAGGGGTGACGAGCAGGGTGGTGGCGATGGCCGTGGCCGCAACGAGCAGCAGCAGACGGCGCAGCGTCGGGAACAGCAAGACGATCCTCGGTCCTTCAACCGCCTGCGAGGTTAGCTGTCGGATTAGGCCTGAAGGCGGCCCGTCGCTCGCGCGACCTCACCCCGAGCCGGCCATCGCTGACCGGCAGTCTGGTTCCCCCGTTCCCGCCCACTGAAGTTCCGTCGGTGACAGGTCGGGCCGCCCCCGGTGGGCGGGACTCGGCGTCCCGGGGCGGCCTGGCGCGACCGGCGTTGCGGCCGCACCCCAGGACGATCGGCCGGGATCCGGGGTTCGGCACCTTTTCTCAGCCGTCCCGTGCGCCTCGTTCGTCCCGGACCGGAAGCCCGGGCCGATCTCGCAACGGACATCCGGGCGGAGCCGCGCTCGTTCGGCGCGATACCGGGCCGGCCCGGCGGTGAACCTTGTCACCGAATTCGTCGCGGCATCCGGCTACGCGGAGCAACTTAAGGCATCCCTTAGGTAGCTGTTGACTTTGGACGCCCGGCGCGAAAGATTGCTGCCCAATCGATGGAGGTGCAGCGTGCAGGTGCCGGCTCCGTTCGAGTACGAGCGTGCCACCAGTGTGGATCAGGCGATCGGGCTGCTGGAGCGGCTGGGCAGCTCGGCGCGGCTGGTGGCGGGCGGGCACAGCCTGCTGCCGATGATGAAGCTGCGGCTGGCGAACTTCGACTACCTGATCGACATCAACCCGCTGCACGACGAGCTCGGCTACATCCGGGTGGAGACCGACGGCGTACGCATCGGGGCCCTCACGCGGCACCGCGAGCTGCTCGAATCCGACGAGCTGGCGGCCGCGTTCCCCATCTTCCGCGACGCCGAGCGGGTCATCGCCGACCCGGTGGTGCGCAACCGCGGCACGCTCGGCGGCTCGCTGTGCCAGGCCGACCCGTCGGAGGACCTGTCCGCGGTGTGTACGACGCTCGACGCGAGCTGCGTCATCCGCGGCCCGGGCGGCGCCGAGCGGGTCGTCGGCATGGCGGACTTCCACGTCGGGCCGTACGAGACGGCGGTCGGCGACGGCGAGATGCTCACCGAGATCCGGCTGCCGCTGCGGCCGGGCGGCGGCAGCGCGTACGAGAAGGTCGAGCGCCGCGCGGGGGACTGGGCGGTGGTCTCGGCCGGCGCCGCGGTCTGGCTGGCCGCCGACGGCACGATCGCCGACGCGCGCGTGGGGCTGGCCGCCGTCGGCCCCAACACCACAGGCATCCCGGAGATCTCCGCCGCGCTGCGCGGTCACGCGCCCGCCGAGGAACTGTACGAGCAGGCCGGCGCGATCGCGGCGCGCAGCTGCGAGCCGGCCACCGACCAGCGGGGCAGCGCGGACTACAAGCGCCACCTCGCCGACGAGCTGACCCGGCGGACGCTGCGCCGGTCCGTGGAACGGGCGAGGAGCTGAGGCATGCAGGTCACGATGACCGTCAACGACGTCGAGGTCACGCGGGAGATCGAGGGACGGCTGCTGCTCGTGCACTTCCTGCGCGACGTGCTCGGCCTGACCGGCACGCACTGGGGCTGCGACACCAGCAACTGCGGCACCTGCGTGGTGTGGCTGGACGGCGAGCCCGTCAAGTCGTGCACCGTGCTCGCCGCGATGGCCGGCGGGCACGAGGTCCGTACGGTGGAGGGCCTTGCGAAGGGCGCGGAGCTCGACCCGATCCAGCAGGGCTTCATGCAGTGCCACGGCCTGCAGTGCGGGTTCTGCACGCCGGGCATGATGATGACCTGCCGGGCGCTGCTCGACCGCAATCCCGACCCCACCGACGCCGAGATCCGCGAGGCCATCTCCGGTCAGATCTGCCGGTGTACGGGTTATTCGACGATCATCCGGTCGGTGCGCTGGGCGTCCGTCCACGAAGCGGCGGTGAACCAGTGACCACAGTGCACGAGTCCCGGTTCACGGACTTCCACGACAACGACCAGAAGCCCGTCGGCTACGGGCGCATGCTGCGCAAGGAGGACCCGCGGCTGGTGCGCGGCCGGGGCCGTTTCGTCGACGACGTCCAGCTGCCGGGCATGCTGCACCTGGCGATCCTGCGGTCGCCGTACGCGCATGCCCGCATCGTCAGCGTGGACACCAGCGCCGCCGAGGCCACCCCCGGCGTCAAGGCCGTCGTCACCGGCGAGACGCTCAAGGGGCTGGGGCTGGCGTGGATGCCGACGCTCTCCAACGACGTGCAGGCCGTGCTGGCCACCGACAAGGTGCGCTTCCAGGGTCAGGAGGTCGCGTTCGTCGTGGCCGAGGACCGCTACGTCGCCCGCGACGCGCTCGAGCTGATCGACGTGGAGTACGACGTGCTCGACCCGGTCGTCGACGCGCGCCGGGCGCTGGAGCCGGGCGCGCCGGTCATCCGCGACGACCTGGAGGGCAAGCAGGACAACCACTGCTTCGACTGGGAGACCGGCGACGCCGACGCGACCGAGGCCGTGTTCGCGAAGGCGGACGTGGTCGTGCAGCAGGACATCGTCTATCCGCGCGTGCACCCGGCGCCGATGGAGACCTGCGGCGCGGTCGCCGACTTCGACCCGGTCGAGGGACGGCTGCGGCTGTGGTCGACGACCCAGGCCCCGCACGCGCACCGCACGCTCTACGCGATCGTGGCCGGGCTGCCCGAACACAAGATCCAGGTGATCGCGCCGGACATCGGCGGCGGCTTCGGCAACAAGGTGCCCATCTATCCGGGCTACGTGTGCGCGATCGTCGGCTCCATCGTCACCGGCAAGCCGGTGAAGTGGATGGAGGACCGGTCCGAGAACCTCATCAGCACGGGCTTCGCGCGCGACTACATCATGCGCGGCGAGATCGCGGCCACCCGCGACGGGAAGATCCTTGCCATCCGGACGAACGTGCTGGCCGACCACGGCGCGTTCAACGGCACGGCCGCGCCGGTGAAGTACCCGGCCGGCTTCTTCGGGGTCTTCACGGGCAGCTACGACCTCGAGGCGGCGTACTGCAAGATGACCGCCGTCTACACCAACAAGGCGCCCGGCGGGGTGGCGTACGCCTGCAGTTTCCGCATCACCGAGGCCGTGTACCTGGTCGAGCGCATCGTGGACTGCCTGGCCGCGGAGCTCGAGATGGACCCGGCGGAGCTGCGCCTGAAGAACTTCATCCGGCCCGAGCAGTTCCCCTACACCACCAAGACCGGCTGGGTGTACGACTCGGGCAACTACGAGCCCACCATGCGCCAGGCCATGGACATCGCCGGATACGCCGAGCTGCGCGCCGAGCAGGCCGAGAAACGGGCACGCGGCGAGCTGATGGGCATCGGCATCGCGTTCTTCACCGAGGCGGTGGGCGCCGGCCCGCGCAAGAACATGGACATCCTCGGCCTGGGCATGGCCGACGGGTGCGAGCTGCGCGTGCACCCCACCGGCAAGGCGGTGGTCCGGCTGTCGGTCAAGACGCAGGGGCAGGGGCACGAGACGACGTTCGCGCAGATCATCGCGGAGGAGATCGGCATCCCGCCGGCCGACATCGACGTCGTGCACGGCGACACCGACCAGACGCCGTTCGGCCTGGGGACGTACGGCAGCCGGTCCACTCCGGTCTCCGGCGCGGCGGCGGCTCTGGTCGCGCGCAAGGTGCGCGACAAGGCGCAGCTGATCGCGTCGTCGATGCTCGAGGTGACGGTCGCCGACCTGGAATGGCAGAAGGGCGCCTTCGCGGTGAAGGGCGACCCCGGCAAGTCGGTGACCATCCAGCAGATCGCCATGCGCGCGCACGGCGCCGGCGACCTGCCCGAGGGCGTCGAGGGCGGGCTGGAGGCGCAGATCTGCTACAACCCGTCGAACCTGACGTACCCGCACGGCGCCTACATCTGCGTCGTGGACATCGATCCCGGCACCGCGCAGGTGAAGGTGCGCCGGTTCATCGCGGTCGACGACTGCGGCACCCGCATCAACCCGATGATCATCGAGGGACAGATCCACGGCGGGCTCACCGACGGCGTCGGCATGGCGCTGATGGAGATGATCGCCTTCGACGAGGACGGCAACTGCCTCGGCGCGTCGCTGATGGACTACCTGATCCCGACCTCGCTCGAGGTGCCCGACTGGGAGACCGGCTACACGGTCACGCCGTCGCCGCACCATCCGATCGGCGCCAAGGGGGTGGGGGAGTCCGCCACGGTCGGCTCGCCGCCGGCGATCGTCAACGCCGTCGTGGACGCGCTTGCGCCGTACGGCGTCCGGCACGCCGACATGCCGCTCACCCCGTCGCGGGTGTGGGACGCCATGCGTGGCCGCGCGACGCCCCCGATCTGATGACCACCACGGCCGAGCTCGCCCGCTCCCGGCGCCCGTACGTGCACGCCACCGTGGTGCGTGCCCAGGCGCCCACGTCCGCCCGCCCCGGCGACGAGGCGTTCATCCTGGACGACGGCTCCATCGAGGGTTTCGTGGGCGGGGTGTGCGCCGAGAGTTCCGTACGCGCCGCCGCCCTCGACGCCCTGCGCGACGGCAACACCGTGCTGCTGCGCGTGCTGCCCCCCGGGGCGCAGCCTTTCCCGACACCCCCGGCGCCCTGGTCGTCGTCAACCCGTGCCACTCCGGCGGCGCCATCGAGATCTTCCTGCGTCCCGTGCTGCCCAAGCCCCTGCTGGCCGTGGTCGGCGCCACCCCCATCGGCGCGGCCGTGACCTCCCTGGCCGAGTTCCTCGATTTCGAGGTGACCACCACCTATGAGGGCGCCGCGGCCGTCGTCGTGGCCGGCCTGGGCCGCAACGAGGAGCAGGCCGTCCGCGCCGCCCTCGACGCCGGCGTTCCCTACATAGCCCTGGTGGCCGGCCGCCGCCGCGGCGCCGCCCTGCTCGACGAGATGGCCCTGACGCCCGCCGAGCGCTCCCGCGTCCGCCCCCATCCCGGCCTGGACATCGGCGCCCGTACGCCCAAGGAGATCGCCCTTTCCATCCTGGCCGAGCTGATCCAGGAGTCCCACCGGGGCGTTCTGACTTCTCCTCCCACCACGCCGCCGCCGACCTCCCATTCCGAGCCCACATCTCTCCCCAGCGCGTCCACCTCTCCCAGGCCCGCCGATCCGGCGCCCCCGTCTTCCGCGCCGGCCGCCTCTGCGTCCGCAGCATCGGCTTCCCCAACTCCTGATCCGGCCGGAACTGCCTTCTCCGCGCCGGCTCCGGCCACGCCTGTCTCCCCGGCGGTCGGTGCGTCGCCTTCCGCGCCTGCCGCATCTGCGCTCACCTCGGCGCCCCGCCAGCCGGCCTTTTCGCTGCCCACCCCCGCGCCCTTCCTTCCCTCGCCCTCCCCGCGTGCGCCGCGGCAGACCGTCGATCCGGTCTGCGGCATGACGGTCTTCGTCGACGACGACACCCCGCACGCCGTGGTCGACGGTCAGGAACACTGGTTCTGCTGTGTGCGGTGCCGCGACAAGTTCGTGGCGGCGTAGCCCATGACCGTCACCGGTCTGGTGCTGGCGGCCGGCGGCTCGCTGCGGCTCGGCGAGCCCAAGCAGTTGCTGCCCTACCGCGGCCGGACGCTGCTGGATGCCACGCTCGACCTGGCCCGCTCGTGCGGGTTCGACCAGCTGCTGGTCACGCTCGGCGGATCGGCCGACGAGATCCGCTCGCGGGTCGACCTGTCCGGCTGCACGGTGCTCGAGAACGCCGCCTACTCGTCGGGCTGCGGTTCGTCCGTCAGCTCCGCGATTCCCACGGTGAAAGGCCTTTCCCTGATCCTGCTGCTCGGCGACCAGCCCGGCGTCCGCGTGTCGTCCGTCCGGTCGCTGCTGGCCGCGCCGACGCCCGTGGCGGTGTGCCGTTACACCGACGGGCCGGCCCACCCGTTCCTCTTCCGCCGCGAGGTTTTTCCCGACCTGGCGCACCTGCACGGCGACAAGGCGGTGTGGAAACTTCTGCACTCCGGCGCCTACCCGGTGACCGAGGTCGCCGTGGACGGGCCCACTCCGATCGACGTGGACACCCGCGCCGACTACGAGCGCCTGCTGGCCGGTGAGGTGCGGTGAAGGACCCGGAGGAGGTCCGGGCGCGCCTCGACGCCGTCGACTACCTCGTCGACGACGGCCTGGCGATGGCGATGTTCCTCGCGCTGCGACTGGGAAAGCCCTTACTCCTCGAAGGCGAGCCCGGCGTGGGCAAAACGGCCGCGGGGAAAGCCCTTGCCTCGGCCCTCGACACGCCACTGATCCGGCTCCAGTGCTACGAAGGCCTTACCGCCGGCGAAGCGCTGTACGAGTGGAACTACCAGCGTCAGCTCCTGGCGATCAGGCTCGCCGAGGCCCGCCAGGAGAAACTGTCCGACGCCGACCTGTTCACCGCCGAGTTCCTGCAGGAAAGGCCTGTCCTGCGGGCCGTGCGCCACCCCGGCCCCACCCCGCCGGTGCTGCTCATCGACGAGATCGACCGCGCCGACGACGAGTTCGAGGCGCTGCTGTTCGAGTTCCTCGGCGAGGCCGCGATCACCGTGCCCGAGCTCGGCACCTTCACCGCCGCGTGCCCGCCGATCGTCGTGCTCACCTCGAACCGCAGCCGCGACCTGCACGACGCGCTGCGCCGCCGCTGCCTGTACCACTGGATCGAGTTCCCGACCCCTGCCCGCGCCGCCGAGATCGTGCGGCGCGCCGTACCCGGAGCGTCCGAGCCGCTCATCCGCAGCGCCGCCGAGTTCATCGGACGCGTACGGCACAGGGACCTCGACAAGGCGCCCGGCCTCGCCGAGACCATCGACTGGGTGTCGGCGCTGTCCGCGCTGGGCGTGACCGACCTGGCCGCCGCCGACGTGCTCAGCACCCTCGGCACGATCGCCAAGACCCCCGACGACCGGACCACCGTGGCCCTCGCCGTCACTCAGGAGACGCTATGAAGATCACCAACGAGTTCACGGTGCACACCCCCATCGACCGCGCCTGGCAGGTGCTCACCGACCTCGAAGGCATCGCCCCGTGCCTGCCCGGAGCCGCCCTGACCGGCGTGGACGGCGACGTCTACCGGGGCAAAGTCAAGGTCAAGGTCGGCCCCGTGATCTCCGACTTCACCGGCACGGCGAGGTTCGTCGAGAAGGACGCCTCCGCCCATCGCGCGGTCATCGACGCCAAGGGCCGCGACGCCCGCGCCGGCGGCAACGCCACAGCCCTGGTCACCGCGGTCCTCGAACCGGCAGGCGACAGTACGCTCGTAGCCGTCGACACCGACCTCAAGATCAGCGGCAAGCTGGCCCAGTTCGGCAGCGGCATGATCAAGGAGATCTCGAGCAAGCTGCTGGCCCAGTTCGTCACGAACCTGGAGGCAAAGCTGGCCGCGAGCCCGTCCACAGCCCCCGACCCCACCGCGCCTGGGGACAGCCCGCCTGTGGACGACAGCCTGCCTGTGGACACCGCTGCTGTGGATGGCGGCGTCGTAGGGCCCGCTGCTGTGGGTGGCGCCGCTGTGGGTGGCGCATCTGTGGATCGCGCTGCTGTGGATGGCGCTCCTGGCAATCGCACCCCTGTCGAAGGCGGATCCGTCGACGCCACCAGCTCATCCCGCGGAACCCCGTCGACCGCGGCTGTGGGGACAGCCCCCGATACGGCGGCAGTGCTGGCACCCGGCTCGCCGGCCCCGAGGCCCACCCCCGACACGCCCAGCCCTCAGACACTCACCGCCAACCTCATACCGGCCGAGGCAGGCGCCGCGGAGCCCGCCGTCCCCGCCGTGGCCGGCAGCGAGCCCTTGGCCACCGTCACGACGACCGACAGGGCCGACGCCGTCGCCGCCCCGCCGGCCACCACGACCCCACCCGCTCCGACCACCACTTCGGGAGCCGCCGCCGCGGCGGCATCCGGCTCGACCCGCACGATCGCGGCCACCTCCGACCCCGAACCGCTCGACCTCCTCGCCGTAGCCGGAAGCTCGGTCTACAAGCGCGCCATCCCGATCGCCGTAGGCGTGGCCGTGATCGCAGCGGTCATCGTGTGGCGCGTTGCCCGGCGCTGACCCTGTGGACAGGCCGGGTTCAGAACCCGCGCCCGTAACGGACCCTGCCGGAACCCTCGGAACGCATCCGGCGCGTGCCGCCGGGATCGATCCGGCAGGGTTGCCCGGGTCCGATCCGGCAGCCGCGCCCGGACCCTCAGCCGGCCCGCCGCGCACCCGGCCGATGCTGCTGCGGGGCACGGACCGGGCCGCGCTGGCCGTCGCGCTGGTGGACCGGCTGCGCGGCGCCGGACTGGCGGCCGGGCTCACGGAGACCGGCGACTTCGTGCACGCACTCGAAGTCAGCCCGCCCCTCTCGCTCGACACGCTCTACTGGACGGCGCGCGTGGCGCTCGTCCGTCGGCAGCCGGATCTGAGCATCTTCGACGAGGTCTTCGCGGCCGTCTTCGCCGACGCGCCCCCTCTGCCCGTGACCCGCCGGGCCAACCCGCCCGCGGCCGGGCGGGACGATGTCCACGTGCCCGTCCCGGACGGCGACGAAAAGCTGGCGGCCGGGGGAGGGCTGCCGTGGGCGACCCTGCCGCCGATCGCGGAGGCGGCCGAGCCCACGGGCTCGGGACAGCGCCTTCCCGAACGCCGCCCCAGCGACCTCGCGGCGCTGGCCGAGCTGCCCTTCGAGGAGCTCGACGACGCCCGGACCGCGCTGCTCGGGGAGACGCTGCGGGCGGCCCTCGCCCGCTGGCCGACCCGGCGGAGCCGCCGCCACGCCGCGGACTCCTCGGGCCGGCGGATCGCGTTGCGCCCCACCATGGCCCGGGCGCGCCGCACGGGCTGGGAACCGGCGAAGCTGATCCGCGAACGCCCGGTCCGCCGCCCGCGCCGGGTGGTGCTGTTGTGCGACGTCAGCGAGTCGATGCGGGCGCAGGCTACCGCCTACCTGCATCTGATGCGGGCGTTCGCGCTGGTCGCCGACGCGGAGGTGTTCGCCTTCGGCACGACGTTGACCCGGCTGACGCCCGCTCTGCGCGACACCTCCGCCGCCGAGGCCGTCGCCCGAGCGGGCGAGCTGGTGACCGACCGTTTCGGCGGTACGCGGATCGCGACCACCATCGCCGCCCTGCTCGACTCGCACCACGGCAACGCCCTCCGCGGCGCGCTCGTGCTCATCGCCTCGGACGGCTGGGACAGCGACCCGCCGTCCGCCATGGAGACCGCCATGGCCCGGCTGCGCCGCCGCGCCCACCGCATTCTCTGGCTCAACCCCCGGGCGAGCGCCCCCGGCTTCGCCCCGCGCGTGGGGGGCATGGCCGCGGCCCTCCCGTTCTGCGACCGCCTGCTCCCCGCGGCGACGTTCCAGGATCTGACGACCGCCGCCGCTCTGCTGCAGGACGGTTCGCCGGGCGGCCGCCGAGCGCCCGCAGGCAAGGCCGCGACCGGGCCGCGCGAAGAGCTCAGGAGGCCACGCTCAGCTCCAGAGCGTCACGTGCACCGACGGCCGGAAGTGCCCCACCTTGGCCCCCGCGCCGCGCATCATCGCCTGGATGGCCCGCGGCGTGGAGGCGAACCGTGACAGCTCGGCGGCAGCCGAAGGCGCCCCCTGGTCGGCCAGGGTAAGCGCGTACCAGCTGGCTTCGACCGCGCACTGCGCGCCTGGCAGCTGCACCAGGCTGCCGTTGCGGACGTCCGGCGCGACGGCGAACGAGAGCGCCGGCGTCAGGCCGCGGCCGCGCTTGGCCTCCTCGACGGCGGCGGCGTTGCTCTGGAAGATCTGCTGGTTCTTCTCCGGCACCCCGAGGCGGCGCAGCAGGTCGGGGACGGCGCCGACGGTGGCGGCGGCCGACGGGCCGAGCAGCCAGGTCTGGTCGCGCAGCTGCGCGGCGGACGGGCGCAGCGCGACGACCGGGTGGTCGGGCCCGGCGACGACCACGATGCGGTAGTTCATCACGGGCCGGCCGGCGAACGCGGGATCCAGCACGGCCGGCGGCGGCCCGATCGCGATGTCGACCGTACGGCTCGCCAGCAGCGCCTCGAAGGTGCCCGGATCGCGGACGCTGAGCTCCACGTCGAGGTCGGCCGCACGACCGGCGAAGAGCTCGATCAGGCCCGGCGCGGCGTGCTCGGCGAACAGGCTCGACGCCCCGACGCGCAGCAGCCGCCGCCCGCGCCCGGCGGCGCTCACCTCGAGCACGGTGATGTCCTGCAGCCCGAGCAGCTCGGTGGCGCGGCTGGCCAGGCGCAGCCCGCCGGGGGTGAAGGCCAGACCCGCCGCCGTACGGGAGAACAGCTGGTCGCCGAGCTCCCGGCGCAGCTGCCCGATGTGCAGCGACACCGCCGACTCCGACACCGACAGCTGCGCGGCGGCCAGCTTGACCGAGCCGAGCCGGACCACGGCTGAGTACGCGCGCAGCTGTGTCGGCGTCATGAACCGTCCCCCACGTCGATCCTTGAGCGTTGCTCGCAATCTATCTCGGCTTGCCGCGCGCGGCATGACCCCGCCGGGCGTCTAGCGGCCGCACGCATCGACGTTTTAACATGTATGAATTCTTTTCGCGTTCGCGTCACCTTCCTCCAGAAGGGCCACCGCCATGCGCCGACGCACGTGTCTCGTCCTCATCGGACTCCTCCTGACTCCGGTCCTCGCCCGGCCCGCCGGGGCCGCGCCCGCCGCGGAAGCCGCGAAGGCGTACGCCCCCGACGACTACTGCCTGGGGGAGTGCTCCGACATCCTGCCGCCCGGCCAGAACGGCGACGCCGACCTGCTGCAGATCCTCGCGTCGCAGGCGTTCGGCCTCAAGCCGCCGCACTCCGACGACCAGCTCGCCCCGTACGCCGCCCTCGCGCACAGCTACACCGGTCTGACCCCGCAGCAGATCAACGCCTTCTTCAACGACAGCTCGTACGGCGTCGCCGCCCGCGACGTGGCGAGCACCGTCTCGCCGCGTGCCGACGTCACGATCGTGCGCGACCGGGCCCGCGGCATCCCGCACATCACCGGCACCACCCGGGCAGGCACGATGTACGGCGCCGGGTACGCCGGAGCGCAGGACCGCCTCTTCCTGATGGATCTGCTGCGGCACGTCGCCCGCGGCCGGCTCACCCCGTTCGCCGGCGGCGCCGAGGGCAACCGCGCGCTCGAGCAGAGCGTCTGGCGCACCTCGCCGTACACCGAAGCCGACCTGCAGGCCCAGATCGACGCGCTGCGGACCAGCGGCCCGCGCGGCGCCCAGCTCTACGCCGACGTGCAGCAGTACATCGCCGGCGTCAACAAGTACGTCGCCGACTGCATGGCCGCCCGCGACTGCCCCGGCGAGTACGTGCTGACCGGCCACCTCGACGCGATCACCAACCGGGGCGGCCCCCAGCCGTTCGTGCCGGCCGACCTGATCGCGGTCGCCGGCGTGATCGGCGGCCTGTTCGGCCGGGGCGGCGGCGAGGAGATGCGGTCGGCGCTGGTCCGCATCGCCGCCCGCGCCAAGTACGGCACGACGGCCGGGGACCAGCTTTGGCAGCAGTTCCGCTCGCAGAACGACCCCGAGGCCGTGCTCACGGTGCACAACGGACAGACCTTCCCGTACGGGAACGGAGATCCCAACGCCGCGGGTGTCGCCATGCCTGATCCGGGTAAGGCCTTTCCCGAGCCGCTGGTCTTCGACGAGACCGGATCCGCCACCACCGGTTCGTCCGCGAGGAGCGCGTTGCGGCCGATGAGCGGCCGCGCCCGCGGCATGTCCAACGCGGCGATCGTCTCGGCCGCCCACAGCGCGACCGGCCACCCCGTCGCCGTGTTCGGCCCGCAGACCGGGTACTTCGCCCCGCAGCTGCTCATGCTGCAGGAGCTGCGCGGCCCCGGGATCAGCAGCCGCGGCATCGCCTTCGCCGGGCTCAACCTCTACACGCTCATCGGGCGCGGCCCCGACTACGCCTGGAGCGCCACCAGCAGCGTCCAGGACATCACCGACACGTACGCCGTGAAGCTCTGCGAACCCGGCGGCGGCGCACCCACCACGGCCTCGGCGCACTACCTCTACCACGGCCAGTGCCTGCCCATGCAAGCGCTTACCCGCACCAACGCGTGGAAGCCGACCGTCGCCGACGCCACGCCCGCCGGCTCGTACCGCCTCACCGTGCTGCGCACCAACTACGGCCTGGTCACGTGGCGCGGGCTGGTCGGCGGCGAACCGGTCGCGTTCACCAGCCTGCGCTCCACCTACCGCCACGAGGCCGACTCGGCGATCGGCTTCCAGATGTTCAACGAGCCCGACCAGATGGGCACCCCCGCCGCGTTCACCAACGCGGCCTCGCAGATCGTCTTCGCGTTCAACTGGTTCTACGTCAACTCCGCCGACACCGCGTACGTCACCTCCGGCGCCGAACCGATCCGCCCGGCGGGCGCCGACCCCAACCTGCCGACGAGAGCCGATCCGGCGTACGAGTGGGAAGGCTGGAACCCCGCGGGCAACACCGCCGCGTACCGCCCGCCGGCCGCCCGTCCGCAGGCGGTGAACCAGGACTACTTCGTCAGCTGGAACAACAAGCAGGCGCCCGGGTACTCGGCGGCCGACGGCAACTTCAGCTTCAGCGCCGTGCACCGCGCCGACCTGCTCGACGTCCCGATCCGCCGCGCCCTGGCCGCCGGGCAGAAGTTCGACCGCGCCTCGCTGCTCAAGCTCGTCGCGTCGGCCGGCACCACCGACCTGCGCGGCGCGGAGGTGCTGCCCACGCTGCTGCGGGTCATCGACACCGCACCCGTCACCGACCCGGCCCTGAGCCAGGCCGTCACCAGGCTGCGCGCCTGGCTCGCCGCGGGCGCCCACCGCGAGGAGACCGCGGCCGGCAGCAGGGCCTACCGGGACGCGGACGCCATCCGCATCCTCGACGCGTGGTGGCCCCGGCTCGTCGAGGCGCAGTTCCGCGGCGGGCTCGGCGACGGGCTGTTCGGCGCGCTCGTCGACACGCTGCAGATCAACGAGTCGCCGTCCGGCGGCCAGACCGGGCCCACCTCGAGCCTGCCCGGATCCGCCAACGAGGAGCAGGCCCACAAGGGCTCCGCCTTCCAGTACGGCTGGTGGGGCTGGGTCGACAAGGACCTGCGTGCCGTCCTCGGCGACGCCGTGCCGCAGTGGCCGCGCCCGTACTGCGGCGGCGGCGCGGTCGCCGCCTGCCGCACCACCCTGCTGACCAGCCTCGCGGGGGCGCTCGCGGAGCCGGCGACCACCACCTACCCCGGCGACGAGCTCTGCGCGGCCGGCGACCAGTGGTGCGCCGACGCGATCGTGCACGCCCCGCTCGGCGGCATCGAGCACGCCCCGATCACCTGGCAGAACCGGCCCACCTACCAGCAGGTGGTGTCGTTCCCGGCCGGCCGGGGCTGACCGGGCCGTCACTCAGCCGCGGTCCGCCACCACGTGTCTCACCTCGGCCATGTACCGGTCGGCGGCCGCGGCCGCCTCGTCGGGAGTGCTGCCGTGCTGCCGCGACGCCAGGTAGGGGGCGTACCAGTCCCACCAGTCGTGCGGCGGCGCGGCAGCCTCGAACGAGCCGTGCCGCTCGGCGGTCTCGTGCAACAGCCGCGCCAGCGTCCCGATCTCGGTTCGCGGGTCGGTCATGTTCCCTCCTCGCATCAGGCGCGCAGCAGCTGCTGGCCGCCGTCGATGTCGTACGTCGCCCCGGTCAGGGCGGTGTTGGCCATGAGGTGCACGGCCAGGGCGGCCACGTCGCGCGGGCCGACCACCCGGCCGATCGGCAGCGTGTCCCGCAGCTGCCGGCGCCGCGTCTCGAGGTCGTCGCCGAGCAGACGCGCCGACAGCGGCGTGTCCACGAAGCCGGGCGCGATCAGATTGACCCGGATCGGCGCCATCTCCAGGGCCAGGCCGGCGATCAGCGCGGGCAGCGCGACGCTCATCGCCGAGGTGACCACCAGGCCCGGCGCGGGCCGGCGGGCGCCGGTGCCACCGACGAACAGCAGCGTGCCACCCGGGTTCACGCGCCCGGTGGCCGCGCGGGCCACGTGCAGCGGCAGCGTGAGCTCGGCGCCGATGTGCCGTCGCGCCTCGTCGAGGTCGAGATCGGCGAGCAGGCCGTAGTAGGGGCCGCCCGCGGTGACGAGCACCTGGTCGATCGGGCCGGGCAGGCCGGCGAAGAACGCGGCCAGACGGACCGGGTCGCCGGCGTCGAACGCGGTGGTGCTCACCGCGTCCACCTCCGCGCCGGCCTGCTTGAGCCGGTCCGGGTCGCGTCCGGTGAGAACGACCTCGGCGCCCTCGGAGCGGGCGAGCCGGGCGGTCTCCAGGCCGATCCCGGCGCTTCCGCCGATCACGACGACGGTCTGGCCGTGCAAGCTGGGCATGTCTGTCTCCTCAGGTCCGTACGGATGCCGGCGTGGCGGCCGGGGGCGTCACCGGCAGGGCGCAGCCGTGCGGCGCGGGCGGGGCGAGCGCCGGCGCCGGCCGGGTGGTGCGGCGGTCGGTGACGAAGACCGCGGTGACCGCGGCCGCCAGCGCGCAGATCAGCGCCAGCGTCAGCATGGCCGGCCGGAAGCCACCGGCCAGCGCGCTCCCGAGATCCTCGCGGCCCGCGCCGATCAGCAGCGGCACGGCGGCGATCGCCACGGCCCCGCCGATGCGCGAGGCGGCGTCGTTCACGGCCGAGGCCTCGCCCAGGTCGCTGTCGTCCACGGCGGCCAGCACCGCCGCGGTCAGCGGGGTGACGGCCAGCCCGAGGCCGAGCCCCTGCAGCAGGATGCCCGGCAGCAGAGCGGTGGGATAGGACGAGCCGGACTGCGCCCCGGACACGAGCGCCATCCCGGCGCCGACGGCGAGGATGCCGGCGGTCATCAGCAGGCGCGGGCCGAACCTCGCCACCAGCGCACCGCTGAGCGGGGACAGGGTGAGGAACAGCAGCGAGTTCGGGATCGCGACGGCGCCGGCCGCGGTGGCCGACCAGCCGAGCACGAGCTGGCACTGCAGGACCAGCAGATAGCCGCCCGCGGCGAGCGCGCCGTAGAACAGCACCGTGGTGACGTTGATGGCGTCGAACTGCCGCGACCGGAACAGCGACAGCCGCACCATCGGCGCGCGCACCCGTCGTTCGACCGGCAGGAGCACGGCCAGGGCGGCCACGCCGGCCACCGCCGCGACCAGCACCACCGGGTCCGTCCAGCCCCGCGCGGCGCCGCGGGTCAGGGCGAGGACGACGCCGCCGACCCCGAGCACGGCCAGCACCGCCCCTGCCAGGTCCGGCGAGAGCGGGCGCCGCTCGACGGCGGCCTCCGGCACGACCCGCAGCGCCAGCAGGGCGAGCAGGATGAGCGGCACGTTGAGCACGAAGATCCAGCGCCAGCCCGCGTGGTCGACGAGCCAGCCACCCGCGTACGGGCCCACGGTCGTCCCGATCGTGGCCAGGCCCGCCCAGATCCCGATCGCCCGCGCCCGGTCCGCGACGCGCAGCGTGCCGTTGAGCACGGCGAGGCTGGTCGGCACCACCAGGGCCGCGCCGGCGCCCTGCGCGACGCGGGCCGCGACCAGCGTGCCCGGCGTCGGCGCGAGCGAGCACAGCACCGAGGACACCAGCATCACCAGCAGTCCGGTCACCAGGATGCGCTTGCGGCCGAAGTGGTCGGCCAGCGCGCCGGACAGCAGCAGCAGCGCCGCCACGGTCAGCAGGTAGCCGGTCAGCGTCCACTGCAGCGCGGACACCGAGGCGCCCAGGTCGCGCTCGATGGCCGGCACCGCGACGGTGACCACGTTCGCGTCGAGGAACCCGACCATCGAGGCGAGCACGGTGGCGGCGATGAGGGCGGCCCCGATCCGGCTGCGCAGCGCGGTCGTCGTCATAGCTTCACCTCGGCGCGCAACGCCGCCAGCGCCCCCACGAAGACCTCCGAGAAGGTGGGGAACGGCTGAATGGTGTCCCGCAGGACGTCCAGCGGCACCCGCGCGCGGATCGCGAGGGTGGCCTGCTGCAGCCATTCGCCCGCCTCCGGGCCCAGGGCGTACGCGCCGGTGAGCCGCTCGCCGTCGCTGAGCAGCGTCAGGAAGCCGTTCGACGTGGCGTACTCGCGGGTCCAGGTCTCGGTCTTCGCGATCTGGTTGAGCGCGGCCGTGGCGCTGAACCGGGCCTCGGTGGCGCCCACCGCGGCCGCCTGCGGATCGGTGAAGACCACGCGCGGCACCGCGTCGTAGTTGACCTCACGGACCTCGCCGAGGATGTTCGCGGCCACCACCTCGCCCTGGTACTTGCCGACGTGGGTGAGCAGATACGCGCCGGTGGCGTCGCCCACCACCCACAGCCGCTCGGCGGCGCGCAGCCGGGCGTCGACCGGGATGCCGCGCGGGCCGGCCGTGACACCCACGGTCTCCAGACCCAGGTCGTCCACCCGGATCCGGCGGCCCGTCGCCACCAGCAACCGGTCGCCCCGCACCTCGCGGCCGTCGCCGAGGAGCAGCACGTAGTCGTCGCCGTCCCGGCGGGCGCCGGTCGCCCGGGCTCCGAGCACGACCTCGATGCCGTCGCGCCGCAGCACCTCGGCCAGCGCGTCGCCGAGCTCGGCCGGCTCCCGGGAGAGCAGGTGCTCACCCGAGTGGACGATCACCACCTCGGCGCCGAACCGGCGGACCGCCTGGGCCAGCTCGATCCCGGCCGGGCCGCCGCCGAGCACGAGCAGCCGGCGCGGCACCTCGCGCATCGCGGTGGCCTCCCGGTTGGTCCACACGCCGGCCAGCTCCGCCAGACCCGGCACGGGCGGTATCGCGGGGTCGGAGCCGGTGGCGAGCACGACGTGCTCGGCGGTGCAGCGCAGCCCGTCGACCTCGACGACGCCGGGACCGGCGAGCCGGCCGTGACCCCGTACGAGGTCGACGTCGTTGTCCTGCAGCCAGCGGGCCGCCCCGGTGTCGTCGTAGCCGGACACCATGAAGTCGCGCCAGTCCAGCGCCGCCCGCACGTCCACGTCGGCGGTCGCGGCCGCCTCCCGGGCGCCGTGCACGGCCTCGCCCGGGCGCAGCAGCGTCTTCGAGGGGATGCAGGCGTAGTAGGAACACTCCCCACCCACCAGGCGCTGCTCGACGACGGCGACCCGCAGGCCGCCGCCGACGAGGTCGCCGACGCAGTGCTCGCCGGGGGCGCCGCCGCCCAGCACGATCACGTCGTAGTCGGCGGTCACGGTCGTCACCGGCCCGGGAGCCGCTCGGTGATCTCCTGCAGCACCCAGCCGTTGCCGTCCGGGTCCTCGAACGAGGCGAACGAGCCGTAGCTGGCGCGCTTTGGGTCGGGGCCCGGCACCCGCGCCTCGGTGCCGGCGTGGTGGAAGATGCCGCCGGCGTCGTGGAACACCTCACTGACCGCGACGCCCTGCCCGGCCAGCTGCTCGCGGGCCGCCTCGATGTCGTCGACGACCAGGTGCAGACCCTGCGCGCTGCCCGGCGCCGCGTTCGTCAGGCCCGCGCCGAAGATGACCGAGGCCGGGGACCCCGGCGGCGTGAGCTGGATGACCCGGAATTTCGGGTCGGTGGTGAAGTCGGCGTCCAGCCGCCATCCCAGCCCCCGGTAGAAGGCGAGGGACCGGCCGGGGTCGGACACGGGAAGAACGATGACCTCGAGCTTGAAATCCATGACGGAAGCACCTCTCGTCGTTCTCGCGGATGCCTGTTCACGCTGGCACAGGCCCGGTCCCCGCCGACCCAGGGAGACGCCCTGGTCCGCACCCCGGGGAGCGGGCCCTGTGACGAGCGCCACGCTGCTCGACGCCTCGCTGGCATCTAACATTTCAGTTGTGGAGAGGGTGCAACGGCGGCTGCTGCGGGAGACGGCGTACGAGTCGATCCGCGACGCCGTCGTGCGCGGCGAGCTCGCGCCCGGCTCCGCGCTCAACAGCGCGGAGCTGGCCGACCGCCTGGGCCTCTCACGCGCCCCAGTGCGTGACGCGCTGGCCCGGCTCGCCGACGAGGGCCTGGTCGAGACCAAGCCGCAGAGCTACACGCGGGTGACCCCGGTCGTGCCGCGCGAGGTGCGCGACGCCGCCGCCGTGGTGCGGGCGATGCACGAGCTCGCCGCGAGCGCCACGGCCGGGTCGCTGTCGCCCGCGGACCTCGACGCGATGCGCGCGGCCAACCAGCGCTTCGAGGCGGCCACCCGACGGGGCGACGTCGACGCCGCCATGGCCGCCGACGACGAGCTGCACGGTGTGCTGGTGCGCGCCAGCGGCAACCGCGCGCTCGCCGCCACCATCGAGCGGTACACGCCGCTGATCCGCCGGCTGGAGCGGCTGCAGTTCGCGGACAGCCGCGCCCGCCGCTCGGTCGAGCGGCACGACGACCTGATCGCCGCCTGCGCTGCCGGCGATGCCCCCGAGGCCGCCCGCCTCACCGCGCTGATCTGGCGCTCGCTGGAAGGAATCGCATGATCGAGTTCGACCGGTACCCGCTGCTGTTCGGCCCCTCGCCGGTGCACCGGCTCGACCGGCTCACCGCCCACCTGGGCGGCGCCGCGGTCTGGGCCAAGCGCGAGGACTGCAACTCCGGCATCGCGTACGGCGGCAACAAGACCCGCAAGCTGGAGTACCTCGTCGCCGACGCGCTCGCCCAGGGCTGCGACACGCTGGTCTCGATCGGCGGCGTGCAGTCCAACCACACCCGCCAGGTGGCCGCGGTCGCCGCCCGCGTCGGGCTCAAGTGCGTGCTCGTGCAGGAGAGCTGGGTCGACTGGCCCGACTCCGTCTACGACAAGGTGGGCAACATCCTGATCAGCCGGCTGGCCGGGGCCGAGGTGCGGCTGGTGCGCTCGGAGTTCGGCATCGGCTTCAAGGAGAGCTGGGAACAGGCGCTGCGCGACATCCAGGCCTCGGGCGGCAGGCCGTACGCGATCCCGGCGGGCGCCTCGGACCACCGGCTCGGCGGTCTGGGCTTCGCCAACTGGGCGTACGAGGTGCAGGCCCAGGAGGAGCAGCTCGGCGTCTTCTTCGACACCGTCGTCGTGTGCTCGGTGACCGGCAGCACCCAGGCCGGCATGATCGCCGGTTTCGCCGCGCTGCGCGACGCCGGCGGCCGCCCGCGGCGCGTGCTGGGCATCGACGCCTCCGCCAAGCCCGCCGAGACCCGCAGCCAGGTCGCCCGGATCGCCCGCAACACCGCGCAGCTGATCGGCCTGCAGCGCGACCTGAGCGACGACGAGATCCTGCTCGACGAGCGCTACCACGCCGGCACGTACGGCATCCCCGACGAGTCCACGCTGGACGCCATGCGCCTGGCCGCCCGCACCGAGGGCATGGTCACCGACCCGGTCTACGAGGGCAAGTCCATGGCCGCCCTCATCGACCTGGTCGCCCGCGGCGAGATCCCCCGCGACGCCACCGTCCTCTACGCCCACCTCGGCGGCCAGCCCGCCCTCAACGGCTACAGCGCGCTGTTCTCCTGAAGCGGGCGTCAGCCGGCACGGGTCAGGAGCCGATGACGCTGCGCAGCCAGTGGTAGGAGTCCCGGGGCGTACGCCGCAGGGTCGCGAAGTCGACGTGGACGAGCCCGAACCGCTGGCTGTAGCCCTCGGCCCACTCGAAGTTGTCGAGCAGCGACCAGACGAAGTAGCCGCGCACGTCCACGCCGGCGGCGATCGCCGCGTGCACGGCCCGCAGGTGCGCGTCCAGATAGTCGATGCGGAACCGGTCGTCGGTGCCCTCGGTGGTGGAGCAGCCGTTCTCGGTGATGTAGACCGGCGGCAGCGCGTCGCCGTACGTGTCGCGCAGCCCGGTCAGCAGCTCGGTCAGGCCCTGCGGCACCACGGGCCAGCCGAACGCCGTGGTCGGGTAGCCCTCGATCGGGCGCAGCTCGAACGGCAGCGGGGCGTCCGGAGCCGCGGCCCCGACCAGGGTGGGGTTGTAGTAGTTGACGCCCAGCGCGTCGATCGGCGTGCGGATGGTGGCGAGGTCGCCGTCGTGGACGACCGGGTCGAGCGCGGCGGCGAGGAAGTCCGGATAGGAGCCCAGCAGCACCGGATCGTTGAACAGCCGGTTGTGGAACGCGTCGTAGACGGCCGCGGGCGTGGGGTCGTCGCCGTCGGCCCACACCGGCGTGCAGTTGTTGGTGAGCATGACCTCCTGCGCTCCGGCGGCCCGCAACGCCTGCACGGCGAGCCCGTGCCCGAGCAGCTGGTGGTGCGCGACGGGCAGGGCATCGAGCAGCAGCGAGCGGCCGGGGGCGTGGGTGCCGTACGCGTACCCCTGCGCCATGTGCACGACCGGCTCGTTGAGCGTGATCCACCGCCGTACGCGGTCACCGAGCCGCGCCGCCACGTGCCCGGCGTAGTCGCCCAGGCGCGCCGCCGTGTCCCGGTCGAGCCAGCCCCCGCGGTCCTCCAGCGCCTGCGGCAGGTCCCAGTGGTACAGCGTCGGCAGCGGCACGATGCCCCGCTCGAGCAACGCGTCCACCAGCCTGTCGTAGAAGCCGAGCCCCGCCGCGTCCGGCCCGCCGCTGCCGGTCGGCTGCACCCGCGGCCAGGCGATCGAGAACCGGTACGCCCCCACGCCCAGATCCGCGAGCAGCGCCACGTCCTCGCCGAAGCGGTGGTAGTGGTCGCACGCCACGTCGCCGGTGTCCCCGCCCAGCGTCCGCCCCGGCGTGTGCGCGAACGTGTCCCAGATGGACGGCCCGCGCCCGTCCTCGTGCACGGCGCCCTCGATCTGGTACGCCGCCGTCGAACAGCCGAACAGGAACCCCTGCGGGAACCGGGGCAACGGGTCCACCATGAGCCGAGGCTAATACCTAGGATGAGGCGGTGCTGCAGGGTCTTCTGGATCAAACCGCTGCCCGGTACGACGTTCCCGGCGCGGCAATCGCGGTCGGCCACGGCGACGAGCTGCTCGAGGCCGCGACCGGCGTGCTCAACCGCGACACCGGCGTCGCGGCCACGCCGGACAGCGTCTACCAGATCGGGTCGGTCACCAAGGTGTGGACCGCCGCGCTCGTGCTGCAGCTGGTCGACGACGGGCTGATCGGCCTCGACGACCCGGTGCGCCGCCACCTGCCCGAGTTCGCGGTGGTCGACGCCCACGCGTCCGAGACGGTGACCGTACGCCAGCTCCTGCTGCACACCGGCGGCTTCGACGGCGACCTGTTCACCGACACCGGACGCGGCGACGACGCGCTCGACCGCTTCCTGGCGCACCTGGGCGGCCACGCGCAGCAGGTGACTGCGCCCGGCACGTTGTACTCGTACTGCAACGCGGGCTACAGCGTGCTCGGCGCCCTGGTGGCCCGGCTGCGCGGCGGCACCTGGGAGTCGGTGCTGCGCGAGCGGCTGATCGAGCCGCTGGGCGCGCGGCACATGGCCCTGTTCGCCGAGGAGGCGGTCCTGTTCCGGGCCTCCGCCGGCCACATGCACGCCGGCAACACCGTGGCGCGGCCCTGGCAGATGGCCCGCTCGCAGGCGCCGGCCGGGGCGACCACCTGCGCCGCTCCGCGCGACCTGGTCCGGCTGGGACAGATGCTGCTCGCCGGCGGCCGCACCCAGGCCGGCGAGCGCCTGCTGTCCGCCGAGGCGGTCGCCGCCATGACGTCGCCGCAGCTGACCCTGCCGGGCCCGGCCGTGCGCGGCGGCGGCCGGCGCGGGCTGGGCCCCGAGCTGTTCGCGTGGGACGGCGAGGCGGCGTACGGCCACGACGGGCTGACGATCGGGCAGTTCACGATGTGGCGGGTGGTGCCCGCGCACCGGCTGGTGGTCGCGATCCACGCGAACGGCGGTGCGGCCCCGGGTTTCCTCGACGCGGTGCTCGACGCGGTCGTCCAGAGGTGGACCGGGCTTACTGTCCCGCCGCGCCCCACGCCGCCGGCCGGTCCGTACGCGCCGGTCCCGTCGGCGTACGCGGGCCGCTACGAGTACCCGATGGCCCGGTACGACGTCGGCGTCTCCGGCGACGGCCTCGAGGTGACCACGACGCCGCTGGGTTTCGCCGCGGAGTGGGACGAGCCCGTGACGACCCATCGCTACGTCCCGCTCGACGGCGCGACGTTCGTCGGCACCGAGCCGGTGGACGGCCGTCACCCGATGCTCACGTTCCTGCAGGACGGCCGCTACGTGTACGGCGGCCGCGTCGCCCGCCGCATTCCGTGACACCTGGCTCGCCCGGACACAGTCGTGCCCGGCGGTCCGCCACCCGCCGGGCACGCCCCCGATAGGAGCAAGGTCTTATTTGCCGGGCTGGCTCACGGCCGGGCTCGCCGGCGCCCCGGCGGTCTTGCCGCCGTCCGGCTTGATCGCGAACCACTTGCCGTTGAGGCCCTGGCCGTTGATGTCGCCCGGCTTGGCGTCGGCGACGAAGTAGTAGACCGGCCAGCCGTTGATCGTCACCTGGCAGGTGCCGTCGGCGCGTTCCACGTACCCCAGGATCTTGGGGTCGATGCCGTTCGGGAAGATCTTGCCGGGTGACTTGATCAGCAGCGGCGGCCAGGCCGTCGCGCAGTCGCCGTTGCAGACCGACTTCGGCGGCTTGTTCGAGTCGTTGTCGAAGCGGTAGAGCGTGCGGCCGGCACCGTCGGCGACATAGGTGCCGATCTTCTCGTTCTCGGTGGCGTTCAGCTCGACCGTCTTGCTGCCGCTGGTGCGCGACTTCGGCGGCGTGATGTCCTGCTGCGACGGACCGCTGAAGATCTTGACCCATTTCTGCGTCTTGGCGACCGTGGGCGACGGCTCCGGCTCCGGCGCGGCCTGCTCTTCCGCCTCCTGCTGCTGCGCGCCCTCGTCGGCCGGCAGCGTCTCTGTCGGCTCGGCCGCCTCGGGAGTCTCCGCCACCTCGGGCAGGCCGCCTTCTGCGCCCGCTCCCGCGAGGTCGGGCAGCTCACCGGGGCCCTGCGGGTTGACCGGGGCCGCCGAGCCCTGCACCGCCACCGGCACCTGCCCGGCCGCGGCCTCGGTCGGCGCCGCCTGGTTCCCGCAGGCCGCCACGCCGGCCAGACCGGCCAGCATGGCTACGATCGTGATCGTCCTGCTGCGCTTGCTCACGGTCTTCTCCCGTTCTGTTCGCTTCCCCGCCTGCCTCCCACACGCCGCCCTCACCGGGCCGGTTCACCGAGATGTGCCACATTGCCGAAAATCTTGATCCGGGTGCGCCACCGGGCACGTACTCCGAGTAGCCGCGGCACAGTACTTTCATCGATGTCGTCTTCGCCGTACCCGCGCCGGGTCGTCAGCGCGGGCCGCACGAGGCGGCACGGGAAGCGTGCCGCGGGGAGAGAGACGGATGCCGTCGAGCAGACAGAGACCGCACCGGGAGGTGGCCGATGAAGCGCTGGTCAGATCGTTGTTTACCGAACACGGCCGGGCCATGCTCGCGTACGCCACGCAGCTGACCCGCGACCGCGCCGCCGCCGAGGACGTGGTGCAGGAGGCGCTGGTGCGCGCCTGGCGGCACCCCGACAGCCTCAACAACGGCAAGGGCTCCGTACGCGGATGGCTGCTCACGGTCTGCCGCAACATCGTGCTCGACCAGATCCGCGCGCGGAACAGGCGCCCGCCCGAGGTCGCCGAGAGCCCGCCCGACGCCGCGGTCGAGCAGGACCACTCCGACCGCGTGGTCACGTCGATGGTGGTGGTCGACGCGCTGAGCCGGCTCTCCACCGAGCACCGCGAGGTGCTCGAGCAGGTCTATCTGAAAGGCAACACCGTGGCCGAGGCCGCCGAGGTGCTCGGCATCCCGCCGGGCACGGTCAAGTCCCGGTCCTTCTACGCGTTGCGGGCCTTGCGCGAGGCCGGCACGGAACGGTTGGCATCATGAACACGCCGGAGAGCGCGAACACGGCGAACGACCACGTCGACCTGGCCGGCTACCTGCTGGAGATGCTGTCCGAGGACGAGAAGGCCCGCGCCGACGAGCACCTGGCGGGCTGCGCCGAGTGCCGCGCCGAGCGCGACTCGCTGCGCGAATGGTCCGACAAGCTGGGCGAGGTGCCCGACGAGATGCTGCTCGACGGGCCGCCCGACGACGGCGACCTGCTGCTGCAGCGCACGCTGCGCCAGGTGCGGCGCGAGTCGTCCGGCAACCGCCACCGCCGTGTGGCTGTGGTGGCCTCCATCGCCGCCGCCGTGGCCGCGATCGCGATCGCGGGCGGGGTGGTGATCGGCCGGGGCACCGCGCCGTCGTCGGAGCCGGTCGCGCAGCCCACGCTGTCCGTGCCCGCCGGCGCGCGGGTCGGCTCGGCCACCGACCCGGCCACCGGGGCGACGATGCAGGCCGCGGTCACGCCCGCGGCCGGCTGGGTGCGGGTGTCGGCCACCGTGGGCGGCATCCCGGCGGGGGAGAGGTGCGTGCTCGAGGTCGTCGGCCGCGACGGGTCCGCGGCCGTGGCCGGCAGCTGGCTGGTGTCGCCGGCGGGCGAGAGCGGCGGGACGACGCTCAACGGCAGCGCGCTCATCGACCCCGAACAGGTGCAGGCCGTACGGGTCGTCACCACCACCGGGAAGCGGTTCGTGACTGTCGAGGTGTGAGTCAGCGCAGCACGGTCAGCGCGTCGGCGAGCACGTCCTGCGCGCGGAAGACGTCCACCTCGTACTGCTGCAGCGGCCCGCCGGTCTCGGTGAGGCGGGCCGCCTCGGCGCCGCCCGCGTAGAACGGGGCGAACCCCATGTCCCGGATGATCCGCGACGCGGCCTGCCGGGCGTCGGTGAGGTCCGTGCAGACGAACTCCGCGAGCAGCGGATCGTGCCCGCGGCGGCGGTTCAGCACGGCCGTCGGCAGCGTGTTGAACGCCTTCGCCCAGTGCGCCTTCGGCGCCATCTGCATCAGCGTCTCGAACCCGCTCGGCCCGTCGAGGACCGGCACCGTCGGGTTCGTCGCGTCGATGACCACCTTGCCGTCGAGCGCAGACCCCGCGAGCTCGATCGCCTGGGGCGCGGTCTCCCAGTTCGGGGCGAACAGCACCACGTCCGCGAAGGCCGCCGCCTCCGCCACGGGCAACGCCGTACCGTGGCCGCCCAGGTGATCCACCACGCCGCCGAGCCGTTCCGGATGCCGCGACGCGACCGCCACGTCGTGGCCGCTCTCCGCACACCACTCGGCGAGCGTTGCGCCGAGCTGTCCTGCCCCGATCACGCCGATGTGCATGCTGACAGCGTGCCGGTTGCCGACCCCTTCCGGGTGGCAAATCAGCATTTTGGCGGAGCTGCGTCGTTTAGCGCTCCCGGCGTCTTCCGCCGCTGTGGACAACCCTCTTTCGCTCCCTCCCGCCGCGTACCTTCATCACCGCTCCCCGGGTGGGTGGGGGTAAGGGTGGCCCACCGGTTGATCGACTTTTCGCGGCGCAGCGTGCGGCCCGGTCGGGTGGTTGCAGAGGCCGGCCGGGCCGTTGATCGTTTGTCGTCAGCGTTCGGGCGTCGTTCGCATGCCGCGTCCGCATCGCCCGCATCCGCATCGCCCGCGCCCGCATCCGCATCGCCCGCGCCCGCATCGCCCGCGTCCGCATCCGCGTTCGGACGTCCGCGGAGATGCGGCGGGCGTCGTCAGCGGATAACGCGGTGGGCGTCGTCAACGGGCGTCGTCATCGGGCAGGCAACGGGGAGGGCGTCGTCAGCGGGCAACGCGGCGGGCGTTGTCAGCCGGCAAACGCAGCGGGCGTCGTCAGTGGGCAACGCGGCGGGCGTTGTCAGTGGGCAACGCGGCGGGCGTTGTCAGTGGGCAACGCGGCGGGCGTCGTCAGCGGGCAACGCGGCGGGCGTCGTCAGCCGGCAACGGGGCGGGCGTCGTCAGCGGAGGATGCGGCGAGCGCCGGCGCCTGCACTGACCAGCGCGGGAACGGCCGCGGTCGGGTCGACGCCGGTGCGCAGCGTGGGCGTCCAGCCCGCGTCCGCAAGCAGGTCGGGGTCGTAGGCGGCGTTGTACGCGGCGACCAGGTCGACCGGCTGCGCGGGACGGCTGCCGACCTGCACGAGCGAGCCGATCGCGGTGATCCGCGTGCCCTTCCAGTACGCGATGACCTCCGACGGTGGCACGTCGGCGCTCAGCCGGAAGTAGTTGTTCTCGGCGTAGATGCTCGACTCGACCCCGACACCCAGCGAGTACGAGTAGTCGTCGTCGGTCGCGACGTACAGGTTGTTGTAGACGTCGACCTGGCCGAACCGTACGCGCGGCGCCCGCTGGACGACGTTGCCGAACCGGTTGTGGTGCAGGGTGACGCGCAGCTTGCCCACGTCGACGCCGGGCGTGTCGGTCGAGCCGATCAGCATGGTCTTGTCGTGGTCGTAGTAGTCGTTCCACGAGACCGTGATCAGGTCGGAGCCGCGGATGAAGTCGGTGGCGCCGTCGTGCACCTGGTAGGGCCGGCCGAAGTAGAGCGGCTGGGTGCTGTCGTGGTTGTTGCCGTCGCTGAACGTGTTGTGGTCGAGCCAGACGTTGGTCGCGCCGCTGAGCGACACCAGGTCGTACAGCGAGTTCCAGTTGCCCGCGGAGCCGTCGGTCGGGTCCCAGGCCGGGAAGCAGTCCGCCGCGTCGGTGACCTCGAGGTTGCGCACGATCACGTTGCTGACATTCGTGAGTACGAGGCTGCCGTGCTCGAGCCGGCCGCCGTTGATGCCGACGATCGTGGTGTTGCTGCCGACGTTGACGCGCACCTGGTCGGACTGCGTACGCGCCGACCGGACGCGCGCGTCCTCCAGCGGCCCGGTCGGCCGGGTGGCCCGTCCCCAGACCGCCGGGTCGTACGTGGCCAGGTACTGCTCGAGCGAGTACGCCGGGTCGGCGAAGTCGGCGCACGACTTGCCTTCCCGGAGGTCGATCCGGCCGCTGACCAGGACGATCTTCGGCGTGGCGTTCTGCCCGTTGGTGGCCGCGTTCCCGCCGAGAGCCGCGATCAGCTCGCTGCGCGTGCGGACGACCGACACGTGCGCGTCGTCGGCCGCGGAGCCGCCCGTCGTTCCCGCTCCGGCGGACGCCCATCCGTCGTTCGGGGAAAGGCCTTGCCTGGCCAGTTGCAGCGCCGCCGGCGGGATGCCGGGCGCTGCGGCGGAGGCGTCGGCGGGCGCAGCGGCGGAGGCGGCGGCAGGCGTAGCGCCGAGGGTGAGCAGGAGGGCAGCGGCTAATCCGGCCACGGGGGCGAAGGGCATGGTCGTTCCTCTCGAGCGGACGGTGGAGACCGCTTTGACATGCAGGAAAGCGCTTGCCGCCACCGTCACACGACGGTCGACCATCGTCAATGGATCGAACAACGCAGGAAATTTGCATAGCCGCGCCGTGAGAGGCGGCCGTACGCCGTCGGTCGCGGACGCGAAGCAGCAGGCGGGAAGCGCCGGCCGCGTTCGTGGCTACCGGGTCAGAGACGGCGGTCCGGGCGCCAGCCGTCGCTGCCGCGCAGGAAGGCGGGAACCGTGTACATCGCCGCCTCGGCGGGGGTCAGCTGCGGCCGGTCGGGGGTGACGAGGGCGCCGGGGCCGTAGTTGCGGTACTCGGCGAAGCGGGCCTCCCGCCACGGCCACGTGCCGAAGTCGCTCCACGCGACCGCGCCGATGTGGGCCTCGATGCGGGAGTCGCGGATGATCGTCTGGCCGATCGCGTTCGGGTCCTGGCTGGGGTGCCACGGGCGGCCGAGGAAAACGCTTGCCGGCGGGGCGTCCGACGTGAAGGAGCACCGGGCGAACAGGAAGCCGTGCGGGTTGCCGATGTCGGTGCTCGGCGCGGTGACGTACCCGCTGGGGGTCGTTCCGCGGTCGAGCGAGTGGATCCGGCAGCGGTCGAAGACGGCGGTCGCGCGGCCGAAGATGAAGTCGACGTCGCCCTCGACGTAGCAGTCGCGGAAGTACGCGCGGGCGACCGTCGTGGCGGCGGCGCTGTTCACATAGAGCGTGTCCTGGTTGCCGAGGAAGCGCACCCGCGTGAACGCGACCCGGTCCGCGCGGGTCAGGACGGCGACGGCCTGACGGTTGGTGATCTCGGGGTGGGCGGCCTCGTCGAACAGGTTGGCGAAGGTCAGGTTGTGCGCGCGGAAGTCCGCGCCGTCGACCGTCACCGAGGCACTGCCGGACGTTCCCCACGTCCCGCCGGCCGGGTTGGGCGTCCCGTTGGCGCGGTCGTCGGCGATGACCACGTCGCGCGGGTTCCGCCCGAGCCCGAGCATCGTGATTGTGGGCCGGTCCGCCGGGATGACGACCCTTCCGGTGTACGTGCCGGGGCGCACCGCGATCACGAAGGGAACGGGGTTTCCCGCGGGCACGGCGTCCACCGCTTGCTGGACGGTGGTGAAGTCCCCGCTCCCGTCGGCCGCGACGACGACGCGCTCGACCCCTTCGCCGAGGTGCCCGATGCCCGCCGGCGCGAGCGAGGACGCCGAGGCGGCGCGGCCCCCGAACGTCGAAGCCACCGTGATGGCCCCCGTCGATAGCCCGAGAAAGGTCCGTCTACGCATACCGCATCCCCTTAGGTAAGGCCTTTCCTGCGGCACAGTAGACAGCTCAATAGAGGACGGTCAATAGCCAAGGGGTGGCCGGAGAGCAGGCGGACGGCAGCTCGGGCGCGGGTCGACCGGGTGAAATCCGGCGGAGAGGTCGCGGGGAAGACGCCGCGAGGGCGGGGGCCGCTGGGTGGGTGAGCTGCAGGGCGAGCGTGGGCGGTGGGAATGGAGGGGAGGCGCCGCGGGGGCGGTGGGTCGCCGGGTGGGTGGGCTGCAGGGCGAGCGCGGTCGGAGGGGGTGGCGGGGAGGCGCCGCGAGGGCGGGGCCGCTGGCTGAGTGGACCGCAGAGTGAGCGCGGGCGGAGGGGGAGGCGGCGCGGGGGCGAGGGTCGCTGGGTGGGTGGACTGCCGAGCGAGCGGGGGCGGAAAGGGTGGCGGGGAGACGCCGCGGGGGCGGGGGCCGCTGGAGGGACTGCAGGGCGGCGTGGGCGGAGAGGCGGCGGCCGCCGGTTGGCGCTAGATCTCAGCGGCACTCGCTGATCTCGAAGGTGCTCTCCCGGCGGATCAGGTCGGCGGAGACGTGTTCGGTGCGCGGGCGGGAGTTCCCGGAGGGGGGATTGAGGGCCAGCTTCATCGCGAGCTCGCCCAGTTCGGCCAAGGGCAGGCGGATCGAGGTCAGCGAGGGGCTCACGTCGCGGGCCACCGGCATGTCGTCGAAGCCGATGACGGCCAGCTTGCGCTCCCGCCTGCGCAGGGTGGCGAGGGCGCCGACGGCCATGGAGTCGTTGAGGGCGGCGATGGCGGTCAGGTCGGGACGCTCCACCAGCAGGGCCTCGGCGCACTCCTCGCCGCCGTCGCGGGTGAAGTCGGACTCCTTGACGTGCAGCAGGGCGCCGAAGTCCGCGGCGGCGCGCTCCATTCCGGCCAGGCGGTCGGCGGTGGTGGTGAGGTTGGCCGGGCCGGCGATCACCCCGACGAAGCGGTGGCCCAGCTCGAAGAGGTGCGCGGCCGCCAGGTAGCCGCCCTCCTCGTTCGCGGGCAGGACGGTGTCGCAGCGGTAGCCGTGGCGGCCGATGACGGCGATGCGGCCGCCGGTGGCCTCGAAGCTCAGCATGCGGTCGGCCAGCTCGGACTCGGCCTCGGCGTTGAGATAGCCGGACCCGGCCACCACGATCGCGGCGACCTGGTGGGCGTGCAGCAGGTCGATGTACTGCAGCTCGCGGGCCGGGTCGCGGAACGTGTTGCAGATGATGACCAGCCGGCCGGCGTCGGTGGCCATGCGCTGCAGACCCCGGGTGATCTCGGCGAAGTACGGGTCGGAGACGTCGTGCACGAGCACCCCGACGGCGTTGCGGTGCGAGCGGGCCAGCATCTGCGCGTGCGCGTTGGGCACGTAGCGCAGCTCGGCGACCGCGGCCAGCACGCGGGCGCGCAGCTCCTCGGCCACCGGCTTCGTACTGCCATTGATGATCCGCGATGCGGTCGCGGTGGACACCCCGGCGCGACGCGCCACGTCCGCCAAGGTCGCCACGCTCACCTCCTGTTGAAAGCCGTTGCCGACCGGAGGATACCGCCGCCGGTCTTGCCCGTCCGGCACCGCGCCCCGTACGGTGTCAGGAAAGCGCTTACCTCAGGCCTTCCGCGGCAGAATCGCGGCGCCGAAAGTGGCTGGGCGGAGCGACGCGGGCGACGACGGCCGCCAGGGAAGGCGGCGAGCGACAACGACGGAGGCAGATCCATGGACCGGACACCCCTCGGCATAGTTCTCAACGGCGTCACCGGACGGATGGGCCTGCGTCAGCACCTCATCCGCTCGATCCTCGCCATCCGGTCCGACGGCGGCCTGCCGCTGCGCGACGGCACGGTGCTCTGGCCCGAGCCGGTGCTCGTCGGCCGCAGCGAGGCCAAGCTCCGCGCGCTCGCCGAGCGGCACGGCCTCAGCGACTGGACCACCGACCTCGAGGGCGCGCTCGCCCGCCCGGACGTGCAGATCTACTTCGACGCCCAGGTGACCTCGGCCCGCGTCAAGGCGCTGCGCGCGGCGATCGAGGCGGGCAAGCACATCTACACCGAGAAGCCGGTCGCCGAGAGCCTGACGGAGGCCGTCGAGCTGGCCCGCGAGGCGGACGCGGCAGGGATCAAGCACGGCGTGGTGCAGGACAAGCTGTTCCTGCCGGGCCTGCAGAAGCTGCACCGGCTGGTGCGCGGCGGATTCTTCGGGCGCGTGCTGTGCGTCCGCGGGGAGTTCGGGTACTGGGTGTTCGAAGGCGATTGGCAGAGCGCGCAGCGTCCCTCGTGGAACTACCGGGCGGCCGACGGCGGTGGCATCACGCTGGACATGTTCCCGCACTGGCACTACGTGCTCGAACAGATCTTCGGTCCGGTGCGGGCGGTGACCGCGCGCTCGGTGACGCACATCGACCGGCGCTGGGACGAGGCGGGCGAGCCGTACGCGGCGACCGCCGACGACGCCGTCTACGGGCTGTTCGAGCTCGACGGCGGGATCGTCGCGCAGATCAACTCGTCGTGGGCGGTGCGGGTCAACCGCGACGAGCTGGTCGAGTTCCAGGTGGACGGCACGCACGGCAGCGCGGTCGCGGGCCTGCACCACTGCCGCATCCAGCCGCGCGCCACCACGCCCAAGCCGGTGTGGGACCCGGACGTGCCGACCACGCAGCGCTTCCGCGAGCAGTGGCAGGAGGTGCCCGACAACGAGGTCTTCGTCAACGGCTTCCGCGCCCAGTGGGAGCAGTTCCTGCGGTACGTCGCCGAGGACAGCCCCTACACCGGCGACCTGTGGGCCGGCGCCCGCGGCGTCCAGGTGGCCGAGCTGGGCCTGCAGTCGTCGGCGGAGGGCCGCCGGCTCGAGATCCCGGAGCTGCCGCGATGATCACCGGGCTCAGCGGCCGCGAGAGCGAAGGAGCACGGCGATGACGACCGAGCCCGGCAGCCGCGAGGGTGAAGGCAGCGCGGCGATGACGATCCGATTCAGCGGGCGCGGCCAGGAGTTCGGCAAGGAAAGGCCTTTCCGCAGCCGGGTAGCGTACGCCGCTGCGCCGGTCACGGCCGATCCGCAGGCGGAGAACATCCCGGGCGCGCCGGCCGTGCTCGACTGGGACACGACGCTGCGCTTCCGGCACCACCTGTGGTCGTACGGCTTCGGGGTCGCCGAGGCGATGGACACCGCCCAGCGCGGCGCGGGGCTGGACTACCCGGCCACCCGCGAGCTGATCCGGCGCAGCGCCGCCGAGGCCCGCGCGGTCGGCGGCGCGATCGTCGCGGGTGTGGCCACCGACCAGCTGCCCCCGGGACCGGCGACCATCGACGACATCACCAAGGCCTATCTGGAGCAGCTGCACGACGTCCGCGACGCGGGCGCCACCCCGGTGCTGATGTGCAGCCGTCACCTGGCCGCGGCCGCCCGCGACGCCGACGACTACAAGCGCGTCTACGGCGAGGTGCTGGCCCAGGCGGACAAGCCCGTGCTGCTGCACTGGCTCGGCGAGGCGTTCGACCCCGCGCTCGCCGGGTACTGGGGCCGCCACGAGACCGTGCTCGAGATCATCGACGAGCACCGCGACCGGGTCGAGGGCATCAAGCTGTCGCTGCTCGACGCCGCGTACGAGGTCGAGATGCGCCGCCGGCTGCCCCGGGGCGTGCGCATGTACACCGGCGACGACTTCAACTATCCGGAGCTCATCCTCGGCGACGACCGGGGCCACTCGGAGGCGCTGCTCGGCGTCCTCGCGGTGATCGCCCCGCCCGCCGCGGCCGCGTTCCGGGCGCTCGACGAGGGCGACACGGCCGCGTACAAGCGGATCCTGGCGCCGACGCTGCCGCTCGCCCGGCACCTGTTCGCCGCGCCGACCTACCACTACAAGACCGGCATTGTGTTCCTGAACTGGCTCGCCGGCCACCAGGACCACCTCACGATGGTCAACGGCGCCCAGTCCGGCCGCTCGCCGCGCCACCTGCTGACGCTCATGCGGCTGGCCGACGAGGCGGGCCTGCTGCCGGACGCCGACCTGGCCGCCCACCGCGCCGGCGCGTGGCTGACGACCGTGGGGATGAGCCGATGAAGGGGTTCTCGCTCAACCAGGCCACGACCAAGCGCTGGCCGCTCGACGAGCTGGTGGCCGGGTGCGTCGCGGCCGGCGTGCGGGCCGTCGGGCTGTGGCGCGAGGAAGTGTACGAGTACGGCACCGAAAAGGCGGCTTCCCTCGTACGGGATGCCGGCCTCACCGTCTCGTCGCTGTGCCGCGGCGGCTTCTTCCACGAGGCCGACTGGTACGACGAGAACCGGCGCGCCATCGAGCAGGCCGCCGCGCTCGGCACCGACACCCTGGTGCTGGTCAGCGGCGGGCTGCCGGGCCGCAGCCGCGACCTGGACGGCGCCCGCCGCCACGTCGGCGACGCGATCGGCGCGCTCGTGCCCGACGCGCTCGCCGCGGGCGTCCGGCTGGCGATCGAGCCGCTGCACCCGATGTTCTGCTCCGACCGCTGCGTGGTGGCCACGCTCGGGCAGGCGCTGGAGCTGGCAAGGCCTTTCCCCGCCGAGGCGGTCGGCGTCGTGATCGACACCTACCACCTGTGGTGGGACGACCGGGTGTGGGACGGCATCGCCGAGGCGGGCCGCGAGCGGCGGATCGCGGCGTTCCAGCTCGCCGACTGGATCACGCCGCTGCCCGAGGGCGTGCTGCTCGGCCGCGGCCTGCCCGGCACCGGGTCGGTCGACATGCGACGGTTCGCCCGGGCGGTGCGCGAGACCGGCTACGACGGCCACGTGGAGGTGGAGGTGTTCCACGAACAGGTGTGGTCGCGCCCCGGCCCCGAGGTGCTCGCCGAGGCGCTGGCCGGCTACGAGGCGGCCGTGGCGTGACCGGCGGCGAGCGAGCGCACCGGGAGAAGGCCGGCGTGAGCGTTCTGCGGGTGGGGGAGATGGAGGTGGCGACGTACGTCGTGGACCCGCCGCTCGACATCCGGCTGGCGCCGCGGCCCTACCTGCATCCCGTGCGGACGCTCGGCGGGACTGTGGTGACCGACGAGCTGTGCTTCGATCACCCCTGGCACCTCGGCGCCTCGGTCACGGTCGCCGACGTGAACGGCTGGAACCTGTGGGGCGGCCGCACGTTCGTGCGCGGCCGCGGCTACACCTGGCTGGAGGACCACGGCTCGATCCGGCACGACGGCTGGGAGCCCGCCGGGCAGGGCCTTTCCGAGCGGCTGCGGTGGTGCGACGGCGAGCAGGGCACGCTGCTGACTGAGGATCGGCGGATCACCGCGGCGCCCGCCGAGGGGGGATGGGAGCTGTCCTTCCGGTACGCCCTCACCGCGCCCGAGCGGCATCAGGTCAGCCTCGGCAGCCCGGCCACCCACGGCCGTACGGGCGGGGCCGGGTACGGCGGCTTCTTCTGGCGCTGCCCGCCCGGCAAGGCCACGGCCACCACCGACCGCGGCGACGAGCCGCACGGCAGCACCGCCGCCTCGCTGACGCTCACGGTCGACGACCGCTACGCGCTGACGTTCCGCGGTCTCGAGGGCGACGACCGCTGGTTCGTGCGCACCGAGGACTACATCGGCGTGTGCGCGGCCCTGGCGTACGAGAAACCGCTCGTCATCCCGCCCGGCGGCACGCTCACCCGCCACCTCCGGGTGCTGGTGAGCGACCTGGACCCGTCCTAGATCGGACAGCGGCGCCCGTCCCCGGCCGCCCTACGCTGAGGTCCGGCGGCCGGGAGGGGACGGACATGACGCAGGCGGTGTCGCTCGACGACTTTCTCGGCAGCACCGAGGTCGGCCGGCTCACCCCGGCGCAGCGGCGGCTCATCGTGGAGCAGGCGCTGCTGCTGCTCGAGCACAACTACGCGCTGCTGCCGTTCAAGGTGGCGCGCTACGGCATCAACCCGCTGCAGCGGCTGCGGCTGCTCGGGCAGCGGCTGGGCCGCGACGGCGACCCGGGGCCCGAGTGGCGCATGCACGCCGAGCTCGCGGACATCTTCAACTCGCTGCGCGACCTGCACACCCGATACACGCTGCCCGAGCCGTTCAACGGGGTCGCGGTGTTCCTGCCGTTCCTGCTCAAGGAGTTCACCGAGGACGGTCGCCGGCGCTACCTGGTCGGGCGGCGGCAGGGCGAGCTGCCGCACCTGGACGACGCGGGGTTCCGCTTCGGCGTCGAGGTGACGCACTGGAACGGCGTGCCGATCGCGCGGGCGGTGGAACGGTTCGCGGAACGACTGCCGGGCGCCAACCCCGAGGCGCGGCACGCCCGCGCGCTGCAGATGTTCACGGTGCGGTCGCTGGCCTTCGCCCGGCCGCCGGACGAGGACTGGATCGACTTGAGCTACCTCGACGCGCAGCAGCAGCCGCGCGACATCCGGCTGCGGTGGAGCGCCACGCCGATCGCCGCCGCGGCCGCCACCACGAGCGCATCGGCGGACACACCGCTCGGCATCGACGTGGAGGGCGCCCACCTGGCCCGGCTGCGCACGGCCCTGTTCGCGCCGCAGGCGCTCGCGGCCGAGGAGTCGGGGCAGCCCGCGGTCGCCGGCCCGCAGAGCGTGCCCGTGCTCCCGGAGCTCGCGACGGTCTTCGAGGCGCGCCGGGTCACCGTGGGCGCGCGGGTGGTCGGCCACCTGCGGATCCGCACGTTCCTGCCGACCGGGGGCGGGATCGTCGCCTTCGTGCGCGAGTTCGCGCGGCTGCTGGGCGAGCTGCCCGCGGACGGGCTGGTGCTCGACATCCGCGGCAACGGCGGCGGGGCGGTCGTCGCCGCGGAGCTGTGCCTGCAGGCGCTGGTGGCGCGGCCCGTGGAGCCCGAGCCGGCGCAGTTCGCGGCCACCGCGCTGAACCTGCGCATCTGCCGGGCGAACGACCACCTCGGGCCGTGGCTGAGGTCCATGGAACAGGCGCTGGAGTCGGGTGCGCCGTACTCGGCCGGGGTCCCCTTCACCGAGCGGGAGTGGTTCGACGCCGTGCCGCAGTCCTACTTCGGCCCCATCGTGCTGCTGACCGACGCGCGGTGCTACTCCGCCGCGGACATCTTCGCGGCGGGCTTCCAGGACAACCGCATCGGGCTGGTGCTCGGCACCGACGGCAACACCGGCGCGGGCGGCGGCAACGTCTGGCAGCTGGCCGACCTGACCGGGTCGCTGGCCGGGCAGCCGGACTCGCCGTTCAAGCCGCTGCCGCTGGGCGCGGGCCTGTCGCTGGTGATCCGCCGGGTGACGCGCGTCGGGCCCAACGCGGGCAGCCCGCTGGAGGACTACGGCGTGGCGCCGGACGAGCGGCACGTGACGACCCGCCGCGACCTTCTCGAGGACGACGCCGACCTGATGGCGGCCGCGGCCGAGCTGCTCGAGAAGACGCCGCCGCGCCGCTTCGACGTCGCGCTGTCCGAGGCGGACGGTCACCTGACGGCGAGCTTCGCGGTGGCGGGCGCCGACCGGGCCGACTTCGAGGTCGACGGGCGGCCCCGCTACAGCGCCGACCTGGGCGACGACACCGGGCCGGTCCGGGTGGTGAACTGCGCCGGGGCCCGTACGGTCCGGGTGCGCGGCTTCGACCGCGGCGAGCTGGTCGCGCTGCGCACCTTCGTCCGCCGCGGCGACGAGCTGCGGCCGCCGGGCACGCTCGACGACTGAGGCCTACCTGGCCGGCAGGCGGCAGGAGTAGGGCTTCACCGCCCACGGCACGTCCAGCTCCGAGGGCAGCGACAGGCTCGCCGCCGCCCGGCGCAGCAGCGCGTTGATGCCGGGGATCGTCCGCTCGGCGCCCTCGACCGCGACGACGCCGGGGCCGAGCAGCCGGGGCGCGGGCGCGCCGGGCACGGTCAGGGCCTCGAGCACGGTGGTGAAGTCGGCGGTCGCCCGCAGCGGCACGAGCAGCGGCGTGCCCTCGGCCCGGTGCCGCAGCAGGTCGGTCAGCAGGTCGGTGCGGCCGGGAACGTCCACGAGCGACGCCTCGCCGGGCAGGGCCAGCCGGTCGGTCGGATATTCCAGCAGCGCGCGGCCGCCGGGCAGGCGCGCCTCGATCTCGCCGGCGACGAAGTCCTCGCCGGCCAGGGTCACGGCCACGAGCAGGGGCAGGCCGCTGTCGAACGTGATGCGGGCGAACGCGGTGTCCTCCACCTCGATGTCGCGCACCCGGTAGCGTTCGACCTCCAACTGGCGGGGGCGGCCCGCGCCCGTCGCGGCGCCCGCCGCCAGCGCCTGCATGACGGCGTGCGCCAAGGGGTTGACGAGCGCGCCGTCGACCACCGGGCGGCCGTCGACCGAGCGGCGGCCGGCCCACGGCGCGCGGGCGTAGTAGGCGTCGTCGCGCTTCCACGAGGCGACCGCGGTCAGCCCGGTGACCGACGGCGTCAGCGCGTCGCGGAACCGGGCCCACGCCAGCGAGCCCAGCGCCTGGAAGCCGACCTGGCAGGCCCGCCCGGCGGCGTCCACGGCGGCGAGCAGCGTGTGGTGGGCCGCCAGCGAGGTCACCGGCGGCTTCTCCAGCAGCAGGTCGCAGCCGGCGGCCAGGGCGTCGAGCGCGATCGGCAGGTGGGTGTGCGGCGGCGTGCAGATCACCACCACGTCGGGGCGGGTCGCCGCGAGCAGTTCGCGGTGGTCGGTGAAAACCGGTTCGGCGGCCGGGGGATCGATGGGCCGCACGTCGGCCAGCCCGGCCGGCGTGACGCCGTCCAGCGAGGCGATGAGCCGCCGGTGCCAGCGGCCGTGCCCGTTGGCGCCGATCAGCGCGACCCGCGCCGACGGGCTCACGCGGCACCGGCCAGCGTCTGCGCCACGCCGTGCTTCTCGAACGCCGTCAGCCACTCGACGAGCACCGCCCGCAGCTCGGCGTCCGCGGCCAGCGCCGGCGAGAACACGGTGTCCAGCCCCAGCAGGGCATCCACCACCCCGTCGGGGGTCGCGGGGGCGGCGGCCAGCCGGGCCCGGATCCGGTCGGCCAGCGGGTCGTTCAACGGCAGCGGGCGGCCGTCGTCCGCGACGCCCTGCACGAACCGCATCCAGCCGGCGACGGCCAGGCCGGCCCACCGCGGCACGGCGCCCGCGGCGCGCCTGTCCTCGATGGTGTGCAGGATCCGCTGCGGCAGCTTCTGGGTGCCGTCCATCGCGACCTGCACCGTGCGGTGGCCCATGGCGGGGTTGGCGAACCGGGCGAGCACCTCGTCGCCGTACGCCAGCGCGTCGACGCCCGCGGGCGGGACCAGGCTGGGCGCGACGTCCTCGGTGATGAGCCGCTGCACGGCGGGGCGCAGCCCGGGGAGATCGAGCGCGGCGGCGATGGTCTCCCGGCCGGCCACGGCGCCCAGATAGGCGATCGCCGAGTGGACGCCGTTGAGCGTGCGCACCTTCAGCAGCTCCCACGGGCGCGGGTCGCCGGTCATGACGGCGCCGGCCTGCTCCCACGCGGGGCGCCCGCCGGGGAAGTCGTCCTCGATGACCCAGGCCAGGTACGGCTCCCCGCACACCGCGGCGGCATCCCGTACGCCCAGGGCCTTCGCCGCCACCGCGAGCGTCTCGTCGGTGCTGGCGGGCACGATGCGGTCGACCATCGTGCCGGGGAACGTGACGTTCGCGCGCACCCAGTCGCTCACCGCGCACGCCGTCGCGAGCGTCTCGACCAGGCCACGCATCCGGTGCCCGTTCGCCGGCAGGTTGTCGCAGCTGACCAGCGCGATCGGGCCGGCGTCCGCGCGCCGCCGGGCGATCAGGCCGCGGATCAGCAGGCCGGGCACCGTCCGCGGGGGGCGGTCGGTCTCGAGGTCGGCGCGCAGCTCGTCGTCGAGCAGCAGCCGGCCGGTGGCGGGGTCCAGCCGGTACGCCTTCTCGGTCACCGTCAGCGTCACCACCCGGATCGCCGGGTCGCCCAGCAGCGTCACCACGGCGTCCGGGTCGGCCGCGGCGAGCAGCTGCCCGGCCGACGAGCCGATCACCCGCGTGCTGCTGCCCGAGGGGCCGAGCGTGGTGACGCTGAACAGCCCGTCCTGCGCCCGCATCGCCTCGACGACCTGCGGCGAGCGAGGCGCGACGCCCACGATGCCCCAGTCGCCGCCGGCCGCGGCCATCGCGTCCTCGGTGAACACCGCCTGGTGCGCGCGGTGGAAGGCGCCCAGGCCGAGGTGCACGATGCCCGGCGCGGGGGCCGCGATGCGCGGGCGCGACCCGACCGGCACCCGCGCGAGGGCGGAACGGCTCAGTTCCATGCGGGACCGTCCGGGAAGGAGAACCGGGCGATCGAGTCGGGCAGCATGTCGGAGCTGTAGCCGGGCCGGGTGGGCACCAGGTAGCGGCCGTCGCGGGTGCGCACCGGGTCGGCGAAGTGCTCGTGCAGGTGGTCCACGTACTCGACCATGCGCCCGTCCAGCGACGTGCCGACGCGCAGGTAGTCGAAGACGGCCAGGTGCTGCACCAGCTCGCACAGCCCGACGCCGCCGGCGTGCGGGCAGACCGGCACGCCGAACTTGGCGGCCAGCAGCAGCTCGGCGAGCACCTCGGGGATGCCGGCGACCCGGCACGCGTCGACCTGCATGACGCCGATCGCGTCGGCCTGCAGCAGCTGCTTGAAGACGACCCGGTTGGCGGCGACCTCGCCGGTGGCGACCCGCACCGGGGCGACCGCCCGCTGGATGCGTGCGTGGCCCAGCACGTCGTCGGGGTGGGTGGGCTCCTCGATCCAGTACGGGTCGAACTCGGCCAGCCGGGCCATGTTCGCGATCGCCTCGTCGACGCCCCAGATCTGGTTGGCGTCCATCATCAGCAGCGCGTCCGGGCCGATCTCGGAGCGGATGATGCCGGCGCGGCGCACGTCGTCCTCGATCGGGCCGCCGACCTTCATCTTCATGGCGCGCCAGCCCTCGGCGTACGCCTGCCGGGTCAGCGCCCGCACCTTGTCGTCGGGATAGCCCAGCCAGCCCACGCTGGTCGTGTACGACGGGAAGCCCTCGGCCTGCAGCAGCGCCAGCCGGTCGGCCAGCCCGTCGAGTCCCTTGTCCAGGATGGCGGCGGCCTCGGCGGGCGTCAGCGCGTCGTCGATGTGCCGGAAGTCCACGCACGACACCAGGTCCTCGGTCGGCAGCTCCGCCAGGAACTGCCACATCGGCTTCTGCGCGGCCTTGGCGCGCACGTCCCACACCGCGTTCACCACCGCGCCGGTCGCCATGTGCAGCGCGCCCTTCTCGGGGCCGAGCCAGCGCAGCTGCGGGTGGGCGGTGAGCGAGCGCAGGAACGCGAGCTGGTCGCCGTCGACGTCCAGGCCGGTCAGCGTGGGCGCCAGGGCGCGGACCGCGGCGCAGGTGAGCTCGTTGCCCTGGCCGTTGGTGAACGTGAAGCCGGTGCCGGTGATCCCGGCGTCGGTCGCCAGTTCGACGTACGTGGCCGAGTAGTCGCCGCGGTTGATGGAGTCGGAGCCGTCGCCCGCCGCCGCGGTGGGGAACCGGACGTCGTGCACCGTCACCCCGGTGATGGTGGTCATGAGCGACCCTTTCCGAGCTTGAAGATCCGCTTGGGCAGGTGGTAGGCGAGGTCGGCCATCGTCTCGGCGGCCTCGTCGGCGGGCAGGCGGTCCTGCTCGACCAGCGAGGCGAGGTACGCCGCGTCGACCCGCCGCGCGATGTCGTGGCGTACGGGAATGGAGCAGAACGCCCGGGTGTCGTCGACGAACCCGGCGGTGTTGTAGAAGCCGGCCGAGTCGGTGACCGCCTCACGGAACCGGCGCATCGCGTCCGGCGTGTCGAGGAACCACCACGGCGCGCCCAGGAACAGCGCGGGATAGCCGCCGGCCAGCGGGGCCAGCTCGCGGCTGAACGCGGTCTCGTCGAGCGTGTAGAGCACCACCCGCAGCCGGGGTTCCATGCCGTACGCGTCGAGGAGCGGGCGCAGCGCGTGCACGTAGTCGGTCGCCTGGGGGATGTCGCCCCCCACGTCGCGCCCGTGCGCCGCGAACAGCGCGCGGTTGTGGTCGCGCGACGCGCCGGGGTGCAGCTGCAGGACCAGACCGTCGTCGAGCGACATCCGCGCGAACTCGAGGATCATGTGCGCGCGGAACGTCTCGGCGTCGGCGGCGGACACCTCCCCGCGCAGCGCGCAGTCGTAGATCCTCGCGGCGTCGGCGGGGGAGAGCGCCGCCGTACGGGCGGTGGGGTGCCCGTGGTCCGAGGACGTCGTGCCGATCGCGATGAACGCCTCGCGGCGGCGGCGCAGCGCGGCCAGGTAGCCGGCGTACGTGCCGGTGTCCTCCCCGGCCAGCTCGCCCATCCGCGCCACGTTGGCGGCCCAGCCCTCGCGTTCGAGATCGACCACGTCGTCGGGCCGGAACGTGCTGATCACCCGCCCGCCGGGGCCGCCCCACCCGTCGGCGGCGAGCTTGGCGTGCCGGGACAGGTCGTCGGTGGGCGACTCGGTGGTCGCGAGCACCTCGATGCCGAACCGCTCGAACAGCGCCCGGGGGCGGAACTCCGGCTCGGCCAGCCGCGCGGCGATCGCGTCGTACACCTCGTCGGCGGTCTCGGCGCGCAGCGGCGTGTCGACCTCGAAGACCGTACGGAAGGTCTGCTCCAGCCACAGCCGGGAGGGGGTGCCGCGGAACAGGTGCCAGTTGGCCGCGAGCAGCCGCCAGATCGCCCGCGGGTCCGTCTCGACCGGACCGCCGTCGCGGCGCGGCACGCCGAGCCGGTCCGGCGGGATGCCCTGGCTCAGCAGCATCCGGGTCACGTAGTGGTCGGGGACGACCAGCAGCCGCGCCGGGTCGGGAAACGGCTCGTCGTCGGCGAGCAGCGCCGGGTTGACGTGACCGTGCGGGCTGAGCAGCGGCAGGTCGCGCGCCACCGCGTACAGCTCGCGCGCGAGGCCGGTGGTGAGGAGGGGGTCGGTCACGGGCTGGTCACCTTCCGGGTCAGCAGGTCGGCCACTCGCACGGGCGCCCGCTCCTGCAGGCTGCGGTTGGCCGCCAGCCCGGTGAGCAGGGCCAGCGCGCCGTCGCGGGCGGTCGCGGAACGGTTCATCGGGTCGGTGCCGCCGCCGAGCAGCACGGCGGTCATGCGCTTGTCGGCGCCGCCGTGGCCCTCCCGGTCCACCGGTTGCAGTTCCACGGCGTACGGCGGTGTCCAGTACGGCCGGATGGTCAGCGTCACGGAGCCGGACTCGGGGCTGGCGCCCTGCTTGACCATGCCCGCGGCGGCCGGGCTGACGTGGTCGCTCTCGACCACCTCCAGCTCCAGCCGGCCCTTGCTGCCGTTGACCATCAGCCGGTAGCCCTCCCAGGGGGCGTACGCGGTGAGGTGGTAGGTCATCGTGGCGCCGGTGTCGTAGCGGACCAGCACCGCCAGGTCGTCCTCGATCGTGATGCCGGGGCTGAACACGTCCTGGTCGCGGCGGTAGCCGTCCTCGGCCGCGGCGTCGAGGTAGAGCGCCCGCAGCCGCGGGTCGGCGGTCAGGTCGAGCGCGAACCTGTCGTCCGCGTGCCCGTGCCCGCTGCCCTTCTCGCCGTAGAAGAACAGCCGCCCGGACGCGTACACCTCGGCGGGCGCGGCCCCCAGCCACCAGTTCACCAGGTCGAAGTGGTGACCCGACTTGTGCACGAGCAGGCCGCCCGAGTTCGCCTTGTCGCGGTGCCAGCGGCGGAAGTAGTCGGCGCCGTGGCGCACGTCGAGCAGCCACTCGAAGTGCACCGAGCCGATCTCGCCGATCTCGCCGCCGGCCAGCAGCGTGCGCACCACCTCGTGCACCGGGTTGAACCGGTAGTTGAAGGCGACCTGCACTCGGCGGCCGGTGCGCTCGACGGCGTCGAGGATGCGCTCGCAACTGGGCGCGTCGACGGTCATCGGCTTCTCGGTGATGACGTCGCAGCCGGCCTCGAGCGCGGTGACGATGTGCCCGGCGTGGGTGCTGTCCACGCTGGTCACGATCAGCTCGTCGACGCGCTGCTCGGCCAGCATCCGCGCGAGGTCGGCGGCCCGGTAGGTGGGCACCGGCCGGGGGAGCCAGCCGTTGTGCACGTCCATCCGGGCCTGGTTGACGTCGGCCAGCGCGACCAGCTCGGTGGTGTCGGCGTGGTCGTCGGTGACCGCGCGGAGGAACATCTCGGCCCGCGATCCGGTGCCGACAAGGGCGATTCTGCGTCTCGTCATGATCACTCCCGCCGTGGCGGCAAAGGTTTGCAGGAAAGTTAGGCAGATCGATTCCCGTACGTCAATGATCGCGTGCCGTTGGTCCGGTATTGCCCGCCGATGGACCGATTGCAGGCGTCCATTTGCAACCTCGGCGCAACAGAACGGCATTGACAGTCGTGCAACCGCTTGCATTAATGGGCACCATCAGTGACGGGGGACACAAGGGAGCGTGGGGCATGGCGGTGACCATCCGCGACGTCGCTCGGGCGTCCGGCGTGCACATCTCCACGGTGTCCCGCACGTTCTCGGCGCCGCACCTCGTCAACCCGAACACGCGCACCCGCGTGCTGGCCTGTGCCGAGCAGCTGGGATACCGGCCCAACCGGGCCGCCCGGGCGCTCATCACCGGCCGCACCTACAACATCGGCCTGATCGTGGCCGACATCGCCAACCCGTTCTTCCCGCCGCTGATCAAGGCGGCGGAGAGCCAGGCCCGCAAGCACGACCACCACATCTTCGTCGCCGACACCAACGAGGACGCCGCGCTCGAGGAGGAGGTGGTGCGGGCGCTGGCCAAGCAGGTCGACGGCGTGCTGCTGGTCAGCCCGCGGATGAGCAACGCGCTCATCGAGCAGCTCAGCCGCGAGGTGCCGCTGGTCGTGGTCAATCGTCAGATCGCCGGCATCCCGGCCGTCGTGATGGACGTCGCCCGCGGCGCGAAGATCGCGGTCGAGCATCTCACCGGGCTCGGCCACCGCCGGGTCGCCCTGCTCAGCGGCCCCCGCGGCTCGTGGACCAGCCGGGAGATACGGCGGTCCGCCACCGCGACCGCGCGGGCAGCCGGGGCCGAGCTCACCATCATCGGCCCCAACCCGCCGACCGAGGTCGGCGGGCTCACCGTCGCCGAGGACGTCATCCGGGCCGGCGCCACCGCCGTGCTCGCCTACAACGACCTCATGGCGATCGGGCTCATCGAGGGTCTGCTGGCCGCCGGCGCCCGGGTGCCCGGCGACGTCAGCGTCGTCGGGATCGACGACATCATGCTCAGCCGGCTCACCCGCCCGAAGCTGACCACGGTGGCGACCCCCACCGCCGCCGCCGGTCGGGCGGCCGTCGACATGCTCCTCGCGCATGGCGACGACCGTCGCACCACCGCACACATCCATCTGCAGACCGAACTGGTCATTCGCGACTCGACGGGGCGGGGCCCGGGTCCGCACAGCCCTGCGGACCCGGGCAGCGTGCACGCCCCCGGAGGTGTCGCTTCCTGATTAGGAGAAGCGTCATGGAGCCCATCCAGCGGGGCAACACGCCCGCTCAACGTACTACCCGCCGCAGGCTGCTCGCCGCGGCCCTGACCGTCCCGCTCCTGGTCGGCGCCGCGGCCTGCGGCGGTGACGACGAAGGCGGCGGCAGCAGCGGCAAGACCGAGCTGTCGATCTTCTGGTGGGGCGCCGAGAAGCGCGCCGAGCTGACCGACCAGGCGCTCAAGCTCTACACCTCCAAGCACCCCGACGTCACGTTCAAGACGACGTGGCAGGGCAACCAGGGGTACTTCGACAAGCTCGCCACGCTCACCGCGGGCGGCAACGCACCGGACATCTTCCAGATCGACGACAACTACATCTCCGAGTACGCCGGCCGCGGCGTCACGCTCGACCTCACCCCGTACACCGAGAACGGCAAGCTCGACGTCACCAAGTTCCCCAAGAGCCTGCTCGAGTACGGCAAGGTCGAGGGCAAGCTGGCCGGCGTGCCCATGGGCGAGAACACCCAGGGCCTGGTCTACAACAAGACGCTGCTGGCCAAGTACAAGCTGCCCGAGCCGAAGACCGGCATGAGCTGGGAGGCGTTCGTCGACTGGGCGGCGAACGTGTCCAAGGTGGCCAAGCTGCCGGGCACCCAGGACGCGTCCGCGGTCTACCAGGCGCTGTGGGTCTTCCTGCGGCAGAACGGCAAGGACCTGTACGCCGGCAAGCAGCTCGGCTTCGACGAGGCCGACATGACCAAGTGGTTCACGCTGTGGAAGAACGCCCGCGACAAGGGCGCCACGCCCACCCCGGACGTCATCCACGAGGGCAACGCCAGCGACGTCAGCAAGCAGCTGGTCGTCACCGGCAAGGCCGGCACGTCGTGGGTCTGGGCCAACCAGATGCCCGAGCTCAAGAAAAACACCGACGCCGAGCTCGGTGTGGTGGCGTACCCCGGCAACCCGGACGCCCAGTGGGCCCGCGCCTCGATGTACTTCTCGGCGTTCCGCGGCAGCAAGAACAAGGACGTCGCGGTCGACGTGATCAACTTCCTGGCGAACGACCCGGAGGCCGGCAAGATCCTGGGCACCGACCGCGGGCTCCCGCCGAACCTCGACGTCCGCAAGCAGGTCGCCGACACGGTGTCCGACCCGAACATGAAGCAGACGATCGCGGTGCAGGACGAGCTCGGCACCAAGTTCGGGCCCAACCCGCCCGGCGTGCCGCCGCAGGGCCACAGCAAGGTGCGGTCCGAGCTCATCACGATCGCCGAGGAGGTCGTCTACGGCCGGCAGACCCCGGAACAGGGCGCGGCCGCGTTCGTCAGCGCGGCCAAGGCGGCGATCGGCGCGTCGTGACCGCCTCGACCCTGACCCCCGCTCCCGTCGCCCCCGCCGCCCCGCGGCAGGGGCGGCGGGCCCGCCGGCGCCGCGAGAACCTGGCCGGATACGTCTTCCTCTCGCCGTGGCTGCTGGGCCTGCTCGGCATCACGGCGATCCCGATGCTGATCTCGCTGTACATCAGCTTCACCGACTACAGCCCGCTCATCCCGCTGAGCGAGGCGAACTGGGTCGGCCTCGACAACTACCGGCGCATGTTCACCGCCGACGACTCGTACTGGCACTCCGTCCGGGTGACGGTGACCTTCGCCCTGGTGGCCGTGCCGCTCAAGCTGGCCGCCGCGCTCGGCGTCGCGATGCTGCTCAACCGGGCGATGCGCGGCATCGCGCTGTTCCGCGGGCTGTTCTACCTTCCCTCGCTGCTAGGCGGCAGCGTCGCGCTGGCGATCGTGTGGGTCAGCATGTTCAACCGCGACGGCGCGTTCAACTCGTTCCTGGCGCTGTTCGGCATCGAGGGCCTGCCCTGGGTCAACGACCCGGACTGGGCGCTCTACACGCTGATCCTGCTGGCGATCTGGCAGTTCGGCGCGCCGATGGTGATCTTCCTGGCCGGCCTCAAGCAGGTGCCGGTCGAGCTGTACGAGGCGGCCTCGGTCGACGGCGCGAGCGCCTGGCGCAAGTTCGTGCACATCACGCTGCCGATGCTCTCGCCGGTCATCTTCTTCAACCTCGTGCTCGAGACCATCAACGGCTTCCAGGGCTTCACGGCCGCGTTCGTGCTCTCCAACGGCACCGGCGGCCCGGTCGACTCCACGCTGATGTACACGCTGAACCTCTACATCAAGGGCTTCACCGAGCTCGACATGGGCTACGCGTCCGCGATGGCGTGGGTGTTCCTGATCGTGATCGGCCTCATCACGGTGGCGCTGTTCAGCACGGGCCGCTTCTGGGTCCACTACTCCGACAACGAGGAGCGGTGATGCGTTCTCCCCTCCGTCTCGTGGCGCTGCTGCTCATCCTCGCGGTCGTGCTCTACCCGCTGCTGTGGATGGTGGGCACGTCGGTCAAGTCGCCCTCGGAGATCGTCAACAACATCGGGCTGATCCCGCGCGAGTTCACCCCCGGCAACTTCAGCGAGGGCTGGAGCAAGTTCGACGTCAGCTTCGGCCGGTTCTTCGTCAACAGCGCGCTCGTCTCGCTGCTGACCGTGCTCGGCAACACGATCTCGTGCCTGCTGGCCGCGTACGCCCTGGGCCGTCTGCGGTTCCGGCTGCGCGGGTTCTGGTTCGCGCTCATGATCGGCACGCTGCTGCTGCCCGGGCACGTACTGATCATCCCGCAGTACATCCTGTTCCGCAGCCTCGGCTGGGTGGGCGGCGACTGGCCGTACCTGCCGCTGCTCGTGCCGGCGTTCCTGGCCACCGAGGCGTTCTTCGTCTTCCTCATGGTGCAGTTCATGCGGGGCATCCCGCGCGAACTCGACGAGGCCGCGGTGATCGACGGCGCATCGCCGTACAGCGTCTTCCGGCACGTGATCCTGCCGCTGTCCCGCCCGGCGCTGGTCACCACGGCGATCTTCTCGTTCATCTGGACCTGGAACGACTTCTTCCGCCAGCTGGTGTTCCTGTCGGAACTCAAGGACTACACGGCCCCGGTGGCGCTGACGCTGTTCATCGACTCCACCAGCGAGAGCGCGGTCGGCCCGATGTTCGCGATGTCGCTGCTCTCGCTCATCCCGGTGTTCCTGTTCTTCGTGGCGTTCCAGCGCCTGCTCGTCGAGGGCATCAACACCAGCGGCCTGAAGGGATGACCATGCCCGTCGACTGGCGCGACACGCTGCGGCTCGGCGCCGACCTGGCCCTGCTCGGCATCCTCGTGACGCTCGCCTCGCTGCCGCTGCTGACCGCCGGGGCGGCCCTGTCGGTGGGCAGCCTGGCGATCCATCGGCTGCTCACCGCCGGACGATGGCCCACGGCCGCGGAGTGCTGGACGGCGTTCCGCGCGCGGCTCGTGCCCGGGCTCGCCGCCGGGCCGCTGTGCGTGGGCGCCGGATGGCTGATCCTGATCGACGTGGCCGCGCTGCGCCGCGGGGCGGTGCCGGGCGGACCGGCGATGATCGTGGCCGTGCTGCTCGCCGCCGCGCTGGGCGCCGGCTTCGCCGCACTGGTGGCCGGGCTGGCGGGGACGGCGGAGACCCATGCCGTATGCCGGGCGCGCTCGCTGGTCGCGGCGCGGCCCGGCGTGCTGTTCGCCGCTACCGGGGTGGTGGTGATCGCGGGGGTGCTGGCCGTGGTCGTGCATCCGGTGCTCGTGCCGGTGCTGGCGGGGTTCGTGCTGTTCGCCGTGCACGCCGTGCTCGTGCGGGTGGAGCGCCGCCTGCCCGGCGATGGTGGGGGTGCTTCGCCGGGGCGGCTTGCCCAGCCGGCCCCGCTCGGACCGGCCCAGCTTCTTCACCCGGCCCAGCTCGAACCGGCCCAGCTCGAACCGGCCCCGCTCCGACCGGCTCAGCTTCTCCAACCGGCCCAGCCCACCCACCCGGGGGCCGCCACCCTACCGGAGATCGCGCGGACGACTCGCTAGTTTTCCACAGGCCCGCGTCGTCGCGGCCGTTGTCCACAGGCCGTCATCCGCGGCGTCTCGCTACACAGGCCGTCACTCCGCGGCGTCTCGCTCCACAGGCCGTCGCCCGCGGCGTCGCACTCCACCGGCCGTCATCCGCGGCGCCTCGCTCCACAGGCTGTCACTCCGCGGTGTCTCACTCCACACGCCGTCACTCTGCGGCGTCTCACTCTGCGGCGTCGACGAAGGTCAGCGCCGCCGTGGCGAACAGCGGCGACATGAACACGTTGTAGTGCGTGACGCCGGGCAGGATGGCCAGCGCGTGCCCGCCCTTGGGCCGGCCCTCGCCCATCCACCCGCCGTCGCGCTGCCCGCCGTCGAGCAGCGCGAACATCTCGACGAAGTGCGCGGGCGGGCACATGTCGGCGTCCGCGGCCACGATCAGCGTCGGCACCTGCACCCCGCGCAGCTCCTCGGTGAAGTCGTAGTCCACCGCCATCGCCTGGCCGATCTTGTCGAGCAGCCGCGGGAAGTCCTCCGGGCGCGGGGCGACGCGCTGGTACAGCTCGTACATCGGGGTCTCCTTCATGAACTCGGCGGCCGCCGCGCCCACCTGCCCCTGCTGCTCGAGGATCTCCGGGTAGATCGCGTTGCGGCGGATGCCGGCCGACCCGGCGACCAGGCGGCCCACCTTCTGCGGGTGCCGGAACGCCACCTGCAGCGCCACCCCGCCGCCGAGCGAGTAGCCGACCACGTCCGGCTTCTCCAGCCCGAGGTGGTCGATGAGCGCCGCCACGTCGTCGGCCATGAAGCGCACGTCGATCGGCCGGTCGATGTCGGCCGTACGCCCGTGGCCCTGCAGGTCGACCAGGATGACGCGGTGGTTCGCCGTGAACTGCCCGAGGATCGGCCCGAACATCTCGCCGGAGCCGAGCCCGCCGTGCAGCAGGATCAGCGGCCGGCCCTCGCCGTGCGACTCGTAGTACAGGTTGATGCCGTTGACCTCGGCGTACTCGCCGGTGCCGGCGTTGTCCTGCGTCCAGTTCGTCATGGGGTGCCTCCGGGCGTCTCGTGTCCTGTGCCCTCTACGACCGGGCCGAGCCGGCGTACTCATCGGTGCGACGGAGGTTTTTCTTGTCGTACCCCTCCGCTAGGTTCGGCACTGTGAGCGACGTTGCCACCCCGATCGAGATCCAGCTCGAGGCCTTCCGCCCCGAGCTCACCGGTTACTGCTACCGCATGCTCGGCTCCGCCTTCGAGGCCGAGGACGCGGTTCAGGACACGATGGTGCGCGCCTGGAAGAGCTACGAGGGCTTCGAGGGCCGCTCGGCCCTGCGCTCGTGGCTCTACCGCATCGCCACCAACGTCTGCCTGACCATGCTCGGCAGCGCCCAGCGGCGTGCCCGGCCCATGGACTTCGGCGGCCCGGGCGACGGGCACGCCACCCATCCGGGCGAGCCGAGACCCGACGAGATCTGGGTCGGCCCCGTGCCGGACGGGCGGGTGCTGGCCTCGGTGGCCGACCCGGCCCAGGTGGTCGCCGACCGCGAGTCGATCCGGCTGGCCTTCGTCGCGGCGCTGCAGCACCTGCCGGCCAAGCAGCGGGCCGTGCTGATCCTGCGCGAGGTGCTCGCCTGGTCGGCGCAGGAGGTGGCCGACCTGCTCGACACGTCGGTGCCCAGCGTCAACAGCGCCCTGCAGCGGGCCCGCGCCACGATCGCCGCCACCGACAAGTCGGCCCAGGTGCTCGAGCCCGGCGACGACGAGCAGAAAAAGCTGCTTGCCCGCTACGTGCAGGCCTTCGAGGCGTACGACCTGACGGCGCTCACCGCCCTGCTCCACGAGGACGCGACGCTGTCCATGCCTCCGCTGCCCCTGTGGCTGCGCGGCCACGACGACATCACCGCCTGGATGTCCGGCACCGGCTCCGGCTGCCGCGGTTCCCGCCTGGTGCCCGTGGTCGCGAACGGCCTGCCCGCCTTCGGGCAATACCGGCGCAGCCTCACCGGCCCCGGCCACGAGCCGTGGGCGCTGATCGTCCTGGAGATCTCAGAGGGGAGGATCGCCGGCGTCAACAACTTCCTCGACACCCAGCGGCTGTTCCCGCTGTTCGGACTCCCCGCCCGCCTCGACCCGGCCGCCTGACCGGGCGCCCACCCACCAGGCCGCCGACCGCCCGCGGCCCGGCGGCCGATCGGGCGCTGGACTGGCTGATGCTCGCTCGGCGGCAGCTGCTCGTTCTGCCGCCGCGTGCTGCGCAGCCACCTGCTGCGCGGCACTTCCGTGGCCGGTCGCCCGCTGCGCGGCGGCTTCGTGCCCGGCCGCTTGCTGCGCGGTTGCTCCGTGCCCGGCCGCTTGCTGCGCGGTTGCTCCGTGGGCGGTCGCCTGTTGCGGCGGGGCGGCGGCGTGCGGCGGGGCGGTGTGCTCGTCGCCTGCCTGGACTGCGGCGTGCGGCGCGGTGGCGTGCGGCGGGACGGTGTGCTCGTCGCCTGCCTGCGCTGCGGCGTGCGGCGCGGTGGCGTGTGGCGGGGCGGTGTGCTCGGCGCCTGCCTGGTCGGCAGGCGGGTGGGGGTCGCCCCGGCGGGAGGCCTGCTGGGCGGCGGCGAAGAAGCCGCCCAGGCCCATCAGGCTGAACAGGCTCAGCAGTTCGGGGCCGGCGCCGCGCACGACGAAACGCCAGCCGTGACGGCCCGCGGTCAGCCGCAGCCGGGCCAGGGCCTCGACGGTCACCACGTCGGGCCGAGTCACCGTGGACACGTCGCAGACGACGTTGCCCGGTGCGTCCCGGTCGCGCAGCCGGTCGGCCAGGCCCGCGCACAGGCAGGGAATGTCCGCGCGGGTGATGGCCGCGCCGACGGCGAAGAGGACCGTCATACCGGGTATGACCGGCCGGAGCCGCCGAACTCATCGCTGCCCGGCACTTTCCGCGACGCAGCGATCACCTCAGCGTCCGGGCGGCGGTCGCGGCGAGGGGCGGCGAGCGGGAGCTCTGCCACGGGTCAGTTCGGCGGCTGCGGCGAGGGGCGGCAAGCGGGAGCCCGCCATGGGTCAGTTCGGCGGCCGCGGCGAGGGGCGGCGAGCGGGAGCCCGCCATGGGTCAGTTCGGCGGCCGCGGCGAGGGGCGGCGAGCGGGAGGCCGCCACGGGTCAGTTCGGCGCCTGCGGCAAGGGCGGCGAGCGGGAGCCCCGCCATGGGTCAGTTCACGGTCAGGCGGATGACTCGGGCGCCGTTGTGCCAGGCGCGGTGGAGGTCGTCGGGCCGGGGGTTGCCGTGGGCGTCGAGGGCGATCTTGTTGAAGCCGGCGAACTGGTGGTTCTCGCGGGCGATCACGGCGTAGTCGGCGACCACCTCGTCCTCGGCGGTGTGGACGCGTACGTCTGCTGTCGTTCTTCTGCCGAGGTAGTCGACCGGCACGCGGTCGCCGGTGCGCAGGTTGCGGGCCCAGGCGAACGGCGTGCCGATGAGCAGCACGCCGTCGTGGCGGACGTAGGCGACGGGGACGGCGTAGTGCTTGCCGGAGCGGCGGCCGGTCACGTGCAGGGTGATCAGGTTGCGGCCGATCACGCGGGCGACGCCGGGCGTGCGCAGCAGGGCGCGCACGATCACGTTGACCAAGCCCTGGGCGGCCAGGGTCTGGGGTTTCTCGTCGGCCATCCGGCTCACCCCTCGATCGGCTGTTCCGACGATATCGCTCCCGCGAAGCATTCGCCGACGTCCGTTTCGTGCCGTGGCCTGCACGGAGTCCGATTCGCGTGCTTGGGTGGCGGCTGCGCCCCTGAACGACGTACGGGAAAGGGTTCTAGATTGGTCTGATGAGCGAGCGAGTGACCAACTGGGCCGGCAACATCGTCTTCAACGCGCGCAGCGTGCGCCGGCCCGCCTCGGTGGACGAGGTGCAGGAGATCGTGGCCGGCGGCGGGCCGATCCGCGTGCTGGGCAGCGGGCACTCCTTCAACCGCATGGCCGACACCGACGGCACCCTGGTCTCGCTCGCCGACCTGCCGCGCGTCGTCGAGATCAGCGCCGACCGCCGCTCGGTGCGCGTCGACGGCGGCATCCGCTACGGCGAGCTGGCCGGGGAGTTGCACCGCAACGGGCTGGCGCTGCACAACATGGCGTCGCTGCCGCACATCTCGGTGGCCGGCGCGATCGCCACCGCCACGCACGGCTCCGGCGCGCGCAACAAGAACCTCGCCTCCGCCGTGTCGTCGATCGAGTTCGTCGACGGCTCGGGCAAGCCGGTCACCGTCTCCCGCGGCGACGCCGACTTCGAGGGCGTGGTGGTCAACCTCGGGGCGCTGGGTGTGGTCACCGCGCTCACGCTCGACGTGCAGCCGGCCTTCGAGCTGCGCCAATACGTGTACGACAACGTGCCGCGCGCCTCCGTCGACGAGCACCTGCACGACATGCTGGGCGACGGCTACAGCGTCAGCCTGTTCACCAACTGGACCGGCCTCGACATCAGCCACGCCTGGCTCAAGCGGGCCGAGCCGCTGGGCGACGAGTGGTACGGCGGCCACCTCGCCGACGGGCCGCGCCACCCCGTGCCCGGCATGCCCGCGATGAACAGCACCGAGCAGGGCGGCGTGCCCGGGCCGTGGCACACGCGGCTGCCGCACTTCCGCATGGAGTTCACGCCGTCCAGCGGCGAGGAGCTCCAGTCGGAGTACCACGTGGCCCGCGCGGACGGTCTCGCCGCGATCGACGCGGTCGCTTCCATCCGTACGCAGGTCGCGTCCGTGCTGCAGGTCTGCGAGGTCCGCTCGATCGCGGGCGACGAGCTGTGGCTGAGCCCGAACTACCGGCGCGACAGCATCGCGCTGCACTTCACCTGGATCGCCGACAGCGACGCGGTGCTGCCGGTGGTGGGCGAGCTGGAGCAGCGGTTGGCGCCGCTGAACGCGCGCGCCCACCTGGGCAAGGTGTTCACGCAGACGCCGTCGACGATCCGTTCCTCGTACGAGCGGTTCGCCGACTTCCAGGAGCTCGTGCGCCGCTACGACCCGGCGGGCACGTTCCGCAACGAGTGGCTGGACGCCATCCTCGGCTAGTCACAGGGCGGCGTGTACGGGATCTCGCCGAGGTAGAGGTCCCACTCGTCGGCGGTCAGGGGCTCGCCGACCAGCGAGCACAGGCGGTCGGTGACCGCGGCTGGTCCGACCGGCCACAAGTCGAGGACGCTATTGCCCTTCGTCGCGAGCATCGTCCCGTCGCGGTTCAACGCGACCGAGTATTCCGGGGCGGTGTCGTCGTACACCAGAGAGGCACGCAGCCGGGGTTTCGACGGTTTGCCGAGGTCCCAGAGATCGAACCGGCCGTCACCGCCGGCAATGGCCAGCGTGCGGCCGTCGTGGCTCAGCGCCATCCGCTGGTTGCCGTTCTCGTTCGAGGTGGTCACCTGAACCGGGTCACCGACGATGCCGTCGTCGCCGATCTCGAAGATGCGCAGGAGCTGGCTCTTGTCGCCGACGACGAGACGGCTGCCGTCGGCGGTGAACGCCCCGCCCGGGAGGCCGGCATCGACCGGGAACCGCCACGACCTGAGCGGTCTCGGGGAGGCGGGATCGGTCAGGTCGTGCAGGAGCACCTGCTCGCTGGTGATGATCGCCAACCGCCGGCCGGCCGGCGCGAAGGCCACCTCCATGGTCATGGCCTCGATCGACGCGACGCGACGGGGACGGGCGGGATCCGACACGTCGAAGATCTTGACCGTGCTGGGTACTCCGCCCGGTTCCCAGGCGCGGTCGGCCACGGCGAGCAAGGTGCCGTCCGCGGAGAAGGACAGGGACACACCGCCGTAGTCCATGTCGGTGATCGTCGCGAGCGGCGGGCCGCCGGGCCGGGCGGTCGGCACGAGCAACACCTGCGGCCGAGTGTCGACGAACCTGGTCGTGGCCAGGACCTTTCCGTCGTTACTGAACGCCAGGCCCATGCCCGCCTCCATCCCGAAGGATTGGTTCTGCCTGCCGATCCCGCGCACGAGGCCGACCCGCCGCGGATGCGCCGGGTCGGACACGTCGAGGATCACGGTCCCGCCGCCGCCGCTCTTGTCGGCCAGCAACGGAGGGCCCACCGGGTTGTAGACGGTGCGCAACGAGAACCCGCCGGGCATGTACGGCAGGGTGGCGATCGTGCCGGAGCGGTACGGGTTGGAGACGTCCCACAGATAGAGCCCGCCGGTGGAGGCGACAGCTGCGACGGCCTGCTCGCGGATCGCTATGGCTCCCGACGTCACGCTCAGCCCCGCGCGGCCCGGCATCTCCATGCCCGGACGCAGTTCGGCGTCGTCGTTCGGGTCCGGCACGACCGTCGTCGTCCTGCGGTCGGAGGACACCACCAAGGCGTGCGGGGTGAGCGCGAGCGCATGGATGCGGTCGCTGGTGACGACGTACTTCGTCATGGCACGAACCTTCTTCGGCACGCGGCCGGAGACGTCGTACGTGATCGGCGTCTCGGCGTATCCGCTGCCGGTGGGCAGGGCGAGGCCCTTGCCGGCGCTGTCGAACGCCAGGCGGTGCTGCACCATCGTGACGGCGGGTGCGAGCTCGACGGTCGATCCGGTGAGCCGGGCTCGCGCGGTCGGCCGGGCCGCGTTCGTGAGGTCCCACAGGCGTACGGCGCCGTCTTCACCGTTGCTGGCCAGCAGCCGGCCGGTCGGGGCGAACAACAGCGAGTCGATCCGCCCGGTGTGGGCGGCAACGGCGGGCAGGGCGCGCGTCTTCGCTCGGTCGGACGTGTCCCAGAGCCGGATGCGCCCGCCGGTGCCGGCCGCCGCCAGCACCCGTCCGTCGGCCGCGAAGGTCAACGTGACGATGCTGGCCTCGCCGGCCGCCAGGGTGGGCAGCGCCCGGGGCCGGTTGGGGTCGGTGACGTCCCACATGCGGATCCGGGGCCGGGGCAGCGTCAGCAGCTGCGTGCCCGCCGACCGGGGTTCGTGGTTGCTCGCCGGGCCTTCCGCGGCGGCCAGCACCGTGCCGTCCGGCGAGAGCGCGACCGGCCCGGTGAAGCCGAGGTCCTGGCGGAAGAACTCCCGCTGCGCGTCGCGGAGGATCACCTCGGTGCCCGTCGCGAGCGCGAGCAGCCTGCCGGCCCGGTCCTGGGCGAGGTCCAGGATCTTCTCCGTGCTGTACAGCTGACCGGGCAGGGCGAGGCTCGGAAGCAGCGCGGTGTAGGCCTCTTCCGGGGCCAGCTTGTGCGCCGCGACCGCCAGCTGTCTGGCCAGCCCGGGCTGCCGATCGCGGATGCGCTCCACGTCCGCCGCCAGGGCCCGGGCCAGAGCTCGGTTGCGCGCCACCGTTGCCGCATCCCGTTCGGCCTCGCTCTCGCGCTGGGCGTCCACCGCCACCAGGAAGCCGGCGCCGGCGAGCACCACCAGCACGGCCAGCACCGCTGTCACCGCCCGGCGGACCCTGGCCGACCGCTGCTCCAGCCGCTGTGACGCCTCGAGGAACTCCCGCGGCTCGGCGGGCAGCTCCGGGTGCGCGTCCGCGCCGTCGCGGGCCGCCGCCAGCCGGCTGCCCCGGTAGGCGAGCGCCGGGTCGCGCCCGGCCCGCCGCCACGCGGCCGCGTCCGCCGCGAGGCGCTGGCTGGTCCGCAGCCACTCGCGGTCGTCGTCGAGCCAGTCGCGCAGCCGCGGCCACACCCGCAGCAGCGCCTCGTGGCTGAGCCGTACCGTGTCGCGGTCCTGGGTGATCAGCCGGGCCGTCGTGAACGCCTCCAGCGCCGCGAGGTCGACCTCGGGCGTACCGGAGAGAAGCTCGTCGCGGGGCACCGGGCGCAGGGTGTCGGGGTGGTCGTCGCCGACCTGCACCAGCCGCGGCAGCATCCGCCGCAGCGCCGCCCGCGCCGGTTCGTCCAGCCTGTCGTACACCTCGTCCGCGCTGGTCGCGACCGCCCGCTCGACGCCACCCGCCGCGCGGTAGCCGCGCACGGTGAGAAGGTCGCCGCTGCGGCGCCCCCAGGTGGCCCACAGCGTGTGCGACAGCAGCGGCAACCGCGCGCTGCCCGCCGTGTCGCCGTCCGCACCGCCGGTCACGCCGAGCTCGTGCAGGATCACGTCGGCCAGCCCGCCCTCGAGCCGCAGCCCCGCCACCTTCGCCGGTTCCTCGATCGCCGCGCGCAGCTCGTCGGGCCCCATCGCCGTGACCCGCTGCTGGTGCTCGTCCAGCGCCGCCCGCAGCTCTACCCGTTCCGCCGCCGCGCCGTAGAAGTCCGCCCGCAGCGCGATCACCACGAGGTGCCGCCGGGCCAGCGCGACCAGCTCGCCGAGGAACGCCGTCCGCTGGTCCGGCGAGCGGCACAGCGTGACCATCTGCTCCGCCTGGTCCACGACGATCACGGCCGGCCCGTCGTCGAGTGCCACGCCGGCCAGCCTTGCCCGCAGCCGCGCCGCCGGTTGCTCGCCCGGCGTCAGCGTGACGACCGGCCACCCGTCGTCGCGGTGCAGCGCGGGCAGCAGCCCGGCGTGCAGCAGCGACGTCTTGCCGGCGCCGGACGGCCCGATGACGAGCAACGGCTGCCCCGCGGCGCGCGCCCGGCCGGCCCTCGCCACCACCTGCGCGACGAGCTCCTCGCGCCCGAAGTAGAGGTGCGCGTCCCCGGCGCCGAAGGCGGACAGACCCAGGTACGGGCTCTCGCCGGCGCCCGGCGGCTCGTCCGCGGCGTCCTCGGCCGGCGGAGCGGCGCGGTTGACCGCGAGCACCAGCGCGCCGGACGTGTCGCCCGCCTGGCGGCGGGGCAGCGGCGCATCCTTGGCCCGCAGCCTGCTGACCAACCGGTCGTAGACCACGTCCAGCGTGAGCCGCCGGCCGGCGCGCTCGTCGCCGTCGGTGAGCAGCCGGACGAGCTCGCCGCCGAACGTGGTGAGCTCCGCGTCCGCGGGCGCCGACGCGAGGTTCTCCGCGGACGCCAGCACGTAGGCGCCGTGCACCGGCGGCGGGACGAACCCCGGCCGTACGCCCGGGACCTCGCCCGGAGCGCCGGCCCGGCCCGAGAAGCAGCAGTCGAGGATCAGCACGACTGTCGACGCGCGGCACCCCGCCAGGGCCTGCCGGATCGCCGAGTAGGCCAGCGCCTGGTGCCCGCTGAGCCCGGGCGTGAGCTCGTCGGTGCCGCACGCGGCCAGGTGCAGCTCACCCGCCGGGTCGAGCAGCCCGTGCCCGGCGAAGAAGATCAGCAGCACCGACTCGGCCTCGCGCGCGGCCCGCGCCACCGCCTCGGCCATGTCCCGCGCCTGCGGCGGATCGAGCAGCAACCGTACGGACTCCTCCGCCGCGCCGCAGGCCTGCGTGAGCGTCTGCGCCACCGCCCGCGCGGTGCGCCCGGCCGACGGCACGGACGGCAGCGCGCCGGTGTGCGTCGCCGTGCCGATGACCAGCGCCCGCACACCGGGCCCGCTCAGCCCGGTCGCCTCGCTCACGACCCCGGGCGCGGTCCGCTCGGCGCCTGCTCGGGCGTGGGGCCGTCCGCTTCGGAGGGGTCGTCCGGCTGCCGGTCGCCGGCCGAGCGGCTCACCTCGGCCCGGCCCTCCGACCCCACCGCGGCCGCCAGCGACGCGACCTCGGCCCGCAGCGCGTCCGCGTCGAGCCCCCGCACCCGCTGGGCGGAGACCTCGAAGGAGCTGCCGTCGGCGCGCTCGACCCGCACCGTCACGTCGCTGTTGCGCTGGCGCAGCCAGGACACCAGCCCGGTGACCAGCGCGGCGGCGGCTCCACCGGGCCCGAGCGCCACGAGCAGCGTCTCGAGCACCGGGCCGAGCGTGTCGGGCCGGGTCGCGGTCTCGCGGGCGCTCACCCGCCCGCGCAGCTCGGGCTCCCCGGCCAGCCAGGAACGCAACGCGCGCAGATCGTCGGCGTCGCCGCCCGCGGCCACGCTGATGGTGACGGTCACCGGCACCTCCTCGGTCGATGGGAGGCCCAGCCAACCAGAAACCGCCGTGCGCTGTCTGCCCCCGTTCGCCCGCCTGTGGAAAACCTTCGCGGCCGCGAACCGGCGGCGCTCAGTAGCGGTCGCGGCGGACGACGTGGTCGTCGACGAGGGCGAGGAACGCGCTCGCGGCCCGCGTCGGCGCGACGGTGGTGTTGCGGGCCAGGGCGAGCATCCAGCTGGTCGCCGGCGGGTCGAGGTCGACGGGCACCACGCCGGTGCCCTCCTCGGCGGCCAGGGGTGGCACGAGCGCCACGCCGATGCCCGACTCGACGTAGCCGGGGATGGTGCTCAGGTCGCCGACCTCGATCGCTATCCGCCGGGTGATGCCGGCCAGCCGGAAGTCGTTGTCGGTGCGCACCCGGTTGCAGAAGCCGGTCGGCAGGTCGACGAACGGCTCGTCGGCCACGGCGGCCGGGCTGACGGTGCCGCGGCCGGCCAGCGGGTGGCCGGCCGGGACGATCAGGCGCGGCTGATAGGTGGCGATCACGTCGAGATGCACGCCGGGGACCACCGGGGACGGCATGCCGGGGACCACCGCGGACGGCACGCCGACGAACGCGAGGTCGAGCGCGTGCGCGTGCAGGTCGGCGAGCAGGCCCTCGGTGCCGGCCGCGGCGACGCCGAGGCTCAGCTGCACCCGGGGGTGGCGCTCGCGGAAGTCGCGGACGAGCCCGGGCAGATCGACCGCGGTCAGCCCCGAGAGCGTCCCGATGCGCAGGCTGCCGCCGATCCCGTCGCGGACCCCGTCCACGGCGGCCCGGGCCAGGTCGAGCGCGTCGAGCGCGCGGCGGGCCTCGGGCAGCAGCGCCTTGCCGGCCTCGGTGAGCACGACCCGCGCGGTCGAGCGCTGGAACAGCGGGGCGCCGAGCTCCCGTTCCAGGACGCGGATGCTCGCCGAGACCGTCGACTGCACGGCGTGGGTGCGGCGCGCGGCCCGGGTGAAGCTGAGCTCCTCGGCCACCGCGACGAAGAACTGCAGCTGACGTTGTTCCACGCCGCGACCTTATCGCGTACGGCGATGAGCGCCATCGGAACTATTCGTTGGTGGCTCATAGCCGGCCGGGGCAAGCTGGAGCCAAGAGATCAACTGCGAGGAGTTGTCATGAACGTCTTCCTGACCGGCGCCACCGGCTACATCGGGTCCCGCGTGCTCGTGGCGCTGGGCGAGGCCGGCCACAACGTCACGGCGCTGGTGCGGAATCCCTCCGTACGCGTGGAGGGCGCGACGACGGTCGTGTCCGACATGCGCGACCGCGAGACCGTACGGCGGCTCGCCGCCGAGGCGGACGCGGTGATCGCCACTGCCTCGCCCGGCGACGCGACGAGCGCCGACGCCGACCGCGACTTCGTCGACGCCGTGCTCGCCGGACTGCGGCCGGGCAGCACGCTGGTGCGTACCGGAGGGGTCTGGGTGCACGGCTCGAGCGCCGACCTGACCGAGGAGACCCCGCTGGCCGCCCCGGGCCTGACCGCCTGGCGCGTGGAGATCGACAACCGGGCCCTGACCGCGCCGGGCATCCGGTCGATGCTGGTCGAGCCGGGCATCGTGTACGGCTACGGCGCCGGCATCCCGGGGATGGTGTTCGGGCAGCCCCGGGTCGGCGACCCGGCCGCGCTGCAGCTGATCGGGCCGGGCTCACAGCACTGGACCACCGTGCACGTCGACGACCTGGCCGACCTCTACGTCGCCGTGCTGACCCAGGGCGGGTCGGGCGAGCGCTACATCGGGGTGAGCGGCGACAACCCGACCGTACGCGAGCTGGGCGAGGCGGCGAGCCGGCGGCTCGGCCTCGACGGGCGGGTGGCGCCCGAGGAGGCGTCGGCCACGGCCGCGCGGCTGGGCGCCTTCGGCGAGGCGCTGCTGCTCGACCAGCAGGCGACGGGGGAGAAGGCCCGGCGCGAGCTCGGCTGGAAGCCGTCGCGGCCGTCGCTGCTCGACGCGATCGCCTCCGGCGAGTACGACCCGGCCTGACGTTTCGGGTTCTGCGAATCCGGGCGCGAGTCTCGCGCGTCACGACCGCGCGTTCCTGTCACACGGTGGGGGTAGCTTCGCGCCATGCCCGCCGATGCGCCCAACACGCCGCCGCCGCAGCGCCCCCACCCGTGGAGGGTGGAGGGCGCGCCGCCGGGCGGCCCACCCGGTGGCCCGCAAGGGTCGCGCTCCACCTGGCTCCGCTTCGGCGGCATGCTCGTCGTGCTGCTCGCCCTCAACTGGATCATCTCGTCGTTCTTCCTGGCGCCACCCGAGCGCGCGCCGGTGTCCTACACGTTCTTCGTGAGCCAGCTCCAGGCGGCGAACGTCTCGGAGATCACCTCGACCGGCGACACGATCGAGGGCCGCTTCAAGAAACAGACGGCCTACACGCCGACCGGCGAGACCAGGTCGGAGCAGGTCGACCGCTTCACCACCCAGCGGCCCTCGTTCGCCGAGGACAACCTGTTCGCGCTGCTCCAGCAGCAGAACGTGCCGGTCAACGCGAACCCGCCGGACGCCCGGGCCCCGGTCTGGCAGCAGCTCCTCATCGGGTTCGGGCCGACGATCCTGCTGGTCGCGCTGTTCGTGTGGATCAGCCGGCGGATGGCGGGCGGCGCCGGCGGCGCGCTGGGCGCGTTCGGCCGCTCCCGCGCCAAGCTCTACCAGCCCGAGTCCGGCCCGCGCACGACGTTCGCCGACGTCGCCGGCATCGAGGAGGTCGAGCAGGAGGTCACCGAGATCGTCGACTTCCTGCGCGAGCCCGAGAAGTACCGCAAGCTCGGCGCGAACATCCCGCACGGCGTGCTGCTGTCGGGCCCGCCCGGCACGGGCAAGACGCTGCTGGCGCGCGCGGTCGCCGGCGAGGCGCGGGTGCCGTTCTTCTCGATCTCGGCGTCGGAGTTCATCGAGGCGATCGTGGGCGTCGGCGCGAGCCGCGTGCGGGACCTGTTCGACCAGGCCAAGAAGGTGGCACCGTCGATCATCTTCATCGACGAGCTCGACGCGATCGGCCGGTCCCGCGGCGGCGCGCAGTCGCTGGGCGGCAACGACGAGCGCGAGCAGACGCTCAACCAGATCCTCACCGAGATGGACGGCTTCACCGGCAGCGAGGGCGTGGTGGTGCTCGCGGCCACCAACCGCGCCGAGATCCTCGACCAGGCGCTGCTGCGGCCCGGCCGCTTCGACCGGCGCGTGGTGGTGAGCCCGCCCGACCTGGCCGGTCGCCGCGAGATCCTGGCCGTGCACACCCGCGGTGTGCCGGTGGCGCCCGGGGTCGACCTCGACGCGCTGGCCGCCGCCACGCCGGGCATGGTCGGCGCCGACCTCAAGAACCTGGTGAACGAGGCCGCGCTGCTGGCCGCCCGCCGCAAGCACGACCAGGTGCAGACCGCCGACTTCACCGACGCTCTGGAGAAGATCGTGCTGGGCACGGTGCGCGGCATCATGCTGACGCCGCAGGAGAAGGAGCGCACGGCGTTCCACGAGTCCGGCCACGCGCTGCTGGGCATGCTCACCCCCGGCGCCGACCCGGTCCGCAAGATCTCGATCATCCCGCGCGGCCAGGCGCTGGGCGTGACGTTCCAGAGCCCGTCGGCGGACCGCTACGGCTACTCGGCGAAATACCTGCGCGGCCGGATCATCGGCGCGCTGGGCGGCCGCGCCGCCGAGGAGGTCGTCTACGGCGACATGACCACCGGCGCCGAGAGCGACCTCGACCAGGTCAGCAACATCGCGCGGCAGATGGTCGGCCGGTGGGGCATGTCCGACGCGATCGGGCCGGTCACGGTGCTGCCGCCGCCCGGTCAGGAGTCGCCGCTCGGGCTCGACGGTGTCGCGCCCGCCACCAAGGAGCTGATCGACGCGGAGGTCCGCAAGATCGTCGACGAGTGCTACGCGGAGGCGCTCGCGCTGCTGCGCTCGCACCGCACCCAGCTCGACCACCTGGCCGGCCGGCTGCTCGAGACCGAGACGCTCGACGAGGCGGACGCGTACGCGGCGGCCGGCATCGACCGCGGCACCGCCCCCGGAGCGGTCGCCCGCGGGGAGGCGCCGGGTGCCCTGCCCGCGCCGGGGCTGCCGCAACCGGCGGTCGACTCCGGCGCGGCCGCCCCCGCCTGAGCGACGCGGACGCGTCGGTCGACTGCGGCGCGGCCGCCCCCGCCTGAGCGACGCGGACGCGTCGGTCGACTCCGGCGTCTCCGCGCGCCTGAGCGACGCGGACGCGGAGACGCGCGCCCGGGTGGGGGTCCGGGCGCGCGTCTGACCGCGGAAGGCTGGGCCTGCTCAGCTCACTGGTTGAGCGCGCAGGGGGCCAGGCCCTCGGCGTTGAGGTCCGGCTTGGCGGCGTTGCGGCCGATCGCCGTCTCGATGCGGTTGATGGTGGCGAACCGCTTGTCCTCCAGCGGGCCGAGGATGGCGTTCCGGATGAAGTTGGGGCCGCCCTGGCCGACGGTCGACGCGATGCGGGCGTTGGCCTCGGCGATCTGCGTGTCGAGCAGCTGCAGGTTGCGCTGCACCTCGGCCTGCGCCTGGGTGGGCACGGCGCCGACCGTCACCTCCGGGCAGTTGACCGTGGGCAGCGCGGCGTTCCCGCCACCGGCGTTGCCGTTGCCCTCGTCACCGCCCGCGTTGCCGCCGGGCACCTCGGTCGGCTGCTCCGCGGAGGCGCCGCCGTCCTCGTTGAGCGAGCATCCCGACAGGCCTTCGGCGTTGAGGTTCGGCTTGGCGGCGTTGCGGCCGATCGCCGTCTCGATGCGGTTGATCGTGGCGAACCGCTTGTCCTTCAGCGGGCCGAGGATCGCGTTCTGGATGAAGTTCGGGCCGCCCTGGCCCACCGTGGACACCAGCCGGGCGTTGGCCTCGGCGATCTGCGTGTTGAGCAGCTGGAGGTTGCGCTGCACCTCCGCCTGGGCCTGCGCGGGCACCGCGCCGACCGTCACCTCCGGGCAGTTCACCGTGGGCACCCCGGCGTTGCCGCCGCCGTTCTCCCCGCCGCCGCCGTTCTCCCCGCCGCCGCCGTTCTGGCCGCCGTTGCCGCCGCCCGCGCCCGGGACCTCGACCGGCTGCTCAGCCGACGCGCCGCCGTCCTGGTTCAGCGAGCACCCCGACAGCCCCTCGGCGTTCAGGTCGGGCTTGGCGGCGTTGCGGCCGATCGCCGTCTCGATGCGGTTGATCGTGGCGAACCGCTTGTCCTTCAGCGGGCCGAGGATCGCATTCTGGATGAAGTTCGGGCCGCCCTCGCCGACCGAGGTGCGCAGCCGGTTGTTCGCCTCGGCGATCTGCGTGTTGAGCAGCTGCAGGTTGCGCTGCACCTCGGCCTGCGCCTGCGCGGGCACCGCCGGCAGGTTCGTCAGCTGAGGACAGTTCACCGTGGGCACCGTCTCCGCGGCCGAGGCAACTCCCAGGCCGATGCCGACCGTGGCCACCGCGACGCCCGCAACCGCCGCGCCGACCTGCCAGCGCCGCGCGTTGGTGCGGGACTTGTTGTACCGGGCTCTGTACATTGGGACTGCGCCTTCCGCGACGGGGGACCGAATTTCGCCTTCGCCCGTCCTTACGGGAGCGCTCCCACGGCCGATCACCGCTTAAGCATTTCTTAAAGTGATCTTTCTGCCGTAGCGGCAAAAGCGCAGGTCACGACGTTCCGGCGACGGGTCGACGGCGCCGGCGAAGCGGTTCGGCGGGCGAGAGGGCCGGCCGCCTCCGGCTGGCGTCCGGCCGGTGCGAGGGACTGGTTCGGCGAGCAGACCGGCTCGATGCGGAATTCCGGCTCGCCCCGGAGACGATCGGACCGTCACGGCCGTTGCGGGCCGGGGAAGCCGGTCCCCGGCCCGGCCGTACGATCCGCAACCGGATCTCCGAGATGCTCGGTAAGCTCGGCGTCTCCGGCCGCGACGAGGCCATCGGCCTGGCCGCTCGGCCGGCCTGGGCCGGCGCTGACCGGAAACGGCGGCGAGGCCCCCGGCGACGCTGCCGGGGGCCTCGTGAGAGAGGAGGAGCGGTCAGTGGCGGCCGACCAGCTCCGGCTCGGGGGTGGGCGGCGCGGTGACGGCCGGTGCGGCGTGGCGCCCCCTGGGGCGCATGAAGCGCGGCGCCCACCAGTTGGCCTTGCCGAGCAGCGTCATCGCCGAGGGCAGCACCACGGCCCGGATGATGGTGGCGTCGAGCAGGATGGCGGCGGCCAGGCCGATGCCGAGCTGCTTCATGTCGATGGTGGACAGCGTCGCGAAGATGGAGAACACGGCGACCATCACCAGCGCCGCGCTGCTGACCGTGCCGGCCGAGCCGGTGATGCCCTCGGCCACGGCCTCGCGGGTCGGGACGCCGCGCAGCACGGCCTCGCGGATCCGGGAGACCACGAACACGTGGTAGTCCATCGACAGGCCGAACAGCACGACGAACAGGAACAGCGGCAGCCAGCTGACGATCGCGTCCATCGACGTGAAGTTGAGCAGGTCCGGCGCCCAGTCGCCCTGGAAGACGAGCACCAGCAGGCCGTACGCGGCCCCGACCGACAGCAGGTTGAGCGCGATCGACGTCAGCGCCACCACGACCGACCGGAACGTCCAGGCCATCATGAGGAACGTCAGCAGCAGCACCACCCCGGCCACGATCGGCAGCGTCTTCCAGATGTGCGCGGCGTAGTCCTCGCTGTCCGCCACGCCGCCGCCGACGGCGTACGTGTATCCGCCGAGCGCGGCCGGCGCCAGCGTCTGCCGCAGCTCGTGCAGCGAGTCCGCGGCCTCGTCGCTGCGCGAGGTGAACGGCGTGGCCAGGTTGAGCACGGTCACCGTCTTGTCGGGGGAGACCTCGATGTCCGGCCCGGTCTGCTCGAGCGGCGCGAACAACCTGTTGCCCTGGGTGCTCTGCGCCAGCTTCTCCAGGGCGTCGCGCACCGAGCCGGCCGACGACGCGGGCGCCTCGACGGCGACCAGGTGGGTGGTGCCGTTGCTCGGGTACGCCGCGGCCAGCCGGTCGTACGCCTGCATGGCCGGGGTCGTCCGCGGCAGGTCCTCGGTGCCGGGGAACTTGAGCTTCATGCCCAGCGCCGGAGCGGCGAGCGCCAGCAGCGCGAGCACGCTCACCAGCAGGGTGACGGCCGGCCAGCGCAGCGCCGGGCGCAGCACGCCGCGCCAGAACCGCGAACCGGTGCCGGTGCGGCGGGCGGTCAGCCGCCACAGGAACGGCACGCGCGGGCGGTCCACCCAGCGGCCCAGCTTGGCCAGGATCGCGGGCAGCACCGTCAGTGAGCCGAGCACGGCCACCGTGACCACCAGGATCGAGCCCACGGCGAGCGAGGAGAACGTGGTGTCGCCGGCCAGGAACAGCCCCGCCATCGCGATGACGACCGCCGTGCCGCTGACCACCACGGCGTGCCCGGACGTCTCCGCGGCGATCTCGACCGCGTCGACGTGGCCGCGGCCCTTGGCGCGTTCCTCCCGTTCCCGCCGCACATAGAACAGCGAGTAGTCCACACCGACCGCCATGCCGATCAGCAGGATCACGCTCGACGTCACGTCGGTGGACGGCACCAGGTGCGAGGCGAGCGTGGAGAGCCCCATGGCGGCGGCCACCGACGACAGCGCCAGCAGCACCGGCACCCCGGCGGCGATCAGCGCGCCGAAGACCAGGATCAGGATGGCCAGCGTGACCGGCAGGCTGAGCAGCTCGGCCCGCTTGAAGTCGCCGCCGAGCGTGTCGTCGAGGGCCTTGCCGATCGACGGCCCGCCGACCTGTTCCACGCGCAGCGCCGGATGGGCCTGCTGCACCTCGGCGGTGGCCGCGCGCAGCGGCTCGATGCGGTCGGAGGCGGTCTCCGGGTCACCGGCCACGGTGATCGGCACGAGCAGCGCCGAGCCGTCGCGCGCCGGGATCGGCTTGCCGACCTCGGCGACGCCGTTCACCGAGCGCAGCTTGGCGGTGGCGTCGGCGGCGGCGCGCTGGGCGGCCGCGGCGTCAAGCTTCCCCGAGCGGGCGGTGATCAGCACGTTGTCGACGGCGGGCTCGTCCTCGAACCCACCCTTCTCGATCATGACGTACGCGCGGCCGGCCTCGCCGATCGCGTCGTCCTGCGCGGTCGACTCCTTGAGGCCGGCCGCGTTGCCGCCCACGAAGCACACCGCCACGAAGACCACCCAGAGCGCGATCGCGCGCCACGGATGCTCGGCGCTCCACCGCGCCATGCGTACCGTCACCGGTCGCCTGCCCATGTCGTTTCCCCCCAGCTTTCCTGTGTAGAACCTGAACCTAGGAATCCCTGGAGCTGACAACATCCGGGCTCGACCCCCGTCCGACCCCGATCATGCCGGGACCCGAAACCGTCGGATGGGCGACTGCGGGCGCCCGCGAAAAGCCGCGAACCGGCGCGACACGCCCTCCGGCCCTCAGGGATTCCCCGGAGAACGTCCCGGAGTTCCACCCTTGAACCGCGGGGCTAAGGTCCTCCACATGGGACAGCGAAAAAGGTCGATACTCACCGTGCTCGGGGCCTTCGCCCTCGTGATCGCCGGGTCCGCGGCCCCGGCGAACGCGATCGCGAACGGCGACCCGGTCAAGCCGGGCCGATACGCCTTCTCGGTCAAGCTGACCATGACCGGCATCCCGACGGCGGACGGCGGCAGACGCAACAGCGCCTGCTCCGGCTCGCTGGTGGCGCCGCAGTGGGTGCTCACGGCCGGGCACTGCTTCCGGGACGCGAACGGCGTCCGGGTCGAGCGCCCGGTCGCCGACTCCACGGTCGCCACCGTCGGCCGCACCGACCTCACCGACACCTCGCGCGGGCACGAGCTCGAGGTCGTGGCGGTGCGCCAGTCGCCCACCGCGGACGTGTCGCTCGCCAGGCTCGCCGAGCCGGTGCGCGACGTCCACCCGATCCGGCTCGCCCGCACGGCGCCGGAGGCGGGCGACGTCCTGCGGGTCACCGGTTACGGGTCCACCACCAGCACCAACCCGGCTCCGGTGACGTGGCTGCGCACCGGGAGGATGCAGGTCGTCGCGCTCACCGACACGGTCACCCAGGTCAAGGGGTACGCCCCGCAGCCCGACACCACCCCCTGCCCGTACGACTCGGGGGGCCCGTTCTTCGTCGAGCGCGGCCGGAAGGGCCCGGCGCTGGTCGCGGTCGTCAGCAACGGCCCGTCGTGCCCGCACACCCAGATCGAGAACGCGGCCCGCGTCGACAACATCGCCGGATGGGTGGCCTCGGTCATCCGCTGACTTCTGCAGGGTTCGACGGCCGGTTGCGGGGAAACCCGCAGCCGGCCGTTTTGTTTGGGGTAGGTCTGAGGGATGCGCTTCCCTACTGTGAGGACCGCCACGGTCGGTGACCGACCGACCTGGTCCCTGTCCGACTAGGCTGGTCCACATGCCGCGGCCGACCAAGCAGCAGATCGACGACGAGATCCTCGAGGCTGCCGCCACGCTGTTCGCGCGGCACGGCTTCAAGGAGACGTCGGTCCAGCGCATCGCCGACGCGGTGGGCTACTCCAAGACCGGCCTGCTGCACCGCTATCCGACCAAGGAGGCGCTGCAGCAGGCGGTGGTCGACCGCGCGCTGCGCGACATCCGCGCGGTCGCCGACGAGGTCGCCGCCCTGCCGCTCGGGCCGGCCCGCGACCGCGCGGCCATCACCGGCGTCGCCCGGCTCGCGGTGGAGTGCCCCGGCACGGTGGCGCTGCTGCTCACCGGCCTGTCGAACCCCCAGGACAGCGACTTCGCCGGCGTCCTCGAGAGCATCGGCGAGGTGGTGTTCGAGATCTTCGCGGTCGACCCTGACGCCGACCCGGTGCGCGGCGTCCGGGTGGTCGGCGCGCTCGGCGCCCTCGCCGTCGCGGGCGTCGCCCTGCGCGAGAAGCCGCTGCAGGCGGGCGTCGACGACCTCATCGACGTCAGCTACGACGCGCTCGGCCACGGGCGCACGACCCACCACCAGTAAAGGGAATCCCCACATGGCAACGCTGCTGCATCGCCTCGGACTGGGCGCCGTACGCCATAAGGCACTGGTCATGGTCGCCTGGCTGGTGGCCGTGCTCGCGCTCGGCGCCGGCGCCGCCACGCTCTCGGGCACGATGGTCAACTCGTTCTCGATCCCGGGCCAGGAGTCGACCACCGCGCTCGAGCTCATGCGCGAGCGGTTCGGCGACGCCTCGGCCGGGGCGAGCGCCCAGGTGGTGATGGAGGCGCCCGGCGGCGGCAGGATCACCGACCAGGCGAACGCGGCGCAGGTGGCCGCGGCCGTCGCCAAGCTGCAGAAGCTGCCCGGCGTCGTGTCGGCGAGCAACCCGCTCGATCCCAAGGCACCGACCGTGTCGCAGGACCAGCGGGCCGCCTACAGCACGGTGACGTACGGCGTGCAGGCGTCCGAGATCACCGTCGAGGAGCGCGAGGCGCTGACCTCCGTCGTGGACCAGTCCCGCGCGGGCGGGCTGATCGTCGAGGCGCGCGGCGAGGCCACCCAGGAGTCGGGCGCCGACATCGGCGGCACGGGCGAGATCCTCGGTGTGGTCGTCGCGCTGGTCGTGCTCGCCGTCACGTACGGCTCCCTGGTCCTGGCCGGCATGAACCTGCTCACCGCGCTGGCCGGCGTCGCCATCGGCGCGCTGGGCATCACGACGCTCAGCGGGTTCACCGAGCTGCAGTCGACCACCCCGATCCTGGCGATCATGCTGGGCCTCGCGGTCGGCATCGACTACGCGCTGTTCATCGTCACCCGGTTCCGGCAGGAGCTGCGCCGCGGGCTGCCGGTGCCCGAGGCGGTCGCGCTCGCGGTGGGCACCGCGGGCTCGGCCGTGGTCACCGCCGGCCTGACCGTGGTGATCGCGCTCGCCGGCCTGTCGGTCGCGGGCATCCCGTTCCTCACCGAGATGGGCCTCGCCGCGGCCGGCACCATCGTGTTCGCCGTGCTGGTCGCCATCACGCTGGTGCCCGCCTTCCTCGGCGCGGTCGGCATGCGGGCGCTGCCCAAGCGCGAGCGCACCGACCCCGCCGCGGCACAGGCCAGGGACCGCGGCTTCTACCGCGGCTGGGCGACCATGGTCACCCGCCGCCGGCTGCTCAGCCTCGTCGTCGCGGTCGCCGCGCTGGCGGTCGTCGCGATCCCGTTCTTCTCGATGCGGACCACGCTCAACCAGGCGCCCGCCGAGGGCAGCAGCGCGGCCAAGGCCGACGCGATCATCGCCGAGCGCTTCGGGCCGGGCTTCGCGGGCCCGCTGCTGGTGCTCGTCGACGGCTCCGGCGCCCCCGCGTACGCGACGACCGTACGGGAGAAGGTCGCCACCCTCCCGGACGTGACCTTCGTGGCCCCGCCACGGGTCAACCAGGCGGGCGACGCCGCCCTGATCACGATCATCCCGGCCTCGGAGCCCGACAGCGGCACCACCGTCGACCTCGTGCACGCCATCCGCGACGACGTGGCCGACGGGCCGGGCGCCGAGGTGTACGTCACCGGCACCACCGCGGTCAGCATCGACGTGTCGCAGAAGCTCGACCAGGCCCTGCCGGTCTACCTGATCCTGGTCGTCGGGCTGGCGTTCGTGCTGCTCGTGCTCGTGTTCCGGTCGCTGCTCGTGCCGGTCGTCGGCGTGCTGGGCTTCCTGCTCACCATCGGCGCCGCGCTGGGCGCCACTACCGCGGTCTTCCAGTGGGGCTGGCTGGCCGGCGTGGTCAACGCACAGACCACCGGCCCGCTGCTCAGCCTGGCGCCGATCATCATCGTCGGCATCCTGTTCGGGCTCGCCATGGACTACCAGGTCTTCCTGGTCTCGCGCATGCACGAGGCGCACGCCCACGGCGCCGAGCCGCGCGAGGCCGTGGTCACCGGATTCAAGCAGGCCGCCCCGGTCGTTGTGGCCGCGGCGACGATCATGTTCGCGGTGTTCGCGGGCTTCGTGCCCGAGGGCAACGACACGATCAAGCCGATCGCGTTCGCGCTGGCCATCGGCATCCTGTTCGACGCGCTCGTGGTCCGCATGATCGCGGTGCCGGCGGCGATCGCGCTGCTCGGCCGGTCGGCGTGGTGGCTGCCCCGCTGGCTGTCCTGGCTGCCCGCGGTCGACGTGGAGGGCGCCGCGCTCGAGCGCCACGCCCCCGGGCGTCCGCGCGATGTCGAGGAGCCCGCCCACGCGGCGTGACGGCCGTCGTGCCGATCACCGTCGCGTGATCGGCACGACAGGTCCCCGCAAGCCCGCAAGGACCGGTATGCCGCAAATAGCCGAATTGCCAGCGTAACGGGCGTCCGTCTTGCTGCAATTGAGGCATGTGGCCGGAACATGAAGCGGATACGGATGGGCTCCCGGGCGCCGAGGTCAGGTCGGCGCTGGAGACCTGGCGCTCCGGCCTGGTCGACCTGACCGGCACCAACCCCCTGCTCAACTTCGCTCGCGTCCCGTCGGGCGCCGTGGAGATCACCGGCCCGTCGCCCAAGGTGATCGTCAAGGTGCTGCAGGACGGCGGCGGCTACGCCTTCCACGACGACCACCGGGAGCCCACGGCGCACGTGCTGCGTACCGAGCTGCCCGAGGAGCAGCTGGGCGCGCTGCTGCACCACTTCTGGCGCCGCTCCCGGCAGGAGATGCAGGACCGCGGGGTCTCGCCGCTCTACCTGGGCCTGGGCATGCTGCACTGGTCGGACGACGACGGGTCGCCGTACGAGAGCCCGATCCTGCTGATCCCCGTCGAGATCGACCCCGCGGGGCCGCGGCTGGTCGCCCGCCCCGAGGACCCGATCGTCAACCCGGCGCTGGTCGTGCGGATGGGCGAGCTCGACATCGACATCCCCGAGGTCACCTCGCTGGCCGAGCTCGACGTCACCGTGCTGTGGGCCAAGGTCGACGTGGCGATCGGCGAGCGCCGCGGGTGGTACGCCGACGAGACCGTGACGCTGTCCTGCCTGAGCGTGCACCGCGAGGCGATGTACTACGACCTGTTCGAGAACGAGCCGCACATCGTCGAGCACCCGGTCGTGCGCGCGCTGGCCACGCGCGACGCCGACCGTACGTTCGCCTTCGAGCCCACCCCGGTCGAGCGCATCGACGTGGTCGCGCCGCCCGAGGACGTGCCGCTCGTGCTCGACGCCGACGCCACCCAGCGGGTCGCGGTCGCCGCCGCGGTGGCCGGGCGCAGCTTCGTGCTCGACGGCCCGCCCGGCACCGGCAAGTCCCAGACGATCGCCACCATGGTCGGCGGCCTGCTGCACGCCGGCAAGCGCGTGCTCGTGGTGTCGGAGAAGGCCGCCGCGCTCGACACCGTGCAGCGCCGGCTCACCCAGGCGGGGCTGGGCAACTACCTGCTCGCGCTGCACAGCGACCTGGTCGGGCGGCGCGAGGTGGCGGCCGAGCTCGCCACGGCGCTCGAGACCGACCCGGTGCCGCTGGCGAGCATGGACCCGATCGACCGGCGGGCCGCGCGCGAGCGGCGGGAGCGGCTCACCTCGTACGCCGAGGCCTTGAACCGGGTGCGGCAGCCGCTGGGCCGCAGCCTGTTCGAGGTGCTGGGCATCTGCGCCCGGCTGCTCGACGTGCCCGCCGCGCCGGTGGCGACGGTCTCCCCGCACGACCTGAGCAGCGAGTCGATCTATCGGATCCGCGACGCGGTGGCCCGGCTCGGGCGGGTCCGCAGCGAGAGCTACCTGTGGCGCGAGGCGATCGACCGGGAACCGCTCGACCCGCGGCTGCGCCAGGCGATCACCGCGCTGGGCAAGCTGGCCGAGACGGTGATCGCCAACTCGACCCTGGCCGACGCGTTCGACCTGCACGAGCCGTCCGGCGCGGGCAAGCTGGCCGCGCTCTCGGCGCACGCCGGCAAGCGGCCGCCCAAGGTCGAGGAGGACTGGCTGACGATCGACAGCATCCAGCCGGTGCAGAAGGCGGCCACCGACCTGACCCGCCACCTGGCCGCGCTGCGCTACGGCGGCATCCCGTGGTCGGAGCTGCCGTCGGCCGACGAGATGGCGTCCGTGCCGGACCTGTCGCACCTGGTGCCCGAGGCCGTCGACCTCAAGCCGCTCAACGCCGCGCAGGCCGACCACCTGGCCAACAAGTTCGCCGAGGAGGCCGACCGGCTGGAGAGCCGCCAGGAGAGCCTCGACCGGGTCACCGCCCGCCTCGGCCTGCCCAACGTGGTGACCTTCCCCGACTCGGCCCGCGTCATCACGATCGCCGAGCTGATCGAGCGGGAGCACAAGCCCGAGCCCGCCTGGTTCGAGACCGGCGGGATGGCCGCCGCGCACGCCGCCGTCCGCGTGCTGCGGCTGGCGATCGAGCGGGTGCGCGAGACCGAGGCACGGGCCCGGCGCCACTTCGGCGAGGAGGTGCTCGAGGAGCCGATCACCGAGGTGGCCGACCGGCTCACCCGCAACCGCGGGCCGCGCAAGCTGCTGCGCCCCTACCGGCGCGACAAGCGGCTGGCGGCCGAGGTCGCGCTGCCGGACGTCAAGCCCGCCGAGGCGGTCGCCAACGTCGAGGACGCCGCCGCCTGGAAGCAGGCGCTGGAGGACCTGGCCGAGGCCGAGGCCGAGCACGCCGAGCTGCTGGGCCGGCACTACAAGGGCGTGGACACCGACTTCCACGCGATCCAGGAGGCCCTGCACACCGCCGACGAGGTGATGCGCGAGGTGCCCACCGACGCGCTGCCCGCGGTCACCGTGCACGTCTGCGCGCCGCGGCCCAACAGCGCGCTGCTACGCATCGTCGGCGAGGCCCGCGACGAGTTCACCCGCTTCCGCACCACGCTGCGGCCCTCGCCGGCCCGCGCGCCGCGACCCGAGCTGGGGGAGGGGCCGATCGCCGAGGCGGTCAGCTGGCTGCGCGCCCACATCGCGCCGCTGCACGCCGCGGCCGAGATGATCCGCTCCTACAGCGTGCCGACCGGGCGCGACCTCACGCTGGCCGAGGCTCTGGCCATCGCCGAGCAGCGGCAGGCGGCCACCGACGCCGAGGAGGCGATCTGGGCCGAGGCCGCCGCGCACGCAGCCGTGCTGGGCTCGGTCTACCGGGGCGCCAAGACCGACGACGAGACGATGAACGAGGTCGTCGCGTGGACGGTGCAGGCCCGCCGGCTGAGCACCGGCGAGGACGCGCCGATGACCCGCGAGCAGGCCCACGCGCTGATGACCGCCCAGCCCACCGAAGGGCTGGCCGCCGCGGTGGCCGGCTGGGAGGCGGCGCGCTCGCAGGTGCTCGACGCGTTCGGCCCCGCCCGGCACCCCGAGCTCATCGAGCGGCTCGGCGACTACGACAACGCCCGCGACCTGCTCGTCGAGCTGCTGCACGACCCCGAGGGCCAGCAGGAGTGGTTCCGCCACGAGGACGCCCGGCGGGTGCTGGTCGAGCACGGCCTGGCCGAGGCGCTGGAGTTCTGCGCCGACGAGGAGCTCGAGGCCGACCAGGTGTGGCCGGTGCTGGAGCGTGCGCTGCTGCGCGGCTGGGCCGACGCGGTCATCGACGAGGACCCGGGCCTGCAGCCGGTGGCGGCCGAGGACCGTACGCACCTGGTCGACGTCTACCGGCTGCTGGACCACGAGCTCACCGGCGCGGCGCTGGCCGACATCGTGTACGCCGTGGAGGCGCGCCGGCCGTCCGCCTCGTCCAGCGGCGAGCCGGGGGTGCTGCGGCGCGAGGGCAACAAGCAGTCCGGCCACCTTCCCGTACGGGAACTGCTCGCCCAGGCGCGGCACGCCGTGCAGGGTCTCAAGCCGTGCTTCCTGATGTCGCCGCTCGCGGTGAGCCGCTACCTGCCGCCCGAGATGGAGTTCGACACCGTCATCATCGACGAGGCGTCGCAGGTCACCACCGCCGATGCGATCAACTGCATCTACCGCGGCGACGCGCTGGTGGTCTCGGGCGACGAGCGGCAGCTGCCGCCCACCTCGTACTACGACCGCGTCGAGGACGACGTCACCGACTTCCCGTCGATCCTCGAGCTGGCCCGCGAGACGTTCCCGGTCCTGCACCTGGGCTGGCACCACCGCAGCCGGCACGAGGCGCTGTTCGCGTTCGCCAACCTCGCCTACTACCACGGCCGGCTGGTCGGGCTGACCCGCTGCTACCCGCAGGAGCCCGACCACGGCGTCGAGATGTTCCTGGTGGACGGCGTCTACCGGCGGCAGACCACGTCGGACAACCCGATCGAGGCCGAGGCGGTCGCCGAGCGGGTGCTGCACCACTACGCCACCCGGCCCGGCAAGACCCTCGGCGTGGTCACGCTGTCGGTGGCGCAGGCCGACGCGGTCGACGACGCCGTACGCCGGGCGATGGCCGAGCGCCCCGACCTCGAGCACCACCTCGAGGACGACGACCGGCTCACCGGCTTCTTCTGCAAGAGCCTCGAGGCCGTGCAGGGCGACGAGCGCGACGTGATCATCCTGTCGGTCGGCTACGGCTACGACGAGAACGACAAGATCAGTACGAACTTCGGGGCGCTCAACCGGCCCCGCGGCTGGCGCCGGCTCAACGTCGCGATCACCCGTGCCCGCGAGCGGGTCGAGGTGATCTCCTCGATCCGGTCCGCGGACGTGCCCGACATGGGCAACGAGAGCGTGCGGCACCTCAAGGCCTATCTGGAGTACGCCGAGAGGTCCGCGGCCACGCTCGGGCGCGAGATCACGGATCGGGACGACGCGTCGCCGTTCGAGGACGCCGTGGTCACCGCCCTGCTGTCGTGGGGTTACCGCGTACGGCGGCGGGTCGGCGCGGCCGGGCACTGGATCGACCTGGCCGTGCTGCACCCCGACCAGGACGACGACGTGTTCGCCATCGGCATCGAGTTCGACGGTCCGGAGTACCAGGCCGTGCCGTCCGCCCGCGACCGGGACCGGCTGCGCGGCGAGGAGCTGCGCGCGCTCGGCTGGCACCTGCACCGGATCTGGTCGGTGGCCTGGTACCAGAACCCCGCCGAGGAGCAGAACCGGCTGCGGGCCGCGATCGACCGCGCGCTGGCCGACCCGGTGGGCGTCGACGAGCTCGCCGCGCCGGAGTGGCCGCCCTACCGGGCCATCTCGGGGGAGTTGCTGCCGCCGGAGTCCAGCGACCGCCGATGACCTCTTTCGGGGTACCCCTTATGCAGTGAATAGCCGATATCCGCACATGGTGAGTCGTTTACCGGCCAGCCGTGGCCGGTTGCGGAGGGCCTTCGTTGGTTCGTCATGCGCGGACGTCATGCAATCTCTCGGCACGGGCACCGGGAGGGCATCGGCACTGTGACCGTGACGGCGGACTGGGACACCGCCGTCACCGTGGTTACCGTGCGCGGGCCCTGGGGAAACCCGTTGCGCCAGGAAACTTTCACGGCCATCAAAAAGGTGCTCAGCGAGCACCCGGCGGCGATGATCGTCGATCTCTGCGACCTCCGCGACGTGCGCGCGGTGAGCGTGCCCACGTGGCTCACGGTGTCCCAGGTGGCGGCCTCGATGGAACCGCCCGTGCGGGCGGTCGGCTGCCTGCCGCGCGGCAGCGCGCTCGGCAACCGGCTCGACCGGCTCGGCGCGCGCAACTTCCTGCCGCTGTTCGACGACCTGGCCGGGGCGGAGGCGGCGGTGGCGGCCGGCGGGCCGGTCACCGACCGGCTGCGCATCGACCTGGCGCCGCACCCGGACAGCCCGGCGCTGGCGCGCAACCTCGTGACCGAGGCGTGCGGCGCGTGGGGTCTGCCCGAGGTGCTCTACCCCGCGCGGCTGGTGATGAGCGAGCTCGCGGCCAACGCCGTCGAACACGCCCGTACGGCCTTCACCGCGCTGGTGCTGCGGCGCGGCGCCGGTGTGCACCTGATCGTCAGCGACCGCGAGCCGCGCATGCCCCGGCTCGTGGAAGCGCCCCACGACCCGCCCGGCAACCTGTGGGACGTCCGCGGCCAAGGGCTACGCACGGTGCAGGCCGCCGCGGCGGGGTGGGGCGCACTGCCGACCCGGGACGGCAAGATGGTCTGGGCCACCGTCCGCCCGGGCTGAGCTACTTGCCGGCCGGCACCCGGGCGCCCGTCTTCTCGACCTGCTCGGCCGGGTGCTTGCCGCTCGGCACGGCGGTCGCGTCGGAGTCGCCGAGCGAGGTGTCGGCGTCCTCGCTGGTCGACGTGGACTCGGCCCGGACGCTGGCGAACGGGTCGCCGAACTGCTGCATGGCCCGCCTGGCGAACGCCTGCTGCTCGGTCGCCACGCGCTCGGCCCGGCCGCGGCCCAGGAAGCTGACCGCCCAGTGCAGCACCGTGGTGAACCTGTTCTTGAAGCCGACCAGGTAGACCACGTGCACGGCCAGCCACATCAGCCAGGCGATGAAGCCCGACAGGTGCAGCTTGCCGATGCTGGCCACCGCGGAGAACCGCGAAATCGTGGCCATGCTGCCCTTGTCGAAGTACTTGAACGGCTCCGGCGCGTCCTTGCGGCGCAGCCGGCGCTTGATGACGTCGGCCGCGTAGCGCCCGCCCTGGATCGCGACCTGCGCGACACCGGGCAGCGGACGGCCGTCCTCGCCGGGCAGGTGCATCATGTCGCCCAGCACGAAGATCTCGGGGTGCCCCGGCACGGTCAGGTCGGGCTGCACCATGACCCGGCCCGCGCGGTCGGTCTCGGCCCCGGCGGCCTCGGCGAGCTGCTTGGCCAGCGGGGGAGCGGCGACGCCCGCGGCCCACACCTTGGTCATCGACGGGATGCGCTGGTGGCCGCGCTCGGAGTCGACCTCGATGCCGGTCAGGTCGACGTTGACGACCTTGGTGTTGAGCTCGACCTCGACGCCCATCAGGTGCAGCTGGCGCAGCGCGCGCGTGGAAAGGCGGTCGCCGAACGTGTTGAGCACCGCGCCCACCGCGTCGATCAGGATGATCCGGGCCTTGCGCGGGTCGATGTGCTTGTACTGCCCCGGCAGGTTGCGGTGCGCGAGCTCGGCGATCTGGCCGGCCATCTCGACACCGGTCGGGCCCGCGCCGACGACCACGAAGGTCAGCCAGCGCTCCCGCGCCTCGGGGTCGGTCTGCAGGTCGGCGATCTCGAACGCGCCGAAGATCTTGGCGCGCAGCTCGAGCGCGTCGTCGATGCTCTTCATGCCGGGCGCGTAGTCGTTGAAGTGGTCGTTGCCGAAGTACGACTGCGAGGCGCCCGCGGCCACGATCAGCGTGTCGTAGTCGACCGTGTAGTCGATGCCCGGGCCCGCGACGTAGATGCGCTTGGCGTCCGGGTCCACCCGCTGCGCCCAGCCGAGCTTGACGTCGACGTTGTCCTGGTTCTTCAGCACCTCGCGGATCGGCGGCGCGATCTCGCCCTCGGAGAGGACGCCCGTGGCCACCTGATAGAGCAAGGGCTGGAACAGGTGGTAAGCCGTGCCGTTGATGAGCGTGATGTCGACGTTCGCCTTGCGGAGCGCCCTGATCGCGAAAAGACCCCCGAAGCCGGCGCCGATGACTGCCACCCGATGCCGCTGCATTACCACTCCCTCGGTGCTCGGTGTCTCACCTAGTAGAGCACCCTGGCCAGGCCGATTATGCCGTGAGTATCAACACTGTGGAGGCCCGCCGGGGGCCTCCGCGGCTGATGTTCCCAGCCCGGCAGGGGGATAACCCGATTCCGCCATCATGCCGCAGATCACGGCGTTACCGTGAGGGTTTCGTGGGGTAGATCGCCTCGCATGGCAGAAGTGCGCACCAATGTGCCGGCGCGGCTCGACCGGCTGCCCTGGGCCCGATGGCACTGGATGATCGTGATCGGGCTCGGCACGGTGTGGATCCTCGACGGGCTCGAGGTCACCATCGTCGGCAACCTCTCCGGGCGTCTCGCCGAGCCCGGCAGCGGCCTGGACATCACGCAGAGCCAGGTCACCGGCCTGGGCGCGGCGATCTACGTGCTCGGGGCTTGCTTCGGGGCGCTCTTCTTCGGCTGGCTGACCGACCGGTTCGGACGCAAGAAGCTGTTCATCCTCACGCTCGGCGTCTACCTGTTCGGCACGGCGATGACCGCGCTGTCGTTCGACCCGTGGTGGTTCTTCGTCTTCCGGTTCGTCACCGGCGCCGGCATCGGCGGCGAGTACGCAGCGATCAACTCGGCGATCGACGAGCTCATCCCGGCGCGCTACCGCGGCCGCATCGACATCGTCATCAACGGCACCTACTGGGCCGGCGCTGCGTTCGGCGCGCTGCTCACCGTGCCGATCCTCACCGCGCTGCCGGTGAGCTGGGGCTGGCGGGTCGCGTTCGGCCTCGGCGTCGTGCTGGGGCTGGTCATCCTGCTGGTGCGCCGGCACGTCCCGGAGAGCCCGCGGTGGCTGTTCATCCACGGCCGCGGCGACGAGGCCGAGAAGCTGGTCGCCGAGGTCGAGCAGACGGTCGCGCGCGAGGACGACGTACAGCTGGAGCCGGCCGAGAAGTACATCACCATCCACCAGCGCCGCACGATCGGGTTCGGCGAGATCGCGAAGACGCTCGTACGCCAGTATCCCAAGCGGGCGGGGCTGGGGTTCGCGCTCTTCGTCGGCCAGGCGTTCCTCTACAACGCGATCACCTTCGGCTACGCGCAGATCCTGCAGACGTTCTTCGACGTGCCCTCCGGCAGCACCGGCTACTACTTCGCCGTGATCGCCGTCGGCAACCTGGCGGGGCCGCTGCTGCTCGCGCGCTTCTTCGACTCGGTCGGCCGCAAGGTGATGATCACCGGGACGTACGTCCTGTCGGGTGTGCTGCTGCTGGTCACGGCGTGGCTGTTCAGCGCCGGAGCCCTGAACGCGGTCACGATGACGGTCTGCTGGTGCGTGGTGCTGTTCTTCGCCTCCGCGGGGGCCAGCTCCGCCTACCTGACCGTCTCGGAGATCTTCCCGATGGAGACGCGGGCGCTGGCCATCGCCTTCTTCTACGCGGTCGGGACCGCGGTCGGTGGCATCACGGGGCCGCTGCTCTTCGCCGAGCTGGTCGGGACCGGGCAGGTGGGGGACACCGTGCTGGCGTTCGTCATCGGTGCTTGCCTGATGATCGTTGCCGGGCTGGTGGAGGCGGTCCTGGGAGTCAAGGCTGAGGGTCGCAGTCTGGAGGATCTCGCTACGCCTTTGACTGCTGCTCAGTCTTGAGTTTCCTCGGTTTCCTTGCGGTGGGACGGTCTTAGGTTTCCTCGGATCTCTTGGGCTGGGACGGACCGGGGCCGAGGGTGCCCGAGCTCGATCGTCAGGCTTGATATCGATCTCGGTCACCCTCGGCCCCGGACCTTGCATGGGGGCCTGTGACGGCCAGGTGGGGGCTTACTCGCTGCTTTGTGCGTGGCCGGCGTGGGCGGTCCCCCTGCGGTGGGTGGTCCGGCTGCCGCGCTGTGGGCACGCCAGGGGATTCCGTCGGGCTGGCCGACCTTGGTGGGTGGCTGGTGTGACTAACCGCGCCGCTGACGGCCGGCGCTGCGCGCCTAGTGGTGAGAGACGTCGCAAGCGCCACACACCATCACTCCCGACCCGACCAGCTCACCCGTCAACCGACCCCGCCGCCCTACGCGGCCAGTTCGCCCGCGCCCGCCTCACTCCGTCGCCTACGCGGCCTACCCCGCTACACGGCCGACCCGGCCGACCCGGCCGACACGGCTGACCCGGCCGACACGGCTGACCCGGCCGACACGGCCGACCCGGCCGACACGGCCGACCCGGCCGACACGGCCGACCTGGCCCGTCTCGCCGTTCGGCCTGCCCGGGCCTGCCGGGCCTGCCGGCCTGCCCCGCCTCCCCGGTCTGCCCGGCTGACCCGGCTGATCCGGCTGACCGGGCCTACCCGGCCTGCGGGCCTACCCGGCCTGCGGGCCTACCCGGCATGCGGGGCCTGCTGGGCCTACCTCGCCAACCCGGCTGACCCGGCCTGCCTGGCCTGCGGCATGCCTGGCCTGCCCGGCCTTCTGGGTCTGCCAGTTGAGTGCGGACTCTCGGGCCCGCGTCGAAGGCCGCGCGGGGGCGGGTGGTTGTGAGGGCTTGTGACGCTAGGCGCGCAGCGCCGGCCGTGAGCGGCGCGGTTCGTCACACCAGCCACCCACCAAGGCCGGCCTGCCCGACGGGATCCCCTGGCGGCACCACAGCGCGGCAGCCGGACCGCTCAGCGCAAGGGGACCGCCGCCCGGGCCATGCAACCAGCAGCGAGTAAGCCAACGCCTGGCCGCCGCAGGACACCATGCAAGGTCCGGGGCCGAGGGTGACCGAGATCGATATCAAGCCTGACGATCGAGCTCGGGCACCCTCGGCCCCGGACCGTCCCAGCGCAAGAGATCCGAGGAAACCTAAGACCGTCCCAGCGCAAGAGATCCGAGGAAACCTAAGGCCGTCCCAGCGCGAGAGATCCGAGGAAACCTGAGACCGTCCCAGCGCAAGAAAGCCGGCGGTCCAAAACGCTCAGCGGACGCTTTCGTGGGGCAGCGACTGGGGGGAGAGAGTGTCCCGGCGCAGGACCTGGAGGAGTTCCTCGTACGGCCCGATCAGGTAGGCGCGGTCGCCGGCCGCGAAGCGGGTGTCCCGGCGCGGCGGGTGCTCGAGACGGCCGTTGCCCGCGGCGCGGCTGATGGCGACCACCCGCGTACGGGCGGAAAGGTCCTGCATGGCGAGACCGTCGAGACCGCCGCCCGGGGCCACGGTCAGGCGGCCCACCAGCATGAGCTGGGAGCTGACGTAGAACGTGGCGATGACGTCCAGGCCGAGCGCGGCCCCGACGAACCAGGGTGCGGCCAGGGCGGCGGTCGAGCGGGCCAGGCCGAGGCCGAAGTTGCGTTCGACGGTGGCGGCCAGGGTGCGGTCGAACAGGCGCAGCACGACCGGCACGTCCTCGCGGCGGTCGCCGAGCTGGTCGCGGATCGCCAGGCCGGTCTCGAGGTTGACCAGGTCGTCGCTGGTGAGCACGGCGACCGCGCGGGCCTGGGCGAGCTGCACCCGGTCGAGGGTGCGCGGCAGCGTGGCGTCGGCGAACACCACCGGTACGCCCGCGTCGCGCACCTGGTCGGCGTACCTGTTGCTCTCGTCGCTCTCCACGACTACCACGTCGATGCCCGCGCCCGCGAGCCGCTCCACCACCCGGACGCCCACCGAGCCCAGCCCGACCACCACCACGTGCCCCGCCAGCTGGGTGAGCCGCCGCCGGCCCAGCGCCTCCTCGAGCCGGATGGTCACCAGCGTGTTGGTCAGCAGCGCATAGAACGTGGTCGCCAGCAGCACGCCCAGCACCATCAGCAGGATCGCGAACCCGCGCAGCCACGACGCCTGTTCGCGGAAGTAGAAGTCGCCGAAGCCGACCGTCGCGATGGTCTCGACCGCGAAGTACGCCGCGTCCAGGATCGTCATGCGGCTGCCGTCCGGGTCGCGGTACCCCACGCGCAGCACCACGACCGCCGACGTGAGGAGCAGGAACAGCGCTCCCAGCACGTACGCGAGACGCCTGTCCACCGCCGTGAGCACGGTCTGCGCGAGGTGCCACTTCTGGCGCAGCCGCCCGGGTCGCTGCGACTCCGGCGCGGCGGTGGCGTCGCCCAGCCCGGCCTCGGCCAGTTCCGCCGGGGTGCCCAGCAACGTCACGACGTCGCCCGGCCGCACCTCGTGGTCGCGTCCCGGGCACACCTCGATGTCGCGGCCCTCGGCGCCCACGACCGCGAGCGGGGCCAGCGCGCCGTAGCGGGTGCGCAGCGGCCCGCCGACGTCCGCGACCGTCTGCACCGCGACGAACCGGTCGCCCTCCAGGTCGAGCTCGTGCGCCCCGGTACGCAGGCAGGCCTCCACCAGCGACGGCGCCGACAGCCCCGCCACGTCCAGCACCGACACCGACAGCGCCGACAGGGCGCGGCCCACCGCCGGGTTGCGCAGCTGCACCACGATGCGGATGTCCGGCCGGTTCTCCCTGGTCAGCAGCGCCGCCTCGATGGTGTGCAGGTCGTCGGCGAGCACGCAGATCACCGCCGTCGCGCCGGGCAGTCCCGCGTCGCCGAGCGTCTCGATCAGCCGGGGGCTGCCCACCACGACGGGGACGCCCCAGCCGCGTACCACCCGGACCAGCCGGGGGTCGGCGTCGTCCTCGACCACCACGACCGGGACGCCGGCCAGGTGCAGTTGCTCGACCGTCCGCAGGCCCACGTCGTCGAGCCCGCAGACGATGATGTGGCCCCGCCGGTCCGCGCAGCTCTCACCCACACGGGCAGGCTATCGACGTTCCGCCCGCCCGCACCGGTGAATGGTCAGCCGCCGGCGGCGCCGGCCGGGTGCCGGCAGGAGCCCGTGCCGGCACCCGGCAGGGGAAATCGTCCGCCTGATATCCATGATGGTCAATAAGCTGACCGTGCAGGTTTGTTGCAGTGCAGGCGCTCGACGATGCCCGCGCGCAGGCGTTCGCTCTCGACGACCTCGAAGCCGGCCGCCTCGGCGAGCGGCAGCTGGCGCCGGGTGAAGTGCTCGCCGGCCAGGCGGACGGTCACGCGTTCGAACAGCCACTGGGCGGCGTACAGCGGTGGCCACGTGCTGCCGACGTGGTCGAGCAGCAGCAGCCGGCCGCCCGGCACGAGCACCCGGTGCATCTCGCCGATCGCGGTGGCGGGGGCGGGGATCGAGCACAGGGCCAGCGCGCAGACCACGGTGTCGAACGCCTCGTCCGGGAAGGGCAGGTGCTGGGCGTCGGCCTCGCGCAGGTCGGCGTCGCGGCCCAGGTCGTGGGCGCGGCGGCGGGCCAGGGCGAGCATGCCGGGGCTCAGGTCGACGCCGGTGATCGTGGTGCCTGGCGGGTAGTGCGGCAGGTTGAGGCCCGTACCGACGCCGACCTCGAGAACCCGCCCGCGGGCGCGCTCGCCGAGCCACTCGCGGCCGCCGGTGAACAGCCGCCGTTCGAGGAACGCCATCTGCCGGTCGTAGGTGGGGGCGGCGTCGTCCCAGAACCGCCGTTGCCGTGCTGCCGGGTCGTCACCGCTCATGACGTCCATGGTTGCGGACGGTGGCTAGCGTTCCACCATGGAGAGTGCGAGGAGGGTACGCGTGCCGCCCCGGTGGTTCGTCCGGGGCGCGTGGGCGGTGCACCGCGGCATCTACCGGATCAGCGGCGGGCGGCTCGGGCTGTGGCGGCCCCGCGCGACGAAATGGGGCACGCTGCGGCTGACCACGCTCGGGCGGCGCAGCGGGCGGGAACGGTCGGTCATCCTGGCGTACTTCGAGGACGGGCCCGACCTGGTGCTGCTGTCGATGAACGGGTGGGGCGAGGGCGAGCCGGCCTGGCGGCTCAACCTGCGCGCACACCCCGAGGCGACCGTCGAGCTGCCGGACGGCGTCCGGGCGGTGCGCGCCCGGGAGGCGGTGGGCGACGAGCGGGCGAGGCTCTGGGCGCGGTGGCGGGAGTTCGACGAGAAACTCGACGCGTACGCGGCCCTGCGGTCCACCGAGTCGGTGGTGATCGTGCTGGAGCCCCGCCCGGTCGCGGCCTAGACGGCGTTGCTGATGTCGATCATCTCCTGGCGCGGCACGACCTTGATGCGCTTGCGGCCGTGCGGCGAGCCCAGGCCGATCTCGTGCTCGTCGAGCTTCTTCCAGCCGGCCCAGGTGGTGTAGCCGAGGCCGCGCCGGTCGAGGTGGGTGAGCACGTCGGCCGGGTCGCGGTGGGTCGCGGGCGGCAGCGCGTCGGCGTCGGCCAGCAGGCTGGTGATCGTCTCGTTCGCGTCCTTCTTGGTGTGGCCGATCAGCCCGACCGGGCCGCGCTTGATCCAGCCGGTGGCGTACAGCCCGGGCACCCGCTCGCCGTCGAGGTCGAGCACGCGGCCGGCCTCGTGCGGGACCGTGCCGGTGACGTGGTCGAACGGCAGGTCGGCGATCGGGCGGCTGAGGTAGCCGATGGCGCGGTACACCGCCTGCACGTCCCAGTCGGTGAACTCGCCGGTGCCCCGTACGGTGCCGTCGCCGATCAGCTCCTGGGTCTCGGTGCGCAGGCCGGTCACCCGGTCGGTGCCGAGGATCTCGACCGGCGCCTGCAGGAAGTGCAGGTGCAGCCGGCGGGCGCGGCCCCGCGGCTCGCGGGCGCACCAGTTCTGCAGCGTGTCGACGCACATCTTGAGCGAGCGCCGGGCCCGGATGGCGGCGAGGCTGCCCTCGTCGAACTCCATGCCCTCGGGGTGCACGACGACCTCGACGTTTGGCGACTCGTCGAGCTCGCGCAGCTCCATCGGCGTGAACTTGACCTGGCCGGGCCCGCGCCGCGAGAACACGTGCACGTCGGTCACCGGGCTCGCCAGCAGCCCCCGGTGCACGTTGTCGGGGATCTCCGTCTCGAGCAGCTCGTCGGCGGTCTTCGCGAGGATGCGGGCGACGTCCACCGCGACGTTGCCGGCCCCGATGACGGCGACCTTCGACGCGGTCAGAGGCCAGTCCCGCGGTACGTCGGGGTGGCCGTCGTACCAGGAGACGAAGTCCGCGGCCCCGAAGCTGCCCGGCAGGTCGATCCCGGGGATGTCCAGCCCACGGTCCCGGTCGGCGCCGGTGGCCAGCACGGTGGCGTCGTAGAACTGGTCGAGCTCCTCGGGCTTCACGTCGACGCCGTAGTCGACGTTGCCGATGAAGCGGATCCGCGGCTCCTCGAGCACGTGGTGCAGCGCCACGACGATCTCTTTGATGCGCGGGTGGTCGGGCGCCACCCCGTACCGGATCAGCCCGTACGGGGTGGGCAGCCGGTCGTAGATGTCGACCGTGGCGTTCGGGGCGGCCTTCGTCAGGATGTCGGCGGCGTAGATGCCGGCCGGACCCGCTCCGACGACGGCGACGCGCAGGGGGCGCTCCATGAGGTGCTGTGTTTCCTTCCGCTGGGGCCGAGACCGGCTTGCAACGTTAAAACCTCAACCTCGGTTGAGGTCAACGCCCACCGCGGCGACCCTCGTCACACCGCCTCGCCCCGCGCCGCCACTATGGCGCGGTGAGCATCTCTCGTCGTGGAGTCGTGCTGGTCCCGCTCGCGGTCGTCGCCGTCCTGCCGCTGGCGTTCGACCTCTACCTGCTGTGATACTGGCTGCCCGCCCTAACCGGCCCGGCCACCGGCCCGTGTCCGCCGGTGTCGTGCTGGCGTCCCGAGCAGCGGGTGCTGTGGACGACGGCGGCCGCCGCCTTCCTGGCGGGGTCGTTCTGCCTGCTGATGGCCTTTCGCCGGGCCGGTCGACCCGGCCGTTGGTGGCCGTGGCCCCCGGCAGCTCTCGGCCTGCTCGTGCTCGCCGGGTGGCAAGCGGCCGGCATCGGCTGATCGCGCGGCGCCGCCCGTCAGAAGACGTTGTCCGAGGTCGCGGGGGCATCCGCGGGGCGGTCGGCGCCGTCGCACTCGTCGGCGGGCTCGGCGCCGGCGGCCGTGGCCTCGTCGCCGGGGGAGTGGAGCAGGTCGAGCAGGTCGGGGCCCTCGTGGCCGACGTCGACCGAGCGCCCGGTGAGCCCGAGCTGGGCGGCGCACTCCTTGCCGTAGCCCTTGACCATGCGGTCGGCCCGCGTCGGATGCCCGCATCGGGGGCACCGCCGCATCTCCACGGGACGCTCGGGACCGGCCATCCGCCCCAGTATCGCGTTCCCGCGGCGTGCCGGCACGCAAAGGCGGACGATCGATCTGACGGATCATCGCGGCCCGGGGTGCGGACCGCCGGGGGCTGGATTAGGGTCGGATCGTGGGCGTCAAAACGTGGATCGAGGGCTGGCCGGTCTACCGGCAGCTGACGGGCACCGACCCGCTGGGGCGGGGCGCCGCGGCTCAGTCGAAGAAGTCCAAGGCGCTCACCTCGCGCATCGAGACCGCGGACAAGGTGGCCAAGTCGGTCTGTCCCTACTGCGCGGTCGGGTGCGGGCAGCGGATCTTCGTGAAGGACGAGAAGGTCGTCCAGATCGAGGGCGACCCCGACAGCCCGATCTCGCGCGGCCGGCTGTGCCCCAAGGGGTCGGCGAGCCTGAGCCTGGTGACCAGCGACCGGCGGCAGCAGAAGGTGCTCTACCGGCGGCCGTACGGCACCGACTGGGAGGAGCTCGACCTCGACACGGCGATGGACATGATCGCCGACCGGGTGCTGTCGGCGCGCGACACGACGTGGCAGGACACCGACGACGAGGGTCGGCCCCTCAACCGCACGCTGGGCATCTCGAGCCTGGGCGGCGCGACGCTGGACAACGAAGAGAACTATCTGATTAAGAAGCTCTTCACGGCGATCGGCGCCATTCAGATCGAGAACCAGGCGCGTATTTGACACTCCGCCACCGTCCCCGGTCTGGGGACCTCCTTCGGCCGTGGCGGGGCCACCAACTTCCTCCAGGATTTGGCTAACGCCGACTGCATCGTCATCCAGGGCTCGAACATGGCCGAGGCGCACCCGGTGGGCTTCCAGTGGGTCGTCGAGGCCAAGAAGCGCGGCGCGAAGGTCATCCACATCGATCCTCGCTTCACGCGGACGAGCGCGCTCGCGCACACCTATCTGCCGGTGCGCGCCGGTGCCGACATTGCGTTCCTGGGCGGCGTGATCAACTACATCCTCAGCAACGAGAAGGACTTCCGGGAGTACGTGGTCTCGTACACCAACGCGTCCATGATCGTCAGTGAGGACTTCCGGGACACCGAGGACCTCGACGGGCTGTTCTCCGGCTACGACTCCGAGAAGAACGTGTACGACCAGGGCAGCTGGCAGTACGAGGGGCAGCAGGAGGAGGGCCAGGAGGGCCACGAGTCGCACGCCGACCGCGAGACCGCCTCGGGGCTGGAGCAGGAGTCGCACGGCCCGCCGATCCCCGCGGACGTGCCCCGCGACCCCACGCTGCAGCACCCGCGCTGCGTCTACCAGGTGCTCAAGCGGCACTACGCCCGCTACACCCCGGAGGTCGTCGAGCGGCTCTGCGGCGTCCCGCAGGACAAGTTCCTCGAGGTCTGCGAGGCGTGGACGGCGAACTCGGGCCGCGAGCGGACGACCGCGCTGGTCTACTCCGTGGGCTGGACGCAGCACAGCGTCGGCGTGCAGTACATCCGCGCCGGCGCGATCATCCAGCTGCTGCTGGGCAACATGGGGCGGCCGGGCGGCGGCGTGATGGCGCTGCGCGGGCACGCCAGCATCCAGGGCTCCACCGACATCCCGACGCTGTTCAACCTGCTGCCCGGCTACCTGCCGATGCCGCACTACAAGCAGCACCAGACGTTCGACGAGTGGATCGACGCGATCCGGCATCCGGAGCAGTCCGGCTTCTGGGCCAACGCCAAGGCGTACGCGGTCAGCCTGCTCAAGTCGTACTGGGGCGACGCGGCGACCGCGGAGAACGACTACGGGTACGGCTGGATGCCCCGGCTGACCGGCGACCACGGCACGTACCAGCAGGTCCTCGACATGATCGACGGCAAGATCAAGGGGTACTTCCTGCTCGGGCAGAACCCCGCGGTCGGCTCGGCGCACGGCAAGGCGCAGCGCCTCGGCATGGCCAACCTGGACTGGCTGGTCGTCCGCGACCTGTTCCTGATCGAGAGCGCGACGTTCTGGAAGAACGGGCCCGAGGTCGGCACCGGCGAGATCGTGCCGGAGCAGTGCAAGACCGAGGTGTTCTTCATGCCGGCCGCCTCGCACGCCGAGAAGGCGGGCACGTTCACCCAGACGCAGCGCATGCTGCAGTGGCGCGAGCAGGCCGTCGAGCCGCCGGGCGACGCGCGCAGCGAGCTGTGGTTCTTCTACCACCTGGGCCGCAAGATCCGGGAGCGGCTGGCTTCGTCGACGCTGCCGCGCGACGCGGGCATCCAGAACCTGACCTGGGACTACGAGCTGCACGGCGAGCTGCAGGAGCCCAGCGGCGAGGACATCCTGAAGGAGATCAACGGGTACGACCTGACGACCGGCAAGCTGCTGAGCACCTTCACCGAGATGAAGCCCGACGGCTCCACCTCGGGCGGCTGCTGGATCTACACCGGCGTCTACAAGGACGGCGTCAACCAGGCCGCGCGGCGCAAGCCCGGCCGCGAGCAGGACTACGTGGCCCGCGAGTGGGGCTGGGTGTGGCCGTCGGACCGCCGCACGCTCTACAACCGCGCCTCCGCCGACCCGGACGGCAAGCCGTGGTCGGAGCGCAAGAAGTACGTCTGGTGGGACGAGGCCAAGGGCGAGTGGGTCGGCGACGACGTGCCCGACTTCGAGAAGAAGAAGCCGCCGTCCTACCGGCCGCCGGAGGGCGCCACCGGGGTCGACGCGATCTCGGGCGACGACCCGTTCATCATGCAGGGCGACGGCAAGGGCTGGCTGTACGCGCCGAGCGGGCTGATCGACGGCCCGATGCCGACGCACTACGAGCCCGCCGAGTCGATGATCCGCAACCCGCTCTACGGCCAGCAGGCGAACCCGACCCGCAAGGTGTACGAGCGGTCGGACAACCTGACCAACCCGAGCCCGCCCGAGCGGCACGCCGAGGTCTTCCCGTACGTCTTCAGCACCAGCCGCCTCACCGAGCACCACACGGCCGGCGGCATGAGCCGCCAGCTGGCGTACCTCTCGGAACTGCAGCCCGAGATGTTCGTCGAGGTGTCGCCGGAGCTGGCGGCCGAGCGGGGCCTGGAGCACATGGGCTGGGCGCACGTCGTCACCGCCCGCGCGGCGATCGAGGCGAAGGTGATGGTCACCGACCGGCTCGCGCCGCTGCGCATCGACGACCGGATCGTGCACCAGATCTGGATGCCGTACCACTGGGGCGGCGAGGGCCTGGTCACCGGCGACTCGGCCAACGACCTGATCGGGATCACGCTGGATCCCAACGTGCTCATCCAGGAGAGCAAGGTGGGCACCTGCGACATCCAGCCGGGACGCCGCCCCACCGGGCCCGAGCTGCTGGAGTTCGTGCAGGGCTACCGCGACCGGGCCGGGCTCACCCCCGACCACCGCACGCCGATCGAGACGCCGAGGGACGCAGATGGGCAGCAATAGTCTCTACGGGCCGCTCGACCCGGCGCCCGACGCGGGATACACCGAGGCGCCCCCGCGGATGGGGTTCTTCACCGACACGTCGGTGTGCATCGGCTGCAAGGCGTGCGAGGTCGCCTGTAAGACGTGGAACGCGATCCCGGACGACGGGTTCGACCTGCTCGGCCACTCGTACGACAACACCGGCGGCCTGACCGCGAACTCGTGGCGGCACGTGGCGTTCATCGAGCAGCCCAGGTCGTCGTCGGGCGCCGGCACCGACTCGCCGGGCGCCTTCGCGGGGCTGCCGGTCGGCCCGACGTCCGTCCCGGCCACGAACGTGATCGCCGCGCAGACTGCCGCCGACACGGGCACCGAGCCGGGCATCCAGCCCGCCGTCGACGCGCTGGCCGCGGCCGGCACGGCGGGCACCCAGTTCCTCGGCATGCCGATGTCCGACCTGCCCGGACGCGTCAACGAGGCGCCGCGCAGCGACTTCCGCTGGCTGATGATGTCGAACGTGTGCAAGCACTGCACGCACGCGGGCTGCCTCGACGTGTGCCCGACCGGCGCGCTGTTCCGCACCGAGTTCGGCACGGTCGTGGTGCAGGACGACATCTGCAACGGCTGCGGCTACTGCGTGTCGGGATGCCCGTACGGCGTCATCGACCGGCGGGAGGACGACGGCCGCGCCTGGAAGTGCACGCTCTGCTACGACCGGATCGGCGACGGGCTCATGCCGGCCTGCGCGACGGCGTGCCCCACCGAGTCGATCCAGTACGGCGAGCTCGACGAGCTGCGCGAACGCGCCCAGAAGCGGGTCGACACGCTGCACGAGCAGGGCATGGCTGAGGCCCGGCTCTACGGCAACGACCCCGGTGACGGGGTGGGCGGCGACGGGGCCTTCTTCCTGCTTCTCGACGAGCCCGAGGTGTACGGGTTGCCGCCCGACCCGCACGTGCCGACCCGCGACCTGCCCGCCATGTGGAAGCGTGCCGGGCTGGCCGCTCTGACGATGGCCGCCACGGCGTTCGTCGCGTTCGCCGGGAGGCGCCGGTGAGGCCCCGCGAGGAAGCCGAGCAGCAGCGCGACGAGTCGCTGTCCCCGCCGCCGGCCGGTCGCCCCGGCAGCGGCCTGGCCCGCGACGAGGCGTCCGGCGGGCCGGTGCGCGACAAGGGCGGCAAGCGCGGCGGGGGCCGCGGGGACCGCTCGATGGTGCCCAAGGCCGACTTCCAGTCCTACTACGGCCGGCCGATCGTGCGGCCGCCGGTGTGGACCCACGACATCGCGATCTACCTGTTCACCGGCGGTCTCGCGGCGGGCTCCTCGCTGCTCGCGGCCGGCGGCCAGGCCTCCGGCAACCCTGCGCTGCGCCTGGCGGGCCGGGCCACCTCGCTGGGCGCGCTGGGCGCCAGCACGTTCTTCCTCATCAAGGACCTCGGCCGGCCGGATCGCTTCCACCACATGCTGCGGGTGGCCAAGCCGACCTCGCCGATGTCGGTGGGCACGTGGATCCTCAGCGCGTTCGGCGGCGCCGCGGCGGTGGCTGCGGCCGCCGAGGTCGCGCCGTTCCTGCCGTCGGACGGGGTGCTCGGGCTGGCGCGGCGGGTGCTGCCGCCGGTGGGCGCCGCCGCGGGGTACGGCGCTGCCGCGCTCGCGCCGGGCCTGGCGACGTACACCGCGGTGCTCTTCGCCGACACCGCCGTGCCGAGCTGGAACGCCGTGTACCCGGACCTGCCGTTCATGTTCGCGGGCAGCGCCCTGGCCAGCGGCGCCGGCGTCGGGCTGATCGCCGCGCCGGGCCGGCCGGCGGTGCGGATGGCGGCGATCGGCGCCGCGGTCGAGCTGGCGGCCGGGCATCGGGTCGAGACCGCGTACGGACTGGTCAGCGAGCCCTATCACCAGGGCCGGCCGGGCAAGCTGCTCAAGGCCGCGCGCGCGTTGACGGTGGCCGGGGCGGTCGGGGCCGTGGTGGGGCGGCGCAGCCGGGTCGTGTCGGCGCTCGCCGGGGTGTCGCTGCTGGCGGGCTCGCTGCTGACCCGGTTCGGGGTGTTCGAGGCCGGCGTCGAGTCGGCGAAGGACCCGCGCTACACCGTCGTGCCGCAGCGGGAGCGGCTCGCCGAGTCCGGCGGTCGGAAGGTCAACGGCCCGTCCTGACCGCCGCCTCCTCCGCCTGACGGGCCATGTCGCCGTAGTAGGCGATCTTGTAGTCGAGCATGGTGAGGTCCTGCTGGAGCTCGGCGATGTGCGCGAGGACCCGTTCGCGGTGCTCGACGAACAGCTGCAGCCGCTCGCCCATGGTGTGGTCGCCGGCGCGCACCATCTCGGCGTAGCGGCGCATGTCGCGCACCGGCATGCCCGTGCCCCGCAGGCGGATCAGCAGCTTGAGCCAGCCGATGTCGTCCTCGCAGTAGCGGCGGCGGCCCGCGGTGTCGCGCTCCACGGGCGCGACCAGGCCCTCCTGCTCGTACCAGCGCAGCGTGTGCACGGTGAGCCCGACCAGCTCGGCCGCCTCGCCGACGGTGAGTCCGTTCGCCATGGGCCGAGTTTTTCAGTTCGAGTGCACTCGAAGTCAACCCCGCACGTCGAGGGTCGTGCCGTCGGCGCGGCCCGGCAGCAGCTCGCCGATCACCGGGTAGCCCGGCACCTCGCCGGCCACCAGCAGCCCGCCGCTCGTCTGCGCGTCGGCGAGCAGCAGCAGCTCGTCCTCGGAAACCGCGGCGTTCAGATGCGGACGTACCCAGTCCAGGTTGCGGCGCGTGCCGCCGCTCACGTAGCCGTCCCTCAAGGCCTCGCGCGCGCCGTCGAGGTACGGGACCTTGGAGGCCTCGATGCGGGCGGTGACGCCGCTGGCGCGGGCCAGCTTGTGCAGGTGGCCCAGCAGGCCGAAGCCGGTCACGTCGGTCGCGCTGCGGGCGCCGGCCCTGAGCGCCGCCGCCGCGGCCGCCAGGTTGAGCGTGGTCATCGCGTCGACCGCCTGCGGGAACACCTCACCGGTCGCCTTGTGCCGGCTGTTGAGCACACCGATGCCGAGCGGCTTGGTCAGCGTGAGCGGCACACCCGCGACGGCCGCGTCGTTGCGCATCAGCCGCTCCGGGTCGGCGATGCCGGTGACCGCCATGCCGTACTTGGGTTCCGGGTCGTCCACGCTGTGCCCGCCCGCGAGGTGGCACCCCGCCTCCCGCGCGATCGCCAGCCCGCCCGCCAGCACCTCGGCCGCGAGCTCCATCGGCAGCAGGTCGCGCGGCCACGCGAGCAGGTTCACCGCCACGACCGGCGTGCCCCCCATCGCGTACACATCGGACAGGGCGTTCGCCGCCGCGATGCGACCCCAGTCGTACGCATCGTCCACCACCGGCGTGAAGAAGTCCGCGGTCGCCACCACCGCCGTGCCGTTGGCCAGGCTCACCACGGCCGCGTCGTCCCCATCGTCGAGGCCGACCAGCAGCTCGCCGGGCCCCTTCGGCGTGCCCGTGCCGACCAGCCCCGCCACCACCGCTTCCAGCTCCCCGGGCGGTATCTTGCAGGCGCAGCCGCCGCCGTGCGCGTACTGGGTCAGCCGGGGCGCATCCGTGGTCGTCACACCGACCACTCTGGCACGCCGCCGCGGGTGGCGCCCGCCGGGGCGTCTAGGCTGACCAACGGAGGCGTTCAGGTGGCTGGTGCCCCTCCCGGTCTTCAAAACCGGTGTGGCCCGGCATCCGGGCCAGGCGGGTTCGATTCCCGTCCGCCTCCGCTGATCGGTCGGAAACCCCGGCTGAGCTGGTGTTTCACCGCTCGGCCGGGTTCTCGCGCATGGGCGTCGCTGTCGCACTGGTACCCACCGCAACCCACTGCGTCTCAGGAGCTGCGGCAGATACGCGGCGAATCTTCCCCTCAGGTTTGGTCGCTTGCGGCAGGCCCAGCGCGTCAGCGATCCGGCGCCGCGCCAGGTGCTCCTGCCCGTCGCAGTCGAAAGGTAACTGGTAAGTCGCAGCCTTGCCGCGCACGTCTTAACGACGCTCGGGCGTCCGAATCATCGAGCCACATCAGATGAACCGGACCCGGAGATCCTGCCGGCAGCTGCGACCAAGCTGCGACCCCAAGCCCGCTGACTGCACCTTGATCGGCGACTCGCTCACCGACGTTGGAGCTGCATGGGCGGCAGGAATAAGCGTGATCGGATATGCCGACCAGGCTTGGAAGTAAACGCTTTCCGCGGCGTAGATGCCGTCGTTACCTATATGCAAGAAATAGTGCAGGCGCTAACAAGACGGGTGGTAGAAGTACTCAACTCGGTCAGGCTGCTGTCGACGGGAAGCCCGTGTCTAAGGTGAAGCTGATGCGGTGGGCGGTAGTCGAACGGAAGAAGCCGACCGTTGGCCCCGAACGCTGGCCAGTGGCTCATAGACCAAGTCGGCTCGCTACTGGCGCCATCTGCGGCCACGACCTCACGAACGCGACATTCGTCCCAGACGAAGAGCTCCCGAAAGACGCCCGGAAGTGCGATAACTGTGAACGCCGCCATGATGAACGGCTCGACGCGGCGCGACGGGAGCATGAGCGAGACGAGCGTCGCCATGAATGGATTTTCCGTCGGTACGGCCCAAGGCCCGAGGCAAATGGGCCTTGGCCTCGGCGTCCGCGGCAATGAAGTTAGATCAGTAACGATCTCGTTGTCGGATGCCTGCGAGGGACCACGCCGCCCCTCTTCCGACTTAACTGCGGCAAATCCGTGGCAACGAAGGTTCAGTACAACACGTTGACGCGGGTGGGCACTTGCATCCAGTTAGGTCTCAGAACCGCTGTGGCTCGGCATCCGGGCCAGGCCGGTTCGATTCCCGTCCGCCTCCGCTTCTCGTTTCGCCTGCCCGGCCGGAGGGCCGCCCTATCTGGTCCAGAGGGAGTCGGCTGCGGCGGTGAGCAGGGGTAAGAAAGCCCGTACCGCTGCGGAGTCGGCGCGGTCGGTGGGGGTGGCGGCGGAGATGCGGCGTACGGGGGCGTCGTCTTTGTGCAGGCGCAGCAGGGCTATGTCGGCGGGCTTGGTGCGCATGGCTAGGGCGGGGACGAGGGCCACCCCGAGGCCGGCGGCGACGCAGCCTAGCTTGCCGGTCCACTCGGCGGCGACGATGTCGATGCGAGGGCGGAAGCCCGAATGCAGGGCGGCGCGCAGCAGGGTTTCCTCGGCGTCGGCGGAGCCGGCGATGAAAGGGTCGGCGGCGAGGTCGGTCAGGCGGACGGTGCGGCGGCGGGCTAGCGGGTGGGTCCGAGGGACGGCCACCAGCAAGCGCTCGTCGAGGACGTGCCGCAGGTGGAAGCGGGTGGGGTCGACCGGGCCGGCGGGGGACGAGCTGACCACGGCGACGTCGACGTCGCCGTCGGAAAGGCCTTTCAGCAAGGTGGGGGTGAGGCCCTCGACGAGGCTGACGGCGACTTCGGGGTACGCCTTCCGGAAGCGCGCGAGGGCCCGGGGAACCAGGGCGGCGACGGCAGTGGGGAAAGCGCCTACCCGTAGGCGGCCGGCGCCCAGGGTGCGCAGGTCGTCGACGGCGCGGCGGGCGTCGGTGAGGCGGTCGAGGATGGCGTCGGCGTGGGGCAGGAGGGTGCGGCCTTCTTCGGTGAGCGTGACGCCGCGCGGCAGGCGGTCGAAAACGCGCGCGCCGAGCTCGGTCTCGAGGGCGCCGATCTGGCGGGACACGGCGGACTGTGTGTACTGCAGGCGCCGGGCGGCTGCGGAGATCGAGCCGAGGTGGGCGACGGTGCGGAAGACCTCGAGCAGCACGGTGTCCATGAGGGGCAAGCATGGCAGCCATGCCGGACATTCGTTAGGGGCATGGGGCGGCGGGGCCTAGCGTCGCCGGCATGGTGAAGATGAGTCTGGACAACCCGCCGGGCGTGGCGGCGCCGTTCGGGGACCGGTTCGCGCACGTGGCCCGGGTGGATGTGGCCGGCGGAGCGCTGCTGATGCTGGCCGGGCAGGTCGCCGTGGACGATGCGGGACAGGTGGTGGCGCCGGGGGACGCGGGCGCGCAGGCGGAGCGGATCTTCGAGATCGTCGCCGGGCTGCTCGAGGCGCACGGGTCGAGCCTTGCGGACGTGCTGTTCATCCGCACGTTCATGACCGACCTGGGGGACCTGCCGGCCTACGCGGCGGTGCGGCGGCGGCTCTTCCCGGCGGCGGAGGCGGGGCGCCCGCCGGCCAGCACGACCGTCGAAGTGAGCCGCCTGTTCCTGCCGGGGGCGGTGCTCGAGGTGGAGGTCACCGCGGTCGCGGGCGCCCCGAAGTTGGCATGATCCGGGGCTCGCCGCGGCGACGATCACCGCCCTGGTCCTGAGCCTTCACGCCCACCGAGGCGGCCGATCCGATTTGGACACCGCTGCGCCTTCGGGTCCCGGCGCGGCTGAGGTCAGCGCAGGCGGCGGCGGTCGTCCGGTAGACGTTCGGTGACCGTACGGCGATCGAGCAGTTCCAGCAGCGGCACCGCCACGCGGCGGGTGGTGCCGAGGGCGCGCCGGGCCTCGCTGAGCGTGAACGGCTGGGGGATCGCGGCCAGCGCCCGGCCCGCCGCCTCCACGGCGCCCGCCGCCAGCACCACCTGGGGGGACAGCTGGACCACCAGGCCGGTGCGGGCGGCGGCGGCCAGCTGACGCGGGCCGAGGCCGAGCGCGGTCAGGTCGTACGCCTCGGGGGCCTCGAACGGGCCGAGCCCGTCGAACGCCTTGGCGACCAGCGCGACGAGCTCCTCCGGCGGCCCCGACTGCGCCGCGGCGACCCGGCCGCCGCGCAGCTGCAGCGGTGCGCGGACCAGCGCGGTGACGAGGGTGCGGTCGGGCAGGCCGAGGCGGTGCCGCAGCGCGTCGATCGGCATGCCGGGCTCGAGGGGATGCTCGCGCAGGTACGACGTGACCTCGGCGGGCAGGCGCTCACCGAGCGATGCCCAGTGGGTGGGATCGGCGTACCAGTCGCCGGCCACGGGGGAGACGGACCCGGTCAGCGGTACGCCCATCGCGGTCAGCGTCTCGCCGCGGATCAGCCGGCGGCGGGACAGCTCGCCGGCCAGGTCGGGGCGGCCGGTCATCGACTCGAGAACGCCGGCGCGGGCGGCTGCGGCGCCGCGGCGCTGCAGGGTGGGCGGTGCCACGTCGAGGACGGTGACGCCGCCGGCGACGTGGTGCAGGCCCGGATCGCGCAGCAGGGCGCGGTCGCCGATGCGCAGCGGCAGGGCGCGGTTGAGGCGCAGCCGGGCGGTGTCGGGGCCGAGGGGGCGTACGCGTACGGGAACGGCTGCCGACCCGGCGTGCAGGGTCATCGTTGCGGGCAGGTCCGCGGCGGCGTCGCCGTGCACGCGGACGTCGACCAGGTCGGTGGGACGGAACCGGCCGGGCGTGAGCAGGGCGTCGCCTCGGCTCACGTCGTCGCGCGGAGTGCCCCGCAGGTTGACCGCGACGCGGGCGACGGCCTCGACGGAGTCGGCGGAAGTGCCGAGCGACTGCAGACCGCGTACGCGGACCACTGTGTCGCCGAGCGCGAGCTCGTCACCCGTGCGCAGAACGCCGGCGCCGAGCGTGCCGGTGACGACGGTGCCCGCGCCCTTGACCGTGAACGCGCGGTCGATCCAGAGCCGCACCGGTTCGTCGAGCGAGGGCGCGGGCAGGGCGGCGATGAGGTCGTCGAGGGCGGTCCGCAGCTCGTCCAGCCCCTCGCCGGTGAGCCCGCTGACCGCGACGGCGGGCACGGCGCCCAGCGGTGTCGCGGCGATCCGGGCGCGGGCGTCCGCCAGCGCGGGAGCGGGGTCGGCGAGGTCGCTGCGGGTGACGACGAGCAGACCATGGCGTACGTCGAGGGCCGCCAGCGCCGCGAGGTGCTCGGCCGACTGGGGCATCCAGCCCTCGTCCGCCGCCACGACGATCATCGCCGCGGGCACCGGTCCGATGCCGGCGAGCATGTTCGGCACGAAGCGCTCATGCCCGGGAACGTCGACGAACGCGACCGTCTCGCCCGAGGAAAGCGTTGTCCAAGCGAACCCGAGGTCGATCGTCATGCCCCGGCGGCGCTCCTCGGCCCACCGGTCGGGCTCCATGCCGGTCAGTGCCCGCACCAGCGTCGACTTGCCGTGGTCGACGTGTCCCGCGGTGGCCAGTACGTGCATGTCAGCCCACCCTCGGGGCGACGGACAGGACCATGTCGACCACGGTTGCGTCGGCCGAGGGCGGCACGCAGCGCAGGTCCAGCAGCAGGCGGCCGCGCTCGACGCGCCCGACGACGGGAGTGGCCGCGGCGCGCAGCGGGGACGCGTACGCCGAAGGCAGCGACAGCGACCACGACGGGAGCGTGACCTCCGGAGCTCCGCCGCCGCCCACCACCGCGGCCGACTCCACCAGATCGGCGGGCACACCGGCCTCGGCGAGCAGCTTGTGGGCGTGCTCCGTGCGGTCGCGCAGCACGGCCGGGTCGAGGCGCAGCGCGTCCCAGGTGGGGGTCGACGGGCCCGCGAGGGTGGCCTGCAGGGCGGCGAGGGTGAGCTTGTCGACGCGCAGCGCCCGGGCCAGCGGGTGCCGCCGCAGCCGCTCGACCAGCGGCGCGGAGCCCAGCAGCAGGCCCGCCTGGGGGCCGCCCAGCAGCTTGTCGCCGCTGGCGATGACCAGGTCGGCGCCGTCGGTCAGCGTGGTGTCCGCGTCCGGCTCGTCGGGCAGCAGCGGGTCGGGGCGCAGCAGGCCCGAGCCGATGTCCGCGACCAGCGGCACCGGCAGGGCCGCCAGGTCGCGGATCGACGCCGAGCTGGTGAAGCCGCGGACCACGAAGTTCGACGGGTGCACCTTGAGGAGGAAGGCGGTTTCCGGGCCGATCGCCTGCTCGTAGTCGCGGACAGTCGTGCGGTTGGTGGTGCCCACCTCGCGGAGCCGGGCGCCCGTCGACTCGAGCAGGTCGGGCAGCCGGAAACCGTCGCCGATCTCCACCATCTCGCCGCGGCTCACAATGATCTCCCGACCGCCGAGGCGCTGCTCGCCGCCGCGCTCCCAGCCGTTGGGGCGTTCGCTGCCGTGCTCTCCGCCGGCGGCCAGGGCGGTCGCGGCGAGCACCAGCGCGGCGGCTCCGTTGTTGACCACGTGCACGTCGCCGGCGGCCGGGACGGCTCGGTGCAGGGCGGCGAGGGCGGTGCGGCCCCGCTTGGCGCGGCGGCCGGTGACCAGGTCGAGCTCCACGTCGGTGTGCCCGGCGGCGGCCACGACGGCGTCGCGCGCGGCCGGGGAAAGCGCTGCCCTGCCCAGGTTCGTGTGCAGGACGACCCCCGTGGCGTTCAGCACCGGCCGCAACCCACCGGGCAGGGCGGCCAGCGCGGCGCCGACCACGTCGTCGGGCTCGAGCTCCCCGGAACGTACGCGGGAAAGCGCTTGCACCACTGCCGCCTTGACGGCCGCGCGGCCCTCGGCCTCGGTCGCCGCGGCCAGGCGGGGATCGGCCAGGACCACATCCGTACGCGGCACGCGCCGCCGCGGGTCCGTCGGGGCCTCACCCATGTCCGCTCCTCTCGACCCGCACCCGGATGCCCGGAAAGCGCTGTCCGATGCGTGAAAACTACCCGCCGGCGAGCCGGGGACGGCCGACCGGCCGGGCGTTGCGCGTTCGGGCTGTCGGTGCGCGTTCGGCACTCGCGGATTGTGCGTGTTGTTCGACGTTCGGCGTTGACGCGGTTCGGCATGGTGTTGCGCGTTCGGTGTTGTCGCGGTCCGCGTGTTGTTGCCTGCTCTGAGCGATGTTGCGCGTTCGGCCTCTGCGGGTTCGCCGGTGCGCGTTCGGCACTGGCGGCTGGGGCGTGCCTCTGCGCCTTGGACGTTGGCGGTCCAGCGTGTTGATGGGTGCGGCGGGATGTCGTGCATTGGCATTCGCCGGTTGGTGCGTTGCCGCGTACCCGGCGTTGTCGCGGGCTGGCCAGTTGTCGCGGTCCCGGTGCGTTGGAGCGTGTTGATGCGCGTTGGGCTGGTTGGCGCGTTGGGCTTGTTGGTGCTGGGTCGGCGCTTGCGGTCCGGCGCGGTGATGTGCATGGGGCGGCGCGGTGATGTGCATGGGGCGGTGCGGCGCGGTGGTGCGCGTTGGGCGGTGCGGCGCGGTGGTGCGCGTTGGGCGGTCCGGCGCGGTGGTGCGCGTTCGGCGTGTTGTTGCTGGTTCGGTACTTGCAGTCCGGGGCGTTGGTGCGCGTTCGGCGTGTTGTTGCTGGTTCGGTACTTGCAGTCCGGGGCGTTGGTGCGCGTTCGGCGTGTTGTTGCTGGTTCGGTACTTGCAGTCCGGGGCGTTGGTGCGCGTTCGGCGTGCTGTTGCTGGTTCGGCACTTGCGGCCCGGGGCGTTGGTGCGCGTTCGGCGTGTTGGTACTGGTTCGGCACTTGCGGTCCGACGCGTTGTTGCGCGTTCGGCGTGTTGGTGCGCGTCGGACTGTTGTGCGCTTTTCCACGCTGATGAGCTGGATCTTTGTCGGCCGGGTGGACGTTGCGGGCCAGTTCGATCATGGAGTGGGATGGCGGGCCTGGGGGTGACATGCGGCTGGAAGTGGACTGGCACGACAACGGGGCGCTGATCTGGACGTGGCCGCTCGCGTTGATCGTGGGGGCGGCCGGGGTGGCGCTGCTCGGTGTCGCCGTGTTCCTGCGGGACGGCACGGTCTCGATCTTCGGCGGGATTCTGCTCTTCGTCGCCGGTAGTGGGCGGATGTGCTCGGCCCTTGAGCTGCGGTATGCCGAGGTGGCCTTGGCGCAGCCGTCGGGTGTGGTGCACCACTCGGGTATCCGGCGGCGGTCGCTGCGCCGCAGCAGTGGGGTGCCATGGGTGACTGTGGCGCTCGGTGTGCTCGTGGTGGCTGCCGTCGCGTTGTCGGGGGACGGGCCTACGACGGTCGACGCGGAGACGATCGTTGCCCGTGGTGTGTTCTTCGGCGGTGGGGTGGGGCTGATCCTGTTCGGGGTGATGGTCGGGCCGGTCGCCGGGTTCGTGGTCACGCCGCAGCATCTGCACATCGACACGGCGCTGCACCGTGTGAGCGTGCCGCGGCGGCTGATCGGCGAGTTCGAGCACGGCGACTCCGACGTGCGGCTGCGACTGCGCGACGGCGACCACGTCGACATCCGCGTCGACTCGCCCATTCTGGAGTACACGTCGCGCGGCTACTGGATGAACGCGCGCTGCCGAGTCCGTACGGTCGAGAAGCTCGTTCGGATGCTGCAGGAGGTGCCGCCGGCGGAGTGCCCGGACGAAGGGGTCATCCGGCGGTGGCGTCCTGTCGTCATGGGCGGGGCGGGGGTCGTCGCTCTCGCTTCGCTCGGCGTGGGATGGGTGTTGCTCGTCGCCTGAGTCCGGGAGCGGCAGTGAAACGGGCCTGGCGGACGATGGCGTCGTCGAGGGTGTCGCTTTCAAGATGAGGGCGTGCACGTCGAGGTGGGACTGCTCGGGCCGGTCGAGCTGCGGCTCGGCGGGCGGCCCGCGCGGCTGACGGGGGCGCCGCAGAGGATCGTGCTGGCGCGGCTGGCGCTGGCGGGTGGGCGCGTTGTTCCGGTCGGGGACCTGATCGATGCGCTCTGGGACGACGAGCCGCCCGGTAACGCGGTGGGCAACCTGCACAGCTACGTTTCGCGGCTGCGCAGGCACACGGGCGGCGAGGTGATCTGCCGGGAGCCGGGGGGCTACCGGCTCGACCTGCCGGCGGAGGCGCTCGACACCGGCCGGGTGGAGCGGCTGGTCGCTGCGGCCCGCGAGCAGGCGCCGGCGGAGGCGGCGGGGACGCTGGCGGAGGCCCTCGGCATGTGGCGCGGCGATCCGCTGGCGGACGTTGCGGACCGGCTGGCGTTCGCGCCGGACGTCGCGCGGCTCGCCGAATGGCGACGGCACCTGCGCGAGGAGCACCTGGACCGGCGCCTGGACGCGGGGCAGGCGGCGGAGGCGCTGCCGGAGATCGAGGCGTACGCGACCGCGGAACCGATGCGGGAAAGGGCTTGCCTGCTGCTGATGCGGGCGCTGCACCAGACCGGGCGTACGGCGGAGGCGCTGGCGGCCGCGCGTGCGTACCGGGAAAGGGTCGTCGACGGGCACGGCGTGGACCCGTCGCCCGCGCTGGACGACCTGCAGAAGCGCATCCTCGCGGAGGATCCGGCGCTGAGGCCGGGAAAGGCCTTGCCCGCGCCGGCGCCGAGGCGGCGGGCCGACCGGTTCTTCGGGCGGCGCGAGGAGCTGCGGGCCTTGCGGGCGGCGCTTTCCGGCGGACGCGTGACCACGCTGGTCGGGCCGGGCGGGGTGGGCAAGACCCGGCTGATGACCGAGGCGCTGACCGGGCAGGAACTCGTGGTGGAGCTGGCGGAGCGGTCGGTGCCGGGCGACGTCGCGACCGCGGTGGCGGGAGCGCTGGGGTTGCGGTTCGCGCCGCGCGGCGGAGCGGCGGCCATCGCGGACCGGCTCGGCACGGCCCCGGCGCTGCTGGTGCTGGACAACTGCGAGCACCTGCTCGACGCCGTACGGGAACTGGTCGAGGAGATCGTCGCGAGGTGTCCCGGCGTACGCGTCCTGGCGACCTCGCGGCAGCGGCTCGGCGTGGCGGGGGAGCGGGTGCTGCGCGTCGGGCCGCTGCCGGAGGACGACCGGGTGGCGCTGTTCTGCGACCGGGCCGCTTTGCTGCGCGCCGACTTTCCGCGCGATGCCCGCAGCCGGGCGCTGGCGGCCGAGGTGTGCCGGCTGGTCGACGGGCTGCCGCTCGCGGTGGAGCTCGCCGCGCGGCGCGAGGCGGTGTTCGGGCTGGTCCACCTGCGCGACCGGCTGGGCGCGGGGCTGCAGGTGCTCGACCCGGCGCGCGGCGGCGACCGGGCCACCGCGGTGACGGCGACGGTCGAATGGTCGTACCGGCTGCTTGACCCGGCCGCGCAGCAGCTGCTCGACCGGCTGGCGGTGTGCCGCGGCGGCTTCGGGCTGGACGCGCTGCCGTTCTTCGGCGCCTCGGAGAGCCTGCTCGCCGAGCTGGTGGACGCCTCGCTGATCGGCTGTGACCTCGACGCGGACCCGCCGCGCTACCGGCTGCTCGAGACCGTACGGCACGTCGGCCTCGCCCACCTCGACGCCGACGCCGAGCGGGAGGCCCGCGACGCGCACGGGCGCTGGATGCTCGCCTTCGTCACCGACCTGCTGCGCCGCCAGCGCGTCCGCAACCCGCACACGACTCCCGCGCTGCGGCGCGAGCTGGGCAATCTGCAGGAGGCGCTGGCCTGGGCGGGCGACACGGACGAAGGCGCCCGGCTGGCCGCGTGGATCGCCGCCGCCTCCTCGGTGGCGCCCGACCCGGGGCTCACCGCGCAGCTCGTACGGCTGACGCCCCGGGCGGTCGAGACCGAGGCCGACGCGCTGCGGGCGCTCGCCGCGGGCGCGGGGGTCTGGCTCAACGGCCACATCGGCGAGGCCCAGCGGCTGCTCGGCGCCGCGGTCGATCGGCTGCCCACGGGTCACCCGCTGCGCCCGTCCGCCCTGCTGATCAAGATTTCCAACTCGATGTTCCGGGGACAGGCCGACGACGTACGGGCGGACGCGCTGCGCATGCGGGACGAGCCCCTGGCGGCGGGCTGGCTGCGCGCGACCGCGCTGTGCTGCGCGGCGCTGATGGACGCCTACGGCGGGGACGCGGCCGCGGGGCTGCGCCGGCTGGAGGCGTACGCGGAGGAACTGGATGTCGACCGGCTGGACGGCTTCGTGCCGTTCGCCCGCGGCGAGCTGCTCGCCGGCACCGATCCCGAGAGGGCGCTGAGCTACTACGACGAGTCGCTGCGGCGCACCGAGGCGGCCGGCTTCGACTACACCACGAACATCGCGCGGGTGGCGCGCGCCGCGGTGCTGATCCGCATGGGCCGCCGTGACCAGGCGATCGAGGCCTGCCGCAGTACGATCCGGCAGGTGCGCGCGGCCGGCATGACGGCCCAGCTGTGGACGATCCTGCGGCTCACGGCCGAGCTGCTGGGCGACCTGGGCGACGCGACGGCGGCCGCGCTGATCGTGGCGGCTGCCGACTCCGACCCGTACGCCCCGGCGGTCATGGGCCCGGACCGTGAACGCCTGGCCCGGCTGCGGGCGGGAGCCCGAGCTCTGCCCACGCCGCCCGCGGACATCGCCGCGTACGCCCTGGAACTGCTGGAGCAAGCGGCGAGCAAGCAGCCGGCAAGCGCCGGTCCCCATCCTCGGGACCATGACTGACACCCACATCGACGAGGCCCGCGTCGAGGCCTTCGCAGGACAACTCCTCACCGACGTCGCCGGCGCCGGCACCATCGCCCTCACGGTGATCGGCGACCGGCTCGGGCTCTACCGCGCGCTCACCGGCGCCGGCCCGACCACCGCCGCCAAGCTCGCCGCCGCCACCGGGCTGAACCCGCGGCTGATCGGCGAGTGGCTCGCCGCGCAGACCGTTTCGGGACATCTGGTCAGCGACGGCGAGACGTACGAGCTGCCGCTGGAGCACGCGCTCGCGCTGTCCGTGGTGGACTCCCCGGCGTACGTGGTGGGAGGCGCCGAGATCGTCGCGGGCTTCTACCTGACACTGGACAAGCTGGAGCAGGCCTTCCGCGGTGACGGCGGGCTGCCGTACGCGGACATGCCCGGCTGCGTGCACCACGGCATCGAGCGGTTCTTCCGGACGGCGTACGTGAACCACCTCGCGCAGACGTGGTTCCCGGCCGTGCCGGGGCTGGTGGAGAAGCTCGAGGCGGGCGCGCGGGTCGCCGACGTCGGCTGCGGGCACGGGGTGGCCTCGCTGCTCGTGCAGCAGACGTGGCCGGCCTCGACCGTGACCGGTTTCGACAGCCACGAGCCGTCGATCGCGGTGGCTCGGGCGAACGCGCTGGAGGCGGGCAGCCCGGTCACGTTCCGGGTCGCCGACGCGGCCGCGATCACCGGCGAGTTCGACGTGGTCGTGTTCTTCGACTCGCTGCACGACCTGGGCGACCCGCCGGCGGCGCTGCGGGCGGCCTACGAATCGCTCAGCGAGGGCGGGCTGGTCGTGGCGGTGGAGCCGTGGTCGGCCGACGACTTCACCACTGTGATCGGCAACCCGGTCGCGCGGGCGAACTTCAACGCGTCGACGGCGCTGTGCACGCCGGGGTCGCTGAGCCAGCCGGGCGCGTACGCCCTGGGGACGCAGGGCGGACCGGGAAAGCGCTTGCAGCTGCTGGCCGAGGCGGGCTTCACCGACCCGGTGGTGGCCGCCGACACCGGCTTCAACCTGGTTCTGGCCGCTCGACGCTGATCTTCTGGGGGCGCCGGCCGTCGCGCCTCGTCCTGACTGTCACGCTCGGCTTGACTGCCGCGCCCGGCCTCGGCCGTCGCGCCCGGCCGCGGCCGAGAGCCCGGGCCGACGGCCGGGCGGCGGTCACGTGTCCAACGCGTACGCCCGGCCGCGGTGGCGCGGATTCACCCTGGCAAGGCCTTTCCCGCAGCAAGTCGGACGTATAGGGCGTGCCCTCGGGGGTACGCCCTTGTCCATGTCCATCGTCAAGGAAAGGCGTTTCCCCACGGCGGGATGCGAGCTCGACGGTGACCTGACGCTGCCGGACGGGGCCACGGGCGTCGTCCTGTTCGCCCACGGCAGCGGCAGCTCGCAGCACAGCCCGCGCAACCGGACAGTCGCGGACACCCTCCACCGGCACGGCCTCGGCACGCTGCTGGTCGACCTGCTCACCTCCGACGAGGACGTGCAGGACGTCCGTACCCGGGAGATGCGCTTCGACATCGGGCTCCTCGCCGACCGGCTGATCGGCCTCACCGACTGGCTCAGCACGTCCGGCGAGACGGCGCATCTGCCGGTCGGGATCTTCGGCGCCAGCACCGGGGGAGCGGCCGCGCTCGTGTGCGCGGCGGCGCGCCCCGAGGCCGTACGGGCCGTCGTGTCCCGGGGCGGGCGGCCGGACCTCGCCGGGCCCGCCCTGGTGCAGGTGGACGCGCCGACCCTGCTGATCGTCGGCGGGGACGACGAGGTGGTGCTCGAGCTGAACCAGCAGGCCCGCGCCGTCCTGGCGGCGGTGGCGGAGCTGCGGGTCATCCCGGGCGCCACGCATCTGTTCGAGGAGCCGGGCGCCCTCGACGTGGTCGCCGAGGAGGCGGGAACGTGGTTCACGAAGCACCTGCGATGACCTTCGAGGACCGGGACGACGCGGGCCGGCAGCTGGCCGAGGCGATCGCCGCCCAGGTGCCCAAGCACCCCGGACCGGTGCCGCTGGTGCTGGCCCTGCCGCGCGGCGGGGTGCCGGTCGCCGTACGGGTCGCGGCCCGCATCGGCGGTGAGCTCGACGTGGTGGTCGCGCGGAAGATCGGGGCGCCGGGACGGCCGGAGTTCGGCATCGGCGCGATCGCCGAGGACGGCCCGCCGGTCTTCGACGAGGACAGCCTCGAGCAGCTCGGGCTGTCCCCGGCGGATCTCGAGGAGACGGTCGCGGCGGAACGTGCCGAGCTGAGCCGCCGGGTAAGGGCTTACCGCGGCGATCGGCCGCCGCCCGATCCGACCGGCCGCGATGTCGTGGTGGTCGACGACGGGCTGGCCACGGGGGTCACGGCGCGCGCCGCGCTGCGGTGGCTGCGCGGCCGCAAGCCGGAGCGGCTGCTGTTCGCCGCGCCGGTCTGCTCGCCGGTGGCCCACGACCGGCTGGGCGACGCCGCCGACACGGTCATCTGCCTCAGCTCGCCGCCCGGCTTCCGGGCGGTGGGCCAGTGGTACCGGAGCTTCGGCCAGCTCAGCGACGACGACGTCGAGACGGCGCTGAGAGGCTTCGCTCACACCTGACGGTAGCTGTGTACGAGCGTACATACGGTATGTACGCTCGTACGCATGACGACTCTGGCGGCCGTGCCCACCCGGCAGACGCGCCTGGCGCGCGCTGCCGTCGCCGCGTTGTTCCTCACGAACGGCGCGGTGTTCTTCAACGTTGTTCCGCGTTATCCGCAGATCAAGGCGGATCTCGGGGTGAGCAACGCCGTCTTCGGCACGGCGCTGGCCGCCTACCCGATCGGCGCGCTGCTGGCGGGTCTGCTCGCCGGCGCCTTCATCCGCCGCCTCGGATCCGCGCGCGTGGCCTCGTACGGCATCGTCGTGACCACCCTCTTCACGCTGCTGATCCCGTTCGCGCCGCACTGGGTCGCCTTCGCCGCCGTGCTGTTCTTCGTCGGCGCGCTGGACTCGGTCGTCGACGTCGCGCAGAACGCCCACGGCCTGCGGGTCCAGCGCCTGTACGGCCGGTCGATCCTCAACTCGCTGCACGGCGTCTGGAGCATCGGCGCGGTGCTCGGCGGGCTCATGGGCTCGGCCGCCGCCGGTCTCGACCTGCCGCTCGGGCTGCATCTGAGCATCTCGGCGGTGCTGTTCAGCGGGCTCGCGCTGCTCGCGTACCGCTATCTGCTGCGCGGCCCCGAGGACGCCGAGCGCACCGACGAGCCCGCCCCGGCCGGCCGGAGCTGGATGACCGGCGCGGCCCTACGGATGCTGGCCGCCCTGGGTGTGCTCGCCGCCGCGGGCGCGCTGGTCGAGGACGCCGGATCGTCGTGGGGCGCGCTGTTCTTCACCGACGAGCTGCACACCGGCGCGGCAACCGCCGGCCTGGCCGTCGTGGCGCTGCAGACCGCCATGACCGTCGGCCGCCTCCTCGGCGATCGCGTGGTGGACCGCTTCGGGCAGCGCACGGTGGTCCGGGTGGGGGGTGCGCTGGCGGCCGTCGGCATGGGGGTGGCGCTTGCCGTGCCGTCCGTTGATACCGCACTGGGCGGCTTCGCCCTCGCCGGGCTGGGCGTCGCCACGCTCGTGCCCGCCGCCATGCACACCGCCGATGAGCTGCCCGGTCTGCCGCCGGGGACCGGGCTGACCATCGTGAGCTGGCTGCTTCGGGGTGGGTTCCTGCTGTCGCCGCCGCTTGTCGGGTTCGTGGCCGACCAGAGCAGCCTGCGGGTGGGGCTGCTGACGGTCGTGCTGGCGGGCGTGCTGACGCTGGTGCTCGGCCGGGTTCTGGTCAACCGGCAGCACGCTTAGCGCTCGCGGGTTCGCCGCCCGGCCCGCGCCGCCTCATGCGGCTCGGGCGGGGCTTCGTGTAAGGCCTTTCCCACCTTCCGTCGGGCGCGGCTCAGTGCTTGGCGGCGGGGCAAGCCCTCCTGCGGTGCTGCCCGATGCGGGGGCCGTTGGTTGCGGTGGAGCCTTTGCTGCGCCGCCCCATCGTCCGATCGGCGCTGCGTTAGCGGTAAGGCCTTTCCCGCGCTGCCCGTTGTTGGCGGGCGCTCGGCTGCGCGGTAGGCCCTTTCCTGCGGTGCTGCGTTGGGCGGTAAGGCCTTTCTCGCGCTACCCGTCGTTGGCCTGCGCTCGGCTGCGGTGGAGCCTTTCTTACCGCCGCGTCGTGCGATCGGCGCTGCGTTGGGGGGTAAGCCTTCCCGCGCTGCCCCCGTCGTTAGCGGACGTTCGGTTGTGCGGTAAGGCCTTTCCTGTGGTGCCGCTTCATGCGGTGGTCCGTGGATGTCGCGGTCAGGATTTCCGCACTGCGGTGCGCCGATGCGCCGGTGCGCGGTTGCGCCGGATCGTGGTGGGCGGCGGTGGTGGGTTTCGCGGTCGGCTGGGCGGGAACGGCTGCATCATGCGTACCGGAATCCTGGCCGGCGCGGCGGCGGGTGCCGCTGGGTCCGCCGCCCTCAACGCCGTGACCTATCTCGACATGGCCATCCGGGGGCGGGCGAGCAGCAGCACCCCCGAGCAGACCGTCGAGGCGATCGAGGACCACCTGCCGGTCTCGGTTCCCGGCGAAGGTGAGACCCGCGAACACCGCGTCGCGGGCCTCGGCAGCCTGACCGGCATCGTGACCGGGGTCGGCATCGGCGCCGCCTTCGGCGTGTTGCGCCGGGCAGGCGTACGCCCACCCGCCCCGCTCGGAGCGTTGCTGATCGGCGCCACCGCGATGGCGTCGACCAACCTGTCGATGGCCGCGCTCGACGTCAGCGACCCGCGCACGTGGACCGCCGCCGATTGGCTGGCCGACCTGGTCCCGCACCTGCTCTACGGCGCGGTGACCGACGCTGTGCTGCGCTCGCTCGACCGCTGATCAATCCGTACGGGTCAGCCGCCACCACACGGACGGGTCGGAAGTCGGTGCGTCGGCGCGCAGATCGACCCGTACGCCCGAAGCCTCGACCGCGCCGACGGTCTGGCCCGCAGTGACCGAAGGACCCGGTGCGGAGGTCACTTCGACCGGGACCTTCAGGCCGGGCCAGCCCACCACTTGGAGGGGGGCCGCGGGCCGGACCGGGCTGGTGGCGCCCCAGCCGGTCTCCACATAGCCGACCGGCTCAGCCGGTAACAGCGTGTAGAGCTTCACGGTGTCACGCACCGATTGGAGCAGCGCGCGCACCTCGCGGTTGACATTGGCGAGCTGTTCCGGGGTGTGCAGGCCGGGCTGGTTGAAGACGGCGCCGACGACGGTCAGCTTCCGGCCACCCACCGTCAGATGGGCGGAGAACAGCAGGCAGCCGCCCGCCTCGTCGGTGGAGCCCGTCTTGATGCCGAAGACGCCTTCGACGCCCAGCAGGTCGTTGTAGTTCTGGATCTTCCCGGCGACCGGGATGGTCGCGCTGGGCATCGCGACGATCTCGGCGAACACCGCCGACTTCAGCGCCGCGCGAGCCAGTTTGACCTGGTCAGGCGCGGTGCTGACGGTGGTGGGCTGATAGCCGCTGGGGTCGGTGTACTTGGTCTTCGTCATGCCGAGCCCGGCCGCGGCGGCGTTCATCTTGCCGACGAACGCGGCCTCCGAGCCCGCGTCCCAGACGGCCAGCTGGTGTGCGATGTTGTTGGCGGACGGCAGCATCAGGGCCTCGATCGCGTCACGCTCGGTGAGCTTCTCGCCGGCCTTGACCGGTACGAGCGACTGATTGCTGGCGATCCGCGCCCGGTAGTCGGCCACGTCGGCCGCCGTCACGGTCAGCGACGGTCCCTCCTGGGCGCCGCTGAGCGGGTGGTCACGCAGGATGACGTACGCGGTCATGACCTTCGCGACGCTCCCGATGGGCGCCGGGTTGTTCCCGCCCGAACCGCCGATGCGACCCAGTCCTTCGACCAGGAGCTCGGCGGAACCTTCGTCGGGCCACGGAAGGTCCGCCTCCTCACCCGGAATGCGCATCGCCGCGGCCACGGTCGTCGCCAGGGTCGCGTTGGGCAGCGCACGCGTGAGCTGAGCCGTCGCCCCGCCTCCCAGCAGAACGACCAAGACCAACGCAACCAGTACGCCCACCGGCAGCCGACGCCGCCGAGCCGGCGCGGCGCCGTACGTCCGGGGCGGGACAGCGCTTTCCTGCGGGGCAGGCTTCGCGCCGCCGTAGACGTTGCCCGGGGTGACCGGCGGTTTCTGGGGGGCCGGCGGGATGGTGGCCCGGCCGGTGCTGCGCTTGGCGGGCGGTTGTGTCGCGGGTTCCGGCTCGGCGGCCGGCCGCGTCCGCGGCGCTGTGGACGGAGCGGCGGGCTCGCGGTGCGGTGCTGTGGGTGGAGCGCCGGGCTGGCGGGGTGGCGCCGTGGGTGGAGCGCTGGGCTGGGGGTGCGGTGCTGTGGATGGAGCGGGCTGGCGCTGTGGCTCTGTGGATGGAGCGGCGGGCTGGCGCTGTGGCTCTGTGGATGGAGCGGCGGGCTGGCGCTGTAGCGCCGTGGGCATGGTGGAGGGCTGGGTCCGCGATGGTGAGGGCGGAGCAGTGGGCTGGCGCTGTGGCGCTGTGGGGGCAGCGGCGGATTCGGGGCGTGGTGCTGTTCGTGCGGTGGCCGGCGGCGACGGCGGCGCGGCGGGCGGAGCAGCCTTCGGTCGTGACGCTGTGTATGAGGAGCCGTGTGGCTGCGGCGCTGTGGGCGGGGTGGCGGGCCCGCGTTGCGGCGTCGTCGACGGAACGGCGGTCTCGCCTTGCGGCGCTGTGGACGGACCGGCGGGCTGGGAGTGTGGTGCTGTGGATGGAGCGGCGACCTCGCGGTGCGGTGCTGTGGATGGAGCGGGCGGCTGGGAGTGCGGTGCTGTGGAAGGAGCGGCGGGCCTGTGTTGCGGCGCTGTGGACTGAGGGGCGGAGTGGGATCGCTCCGTTGGCGGCGTAGTGCCTGGGTTGAGTTGAGGCGTTGCTGACGCCGAACCTCGCGCCCCGGCCTGGTGAGATGGTGCCGCGGGGGTGGGTGCGGACGCGCGAGGCGTCGAGGCATGTTGGGTGGTCGGGGCCGCGGGTTGGGATGTGGCGGCTGGGCCCGAGCGAGCCGATGCGGTGGGCGTTATCGGCGCGGTCAGGTCGGGGTCGGTCGGCTGGTGTGGTGTGGCCGGCGTGCTGCGCGGCTTGGCGGGGACTGGGATGGAGCCGGCGGCTGGGCTCGCAGGGCGTTCCGGGGGTGTGTGGCGCTGCGTCGGCGGCTGCGGGGTCGGGGGGAGCAGCGTCGTGGCGTCCGGGTCCTGCGTCTGCGGCGCGGTCGGCGGGGGCTTCGGCGTCGGTGTGGCGGGGGTCTTGGGGCGTGCGGGAGGCGGTTCGGCGGGGACGCGGATGGAGGTGGCTGCCGCCTTCGAGGGCTGAGCCGGGGTGGGCGGGAGTGCTGCCGTGGCGTCGGGGTCGTCCTTGGCCGGCGGCCCCGAGGGGATGCGCGTGGTGACGTCGGCATCCTGCGCGGTGGGCGCAGCGAGGTCGGGGTTCTGCACGGGGCCGGACGCGTCGGGAGCAGACGGGCCGGCAGGTAGCGCGCTGTCTGCCGCTGCAGGCAGGGCCTGAGGCCGATCCGGGGCTTCGGCGGATGGAGGAGTCGAGGGCTCACCCGCCGTTGTGTCCGGGCCTGGCTGGTCTGCGCTTTCCTCTGCCGGCGGTGCGGGATGAGCCGTCGGGGAAGCGTCCTCGTGCGTCGACGGGTTCGCGGAATCCGGGCTGGGAGAGTCGGCCACGCTCGAGGCGGCGGCCGATGGATCGGGAACCGCTGTGGAGGCGGCGACCGGGGCTGGCGGCGTTGCGGGAGCTGTAGCCGGAGTGGGCGCTGGCGTTGGCAGAGTCGTCGCCGAGGCGGGTGGTGGCAGCGGGGGACTGGTCGCCGTAGTGGGTGGCGGCGCTGAGGGAGCCGTCGCAGGGGTGGGCGGCGGTGGAGGAGCTGTAGCCGGGGCAAATGGCGGCGCTGAGGGAGCCGTACCTGGGGTGGGTGGCGGCGCTGAGGGAGCCGTACCTGGGGTGGGTGGCGGCGGTGAGGAAGCCGTCGCTGGGGTGGGTGGCGGCGGTGAGGGAGTGGGCGAGGGCGCGGCCTGAGGGGGAACGGGCGCAGACGAAGGAGCAGGTAGGGCTTCGGTGGGGTCCTCGGGGGTGGGGGGCACCGCCGAAGGGATGGGCTGGGTTTCGTCTGTCGGCCTGGCCGGCTGCGTCACTACCTACTCCTTCCAGCCCGGCTGCCCGGGCGCCGGGGCCAGTATTGCGGGGCGGCGCCACCCGGCACGCGGCGGTGTCCGGCGGTGTGAACCGGCGGCGGGCGGGGTGTCGTGTGGGTGATTGCGCCGCGTCGGTGGGCGGGCGCTACTGGACGAGGGCACACGCCGGGGAGGGCCGATGCTCACCGCAACGCCACCACACGTGCGCCGGGCCGGGCAGGCCGGGGCGGCGTACGGGATGATTTGGGTCTTTCTGCTGCTCAACCTGGCGATCGTCGAGCTCATGCTGAGCCACCCGGGGCGGCCGGCGCCCAACACGCTCACCACGGTCGGGCGGGTGCTGGGGATGCACCTCGCGTTCGTGCTGGCGCTGCAGGTGCTGCTGGTCGCGCGTCTGCCGTTCCTGGACCGGCGGCTCGGCATGGACCGGCTGACGGCCTGGCACCGATGGACCGGGTTCACCGTCTTCTGGCTGGTGCTGCTGCACCCGACCTTCGTCCTGCTCGGCTACGCACGGCTGGGCGAAAGCTCTTTCCTGAGCCAGGTGCCGGTCCTCGCGCGGCAGATGCCGGTGCTCCTCGGCATGATCGCGGCAGGTCTGGTCGGCGTGATCGCGGTGACGTCGGTGCGGGCGGCGCGCCGGAGGCTCCCGTACGAGGCGTGGCACACCGTGCACCTGCTGACGTACGCGGTCGTGGTCCTCGGGGTGATCCACCAGGTGTACGAGGGGAGCGCGTTCAAGACCAACGACCTCACCCAGGCGTACTGGTGGGGGTTGTGGACGTTCGCGATCGGCGCGCTGATCACCGGGCGGCTGGTGCTGCCGCTGGTCCGCAACGCCCGGCACCGGCTGCGGGTGGCGGCCGTGGTGGCCGAGGCGCACGACGTGGTGTCGGTGCACGTGACGGGCCGCGACCTGCACAGGCTGCAGGCTCGCGCGGGGCAGTTCTTCCTGTGGCGCTTCCCCGGGCACAACCGCTGGTGGCAGGTGAACCCCTGGTCGCTGTCGGCGGCGCCGGACGGGCACTCGCTGCGGCTGACGGCCAAGGCGGTGGGCACGACCAGCGCGGGGCTGCGGGATCTGCCGGTCGGGACGAGGGTGTTCGCCGAGGGACCGTACGGGGCCTTCACCGCGGCGGGGCGCACGCGGCAGGACACGCTGCTGATCGCCGGCGGCATCGGCGTCACCCCGATCCGCGCGCTGCTCGAGGACCACATGCTGGACGGCGACATCGTCGTGCTCTACCGGGTGCGCACGCCTGCCGACGCCGTGTTGCTCGGCGAGCTGCGCAACCTGGCGCATCTGCGGGACGCCCGGCTGCATCTGATCACCGGGCGCACGAGTGGGGGCAACCAGCCGTTCAGCCCGGAGAACCTGCTCGCGCTCTGCCCCGACGTCGCAGAGCGGGACGTGTACGTGTGCGGGCCCGCGGCGATGACCGAGGCTGTGTTGCGCAGTCTGCGGTCGTTGCGCGTGCCGCCCCGCCAGTGCCACGCCGAGATGTTCCGGCTCGCGGGCTGAAGGCGCCGCGGTGAGGGCTGGCGCGAGCTGAAGGTGCGGCGGTGAGGGCTGGCGGGTCAGAGCGGGTGAGGGCGCGCGGAGGGCGTGACGGGGGAGGACCGAGGAGCGCCGGGGCTGCGGTGAGGGGATCACGGCGGGATGATCGGGGCATGACGACTGATACGGCGCATCTTGCTGAGCGTATCGACCGGGCGGTGAACGACGTCTATGCGTACGTGTCGGATCCGGCCAACCTGGCGACCTGGGCGCCGGGGCTGGGGAGCACGGTGGAGCAGGTCGAAGGTGTCTGGTACGTGCGGTCCGAGGGTCTGGGGCGGGCGCGCGTGGACTTCGCGCCGAGGAACGGGTTCGGCGTGCTCGACCACGTGGTGACGCTCGAGTCGGGCGAGACGTTCCTCAACCCGCTGCGCGTCGTCCCGTACGGGGAAGGGTCTGAGATCGTCTTTTCGGTCCGCCGGCAGCCGGGGGTGTCGGACGAGGAGTTCGCGCGCGACACCGGCGCGGTGGCCGCCGACCTGGCACGCCTCAAGGAGATCCTCGAGCGGGGACGATGAAGCGCCTGGCGATCCTGGGTGTCCTGGCGGTGGCGGCGTGCTCGTCGGAGCCGCCGGCGCCCGCACCGTCGCCGCGGTCGACGGCCGCTGCGATCGACTGTGCGCACGTGGTCGGCGGCGTGGAGGCGCCGGACGGCGGGCGGGTGGTGCTGGACGCGGTGGTGCTGCCCACGGCGCGGCTGCAGGCCGAGCCGGGCGAGCGGGGATGGCTGTTCGCGAAGACGGGGCTGCTGGTGCGCGCGGGCGTTCAGGTGGAGCTGGCGGTCGACCCGTCGGCGGTCGGTGACGCCACGATCGGCTGGGGGAGCCCGGGGCCGGAGGGTACGGCGGTGCAGGTGCCGGGCTGTGCGGGGGCGCATCCGTGGATCGCGTTCGCGGGCGGCTACACGGTGCGGGAGCCGATGTGCGTGCCGCTGATCGTGCGCGCGAACGGCAGGGAGGAACGGGCGTCGGTCCGCGTCGGCGCGGACTGCCCGGCCCAGCCGAGCGGGCGCACCGGGAGCGGCGCACCGAGAGCGGCGCGCTGAGAGCAGGCGCGCCGAGAGAGGCGCGCTGAGAGCGGGCGTGGAGAGAGCGGCGCGCTGAGAGCGGGCGTGCCGAGAGGGGGCGCGCCGCGAGCGGGAGCGCGAACGCCACGCCACGATGCGTTCTTGATCGCATTCGTTCCGGTGGACAGGGACGCGTGAGCGGGGAAAGGTGGGTTGCGGCTCAACAGGAGGAAGAGGGAATGACGATGCAGTACCGGCAGCTCGGCCGCACCGGCCTGAGGGTTTCGACGTTCACCCTGGGGACGATGGGCTTCGGCGGCACGGGGTGGGCCTTACCGGTCGGCAAGATCGACGTCGCGGGGGCGCGGGAGCAGCTCGCGATCGCGCGGGACGCGGGCGTCAACCTGATCGACACGGCGGACGTCTACTCAGCCGGCCTGAGCGAGGAGATCCTCGGCGAGGCGCTCGGCGACAGCCGCGACGACGTGCTGATCGCGACCAAGGTGCGGATGCCCATGGGGGACGGGCCGAACGACGCCGGCCTCTCCCGGCACCACATCATCCGCGGCGCCGAGGCGAGCCTGCGCCGGCTCGGCACCGATTACATCGACCTTTTCCAGGTGCACGAGTGGGACGGGCAGACCCCGCTCGAGGAGACGCTGACCGCGCTGGACGACCTCGTGCGCAGCGGCAAGGTGCGCTACATCGGCTGCTCGAACTACGCGGCCTGGCAGATGGTCAAGGCGCTCGGCGTCTCGGACGCCCGGCAGCTCGAGCGGTTCGCCAGCACCCAGGTGTTCTACTCGCTGGTCAACCGCGACATCGAGGCCGAGATCGTGCCGGCCTCGCTCGACCAGGGCGTCGGCATCCTGGTGTGGAGCCCGCTCGCGGGCGGCCTGGTGTCGGGCAAGTACCGGCGCGGTGTGCAGGCGCCCGAGGGCAGCCGGCACCTGTCGGAGTGGAGCGAGCCGCCGATCCACGACGAGGACAAGCTGTACGACACCATCGAGCTCGCCATCAAGATCGGTGAGTCGCACGGGGTGTCGGCGGCGCAGGTGTCGCTGGCGTACATCGCGCAGAAGCCGGGCGTGACCTCGCTGATCGTGGGCGCCCGCACGCCCGAGCAGCTGCGCGACAACCTCGCCGCGGCCGAGCTGGAGCTGACCGCGGACGAGGTCAAGGCGCTCGACGACGTGAGCGGCGAGCCGCTGCGCTACCCGTTCTGGCACCAGCGCAACACCAGCTCCGACCGGCTCAGCGCCGCCGACCTGACGCAGATCGCCCGTCACCTCTAGGGGTACGGGCCGGGGATCGCCGCCGTCAGCCGAGGACGGCGGCGATCTCCACCGACGGCAGGCCCAGCGCCGCGCCGACCGACTCGTTGGTCAGCTTGCCGTCGTGCACGCTCAGACCCAGAGACAGAGCGGGGTCGGCCCGCAGCGCCTCGCGCCAGCCGGAGTCGGCCAGCTTGAGCGCGTACGGGAGGGTGGCGTTGGTCAGGGCGTACGTCGAGGTGTTGGGCACGGCTCCGGGCATGTTCGCCACGCAGTAGAACACCGAGTCGTGCACCCGGTAGATCGGGTCCTCGTGCGTCGTGGGCCGCGAGTCCTCGAAGCAGCCGCCCTGGTCGATCGCGATGTCGACGAGGACCGAGCCGGGCTTCATCCGCTTCACGAGGTCGTTGGGGACCAGCTTCGGGGCCTTCGCGCCCGGCACGAGCACCGCGCCGATCACCATGTCGGCATCCAGCAGCGACTGCTCGATCGCGTACGCCGAGGAGACCAGCGTCTTCACCCGCCCGCCGAACTGCGCGTCGATCTGCCGCAGCCGGGGGATGCTCAGGTCGAGCACGGTCACGTCCGCGCCCATGCCCAGCGCGATCGTCGCCGCGTTGACGCCCGACACGCCGCCGCCGATCACGGTCACCTTGGCGGGGCTGACGCCGGGGACCCCGCCGGGGAGCACGCCGCGGCCGCCGGAGTTGCGCATCAGGCTGTACGCGCCGACCTGCGGGGCGAGCCGGCCGGCCACCTCGCTCATCGGCGCCAGCAGCGGCAGCGACCCGTCGGCGAGCTGCACGGTCTCGTACGCGATCGCCGTCGTGCCGCTCGCGAGCAGCGCCTTGGTGCCGTCGGCGTCCGCGGCGAGGTGCAGATAGGTGAACAGCACCTGCCCGGCGCGCAGCCGGTGGTACTCGGCGGCGATCGGCTCCTTGACCTTGAGCAGCAGGTCGGCGCGCTGCCACACGGTGTCGGCGTCCGGCGCGATCTCGGCGCCCGCGGCCACGTACGCCTCGTCGGTGATCGCCGAACCGGCGCCCGCGCCCGCCTGGACGAGCACCTGGTGGCCGCGGCGGACGAACTCGGCGACCCCCGCGGGGGTGATCGCCACCCGGTACTCGTGGTTCTTGATCTCTGCCGGCACGCCGATGTGCATGATCCACCCCTTCGCTGTTTCGCGTAGCGTGAAACGATGTGCTGATCGCGCGCAACCTTGCCGCATATGATTCTGCTGCGGTCGCTCCGGCCGTACACCATGCGGAAAGGCGGCTCGTGCGGATGGTCGTACCGAATGATCTTCGAAGCCTCGATCACATCGACCGCGAGCTGCTGGCGCTGCTGGAGGTCGACGGCCGCATGCCGAACAACGCGCTGGCCGAGCGCGTCGGCGTCGCGCCGTCGACCTGCCTGACCCGGGTGCGGCGGCTGCGCGAGATCGGCGCGATCCGCGGCTTCCACGCCGACGTCGACCCCGCCTGGATCGGCCGGCCCGTGCAGGCGATGATCGCGGTGCGGATCCGCTCGGAGTCGCGCGACGCGATCGGCAAGTTCGCGGAGTCGCTGGCCGGGATCCCCGCGGTCCGCGACGTGTACTTCGTCTCGGGCTCGTACGACTTCCTGCTGCACGTGGCGACCGCCGACGTCGAGGACCTGCGCGAGGTGATCACCGAGCGGCTCAGCGGCACCCGGCTGATCGCCGGCACCGAGACGTACCTGATCTTCGAGCACCGCCGCGGCACCCCCTGACGTACGCCTTCCGCACCGACCTGCACCCGCGCCGACGCTCAGCCTTCGCCGCCCGCGGCCGACCGTTCTGCTGTGACGGGATGAAGCCCTTCCACGGACAAGGACGCGGACCATGTCGGACACACTGCCGGTCGAGCCGGCCGCCGAGGCGCGGCGGCTGGCCGCCCTGCGCGGCTACCGCGTGCTGGACACGGCCCCCGAGAGCGACTTCGACGACATCGCGGTGCTCGCCGCCCAGCTGTGCCGCACCCCGGTCGCGGCGGTCAGCCTGATCGACGCCGACCGCCACTGGATGAAGGCCCGGGTCGGGCTCGAGACCTGCGAGTTCGCGCGGGAGTACTCGTTCTGCGCGTACGCCATGGCCGGCGACGAGGTCATGCAGGTGCCCGACGCGCGCATCGACCCGCGGTTCGAGCACAACCCGCTGGTCACCGGCGAGCCGGGCGTCGTGTTCTACGCCGGCGCGCCGCTGGTCACCGCGAGCGGGCAGCGGCTGGGCAGCCTGTGCGTCATCGACTTCGAGCCGCGGCTGCTCACGCCGGCCGAGTGCCAGGGGCTGCGCACGCTGGCCCGGCACGTCATGGCACAGCTCGAGCTGCGGCAGTACGCGCGGGGGCTGGACGCCGCCAACGAGCGGCTGCGCGACGCCGACCGGGTGCAGGACGAGTTCGTCTCGCGGGTCACCCACGAGCTGCGCACCCCGCTCACCTCGATCAACGGCTATCTGGAGATGCTCACCGAGGACAGCCTGGAGCCGGGCACCGGCGAGCAGTTCCTGGCCCGCATCCGGCGCAACTCCGACCGGCTGATGGCCCTGGTCGACGACATGCTGCTGGCCTCGCAGACCGAGCTGCGCCTGACCAAGCGCGTGGTCGACCTCGCCGAGCTGTCGCGTGCCGCGGTGGTGCGCAACGACGCGCTGGCCCGCGCCCGCGGGCTCGAGATCGGCGCCGAGGCGCCCGCGTCGGTGCTGGTCGAGGCCGACGAGGCCCGGCTGGTGCAGATGGTGGAGCGGCTGGTGCTCAACGCGGTCAAGTTCACCCCGAGCGGCCGGATCACGGTCAGCGCGGAAGCCGACGGCGATGAGGCCGTGCTCGTGGTCCGCGACACCGGGATCGGCATGAGCGCCGGCGACCGGGAGCGCGTGCTCGCGCCGTTCCGCCGCTCGGCCGCGGCGGAGAAGGCCGAGGTGCAGGGCGCCGGGCTGGGGCTGAGCATCGTCAAGGCGATCGTGGGCAGCCACGACGGCGAGATCCGCATCGAGAGCGAGCCGGGCGCGGGAACCGCGATCGTCGTACGGCTGCCGCGGTACGCGGGGCCGGAAGATATGTAAGCGCTGTTATATTGCGCGGGTGGACCTGCTCGACAGCAATCACTGGAGCGACCTGCACGCGCTGTTCGCCGAGCTCGACCAGCAGATCGCCGCGCTCTACACCGGCGCGGGCATCGAGGGCATGCGCACCCGGTTCGTCGGGCCGCTCATCGCGCTGCACCGCTTCGGGCCGATGACGATCCGGCAGCTCGCGGCGCGGCGCGGGGTGTCGCACTCGGCGATGAGCCAGACGGCCGCGGCGATGGCGCGGGCCGGGTTCGTCGAGAGCGCCGTGGGCGTGGACGCGCGTACGCGCCGAATCGGTCTGTCGGCCCGGGCACGGGAGGTCATGCCGTTCCTGGTCGCGGAGTGGCGGGCCACCGAGGCGGCCGTGCGCGAGTTGGATGCCGAGCTCCCGTACGCGTTGAGCAGGGTCACGGCCGACCTGCGCGCGCTGCTCGACGCGCGGCCCTTTCCCCACCGGCTGCGCGACCACCTCGGATGAGCGCGCTCACCGACCTGCGCCCGCTGCGCGAGAGCCCGGTGTTCCGCCGGCTCTGGCTGGGCACCACCGCGTCCGGGTTCGGCGGGCAGTTCGGCACGTTCGCGGTCGTCTACTACGTCTGGGACCGCACGCACAGCGCCGCGGCGGTCGGCCTCACCGGGCTGGTCACCGCCGTGCCGCTGATCCTGCTGGCGCTGGCCGGCAGCGCGTTCACCGACCACGTCGACCGGCGCCTGCTCGCGCTGCGCTGCACCGCCGCCCAGATCCTCGTCTCCGCCGCGATGACCGCCGTCGCGTTCACCGACCTCGGCGGTGTGCCCGCCATGCTCACGCTGCTGGCGGCGCAGTCGGCGCTGTCCGCGCTCGTCGGGCCGGCCAAGCGCAGCTTCGTGCCGGTGCTGCTCACCGGCGACCGGCTCGCCGCGGGCCTGGCGCTCAACCACCTGTCGTTCCAGATCGCCATGCTGCTCGGCCCGGCCGCCGCGGGCGCGCTCACCGCCGTGGCCGGCGTCGGCTGGTGCCTGGCCTTCGACACGCTCACCTTCTCGGCCGCACTCGCCGGGCTGGCCGGCCTGCCCGCCGGCGTGCCGGCCACCTCCGGCGCGCCGGGTCTGCGGGCGGTCGCGGCCGGTCTGGCGTACGCGGCGCGGACCCCGCCGGTGCGCGGGGCGCTGCTCGCCGACCTGGTCGCCACGGTGTTCGCCATGCCCGTGGCGCTGTTCCCGGTCGTCAACGACGAGAGGTTCGGCGGACGGCCCGAGGTGCTCGGCCTGTTCACCACCGCGCTCGCGGTCGGCGGCGTGCTCGCCTCGATCCTGTCCGGCCTCGCCACCGGCCGCTCCCACCCCGGCCTGCTGCTGCTGACCTGCGGCGGCGTGTGGGCGGTCGCGCTGGGCCTGGCCGGCGTGAGCAGCAACCTGCCGATCGTCCTGGCGCTGCTGGCCGTCGCCGGCGCCGCCGACACCTGGGCCGTGGTCTCCCGCGGCACGGTCGTGCAGACCGTCACCCCGCCGGACTTCCGCGGCCGCATCTCCTCCCTCGAGCACATCGCCGGCGTGGCCGGCCCGCACCTGGGCAACCTGCGGGCCGGTCTGGTCGCCGCCGCCTCCTCCGGCGGCGCGGCCCTCGCCCTCGGCGGCGCGACCGCCGTGGTGGCGACCGGGTTGATCGCCTTGTCGACGCCCCAGCTGCGCCGTTTCCGCACGCCGCAGGACTGAGGCCGTGTCCTGCCGATCAGTTGATCAGTTCTGGTTGATACGTCGGCGGTGGGATGTGGTGAACTGACGGACAAGACATGAGCGGTCGTCGACCTCTACTACCGGAACCAGGCTGCAGATCAGGGCGGTGGCGCGATCACCGGCAGGTGATCAACGGGATTCTGTGGAAACTGCGCACCGGGGCGCCCTGGCGGGATCTGCCGGAACGTGACGGGCCGCGGAAAACCTGCCATGAACGGCTGCGGCGATGGACCGATGACGGCACCCGGGAACAGATCCTGGCCAAGGCCCAGGTGTATGACGACGGCCAGCCGGTCGAACCGATCATCAGCGTGGACTCCAGCGTCGTGCGTGCCCACCAGCACGCCGCTGGAGCCCGCAACAAAGGGATCTGTCGCCGGTATCGCCATACCGGCGCAGGACGGTGAAGCGCTGGGCCGCTCGAGGGGCGGCCTGAGCACGAAGATTCACCTCGCGGTCGACGGGCGGGGCAGCCACGGCGGACGCCCACCAGAGTTCGACAAGCAGGTCTACCGGGAGCGAAACGTCGTCGGACGCTGCTTCAGCCGGCTCAAACAATGGCGAGTGTCAGCCACGCGCTACGCCAAACGCGCCGTCCTCTACCTCTCATCGCCGCATCCATCTGACTTCGATGATCGGCAGGACACGGCTAGGCCGATCGGGCTGCTTCTTTCGGCCCGGCCCGGCGTGGGGGCGGGTCGGCTGGAGCGGCGCTGAGGGGGAGCGGCGGCAGGTGGCCGGGTGGCGCGGACGCCGGCCTGCCCTCGTTGCAGGTCTTGCCGGACGGCGGCGGCAGAGGGGCCGGGACGGCAGCCAGGTCGCCGGCACGCCCTGCGCTCGTGGGAGGACCCGTACGTCCGAAGTTGGATGCCTGTTCGGGCCGACCGGCAGGCGTGTCACACGCTGGGGCGGGAGCGATCATTTTGCGGCAAGCGCCGGGCGGGTACCTTGTGTCGGGCGCGACCTGCGATCGCGCCGAGGAGGTGCCAGGCTATGACGACGGAGCGGAACCGGGCCAGCGGGCGGCCGACCCTGGAAGAGGTCGCCGTGCGCGCCGGCGTGGGCCGCGGCACCGTGTCGCGGGTGGTGAACGGATCGGCTCAGGTCAGCCCGCGCGCGCGGCAGGCCGTGGAGGACGCGATCCAGGAGCTGGGGTACGTGCCCAACCGGGCGGCCCGCACCCTGGTCACCCAGCGGACCGACTCGATCGCCCTGGTGATCTTCGAGTCGGGGGAGCGGTTCTTCCGCGAGCCGTTCTTCGGGCGCATCGTGCAGTCGATCTCGTCGGTGCTGGTGGCGCGCAACCTGCAGATGGTCCTGATGATCGCGCAGGCGCCCGAGGAGCGCCGCCGGCTCGAGGGCTACCTGACCCGCCAGCACGTCGACGGGGCGCTGCTGCTGTCGCTGCACGGCGACGACCCGCTGCCCGCGCTGCTCGAGGAAAGGGGCGTGGCCACCGTACGGGCGGGCCGGCCCACGTACGCCGAAAGGGGCTCGTACGTCGACGCGGACAACCGGGCGGGCGCGCGCGAGGCGGTGTCGTACCTCTGGTCGCGCGGGCGCCGCCGGATCGCCGCGATCACCGGACCGCTCGACATGGCGGCCGGTATCGCCCGGCTCGAGGGCTACCGCGACGTGGTCGGCGACGGGCCGGTCGCGTTCGGCGACTTCAGCGAGGAGAGCGGCGCGGCCGCCATGTGGCGCCTGCTCGAGCAGTACCCCGACCTCGACGCCGTGTTCGCCGCGTCCGACATGATGGCCGCGGGCGCCATGCGGATCCTGCGCCAGCACGGCCGCCGCATCCCCGAGGACGTGGCCGTGATCGGCTTCGACGACTCGGTGATCGCGCTGCACACCGACCCTCCGCTGACCAGCGTCGACCAGCCGATCGCCGAGATGGGCCGCGAGATGGTCCGGCTCCTGCTCGCCAAGATCGACGGCGATGAGCCGCAGGGCAGCGAAATCGTCCTGCCGACCCGCCTGGTGATCCGCGGCTCGGCCTGACGCGGCCGTCTCTCGCGGCTGCTTTTGGGACTACATTCCCGCGGCTCGGTTGAGGTCGGCCAGGCGGCTGCGCAGGACCGCGACCCGGGCGGGGGTGACGCTGCCCTCGCCGGCGCGGTCGTTGATTTTGCGGCGGAGGGCGTCGACCTGGCCGTCGACGTTGCTGCCGTCGGCGCCGGCCAGCGGCTGGAGCAGATTGAGCAGGTCGGTCGCCACGTCCGAGCGGATGTCCCCGCCGGCCGCGCCGTCCTCCACCGCGCTGCGGAAGCGGGCCACCGCGTCGTCGAAGCCCAGGGTGGGCGTCGGCTTGGGGGTGCGCGAGTACGCGGGCGTGGTGGGGGCGGCGCTGCTGGGGGCGATCTTCGGCGCCGCCGTCGGCGTGGTGGCGACCACCGGGGGCGCGGGAAGCTCGGGGGCAGCGGTCACGTCGGACTGGCGTGGCCAGTTGATCGCGATCAGCGCGCCGCCGGCCGCCGCCAGCAGGACCACCACCGCTGCCACGAGGGCCCAGCGGCGGGTGGGGGCGGGGGTCAGCGGGATCGTGGCGGCTTGGGCGCGGCCGGTGGCGTAGGGGCGGCTCGCGCTTTCGGGGCGGGCAGCGCCGGCCGCGTGGCTCGCGTTTCCGGCATGCTCGGCGCTCACCGGGTGGCCCGCGCTTTCCGGGCGGACGGCCCTTTCCAGGTGGCCGGCCCTTTCCGGGCGGCCGGCCCTTTCCGGGCGGCCGGCGCCTTCCGCGCGAGCGGCCTCTTCCGGGCTGCCGGCGGCGTACGGGTGCCCGGGATCGTCGAAGGACTGCGCCGGTGTGCTGGACTCGGCGAGTGTGGCGCGCGGGGCGGGGACGGTCTCGGGCTTGAGCCACAGGGCGGTCAGGTCGAAGCGGACCTCGTCGGCACCGGGGCGGTCCTCGGGGGCTTCGGCCAGGCAGCGCTCGACCAGGGTGCGGAAGGCCGCGGGCAGGTCGGCGGGGAGCACCCGCGGGCCCTCGGCGCGTGCGGCGGCCAGCTCCTCCCACGTGTCGACCGGGTAGGGCGGGTCGCCGGTGACCATCTCGAACAGCAGCACGCCCAGCCCGTACACGTCGGTGGCGGGCTCGGCCGGCATGCCGTCGAGACGCTCGGGCGCGACGTACGCCGGGGTTCCGAAGGTGGAGCCGGACTCGTCGTCGTCCGGTTCGCCCGCGGTCGCGCTGATGCCGAAGTCGAGGATCTTCACGCCGGTGGGGGTGAGCATGACGTTGCCGGGCTTGATGTCGCGGTGCACGACCCCGTTCGCGTGCGCCGCGGCCAGCGCGTCGGCCACCGCGGCGCCGATGCGGGCGGCCTCCGGCAGCTCGATCGTCTCGCGTTCGAGGCGGGCGGCGACGCTCTCGCCGGCCAGCAGCTCCATCACCACGAACGGCGCCACGGTGCCGTCGGGGCGCACCGCCTCCCGGTAGTCGTGGACCGCCGCGATCGCCGGGTGCTGAAGCTTCGCGGCCATGCGGGCCTCGCGCCAGACCACCTGCGGGCCCTTGGGCAGTTTCACCGCGACCGGGCGGCCCAGCAGCTCGTCGTCGGCGCGCCAGATCTCCGCCATGCCACCGGTCTCCAGGAGCGTGACCAGGCGGTATCGCGCCGCGAGCAGGGTTCCCGCAATCGGCCAGTCATCGCTCACCAGGGAACATTCGCCCGGATCGGGACGGGTGTCAACTCCTGTGACGAGCTGTTACCAGCCGGGGTCGTCCACGTCCACGGCGATGTAATCGATGTCGCCCGCGAAGTAGTCACAGCCCACGTCCACCTGGTCGCAGTCCGTCTTCCCGCCGATCGCGATCGGCCACGCGTTGGCGATCGGACCGGTCCAGCCGGCACGCTCCGCCACCACGCGCCCGTCGATCAGCAGCGTCACACCGTCGTGGGTCCGCTCGCATCGGACCGTGTGCCAGGCGCCGTCGTTGATGGGCTTCGGCGCCGTCACGAGCAGGGAGGTCGCCGAGCCGCGGAACCAGCACTGCACCCGCCCGTTCGGGATCTGCAGCTTGAAGCTTCCACCCCGTACGGTGGCCTGGCCCTTTTGGATGATGTTGCCGAAGTGGTCGCGGGTGCGCAGCCGCATGCCGATCGCGTAGTCGCGCGAGCCCGGGTCGAGCCGGGAGTCGTCGGGAACGATCACCAGGTGGCCGGGTCGCGCGGGCGGCGTGTCGGGCTCCAGGCGCTCGAAGCCGTACGCGATCCGCCCTCCCGACCGGACGCCCACCGCGACGTCGTCGCCGATGCGCCCGTCGAAGCCGTGGCCCGTGACGTCACGCATCGTGCGGGCGCCGGGCGCCTCGTTCATCGTCCAGAAGGCCAGCTCGTAGTCGGGCGAGGCGACCGCCGCGCTCCCCGCGCAGGCCAGCAGGCCCACCGTCGCCACCGAGACGATCCACAGACGCCGCTTCTTCATGGTTCATCCCCGGTGGAGCGCTTTGGGCTGTTTGCCGTTTTGATCCTACGCAGGCTCGATTGCCCCTGTACAGGGAAGGGCCGGATTCGCCCACCCGCCGGACATCGTTGGGATCGGGCAGCTCAGATGACATGATGTGACCCGTCGCGCAGGGGAGGTGTGGGTCGACGGTATGGGCCGCTTCGAGGCGAGAACCGACGAACAGGCCGGTCACGTACGGGTCATCCTGGCCGGCGAGTGCGACCTCGCAGCCCGCGACGAGCTGCACGCCGTCCTGCGGGCCGCGGTCCGCTCCGCGCCGCTGGTCATCGTCGACCTGGCCGCCGTCGAGTTCCTCGACTCCAGCGGCGTGCACGGCCTGGTCGTCGCCCACCACGAGGCCCGCACCCGCGGCGGCCGCGTCTCGGTGGTCAACCCCACCGGCTCGGTCGCGTCCGTCCTCGACATCACCGGCGTCGGCGAGCTCCTCGGCGGGACAGGCGGATGAGCCCGTACGAGACGACGTACGCCGAGCCGGGCGACCTCGCCAAGGTGCGCCAGTTCGTCCGCACGCACGCCACCGGCCTGGGCCTGCCCGAGCACCGCGCCGACCTGCTCACGCTCGCCGTCAGCGAGCTCGCCACGAACACGCTGCAGCACACCGCGGGTGGGGGAGTCGTACGCCTGTGGTCCTCCGACGGCCGGGTGCTGTGCGACGTCATCGACGGGGGCGGGATCCGGACGCTGGGGCGACGGATGCCCGCGGCCGATGCATTGCGCGGGCGGGGGCTGGCGATCGTCGAGCGCATCTGCGACGAGGTGGACGTGGAAGCCGCCGAGGAAGGGACGCGGGTGCGGTTGGCGCTGGATCTGGACGGGGCTCGGTAGGGGGTCGCTCGGTTCGAGATTGGCCTGGTCGTGGCGTCGGTCTGATCCCCCGGGTTTGCGCGTCGCCGATCCGCGCCGCGCCGCTCCGCTCTGCGCCACGCCGCTCCGCACACCACCAGCCCAAACCCACCAGCCCAAACCCCGCCCGCCCTGGGGGCGGACCATAGCGGCTTCGGCTGGGATCGCGCTGAACGCCTGTGGACAACCCGGTAGCAGCCGCCCATACCCCCGCCCACCCAGGGGCGACCCTACAGAAGCGGTGAGAGGGGCGGGGACGCCTGTGGATAACCGGCGGTGGGGGCTAGGTGCCGGCATGGCCGGCGGGCGATCGGACGGACGGCGGGTTCGTTGTGGTCGGCGGGCCTGGACGGGCGGCGCAGAGGCGCGGCGGCTGCGGTGGGCGGGATGGCGGCAGCTGAGGTGTCAGGCGGTGGCGGAGCGGCTGTGGTGGTTGAGGGGCGGCCGAGACGCGTGGGGGGCGACCGAGGCGCGAGGGCGGTGGCCGAGCGGCTGTGGTCGGCGGGGGTGGCGGCAGCTGAGGTGCCAGGGCGGTGGCGGAGCGGCTGTGGTGGGGGCGGCCGAGGCGCGAGGGCGGTGGTCGAGCCGCTGTGGTCGGTGGGGGTGGCGGCAGCCGAGGTGTCAGGGCGGTAGCGGAGCGGCCGTGACGAGTGGCGCTGGTGAGCGGCTGTGGTGGGAGGGCGCAGCGGGCCGCGGTGGAGGACGGGCGGCGGGCCTCTGTGGTGGGCGGTCCCGTGAAGGGGCGGTGGCGGTCCGCTGTGGTGGGCGGCCCTGTGGCGGACGGCGGCGGCGTTGGTGTGGCGGACGGCCCTGTGGAAGGGCGGTGGCGGGCCCGCTGTGGTGGGTGACCCACGGAGGGCGGCCGGGCCTATGGTGGGCGACCCACGGAAGGGCGGCCGGGCCGCTGTCAGAGGACCTCGATGAGCAGGGAGCAGGTGTCGTCATCCGGGCTGGGGCGTTGGAGAGCGCCTGTCAACGCCCCCATCGGACCCGATCCGGCAGCGACGCTCACGGCAGCGTCTCCGCTGCGGGCGCGAGCATCCGAGGCCGAGGCCAGGAGGGTGGTCAAGGTGGGCAGCAGGGACGGGCCGCTGCGGCGTTCGACCAGGCCGTCCGTGTAGAACAGCAGCAGATCGCCGGCGGCCAGGTGGGGGGTTGCGGTCTCGTACGAAGCGTCGTCGTCGGCGCCCAGCAGCAGGCCTCGGGGGCGGGCCAGCGGCTCGGCGCGGCCGGCCCGGGCGAGCAGCGGGGGAGCGTGACCGGCGCGGCTCCAGGTGAGCGACCTGGCGGTGGGGTCGTAGAGGGCCAGCACGGCGGTCCCGGTGAGGGCCAGCCGGCCGCTGAGGCGGTTTAGATGGCGCAGCAGCAGAGCCGGGTCGTGCACGCCGATCGAGAGCCACGCGATCAGGGCGAAGCGCAGGTGGGCCATCCCGTTGGCGGCGGTCAGGCCGTGCCCGGCCACGTCGCCCACGGCGAGCAGCACCCGGCCGTCGGGCAGGGTCTCGGCGTGGTACCAGTCGCCGCCCACGCGGACGGTGTTCTCGGCGGGCAGATAGGTGACCCGCACGCGCAGGCCGGGCAGCGGCACCGGGTCGCGCGGCACCGGCTGGATCAGGTGCTGGAGCTGGGCGGCCAGGCGGTGCTCGGCCACGGCGGTCATTTCGCGCGTACGCACCTCGTCGCGCAGCCGCTCGATGGCCGTACGGGAGTTTCGCGCGGCGGTGACGTCCTGCACCACGGCGTTGATCTTCAGGGGCGCGCCGTCGGCGTCGGTGACCACGTCGGAGAGGATGCGCAGGTGCTTGACCGCCCCGCCGATGCGGAAGCGCACGGTCACGTCGGAGGTGGCGCCGCTGTCGAGGGTCTGCCACGCCGCCTCGCTGATCCCGCGGTCCTCGGCGAGCATCGCGGCGGCCTGCTGCGAGCGGCTCAGCGGGCCCAGCGCCGGGTCGCGGTCGAACAGGCGGTACATGCCCGGCGACCACGCGGACTCGCCGGTGATCAGGTCGTACTCGGACCAGCCGAGGCTGCCCAGCTGCTCGGTGCGCTGCAGGCGGCGGCGGTCCTCGTCGAGGCGCTGCCACCAGACCAGTAGTCCGTCGAGCACCCGGTGGACGGTCACGTCGAAGAGTGAATGTGCGACGACCCCGGCCTCTTTCTCCTCGTAGGTGAACTCGCGCATCTCGCCGGGCTCGCCGGTGCGCAGAACGTCGAGGTAGACCTGCCAGAGCTCGCCGCCGACGACGCTGGGATAGAGCTCGCTGAGCAGCCGGTCGACGCGGCTGGTCCCGCGGTGGTAGATGTCGTTGCCGCTGCCGCTGGCGGCGCCGATGCGGAAGTCGCGCACCACGCCGTCGGCGCTGGTCACGGGCAGGAGCCAGGAGCAGCCGGCCGGGATGACGGACAGCATCTCCCGGACGACCGTTGCCACCTCGTCGCCGGACATGCGCCCAGCGTAAAGCCACCGACACGGGCTCTCGTCAATTGCCTGCTCAGCTTGGTAGCATCCCGCGGATCACGCCGCCCCGGTGCCTGGTGAGCGCGCGCGATGCTCGCCATTACGGAGGTCCACCAGTGTCCGACAACCGCATGAAGGATCGTGTCAAAGTGCTGCTCAATGGGACGTCGACGGACAGCCAGACCTCGGAGCAACCGGTCGTCGCGCAGCAGGCCCAGCCGAACGGCCAGCAGCCCGCCGCGCCCGCCCAGCCGGGTCAGCCGGGTGCGCACCCCAACCAGGCCCTGCAGGTGCTGACGCTCGCCCAGCGCACGGCCGAGGAGCACGTCGCCCGTGCCCACCACCAGGCCGACAAGATCCGTACGGACGCTCTCGCCGCCGCCGAGCAGGTCGCCCGCGACGCCCAGGTGCACGCCCACAACGTCCGCCGCGAGGCCGAGAAGATCCTCTCCGACGCGCGCGCCGCCGCCGAGCAGATCGCCCGCGACTCGCACGCCCGCACGGAGGAGGCGCGCCGCAACGCCGAGAAGATCGTCAGCGACGCCCGCGCGCAGGCCGCGCAGGTCGCCGACGACGCGCAGGCGAACGCCGACCACCTCAACCTGCAGGCCCGTCAGCGCTACGACGACGTGGTCGGCAGCCTGGGCGCCAAGCGGGAGGCCCTGCAGCAGCAGATCGAGGCGCTGGAGCAGTTCGACCGGGAGTACCGCGCCCGCCTCACCACCTTCATGCAGGGTCAGCTGCGCGCCCTCTGGGTCGACCAGCCGCAGGTCAACGGCGACCTCGGCGACGACGAGACGCCCGCGCCGCGGCACGGCGCCGAGGAGGCCGGCGAGGCCGTTCCCGCGCAGCGCCACAGCGAGGAGGATTCCGTGGAATCCGAGGAGCAGGAGCGCGCCGAGCGCTGATTCCGTGCGAGCACGGCACGTCAGGTAGTGGACTCGCGCGCCCGGGAGCCTTACCGTCGGTGATGCGCGGTTCGCCCGGGGCCGCGCTCCGACGGGAGCCAGTCGCATGGCCGAGTTCGTGGGACGCCGCGCCGAGCTGCGGGAGCTGCTCGGCGCCGCCTGTCGTGCCGGGCTCGTCGTGCACGGCGCCGGGGGCATCGGCAAGAGCCGTCTGGTCGCCGAGCTGCTGCGCCGGCTCGAGCCGGACCAGCCCGGCGGCCGGACCGTCCGGGTGCCCGGCTCGGCCACCGTGGACGACGTGATGATCGCTCTCGGTGAGCCCCGCCCGATCACGGAGCCGGTCACCCTGGTGGTCGACGACTTCGCGACCGTGCCGCGGCCCGGCGGGGGCGGGCGGGCCGAGCCGGTCGATCCGGCGCTGGCCGGGTTCCTGGCCGGGTGGGTCCGCGAGCCCGGGCCGCGCCGCCTGGTGGTCACCAGCCGCTATCCGTTCGCGCTGCCCGGCAACGCCCACCGCCGTCTCGCCGAGCTGCACCTCGGCCCGCTCACGTCCGGCGACGGCCGGCGGCTGGCGAGCCTGCTGCCGGGTCTCGCCGCGCTGCCGCCCGGTCAGCAGGATCGGGCCTGGGCCTTCTGCGGCGGCCACCCGCGGGCGTTGGAGGACCTCGACACGCTGCTGCGCCAGGGCGGCGCCGACTTCGCCGACGTGGCCGGGCGGATCGAGGACGTGCTCGCCGCGAACGGCATCGGCGACCCGTTGCGCTGGGCCGGCTTCGACGACCCCACGGCCGGCCGCGCGCTGGCCGGGGCGATCGCCACGATCGTGGACGAGGTGCTGGTGCACGACCTGCTCGAGGTGCGCCACCACGCGGCCCGGGCCGGGGATCTCGCCGGCCGGCTGGGCGACGACGAGGAGGCGGCCGCCCACCACCGCCGGGCGCTGGCCGTCGACGAGCGGCTCGGCCGCCGGGCCGGGCCGGCCGGGCGGCACCGGCTGGGCCTGCTGCCCGGCGACGACGACCCGGCCGAGGCGGAGCGGCACCTGCGGCAGGCGCTGGCCGTCGACGCCGAGTCGGGCAACCGCGCCGGGATGGCCTCGGGGCTGCACCGGCTCGGCCTGGTCTGCACGCTGACCGGGCGGTTGCCGGCGGCGGTTGCGCTGCACTGCCGGGCGTTCGCGACCGAGCTCGCTCTGGGCTCGCCGGACGCGCCGATCGAGCTGGCCGACCTGAGCCGGCTGCGGGCCGAGCTCGGCGACGAGGCGTTCCGCCGCGCGGCGACCGAGGTGCTGCCGGAGGCGTCGATGAACGGGCTCATCCGGATGCTCGACGACTTCGTCACCGCCGCGGACCACCGCTACAACTGAGGCGCCAGCACCTCGTCGACGGCGGCCAGCAGCTGGTTCTTGCTGAACGGCTTCTCGACCAGCGTGACGCCGGGCGCGAGCGTGCCTTGCGAGGCGAGCACCGGGCGGGCGTAGCCGGACATGAACAGCACCTTGGCGCCGGGGCGCAGCTCGGCGAAGCGGTCGGCCAGGTCGCGGCCGAGCATGTGCGGCATCACCACGTCGGTGAGCAGCAGGTCGATCCGATCCTCGTACGCCTGGGCGAGCTCGAGCGCGGACGGGCCGTCCGGGGCGATCAGCACCCGGTGGCCCGCGCCGAGCAGGATGCGGTGCAGCACCCCGCGCAGCGCCGGCTCGTCCTCGACGGCGAGGATCGTGCCCGTCCGGGCCGTGCTCGGGCGGGTGGGCTGCTCGGCCGGCGCGGCGGCCGGGGCGGCGTCGGTGGCAGGCAGCAGGATCGTGAAGGTGGTGCCCATGCCCTGCTCGGAGTAGATGTGCAGGTCGCCGCCGGCCGCGGTGACGATGCCGTACACCGTGGCCAGCCCGAGCCCGGTGCCCTGCCCGGCCGGCTTGGTCGTGTAGAACGGCTCGAACGCCCGCTCGATCACTTCCGGCGGCATCCCGGTGCCGGTGTCGCTGACCCGCAGCCGAACGTACCGGCCCGGGCGCAGGTGCGGGCGGCCCGAGGCGTAGTCGGCGTCCACGTCGAGGGCGTCGGTCTCGATGGTCAGCTCGCCGCCGCGCGGCATCGCGTCGCGGGCGTTCACCGCGAGGTTGACCAGCACCTGGTCGAGCTGGCCCGGGTCGGCGGTCACCGACGGCAGGCCCTCGCCGAGGCGGACGGCCAGCGTGATGTGCTCGCCGATCGAGCGGCGCAGCATCTGCTCGACGTCGGCGACCACCTCGCCCAGGTTCAGCGGCCGCGGGCGCACCACCTCGCGCCGGGCGAACGCGAGCAATTGGTGGGTCAGGTCGGCGCCGCGCTGGGCCGCCTTGGAGATCTGTGCGGCGTCACCGGCGATCTCGTCGAGCCCGGCGTCGGCCGCGGACTCGGCGATGAAGGTCGCGTAGTTGGCGATCACCGCGATGAGGTTGTTGAAGTCGTGCGCCACCCCGCCGGCGAGCTGGCCCAGGCCCTCGAGCCGCTGGGCGCGCTGCAGCTGCGCCTCGGTGCGCGCCCGGTCGGCCTCGGCCTGCAGATGCCGTACGCGGTCCTGCGCGCGCACCCGTTCGCTGATGTCGCGGATCACCGCGCAGCGCAGCCGCCCCTCCTCGGTGGGCAGCGGGCTCACCGACACCTCGACCGGCACGGTGCTGCCGTCGCTGCGGCGTGCGGTCGCGGGCTCCGCGCCGGTGGCGGACGACTCGCCGAGCGGCGGCACGACCAGCTCGTCGATCCGGCGGCCGTCCAGCCCGCCCGGGCTCTGCCCGAACAGCTGCTCGGCCTGGGTGTTGGCCAGCGCGATCCGCCCGTCCTCGCCCACCCCGACGAACGCGTCCGGCGCCGCCTCCAGCAGCGCCTGCAGGCTCGACTCGAGCCGCTCGCGGGGGCCGACCGCCCGGGCGATCACGGTGTAACCCAGCAGCTCGTCGTCCGCGCGCAGCGGCGACATGGCGAGCGTGACGAGGACCCACCGGCCGTCGCGGTGCCGCCGGTGGGTGCGGAAGCGCTCCAGCCGGGCGCCGGCCTCGAGCAGCGTGAGCATCTCGCGCTGGTCGCCGCGCCGCTCGGGCGGGACGAGCAGGTCGGCGCTGCGCCCGATGATCTCGTCCGCCGCCCAGCCGAGCAGCCGCTGCGCAGCGGGGTTCCACGAGGTCACGGTGAAGTCGAGGCCGACGGTCCAGATCGCGTCGTGGGCCGAGCGGACGACGGCGTCGAGCAGCTCCGCCGGTCCGGCGTGCCGCGTCGACCCGTACGTTCCTCCCATATCCGGACCAGCTTATCGATTCCGGTAGGTCGGCCGGACCGCTTTGCCTACCCTGAGCCGCATGAGCCCGCGGGAGCAACCATGAGCGTGCTCGGGGAGCAGGAAGCGGTCCTCCCCGAGGTCGATCCGCAGCGTCCGAGCGTGGCGCGCATCTACAACCACCTGCTCGGCGGCCCGCACAACTTCGCCGTCGACCGGCACGCCGCGGCCGCCGCCCGCGCGGCGATGCCCGAGCTGCCGGAGATCCTGCGCTTCAACCGGCAGTTCCTGGCCGAGGCCGTACGGCTGGCCGCCGAGGCAGGCATCGAGCAGTACCTCGACCTCGGCTGCGGCATCCCGTCCGACGGCGACGGGTACGACGTGGCGCGCCGCCTGCGCCCCCGCAGCCGGATCGTCGGCGTCGACCTCGAACCGGTCGCGTTCGTGCACGGGCGGCGGCGGGTCGCCGGTGACCCGAACGCCGACGTGCTGCACGCCGACGTGCTGGACGCCGCCGGGGTGCTCGCCTCCCCGCCGGTACGGGATCTGATCGACCCGGCCCGTCCGGTGTGCCTGCTGCTGGTGTCGGTCGCCCACTTCATCCCCGACACCGCCCGGCTGAGCGCCGCCCTCGACGCGTACCGGACCGCCGTCGCGCCGGGCAGCCTGCTCGCGATCACGCACGCCTGCCGCAAGGAGTCCTCGCCGAGGGTCGAGCAGGTGCGCCGCGTCTACAGCAACACCACCGCGCCGATGGTGACCCGTGACGCCGGGGAGACGGCCGCGCTGTTCGGCGACTGGCCGCTGCTCCCGCCCGGCGTGGCGGCGATGGGGCAGTGGTGCCCGGCGCCCGGTCGCAGCAGCGCGAGCGGCATCGCCGCGAACGCGTCGCTCGCCGGGGTGGCTCGCAGGACATAACGCCAAATCGGCACATCGGCGCACGTGCTGGGCCCATGCTTAGGGGAAGTGTCCCCGACCAGCGGAGCGAAGATGCCCGTAGTACTCATCGCCGAGGACGACGAAGACATCGCCCTGGTCCTGACCCGGCTGCTCAAGCGGGCGGGGTACACGGTCCTGCACGCGCCCGACGGGGTGCGCGCGCTCGAGCTGGCGCGCGACGACCGGCCCGACGTGGTGCTGACCGACCTGGGCATGCCGCGCATGGACGGCCTCGAGCTGACCCGCGCGATCCGCGAGCACCCCGACCTGCGGGACACGCCCGTGGTCATGCTCAGCGGCCACCTGCACCCCGGCGACAGCGCGCCGATCGCCGCGGGCGTCTGCGTCGTGCTGCTCAAGCCCTGCCCCAACGACAAGCTCCGCGAGGTCGTCAACGATCTGGCCGAGCTCGGCGCCCACGGGCACTTCGGGGCCGACAGTCCCTGCCCGGCGCGCTGGCCGGTATCCGCCTAGTTGGCCTGAGGCACGCGGCGGAACAGGTATAAAGAGCGCAAGTCCGCGTCCGCGGGCGGGCCGCGCGGGGGATCGGGCAACCCAATGGTCGTCGTCGACGAGGCCGTTCTGGCCGATCCGGACCGCCTCGGCGCGGTCCGCACGGCCAAGCGCGCGCTCCCGGCCCTCCCGCTGCCACCCGACGCCCTCGCCAGGCTCGCCGCCCGCCTGCTGCAGGCCCGCGACGCCCAGCTCACGATCGTCGACCGCGACGGCGTGCTGCTCGCCGGCGGGCAGGGGCCGCCGCACGCCGACATCGCCCGCTGGACCGTCTCGGCCGGCCATCCCGTGCAGCACGACGAACAGCCGTCGTTCCTCTCCGTCCCCGTGCTCGACGGCGCGTACCCGGTGGGTGCGCTCGCCGTGCTGGACTCCGCCGCCCGCCACTGGACCGGCGAGCACGCCCGCATCCTCGCCGAGATCGCCGCGCTGGCCCTGCCGTCCGGCGGCCAGTCGTTCCTCGCCGCGCTCGTCGACAGCCTGCCGATCGGCGTGATCGCGTGCGGCGCCGACGGCGAGGTCGCGCTGGTCAACCGGCCGGTCCGCGAGCTGATCGGCCTGCCCGCCGACGAGGCGGCGCGGGACTATCCGCAACGGGCGTCCGGGGCGCTGTTCGACGCCGAGGGCCGCCCGGTCGCCTGGTCGGACACCCCGCTGCAGCGGGCGTCGCGCGGCGAGCGGGTCGACACCGACCTGGTGGTGCGGGTCGCCGGCCGCCGGGAGCGGATCATCGCGTCGACCGCGCAGCCGATCGTGGACGACGAGGGCCGCCGCCTGGGCGCCGTCGTGGTCGCCCGCGAGGTCACCGCGCTGCGCCGGGCCGAGCGCTTCCGGGAGTGCCACCTGGCCGTCGAGGAGGCGCTGCGCTCGGCCGGCTCCACCGCCGCCGCGGCGCCCGGGGTGCTGGCCGCGGTCGGCGCCGCGCTGGGCTGGCCCGCCGCGGAGCTGTGGCTGGCCGACGAGGACACCGGCGAGCTGGAGCTGGGCGGCCGGTGGTGCAAGCCCGGCAGCGGCCTGACCGACGTGCTCGGCTACGCGCCGATCAAGGGCTCCGGCATCACCGGGCGGGTCTGGGCGACCGGCAAGCCGCTGTGGGTGCCCGACATCGCCGACTCGGCGACGCTGCGCGACCCGCTGGAACGCAGCCGCGCCGCGATGTGCCTGCGGGCCGGGCTGCGGACGGTGCTGGCCGTGCCGGTGCGCGACGCCGGCACCGTGCTGGGCGTGCTGACCTGTTACGGCACCCGGCCCGAGCCGCACGAGGACCTGCTCACGCTGCTGCTCGACGGGGTCGCCGCGCAGATCGGCGTCTACCTGGCGCTGCGCCGCGCCGAGGCCCTGGCCCGCCAGCTCACGCGCGCCAAGGACGACTTCATCGCGCTGGTCAGCCACGAGATGCGCACGCCGCTCACCTCGATCGTGGCGAGCGCGTCGATGCTCGGCGACGAGACCGGCGGGCTCGACGAGGAGAGCCGGGCGATGATCGAGGCGGTGCACCGCAACGCCACCAGCCTGCGCGCGGTGGTGGAGACCCTGCTCGACCTGGCCGGGCTCGACTCCGGCCACGTCGCGCTGCGCGCCGAGCTGGTGGACCTGGCGCAGATCGTCACCGCCGCCCTGGCCGCGGCCCGCCCCCTCGCCGTGGCCAACGGGGTGCGCCTGCTGCACGACCGCGACGAGCCGTTGCCGCTGCGCGGCGACGGGCGGCGGCTGCGCCAGGTGGTCGACGACCTGCTCGCCAACGCCATCAAGTACAGCCCGCGCGGCGGCGACGTGCGGGTGGTGCTGGTCGAGCGCGCGGGCATGGCCGAGCTGACCGTGGCCGACCACGGCATCGGCACGCCCGCCGAGGAGCGCGACCGCGTCTTCGACCGCTTCTACCGCGCCAGCAACGTGCGCCACCAGGGCATCGCCGGCAAGGGGCTCGGGCTGAGCCTGGCCCGGACGATCGTCAACCTGCACGGGGGCACCATCCGCCTCAGCGGTCACCCGCCGCACGGCACGACGGTGCTCATCCGGTTGCCGCTCGGTGCGGCCGCGCAAAACGCTTAGCCGCCGTCGCCGGGCGTCCGATCAACCGGACACAGGGACGACACTTTGAAGGTTTCGCGGGGGATGAGAATGACCGTACGGCCGACCGTGCTGCTGGTGGACGACGAGAGCGCCATCCTCGAGACCCTCTCGCTGCAGCTGCGGCGCGACCACAAGGTGCTCGTCGCCGGCAGCGGCGCCGAGGCGCTGCGGCTGCTCGCCGAGTCCGGCCCGGTCGCGGCCGTGATCAGCGACCTGCGCATGCCCGAGATGGACGGCGTCGAGCTGCTGCGCCGGGTCCAGCTCGAATATCCGGACACCACCCGGGTGCTGCACACCGCGCAGAGCGACCTGAGCGCGGCGATCTCGGCGATCAACGACGGCGGCGTCTACCGCTACCTGGCCAAGCCGGTCTCCACCGACGAGCTGCGCGGCACCGTGCACGAGGCGGTGGAGCTGCACGGCCGCGCGACCGCCGACCGGCAGCTGCTCGACAAGACGCTCAAGGCGAGCCTGCAGGCGCTGTTCGGCTGTCTCGAGCTGGCCAGCCCGCTCGCGTTCGCCCGGGCCGGCCGCATCCGTACGCTGGTGTCCGAGCTCTGCCACGAGATGCAGCTCGACGCGCTCTGGGAGATCGAGGTCGCCGCCATGGCCTCGCAGCTCGGCGCGGTCACGCTGCCGCCCAGCGTGCTCGCCAAGCTCGACAAGGGCCTGCCCTGCACCGACGACGAGCAGGCCATGGTCGACGCCCTGCCCGGCGTCGCCGTGCAGCTGCTGCGGACCATCCCGAACCTCGAGGACGTGGTCGAGATCGTCCGCGGCCTGGGACTCAACCCGCCGCCGCACCCGAGCCCGCTGGTCGAGGCCGCCGTCGACGTGGTGCGCACCGCGATGGACTTCGAGACGCTGGAGAGCCGCGGCCTCGAGGTGGAGAGCGCGATCACCGTGCTCGAGTGCCGCGACCACAGCGCCCTGGCGGTGCTCGCCGCGCTGCGCCGGGTCAAGGGCTGCGTGCAGGTCAAGGAGCGGGTCCGCGGCCTGCGGGTCGTCGACCTGGAGGTCGGCATGCGCGTCGCCGAGGACATCGTGGCCACCAACGGGCTGGTGCTCATCGGCCGCGGCATGGTCGTCACCGAGCTGCTGCTCGACCGGCTGAACAACTTCGCCCGCATGATCGAGATCATCGAGCCGGTGCTGGCCGTGCCGGGCGCCCGGCGGTTCTAGCCGGCCGCGAGCCGTTCCAGCACCGGGAAGACCAGTGCCTGCTCGGCGGCGACCCGGCCGAGCGTCACGTCGGGGTCGGGCACGCCGCCGTCGCGGGCGGCGTGCTCGATCTCCGCGAACACCGCTGCCAGTCCGTCCGCGCCGATGTTGGACGCCGACCCCTTCAGCGCGTGGGCGTGCTCGCGCAGCGCCGCCGGGTCCCCGCCGCGCAGCAGCTCGGCGAGCCGGTCGATGCCGCCCGGGGCCTTGTCGAGGTACGAGCGCAGGAGCCGGCCCAGCAACGCCTGCTCGGCCGGGCCGGGTTCGTCGCCGGCGATGTCGGCGAGGCGCTTGCGGATCTCGTTCTCCCGGCTACGCTCCATGCGCTCCATCCTGCGTCTCCGCCTCGCCGGCGGGGGCGCGATTCGGTCTGATCCGTCGCATAACCGAGTGGAGAATCCGATGTGCCGTGGCCTGGGTCTCGGTGAATAGTCCTACGACGCCGCCTCGCGCTGCCGAATTTGTCAGGGTGGCCCACGACGACAAAGCACCGACGCGGTACGTCCTGGCAGCCTCCGCCGTCGTCCTGCTGGGTGCGCTCTGGTTCCTGACCCGACCCGGGCCGGTCGCCGTCGCGTACCTGTTCATGCCGGTCGGCGGCGTGGCCGGGACGCTGTCGGTCGTCGCGCTGCTGCGCGGGGTCGCGCTCGCCCCGGTGGCCCGCCGGTTCTGGCGGCTCGTGCTGGCGGGCCTGACCGGGCTCACGGCCGGCTACGCCTGGCTCGCGGTCGTCGCGTTCGGCGCCACCGACAAGCTGCCCGACATCCCGCTGCCCGCCGCCTTGCCGGCCGGCCTCGGCCTGCTCGTCACGATGTGGGCGGTGATGCGGGTGCCGCTGGGCGTCACCGGCGTCCAGGAGCGCCGCAAGCAGCTGGTCGACCGGCTGATCGCCTTCGTGGGCGGCGGCTCGGTCATGTGGGCCTTCGGGCTGGCGCCGATGCTGACCTCCGCCGCCGCCTGGAGCACCGGCGCGCTGGTGCTGGCGGGGCTCTGCTTCGCGCTGGGCCTGGGCGCGATCGTCAAGGTCTCGTACATCTCCGGCGGTCCGGTCGACCGGGTGGCGCTGCGCCTGATCGCGGGCGCGGGCGTGGTCGCCGCCGCGGTGTCGATCCTCGGGGTCTACGGCGACGACGGCGTGCTGCTCGCGCAGGCGTTCGCCATGCCTTCGGCGTTCGTGTTCGCCTCCGCCGCGGCCCGGCGGCAGTGGAAGCCGATCGGCGCCCCGCCGCGGCGCGCCAACGTCTGGCTGCCGTACCTGTCCGTGCTCGCCATCGACGCCTCGATGCTCAACGTGCTGCGCGGCGACCTGTCGTGGCCCGACCGCGTGGTCATCGTCGGCGTCGTGGTGCTGACCCTGCTGATCGCCCTGCGCCAGCTCGTGTCCATGCGCGAGAACCGCCGGCTCGCGGGCGAGAAGCGCACGACCGAGGACCGGCTGCGCCACGAGGTCACCCACGACGGCCTCACCGGGCTGGCCAACCGCGGCCTGTTCCGCGAGCGGCTCGCCGCGGCGCTCGCGGCCGGCGAGGCGACCGTGCTGCTGGTCGACCTCGACGACTTCAAGACGGTCAACGACTCGCTCGGCCACGAGGTCGGCGACGAGCTGCTGATCGCGGTCGCCGACGCGCTGCGCGTGGCCGCGGCGCCGCACGGGCTGCCCGCCCGGCTCGGCGGCGACGAGTTCGCGCTGCTGCTGACCGGCGAGGCCTGCGACGGTGAGGCGATGGCCGACCGGCTGCTCGCCGCGCTCGCCGAGCCGCTGGGCGCGCACCGGCTGCTCACCCACGCCAGCGTCGGCATCGCCACCGCGACGCCCGGCACCGGGCTCGACGACCTGCTGCGGCAGGCCGACGTGGCCATGTACGCCGCCAAGCAGCGGGGCAAGGCCAACCGGGTGCGCTACCACGACGGCATGGAGCAGCCCGTGCTCGCCCACGCCCGCCTCGGCGGCGAGCTGCGCCGCGCCCTGGACGCGGGCGAGTTCGTGGTGTACTACCAACCGGTCTGCCTGCTCGACGGCGGCGCCATCGTCGGCGTCGAGGCGCTGGTGCGCTGGCAGCACCCGACCCGCGGCCTGGTGCCGCCCGGCGAGTTCATCCCGGCCGCCGAGGCCACCGGGCTGATCGTGCCGCTCGGCCGGTTCGTGCTGCGCGAGGCGTGCCGGCAGGGCGCGGAGTGGCTGCGCCGGTTCGGGCCCGACGTGCTGCAGAAGGTCGGCCCCAACGTGTCCGCGCGGCAGCTGCACGACCCGGACTTCGCCGACGACGTGCGCGCCGCGCTGGCCGAGACCGGGCTGCCCGCCGACCGGCTCGTGCTCGAGCTCACCGAGTCTGCGGTGCTGCGCGGCAAGCAGGTCTCGTGCACCCTGCACGAGCTGCACGCGATGGGCGTACGGCTGGCGCTCGACGACTTCGGCACCGGCGAGTCCTCGCTGAGCCTGCTGCGGGCGTTCCCGGCCTCGATCATCAAGCTCGACAAGTCGTTCGTGGACGGCATCGAGCTCGACGAGCCCGGCACGCCGGCGGCGCAGGCCCGGCAGGCGGTCGCGCACGCGGTCGTCCAGCTCGCCGGCGCGCTCGGCCTCGACACCGTCGCCGAGGGCATCGAGTGCCAGGAACAGGCCGACCGGCTGCGCCGTCTCGGCTACACGCTGGGCCAGGGCTACCACCTGGCACGGCCGATGCCGGCCGAGCAGATGACCGAGCTGCTGGCCCGCCGCCTGCACCCGGTGGCGGCATAGGGTTTGCCGATGGAGACAGCGGACGACGGCACGCTCACCGCACGGTCCCTTCAGGACCGGCTCGACGAGCTGCACTTCGCCGAGCTCAGCAGCGACGAGGCGACCGCGCGGATCATCGACGCGGTCGCCGGCTGGGGCGAGAGCCGGGGCTGGCGGGTGTACCGCCGGGCGCCGAGCGTCTTCTCGCTGCCGCCGCCGCTGCGCGGGCACTCGGTGCTCGACGTCGCCTGCGCCCGCCCCGGCGGGCAGCCGGTGGCCGTCGAGGTCGACCGGCTCGACCGGCCCCGCACGGTCGACAAGCTGCTCGCCGAGGCGGCCGCAGGGCGCATCGCGATCCACGTGCGCTGGGGCGCCGGGCCCTTCACCCCGCCGCCGCTGCCGGTGCACCTGGTGACCCGGCCCGCCGTGCGGCGCTCCGGCGCCTGGCACACCGTCGCCGACCGGCCGCCGCCGCCGCACTCGGCCGCGCCGATCGAGCCCGCGGCGCCGCAGGAACTGCCGTGGGGCAACGAATGAGGAGGACACCGTGAACGAGTCGCCGCAGCGGCGCGCGTGGCGGGTGACCGAGCCGATCCACGCCATGATCTATTTCGTGCCCGAGGCGCCCGCCCGCTACGGCGAGCTGGGCGTCGGCCCGCTGGACGGCTACTTCGCCTCGCGCGGCGCCGCGTTCGGCGAGTGCGGGCCCGGCCTGGTGTCCGCCACGTTCTACAACTTCAACCCCGAGCTGGTCGCCCGCGCGCTGCCCGCGGTCTGGGACAGCACCACGCCGGCCGCGATGATCGAGGCGCGGCTGTCCGCCGCGGACGAGGCGCTGACCCGCGGGCTCGGCGCCGAGGTGCTGGCGTCGGCCGAGGTGGCCGAGGCGGCCGGGCTGGCCCGCCGGGCGGCCGAGGCGGCGACCGCGTGGCCGCAGGGCCGTCCGCTGTTCGCCGCGCACGCCGAGCTGCCCTGGCCGGACGAGCCGCACCTGGTGCTGTGGCACGCGCAGACGCTGCTGCGGGAGTTCCGCGGCGACGGGCACGTGGCGGCCCTGCTGGAGGCCGGTGTCGGCGGGATCGAGGCGCTGTTGCTGCACGTCGCCTCGGGCGAGGCCGACGAGCGGTTCCTGCGGGTCAGCCGGGGCTGGCGGCGCGAGGCCTGGAGCGCGGCCGCCGAGCGGTTGCGGGCCCGCGGGCTGCTCGACGGCGACGGCGGGCTGACCGACCGGGGCCGGCAGGTGCGCGCCGGGGTGGAGGCGGCCACCGACCGGCTCGCCGCGCCGGCGTACGACGCGATAGGCGAGCAGGCCTGCGTACGGCTGGCCGAGCTCACCCGCCCGCTGAGCCGCACGCTCGTCAAGGCGGGCATGCTCAATCCGCTCTCGACGTTGGGAGGACGCTCGTGAACCCGGGCGGGACACAGACGCCGCGGCGCACCGGACACCCGGCGTCGTGGTGGGCGCAGTTCCTGAACGCCAGCGACCGCTTCGACGTGGCGTCGGTGACCGAGGGCCTCAGCGACGCCATCATCCCCAAGATCTCCTCGCGGCTGCTGCGGCGCGAGGCCGAGCTGGCCGCCGACGCGGTGGTGCGGCACCTGAGCAAGCCCGCGAGCGTCGAGGCGAGCGAACGGGCCGGCAAGGCGGTCGACCGGCTCGAGGCGACGGTGGAACGGCTCGACGAGCGCGCCACCGCCGAGCCCGGGCTCGACGAGGCGTACGCCCTCTGCCATGCCCTGCGCGGCCGCTACGCCGAAGCGGCGTCCGAGGCGGAACGGTTCGTGGGCACGATGCCGCTGCTCAAGGTGTTCGTCGAGTGCCTGCGGCTGGAGCGTTTCGACATGGCGCTCGCCATGCGGCTGGTCAACGCCGGGCAGAACCCCGAGACGGCCGTACGGTCGGGGCTGGCGATCGGCCGGTACGGGTGGTGGCCGTCCTGGCTGCTGTCGGTCGTCACCGAGCGCGCGCTCGCCGGCACCCTCGACCAGGCGACGATCACCGCGCTCGACCAGTGCGCGTACGCGGAGCTCACCCCCACCCAGGCCCGGGTCGCCCGGCGGCTGCTCGGCGGCGACGAGGAGCTCGTCGAGGCGACCGCGCAGCGGCTGGAGAGCCTGGGCGCGTACGCGGCGGCGGGCAAGCTGCGCGACGGCGACCTCACGGCGGTGGCGCTCGCCGCGCGGATGGTTCCCCTGTGACGCCGGGGAACCGTCCGCGTCAGCGGTCAGGCGCCGCCCTCGGCGAGGGTCACCTGAGCCGGCTGGAACGACGTGCCGTTGACGTCCACCCCGGCGGCCTTGGCCGCCGTGATCGCCTGGTTGATGTAGTCGTTGGTGTAGGCCAGCCCCTCCGGCGCCTTGGTGAGCACCGTGTCGCCGGTCTGGTTCTTGGTGGTCATCGAGATGTCGACGGTCTGCTTCCAGGCCGCCTCGTCGATGACCCCGATGCCGCCCGGCGCCGGCCAGATCAGCTTGTTGACCTCGTTGGTCTGCCACAGCTGGTGGCTCTTGCCCAGCTTGGAGCCCTTGGCCACCACCAGGTCGCGGCACTTCTCGGCGTTGTCACGGCAGAACGCCCAGCCCTTGATCGTGCCGGTGAGGAACTTGACGGTCTGCTGCTGGTACGCCGGGTCGTTCAGCTTCTCGGTGTTGGCCCACACCGCGTCCTGCAGCATCGACGAGCCCTCGGTCTTCCAGTCGATGATCGAGAAGTCGTCGGCGGTGTACAGCTTGCCGGTGGCCGGGTTCTTGGCCTCGAGCAGCTGGGCGTACTCGTTGTAGCTCATCGCCTGGGCGGCGTCGATCTCCTTCTTGAGCAGCGCCTGCATGTCGAACTGCTGCTGCACGAGCGTCACGTCCTTGCCGGGGTCGAGCCCGGCCTTGGTCATGCCCGCGAACAGCTCGAACTCGTTGCCGAAGCCCCAGTTGCCGACCTTCTTGCCCTTGAGGTCGGCGGCCTTGGTGATGCCGCTGTCCTTCCACGCCACCTGGTACGTGCCGGAGCGGCCGAAGATCTGCCCGACGTCGGTGATGCCCGCGCCCTGTTCGCGCGAGGCGAGGGCCTTGGGCACCCAGGCGACCGCGTAGTCGGCCTTGCCCTGCGCGAGCACGGTTTGCGGCACGATGTCGACGCCGCCCTCGAGCAGCTGAACGTCGAGACCCTGCTCCTTGTAGAAGCCCTGGTCGACCGCGGCGATGTAGCCGGCGAACTGGGCCTGATAGAACCACTGGAGCTGCAGCTTGATCGGGGTGAGCGCGCCGCCGCTGCCGCCGGGCGCCGGAGCGGCCGAGTCCTGGTCGGCGGTGCCGCAGCCGGCCATGATCAGCGCGGACGCGGCGGCTACAGCTGTGAGTATTTGGATTCGTCGCATGGATACCTCCGTCTGTTGCAGGGGCTTCTGAGCGCTCGGCGGGGCGTGGGCCGGTTGTCCACAGGCCGTGGCTGTCCACAGGGCTCGCGCAAGATCGAGCGATTCGCGGGAGGATCGCTCTGTGGGATGGGGGCCCCCTGGGAGGGCGGGCTCCCAGGGTGGGGGTCAGTGTGCGGGCGTCGGCGGGGGCGGGAGGTCAGGCGATCAGCCGGGTGCGCCACGGCATGGCGAGGCGTTCCAGCAGCAGCGTGGTGAGGTAGAAGGCGAGTCCGAGCAGGCAGGCGCCGACCACGAAGGCCCAGGCACGGGGATAGGCGGTGAACGCGGCTGCGGACGTGATCCGCGAGCCGAGCCCGGTCTGCAGCCCGCCGAAGTACTCGGCGACGACCGCGGCGATCACGGCCAGCGACGACGCCTGCCGCAGGCCGGTGAAGACGTGGGGGAGCGCACCGGGCAGCCGCACCTTGACCGCGAAGGTCCAGCCGCTCGCCGCGTACGTGTGCATGAGCTCCTGGTGGATCGGGTTCACCTCGCGCAGGCCGCGCAGCGTGTTGAGGAAGACCGGGAAGAACACGATGATCCCGGCCACCAGCCGCCGCGGGAGGCTGCTCGTGGACTCGAACATGTTGTTGAGGATCGGCGCGAGGGCGATGATCGGCAGCGCGTTGAGCACCGCGGCGAACGGGATGGACACCTCGGCGAGCGGCCGGAACCGGCTCGACGCCATCGCCGCGAGCACGCCGGCGACCGCGCCGCCGACCAGGCCGATCAGCGCGTTGGCGCCGCTGGCCAGCGCGGCCTCCCAGATGTTGCTCCGCTGCACGACCAGCTCGTCCCAGATCGCCGAGGGCGCGGGCAGGATGAACGGCGCGATCCGGCCCGCCGTGACCACGACCTGCCACAGCGCGATCGCCACGACGCCGACGACGAGCGGCGGCAGCACGCTGCGGGCCCACCTCATCGGGTCTCCGCCTTCGAGCCGGCGGAGGCGGGGGCGGCGGACGGGCCGGCCGGGGAGCCGCGGAGGGCTCGCCGCACCGACGTGACGCTCTCGAAGTAGCGGTCGGACTGGCGGGCCGCCTCGTCGCGGGTGGGCAGCTCGACCGGGATCGACGCGGTGATCCGGCCGGGGCGCGCCGACATCACCACCACCCGGTCGGAGAGGAACACCGCCTCCGAGATCGAGTGGGTGACGAAGACGGTGCTGGTGCCGGTCTTGGCGCAGATGCCGAGCAGCTCGGACTGCAGCCGCTCGCGGGTCATCTCGTCGAGCGCGCCGAACGGCTCGTCCATGAGCAGCAGCGGCGGCTGCACGGCCAGCGCCCGGGCGATCGCCACCCGCTGCTGCATGCCGCCGGACAGCTGGGCCGGGTAGTGCCCGGCGAACTCCTCCAGCCCGACCAGCGCCAGCATCTCCGAAGCCTTGGCCCTGCGCTCGTCCCGCGGCAGGCCGCGCAGCTCCAGCGGCAGCTCCACGTTCTTGAGCACGGTCCGCCACTCGAAGAGCCCGGCCTGCTGGAAGGCGATGCCGTACGCCTGCTGTTTGCGCGCGGAGCCGGCGTCCTTGCCCGCGACCGTCACCGTGCCGGTGGTCGGCGGGATCAGGTCGGCGATCAGCCGCAGCAGCGTGCTCTTGCCGCAGCCGGACGGCCCGATCAGCGACACGAACTCGCCGTCGCCCACCGTGAGGTCCACGTCGGACAGCGCGACGACCTCGTCCGTACGCCCCTGGTTGAAGACTTTGGTGACCGCGTCGACCACGACGGCGCTCATAGGGTGACCACCTCCACGTGCCGGCGGTGCCGCATCAGCGGCAGCTCGAGCAGGCTGACGAGACCCGCGACGACCAGACCGAGCACGGCGGCGCCCAGCATCGCGGTGTAGACCTTCGCGGGGTCCGAGGTGGCCTCGCGGGAGTACTCGATGATCAGACGGCCGATGCCACCGCGGGTGCCGGTGGAGATCTCGCCGACCACCGCGCCGACGACCGCCGCGGCCCCGGCCAGGCGCAGCGCCGGGAACAGGTACGGCAGCGAGGCGGGGAAGCGCAGCTTGACCAGCGTGCGCCACCAGCCGGCGGCGTAGCTGCGCATCAGCTCGACGCCCGCGGCCGCCGGCGACTGCAGCCCGCGCAGCATGCCGACCGCGACCGGGAAGAACGCCAGGTACGCGGCGATCAGCGAGACGGTCATCCAGTCCGGCCACAGCACGTTCCACCCGGCGACCAGCGGCGCCAGCGCGACCAGCGGCACCGTCTGGGAGAGGATGACGTACGGCAGCAGGCCGCGCTCCACGATGCGGAACCGCTGCATCGCCACCGCGAGCAGCAGCCCGACCAGCGCGCCGATGACGAACCCGGCCGCCGTGATGCCGAGCGTGACCAGGCACGCGTTCAGCACGACCAGCCAGATCGGCCGGCCGCCCGTGAGCTCCGGGCGGCCGAGCCGCTCCAGCACCGTCCACAGGTGCGGCATCGACAGGTCGTCGGCGCGCGGCAGGACCCGGACGCCGAACAGCACCGTCCCGTCGGGGCTGCCGACGAGCTTGTAGCCCTCCCAGAGCACTGCGACGATCGCGAGCCCGAGGACGGCGTACGCGGCTCTCCTCACGACATCGCCGGGATGATGTGATCGCCGTACGCGCGCAGGGTCTGCTCCTTGGCGTCGTGCTGCAGATAGACCGCGAACTGGTCGACGCCCAGCGCCCGCAGCTCCTCGAGCCGCTTGAGGTGGTTGTCGACCGGGCCCAGGATGCAGAACCGGTCGACCACGTCGTCGGGCACGAACGTGGTGTGCGAGTTGCCCGCCCGTCCGTGCTCGGCGTAGTCGTAGCCCTGCCGGCCCTTGATGTAGTCGGTCAGCACCTGCGGCACCGCGCCGTCGCCGCCGTAGCGCGCGACGATGTCGGCCACGTGGTTGCCGACCATGCCGCCGAACCAGCGCGTCTGCTCCCGCTGATGCGCCAGGTCGTCGCCGACGTACGCCGGGGCCGCCACGCAGAACTTGATGGCCATCGGGTCGCGCCCGGCCCGCTCGGCCGCGCCGCGCACCGCGCCGATCATCCACGCGGCGATGTCCGGGTCGGCGAGCTGCAGGATGTAGCCGTCGCCCACCTCGCCGGTCAGCGCCAGCGCCTTGGGCCCGTAGGCGGCGACCCACACCTCGAGCCGGCTGTCCGGCGCCCACGCGAGCTGCTGCTCGGTGCCGCGCAGGGTCACCTTCTCGCCGTTGGCCAGCCCGCGGATGACGCCGATCGACTCGCGCAGCTGCGCCAGGCTCTGCGGCTGCGCGCCGAGCACCCGCAGCGCCGAGTCGCCCCGGCCGATGCCGCAGATCGTCCGGTTGCCGTACATCTCGTTGAGCGTGGCGAACAGCGAGGCCAGCACCGTCCAGTCGCGGGTGCCCGGGTTGGTGACCATCGGGCCGACGACCACCCGCTCGGTCTCGTCGAGGATCTTCGAGTAGATGACGAACGGCTCCTGCCAGAGCACGTGCGAGTCGAAGGTCCAGACGTGGCTGAACCCGGCCGCCTCCGCCTGCTTGGCGAGCTCGACCACCGCCCGCGCGGGCGGGTTGTTCTGCAGCACCACACCGATGTCCATCTGCCTCCTTCCCTCTAGACCAGGTAGTCGGTGAGCCCGCGCCGGACGTACTTGCCGCGGCCGGCGTGACCGGTGTACTCGCCGCCGGAGGCGATGACCTCGCCGCGGGACAGGACCGTGTCGACCCGGCCGTCGATCTCCCAGCCCTCCCAGGCCGAGTAGTCCATGTTCATGTGGTGGGTCTCGACGCTGATCCGGGTGCGCCCGTCCGGGTCGTAGAGCACGATGTCGGCGTCCGAGCCCGGCGCGATGACGCCCTTGCGCGGATACATGCCGAACATCCGGGCCGGGGTGGTCGCGATCGTCTCGACCCAGCGCGCCAGCGACAGCTTGCCGTCGACCACGCCCTGGTAGAGCAGGTCGACGCGGTGCTCGACGCTGCCGATGCCGTTCGGGATCTTCGAGAAGTCGCCGAGGCCCATCTCCTTCTGGTCCTTCATGCAGAAGGGACAGTGGTCGGTCGAGACCACGGAGAGGTCGTTGGTGCGCAGGCCCTGCCACAGGTCGGCGCGGTGGCTCTCGTGCTTGCTGCGCAGCGGCGTGGAGCAGACCCACTTGGCGCCCTCGAAGCCGGGCGCGCCCAGCTGGTCCTCGAGCGTCAGGTAGAGGTACTGCGGGCAGGTCTCGGCGAATACGTTGCGGCCCAGGTCGCGGGCCGCCTTCACCTGCTCGAGCGCTTTGGACGCGGACAGGTGCACGATGTAGAGCGGGCAGTCGGCCGCCACGCTCGCCAGCCAGATGGCCCGGCTGGTCGCCTCGGCCTCGAGCTCCTGCGGCCGGGTGATGCCGTGGAAGATCGGATCCGTCTCGCCGCGCTCGAGCGCCTGCTTGACCAGCACGTCGATGGCCGGCCCGTTCTCGGCGTGCATCATGATCAGCGCGCCGTTGTCGCGCGCCTTCTGCATGGCCCGCAAGATCTGCCCGTCGTCGGAGTAGAAGACGCCGGGGTACGCCATGAACAGCTTGAAGCTCGTGATGCCCTCGTTCGCGACGAGCTGGTCCATCGCCTTGAGCGAGTCGTCGTCGACCCCACCGAGGATCATGTGGAAGCCGTAGTCGATGTGGCACTGCTCGGCGGTCTTGGCGTGCCACGCGGCCAGACCGTCCTGCACCACCTCGCCGTATCGCTGGATGGCGAAGTCGATGATCGTGGTGGTGCCGCCGATCGCCGCGGCCCGCGTGCCGGTGTCGAAGGTGTCGCTGGCCTCGGTGCCGCCGAACGGCATCTGCATGTGGGTGTGCGCGTCGATCGCGCCCGGGATGACGTACTTGCCGGTCGCGTCGATGACCTCGGGCCCCTCGGGACCGCGGCCCGGCGCGAAGATCGCGGCGATCGTCTCGCCGTCGACCAGCACGTCGGCCGCGTAGGGTCCGGTGGGGCCGACCACGGTCCCGCCCTTGATCAGGATGCTCACGGCTGCACCATCCGGGTGTAGCTCTCCGGCCGGCGGTCGCGGTAGAACTGCCAGCGCTCGCGGACCGTCTTGATCAGGCCGAGGTCGAGGTCGCGGACGATCAGCTCGGGCTCGTGGGTGTCGCCCACCTCGCCGACGAACTTGCCCTCGGGGTCGACGAAGTAGGACTGGCCGTAGAAGTCGTTGTCGCCCAGCGGCTCGCTGCCGACCCGGTTGATCGCGCCGATGAAGTACTCGTTGGCGACCGCGCTGGCCGGCTGCTCGAGCTGCCACAGGTAGCCGGACAGGCCACGGCTGGTCGCCGAGGGGTTGAAGACGATCTGCGCGCCGCCCAGGCCCAGCTCGCGCCAGCCCTCCGGGAAGTGCCGGTCGTAGCAGATGTAGACGCCGACCTTGCCGACCGCGGTGTCGAAGACCGGGTAGCCCAGGTTGCCGGGCCGGAAGTAGAACTTCTCCCAGAAGCCGTTGACCTGCGGGATGTGGTGCTTGCGGTACTTGCCGAGGTACGAGCCGTCGGCGTCGACCACGGCCGCGGTGTTGTAGAGGACGCCCTCCTGCTCCTTCTCGTACATGGGCAGGACCATCACCATGCCGAGCTCGGCGGCCAGGGCCTGGAAGCGCTCGGTCGTCGGGCCGGGGATCGACTCGGCGTACTCGTAGTAGGCCGCGTCCTGGACCTGACAAAAGTAAGGGCCGTAGAAGAGTTCCTGGAAGCAGATCACCTTCGCGCCCTGCGCGGCGGCGTCCCGGGCGTAGTCCTCGTGCGCCTTGATCATCGATTCCTTGTCGCCCGTCCACGTTGTCTGGACGAGGGCTGCACGGACGATGTCGCTCATGACTGCCCCTCTCACCTTGATCTTCATGCTGCTCAGGCGCGGTTTTGTGGAGCGCCTGTGATCGTCTGTCTACTCCCCGTAGTACGTGCTGCGCTAGGGCTTGCTTGTCGGCCTCGGATGCCGTAGGACACTAACGACACACATTCAGGCGAACAATTGCCTGGTCGTAACGGAATGTTTCGGAGAGGTAATTTGCTCGCTCTGATCGCCGGGGCGGTCGACGACCGCAGCGCCCGGGGGATCGCGGCGGCCGTGAGCCGCCTGGTGACCGCCGGGCAGCTGCCGGCCGGCACCCGGCTGCCCACGGTCCGCGACGTCGCCCGCGAGCTGGGCGTCAGCCCCACCACGGTCAGCGAGGCGTGGCGCAGCCTGGGCCGCGCCGGCGCGATCCGCACGCGCGGGCGGTCGGGCACCTTCGTGGCGGCGCCGGTGCTGCCCCGGCAGGGGTGGCGCTACTCCCAGCTCGGCGGCCAGGTCACGGCCGTCACGCGCGACCTGTCCACCGGCGTGCCCGACCACGAGCTGCTGCCCGACCTGACCGACGCGCTCAAGCGGATCGGGGACGGCCGGCTGACCAGCAGCTACCTCGACGCGCCCGTGCTGCCGCCGCTCGAGGCGGTGCTGCGCGAGCGGTGGCCGTACCCGCCGGAGCGGCTGACCGTCGTGGACGGCGCGCTCGACGCGATCGACCGGGTGATCGCCGAGGTGGTGCGCTTCGGCGACCACGTCGTGGTGGAGAACCCGGCCTTCCCGCCGCTTCTGGACCTGCTGCAGACGGTCGGCGCCACGGTCGTCGGCGTGCCGATGGACGCGAGCGGCATGCGCCCCGGCCCGCTGCGCGACGTGCTGGCCGGCTGTCCCGCGGCCGCGGTGTTCCTGCAGCCCCGCGCGCACAACCCCACCGGGGTCAGCATGCCCGCGTCCCGGGCCGCGGAGCTCGCGGCGGTGCTGGAGTCGTTCCCCGACGTGCTGGTGGTGGAGGACGACCACGCGGGCGACATCGCGTCCGCCCCGCCGGTCAGCCTGGGCTCGTTGTTGCCCGCCCGGACGGTGCACGTCGCGAGCTTCTCCAAGTCGCACGGGCCCGACCTGCGGCTCGCCGCCGTCGGCGGTCCGGCGCGCGTGATCGGGCCCGTCGCCGACCGGCGGATGCTGGGCCCCGGCTGGTCCAGCCGGCTGCTGCAGGGCGTGCTGCTCGACCTGCTGACCGATCCCGGCGCGGTGGCCCAGGTGGCCGCGGCCCGCGAGGCGTACGCCACCAGGCGCGCCGCCCTGCTGGGCGCGCTGCGCGAGCGCGGCGTGACCGCGACCGCCGCCGACGGCATCAACCTCTGGATGGCCGTCGACGATCAGCAGATCGCCATGGTCGCCCTGGCCGCGCACGGCATCGCCGTGTCACCGGGGGCGCCGTTCTGCGTCACCCCGCTCGACGGCGACCACGTCCGGGTGACCGCCGGCCTGGTGGCCGGCGACGTCGGCGCGCTGGCCGACGCCCTGGCCGCCGCCGCCCTGCTCGACAGCCGCGGCAGCGGCCCCCGCGCCCGCTCGCACCCGCGAGGCTGGCGATGACCGACCGTCGTTTGCGAAGGAGCCACCATGAACGATGACCTGCTGGCCCGCCACCGTGCGGTGATGCCGGGCTGGATGCCGATCTACTACGGCGACGACGCCCTCGAGATCGTCTCCGGATCGGGGCGCCGGGTCACCGGCAGCGACGGGCGCACCTACCTCGACTTCTTCGGCGGCGTGCTGACCAACATGATCGGGTACGACGTCGCGGAGATCACCGAGGCCGTGCAGCGGCAGCTGGCTACCGGCGTGGTGCACTCGTCCACGCTCTACCTGATCCGGCAGCAGGTCGAGCTCGCCGAGAAGATCGCGCGCGTCTCCGGAATCCCGGACGCCCGGGTGTTCTTCACCAACTCGGGCAGCGAGGCCAACGAGGCGGCGCTGCTGATGGCCGCGAACGTGCGCCGGTCCAACCAGATCCTGGCGATCAAGAACAGCTATCACGGACGCACGTTCGCCACCATGGCGGTCACCGGGCACCGCAGCTGGTCGTCGAGCTCGCTGAGCCCGCTGAGCGTGTCGTGGCTGGCCTCCGGCGACCGGCTGCGCGGGCGGATGGCGGGGCTCGCCGACGGCGACATCCTCGACGCGGCGGTCGACGACCTGCGCGAGGTGCTGGCGACGGTCACCGCGGGCGACGTGGCCGCGCTGATCGCCGAGCCGATCCAGGGCGTCGGCGGGTTCGTCGCCGGGCCCGACGGGCTCCTGGGCGCCTACCAGAAGGTGCTCGGCGAGAGCGGCATCCTGCTGATCGCGGACGAGGTGCAGACCGGCTGGGGGCGTACGGGGGAGCACTTCTGGGGTTATCAGGCGCACGGCGTGACGCCCGACCTGATCACGTTCGCCAAGGGGATCGGCAACGGCTTCGCGCTCGGCGGCGTGGTGGGGCGGGCCGAGGTCATGAACGCAGTGCCGGCGATCAGCTTCTCGACGTTCGGCGGCAACCCGCTGTCGATGGCGGCCGGCAACGCCGTGCTCGACTACGTGCTCGACCACGACCTGCAGGCCAACGCCGCCCGCACCGGCGCGATCCTGCTCGACGGGCTGCGCGCGCTGAAGCTGCCGATCGTCGGCGAGGTCCGCGGCAAGGGCCTCATGATCGGCATCGAGATCGTCCGGCCGGGCACCACCGAGCCCGACCCAGCCGGCACGGTGCGGGTCTTCGACGAGTGCCGGGCCGGCGGGCTGCTGGTCGGCAAGGGCGGCCTGTACGGCAACGTGCTGCGGATGGGGCCGCCGCTGACGCTCACCGAGGACGAGGCGCGCGAGGGCCTGGCGATCCTGCGGGACGCGCTCACGCGCGTCGACGCCGAGGCCAAAATCGGCTGACGGAGTGTGCCGCCGCCCCTGCCCGGGGGCGGCGGCGATCACTCAACGTAGCCAGGGAATCGAACGGTCGAGCAGCCCACGCGTCGACAGTTCGTGCCGCAGCGGAATCTTCTCGTCGATGTAACCGTCCCATCCGACGCCCCAGTGATTCGCCGTGTGCGGCGACTCACCCAGCAATTGACGCTGCACCGGCGTGCGGTTGCGCCACCATTCCGATTCCTTGTCGATCGGCATGTCGTCGAGCGGCCGGATCCAGCGGTACGTGTAACCGACGAACAAGATCTTGCGGGTGACCGTGCTGCAGTTGACCGACCGCGAGTGCCACAGCCGCCGGTCGAAGATGAAGCAGTCGCCCGGGTTCGCGGTGATCTCCATGGCGCCGCGCGGGTCGCCGCTCGCCGGCCGCTCGAGCGTGTTGTCCAGGTGGCTGCCCGGAATGACCTTGGTCGCACCCCGCCCGGTGCGCGACAGGTCCGAGAGCACGTACGCCACCTTGAGCGACAGCATCGGCCGCGGCTGCTGCGCGTCCAGCCGCTCGGGATCCGAGTTCTGCCGGTATCCGTCCTGGTGCCAGCCCCACGCCGGCTCCTGTTCGGACGGATTCGGCGGTGTCACGTCCAGGTGGTTGTGGTGGGTGTAGATGTTCCACCCGGCCAGGCCCCAGACGTACGGGAAGGTCGACGGCAGCGTCAGCAGCTCACCGAACTCCTCGTCGCGCGGCAGGAAACCCAGCAGGTGCAGCGTGCCGTCGGGCTTGAGCCGGCCGGCCGAGCGCTCCTCGGCGTACACCCGGTCGACCGCGGCCTCGAGCCGGGCCCGGCGCTGTTCGTCGAGCGCGTTGCGGACCAGCACCACGCCGTCGCGCAGAAACGTGTCCCGCTGCTCCTTCGTGATGGCCTCGAATCCGGTTTTCTCCAATGTCCCGGTCCCCCTCGTTGACGGTTGTTCCCTGGGAACTCGGCGCGCTTGTTGTCTAAGACGCGGCTGCCTCCCGCTCCCGTTGCAGGTCTCGACACACTTCGAAGCAGCGCCGCCGGCCGCTACCGAAGGTGAACGTGTGCGTTTTGCGCTGGCGTTGCCAACTTTCGCTGAATCTGAAGAAACTTAGGTTCCCCTCGGACGAAACAGCTGCGTAATGTATCGAGCGTCGTCGTTCGAAGGAGACCGCAATGCCGCAGTCACTGAACCGTCGTCAACTTCTCGGCGCCGCGGCCGCGGCCGGCGCCGCCGCCACCCTGGCCGTTCCGGGCGCCGCCTCCGCCGGCGGGTCGCACTCGCTGCACCGCGTGCCGGTCGACCAGATCAGCGTCCAGCTCTACACGCTGCGCAACCAGCTGCAGATCGACCTGGAGGCGAGCCTCGCGGAGCTCGCCGAGATCGGCTACACCCGGGTCGAGCACGCCGGCTTCGTGGGCCGCACCGCCGCCCAGTTCCGCGCCGCCCTCGACGCCGCCGGCCTGCGCGCCACCTCGGGCCACGTCGGCATCCCGCAGCCGTTCGACGCGAACGTCTGGGAGCAGGCGCTCGAGGACGCCAACATCGTCGGCAACAAGTTCATCGTCCACCCGTTCTTCGGGCAGGGCCCCAACGGCCCGATCCGCGACGCCGCCGTCTACCGCGCGTTCGCCGCCGACCTCAACAAGGCCGGCCGGCTGGCCCGCCGCGCCGGGCTGTCGTTCGGCTACCACAACCACCACGCCGAGTTCTTCCGGCAGAACGGCACCAACCTCACCGGCTTCGACATCCTCACCGGCGAGACCGACGACCGGCTCGTGCACCTCGAGGTCGACCTCTACTGGGCGTGGCGCGGCGCCAACGACCCGGTCGACCTGATCCGCAAGAACCGCGGCCGCATCAAGCAGGTGCACGTCAAGGACCTCGACGTCAACGCGGGCTTCGCCGACCCGGGCGACGGCCTGATCGACTTCGGGCGCATCTTCGAGCACTCCCGCGAGGCCGGCCTGATCGAGTACATCGTGGAGCGCGACGACGCCGGCTCGCCGCCGCGCACCCCGGCCGACGCCCTGGTCACCGCCGAGCGCGGCTACGAGTTCCTGGAAGGGCTGCGATTCTGATGACCCGTCGCCCGCTGTTTGCCGGCGTTTTCGCGGCAGCCCTGCTGGTCACCCCGTCCGTCGCGGTGGCGGCTCCGGCCGAGCCGCTGCCGCCGTCCTCCGAGTTCCAGAAGGTCACGCTCAACGACTTCCCCGGCGAGCCGATCGCGCTGGCCGTGCTGCCCGACCGGCGGGTGCTGCACACCGCCCGCGGCGGCCAGGTGCGCATCCACGAGCCCGCCACCGGCCGCAACGTGCTGGCCGCGACCATCCCGGTGTACCTGCACGACGAGGAGGGCGTGCAGGGCATCGCCATCGACCCGGACTTCGAGCGCAACAAGTGGGTCTACATCTACTACTCGCCGCCGCTGGACACCCCGGCCGACGACCCGGCCACGCCGACGATCAACGAGGGCGACGCGCCCAACGAGGGCACGGCCGCCGACTTCGCCCGCTACAAGGGCCACCTGACGCTGTCGCGGTTCAAGCTGGCGGGCAGCACGCTGCGGCTCGACACCGAGCAGAAGATCATCGACGTGCCCACCGACCGCGGCCAGTGCTGCCACGTCGGCGGCAAGATCGATTTCGACAGCAAGGGCAACCTGCTGCTGTCCACCGGCGACGACAGCAACCCGTTCGCCTCCGACGGCTACGCGCCGATCGACGAGCGGGCCAACCGCAACCCGGTCTTCGACGCGCAGCGCTCCGCCGCCAACACCAACGACCTGCGCGGCAAGCTGCTGCGCATCAAGGTGGGGCGTAACGGCGGCTACACGATCCCGCGCGGCAACCTGTTCAAGCCGGGCACGCCGAAGACCAAGCCCGAGATCTACGCGATGGGTCTGCGCAACCCGTTCCGGTTCGCCGTGGACACCGAGAACAACGACACCGTCTACCTGGCCGACTACTCGCCGGACGCGCAGAACGCCAACCCGGCGCGCGGCCCGGCGGGGCACGGCCGCTGGATGGCGATCGACAAGCCCGCGAACTACGGCTGGCCGTACTGCGTGAACCCCGACATGCCGTACGTGGACTACGACTTCGCCACAGGCACCTCGGGCGCGCCGTTCAACTGCGCCGCGCCGGTCAACGAGTCGCCCAACAACACCGGGCTGCGCAACCTGCCGCCGGTCGAGAAGAGCGAGGTCATCTACTCGTACGGCCCCAGCACGCAGTTCCCCGAGCTGGGCACCGGCGGCATCGGGCCGATGGGCGGACCGGCGTACGACTACGACCGGCGCTCCCGCTCGCCGTTCAAGTGGCCCGCCGCGTTCGACGGCAAGCCGCTGTTCGCGGAGTGGACCCGCGACTACGTCAAGGCGTTCACGCTCGACCGCCGCAACCAGGTGACAGCGATCCAGGACGTGCTCCCGGAGATCGTCTTCGACAACCCGATGGACCTCGAGTTCGGCCCCGACGGCGCGCTCTACGTCCTCGAGTACGGCGACGGCTACTTCAACGAGAACCCGGACGCCCAGCTGGCCCGCATCGACCACGTGCGCGGCAACCGCACCCCGATCCCGAAGGTGTCGGCGACCCCGACCCGGGGCCAGGCGCCGCTGACCGTCACGTTCTCCAGCGCCGGCACCACCGATCCCGACGGCGACCGGCTGCGCTACGCCTGGTACCTCGACAACGACAACAAGGTCGACTCCACCGACCCCAACCCGACCTTCACCTACACCGCGAACGGCGACTACCGTCCGACGCTGAAGGTCACCGACAGCACCGGCCGGTCCGCCTCGGCCGAGGTGATCCTGCCGGTCGGCACGGCGGCCCCGGTCGTCACGTTCACCACGCCGCAGGAGGGCCAGCCGTTCGCCTTCGGTGACACCGTGAACTTCCAGGTGACGGTCACCGACGACGCGCCGGTCGACTGCTCGCGGGTCACGGTGACCTACATCCTCGGGCACGACCAGCACGGGCACCCGCTGTCCACGGCGTCGGGCTGCACCGGGTCGATCACCACGTTCCTCGACCCGGGTCACGCCGGGGCGGACAACCTGACCGCGGTGTTCGTCGCGTCGTACACCGACACCGGCACCCCGCCGCAGACCGGCACCGCCACGGTGGTCCTCGAACCGTCCAACTGACCGCTTCCGAGACGAAGGCCGGGCCCTCGGGCCCGGCCTTCCTGTTTCCCGGCGATTCCGGCCGCTGTCGCCCGGCGGCAGCGGTTCCGTCGCACGACCGTGCTCTTCGCTGACCACGCAGGGAACAGCAGGTTAACGCCCCGTTAACGAGGATCGAAGGTCAGAAACGTGCTCACAGGACCCTTTCAGCCCCGACCTTTGGGGTTAAGTCTGGGCTCGTGACAGAGACAACGGTCATCCTGGCCCTGGTGGTGATCACGGCCCTCGGGTTCGACTTCACCAACGGGTTCCACGACACGGCGAACGCGATGGCCACCTCCATCGCCACCGGGGCACTGCGGCCCAAGGTGGCCGTGGCCCTCTCCGGCATCCTCAACCTGATCGGCGCGTTCCTCTCCGTCGAGGTCGCCCTGACCGTCAGCAACGCGGTCGTCCGCATCCAGAACTCCGACGGCACGCCCAAGGAGTCACTGACCTCCGACGGTGGCACGGCGTTGCTGCTCATCGTGCTGGCCGGCCTGATCGGCGGCATCATCTGGAACCTGCTGACCTGGCTGCTGGGCCTGCCCTCGAGCTCGTCGCACGCGCTGTTCGGCGGCCTGATCGGCGCCACCATCGCCGGCCTCGGCTGGGCGGGCGTGAACTGGAACGGCAACGGCTCCAAGCTCGACGGCGTGATCGGCAAGGTCATCCTCCCCGCGCTGATGTCGCCGGTGATCGCCGGCATCGTGGCCGCCGTCGGCACCTGGCTGATCTACAAGCTCACGATCGGCGTCGCCAAGCGCTTCACCGACAACGGCTTCCGCTGGGGCCAGATCGGCAGCGCCTCGCTCGTCTCGCTCGCGCACGGCACCAACGACGCGCAGAAGACGATGGGCGTCATCACGCTGGCGCTGATCGCCACCGGCGACTGGACCGACACCAAGAACATCCCGTTCTGGGTGAAGGCGGCCTGCGCGCTCGCCATCGCGCTGGGCACCTACCTCGGCGGGTGGCGGATCATCCGTACGCTCGGGAAGGGTCTGGTCGAGATCGCGCCGCCGCAGGGCATGGCCGCCGAGTCGGCCTCGGCCGCGGTCATCCTCGCCTCCAGCCACCTCGGCTTCGCGCTGTCCACCACCCACGTCGCGACCGGTTCGATCCTCGGCTCCGGCGTCGGCAAGCCCGGCGCCCAGGTGCGCTGGCGGGTGGCCGGCCGCATGATCGCCGCCTGGCTGATCACCCTGCCGTCCGCCGCGGTCGTCGGCGCGCTGATGTGGTTCATCGGCGACCTGCTCGGCGGCGGCCTGGCCGGCTCGCTCGTGGTCTTCGCGCTGCTGCTGGCGGCGGCCGGATACATGTACTGGCGATCCCGCAAGACGCCGGTCGACCACAACAACGTCAACGACGAGTGGGACGAGCCCGCGACACCCGAGCGCGTCCCCGCCGGCGCCGCGAGCTGAAAGGCAGATCCTTCATGCACAACCTGGGATTCGCGCTCGAGGGCGCCTGGAAGGTCCTGCTGGCCGGCCTGATCCTCGGCGCCGGCCTGCCCACCCTGTTCGCGCTGGGCATCCGCTCGCTGGCGTACGGCGCCGGCGGCGACGCCGAGGTGCACGAGTCCGGCGTGACCGGCCCGCGCCCCCACCCGATCGGCACCGTCGGCGGCTACGTCCTGTTCGCGATCGTCATCCTCGGCGTGCTGCTGGGCATCACGTTCATCGTCGCCAGCGGCTTCGGCAAGGCGCTCAGCTTCGAGCACATCTATCCCACGATCGTCGACAAGTAGGGGAGGCAGCGTGACCGACACCCGATCGAACTTCCTCACCCGGGCCCTCGGCTGGCTGCGGGCCGGCTATCCCGCCGGCGTGCCCCGCCAAGACTACGTGGCCCTGCTCGGCGTGCTGCGGCGCAAGCTCACCGAGGAGGAGGTCCGCAAGATCGCCTCCGACCTGGCGGAGCAGTCGCTGGGCAGCCCCGACCCGATCAACGCCCAGGACATCGAGGCGATGATCCAGGATGCCGTGCTGCAGCAGGCGTCCCCGGAGGACGTCGTGCGGGTCTCGGCCCGCCTCGCTGCGGGCGGGTGGCCGCTCGCCGACCCGCCGACCGACTGACCCGTCGTCCTTCTCCTCGCCGCTGCCGGCCGGACCCTGCGATGGGTCCGGTCGGCAGCGGCGCTTTCGTGCCGGGTGGGCCTGGCCGATGGCCCGGTCGGCGGCGGCGCTTTCGTGCCGGGTGGGCCTGGCCGATGGCCCGGTCGGCGGTGGCGTGCTCGGGCCGGGCGGCTCGTCGCGATGGTCCGTCCGGCGGCGGCGTGCTCGGGCCGGGCGGGCTCTTTGCCATGGTCCAGCCGGCAGCGGCGTCCTCCGGTCGGCCAGGCCTGCGATGGTCCGGCCGGCAGGGCATCCATCCCCGGCCCGGGTCGCTCCAGCAGCCTTCGAGTGGCACGCAGCGGCCTTGGCGGCCACGGTCTCTTACCGGCCGGGCTGGTGCCGGACGGCCGAGCCCGCGTAGCGCGCGGCCGGGCCGGTACCAAGCGGCCGAGCCCGCGGTGCGCGCCGGCCGGGCAGGTGCCAGGCGGCCGAGCCCGCGTAGCGCGCCGGCCGGGCGGGCACCAGGCGGCCCAGCCCACGAAGCGCACCGGCCGGGCGGGCACCAGGCGGCCGAGCCCGCATGGCGCGCCCTCCGGGCAGGTACCAAGTGGCCGAGCCCGCGTAGCGCGCCGGCCGGGCTGACCTGGAGCAGGCGGCAGGCGACCAGGCCGGACTCTCGGCAGGGCAGTTGGCTCCGGAGAGCACCGTGTTGTTGCGCCCTAGTCGGGTCTCGCCGGAACCGCGTTTTGTTGCTATACCCGTCCGCGTTCGTCGCTTGACCCGGGTGAAATTCGTCGTGTGCCGGGGACGAGGACCGGGCGTTGCTGCTGTTCGGCCGGCAGCTCGACGTGCCTGTGGATAACCCGAATTCGCCGCGGCGGCCGTCGTAGGATCGGGCCCGCCCCCTGGTCGGGCGGGGTGGGCCGAGTGGGGACTGGGGCAGAGGTCCGTGTGCCGGATCCTGCTCGGCGCGGGGCTATGCCGCCGGCTGGGGGAGCGGGAACCGCACGCCGGTCAGCTCCTCCGACAGGGCCCACAGGCGGCGGGCCGTGTCGGGGTCGGTGGCGGCGGGGGAGGGGCGCACGACGCCCGGTGCCCCGCGCATCTCGCCGAAACGGGTGGGGGCGATGAACTCGCCGCTCCGGACGTCGGGCGCGGTCGCGGCGTGGAGGATGGGGCGGGCGCCTTGGTCGGGGCTCACGGCGATCAGCGGGTTGCCGACCCGGGTCAGCAGGGTGCGGTAGAGGCCGGGTTGCACGGCGGCCTGCAAACCGGTCGCGGCGTAGCCGGGATGGGCCAGCACGCTGCGCACCGCAGAGCCGGCGGCGGTCAGGCGGCGGTGCAGTTCGAGGCCGAAGACGGCGTTGGCGAGCTTGGAGGCGTTGTAGGCGGCCTTGGGGTCGTACGGCTCGGCGGGGTCGGGCCGGCCCTCGCGGCGCAAGGTGCGCCGGTCGTCGCGGTGCAGCTCGGAGGAGTCGAGCTGGCCGTCGCGGTGCAGCTCGGAGGTGGGCCGGTCCCCGTGGTGCAGCTCGGAGGTGGGCCGGTCGTCGCGGTGCAGCTCGGAGGAAGGCCGGTCCCCGTGGTGCAGCTCGGAGGTGGGCCGGTCCTCGCGGTGCAGCTCGGAAGAAGGCCGGTGCAGGCGGGCGAGGTCGAGGCGGCCCTTGCGGTGCAGGACGGAGCTGACGGTGACGACCCGGGCGGTGAGGCGGTCGAGCAGCAGGGCGGTCAGGGCGAAGTGCGCCAGGTGGTTGACGGCGAACTGGAGCTCGTGTCCCTGGGCGCTGAGGGTGTGCGGCGGGGCCATCACGCCGGCGTTGTTGATGAGGACGTCGACGCGGTCGAGGGTGGCGGCGAAGGCGCGGACCGAGTCGAGGTCGGCGAGGTCGACCAGGCGTACCTCGCTGGAAGCGTTCCGCAGCTGGGCCTGCGCGGCCCGGCCCTTCGCCGCGTCGCGGACGGCCAGGATGACGTGTCCGGTCAGCGCGCGAGCCGTGGCCAGACCGAGGCCACTGCTCGCACCGGTGATGAGGTAGGTCGTCATGTGTCACATGGTGCCGTCGCTGACACAGTGTGTCAACGGTGTCACAGTGTAGCATCGCGGCATGCAGGAAGAGCGGACGCTGGCCACGCGCAAGCGGCACGCGGTGGGCGAGGAACTGCGCGAGGTGGCGTTGCAGATGCTCGCGACGCGGGGGTACGACGAGACGACGGTGGACGACATCGCCGCGGCGGCGGGCATGTCGCGGCGGACGTTCCACCGGTACTACGCGTCCAAGGAGGACGTGGTCATCCAGCTGCTGGCGGACATGGGCGACCAGATGCGCGCCGAGCTGGAGTCGCGGCCGCCCGGCGAGCGCCCGGCGGAGTCGCTGCGGCACGCGGTCTCGACGGCGATCAACTTCTGCGCGGGGCACCACGACGCGGTGAAGACGCTCAACGTGGTCCGCCTGATCCTGCGTACGCCGTTGTTGCACGCGCGGTCCCTCGAGCGGCAGTCCCGGTGGCAGGCGGACCTCGCCGCGGTGCTCGCGAAGCGGCTCGGGACGGCTCCCCGCGACCTGTATCCCCAGCTCGCCGCGCGGATGGCGTTCGCGGCACTCGACACGGCCCTGGAACGCTGGGCCTGCACCGAGGGCGTGGCGGATCCACAGGAACTGGTCGAGCAGGCGTTCGCCCTGATGGAGCCGGCGCTCAGCGCGCGGTGAGCAGCTCGTCGAGCAGGGCCGCGACCGCGGCGCGGTCGGCGACGTCCACCACCCGTACGAGCGGGGACCCGGCGATGGCGGCCAGGCGTTCGTCGCGGCAGTGGGCCGGAGTGGTCACCGCGGCCGCGAGCCGGTCCGCGGAGCGGCCGGTGCCGGACAGGACGAGCACCGGGCGGCGGTGCGCGAGGCTGTGCTCGGCGTCCGCGAGCGAGATGTCGCCGCCGTTGGCCAGGACCGTGACGCTGGGCCGGTCGCCCGCGAGGGCCGACGCCACCGCGGCCAGGTAGGCGGCCTCGTCGCCCCACGTGTCGCCGGGCACCAGCACGAAGTGGGAGTGGTTGCCGTCGAGCAGGGCGGAGTCGGGGTTGACGCCCTCGTGGCCGGGATAGGTCACTGTGCCGTACGCGGCGACGCCCACCAGCGGGAACGGCGCTCCGGCGGCCCGCGAGCGGCCCAGCAGCCGCATCACCCCCGCGTCGGTGCCGCCGTCGACGGCGATCGCCCGATGCGCGCGCACGGCCGGCGCGATCAGCTCGTCGAAGACCGCGGCGAGCGCGCGCTCGTCGCCCATCCGGCCGGCGCCGCCGACCACGACCAGGGCGGGGTGCGGGCCGCCGAGGCCGAGCGAGGCGACGGCGGCGGGCACGTCCCCGGGGCCGTTCACGAACACCAGGGACGGCATGGGACAGCACGATATCCGACGGTGGCCGCGCCCCGGGGGACGCGGCCACCTGCGCCGATCAGCCGGCCAGCTCGCGGGAGAGCACGCCGATGTCGGGCTGGTCGGTGAACAGCCCGTCGATGCCGGTCCGCAGGAACGTGATCTGCTCGTCGATGGCCCGGCCGTACGCGTCGGGGTCGGTGCCCACCCGGTAGTCCGCGGGCAGGAACTGGTTCTCCGCCCGGAACGTGTACGGGATGACCTTGAGCCCGGCCGCGTGGGCGTCGCGCACCAGCGAGGTCGGCGTGCCCAGCGTCGCGTCGGCGGTGCGCGGGATGACCTGGTTCTTGTCCGGGCCGATCCCGTCCACGTACGACGCCAGCTCCTTGAGACCCGCCGGGGTCAGATACTCCGCGTACGTCTTGGGGTCGCCGAACGGGCTGCCGGTCGCGCTGGTCAGGAACACCAGGTTGACCTGCACCCGGTGCTTGTGCCGCAGCAGCTTGAGGTTGGCGGCCTCGAACGACTGGATCCACACTTTCGTGCCGCGCCGGTCGAGGCGGTTGCGCCGCAGCGTCTGCACGAGCGGCGTCTCGAGCTCGAGGCCCAGCGCGCGGAAGTAGGTGGGGTGCTTGGTCTCCGGGATCACGCCGATGTCGCGGCCCAGCTCCTTGGACAGCCTGGCGCGCAGCTCGAGCACCTCCTGGAAGGTGGGCACCGGGAACAGCCGGTCGTAGAGCGTGTTCTCCTGGCGCACGGCGGGCAGCCGCTCGATCGCGCGCAGGGTCTTGAGCTCGGCGAGCGTGAAGTCCTCGGTGAACCAGCCGGTGACGCTCACCCCGTCCAGCAGCACGGTCTTGCGGCGGGCGGCGAACTCGGGCCGCGAAGCCACGTCGGTGGTGCCGCCGATCTCGGGCTCGTGCCGGCACACCAGCACGTGGTCCTTGGTCGAGACCAGGTCGGGCTCGATGTAGTCGGCGCCCATCCGGGCGGCGAGCTCGTACGACGCGAGGGTGTGCTCCGGCCGGTAGCCGGAGGCGCCGCGGTGCCCGAACACCTCGGGCTCCCGGTTGGCCGCGCCGTGCGCGAGCGCGGGGGCGGCAACCGTCCCGGCCAGCGCGGGGGCCGCTGCGGCGACGGCGCCCATGCGCAGTACCTGACGTCGGTCTGCCACGAGATCCTCCACGGGACTCGCCGCCGGCGTCCGTCGCCGGGGGGGTCCCACGAAGAGTCGAAACGACCGAACCGACGCCGGAGCGTCTTCGGCGTGGCGGTCACGCGAACGTCGCGCGAAGGCCCATGGCTAACGCTTGGTGACCCTCCGGCGGATCGTGGAGTTACGCTGCGTGTGCAGCAGGGCCTTGCTGCGCGGCCCCGGCGCGCGCCCGGGACGGGGCGGCCGGGTCCGCGGGTGCGGGAAGACGAACCGCTTGAACGCCCACAGCCGGAACACCATGGCCAGCAGCGTGCCGAGCACGATGCCGCTGACGAAGTCGGCGAGCTCCTGCACCGGCCGGCTGACGTCCGGCACCCGCAGGTCGAGCATGTAGCGCGAGACGCCGAGCGGGATCAGGTTGAGCCCGATCGCCAGCGCGCTGATCGCGAAGAACAGCGCCGCCTCGTGCCGCATCTCCTGCCCGCCGCGGTGCCGGAACGACCATTCCCGGTTCAGCACGTACGACAGCACGGTGGCCAGGATCGTGGCGATCGCGAGCGCGGTGACCGGCTTCTCGTGCAGCACGGTGAGCTTCAGCGCGTAGTTGATGCTCGTGGTCACCGAGAAGCACACGCCGCCCACGAGCAGGAACTTCGCCGTCTCGTGGTGCCTCGCCCAGATCCGCTGCAACATCCGCGCAACGCTAGGCGACCCGTGCGGCGCGCGCCGTCCCGCGCGCGCCGCGCCCGGCGAATCGTGACCGTCTAGAGACGCAGCTCCGGCCAGTCGAGCACGCCCTCGCCGAGGTCGCGGACCGTGGCGAGCAGGCCGAGCCGGGCCGCGCGTACGGCGGGGTCGTCGGCCATCACGAACACCTCGTCGAAGAAGCGGGACAGCGGCTCGACCAGGGGTTCCACGGCGGCGGTGAAGGCGACCAGGTCGGCGCCGAAGTCGGGCTTCACGCCGGAGACGGCCTCGTGCAGGGTCAGCTCGGCGGGCTCGGTGAGCGCCGCCGGGTCGTAGCCGGCCGGCGTGCCGCCGGGCAGGATGCGGCGGGCACGCTGGATGGCGGCGGCCACGGCGACGAAGCCGGGGTTGCCGACCAGCGTTCCGAGCTGGCCGAGCAGCGTGTCCACCACGGACGGACGCTCGTAGTGGGGGAGCACCGCCCGTACCCGGTCGACCGGCTTGCCCTCCTCGGCGAGCACCTGCTCGAGGCGGCGCGCCAGGAACTCCCCGGCCGCCTCCACCACGGCGGCGGGCACCTCGACCGGCTGCTGAGCGGCGGCCGCGCGCAGACCGTCCACCAGCGACAGCGCCGCCAGCGCCGGATGCGCGCGGTGCACGGCGAGAAGACCGAGGACGGCACGGCGTACGGCGAAGGGGTCGCTGCTGCCGGTGGGCAGGCCGACCGTCGCGGCGAGGCCCGCGACGAGGTCGAGGCGGTCGGCGAGCGAGAGCAGCGCGCCCGGCACGGACGCGGGCAGGTCGTCGCCGGTGTTGCGGGGCAGCTCGGCCTCGTAGACGGCCTGCGCGACGTCGCGCGGCTCGCCGGCGTGCAGCGCGTAGTCGCGGGCCATCACGCCGGCCAGGCTGGTCATCTCGGTCACCAGCTGCGAGCCGAGGTCGACCTTCACCAGCCGCGCGGCCCGGCCCAGCGTCGCCGACGACAGGCCCAGCGAGTCGGCCAGCGACAGCGCGAGCGAGGCGATCCGCCCGGCGCGGTCGGCCATCGAGCCCAGCTTGTCGGTGAACGTCAGCCGGGACAGCCGCTCGCGCATCTGCGGCAGCGGGGTGTCGCGGTCGGCGCGGTAGAAGAAGGCGGCGTCCTCGTAGCGGGCCCGCAGCACGGCCTCGTTGCCCGCGCGCACGAGCTCGACGTCGACCGGCCCGTTGGCGACCGTGACGAACATCGGCAGCAGCGCGCCCTCGGCGTCGCGCACCGGCAGGTACCGCTGGTGCTTGCGCATCACGGTCGTCAGCACGGCGTCGGGCAGCGTCAGGTAGCTCTCGTCGAACGTGCCCAGCAGCGGCGTCGGCGCCTCGACCAGATAGCTGATCTGCTCGATCAGCGCCGCCTCGCCCGCCACGTCGACGCGGCCGTCGGGGTACACCTCGTCCTGGGCGCCGGTCACGATGAGGTCGTGCCGGTCCTCGGCGTCGGCCACGATGCCGCCCAGCGCCAGCGTCTCCATGAAGGTCTCGGCCGAGGCGATCGACACGACCGGCTCCGCGGCCGTCCGCAGCAGCCGCGTCTGCCGTCCGGCGGCCAGCGTCCCGGCCGCGACCGGCACCACGTCGTCGCCCCACAACGCCGTCAGCCAGCGGATCGGGCGGCTGAACGACAGCTGCGGATCGTTCCACCGCATGTTCTTCGCGGCGCGCAGCCCGGTCACCACCTTGGCGAGCACGGGCGCGAGCACCTCGGCCGCCGCGCCGCCGGCCTCGTGCTTCTCGACCACGTGGTGCCGGGCGCCGTTGATCTCCGCCTCGGTGAGGTCGGCGACGGCCACCCCCTGACCGCGGGCGAAGCCCTCGACGGCCTTGCCGGGCGCGCCGACCTTGGGGCCCCGCACCTGGCGTACGTGGTCGGTCTCGCGCGCGGCCACCGACGCGACCAGCGCGATCAGGCGCCGCGGGGTCGCGAACACGCGCACCTCGTCGTGCTCGAGCCGGGTGCCGTCGAGCCCCTCGGTCAGCGCCCGCCGCACGTGGTCGCGGGCCGCGCGGGCCTCCGACGGCGGCAGCTCCTCGGTGCCGATCTCGAAGATCAGCGCGCGCGGGCTGGTCCGCTCGGCGGGCGTGGCAGCGGGTGCGGCCGCGGGCAGGGCGGAGACCAGGCCGAGCGGGTGGTCCAGCTCGTCGCGGCGGGCCACCCACAGCCGCGCGACGTCCCCGGCGAGGCGGCGCATCCGGCCGAACTCGGCGGCGCGGTCGGCGGTGGAGACGGCGCCGCGGGCGTCGAGCACGTTGAAGGCCTGCGAGCACTTGAGGACGTACGTGTGGGCGGGCACGGGCAGGCCCGCGTCGATCAGCCGCTGCGCCTCGGCCGCGTAGATCTCGAGCAGCTGCCGGTTCGCGGCCACGTCGGCGTCGTCGAGGTAGTAGCGCGACATCTCGTACTCACTCTGACCGAACACCTCGCCGTAGGAGATGCCGTCGCCGTACTCGATGTCCTTGAAGTGGGTCTTGTCCTGCAGCGCCATGAGGATGCGCTCGATGCCGTACGTGACCTCGACCGACACCGGCTCGAGGTTGAGCCCGCCGGCCTGCTGGAAGTACGTGAACTGGGTGATCTCGAGGCCGTCGAGCCAGACCTCCCAGCCCAGACCCCACGCGCCCAGCGCCGGGGAGGCCCAGTTGTCCTCGACGAACCGTACGTCGTGGGAGCGCACGTCGATGCCGAGCGCCTCGAGGCTGCCCAGGTAGAGCTCCTGGGGGTTGCCCGGGTCCGGTTTGAGGATCACCTGGAGCTGGGTGTGCGTCTGCAGGCGGTTCGGGTTCTCGCCGTAGCGCGAGTCGTCGGGCCGCACGGACGGCTCCACGTACACGACCCGCCACGGCTCCGGACCCAGCACGCGCAGGAACGTCGCCGGGTTGAGCGTCCCCGCGCCGACCTCGGTGTTCATGGGCTGGACGGTCAGGCACCCCTGCGCCGTCCAGTACGCGGTCAGCCGGGCCAGCGCGTCCTGCATCGTGAGCATGGGACCGAAGTCTAGGTCGGCGCTCGCGGGGTAGGTACGCAATATGCTCGCCGGAGACCTGTACGCCTTTGAGGACCTGCTTTCCGACGACGAGGCCGCCGTAGTGCGCCGCGTCCGCGACTTCCTGCAGGCGGAGGTCGTGCCCATCGCCAACGACCACTGGGCCCGCGCCGAGTTCCCGAGCCACCTGATCAAGAAGTACGCCGACCTCGAGATCGCCGGCCGGGAGTCGTCGTCGCTGCTCAACGGGTGGCTCGCGCTCGAGATGGCCCGCGCGGACGCCTCGATGGCCACCTTCTTCGGCGTGCACGCCGGCCTGGCGATGGGCAGCATCCGCATGTGCGGCTCCCCGGAGCAACAGGAGCGCTGGCTGCCCGGCATGGCCTCGTTCGACCAGGTCGGGGCGTTCGCGCTGACCGAGCCGACCGGCGGTTCCGACGTGGCGGCCGGCCTGCGCACCACGGCGCGCCGCGAGGGCGACGAGTGGGTCCTCGACGGCGCCAAGCGCTGGATCGGCAACGCGACCTTCGCCGACCTCATCGTCGTCTGGGCCCGCGACGAGGCCGACAACCAGGTCAAGGGCTTCGTCGTACGCGGTGACGCGCCCGGCCTGGTCGCCACGAAGATCGAGAACAAGATCGCCCTGCGAACCGTGCAGAACGCCGACATCACGCTCACCGGCGTCCGGGTGGGCGAGGCCGACCGGCTGCAGAACGCGAACACCTTCAAGGACACCGCGAAGGTGCTGCGCCAGACCCGCAGCGGCGTGGCCTGGCAGGCGGTCGGCGTCATGCTGGCGGCGTACGAGATCGCCCTCGACTACTCGCGCACCCGCACCCAGTTCGGGCGTCCCATCGCCAAGTTCCAGCTCGTGCAGGACCTGCTGGTCCGCATGGTCGGCAACCTGACCGGCGCGCTGGGCATGTGCGTGCGGCTCGCCCAGCTGCAGGACGCCGGGCAGTACCGCGACGAGCATTCCGCGCTGGCCAAGGCGTACTGCACCACCCGCATGCGCGAGGTCGTCGGCTGGGCGCGCGAGCTGCTGGCCGGCAACGGCATCGTGCTGGACTACGACATCGGCCGCTTCGTGGCCGACGCCGAGGCGCTGTACTCGTACGAGGGCACCCGCGAAATCAACTCCCTCATCGTCGGCCGCGCCGTGACGGGGCAGAGCGCCTTCGTCTGACGGGCGCGGGGCGCTGCTCGCCCGCCGCTGGTTTGTCGATCTTCGGTAGCGGCCACCCTGACCCCCGCCCACCTCGGCTTCAAGGGATCGTCGCAACACCTGAGCTCACCAAGGGGTAGCAGGTGTCAGATGACGATGCCGAGGGCTGGCTGCCGGGCACAACCAAAGCCGCGCAGCGGCAGGCATATTTGGGTCTTGTGGCGCAAGGTGTAGGCACCAGTGAGGCATGCCGGCGGGTCGGCGTGGACCGTAAGACTGGCTTCGACTGGCGGCATCCCGCGTGCCGTCAGGCCCGTGACGCCCGGCAGGAAGCCAGGAAGCGGGCCGTGGTCGCAGCCCGGCGGGCGCCGATCTGCGCCCGGTATCTGTCGCAGGACGAGCGGATCGTGATCGCTGACCGGCTGCGCGAAGGCGCCAGCCAGACCCAGATCGCGGCGGAGCTGGGCCGGCCCCGGTGCACGATCAGCCGAGAAGTGGCCCGTAACGCGCATCCGGTCACCGGTGACTACCGGCCCTATGCCGCGCAGGAACGTGCCCGCGCCCGCCGGCCGCGGCCCAAGACCCGCAAGCTTGCCGCCCATCCTGGCCTGCACGCCGCGGTGCAGGCCATGCTGCAACGCAAGTACAGCCCGCAGCAGATCAGCCGCCGGCTGCACCGTGATCACCCCGAGCGGAGCGGATGGCACGTGTCGCACGAGACGATCTACCAGGCCATCTACGTGCAAGGCCGCGGCAGCCTGCGCCGCGAACTCGCCGCCGCCCTGCGCACCGGCCGGGCCGTGCGCCGCCCACGCCGCACACCGGGGCAACGCCAGCAGCGGTTCACCAGCCCGATGGTGATGATCAGCGACCGGCCCGCCGAAGCCGCCGATCGGGCCGTGCCCGGGCACTGGGAGGGTGACCTGATCGTCGGCAAGGACAACCAGTCCGCGATCGGCACCCTGGTCGAACGCTCCACCCGCTACGTGCTGCTGCTGCACCTGGCCACCGGCCGTAACGCCGAACACGTCCGCGACGCCCTGCTGGCCACCGTCGCCACCCTGCCGCAGCATCTGCGCCGGTCACTGACCTGGGACCAAGGCGTCGAAATGGCGTTACACCACCAGTGCAGCCTGGCCTCGGGCATGCCGGTCTACTTCTGCGACCCCCACAGCCCCTGGCAGCGCGGATCGAACGAGAACACCAACGGGCTGCTACGCCAGTACTTCCCCAAAGGCACCGACCTGACCCAGCACACACCTGAGCATTTGGCCGCTGTCGCGGCCGAACTCAACGGCCGGCCACGCATGACACTCGACTGGGACACCCCAGCCGAACGCCTGACTAAACTCCTGCACACCGACCGTGTTGCAACGACCCCTTGAAACCGCCCCACCCAGGGGCAGGGCGCCCACCCTACGCCCCCAGCCCCTCCTGTCCGCCCTCATCCACAGGCGCGTTTTTCGCGTAATCCGAATCCCCACAGCCCTCGGTTGCGGGACGCTCTGTCAGGTGACGGTGAGCCGGGCGGACGCGACCACAGGCGTCGAGCAGCGACTCGAGACGACCCTGCACGCCTACCCCGGCCTGACCCTCGACCCCCTGCCCCCGCTGCTGCTCAAGGCGCCGCCGGCCACCTCGGGCCAGCGGATCGTGCGCGGCGGCCGCCTGCCCGGGCTGGGGGAGCACACCGACGACGTGTACGACGCGACGCGTGAGCTGTGGGAGCAGGCGGGCTGCCGGGTGCAGGACGCCACCGGACGCGACGGGCGCGCCCTGGTGCTGCTCGACCGGGCGGGCTACGTCATCACGCTGACGCCCGACCCGGGGGACGACCCGATCCTGACGGTCGCGTCGCCGCCGGTTCCGGTTCGGCTGGTCGATCCGCCGTTGCTGGCGGGGCTGCTCGGTGGGCTCGCGCTGGGCTGCGCCGGGCCGTGCGCGGCGGTCGGGCCGATGACGGCCTTCCCGTCGCTGGCGGGTCTGGCGGCGCCGTTCTGGGGGTGGGTTCCGCTCTACCTGCTGATCGGCGTCGGCTCCGTGTGGTGGCCGGAGACCCGCCGCTTCGGCGCGGGCCTGCTGGTCAGCGGCGCGCTCGTCGGCGCCACGGTCGCATGGGTGTTCTCGTAGACGGCGACGCCCAGCGCGCCGAGCCGTAGCCGCCGGTGCCGCCGGGGCCCGCGCCGTACGGGGAATCGCCCTGCACCCGAACTGCGACCGGCTGCCGGTCAACCGCGCCGCGGCGCTGCCGACCTTGCAGGACGTGAGCGGAATCAGCGGTGCGCACGCTGTCCTGGAGGCCGATGCCCAGGACGCGCTCGTTGCCGACCTCGTCTCCTCGATGACCCGGGACACGCCGTCGGTGCAGCACGTGCTGAACCTGACCACGCCGCACCTGCGGGAGGCGGCGGGGCTCACCGCGGCGACCGTCTTCGACCTCGACTCCGAGACCGGGCTGCTCAACGCCGTCGCCCGGGTGGGCGAGCCGGGCCGGCGCGACCTGCTCACCGCCGGCAAGATCTTCCGCATGGCGGCCGGGGCGCCGCCGCTGCTCACGGCCGGTCAGATGGCCGTGCGGCTGCGCATCGGCGGGCAGACCGTCGGCGTCCTGCTGCTCACCGGCGACGACCTGGCCGGGCTGCGCGCCGACGTGCTCGCCACGCTCGCGCTGATCTTCGCCACCACCCTGCAGGGGCTCGCCGCCGAGCGGCAGCGCCAGTTCCTCTCGCACGCGACCACGGTCATCCGCCGGCTGTTCGAGCAGGGCATGGCCGCGACCAGCATCGAGGCCGCCGCGCGCATCCTGGCCGCCTCGTCCGCCGAGGGCTTCCGCACCGAGCACGGCGCGGTCTGCCTGGTCGACGGCGACGGCCTGATCCGCTACGTGCACAGCGTCAACGTGCCCGACGACGACACGACGCTGAACGGCCTGGTGGGCTGCGCCGTCGCCGGGTCGCCCGTGTGGCAGACGATCAAGGACGGGCACGCCGCGCTCGTGGGCGACGCCGACCCCGCCACGGCGCGTCCGTGCGACCTCGTGCGGGCGATGGACCTCCGGTCGTACGTGGCCCTGCCGTTGATGTCCGCCCAGGGCCCCGTCGGCATGATCCTCGTCGGCGACTCGACCGCGACCCGCGACTGGACCAGCCGTGACCGCCTGCTGGCCGACCAGCTGTCGGTCGAGGGCGCGCTGATCGTCGACAGCGCCGGCATGCGCCAGGCCGCCCAGGCGCACGTGGCCGAGCTCAGCCACCAGGCGTTCCACGATTCGCTGACCGGCCTGCCCAACCGTACGCACCTGATCGAGCGCGCCGAGCGGGCCGTCCGCGACGCCGCGGGCGCGCACGGCCGGGTCGCGCTGCTGATGCTCGACCTGAACGGCTTCAAGCAGGTCAACGACACCGCCGGGCACCAGGCCGGCGACGTGCTGCTGCAGCAGGTCGCCAAGCGCCTGCTCGGCGCGGTGCGCGACGACGACGTGGTGTGCCGGCTGGGCGGCGACGAGTTCGCCATCCTGCTGACCCGCGACCCGGACGAGGCGGCCTCCAGCGCCGTGGCGTTCCGCATCTGCGACCGGCTCCGGGAGCCGTTCACCATCGACGGCCGGGAGCTGTCGGTCGGCGGCAGCGTCGGCATCGCCCTCTATCCGGACGACGCCACCGACTACGAGACGCTGATGAAGCGCGCCGACTCGGCCATGTACCACGCCAAGCGCGACACCAAGCACAGCGGCGGCGGCTTCCGCCGCGCCCGGGCCGTCTGAGCGGCGCGGCTCGTCAGTCGGTGGCGGCCTGCACCGCCTGGCCGGCCGTCTGGCGGCGCGCCTCGGCCACGTCCTCCATGAGGTTGTCCCACTCCGGGTCGGCCCGCAGCGGCGCCACGCCGACGGGGCCGCCGACGCGGGCGTGGGCGTACTCCCACCAGGCGGCGACCCGCACCGGCCACAGCCCCACGCGCATGGCGCCGGCCAGGAAGCACCGGTGGGCGAGCAGCGTCGCGGCCAGCGTCTCGGGGTCGAGCTCGAGGCTGGGGTCGTCGATGGCCTTGCCGAGCGCCCGCACGTCGCGGTGCATCTCGGAGTACGAGATCAGGTTGGGCAGCGCGGGCAGGCGCCGGTGGGCGCCCTTCTCCACCAGGTCGTCGGCGTAGGCGGGGGTGAACACCAGGTCGTCGACGGTGACGATCAGCGGCAGCACCTCGTGGCCGAGCCGCAGGTCGAGCTGGACGGCAGGCGCGCGGGTGGGCACGAAGACCGACTCGGCCGCGGTCACGTCGCCGGGCGCGATCCGCGCCGTGTCCCCGATTGCCGGAATGTGCACCGACAGCAGACCCCGCCGCGCGCTGACCTCGACGCCGGGGACCTCGGCCAGCGCCTCGGTGATCTCGTATAGATGCACGCGTCCGTTATACGTCATGCGTCCAACCGCGGCCCCTTGTTAACGGACGATTGCGGTGGGAGCGCTCCCATGTCATGCTGTCGAAACAGCCGAGGGAACGACGCCCCTCGATGTTCCGTCGGCTGATCCCCCGGCGCCAGGGGGCGCCGCCGCCGCATGTCTCGAGGAGCCACCACATGAGACCTGTCCTCATCCGCGGGCTGACCGCGGCCGCCGCCGCAACACTCGTGTCCGGTCTCGGCGTCTTCGCCGCGACCAGCGCGAGCGCCGCGGCCGGCTGCCGGGTCGCCTACACCGCCAACAGTTGGAGCACCGGCTTCACCGGCGCGGTGACCGTCACCAACCTCGGCGACCCGATCTCCGGCGGCTGGCGCTTGACCTGGTCGTTCGCCGGCAACCAGCAGATCACCCAGGGCTGGAGCGCGACGATCAGCCAGTCCGGGCAGAGCGTCACGGCGACCAACCCGTCCTGGGCCGCCTCGCTGCCCACCAACGGCACTGCCAACTTCGGCTTCAACGCCAGCTACTCGGGCACGAACGCGGCTCCCACCTCGTTCTCGCTCAACGGCACGGTCTGCACGGGGTCCACCGGCCCGACCACCAGCCCGCCGACCTCGCCGCCGGTCAGCACGCCGCCGCCCACCACGCCGCCGCCGACCACCCCGCCGCCCACGACCCCGCCGCCGGCCGGCAGCAAGGTCGACAACCCGTACGCCGGGGCCAAGGGCTACGTGAACCCGGAGTGGAAGGCCAAGGCCGAGGCCGAGCCCGGCGGCAACCGGGTCTCGAACAACCCGACCGCCGTGTGGCTGGACCGGATCGCCGCGATCGAGGGCACCGACAGCAGCAGCTCCAACGGCTCGATGGGCGTGCGCGACCACCTGGACGCGGCCCTCGCGCAGGGCGCCGGCTACATCCAGTTCGTCATCTACAACCTGCCCGGCCGCGACTGCGCCGCGCTGGCCTCCAACGGTGAGCTCGGCCCGAACGACCTGCCGCGCTACAAGAGCGAGTACATCGACCCGATCGCCGCGATCCAGGCCGACGCGAAGTACCGCAGCCTGCGCATCATCAACATCGTCGAGATCGACTCGCTGCCGAACCTGGTCACCAACACCTCCGGCCAGGCCGGCGGCACGGCGACCTGCGACACGATGAAGGCCAACGGCGGTTACGTGCAGGGCATCGGGTACGCCCTGAACAAGCTGGGCGCGCTCGCCAACACGTACAACTACGTGGACGCCGCGCACCACGGCTGGATCGGCTGGGACTCGAACTTCGGCCCCACCGCCGACATCATGCTCCAGGCCGCGCAGGCCTCGGGCAGCGTCAACAACGTCACCGGCTTCATCACCAACACGGCGAACTACTCGGCTCTGCGGGAGCCGTTCATCCAGCCGACCACCACGGTCGGCGGCCAGTCGATCCGGCAGTCGAAGTGGCTGGACTGGAACCAGTACAGCGACGAGCTGACCTTCGCCCAGGCCTTCCGCCAGAAGCTGGTCTCGGTCGGCTTCAACTCCAACATCGGCATGCTGATCGACACCAGCCGCAACGGCTGGGGTGGCTCGGCCCGCCCGACCGCGGCGAGCACCTCCACCAACATCGACACCTACGTCAACGAGTCGCGCATCGACCGCCGGATCCACGCCGGCAACTGGTGCAACCAGGCCGGCGCCGGCCTCGGCGAGCGCCCGACCGCGGCCCCGGCCTCCGGCATCGACGCGTACGTCTGGGTCAAGCCCCCGGGTGAGTCGGACGGCTCCTCCACGCTGATCCCGAACGACGAGGGCAAGGGCTTCGACCGGATGTGCGACCCGACCTACACCGGTAACGCCCGCAACGGCAACAGCCTCAGCGGCGCCCTGCCCGGCGCGCCGATCTCCGGCGCCTGGTTCTCCGCCCAGTTCCGCGAGCTGATGGCGAACGCGTACCCGCCGCTCTCCTGACGGGTAACGAAGACCGCCGGGCTCCGCTCTAACCCACGAGGAGCGGGGCCCGGTGTCGAAAAACGTGTAAAAAGGACAGGTGGACATCAGCAAGGTCGCCTGGACCACCGCCGGCCGTCGCCTCACCGCGGCGGCCGGCAGCGTCGTGGGGGAGCGGTACAGCGACAACTACGACGTGGTGCACCTGGACCCCGGCGGTCCGCTGGCGGTGGTGGCCGACGGCATGGGCGAGGGTCCCGGCAGCACGGTGGCGGGCCACACCGCCGTCGAGGTCTTCCTGCGCGAGGCGGCGGTGGGTGACGGACCTGCCGCGCTGCGGGCCGCGGTGTCGCAGGCCCAGGACGCCGTACGCCGGGCCGGCAGCAACCTCGACGAGCTGACCGGCAGCACCCTGACCGCCTTCGTGGCCGCCGACGGTCCCGACGCGTCCGCCTGGATCGTGCAGCTCGGCGACTCCCGCGTCTACCGGCTGCGCGACGGCCTGCTCGACCTGCTGACCGTCGACCACTCGATCGCCTGGGTCGGCGTGCTGCACGGCTGGTTCGCCGCCGACTCCGACGAGGCCAGGGCCGCCCGGTACCGCCTCACCCGCTACGCCGGCCACCCCGACGCGCCCGAGCCCGACCTGCTCAGCGTCACGCTCAACCCGGGCGACGTCTATCTGCTCTGCACCGACGGGGTCTCCGACCAGCTCACGTACGAGCGGCTGACCCGCGTGCTCGCCACCGACGACCCCGCGGCCGCCACCCACACGCTGCTCGACGACACGCTGACCGCGGGCGGCGACGACAACGCCACCGCCGTCGTCATCCGGGTCGAGCGCACGGTGTGACGCCTGGGCGGCCGGTCGGCGCCCCACGCGCGTGCCGGCCACCCGTCGCGCCGCTGCCGGCGCGGTCCGAGGTGCCCTCCGCCTGCGGACCGCTGGTGCCGAGACGGAAACTAGCGGGAACCGGGGCCCGGGACCTTAACAGGACCGGAAACGAACTGCAGGAACTCCTTAAGACCGGCGACGGGGCATGCTCTCGAAGCCGGTCGGCATCAGCTGGGTCTCCGCCTGCCAGGCCGCCTGGCGCCGGTTGCGGGTGCGCAGCCGCAGCAGCATGCCGACGCCGAGGAAGACCATCAACGCGCCGACGATGAGGCCGACGCCCAGCACGTTCGTGCTGCTCGACGCGGGGTTGAGCGCACCCGCGGCGGCGGAGGTCCGCTCCGGCTGCGGCGCCTGGTCGACGACCTCCTCCTCCTCCTCGACGGGCGCGTCCTCGGTGGGGGTGACCGACGGCGACGGCGACGGGCCGGCGCTGGGCCGCGCCGCCACCGGGCTGACCACCTGGGCCTGCACGCCGGTCGAGGCGAGCAACCGGCCCGCGGCGTCGAACGCCTGCGCCTGGAAGGTCACCTCGCCGTTGTCGGGGCCGGTGAACGCGATGTCCCAGCGGCCGGTCACCGTGCGGTTCCGGCAGAGCTGACCGGGGTCGAGCCGCTCGTCGACCACCGTGGCGGTCTCCTCCTGCACCCCGGCGCGCACGTCGAAGGACCGCCCGTTCTCGACCCGGGCCACCTGCACCTGGTCGAGGCTGACGCCCTTGGTCTCGATGGTGAGCGCCCAGCGCACCTTGAGGCAGCGGCGGCCGCGGTCGGTGGAGACCACCGCGGTGAGGCTCCGGGCGTTCTTGCCGATGGTGAACGTCGCGGGGGCCTCGCCCACCTTGACCTCGAAACCGGGCACGTCGGCGCGGGCCGGCGAGCCGTACGCGAGCGCCACCACCGCGACCAGGACAGCGCCGATCCGGGCCCCCGCCCGGGACAGGTGCCGCATGCCGATCATCTCCTTGGAAGAGGTCACACGGGATGGTTCGCAGCCGGGCGGCGAAAGGTTCACCGCGTGCGCTGAGTCACTGCCCGGTGACGCCCGCATGCCCGTTCGGTCATGCCTTTTTCGACGGTGTTTCCGCAGCTCAGGACCCGGATCGCCGGACCGGCTGGAAAGTGGCCGACAAAAAAGTGTCTGCGGTTCATCCGAATCCGCTCGCGGCACGTAGTTGGGGGATGGGCAGGGACCGGCCGGCGCCGATCGCTGCCCGAGCACCAACGTGAAGCAGGGGGCATTTCCCACGGATGCCTGCGTCCCACCGCCCACGGGACGTGACCACTGCGGAGAACGAGGAGTCAATGGCCCGGACGAAGAACAACGAGCGATCCGCCAATCGTGTCGCCGTCGATGTCGGAGCTACCGGAAAAGGTGAGCCCTCCCGGGGTGCGGTGGCGGTTCTCGCCGTGAGCGTGATCGCGGCCCTCTGGGCGGTCGCGATGCTGACCAAGCCCGGCCGCATCGGCTACGTGTACGTCTTCACCTACGCCGAGTACTACATGGGCGTGCTGACGCTCGTGTCGCTCTCCATCACGATCATGGTCGGCCTGGTCTCCACCGACCGGCTGGTCCTCTCGATCCGGCAACGGGTGCTCCTGCAGTCCGCGCACCGCACCACCGGCGTCATCGCGGTGACCGCGCTGTTCCTGCACGTCTGGATGAAGGTGGTCGAGAAGCACGCCTCGGTCGTCGACGCGTTCATCCCGTTCCTCTACGCCGGCGACAAGCGGGTGTGGATCGGCTTCGGCACGATCTCCGGCTGGGTCATGGTGCTGGTGATGTGGACCGGCATCGCGCGCTCGCGGTTCATCGGCCGCGGCAGCCCCTGGATGTGGCGCGCGATCCACTCGATCTCCTACCTGATCTGGCCGACCGCGCTGCTGCACGGCCTGAGCGCGGGCCGGCCCGCCGCCACCTGGGTCGTCGTCAGCTACATCGTCTGCGTGCTCGCCGTGCTCGTCGGCCTCGCCGTACGGCTCTCGGTCTCGCTCAACCGCCGCAAGGACTTCGCCTCGACCGCCGCGTCCGGCGGGCTCAAGCCGGTCGGCTCGCTGGTGCCCACCTCGTCGCCCGCGATGAAGCGGCCGCGCCGCGAGAAGGCCGCCGCCCCCGAGCCCGAGCGCCTCGGCCCGGTCGCCGTCGTCGACACGTTCCAGCCCGCCGCCAACCCGGTCACCGCGCCGCCCGTGGCGCCGCCGCCGATGGACGACCTCGTCGCGCCGGCCGCTCCCCGCCAGCGCCGGGCCCGCGCCGAGGAGATGTACGACGAGCCCACCGGCATGATGGCGCAGTACGACGCGGGCGAGCGTCCCCGCCGCGGCCGCCGCCCCGAGGACGAGATCGAGTACGACGAGCCGCGCGGCCGCCGCTACCCCGGCGAGGACACCGGCACCCGGATGCGCCGCCCCGAGCTCGAGGACACGGCCACCCGCATGCGCCGCGTCGAGATGGAGGACACGGGCACGCGGATGCGCCGCCCCGACTTCGAGGACACCGGCGCCCGCCTGCGCCGTCCGGACTTCGAGGACACGCAGACGCGGATGCGCCGCCCGGACTTCGAGGACACGCAGACGCGGATGCGCCGCCCGGACTTCGAGGACACCCAGACCCGCATGCGCCGGGTAGAGCCCGACGCGTACGAGGAGCCGGCCCCGCGCCGCCGCCGGTACGCCGACGACGACGAGCCCGCACCGCGCTCGCGCCGCCGCGGGGACATGCCGCTCTACGAGGAGCCGCCGCGCTCCAGCCGGCACGCCGACCGCGGCGGCTACGACGAGCTGCCCCGCCAGCGCCCGGGCCGGTACGCGGACGACGACGCGCCGCCGCGCCGCTCGCGTTCGGAGTCCCGGTACGACGAGACCGAGGATGCGCCCCGGACCCGGCGCGACCGGGGCGCCGACATCGACAGCGCCGACTCGGGTCGGCACAGCCGCACCGGCTTCGTCGACGACGCCGGTTACATCGAGCCCGACGAGACGCCGACGCTTGTCGACATGGCGTCGCGCCGGGCCCGGCGGGAACAACAGGATGCCGTGCGCGTCCCGGCGGGCAGGGGCGCCCGCCGGGGTGGACGCGCCCGGATGGACGACGATGTGGCTGACGACGCGTACTGGTCGCAGCTGCGAGGGGAAGCGAATTGAGCGCGTCGCAGGTTCCGCCGGTCACCGCGATCGGCACGCCGCGGATCACCGCGGGCTTCGACGAGTACGGCCGTCTCGACCTGCTCGCCCACCAGGAGGTGCACGGCGGGTTCGCCGCGCTGAGCTCCGGCGAGCTGATCGGGCTCGCCGACCGCATCGAGCTGCGCGGCCGCGGCGGCGCGGGCTTCCCGTTCGCCCGCAAGGTGCGCGCCGTGCTCGACTCGTGCCGCCGGCAGGAGCTCCCGCCGGTGATCGTGGTCAACGCGACCGAGGGCGAGCCGCCGTCCTGGAAGGACAAGGCGATCCTGACCCGCGGCCCGCACCTGATCCTCGACGGCGCCGCGCTGGCCGCCGCCGCGCTCGACGCCGAGGAGATCGTCATCGGCATCGCCGACGACGGCATCGGCCAGAGCTCGATCACCGCGGCGCTCGCCGAGCGGCGGATGCCGTGCCCGACCCGCATCGTCACCGTGCCGCACCGGTTCATCTCCGGCGAGGGTGGCGCGCTGGTGCGCGGCATCAACGGTGAGGCGCACATCCCGCCCGGCCGCAAGGTGCGTTCCAGCGACAACGGTGTGATGGGCCTGCCCACGCTGCTGTCCAACGCCGAGACGTACTCGCAGCTGGCGATCGCGGCCCGGCTCGGCCCGTGGGAGTACAACGCGGTCGGCATCCCCGAGGAGCCGGGCACGGTCATGCTGACCGTGGGCGGCTCGGCCAGCAGCCCGGCCGTGGTCGAGGCGCCGACCGGCACCCCGCTGATGGACGTGCTGACCATGTGCGGCGCCGACATCGGCCCGGGCCTGCTCGTCGGCGGCTACCACGGCAAGTGGATCAGCGCCGAGGCCGCGCAGACCGTCACCATCTCGCGCAAGGGCTTCGCCGCGGTGGGCGGCACGCTGGGCGCGGGCATGCTCATCCCGATCGGCTCGAAGACCTGCCCGCTGGGCGAGGTCTCCCAGGTCGTGCAGTACCTGGCCGGCGAGTCGGCCGGGCAGTGCGGCCCGTGCCGGTTGGGCCTGCCCGACCTGGCCCGCGCGGTCACGTTGGTCTCGCTCGGCGGCAACGCGGTCGAGAACGTGCGCCAGGCGGCCGGCGTGGTCAAGGGCCGCGGCGCGTGCAGCCACCCCGACGGCACGGCCCGGTTCGCGCTGTCGGCGCTCGAGGTGTTCGCCAAGGACGTGGAGGCGCACACCAACGGCGAGGGCTGCGGCAAGAGCGTGCGCGGGATCCTGCCGCTGCCCTACACGGCGGAGCAGGGCGCGCGACGGCTCGCCGTGGACTGGTCGCGCTGCGATGGGCACGGCCTCTGCTCGGCGGTGGCCCCCGAGATCATCCGGCTGGACGCGAACGGCTTCCCCGCGTTCCCCCAGACGCCGCTGCCGCCGTGGCTGGAGAACGGCGCCCGCAAGGCCGTCAACGTCTGCCCGGCCCTGGCCCTGCGCCTGACCGAGGCGGCAGCGAAGTGAGGCGGCGGGCGTTGCTGCTCTCGGCGGCGGGCGTGCTGCTCGCCGCCGGCTGCGGCAGCTCGCCCGAATCCGATCCTGCTTCCGCGCCCGCCTTCGCCCAACCGAAGCCCTCCGCGTCCGTGCCTGCCTCCGGCCCTTCCTCGGCGGACAAACCGGATACATCGGTCCCGGCGACGCTGGCGTTCGGCGGCAAGACGCTCGACGGCGCGGCGTTCGACGCGGCCACGCTGGCCGGCAAGCCGACGATTTTGTGGTTCTGGGCGCCCTGGTGCGCGACCTGCGCGAGCGAGGCGCAGAGCGTCCGCGATCTGCAGGACGAGTACGGCACGCGGCTGAACTTCCTGGGCGTCGCCGGCATGGGCGGCAACAAGGAGATGCACCAGTTCGTGTCGGACCTCGAGGTCGGCAACGTGACGCACCTCGACGACCAGGCCGGCAAGATCTGGAAGAAGTTCCGGATCACCGAGCAGAGCACGTACGTCGTCCTCGACCGCGGCGGCGACGTGGTCGAGCGCAGCTACCTCGACGACCTGCAGCTCACCGCCCGGGTGAAGTCGCTGGTCGCCTGACATGGGCGGCGAGCTGCTGCTGGCGCTGACCGCGGGCATGCTCGGCGCGGTCAACCCGTGCGGCTTCGCGCTGCTGCCCGCGTACCTCTCGGTCCTCGTCTCGGCCGACGCCGCCCAGCCGCGCCGGGCGGTCGGCCGGGCGCTGCGGGCCGGCGCCGCCCTGGCCGTCGGGTACGCGGTGGTGTTCGGCGCGTTCGGCCTGCTGCTCACTCCGATCGCCGGCGTGCTCCAGCCGCGGCTGCCGTGGCTGACCGTGGTGCTCGGCCTCGCCCTCGCCGCGCTCGGCGGATGGCTGCTGGCCGGGCGGTCGCTGCCGGCGATGACCGTACGCGCGCCCGCGCTGACCGGCTCGCTCGGCTCGACGGTGCTCTTCGGGATGGCGTACGCGGTGGCCTCTCTGGGATGTGCGATCGGCCCCTTCCTCGCGCTCGTCGTGTCGAGCCTGCGAGCCGGGTCGGTCGGCTCCGGAGTGGCGCTGTTCCTCGCGTACGCCGGGGGTATGGCTCTGGTCGTCAGCGCCACCGCGGTGGCCGTCGCGCTCGTGCGGTTCTCGCTGCTCGCGCGGGTGCGGCGCCTGCTCGGCCTGGTGCCGCGCGTCGGCGGCGCCGTGCTCGTGGTGAGCGGGCTCTACGTCGCCTACTACGGCTGGTACGAGCTGCGTCTCGCGGGCGACCTGCGGCTGGCCGGCACCGACCCGGTGATCAACGCGGCCGCGGTCGTGCAGCGGTGGCTGAGCGACGCCGTGTCGGCGGCCGGAGCGGTGCCCTTCCTGATCGTCGTGGCGCTGGCTCTGCTCGTACACATGAAAAAGCGGCCCGCACGAAGCGGGCCGCTCTCTCAGCGAAAGGAGCAGGGATCAGGGCGTCAGACGGCCGGCGGGTACGCGGTGACGAAGGACGGCTTCTCCGAGGGCATCAGCACCCAGAGGATCGGGTAGACCAGGATCTGGCTGCCCGGGATGGCCAGCAGGACCACGACGAAGAGCAGCCGCGCCAGCCACGGGTCGATCCCGAAGCGGCGGGCGAGTCCCGCGACGACACCGGCGATCATCCGGCCCTCGCGCGGCCGGGTGAGGCCCTGGCGGGACATGCTGTCGTGCACGGCGTTCATGGGTTTCTCTCTCATTCCTCGAGGCTCGTTCGGCCTGATGCATCCATCCTGCGGCGCGCGGGACCCCAGCCGCATCGGGATCAGCCCTGGCTCGACCCTGATCCACCGACCCTGATACGCACTTGCTAAAGGCATCTTTCTAAAGCAGTCTCTAGCATGTGGAGAACGAGAAGCGGCTCACCGATCCGAGGACCCTTCGGGCGTACGCCCATCCGCTGCGCATCCGGCTGATCGGGCTGCTGCGGTCCGAGGGCCCGATGACCGCCACCCGGGCCGCCGCGCTGCTCGACGACAACGTGCCGAACTGCTCGTTCCACCTGCGGCAGCTCGCCAAGTACGGGTTCGCCGAGCGGGTGCCCGGCGCCGACGCCCGCGAACGCCCCTGGCGCGCCACCGCCAGCACCACGTCGTGGGACGACGACAGCGACGACCCCGCCATGCGCGCCGCGACCGACCAGCTCAACAGCGTGCTGCTCGGCGTCTTCACCGAGCGCGCCCAGGACTACCTGGCGACCCGTGCCGACGAGCCCACCGAGTGGCGCGCCGCGGCCGGCTTCGGCGACACGCTCGTCCACCTGACCGCCGACGAGCTGCGCGAGCTCAGCGACCAGATCCTCGCCCTGACCGCCCGCTTCGACGCCCGCGCCACCGACCCCGCGGCCCGCCCCGCCGGCTCGCGCCCTATCCAGCTCATCTACATGGCCGTGCCGCGGGGCCCGGTGACCGACCGATGAACGGCCCCGCCCGGCTGCTGCGCGACGTGGCGTTCCGCCGCTACTGGAGCGCGCAGACCGTCTCGCTCGTCGGCGACCAGATCGCCGTCCTCGCCGTACCGCTGCTGGCCGTCCTCGCCGTCGACGCCGGCCCCGCCGAGATGGGCCTGCTCACCGCCGCCGGCCTGCTGCCCAACCTGTTCCTTTCGCTGCCCGCCGGCGCCTGGGCCGACCGCCGCCCCGACAAGCGCCGCATCATGATCGTCGCCGACCTGTGCCGCGCCGTGCTGCTGCTGTCCGTGCCCGCGCTCTGGTGGGCGGGCGCCGTCACGCTGCCCGTGCTGATCACCGTCGCGTTCCTGTCCGGCGCGTTCACCGTGCTGTTCGAGGTCGCCCACGCGGGCCTGTTCTCCGCGCTCGTCCGGCGGCCCGACTACGTCGACGCCAACGCCCTGCTCAACGGCAGCCGCGCGTTCTCGTTCGTCGCCGGCCCCAGCCTCGGCGGCCTGCTCGTGCAGTGGCTGACCGCCCCGTTCGCCCTGCTCGCCGAGGTGCTCACCTACCTCGCGTCCGCCGCCTTCCTCACCCGCGTGCCCGTCCCCCGCGCGGCCCCGGCCGCGCCCTCCACCCCGACGGGCATGACTGCGGGCGTACGGTACGTGGCCCGGTCCGCCGTCCTGCGGGCCCTGCTGCTCGGCGCCACCACGCTCAACCTGTTCAACTACATGTTCGCCGCCCTGTGGGTGCTCTACGTGACCACCAGCCTGCACGTCTCACCCGGCGTGCTCGGCCTCGTCGTCGGCCTGGGCGCCCTGGGCGGCCTGCTCGGCGCCGCCGTGACCGCCCCGCTGAGCCGCCGCATCGGCCTGGGCCCCGCCGTGATCCTCGGCTACCTGCTGTTCCCCGCCCCGCTCATCCTGGTGCCGCTGGTCGAGGGCCCGCAGTGGCTCATCCTGGCCGCACTGGTCACCGCAGAGTTCTTCTCCGCCTTCGGCGTCATGGTCCTCGACATCACCGGCGGTTCCGCCCAGACCGCCGCCACGCCCCCTTCGATGCTCGCCGTGGTCTCCGGCTTCAAACGCACCGTCAACTACGGCATCCGCCCCGTCGGCGCCTTGCTCGGGGGTGCGCTCGGCACCGCCATCGGGGTGCGCCCGTCCCTTTGGGTGGCCACCGTGGGGGCTTTGCTGGGTGTGTTGTGGGTCTTTTTCTCGCCGCTGCGCAAAATGCGCGACCTGCCCGACCATCAGCCAGTTTCCGCCGACGCAGAACTCGATTCGGTGCCTCATTGATTTGCGTCTGCAGAATGCGCCCGGACAAGCATTAGGAATCGCGGGAATGCGCACTTGCTTGCTGGTCGCGCCTAACTTGGGCAGCGTTTCGCCGGCCGGGAAGCGCGGGGCGTCCACTATGACCCGGGGTGCAGGTAATCGACTCGGGGGTGGGGCGGATTCCGAATGGCGCAGCCGGTGCCGCTCGGCCCGGCACGACGCTGGCGGTCGAACAAGCGGCGCGCCGGGTGGCCTGGCCGGTGGGTGGGCGAGGGCTTGGGTGGGGCGCCTGTGTGGCGCCTGTGGGGGCCGATCCCACGACGTGCGGGGCAGCTTGGACGGTGGCCTGCGGATGGTCGAGCGCGTCCGGGCCGGCGACCGCGGCGACCTGAGCCGCGCCGGGTGGCGTGACCGGTGGCAGCCGTAGCGGGTGGCCGAGTACGCCCGCGTGGGATGGCGGCGCCTGTGGGCCGCTACGGCGGGTGGTCGGATGAGGAGGCCGGCGGAGGGTCGCACAGGCGCCGTGACCAGTAGTTGTGCGGGGCCAGCCGTCGGACGATCGCGCGCGGCCACTGCTCACTGGCCGACTGCGATAGGGGAGCCGTGGCCGGACGCAGCGGCCTACCTGCGCGTAACACGGCGGGTGGTTGAGGCGGGACGGAGCTCGCGGTCGCGTGAGTCGGTGCAGTGGCTCGTGTGCTCCTGACCAGGCGGGGGCGGTCAGCACGTCGACGATGTGGTGCGGCGCAGGGCCGGGACGGCGGGCTGGGGTCGGCGAATCCTCCTGGTCCAGTTGGATGCCGGTGCGAACGGCGTGGTCGAGCTCGGCTGACAGTTCGAGCTTGATCGGTCGTCTGGTGCATGGGGTCAGGGCGGGAAGCTCGGGCGCCGTCGAGAGCGGGATCTGGACCGCGCGCTGAAATCCGACAGCACGTCCAGAGCTGGAAGGACGCCGGGTAGCGGCGACGCGTTGAGATTCGACAGCTCGTTGGGGGTCGATAGGGCGCCGGCCGACGGCGGCGCGATGAGAGCCGAGAACGCGTTGAGATTCGACAGCACGTCGAGAGCCGGTGGAACGCGCGACGACGGCAGGGCGCTCGACGTTGGCGGCACGCTCCTGTGCGGAAGGACGCCGACGCGGCTCGCCGCCACGGCAGGGACCGGCGTGCTCGGCTGCGCACCGCACTGCGGGCCGAGGTTGGTCGGCTGCGGACGCGGCAAACCCACCAATGCGGCGCAACTTCTCGTCATGTCGCCGGGCCAGACCCCACGCTCGATGACGCATGTGTTCGCGACGGAACCGCTCGGCCGCCGGTGAATAGTTGCTCCGGGCGGTCCGGTCGCGCATTTTCGCCAGGTGAGCTGACGTGAACAACTCCAGCTGCCGCACCACTCAATTATCCCGCCGCGAAGCCGGGACGCCAATCTTCGATCATGCCATCCTCGGCCCCCAGAGATGGTGCCTCGGCGATTCGCAGATCAGTTCGTGCAAGTAAAAACGTGCGCCATCGAATACATGTCAATTCTTTGCCAAGATCGCCCCCTACGCCACCCTGACCCCCACCCACCCGGGGCTGGAGCGCCACCCTACGCGATCGGCCGCTGATATGACCGAGTTGTCCACAGCCCCAAGGTCGACGGACCGAGCCTGTGGATGAGCGGCTGCGCGGCCGCCGCGAGGAGCTAGGATGGCGGCCGACAGGGACCCGCAGTCGCTACCGGCGCGTCGTCGGCGGAGCATGTAACCCTTGGGCGCGATCTCGGCGAGCATCCGCGCCGGTGATTCGACCGCCGGGGTTGGTGCGGCACGCGGTGTGGCGCGCCCGGGAGTTCGTGGCGACGGCCCCGGGAGCCTCCGTGCGGGCGTCTCAACTACGTCGGAACAGCTCAGCAGATCCTCACGGGCGCATGGTGCCCCGGCGCACCGATGCCCTTAGCGCCGAGCGGTTGCGCTCGCCCGTGCAAAGCCCCGCCGGGGCGAAGACCGGCCGGGGCGAAGACCGGCCGGGATGAAGGATCGCCCCGCTCAGCTCTCCGTGATGTCAGCGACGATGACGGTCACATTGTCCGGAGCCCCGTTGTCCAGGGTCCGATGCACCAGCTCGGCGGCGGCGGTCTTGCGGTCGGCGTTGGCCAGGAGGGTCTGGGCGATCACCTCGTCCTCCACGTAGTCCGAGAGGCCGTCGCTGCACAGCAGGAAACGGTCGCCCGCCTGCACCGGGATCATGCGGCCGGCGGGGCGGAACGGGCCGCCCTGCACGGCCTGGGTGACCAGGGCGCGCTGGGGGTGGCGGCGGGCGTCCGCGGCGCTGAGCACGCCCTGGTCGACCAGGGCCTGCACGTACGTGTCGTCGCGGGTCAGCTGTGTCATCTCGCCGTCGCGGACCAGGTAGCAGCGGGAGTCGCCGACGTTGAGGGCGGCCACGCGGTCGCCGGAGAGCATGATCGCGGTGACCGTCGTGCCCATGCCGTCGCGGGCGTCGTCGTCGGCCACGGCTTCCTCGATGCGGCCGTTCGCGGTCTCCAGGGCCGAGATGAGGTCCTGCAGCGGCTCGTCGGTGTCGGGCATCGCGTCGACGACGCTGAGCGCCTGCACCAGGATGTCGCTGGCCAGCTCGCCGGCGGGCAAGCCGCCCATGCCGTCCGCGACCACGAGAAGGCGGTTCCCGACGAAGACCGCGTCCTCGTTGTTGGACCGGACCAGGCCCTGATCGGTGGCGGCGACCGCCCGGACAACAAGCGTCATGGAACAAGACTGCCAAAGGCCCGATCAGATGTCTCTAGTACCTCCTAGGTAGTGCGCGCACGAGTTTGTGTTAGGAGGACAAAACCCGCAAGAGCTACCTCGCGCGGGGCGGCGGGACAAGCCGGGCGGGCGTCCGCGACAATCGTCGTCGTGACGACAGCGATCCATCAGCGCATTGCCTCCGAACTCGGCGTCCGCGAGAACCAGGTCACCGCGGCGGTCGATCTGCTCGACGGCGGGGCCACGGTCCCGTTCATCGCGCGCTACCGCAAGGAGGTGACCGGCGCGCTCGACGACACCCAGCTGCGCACGCTCGAGGAGCGGCTCGGCTACCTGCGCGAGCTGGAGGACCGGCGCGCCGCGGTGCTGGAGTCCATCCGTACGCAGGGAAAGCTCGACGACGCCCTCGAGCAGGCGATTCTGGCCGCCGACTCCAAGGCGCGCCTCGAGGACATCTACCTGCCCTACAAGCCCAAGCGGCGCACCAAGGCCCAGATCGCGCGGGAGGCGGGCCTCGAGCCGCTCGCCGACCAGCTGCTGAACGACCCCACGCAGGATCCGAGGACCGTGGCGGCGGCCTTCAAGAGCGAGAACGTCGCCGACGAGCAGGCGGCGCTGGACGGGGCCCGCGCGATCCTCATCGAGCGGTTCGCCGAGGACGCGGACCTGATCGGTGAGCTGCGCGAGCGGATGTGGACCCGCGGCCGGCTGATCGCCAAGGTCCGCGACGGCAAGCAGACCGAGGGCGCGAAGTTCGCCGACTACTTCGACTTCGCCGAGCCGTACGCGAAGCTCCCCTCCCACCGCATCCTGGCGATGTTCCGCGGCGAGAAGGAGAACGTGCTCGACCTGACCATGGAGCCGGAGCCGGAGGACGAGTCGACCTTCGAGCCGCGCATCGCCGCCCGTTTCGGCATCGGCGACCAGGGCCGCCCGGGCGACAAGTGGCTGACCGACACCGTGCGCTGGGCGTGGCGCACCCGCATCCTCATCCACCTCGGCGCCGACCTGCGCGTGCGGCTGTGGCAGGCCGCCGAGGACGAGGCCGTACGGGTGTTCGCCGCCAACCTGCGCGACCTGCTGCTCGCGGCGCCGGCGGGCACGCGCGCCACGATGGGGCTGGACCCGGGGTTCCGTACGGGCGTCAAGGTCGCCGTCGTGGACCCGACCGGCAAGGTGGTCGCCACCGACGTGATCTACCCGCACGTGCCGCAGAACCGCTGGGACGAGGCCCTGCACAAGCTGGCCGCGCTGGCGAGCAAGCACAACGTGGATCTGATCGCGATCGGCAACGGCACCGCCTCGCGCGAGACCGACAAGCTCGCCGCCGACCTGATCAAGCGGCACCCCGAGGCGAAGCTCACCAAGGTCATGGTGTCCGAGGCCGGCGCGTCCGTCTATTCCGCCTCGGCGTACGCGGCCCAGGAGCTGCCGGGCATGGACGTGTCGCTGCGCGGCGCCGTCTCGATCGCCCGCCGCCTGCAGGACCCGCTCGCCGAGCTGGTCAAGATCGACCCGCGCTCGATCGGCGTCGGGCAGTACCAGCACGACCTGTCCGAGTCGAAGCTGTCCAAGTCGCTCGACGCCGTGGTCGAGGACTGCGTGAATGCGGTCGGCGTCGACATCAACACCGCCTCGGCGCCGCTGCTCTCCCGCGTCTCCGGCATCACCGCGGGCCTGGCCGAGAACATCGTGCTGCACCGCGACGGCAACGGCCCGTTCAAGAACCGCAACGAGATCAAGAAGGTGGCCCGGCTCGGCCCCAAGGCGTTCGAGCAGTGCGCCGGCTTCCTGCGCATCCCGGACGGCGACGACCCGCTCGACTCCTCCGCGGTGCACCCGGAGTCGTACCCGGTGGTCCGCACGATCCTGGCCTCGGCGAAGACCGACATCAAGTCGCTGATCGGCAACAGCCCGCTGCTGCGCGCGCTGCGGCCCGAGCAGTTCGTCACCGACACCGTCGGCCTGCCCACCGTCACCGACATCCTGCGCGAGCTCGACAAGCCGGGCCGCGACCCGCGCCCGGAGTTCACGACGGCGACCTTCGCCGAGGGCGTCGAGAAGATCGCCGACCTGCAGCCGGGCATGGTGCTCGAGGGCGTGGTGACCAACGTGGCCGCGTTCGGCGCGTTCGTCGACATCGGCGTCCACCAGGACGGGCTCGTGCACGTGTCGGCGCTGTCGAACACCTTCGTCAAGGACCCGCGCGACGTCGTGAAGTCCGGCGACGTCGTGAAGGTGCGGGTGGTCGAGGTCGACCAGCAGCGCAAGCGGATCTCGCTGACCATGCGGCTGACCGACGAGCCGGCGCGCAAGCCCCGCGAGGAGAAGCCGCGGCAGGGTCAGCCCCGGCAGGGTCAGCCCCGGCAGGGCGGCGGCCAGTCCCGTCAGGGGGGACAGCCCCGGCAGGGCGGCCAGCGTCAGCAGCGGCAGCCGCAGACCGGCTTCAACGGGGGAGCGATGGCCGACGCGCTGCGCCGGGCGGGCCTGACCAAGGACTGAGCCGGGCTCTCAGCGAGCGCCCGGCCCGCGGATCTCGATGTGGTCGAAGGCCACCTCGAACGGGCCGGCGGGCGGCGCGTCCCGGTCGGCGTACACGCCGAGCAGCACCTTGCTGCCGGCGATGCGGGCGTCGGTCAGCGGCGCGTCGCCGACCGTCGCGCCGTCGCGCGTTATCGTCACCGTGCCGCCGGCGACCTGCAGGCCGATCCGCACCGGCGGGCCGCCGACCGGAATCGGCGTGTCGAGCGGCAGCGTGCGTGTGACCGACACGTCGACGCTCTTGTGGGTGCCCACATAGATGTTCGTCGGGCAGATCCGCACCAGGTAGCCGCGGTTGGACACGAAGCGGAACCACACCGCCGCGCACGAGTTCTCGGTCACGAGCCGTACGCCGACGTCGATGCGCAGGTCGGTCGGGAGCGTGTCCTGCGGGCCGCGGCATTTGTAGAGCGGGCGCTGCGCCACCCGTACGTGCAGGGTTCCGTCGGTGAAAACGCACGACGAGCGGCCGTCGGGCTCGGTCTTGGCCAGCCACAGCCGCGACTCGTCGAGCTCGTCGGCGAGGATCACCGGCGGCAGCGCGACGGCGGAGCTCGGCGCGGGCACCTGCGGGGTCGCGGAGGGATCGCCCGGGCGGGAGCCGAGCGTCAGCATCATGGCGCCGGCGATCACGGCCAGCACCACCAGCGCCGCCGCGACCGGCAGGAACCAGCGCCGCTGGGTGGGCGGCTCGGGCGCAGCCGGCTCGGCCATGCCCGGCACGGCCGAGATCGGCACGGTGACGATCGCTTCCTCGGAGTAGCCGACGGCCGTGGTGGGCGCGTCCGGCGCGGGCATCAGCCCGGTCACCGACTGCGCCTGGCTGGCGGCGGCGCGCAGGTCGGGCTGGTCGGCCAGCGCGGCAGCGGTCGCGGCGGGCCGGGAGGGACCGGAGACGAGCAGGTCGAGCAGCTCCCGGGCGGACGGACGCTCGGCGGGGTCCTTGTTGAGGGCGTACGCCACCAGGTCGCGCAGCGGCCCGCTGAGCCCCGACAGGTCGGGCTCCTGGGTGAGGATGCGCCCGGCCGTCGCCGGAGGGGAGTCGCCGCCGAACGGGGTGCGACCGGTGCCCGCGTACGTCACCACGCCGCCCCACGCGAAGATGTCCGCCGCGGCCGTGAGCGGCACGTCGCCGTCGCCGAAGCGCTCGGGCGCCATGTAGGCCACCGTGCCCATCATGAACTCGGGCGACGTGTTGCCGGTGGCGGTGCCCTCGATGGCCCGCGCGATGCCGAAGTCGATCACCTTGGGGGTGCCCGGCGCGAGCAGCACGTTGCGCGGCTTGAGGTCGCGGTGGATGACCCCGGCGCCGTGGATGGCGGTGAGCGCGGTCGCCACCCCGATGGCGACACTGTGGAGGTTCGCCGCGGTCAGCGGGCCGCGCTCGTCGACCACCTGCGCGAGCGTCGGCCCGTCGACGTACTCGACCACGAGGTAGGGATGCTCGGCGTCCGGGTCGGCGTCGAGCACCTCGGCCGTGCAGAACGGTGGCACCTGCCGGGCGCGGGCCACCTCGCTGCGGAACCGCCGCCGGAACTCGTCGTCGGGCGCCAGGTCGGCGCGCACCACCTTGACGGCCACCTGCGTGCCCGCCGGTGTCCTCGCCAAGTAGACGGTGCCCATGCCGCCCTCGCCGAGCCGGCCGACGAGCTCGTACGAGCCCAGCCTGGCCGGATCGCGCGGGCGCAACGGCTCCGGACGCATGACCGCCCCCAGTCCCGGAGAAAATCAGAAGCCGTCACTGTATCGGGTGGTGTCCTCCGCGCTCGGCATATCCTCGGCGAATGCTGATCTCGACCGACCGGCTCGTGCTGCGGCGCTTCCGGACCGCCGACGCCCCGCGGCTCGCGGAGTACCGTTCGGACCCCGACGTGGCGCGCTACCAGTCCTGGGACGCGCCGTTCCCGCTGCTGCGGGCGGAGACCGCCGTGGCGAACTTCCTCGCGTCCGATCCCGACAAACCGGGCTGGTTCCAGTACGCGATCGAGCGGACCGCCGAGCGGGACCTGATCGGCGATGTGGCCGTCCACCTGCACGACAACCTCCGGCAGGCCGAGATCGGCTTCACCCTGGCCCGCGAGCACCAGGGCCAGGGGTACGCCACCGAGGCGGTCAGCGCCGTGCTGGACCGGCTGTTCCGCGTGCAGGGGCTGCACAAGGTCGCGGGGGAGTGCGACGCCCGCAACACCGCCTCGGCGGGCCTGATGGAGCGGCTCGGCTTCACCCGGGAGGGCCTGCTGCGCCAGCAGACGTACATCAAGGGCGAGTGGACCGACGACCTCATCTTCGGGCTGCTCTCGACGGAGTGGCTGCTGCGCTGACTTTTTGTCGTACGCCTGTGGTTGAGTTCCCGCCATGACGCACCGCAGCCGGCTCTCCACGATCCTGATCGACGTGCCGTCCTCCGAGGCGAGCGCCGCCACCGCGTTCTGGGCGCAGGCCCTGGGCGTACGGACCTCGTCACCACCCGGCGAGCCGCAGTTCACCTCGCTGCACGACGCGCTGCCCGGGCTGACGCTGGCCGTGCAGGCGGTCGACGACACCGCCCGCTACCACGTCGACTTCGAGACCGACGACGTCGAGGCCGAGACCGCCCGTCTGGTCGGCCTCGGCGCGACGCAGGTCGACCAGTGGCTGGAGTGCCGCATCCTGCGTATCCCCGGCGGCCAGCTGGCCTGCGTCATCCCGCGGCACAGCGACGACGAGACCTTCGACCGGCTGGCCACGACGTGGGACTGAAAAGGCCCCGCCGGGGTCGGCGGGGCCTGGTCTTGTGCGGGGCTGCACGGGGTCTGGGGGAGGGGTCATCAGCCCGCCACCACCCGGTCGGTGAAGGCGCGCAGGTTGGCCATCGCCCGGTCGACCCGCTCGTCGAGGGTGAGCGTCTCCTCGCGCTGCACGAGACGCATCTTCGGCTTGCGCTTGCCCCGCAGATAGAGCGAGCACGCCAGGTCGGAGCACATGTACTCGCCGACGGTGTTGCCGTTGCGGCCCGCGGCGCCGGCCAGCGGCGCCACGAACAGCGCCACCCCCGACGACGTGTGGTCGGTCAGGCAGATGCGGCACATGCTCGACCGCGCGGCGTTGGCCTTGCCCGGCTCGGGCCGGCGCAGCACCAGCCCGGTCAGGCCTTCCTCGCCCGGCACGACCAGCAGCGCCCGCAACGGCGCCGCCGGATCGGTCCAGCCGAGAAAGTCCAGGTCACGCCACGGGATCCCGTCGCCGGTGAGCCCCGGCGGCATCTTGATCCGACCGGCCTCGCCCTTGCTGCAGTTGACGAAGGAGGCACGGATCTCCTTCTCGTCGAGTGGTTCCATGCGCGCGAAGCTAGCCGAGCCCGCCCGCAAGGTCACCCGCATTTCGCCTCAGCAGGTGATAGACGACACCCTCCCCGTTCGGCTGCGGGTCGTCCGCCCGGAATCCCGCCGCCACCGCGCACCGCACGCTGGCCGTGTTCTCCGGCTCGATGCCCAGCGCGAACACCCGCACCTCCGCCACCTCCGGCGCCCCCACCGCCGCTCGCAGCGTCGCCGTCCCGTACCCCTGGCGCCTCCTCCGCGGGTCGACCACGTAGGCCATGCCCATCGACGGCCCCGGCTCGCTCTTCCCGTCCTCGGCCCACCGGTCGTACACGTCCCCGCCGACGTGCCCCACCGGAACGCCTTCCTCGTCGAGCGCCACCCACGAGTGCACCCGCAGCACCCGCATCCCCCGGAACTCCTCCCCGATCCCGTGCCCGCGGATCCGGAACTCCCGGGCCGGCCAGTCCGGCCCCCCGAGCCACCGCTGCACTTCCGCATCCTCGAACCACACCTGCACAGCAGGCAGCAGCCCCTCGTCGAACGGCACCAACCCCACCCGCGGCAGCCTCCCCATCCCGCCGATAGTGCCCCGCCCGAGCAACCCGAGCGCCTTCCCCTACTTGGCGACGCGCACCCGACGGCCTCAGCCGCCCTCCACCTTCAGCAGCGCCTGGGGCCTCGCGTTTCGCCTCCGGCTCGGGCAGCGCCTCCGCTCCGGTCGCCGCTCGGGCTGCCGCCCGCGGCGCGTGTTCCGCCCGGGGGCGTGCGTCTCGCCTGCGCCCTTGTGATGACGCGCGCCGACGCTGCGTCGCGGGGCCTGCGTCCCGTCGGTGCCGCTACGGCTCGCACAATCCGTCGGCCGACCGCGTCGCCAACCCCGAGCGGTGCGGGCGCCCTCGTCCACCCCGCCTCGGTCGGTAATGGTCGGCGCGTCGGCTATCGGACGGTTCAGCGCCTGTGGACAACCCGTTTCGCGCGCGGCGGGCGGTGTAACGTCTGGCCCGCCCCCTGGTCGGGCGGGGTGGGCTCAGTGGAGGGGGACGGAGGCGTCGAGCCGGGACAGCTGGTCCGCGGAGAGCTGCAGCCGTTCGGCGGCGACGTTCTGCTCGAGGTGGGCGATGCTGGATGTGCCGGGGATCGGCAGCATGACGGGGGAGCGGGACAGCAACCACGCCAGCGCCACCTGGGTGGGCTTCGCCCCCGTTTCGGCGGCGACCGCGTCGATCACGCCACCGTCGTGGGCCAGCGGGCGCCACGGCAGGAAGACGATGCCTGCCTGGGCGCAGGCACGCAGGACCGGCTCGGAGCCGCGGTCGAGCACGTTGTAGCGGTTCTGCACGCTCGCCACGTCGGTGATCGTGCGGGCCTCCTCGAGCTGGGGAACGGTGACCTCGGACAGGCCGATCCGGGCGGCCTTGCCCTCGGCGGCCAGCTCGCGCAGCGTGCCGACCTGGTCGGCCAGCGGGACGGCGGGGTCGACGCGGTGCAGCTGCAGCAGGTCGAGGCGGTCGACGCGCAGGCGCAGCAGGCAGCCGTCCACCTGGCGGCGCAGCGACGCGGGACGGCCGTCGAGCCGCCAGGCGCTGAGCGGGCCGGAACCGGAGACGCCGACCTTCGTGGTGACGATCAAGTTCCGGGCGTACGGGTGGAGCGCCTCGGCGACGAGCTCCTCGTTGGCGCCGCCGCCGTACAGGTACGCCGTGTCGATCAGCGGCACGCCGAGCTCGACCGCGCGGCGCAGCACGGCGATCGACGACGTCCGCGCCTCGGGAGGCGCGGTGGGCAGCTGCATGGCGCCGAAGCCGATCCGGCCGCCGCTGATGTGGGGCATGGGGTCATCCGGCTCCGTGCACGAGGGGCAGGGACAGCCAAGCGGTCAGGCTGACGATGTCGTCGGCGGGGGTGCGGTGCAGGGCGGCGACCAGTTCGGGACGGCGGAACAGGGCAGCGACCGACTCCTCCTCGCCCAGGTGCCGCAGGGAGAGCGCCACGCCGGCCCACGACTCGGGGCTGCCGGGGGAGTCGCGCAGCTCGGCCGAGTAGAGGGTCAGGGCCCGTTCGTAGTCGCCGTCGAGATAGGCGAGGTCGGCTTCGGGGACGGCGCCCAGCGGGCGGCCCGCGGCGCGGAGCAGCTTGAGCTGGCCGGCCGGCAGCCGGGTGCCCGCGACCGCGGTGGCGGACCCGGTCACGTGCGACTCGGGGAGCGGGCCGGGGTCCCGGCCGGCCTGCCGGCGCTCGTGGAGCTCGCGGACGTCGGCGGTCATGTTGCGGACGCGCCAGGCGACGAGGTGGCCGGCCGAGGCTTCGCGGGCGTAGGCCTCGAAGGCGGCGGGCACGCTCTCGCCGGACCAGCCCGCGACCGTGGTTCCCATGGCTTCGACGAAGGCCGTGCCCGCGGGGGTGAGTAGCGGCGAGGCGTCGGCGACCGACAGGGCCTGCCGGAGCATGGTCCGCCACTGGGCGAACTCCGCGCGGGCGAGGGCTGCCGGATCGACATCCGGCGACCCGACAGCCAGAAGCAACGCACTCCGGGACGCGGTGGGGTCGGACATAGGGGATTCGCCGGGCTCCGGTGATGTGCCGGAAGCCGCGACTGAGCCCGGCAGAGCGGTTGGACCGGGCGGAGGAGCCGAGCCGGGCCGGGCGGCTGAGCCGGCCGGAGGCGGAGAGCCGAGCGGAGTAGGCGGGCCGGGCGAAGGAGTTGATGTCGCCGGCAGGGGGAAGCCGGACGGAGAAACTGAGTCCCGCGGAGGGGCCGAGCCGACCGTAGGCGAAGAAGGCGAGCCGGGTGGAGGGGCTGCGCCCGCGGCAAGTGACGAGCCGGGCGAAGAAGGCGAGCCGGGTGGAGGGGCTGGGCCCGCGGCAAGTGACGAGCCGGGCGGAGAAGGCGAGTCCGGTGGAGGGGTCGAAATCGGCGGGAAGGGCGAGCCGGGCGGATAGGGCGGAGCGGATGAGCCGGTGGGAGGGGTCAGGGCCCGGGGAGGGGAGGAGGCCGGCGGAGGCAGTGCACGGGGAAGGGGCGGTGCGCCGGGGGAGGGTGGCGCGGCGGGTTGCGTACGCCAGAAGTCGGTTGTGGCCAGGTGGGCGTAGGTCTCGCGCAGCAGGTCGGGGAAGGACGCTGGGTCGTCGCGCCACGGGGCGTACCAGGTGGGGGTGTCGGGGGAGGTGTAAAGGTCGACCTCGTCGGTGAGGGCGTCGAACTTCGCGTGCTGGCACTCGCGGATCAGGGCCAGGGCGAAGTCCTGCGGGCCGGCGGGCGGGGGCAGGGCCACCGACCCGTACGCGTGGAAGGAACGGCCGGACGACGGGACCACGGAGCGCAGCATCTGGTCGACCGCGGCGGAATAGCCGGGATGGCGGCGCCGCAGGATTTCGAGCGCGCCCAGGAAAGCCCTGGACCAGGCGGCGGCCCGGGCGGCGGTCAGGCGCGGCGCCTCGGCGCCGGAACGGCCGCGGAAGGGGTCCACGTCGTCGAGGTGGACGGTGCGCAGGCTGGAGTACGTGGCGCCGAGGCGGCGCAGCGGCAGCCACCGGGCGTCGGTCTCGGTGCCGAGGTCGCGCAGCACCAGGCCGGCGCCCCGGGTGGTCAGCTCGACCCGCCCGGAGCTCACGGTGAGCGTTGCGGTGCCGTGCACGCCTGGGCCGGCCAGGCGGGCCAGCCCCAGGCCGGGAAGCATGACGGCGCCGTCGCGCAGGACCACGTCGAAGGTGCCGTCGCGGCCGGTGAGGATGTGCTGGGCGGCCACCAGCCAGCCCAGATAGCCGAGGTCGGCCCAGAGCGGCACCGAGGCGGGCGGCTGGGTGAGGCGGTCGGTGCAGTGCGCCAGCCAGACCCCGACGGTGGGGTAGGCGAGCATCTCGTCGGTGACGTGCCGCGCGGCCTCGGGCAGGCCCGAGCGGTGGTGGTGGCCACCGTCAGCCTCGATCAGCGCCCGCAACCGGGCCGAGCGCCTGCGCACCTGGCCGGCGGCGAGGGACGCGAGGCTCGCCGGCGTGCCGCAGCCCGTGCCGAGGTCGCGCACCAGGCCGTCGCTCGACACCACCGATGAGCCTCCAGCCGATAGCGGTCAGGCCCGCCGAAGCGGGCCTGACCGTCAACCTACCGTCACTGCTCGTGGCGAAGCCAGACCGCCCCCAGCGGCGGGACCCGCAGCGACACCGACTGGTCGAAGCCGTGCCAGGGCTGCTCGTCGGTCGTGACCTCGCCGAGGTTGCCGACGCCGGAGCCGCCGTACAGCTCGCTGTCGGTGTTGATGACCTCGGCCCAGCGGCCGGCGCGCGGCAGGCCGATGCGGTAGCCCTCCTGCGGCACGGCGGCGAAGTTGACGATGCAGGCGAGCGTGTCGCCGTTGGGCGCGAACCGCACGAACGAGAACGTGTTGTGCTGCGAGTCCTCGCTGGTGATCCACCGGAAGCCGCTGGCCTCGGTGTCCTGCGACCAGATCGCCGGGGTCTCGCGGTAGACGCGGTTGAGGTCCTTGAGCAGGCTCTGGATGCCGCCGTGCTGCGGGTCCTCCAGCAGCGGCCAGTCCAGCCCGCGCTCCTCGCTCCACTCGCGCAGGTCACCCATCTCGGAGCCCATGAACAGCAGCTGCTTGCCGGTGAACGCCCACATGAAGCCGAGCAGCGCGCGCGTGTTCGCCAGCTTCTGCCACAGGTCGCCGGGCATCTTGCCGGTCAGCGAGCCCTTGCCGTGCACGACCTCGTCGTGGCTGATCGGCAGGATGTAGTTCTCGCTCCAGGCGTACACGGTCGCGAACGTCATCTGATGGTGGTGCCACTGGCGGTAGACCGGCTCCTTCTCCATGTAGGACAAGGTGTCGTTCATCCAGCCCATGTTCCACTTCATGCCGAAGCCGAGGCCGCCCAGGTGGGTGGGGCGGGTGACGCCCGGCCACGCGGTCGACTCCTCGGCGATCGTGAGCACGCCGGGGTTGTTCTTGTAGACGGTCGCGTTCATCTCCTGCAGGAAGCTGATCGCGTCGAGGTTCTCGCGGCCGCCGTACTGGTTGGGGGTCCACTCGCCTTCCTTGCGCGAGTAGTCCAGGTAGAGCATGGAGGCCACGGCGTCGACCCGCAGGCCGTCGGCGTGGAACTCCTCGCACCAGTAGAGCGCGTTGGCGACCAGGAAGTTGCGCACCTCCTTGCGGCCGAAGTCGAAGACGTACGTGCCCCAGTCGGGGTGCTCGCCGCGGCGCCAGTCGCCGTGCTCGTACAGCGGGGTGCCGTCGAAGCGGGCCAGCGCCCACTCGTCCTTGGGGAAGTGCGCGGGCACCCAGTCGAGGATCACGCCGATGCCGGCCTGGTGCAGCTTGTCGACCAGGTGGCGGAACTCGTCGGGCGAGCCGAAGCGCGAGGTGGGCGCGAAGTAGCCGGTGACCTGGTAGCCCCAGGAGCCACCGAACGGGTGCTCCATGACCGGCATCAGCTCGACGTGCGTGAAGCCGGTGTCGAGCACGTACGCGACCAGCTGGTCGGCGAGCTCGGTGTAGGACAGCCCCGGCCGCCACGAGCCGAGGTGCACCTCGTAGATGCTCATCGGCTCCTGGTGCCACTCCTTGGTGGCGCGCTGCTTCATCCACTCGCCGTCGGCCCACTCGTACGCCGAGTCGTAGACCACCGACGCGGTGGCCGGCGGCACCTCGGTGTGCTGGGCGAGGGGGTCGGCGTGCTCGCGCCACACCCCGTCCCGTCCGAGGATCTTGAACTTGTACTTGCTGCCGACCCGCGCCTCGGGCAGGTAGACCTCCCACACGCCGCTGGAGCCCAGCGAGCGCATCGGCCAGCCGTCGTACGGTCCCCAGCCGGTGAAGTCCCCGATCACCTGCACACCCCGCGCGGCGGGCGCCCACACCGCGAAGGCCACGCCCTTGCCCTCGGGGCCGCGCGGCTGCGCGCCGAGCACCTTCCACAGCTTCTCGTGCCGGCCCTCGCCGATCAGGTGCAGGTCGAGCTCGCCCAGCGTCGGCAGATGCCGGTACGGGTCGTCGACCACCTCGCCGTCCACGTCGAGCCGGTAGTCGAGCACCGAGCCGGGCAGCTCGGCGGCGAAGATGCCGTCGGGGTGCACCTGGGTCATCTCGACGCGCTCACCCTCGTGCACCACGGCGACCGCCTTGGCGCCCTTGCGGAGCGTGCGGATCACCGTGCTGCCGCCGCTGGGGTGGGCGCCGAGCACGGCGTGCGGGTCATGGGTGTCGCCGGCCACGACGCTGTTCATGGCGCGCTGGTCGGCGGCGAGCGAGGACGCGGTCTGGCCGGTCACGGGGAGATCTCCTTCGAGGAAAGTAGCGGTCAGCCGACGAGCCGGGCGATGGACCGCAGCGGGATCCGCAGCCATCCGGGCCGGTGCCGGGCTTCGTACGCGGCCTCGTAGACCGCCTTGTCGAGCTCGTACGCCGCCAGCAGCGAACCCTGCTCGCGCGGGTCCGCGCCGGCGACATGCGTGTATCCGTCGCAGAACGCGGCGCGGTTGCGGTCGACCCACTCCCGGGCGCGGGCGGCCAGGTGCTCGTCGTCGTCCTGGTCGACCAGCAGCTGGTAGGCCGCGTACTCGTACGAGCGCAGCACCCCGGCGACGTCGCGCAGCGGCGAGTCCGGCAGGCGCCGCTGGTCGAGCGGCGCGCCCGGCTCACCCTCGAAGTCGATGAGCAGCCAGCCCTCCGGCACCCGCAGCACCTGGCCCAGGTGCAGGTCGCCGTGCACGCGCTGCACCTGCACCTGCTGCCCGTCGAGGTCGCGGAACCGCTGCTCGATCGCGGGCACGTACTGCTGGATCTCGGCGACCGACTGCGCCGACTCGCGCAGCCGGGCCAGCATCGCGTCGACCGGGAACGCCGACGGCCCCGAGTCGAGCGCCTCCGCCAGGTCGGCGTGCACCGACGCGACGGCCTCGCCGAGCCGGTAGGACTCGCCCTGGAAGTCGCCGCCCACCTCGTCGGCGCCGTACTCCGAGTCGGCGAACAGGTCCCGCGCCGAGGCGGTCGCCATGGCCCAGCCCTCGGCGGAGTTGGCCGCGTACGCCGTCACCATGCCCAGCGGGCAGGGCTCGCCGCTCTCGCTGGTGTGGAAGGAGCCGAGCAGCTTCGCCACGTGCGGGTTGCCGCGCCGGCCCAGCACCCGGTTGAGCTCGATGTCGGGGTTGATGCCCGGCGACACCCGGCGGAACACCTTGAGGATCGCGTCCTGCTCGAAGATCACGCTGGTGTTGCTCTGCTCGGCGTCGAAGACCCGCGGCCACGACTCCACCGGGAAGGTGGCGCCCGGCTCCGGCTCGAACGTGACGTCGCCCGCGGTCCCGCCCTCGGCGATCAGCGCGAGCAGCTTGCGGGCGGCGTTCGGGTCGTAGAGCGCGTCGTACCCGGTGCGGTCGCCGTCGGTGCCGATGGTCGCCACCGCGCTGTACTCGACGATCGGACCGGACTCCCAGGCGACGACCACCTGGTAGCGCTCGGAGCTGCCGTCGGTGTACTCGACGTCGATCAGCACCAGGTCGAGGTTCTCGGCGAGCGTCGTGCTCGACGCCTCCTTGACCGACGACAGCGTGCGGGTGCGCCCGGCATACCACCGCTGCTGTGGCAGCCATTCGGCGAAAGGCAGCGTCATTGCTTCTCCTCAGCCCCGCACAGCTGGAACCAGTAGAAGCCGTGCCCGGGGAGCGTGAGCAGGTACGGCAGCTGGCCGATGCGCGGGAAGTTCACGTGCCCGGTCAGTTCGACGGGGGTGTACCCGTTCCAGTGCTGCAGGTTCAGCTCGATCGGTTGCGGGAAGCGCGACAGGTTGTTGACGCACAGGACGACGTCGTCGCCGTCCTCGCGCAGGTACGCCAGCACCGACGGGTTCGATCCGCCGAGTTCGCGGAAGGTTCCGACGGCGAACGCTTCGTGGCGGCGTCGCACGGCCAGCATCGTACGCGTCCAGTTCAGCAACGAGGTGGAGCTGTCGCGCTGCGCCTCGACGTTGACCGCCTGGTAGCCGTACACCGGGTCCTGGTTGGCCGGCAGGTAGAGCCGCCCCGGGTGCGCTGTGGAGAAGCCCGCGTTGCGGTCGGGCGTCCACTGCATCGGGGTGCGCACGCCGTCGCGGTCGCCCAGCCAGATGTTGTCGCCCATGCCGATCTCGTCGCCGTAGTACAGCACCGGCGAGCCGGGCAGCGACAGCAGCAGCGCGGTGAACAGCTCGATCTGGTTGCGGTCGTTCTCCAGCAGCGGGGCGAGCCGCCGGCGGATGCCGACGTTGGCCTTCATCCGCGGGTCCTTGGCGTACTCCGAGTACATGTAGTCGCGCTCTTCGTCGGTCACCATCTCGAGCGTGAGCTCGTCGTGGTTGCGCAGGAAGATGCCCCACTGGCAGTTGTCGGGGATGGCCGGCGTCTGCGCCAGGATCTCCGAGATCGGGAAGCGGGACTCGCGGCGGACCGCCATGAAGATGCGCGGCATCAGCGGGAAGTGGAACGCCATGTGGCACTCGTCGCCGCCGGCCTTCGGGTCGCCGAAGTACTCGACCACGTCGGCGGGCCACTGGTTGGCCTCGGCGAGCAGCACCCGTCCGGGGAACTCGTCGTCGATCACCTTGCGGCAGTGCTTGAGGAAGGCGTGCGTCTCGGGCAGATTCTCGCCGTTGGTGCCCTCGCGCTCGAACAGGTACGGCACCGCGTCCAGCCGGAAGCCGTCGATGCCCAGGTCGAGCCAGAACCGCAGCACGTCGAGCATGGCGTTCTGCACGGCCGGGTTGTCGTAGTTGAGGTCGGGCTGGTGCGAGAAGAACCGGTGCCAGAAGAACTGCCGGCGCACCGGGTCGAACGTCCAGTTCGACTCCTCGGTGTCGACGAAGATGATCCGCGCGTCGGAGTACTTGTCGCTGGTGTCGCTCCAGACGTAGAAGTCGCCGTACGGCCCGTCGGGGTCACGCCGCGACTCCTGGAACCAGGGGTGCTGGTCCGAGGTGTGGTTCATGACCAGGTCGGTGATGACGCGGATGCCGCGCTTGTGGGCCGCGTCGAGCAGCGCCACGAAGTCCTCGACCGTGCCGAACTCGGGCAGCACCTTGTAGAAGTCGCTGATGTCGTAGCCGCCGTCGCGCAGCGGCGACTGGTAGAACGGCGGCAGCCACAGGCAGTCGACGCCGAGCCACTGCAGATAGTCGAGCCGCTCGATCAGGCCGCGCAGGTCGCCCGAGCCGTCCGAACCGGAGTCGTAGAACGCCCGGACCAGAACCTCGTAGAAGACTGCCCGCTGAAACCACGTCCGGTCCGCCGGCAGCGAACGGGCGTGCCCGTAGTCCTCCGCCGAGGGGTGCTCCACCACACCGTCCTCGATGTGGCTGCCGTCCACAAGATCGGCGTTGAGATCGTTCTGGTCCATCAGGTTCCCCACCTACCCACCCGCAGGTACTTGAATCTTTACGACGGCTGGATCACGAAGATGTGAGCCGGTTCGACGTACGGGTCGATCCGTACGGCGTTGTGCTGCCCCCACTCGTACGTCGCCCCGGTGATCTGGTCGACCACCGTGAACCTGTCGTGCCAGTCCATGCCGAGCTCCGGCATGTTCAGCACGGTGTTTCCCCACTGCACGCTCGTCGAGTCGAAGCTGACGACGACGAGAACGGTGTTACCCGTGTCGGCGTCACGCTTCGAGAAGCACAGCAGGGACCCGTTGTCGATTTCGTGGAACCGCAGGTTGCGGAGCCAGTGCAGCGCGGGGTTCGCGTCGCGGATCTGGTTGAGCCGGGTCAGGTACGGAGCCAGCGACCGGCCGGCACGCTCGGCGGCGGCCCAGTCGCGCGGCTTGAGCTCGAACTTCTCGTTGTCGATGTACTCCTCGGCGCCCGGACGGGCGACGTGCTCGAACAACTCGTACCCGGAGTACATGCCCCAGGACGGCGTGAGCATGCTCGCCAGCACCGCCCGAATCTTGAACATCGGCGGGCCGCCGTGCTGCAGCGACTCGTGCAGGATGTCGGGGGTGTTGGGCCAGAAGTTCGGGCGCATCCAGTCGATCGACTGCAGCAGCTGTCCCATGTACTCGCGCATCTCCCAGGCCGTGGTGCGCCAGGTGAAGTACGTGTACGACTGGGTGAAGCCGACCTTGCCGAGCCCGTTCATCACGGCCGGCCGGGTGAACGCCTCGGCCAGGAACAGCACGTCCGGGTCCTGCTCCTTGACCTTGGCGATCAGCCACTGCCAGAAGTTCAGCGCCTTGGTGTGCGGGTTGTCGACGCGGAAGATCTTGATGCCGTTGTCCACCCAGTGCATGACCACGCGGTAGACCTCGTCGCGCAGGGTCTTGTAGTCGTTGTCCCAGTTGATCGGGTAGATGTCCTGGTACTTCTTGGGCGGGTTCTCGGCGTACGCGATGGTGCCGTCGGCGCGCCGGGTGAAGAACTCCGGGTGCGACGTGACCCACGGGTGGTCGGGCGCGGCCTGCAGCGCGAGGTCCATCGCGACCTCCATGCCGTGCTCCTGCGCCTTGGCGATGAACGCGCGGAAGTCCTCGAGGGTGCCCAGCTGCGGGTGGATGGCGTCGTGGCCGCCCTCGTCGGAGCCGATCGCCCACGGCGAGCCGACGTCCTCGGGGCGGGCGACCAGCGTGTTGTTGCGGCCCTTGCGGTTGATCTTGCCGATGGGGTGGATCGGCGGCAGGTAGAGCACGTTGAAGCCCATCGCGGCCACGGCCGGGATGCGCTCGGCCGCGGTGGCGAACGTGCCGTGCTTGATCGGGGTGGCCTCCGGCCCGACCTCGGCGCCCTCCGAGCGCGGGAAGAACTCGTACCACGCCGAGTAGAGGGCGCGCTTGCGGTCGACCCAGATCGAGTACGACCGGGTGGTCGTCACGAGCTGGCGCACCGGGTGGTGCCAGAGCAGCTCCTCGAGGTCGAGCGCGGGGGAGACCCGGGCGAACAGCGAGCGCTGCTCGTCGCGCAGCGCCGCGGCCGCCTCCCGCACCCGCTCCTCGTCGTGCGCCGGAACGATCTTGGTCGCCAGGTCGAGCACCTCGGCGCCCTCGGCCAGGTCGTTAGCGAGGTCCTCGAGGCCCTGGCCGGCGCCGATCTTCTTGACCACCGCGTCGCGCCAGGTCCGGTACGGGTCGTCGAACGCCTCCACGGTGAACGTCCAGCGGCCGACCCGGTCGGGCCGGATCGTCGCGTGCCACTGGTCGAGGCCGGGCTCGCCCGGGCGCATGCGGGTGAACGGCTCGGACTCGCCGTCGGGACCGCGCCATACCACGTTGACGCCGAGCGTGTGATGACCTTCCCGATAGGACACGGCGGAGACCGGCACGAGTTCGCCGACGACAGCCTTTGCCGGGTAGCGGCCACAGGAGACCGAGGGCGTCACGTCTTCGATGGCAAAGCGACCGGTCATGATCTCCACCGTAATCAGAAGGGCGCGGGCGGGTACGGCGAACTCAGACCGCCGTCAGGGCATACTTCTCCGCCGTGGAGGCGCCGCAAACGGTGGCTGCCGTTGCGACTCAACCTACCGGAGACGGTTCACCCGGGCTCATCGAGGCGCGCTCGGGCACCGGAGGCAAAATTCGCCGATTCGGGCCCGCGCACCACCCGTTCATGCTTGCCGGCTTTGATCATCGGAACGTTACCGGCCAGCAAAATGACGTTTCCCGCGCGGCGGCCGCGCAGCACTGCCGCGGGTCCCAGCACCACCGGATTCCCGAAGACCGCCGAAACTGTCGCAGTCTGAATCCGGGTGTGCGCGAGCGGCGGCACGTCGGTCAGATTCACCGCCAGGAGACCGCCGGGCCGCAGCGCGCGCCGCGCCGCCTCCGCGAATCCGACCGTCGACACGCTCGCCGGCATCGCCGCGCCCTCGAACACGTCCACGATCATCAGGTCGTACGTCGCCTCCGCGGCCTGCTCCAGGCGGGTCCGCGCGTCGCCGACCTCCACCGTGATCGAGGCGGGGAACGGCAGGAACCGCTCGACCAGGGTCAGCAGGCCCGCGTCGCGCTCCACGACGACCTGCTCGGCGTCCGGCAGCCGGTGCGCGATCAGCCGCGGCAGGGTCAGCGCGCCCCCACCCAGGTGCAGAACCCTCGGCGCCGCGCGGGCCGGGCGCCACAGCCGCACCACCCGTCCCAGTTCCTGCACGTACGGGAACTCGAGGTGCTCCGGATCGGCGAGGTCCACGTATGACTGGGGAACGCCGTCGACCAGCAGCGTCCAGCCCCGCGGACGGGCCGGGTCGGGGCGCAGCTCGGCCATCCCCGAGTCGACCGCCGCGTGCACGGGAGCGCGTCGGTTGCCGTGCGGTCCCATCACGGTCACCCTACTCAAGAACCCCTCCACCGCCGCCGAGGAGTACCTCGAGACGCGGACCGACCGGGCCGCGCCGGAACCGAGGGAGCATCACGTGGCTGGACCGTCTGTCGAGCTGTCGCCCGTCATCGCGGCCAGCACCCACTGGCTCTCGCGGGCCTACCCCGCCGGCAGCTCCGACACCATCGCCCACACGCTGTCGGAGCTGCAGGCCCGGCAGGCCGTGACGGTCGCCGCGTGGCTGCGCTATCCCACCGAGGTCGACGCCGCGCTGGTCGCGATCGCCGGCCCCGGCGGCTCCGCGGTGCTCGACTGGCGCGCCGGTAGCGAGCCCGAGGACGAGGAGGCCGAGGAGGAGGGCTGGCGCACCTGGGTCGACGAGGTCGTCGTCAGCTGGGCCGCCTGCCTGCTCGCCGACCCGGCCCTGGCCCGCCGCGGCGTCGACGCCGTGATCGCCGCCGTGCCGCTCGCCCACGACCGCCCGCTGCCGTACCCGCGCAACACCGGCGGCGCCCCCGCCGAGTTCCGCCGCCTGCTCGAGCCCGACCTGCGCGACCGCGACGCCGCCGTGCTGCTGCGCCACCCCGACTTGCTCGAGCCGGTGGCCGAGATGCACCGCGACGCGCTGCTCTACCTGCTCGACGCCGAGCCGGCCGGCCTCACCTCCGGCGCGGTCGGCCTGGCACCCCGCGACACCGACAGCGCCGACGGCGAGTAGGCGGCTGAGCTCGCGCTGACACTCCGAGGCCGGCACCCCTTGCGGGGGGTGCCGGCCTTTCGTCGTTCTCGACACCTCGTTCGAGCCCGATCCGCCCGCCCGCGCAGCTCAGCCCGCCTGCGCAGCCCGCCCGCTCGGCCCGCCAGCCCAGCCCACCAGCGCAGCCCGCCCGCTCGGCCCGCCAGCGCAGCCCACCAGCGCAGCCCACCCTCCCGGGGGCCGCCGCCACCCTACGACGAGCGGCGATGATCAAGCGGCGCCATCCACAACCACCATGCCGCAACCACCCTCCGCACCCCCGTTGTCCACAGGTGATTCGCCGGTTGGCTCGAATCGGGGAAGAAAATCTTGTGCGCGTGCAGCATTCTGGCGGCGCCGGACGTTACCGGCGCACAGGCGGGAACGAGCGGGGAGTTTCGCGGATGCGCGATGCCAACGGCTTCGACGAGTTCTACCGGGACACGTCGGCGCGGATGCTGCGCTACGGCTATGCGCTGACCGGGGATCTCGCCGAGGCCCAGGATGTGGTGCAGGAGGCGTACACCAGGGCCTGGCGCCGCTGGGCGAGGGTCAGCGGCCACCCGGCACCCGAGGCGTGGCTGCGGCTCACCGTGGCGCGGCTGTCCACGGACCGGTGGCGGCGGCTGAGCGGCTGGCGGGCGGCGGTGCGGCGCGCGGGGCCGCCGGAGCCGGTGGGCCCGCCCAGCGAGGACGCCGTAGTGGTGACCGCGGCCCTGCGCCGGCTGCCCGCGCCGCTGCGGCAGGCGGTCGCGTTGCACTACCTGTTCGATCTGCCCGTCGCGGACATCGCCGCCGAGACCGGCGCCCCGGTCGGCACGGTCACGTCCCGTCTGCACCGTGGCCGCACCGAGCTGGCCGCGATCCTCGCTCCCGCCCGTACGCCGGAGGTGCACGATGTCGAATGAGGTGGAGCGCGGGTTCGCCGCCCTCTCGTCGGACGCCGACCGGGGGCTGCTGCTGTCCGGGCCCGAATTGCGCCGCCAGGCCGGTCGCCGGTCCGGTCGCCGCGCGGGCCTGGCCGCCGCCGCGACCGCGGTGCTCGTCGTGGGGGCGATCGGTGCCGGCTGGGCCCTCGCGCGCGACGACACCGGGAAGACCGCTCTGGCGCCGGCGGCGAGCGTGGCGCCCTCCGAGATCGCCGCTCCGTCCACGGCGCCGGTGAGCGTGCCGCCGACGACCGTGGCGCCGTCGACCGGCAGCGGGCCCACCGGCGAGCCGAGCAGCGGGCCGACCACCAAGCCCACCACCTCGGGGCCGGCCGTCCCCAAGTCGGTCCCCGCCCGGGCGCTGCTCACCGCGGGCGACGGGATCAGCGACTTCATCCGCCTCGACGAGCCCGAGAAGCTGCGCGAGTTCTGCTCGAAGGCGACGTTCCCGAGCCGGGAGCAGATCGGGGTGGAGGCCGGGGTGCGCTTCTTCTACCGCGGCCCGGACAGCGAGCCCGGCTCGATCCCGGACGACACGATCTTCAACACCGTGTCGGTCTTCCGCGGCGACGGGGCCCGCGACTACCTCGGCGAGCTGCGCCGGGCCGTGGAGAAGTGCCCGAGCGGCAAGGCCGACAACGGGCTGGAGTACGAGTTCGACGTGCTCGGCTCGCTGGGCGTCGGCGACGAGTCGGTGCTGATCGAGCGCTCCTACCAGGCGACCGACGGCGCCGGGGAGCCGATGAACAACGGCGCCAAGACCAGCGTGTACGTCGTTGCCGTGCGCGTGAATGACGCGGTCACCGTGGTCGACTCGCGCGGGTACGAGAACATCTCGTCGGACCGGTCGTCGGTCGAGGCGCTGGCGCGGACCGCCGCGAAGCACCTCGAGCAGTGGCGGGGTTGAGCCGGACGGCCGGGTCGCGCGGACCCGGCCGCCGGTGATCAGGCCAGGCGGGCCGGGAAGCCGCCGGTGGCGATCGGGCCCCAGCGCTCGATCGTGATGCGGATCAGCGACTTGCCCTGGTCGCGCATGGCCTGGCGGTACTCGTCCCAGTCCGGGTGCTCGCCGGAGATCACCCGGAAGTACTCGACCAGGGGCTCGAGCGCCTCGGGCAGGTCGAGCACCTCGGCGGTGCCGTCGACCTGCACCCACGCGCCGCCGAAGTCGTCGGAGAGCACGCACACCGACACCTGCGGGTTGCGCCGCAGGTTGGAGACCTTGGCCCGCTCGGGGTAGGTCGAGATGACGATGCGGCCCTCGCTGTCGACGCCGCACGTGTTGGGCGAGGCCTGCGGGCGGCCGTCGCGGCGCGTGGTCATGAGGATGGCCTTGTGCCGCGGGCGCAGGAACTCGAGCAGCTCCTCGCGGCTGGCCTCGGTGTTGGTGGCGATGGTGCGCGGCATGGTTACTCCGTCACCTTCGCCCCGGCCTCGTGCGGCGCGACGCCCTCGGGGGAGGGGGCGGTGGCGTCGGTCTCGGCGGTCACCGCGGCGCCGATGATGCCCGCGTTGTTGAGCAGCGTGGCCGGAACCATCGGCGTCCGGATGTCGATCAGCGGCAGCCAGCGATCGGCCTTCTTGCTGACGCCGCCGCCGATGATGAACAGTCGCGGCGAGAGCAGCATCTCGACGTGGCGCAGGTAGTCGCGGACGCGGTGCGCCCATTTCTCCCAGCTGAGGTCCTCGGTCTCGCGGGCGCGGTCGGAGGCGCGCAGCTCGGCGTCGTGGCCGTCGAGCTCGAGGTGGCCGAACTCGGTGTTCGGGATCAGCGTGCCGTTGAGGAACAGCGCGCTGCCGATGCCCGTGCCGAAGGTCAGCATCATGATCAGACCGGTCTGGTCGCGGCCGGCGCCGAACGCCACCTCGGCCACGCCCGCCGCGTCGGCGTCGTTGAGCACCGACACGGGCTTGCCGAGCCGGTCGGCGAACAGACGCGCGGCCGGGGCGTCGATCCACGACTTGTCCACGTTCGCCGCCGTGCGGGTCACCCCGTCGACCACCACGCCGGGGAACGTGACGCCCACCCGGTCGTACCCCTCGAACTGCGCCGCCACCTCGGCGACCGCCTCGACGACGCTGGTGACGTCGGACGGCTGCGGCGTGGGCACCCGGAACCGCTCGGCGATCAGCTCGCCGCGCGCCGTGTCGACCGGGGCGCCCTTGACGCCGGAGCCGCCGATGTCGATGCCGAGTATGGCCATCCCTGTTTCCCTGTCCTCGTCGGTGCTGCGGAGTTGGTTAACCGCTGTTTACCACGCGGCTCCGACATTAAATCCCCCCGCGGGTGACGCTCATGGACACTTGCGCCGCGCCCATCGTCCGATCAGCTGGGCAACGCCTGGCTCCTCGGCTAGCGTTGACCCAGCAAGCCAGGTCGCCGCGTGCGGGCACGGCTCTCTGCCCGCTAGATGGAGAGACCCCCGATGACCGTGTCCCAGACGGCGGTGCCCGAGACCGCCACCGAAGTCCTGACCGCGCTCGCCGCGCTGCCCGCCGATCATCCGTCTCGCGCCGCTCTGCGCGACCGGGCGATCGAGGCGTGGCTGCCGCTCGCCCGTCACCTCGCCCACCGCTACTCCGGCCGCGGCGAGCCCACCGACGACCTCGTCCAGACCGCCACCGTCGGCCTGATCAAGGCCGTCGACAAGTTCGACCCGGAACGCGGCGTCGACTTCGCCGGCTACGCCATCCCCACCATCATCGGCGAGATCAAGCGCCACTTCCGCGACCGCACCTGGTCGGTGCGCGTGCCCCGCCGCCTGCAGGAACTGCGCCTGGCCATCACCGAGGCCAACAGCACCCTCACCCACAGCCTCGGCCGCTCCCCGACCGTCGCCGACGTCGCCGCCCACCTGGGCGTCACCGAGGAAGACGTCCTCGAAGGCCTGGAAGGCGCCCGCGCCTACAACGCCACCAGCCTGTCCACCCCGATCAGCGCCGACGGCTCCACCGAGCTCGGCGACACCCTCGGCGGCGAGGACTACGAGTACGAGCTGGCCGAGACCCGCGTCGCCCTCGGCCCCGCGCTGGCCACCCTCGACGAGCGCGAGCAGAAGATCCTCACGCTGCGCTTCTACGGCAACCTGACCCAGTCGCAGATCGCCGAGCAGATCGGCATCAGCCAGATGCACGTCTCCCGCCTGCTCACCCGGGCCCTGACCAAGCTCCGCGGCCAGCTGGGCGCCTCCCTCTGATGACGTCACCCCCCCGGGCCAGTCAGCCCGGGGGGTGATCAATCCGCAGTCGTCCGCCGAGCGGAGCGAGGCCATGTCACTGCGCGCCGCTGGCCTGCCAGTTGAGCTGGACGAGCAGGGAGCGGGCCTGGTCGGCGACGTCCGGGTCGGTGACGACGGCGTACTGCCCGGCCTGGATCGACGAGCGCGACGCGAAGTCGCGGCGGCCGCCGGTGGCGGCGTGCGCGATCGCGCCGAAGATGGCGCCCCACGCCGCGCCGATCAGCAGGCAGACCAGGATGACGGCGAACCAGCCGGAGTCGCTGAACAGCCCGAACAGCAGGCCGACGAACAGGCCGAACCAGGCGCCGCTGGCCGCGCCGGCGAGCGCGGCCCGGCCGGTGGTGAGCCGGCCCAGCACGTTCTCGACCAGGCGCAGGTCGGTGCCGATGATGGCGGTGCGCTCGACGGGGAACTTGTTGTCCGACAGCGTGTCGACGGCCTTCTGCGCCTGCGCGTAGTCGGGGTAGGTGCCGACCACCACGCTGGGTGAGCCGCCCGCGGCCACGGTCTGTGCGGGCAGGCTCGGCACGCCTGCGGGGCCGGGCGGGACGCTGCCCGCGGACGCCGGGTTGTCGGGGCTATTGGGCATGGTCATTTCGTGCCTCCCTTGACGCGGCGGCCGGCGGTCGCCGGAACGCCGGAGATCTGCGGCTCGCCGGGGGTGTCCGTCACGTCCGGCACCAGCCGGTCGCCGGCGGCGAGCCGCACCCAGACGAGAAAGGCGCCGGCCGCGGCGGCGGTGATGGCCGCCGAGCCGGAGAGGAAAGCGAACCGGCCGGAGACCAGGTCGGGCAGGACCCGTTCGGACAGCGCCACCGCGGTCAGCCCGAGCAGGCCCGCCACGCCGGTGACCGCCCCGATGACCAGCAGCGGCAGCATGGACAACCGGCCGGGCGGCTGCAGCGCGCCGGCGGTACGCAGCCGCAGCACGCGGATCACGAACACGGCCACGGCGCCCCAGGCGAGCGTGACCATCAGCCCGGCGAGGGTGTCGCTGGGGCGGTGCCACGCGGCCCACACGGTCGCCACCGCGATCACGGTGACGTACGCGAAGCCGGCCAGCGCCACCGTGCCGCGCAACGCCTGCGGCAGCACGAGGATCACCGCGAACGCCACCGACGCGGCGGCCGTGGTGTGCCCGGACGGGAACGAGTTCGGCATCGCGAACCCGTCCAGGTCGGGGCGCGCCAGGTGGGTCTTGAGCAGCTGCGTGGTGGCGTTCGCGCCGAGCACCAGCAGCGTCGCGCCGGCCGCGAGGTCGAGCCGCCGGCGCAGCACGCCGAAGACCGCCGCGAACAGGCAGACGAGCACGAGGCTGGCCAGCGAGGTGCCGTTGAGCGTACGGTCCAGCACCTCCACCACCCGGGGATGGTGCACGTCGGCGCCGCGCATCGCGCCGGTGTCGACCTGCTGGCCGAGCGTCGTGCGCACGAACAGCCGATAGAGGGCGTACGCGCCGGCGGTGGCGAGCAGAGCGACGGCGAGCGGGGCGAGCAGGTGCCGGGCGCCTCGGGGACGCGTCGTCGCCGGTCGTTCGGGGGACGCCAGGACCGTCATGGGCTTCGGTGTCCTTCTCCGGGGCGTGGGGGCGGGGACGCCAGCGCTTGTTTCCCACCCGGTCGCCTTCCCAATCGCGTACGCATCATAAGTCGCACCGTGTCCCGCACGACACAGCCGACCCGGCCGCCGATCGCCGCAACCGGTTCGCACCCGGATGCGCTCTCGCCCCGCAACGCCGCACCGCGACCTTCGTACGGACGCCGCCCGCTACGAAGGAGACGTTTTCCCATGAGGCAGTACGCCCGCCGGTTCACCGGCCCGCTGCTGGTGTTCGCCGTCGGCGCCGGTCTCGTGGCCGCGCCCGCCGCGGCGCACGCGGCCGCGGTTCCGGCCACGATCGACGTGCGCGGCACGCTGAAGGTGCGCTCCGCCCCGTCGCTGGCCGCCAAGGTGCTCGGCTCGCTGCGCGACGACCAGAAGGTCAGCGCGCTCTGCGCGGTCACCGGGCAGAGCGTGCGCGGCTCCGTGCGCACCACCACCCAGTGGGACAAGCTCAGCACCGGTGGCTTCGTCACCCACGCGTACGTCCGCAGCGGCACCGTGCAGCGGTGCGCGACCAGCTCGCCGCAGGCCGAGGCCGTCAAGGCCAAGCCCGTCGCGTCCAAGCCCACCGCCGCGAAGCCCACCGCCGCCAAGGCCGGCACGGTCCGCAGCGCCGACGGCAAGGTGAACATCCGCACCGGCCCGTCGACCACCGCGCCGGTCAAGCGCGTGGTCACCAGCGGCGCCGTCGTGCAGGGCGTCTGCTACGTGCAGGGCACGCTGGTCGCGGGCACGGTCCGCGCGACCACCCAGTGGAACCGCCTGTCCGACGGCACGTACATCTCCCACGCGTACGTCGTCACGCCCGCCCTCGGCCTGTGCCCGGGCGCGTCGCCGACGCCGTCGTCGCCGGCCGCCACGCTGACCCCCGAGCAGTTCGTCAGGGCCGCCGTGCCCGGCGCCCAGCAGGGCTGGCGCGAGTACGGCGTACCGGCGTCGGTGACCATCGCGCAGGCGATCCTCGAGTCCGGCTGGGGCCGCAGCGGCCTGTCCACCGTCGACCGCAACTACTTCGGCATCAAGTGCCAGAGCGGCCGGTACGGGACCCTGGCCAACGGCTGCCACGACTACCGCACCCAGGAGTGCACCAAGGCCGGGTCCTGCTTCTCGACGGTGGCGACCTTCCGGACGTACGCGTCGATGGCGCACTCGTTCCGCGACCACGGCAACTTCCTGCGGGTGAACCCCCGCTACGCCGGCGCCTTCAACTACACCACCGAGGCGAACAGCTTCATCTGGAAGGTGTGGAAGGCCGGCTACGCCACCGACCCGAACTACTACACCAAGGTCACCACGCTGATGGCGCAGCAGAAGCTCTACCAGTACGACATCTGGAAGTAAGCGACGTTCTTCTCGCCCCCGTTGGCCGAACCCCGGCCGACGGGGGCGATTTGCACTTTATGCTCACTTCAGTGAAGCGACCGGACCTCTCGGCCCTCGCGGCGGCCCCCCGTCGCGGGCGCTTCACCGGTGTCACCCTCGCCGGCATCGTGCTGCTCGTCGGGCTCACCGTGGTGATCTCGGTCCATGCCGGGATGCGCTCGGCGCAGCGCGAGAACGCCGAGCGCGTGATGGACCAGCGGACGGCCGTGGCCCGTGCGGCGGTGCAGACCGAGACCGAGCGCTACCGCTCGCTGCTCGAGACGGCCGCCGCGGGCATCGCCACCGAACCCGTCCTCACGTGGGAGGCCTTCGACACGGCGACCGCGCCGCTCGACTCGGCCGGGCTGATCGGCGCGGCCTCGCTCGCCTACGTCGTGCCGGGCACCGACCAGCAGGTTCCGGGCCTGCAGCGGCTCTGGCGCTCGCGCGGCGCCGAGGGCCTCGAGCTGCGCCCGGCCGCGGGCCACGACGAGCACTACTTCTCGATCTTCACGCGGACGCTGCACGCCGCCGGGCCGCAGCTCAACGGGCTCGACGTGGCCGCCGCGCCCGAGGCGGCCGCCGCCCTCGACGACGCGCGCCGCATCGGCTGGCCGAGCGTCTCCGACGCGTACGTCCTGCTGCGGGACCGCGACCTGCCGGCGGAGGAGCAGCAGCGGTCGTTCGTCTTCGCCGCGCCGATCCAGACCCGTACGCATGACCCGGACTTCAAGGGCTGGCTCGTGCTCGGCCTGCGCGGGGAGGACTTCCTCAGCGGGGTGCTCGCGACGGTCAGCCAGGGCCAGCTCGACGGCAAGCTGCTGGCCACCAACCGCGACGGCCGCCGGCCTGCGGTCGCCGAGTACGACGTGCCGGGCGACGCCGACCTCGAGCGCAGCGTGGACCTCAGCGTCGCCGACCGGCAGTGGACGCTGGTGACCCGGGCCGACTCGTCGCACCTGCCCGGCGCGTCCAGCCGCATGCCGCTCACGCTGCTGAGCACCGGCAGCGCCATGACCGTGCTGCTGGCGGGCCTGGTGTACGTGCTGGCCACCGGCCGGGCCCGGGCGTGGCGGCGCGTGCAGGAGGCGACCGCCGAGCTGCGCGAGGCCGAGGAGGACAGCCGCCGGCAGGCCGCGCTGCTCAGCGCGATCATGGCGAGCATCGGCGACGGGGTGGGCGTGGTCGACCAGACCGGCGCGTTCCTGCTGCACAACCCCGCCGCCCGGCAGCTGCTCGGGGTCGGCGAGGACGAGAACGACCCGCACTCCTGGCAGCGGCACTACGGCCTCTACCTGCCCGACGGGCGCACCCCGTTCCCGGTCGAGGAGCTGCCGCTGATCCGGGCCCTGCGCGGCGAACACAGCGACGGCGTCGAGATGATCGTGCGCAACCCGCAGCGGCCGGAGGGCGTCCTGGTCAGCGTCGACGGCCGCCCGCTCGACACCAGCGCCGGCCAGCCCGGCGCGGTCGCGGTCTTCCACGACATCACCGACCTGCGCCGCTACGAGAACGACCTGGCGGGCTTCGCCGGCGTCGTCGCGCACGACCTGAAGGCCCCGCTGGCGGTCATCCGCGGGCACTGCGAGGCCGCGGCCGAGGACCTCGAGGAGGCGCCCGCCGGCCCCGCGGTCACCGAGGCCCGCGACAGCCTGCACCGGATCGTGCTGGCCGTCGACCGGATGGCCGGGCTGATCGACACGCTGCTGGCGTACACCACCGCCCGCGACGCCCCGCTGCGCACCCGCCGGGTCAGCCTCGCCGCGGTGGTCGCCGAGGTGGTCCACGACCGCACCGCGCACCTGCGCCCCGAGGACCAGCCGCAGATCTACGTCGGCCCGCTGCCCGACGTCACCGCCGACCCGGCGATGCTGCGCCACGTGCTGGACAACCTGCTCGGCAACGCCCTCAAGTACGTACGGCCCGGCACCGTGCCGCGGGTGAACGTGACCGCCACCGACTGCGGCGGCGGGTGGGCCCGCATCGAGGTCGCGGACCGGGGGATCGGCATCCCCGACGACGACAAGCCCGCCGTCTTCGACAGCTTCCACCGCGCCCACGCCGAGGCCGGATACGCCGGCACCGGCCTGGGCCTGGCCATCTGCAAACACATCGTCGAACGCCACGGCGGCGAGATCGGCGTGGCCGACAACCCCGGCGGCGGCACCCGGTTCCACTTCACGCTGCCCACCTCATCGAAGGAGACCGACATGAACGACGCCGACGAGGCCGCCGCCCGCGCAGCCCTGGAACGCGCGCTCGCCGAGCGCGCCGCGATGGAGAACTCCCGGCTGCCCGGGCTCAGCGCCCTGCCCGCCGCCGACCCGTCGGCGCACGACCCGGCCGCGGCCCCGCTGCGCGCCCCCGTGCCCGACCACCACCCGACGTCCGCGGGCGCCGAATAACGCGTGACACACCTGGCGCGGGGTGTCGCCCGGGCGGTTCGGGGGCAGGATGAGGTCATGACGATTCCCGCCCTGCCGCTGGGAAAGGCGGCCGACGGCACCCCGATCGAGATGCCGCTGCTCGGCTTCGGCACCTGGCAGCTGCGCGGCGACGCCGCCTACCAGGCGGTCCGGGACGCGCTCGAGGCCGGCTACCGCCACCTCGACACGGCCACGATGTACGGCAACGAGGCCGAGGTCGGCCGCGCGCTGCGCGACTCCGGCGTCGCCCGCGACCAGGTCTTCCTCACCACCAAGCTGCCCCCCGAGCGGGCCGGCAAGGAACGCGCCACCATCGAGGCCTCCGTACGCGCCCTCGGCGTCGACGCCGTCGACCTGTGGCTCATCCACTGGCCGCCGCACCGCGGCCGCTCGGTCAAGGTGTGGCGCGAGTTCCTCAAGGCCCGCGACGAGGGCCTGACCAGGGCCGTGGGCGTCAGCAACTACGGCGCCGACGAGATCGACGAGCTCGCGGCCGAGACCGGCGAGCGCCCCGCGGTCAACCAGATCCGCTTCGGTCCCACCCTGTACGACCCCGCCGTCGTAGCCGCACACCGCGACCGGGGCGTGGTGCTGGAGGGCTACTCCCCGTTCAAGACCACCAACCTGCACGACCCGGTGCTCACCAGCATCGCCTCCACCCACGGCGTCGACCCGGCGCGGGTGGTGCTGCGCTGGCACATTCAGCACGAGTTCGTCGTCATCCCCAAGTCCGCGACGCCGGAGCGCATCGCCCGAAACGCCGACCTCGACGGCTTCGTCCTGACCGACGAGGAGATGGCGGCCATCGACGCCCTCGGCCGTCAGTGAGGCATTACGTCAACCGATTGTCAGATCAGACGCAGCGGGGCCGTGAGCCGGACCGGTCCCGCGGACCGATCGGCGTCACCAGGCACTGCCGCTGACCGAATGGGCCGCCGAGTGGTCCAGCCGGACGAGAGGCACCACCCGGGCGGCCTAGGGACCAGCCAAGACCTCTGAAGTGCGGCCGCCGCCGCCCGCATAGCGTCCAAGCTCCGACGACGTCTTTCTCGAGGCACGTACCAGGAGCAACTTTGACACCGACTTCGGACGCGTCCGAAAGCGCCTCGATTTCAGGTAGCTCGCGTAAGACTGCAGTCATGCCGGCAAGCGGGCTACGCGCCCACGGTGGCGCTTTGGCGATGGCCTTAGGTGTGTATTGCTTATTGCGCCTAGCCAACATCGCCGTGCTGGCCGTCGCCGCTCACGTCAAGCATGAAAGTGTGCGCGCCGTCTTGCTGTCCTTCGACGCGACGTATTACGCGGACGTGGCAACTCACGGGTACGACACGGCGGTGGCTGTGGACGAGCAGGGGGTACTCGCGCACAGCAATCTGGCTTTCTTTCCGCTCTATCCGGCCTTGACCGCGGCGGTACGTTTTGTTTTGCATGTAGATGTTGGAACGGCGCTACTTCTAGTGGCCAACGGTGCCGCTCTCGTCGCAGCCGCGGCCTTGTACTGCCTCGGAGCACAGGTCCGCAGCAAGCGTGCTGGCGTCCTTCTGGCGGCATTGTGGGCCGTCGTTCCCCACGCCGTCGTTCAGTCCATGGGATACAGCGAGTCGGTTTTCACCGCCCTGACCGCGACCGCGTTGGTGGCTCTTCTGCGTCGCCACTGGCTCACCGTGGGCATTTTTACGTTGCTGGCTGGTCTGACCCGCCCTACCGCGGCGGCCCTTGTCGCAACCACTTTTCTGGCCGCATTGCTGGCTCTGCGCAAGGAACCGCTTCTGTGGCGGGCGTGGGGCGCCATGCTGCTGGCCCCGCTAGGCCTGGTTGGTTTCGTGGCGTGGGTGGCAGCCAGGCTGGGCCGCGCCGACGGTTACTTCTACGTACAGAACCAGGCGTGGCACATGTCGTTCGACGGTGGCCTTTATACGTTGAGATTCTTCGGCTACTCGTTCGTGCGGAGCGAAGTTCTGGGTGGCTCAGCGCCCTTCGAGTACGTCGAGGTCAGCCTAGTTTTGGCGACAGCCTCGATACTTTTGTTCAAAGCGATCCGTGCACGAGTGCCGTGGCCGTTGCTGGTGTACGCGGCGATCTGCCTCGTCATCGCCCTAACTGGCGCAGGTTTCTATTGGTCCAAGGCCAGGATGCTCGTGCCCGCGTTTCCTCTTCTGCTTCCTCTTGTGTTCTGGGTCGAGGGGAGCCGGACGAGGATGGTTCTGGTCCTCGCCCTCCTGGCCGGGGTGTCGGCGTTCATGACGATCTATTTGGGCTTTTACTGGGGCCACTCTTTCTAGCGGAATCAACGCTTACGACGACTAAGTAAAATACCATAGCTGTCTACGACGGCGGACGCGGTCAACGTCTCTTGGAAGATGACTTCAGCCCGCCTTCGGCCGGCGATTCCTTCACGCTGCGAGAGACTGGGATCCTGGCAGCGCGCGAGAATGGCGTCCGCAAGCTCGTCTTCGTCGCCGGCCGCGACGATCGCGCCCGCCGGCGGCAGCGAGCCGGCGAGCAAGGCCTCTCTGCTTCCGGCGACGTCTGTGGCCACGACTGAACTGCCGGCGGCCATGCCCTCCAGAATGGCGAGCGACAGCCCTTCCCACCGAGAAGGTGACACGATGAGATCTGCTGCGGCGTGGATTGGCCGTACGTCGGAAATCGCCGCCCTTGTCACGACCCCGTTTTCAGCGTCGAAGCCATCGAGATAGCCGTCCCCCACCAGAAGTAATAGCGAGTCGGGCGCCACCCGGCGAACCTTGCGCCACGCCCGAAGGGCGACGTCCTGACCCTTCTGTTCGGAGCGGCGCCCGATCACGGCGGCAACGAAACCTTCCTTAGGCAGACCGAGGTCGTGCCGCGCGACAATTGCTTCAGGTGTCGACGCGGGCCGGAAACGGTCCAGCTCAACGCCGTTGAGCACGATCCGTCCGGGTCCTCCGATACCGTGGGCAGCACCTTCGTTACGCTCGGACCAGCTGCAAAAGAGGAACAAGTCGGTCCAACGGGTGGCCAGCCGTTCCCACCTGATCGCGGCAAGACGCGACTTTCCGGATACCGCAAGGAAGGACCAGGCGTGTGGCTGTATGACCGTCGGGATCCTTCCGCGCAGGGTAAGTCGCCCGACTAGGGCCGCTTTACTGGAATGCAAGTGCACCAGATCCGGCCGGACGTCATCGACTACCTGACGAAGAGCGCGCATCTCCGCACGTAAGCCATGCACCGGCTCACGCGCCGAGTTCCAGCGCCGCCACCGGACCCCGGTGCCGACCAGGCGTTCGGCCAGCGAGCCGCTTGGACAAGCGACCGTCACATCGAATCCTTCGGCGGCCTGAGCGACGGCGAGCCCGAGGACGACGCGAGCGACGCCGCCAGTTACCGGCTGCGAGACATGCAGGACAGCGGCCATGTCAACCTCGCCTCCGACCGACCCGCTCAAGGGTGGAAAGCGCGAGTTCTCGGAACTCGTTGGCCACCCGGTCCCAGAGGAAGCGTTCGCTCCACGAGCGAGCTGCGACCGACATGCGAGCCAAGTCCGCGGGGTCAAGCAGCAGGCTGGTCACCGCCTTGGCGAGCTGGCCGGGATCGGTGGGATCGATGAGCAGGCCGCTGATCCCGTGCTGCACTGCGTCGACGACACCGCCGTGGTTGCCGGCCACGATCGGCAGGCCAGCTGCGGCGGCCTCGGCATAGACGATGCCGAAGCCTTCTCCGGTACGTCCGTCCGTGCCCGTGCGGCTGGGAAGGACGAAAAGGTCACTGTCGGCCAGCAACTGATCCCGGGTGTCGTCGTCGACGATGCCGCGAATTTCGACGTGGCCCTCGAGGCCGCGTGAATGAACTTGCCGACGCAGCCACGGTAGCCGGTCACCCCCGCCGACGATCACCCAACGTATGGCGGGGATCCGTTCGCGGATCAAGGGCAGCGCGTCGAGGACCACGTCGTGCCCTTTGTAGGCGTCGTTGACGCGAGAAATGGTGAGGAGAGTAGGCCGATCGCTCCGAGGTCCAGGTGTCGTGTTCTTGATGGGGATACCTGGTGGAATCACGGCGATCGGTCTCGTATCGGGAGCGATCGACTCGACCAGCGACTGGGTGTAGTGACTGACGGCTATGCCCTGATCCGCGTGGCGTGCGCAGAATCGTGAGTCGCGTGGCCAGGTGGGCACTTCCCGGGCGTGGTAGTGCTGCAACCACGCCGCGCCAGTGACCTGACGCGCCAAGGCAGCCGCGTAACCACAGCGCACGAACGTGCTGAACACGATTTCGGGCCGGAACTGTCGAGCTCGTCCGAGGGTGGCGGCGGTCAGGCGGGCTATCGATTTCCGTCCGCCCCTTGGTACGTTCCTGACCCGCGACACAGGGTAGGGCGCCGCCGCGTCCCATGCCGCTGAACCGGGCTCCTCAAGAGTGTGGACGTGGACCGGGCCGTCCCACCGGTCGACCAGTCCGGCAGTAAGGGACTCGATTCCGCCGACAGCGGGGGGAAATATTGGACTGATCACCATGAGGCGTGCGCTCATCTAAGTGTCTCGTACATCGTGGCGTAATGGGCGGCCACCGTGTCCCAGGACCACCTGATCGGCAAGTCGCCAGGAAGAGATCGCCGCGCTTGGTCAAGTGCCTCGGGGGTGTCGAGCAAGTCAAGGATGCCCTGCGCGAGGCCGGCGCTGTCGGCGGTGGGAGTCACGAATCGTGGACCGAGTCCGCGTACGAGCTCCGGGCTACCGCCGGCCGGGGTGACCAGCACCGGAGTTCCGCAGAGCAGCGACTCGGCTGTGGCGAGCCCGAAGGGCTCCGGGTCGGTAGTCGGCACGACCGTCAAGGTGGCGCGGTTGTACCACGCTCGTAGATCATCGTCGCCGAGTCGACCGAGCAGCTCGATGTTCTTGTGAAGGTTGCGGGCGGCGATGTCGGCTTCTATTCGAGGTCGCAACGGTCCGTCACCGGCAATGGCGAGACGCGCACGGGGGTGCCGTTCGACAACCGTCGCCATGGCTGCCACCAGCTCAGTGACGCCCTTGCCGGAGGTCAGCCGCCGAGCGGTGAACATGAGCGGATCACTGCTGCTCCGTGAAGTCAGGTTCGGGCGGAAGCACGCGGTGTTGACGCCTCCGGGTACAACTCGTGCGTTGGCGGCTGAGCGGACTGAGAGCTGAGCCAGCACGGTGCGCATGTACTCGGACAACACCACAACCGTGGAGGCTCGCGAGACGACGGACGCCTCGACCCGGCGCAGCCCTTCGACAACTGGCCCCTGCACAAGTTTTGGCAACGCGTATGAACCTTGGCGTTCGCGAAGCAATTCGGTGTGAACAGCTCCATGCAGTGTGTAGAGGAACGGGCGCTCGACTGAGGCGAACGGCTTGACGAGCGGCATCACTGGGATCGGGAAGTGTCCGTGCAGTACCGCGCGTGGATGCTCGGCCAAAATCGATCGGATCGACCGCCACGTCCGCACCGGATATCGCACCGCGAAAGTCTTGCTTGACTTGCTCGGTACGTCGTGGCGGAACAGATGTACGCCGTCATCACTCATTTCGACGTCGGGCGAGCTTGGCGACACTCGCTTGGCCACTATGCCTGTCCGCACGCCGGCACGGCTCAGTGCGGCGGCCAGTTCGCGGACGTAGCGTTCAAGGCCGCCAAACTGGTCAGGCGGAATTGCATTGGTCAACATCAACACGTCGAGTGTCACGCGCTGCCCGATCCCTTGGGTGTTTTGGATGTGTTGGGGAAGACAGCGGCCGCCCACAACGGCCAGCGTCGTTCCCACGTCTGCTCCTGCGCCCAAGTCCGAGCGCTCGCCACGGCGGCGCTGTCGACGAGCGCGGCGGTACGCACGGCCGCTGCGAACTCGGTCGCAGTGTCGGCGAACCAGACGCCTGGGGGTGTTTGCCTCTCGATCCCGCTTTCCCAGTGAGTGCTGACGACCGGGCAACCCTGTGCGGCATAGTCGAGGAATTTCATCGACGACTGGCCTCTGCTGTACCGTGCGCGGTGTGGGACGAGAGCCGCCGTGGCACCGCTGAGGACGCGGCTCAATCCAGCGCGTTCAACGACGCCGTGCCAGGTGGCGCGCGGATTTTTCAGCAAACGATCGAATTCTGGTGCGGGCTTGTCGCCATGACCGGCGTACCGGAACTCACCGTATAGGTCGAGGGTCCATCCCGGCAGAAGGTCGAGCACCTGCCCGACGAGTTCAGCGTCGAAGCGCTCGGAGAACGTGCCGACGTAAACCAAGCGTCGGCTGCCCGGTATGCGGGTTACCGCGCTGGTGACGAGGTCGGTCTGAGTGCCGTTGGGCACGAGCTGGACCGCGCGGCCGCCGAATAGTTCGGCGAGGTTCTCGTTGGCCACGATAATGGCGTCGGCTTCGGCGGCGATTTTGTCGTACTGGGCGCGCACGTGGGAGCGGCGACCACCGAGCAGCAGGTTCCAGTCGTCGGCAGCATCGAACACCCGGCGTACACCATGGCCGGCGGTCGCATCCCACTGCCAGGGCACGTTCACCACGGCGGTGGTTTCGGTGGGATCGGCGATAAGGGACCGCACGGTGCGCCTGAGCAAGAAGTTGTCGACGGCGGCCGCCACCCATGCACGGTGTCCGGGTACCAATGTCGAGCGGGGGTGGACGACCACCTGCGATGCCGGCGTGGTCCGGCCGGCCCCGCGGAAACCGGTCAGCCATCTGCCGCGCTCGCCGCCTACTGCGCGCACGTCCAAGGGCGCCTCGATGAAGTCGACACGTACGCCGTTCCGGGAGGCCTGGGCGGCGAGGGCATGCTCTCGCCGGATAGTCGGAACCCAAGGGCTCTTCGCAACCATGATGAGGTGCTTCACCCGATCGGCTCCAATCGGTCAGCCACTCGGGCCCGGCTTGCCAGTTCGATCAAGGCCTCGGCGGATGCGCGCCATCTACTCGCTGTTCCCGCGTCTGCCGCGTGGCGGGCCATGCTGTCCCGCGACTTGTCACGTGCCATCCGGCTGAGCGCCTCGGCTGCGGCGCTCGCTTCCCGAGCCACCACCCATCCAGTGCGTCCATCGGTGACGGTCTCCGGCAGTCCGCCCTCGGCCGATACGATCACCGGGCTGCCGCAGGCCTGCGCCTCCAGGCTGACCAGCCCGAGCGGCTCGGCGGTGGCCAGATAGAGCGTGGCCCATGCTGAGCGGTACAGCGCGACCAAATCCGCGTCGCTGATACCCGTTCGAATGCTCAAATGGATGCCCAGGCGATCGGCCACTGCTTGCAGCCGTTGCCGCTCTGTTATGTCGTCGCGGTAGGCCACCACGATCACTGGCAGATCGAGTCCGCTCCGAGCCGCTGCTTCAACGACCAGATCGTGCCCCTTGCTGGGCAGCAGAGATCCGACGGACAACAGATGTGCTGGGACGGAACTGTCAGGTGCCATGTGCGACGGCGCACCGCAGGGCACTATCTGAGCGTCTCGACCATAGGCGGTTCGAATACGTCCCGCGGTGTAGCGGGAGTTGGTAGCCAGCGCCGTGGCCTCGTGCACTGCGGCTCGATCCGTCTGCCGCTCCATCCGGCGAAGGCCGGCGTACATCGCCCGCGTGGTCGGGTTCAGGCTGGCCATCAGTTCGGGTTCGTAGTCGATTCGACGCGGTTCGTCGACGTACCGGACGATCGGTGTCGTGGTGACAGAGAGCGGCACGGCGCCGCGCAGGACGGAGTCTGGGTTGGCGAAGATGATGTCGGCTCCGGCATGCTCGGCCATCTGGCCGAGCGCACGCCAAACTGCCCTCAGGTGGCGAAGGTCGAGGACCCGCTGCGGGGGTCGCAGCAGTAGAGGCAACTTGGGCGCGCGTACGTCCAGCGGCAGCACATAGGGTCGTGCCGTCACCGGAACTGAGGAGCCGGTGGTGAACTCGACCACCTCGACGCCTGCGTCGTGCAGGGCTGTGGCCTGCTCCATCAGGCGTCGCCAGGCACCGCCCTGGGTCAGGTTGTGCAGTACTGCCATCCTCACAGCGCCCTCCCGGCGATCGCATAGATACGGTCGAGGTCTTCTGTCTGGAGCAGCCATGTATGTCGCATGGCGGCTACTCGGGCGGCCTGTGCCCCGAGCTGGTCTCGCAGTTTGTCGTCAGCGATAAGAACGTTCAGCGTGTCGGCCATCGCGGCGGTGTCGCCGATCTCGACCAGACGACCGGTGATGCCGTCTTCGATCAGGGATTCCATGGCGGTGACTCGGGTAGCGAGGATGGCTCGTCCCTGCACCATCGAGCGGACGAGGATTCCGCTCGCCGGGTTGGAGCTGCGATACGGCAGTACTACCACGGCGGCGTTGGCGATCAACTCGTCGAACGCATGATCGTCGAGGTATCCCAGCCACTCGGGTGGGTTGGGGAAGGACGCGCTTCGATCGCGTAGTCGTTGAACCCAGGCCGCATGCTGACGGGACGCGGTTCCCGCAATGAGCAGGCGATAGCCCCGCCGGTCGCCGATCGTGCTCCAGGCGTCGAGTAGGTCTTCGAGACCTTTCGCCGGGCTGAGGAAGCCGCCGAAGACGATTGTGTCCGAGGCCGATGGTGCCTGTCCCGTCAACGGAGCGTCCGCCCCGTGGCCGATGATCCCGACGCGTCTCATGCCGGCGGTCTTGCAGCGCTGCGCAGCCGTCTCACTGAGCACAGCCACCGCGCCGGCTCGGCGGCGGACGAGGCTTGTCACGGCGTTATTGAGCAGCGGCGCAGCAACTTTATGCGCAATAGCGTCGCGCCAACCAACTTTCGCGGGCATGACAGCGGCGCCGGGCGCGTCGACCAGCGTCGGTGCGTCGTGCGCGACGAGTACGACGTCGCCGCGAATCAGTACCGCCAGCGCCGCGAACCAAAACGGAGCCGTTGCGGTTCGGCCGAACTCGATGTGCACCACGCTCGTTCGTTTGATCTGCCGGTATGCCTTGGCCGCGGCCCACAGCCCGGTCCAGGCTGGTGCAGCCGTTTCGGCGAGCACGATTTCACGCACGTCGCGCCCTTGGCGCCGGAACTCCCGCGCAACCTTCGTGGCGACATGAGCCACACCGCCCTCGGCAGGCAGCACGAGCAAGATGGCTGCGCCCATCACCATGTCTTGCACCTGCTTGCCGATCGGCCGATTGGTACCTGGCTCACAACCAGGTGTTGGCAGACGATGACCTTCTTGCCAGCGGCGGCAGAACAAGGGTGAAAAATCGGACTCACAACAGACTCCGATAGTGCTCAAGTGTCTTGTCGACCATGAGGTCGAGCCCGAACGCCGCCGCGTCTTTGCGCCCGTTGTCGGCGAGGCGACGTGCGTAGTCCTGGTCGCGCACGATGCTGTCGATCGCCGTGGCGAGGTCCATCGGATCGTCAGGTTTTACCAGCAAGCCGGAGCGCTCGTGAGTGAGAAACTCTTCGACACCATCGACACGAGTTGCGACGACAGGTATTCCCATCGCCATAGCTTCGAGAGCCACGTAGGCAAAAGACTCCCACCTTGATGGCAAGCACACGACCGTCGCCCGCTGTATCAAACCTGCAACGTCGTCGACCCAACCGCGCAGTTCGACGCGTCCAGGCGCTGTGTGGGACGCCAAGGTTTCCAGCGCGGCGCGTTGGGGACCCGACCCGGCGACCACGACCCGCCAGTCCTGCTGGGCTAGCGCGACGGCGTGGATCAGAACGTCGTGTCCTTTCTGCCGAATCAGCGAACCCACAGCGACGACTGTGCGGTCATGGTCCGGCGTGATCGGTGACGTGGCGGCTGGCCGGAAGTGGTGTAGGTCGACGCCGTTATGGATGGTGACAATCCTGCGCGCTGGCAACGTGTAGCGGTGCAGCTGAAACTGACGCGACCCCTCGCTGACGGCGATGATTGAGTCAACCAGGCTCAGTTGTATTCGTTTGAATACAGTCTTGGCTATGCCTGCCCCAGGTGTTCGCCGATCACTGGTGAGAGTGCGGTCGGAAGCATTGTTGCGGGGGAGGTGCTCCGTGACGACGAGGCGGCGTGCCACTCGGCGGGCACGCAACAACGCCGGCAGACTTGTTCGGTCGTACGTGTCGGCCAAATGAAGGTGCCAAACATCTGCCCGGATCGCGCCGTCCTCGAACGCTAGGAATCTGGCGCCGAGATCGGCTGCCACCGTGGCGATCTGTGACTCCCGCGGTGCCGCGAATTCCACGGTGATACCGCGCCTGATCAATCCGGCGCCAAGGTCGTGCATATGCCGGCCCACTCCGCCGGCCGTGCGTGCATCGGTCGCGAGAACCACCTTCATCGTGCACCCGCCATCATGAAGTGTCGAAGGCGGGCTGGAAGGAGGTGTACGAATTCATCGGGCCAACCGTGCAGCGCCGTCAGTACAACTACGTACAAGACTGCCGAGAGCGCCAGGGCGAGCCATGGTCGGTCGATGAACATCACGCCGACACCTACGGCGCCCGCACTCGCCAGCAGCGGTAGGAGGCTCACTCGAAGAAGCCCACCGACCGGAATTCGGTCGCGTAGCACCAGCCAGGAGCCAACGCACACAACGGCTTCGGTCAAGACTGTGAGCCACGCAGCGGTCATGATGCCGTAATGCGGTGCGAGGACAAGATTGCCCACGACGTTGACCACCAAGGCGACGGCGTTCTGGATGATCAGCCATCGAGCCTTCGCGGCGGCCATGAGCGGAACACTCAGCAGATTCACAAGCAACGCTATGGCGCCTGACAGAATGAGCACACGAAGTAAGCCGCCTACGGATGCGTACTCCGAGCCGAAGAGGATCCGCATCACGCCGGCCGCGTTGATGCCCACGCAGACGAGCGCCGGCATCACCAGGCTTACGAACCAGTGCCACAGACGGGTCATCAACGCCCCGAAGCGTGCCGGATCGCTCCAGTCGGCAGCAATCTGCGGTAACGCGACTGACATCACGAGGACTGGGAATATCGTCAGAATGCCGAGCACCTTTACTGCACTCGCGTAGTGGCCGACCTGGGTAGCTGGAAAGAGGGCCGAAAGAATGGCGATGTCGATGGAGGTATAGGCGGTGGACAGGAACGACGCCAGCCCGATCGGGTACGCCTCCCTGATGAGGCCACGCACGGTACCGGACGAAGTTCGACCCATATGCAACCAGCGTTGAGCAGCCAACAACACGAGCAAGCTGTTGACCACTGAAGTTGCCGAGGCGGCGGCCGCCAACAGTACGGCAGGAGCGTCGGCCAAAGCTGCGAACACGATCACAGAAGTGGAGGAAAAAGCGGTGATCAAGTCTATCTTCGCCATGCGGCCGACCTCGTGTCGGGCGTAGAAGAATTGACGTACAACGCTCGTCCCAGCCAAGGCAATAGCGGGCACCAACACGAGAAGAGTGCCACCACGGATTGTGTCCATGGCGAACAGCGCCGCTACGCCTACTCCGGCCGCCGCAACCAAGCACGACCAGATGGCACTGACCTTTAGCACAAGGCGGGCATAGCCGGCCTCATCTGCGCGGCCGCGCCCAATGGCCATACCGAGCACTTGGCCGAAGCCGAATTCGGTGAGGGCCGTGAACAGGTAGAAGGCAGACATCCCTGCGGCGTACTGGCCGAAGTGATCAGGCCCGAGGCATCGCACCACGACGATAGAGGAAACGGCCGACATGGCAGATCCCACGATCTTGCGAGCGATCATCAAACCGGCCGAGCCGGCGAGACTCTGCGTGGCAGTGGCAGGCCCCTTATCGCTGTCCATACCGTCGGCCGCGATGACAGACAGATCTTGAACCTTCGGCGGTGTGCCATCTCCGTCAGTCATCGCTGCCCTGCCCGGCCAGCCCGGTGATGATGCCGAGAATAGGGGCCAACGTCGCTGCCACCGGTACGTATTTGAGAATCACAATGTCTGTGAGGGCTGCCACGGCGAGGGCGGCAACCGCACCGATCAATCCGGTGGCGAGCAAGGGAGCCTTGATGTAGGCGCGGCGAAGGTCTACGGCCAGCCCAGCGGCCAGAAGGGCCAGCGCGCCGAGTCCGAGAGCGCCAGACTCGGCGAAGATCTGGAAGTATGTGGAGTGAGCGTGGGTGAATTCGCCGCTGTCCGGAGCGTCGGCCAGAAGAATGGCGTTGAGATTACCCACGCCAACCCCGGCCACTGGACTCCCACGGCCGGCCTCCAGGGCGACGTGCCAGTAGGCCTCGCGATCACGGTCACCGTCCGCCGTGGCTACTCCTTGAGCCGTGGGATCGGAGATGGACGATGCGCGCTCGATCAACGACGGGCCCCCGACGATAAGGGCACCCGCCATGAACAAGAGAGCCATCGTGCCGACGATTTGAGCGACACGCAGGCGCGATCTGGCTGGGGTGAACGCCACCACCACGAGCAGGGAAGCCAGCGCGCCCAGGGTCGCCATGCGCGAGAGTGTGAGCGCCAGGCCGAGGCCTATGGTGCCCACTGCTATCGTCGTGATTCCTGCGAAGACCCACCTGCGGCGACGCAGCAGAAGGTACAGCGCGGCTACACCGATGGGTACGGCGACCGAGAGACAGGTGCCCAAAGAGATCGGGTCGAAGTACATTCCTGTCGGCCGTGTCTTGTCGGCGAAAGCAAAGAAATAGTCGGTGCTGCGTGCGGCGACGCCCGAGTACGCGTCAAGCTCGCTACCTGTCATGTACTCCCAGATAGCGATACCGGCTTCCAAGAGCAGGGACGCGAGTCCTGCGCCCAGCAGTACCGACACGCCGCCGGCCATCTGTGTGGCGCGGGCGCAGATGACGGCAACGGCCAGTGCCGTGATCGCGACCTGGATTCTCGGCCAGACTGCATTGCCGTGCGCGAATGACGGCGCGGCCAACACGGCGGCGAACGGCACCGTCCGCCCCAGTGCGGACCAGCCAACTCGAGGCGTCAATCCGAGCAGGATCGGAACGGCGGCCAGCAGGCATACCACCGTGAGAACGCTGAAGCCGACGCCCGCGAAGCTGGCTGAAAGCGTGGCCACCGGCGCCGCGACGACAACTACAGCAGCAAGAACGAGGAATCGTTGCCTTACGATCACGAAGCCGGCAAGCAGGAGCGGCACCGCGACAGTGAGTGAGTATTTGATGGGCGACGGCGTGGAGAACGCCAGGCGCTGCGTCCAGCCAGACGCTCCGAGAAGCAGCAGCGGCGCCGCCAGCAGCAGGACGACGAGCTGCTGCGGCCCGAGCCGCAAGCGGGAAGTCGCCTGATCTCGGAAGGCGATCAGGCCGTTGGAAGCGGCGGTCATCAGCCCACCAGGGACCCACGACGGTGGATGATCGGGCCGGACTTGCGGCGGCCGCTTACCACCGCCAGTTCAGTGACCAGCACGAGGGAGGCGATCAGGGCGACGATCGTGTAGAGAATCGGTTGTGGCGACACCTTGTCGGCGACCGGTGAGACGGTCAGGGCTGTCAGTTTGACGCCAGCTCCAGTGCTGCCCTTACTGGTCTGATTGACCACGTCGATCCGCTTCAAGGTCAACGATGTGATCTGCTGCAGCGCGTTGCTGAGCTGGGTGTTGATGGCTTGTGCCTTCGAGGAGCCGGGCGCCGCCGCCCCCAAGGCCTTGGTGAGACGAACGACGTCGGCCTGGGAGGCAGCCAGCAACTTGTCCAAGTCGGCCAATTGCTGCTGCTCACTCTTCCCGGTGGACCCGAAGATCTTCTGAGTCTGAGCGACGAGGGCACTTGAAACCGCCCGGGCGCCCTTGCTCGCCTCGTCGGCCGAGTCGGCCTTCACCGTGATCCGCACAATGTTGGTGTTGGCTAGCGTGACGGCGGTAGTCCCGGCCGCAAGCCGGTCGGCCGGAATACCCGAGCGGCCGGCCGCATCAGTCGTCACTACCGAGGTTCGCGCGAATTGGGCATACTGCGAAGCCAGGTCGTTGGCACCGTTGACCGAGTCCACGCTTGTGACCGAGGACGTGCTGGCAACGAGCACGTCGCTGGTCGCGGAGTAGGTCCCTGGTAGCACCAGACTGATGCCGTAAGTGAGAGCTGCGACGACCAGCGACACGCCGATGATGGTGAATCGAGCTCGCCAGATGAGCTGAGGCCTCGTGGCTGACCTCGGCAGAATGATTTCTGCTGTTTGTTCAACTCGGCGCGTCGGATAACTCGTCATCTTCTCGTCTCTAGGCGTCGTTACAGGCTTTGTCCCGGTCGGCTTGTTCGGGCTGCGCACAGGACCAGCCTTCGGTGGCGAGTAGCTGCCGGTCGGCGGGCGGTAGCCCGGTGAACCCCCCATCCTTCTGAGGTCTCGAGTGGTATCTGGCTGCACGCTCTGCTGGCGAGCCGAAGCCAAGGAGCGGTGGCGGCCGGTCGAAAACGGGTCGGTGTCCTGTCTCATCGCCGTCGCTGCGCTGTCGCTGAATGCCTCCGAGACGTGAAGGACCTCAGTCGCTGCCGGGTCGCCGGTAGGGAAGGTGGCGGTCATTAGGACGAAACCTCTGCTTCGTGGGTCAGCTGCCGCGGGCGCCGAAGGCCTGACTGAAGGTCCAAATGAGAACCTTCATGTCCAGCCACAGGCTCCAGTGGTCGATGTAGTAGTTGTCGTGGCGGACGCGGTCGTCGATGGAGGTGTCGCCGCGCAGGCCGTTCACCTGGGCCAGGCCGGTCAGGCCGACCGTGACGCGGTGGCGGGACTGGTAGTCGGGGAAGATGGCGCTGAACTGCTCGACGTAGTGGGGTCGCTCGGGGCGCGGGCCCACGAAGGTCATGTCGCCGCGCAGGATGTTGAACAGTTGCGGCAGTTCGTCGATCGAGGTCGCGCGGATGATGCGTCCGACCCGGCCGACCCGGGAGGCCGCGACGTCCGACCAGGCCGTGTCGGAGTGGTCGGCGGGGACCGGGCGCATCGAGCGCAGCTTGTACATGGTGAAGAGCCGGCCGTCGCGACCCACCCGGACCTGCTTGAAGATGGGGTCGTGCCGGTCCTCGACGAGGATCGCGGCGACCACCAGCAGCATGAGCGGCGCCAGCAGGATCAGCAGGGCGGCGGCCAGGACGATGTCGAACAGCCGCTTGCTGAATCGCTGCCCGAGGCTCCAGCCGCGGCTGATCCGCAGGATCGGCACGCCACCGATGTGGTCGCCGATGGCGCGCGAGCTGTCCAGCGGCCACGACCGGAGGAGCAGAAACGTCGCCGGCATGCTGGAGCGGCTGCGGAGGCCGTCGAGCAGCCGGGGCCGGTCCACCGACATCTCGTCGATGAGCAAAACGCTGATCTCGTGCTTCTCGACGATGCGGGGAAGGGCGGCGAAGTCGCCGAGGTAGTGCCAGCCGCCGGCGGGGTCCTCGGCGTGGACGGGGGAGTCGGCGACGTAGCCGACCACGTTCAGTCCGTACGTCTTGTGCCGGCTCAGCACGCCGAGCACCTTCTGGGCGTGTGCGCCGCCGCCCAGGATCAACGTCGGGTGGCAGACCAGACCGGCGCTCCGGCCGATCCTGATCGCCGTGAAGATCAGGCCGCGGGCCAGCAGCATGCCGCCGATCATCAGCGCCGCGCCGGTGACGTGCCGGCGCAGCTCCAGGCCGACGCCGAGCATCGCCGGCGCGGTCAGTGCCACGCTCATCGCGACGACGAACTGGCTCACCAGCTGTGGCAGCTGGTCGAGGAGGGTGAGGTGCAGCCGGGGCCGGTAGAGGCCGGAGGACGCGTACGAGGTGACCGTGAGCAGCCAGCCCAGCAGCAACGGCCACGTCCACTGCACCCACCAACCGGCGAAGCAGGCGGCGACGACCGCGTCGCCCAGGAACAGCACCCGCCCGGTTTTGAAGTGCTCGCCGAAGCGTCGCCACGCCGACTTCGCCGGTGCGGCGATCCGGCGGTCACGGCGGGAGAGGACGTCGATGGTCGTCTTCTCCCAGGCGTCCGACCGGGCGTCCGACCGGGCGTCCGGCCTGGCCTGCGGGCGAGCCGCGACCGGGCGGCGTGGTCCGAGCTGCCGCCTGCTGCTCGACTCACTCATTCGCTTCTGCTCCTCGGTGGGGAGAGCGACGGTGTGGGTTCCGCCCGCGTCGGAGCTCATCGCCAGTCTTTCGGTGGAGTCGGTCGGCGTACGGAAATGGTGATTCCCGCAATTCAGGTCCCCATTCGGCCGCGATGCCGTGCACGGGACGAAGGAACCTTAAAGATCGCTGAAACAGAACGGCGTCAACCGTTCGGCCGATCCCAAGATCCGGCAGGTCCGAAACGGGCCAACGCGACCTTTGTGTTGCCCGCGCTTCAGGTGGGGGCATAGGCGTTCAAGCGCGCGCACCTTCGGCCGTGCTAATCGGACAAGTCCGATACGGCGCCACGTCGGCGGGAGGGCTTGTGAGCCGCGTGATCTGTCGCACCTGGAGTTTGAGCTGCTCACGGCTGTGTCGAGTGCAGGCGAGAGCGGGGAGCCTGAAAGAGGCTTACTAGTCTTCGGCTCTTTCTGGGTTTTTGGTTACGGCGGGGTTTCGAGGACTACCCCAAGGGGGCCGAACGGAGGATGCCGCCGACTTGACCGCTTTGGCGAACGACGCAAGGGTGTGGGCATGGTTTTGGCGTCCGGCTCTGGTGAAAACGAACAGCCGAGGCATCGGCGCGGACGTTTCGGGCGTCTGCCGGGATGGAAGAAGGCGCTGGCGATTCTCGCCGGGTTGCTCGTTCTGCTCGCCGGTGGAGTGGCCGGCGGCGGCTACTACCTTTACCACCGGTACGACAAAAAGGTCAGCCGTGAGGCGTTGCTGCCCGACGACAGCGATCCGGGGGCGAAGGAGCAGCGCGAGGAGAACTGGAAATCCGGGCCGCTCAACCTGCTCCTGCTGGGGTCGGACTCGCGGGCCACCGAGCCGGGGGGCAAGAGCCCGATCGGGGAGCGCTCGGACACGATCATGCTGGTGCATGTCGCCCGGGGGCGGGACAAGGCGACCATCGTCTCGATCCCGCGGGACAGCTACGTCGAGGTTCCGGCGGCCGGCGCGTGGAAGGGCGGCAAAAACAAGATCAATGCCGCCTTCGCGTTCGGTGGGGCCAAGCTCACGGCGACCACGGTCAAGCGGCTCACGGGGGTGTCCCTGGACGGCGCGATGATCGCCAACTTCGCGAGCATCCACGAGATGGTGTCGGCGGTGAACGGGGTCGACGTCTGCGTGCCCTACGACGTGCGGTCCACGTTCTCGGAGCGGGTCTGGGCGAAGGGCTGCCACGACATGGACGGCGCCGAGGCCGAGGAGTTCATGCGGCAGCGCTACGAGGTGCCGGGCGGCGACTTCGGCCGGATGTACAACCAGCAGCTGGTGGTCAAGGCGGTGATCGCCAAGGTGTCGAAGGGCGACCTGCTCAGCAACCCGATGAAGTTCGACAACCTGCTGGTCACGGCGGCGGAGGCGCTCACCGTGGACAGGAGCCTGGACGTACGGGAGCTGGCGCTCGCCGTGCGCGACATCAAGCCCGACGCGATCAGGTACGCGACGGTGCCCTACACGTCTGCCGGCCTCAGGACGCCGGCCGGCAGCGCCGTGCAGCTCGACAGGGCCAAGTCGGCGGCGATGTTCGCGGCGATCCGCAACGACACCATCGACCAGTGGCTGGCCGCGCACCCGCAGAAGGCCCCGGGCAGCTGATTCCCGGCCGGCGGGCGGCGTTAATCACGGGGCGATACGGGGCCGATCCGCCTATTCTTGCTGCGCGATGTCGACAACACCCGAACTCCGTAGCCGCCTGGCCGATCTCCTTCCCCGTGACGAGCACCGCCTCGGGCGGCGGCTGGAGGGCACCCGCCGTATCAAGGACGAGGCGGCGCGGGATGCTGCCCTGAAGGAGATCTCGGCGGAGATCGACCGGGCGGCGGAGCGGGTCGCGGCCCGGGTGGCGAGCGTGCCGCCGATCAGCTATCCGCAGTCGCTGCCGGTCAGCCTGCGCAAGGACGACATCGCCGCGGCCATCCGGGACCATCAGGTCGTCGTGGTGGCGGGCGAGACGGGCTCGGGCAAGACGACCCAGATCCCGAAGATCTGCATGGAGCTGGGGCGGGGGATCCGCGGGCAGATCGGGCACACGCAGCCGCGCCGGATCGCCGCCCGTACGGTGGCCGAGCGCATCGCCGAGGAGGTGGGGCGGCCGCTGGGCACGACCGTGGGCTACAAGGTGCGCTTCACCGACCAGGTCGGCGACGACACCATGGTCAAGGTCATGACCGACGGCATCCTGCTGGCCGAGATCCAGAACGACCGCAACCTGTACCGGTACGACACGCTCATCATCGACGAGGCGCACGAGCGCAGCCTCAACATCGACTTCATCCTGGGCTATCTGCGCGAGCTGCTGCCGCGCCGGCCCGACCTCAAGCTGATCATCACGTCGGCGACGATCGAGACGCAGCGCTTCGCCGAGCACTTCGCCGACCGCGACGGTAAGCCCGCGCCGGTGATCGAGGTGTCGGGGCGCACGTTCCCGGTCGAGGTCCGCTACCGGCCGCTGGTCACCACCTCGGAGGAGGACGAGACCGAGGAGCCGATGGACCAGGTCGACGGCATCGCCGAGGCGGTCGACGAGCTGGGCCGCGAGGGCGGCGGCGACATCCTGGTGTTCCTCTCCGGCGAGCGCGAGATCCGCGACACCGCCGACGCGCTGGCCAAGCGCAACCTGCGCAACACCGACATCGTGCCGCTGTACGGCCGGCTGTCCGCCGCCGAGCAGCACAAGGTGTTCGAACGACATTCGCAGCGCCGGGTCGTGCTGGCCACCAACGTCGCCGAGACCTCGCTGACCGTGCCGGGCATCCGGTACGTCATCGACCCGGGCACGGCCCGCATCAGCCGGTACTCGCACCGGCTCAAGGTGCAGCGGCTGCCGATCGAGCCGGTGTCGCAGGCCAGCGCCAACCAGCGCAAGGGCCGCTGCGGCCGGGTCGCCGACGGCATCTGCATCCGGCTGTACTCGGAGGAGGACTTCGAGGCGCGGCCCGAGTTCACCGAGCCGGAGATCCTGCGGACGAACCTCGCCAGCGTCATCCTGCAGATGACCAACCTGGGGCTGGGCGACCTCGCGAAGTTCCCGTTCATCGACCCGCCGGACCGGCGCAACATCACCGACGGCGTGAAGCTGCTCGAGGAGCTCGGCGCGCTCGCCGAGCGCAAGCTCACCCCGCTGGGCCGCCAGCTCGCGCAGCTGCCCGTCGACCCGCGGCTGGCGCGCATGGTCATCGAGGCCGACCGGCAGGAGTGCGTCGCCGAGGTCATGGTGATCGCGGCCGCGCTGTCCATCCAGGACCCGCGCGAGCGCCCGGCCGACAAGCAGCAGCAGGCCGACGAGAAGCACGCCCGGTTCACCGACAAGGAATCGGACTTCTTCAGCTACCTCAACCTGTGGCGCTACCTGCGCGAGAAACAGCAGGAGCTGTCCGGCAACCAGTTCCGCCGGCTGTGCCGCAGCGAGTTCCTCAACTACCTGCGCGTACGGGAGTGGCAGGACATCTACGCCCAGCTGCGCCAGGTGGCCCGGACGCTCAACCTCTCGATCGCCGAGGACCGCGAGGAGATCGCCGAGGGCCAGCACGTGCACACCGCGCTGCTGTCCGGCCTGCTCTCGCACATCGGGCTCAAGGACACCGACAAGCGCGAGTACCTGGGCGCGCGCGGCGCGAAATTCGCGATCTTCCCGGGCTCGGCGCTGTTCAAGAAGCAGCCGCGCTGGGTGATGTCGGCCGAGCTGGTCGAGACCAGCCGCCTGTGGGGCCGGGTGAACGCCCGCATCGAGCCCGAGTGGGCCGAGAAGCTCGCCCCGCACCTGGTGAAGCGCTCGTACTCGGAGCCGCACTGGGAGAAGAAGCAGGGCGCGGTCATGGCGTACGAGAAGGTGACCCTCTACGGCCTGCCCATCGTGCCGCGGCGCAAGGTCGGCTACGCCAAGGTCGACCCCGTGGTCTCGCGCGAGCTGTTCATCCGGCACGCGCTCGTCGAGGGCGACTGGGACACCCACCACAAGTTCTACGCCGACAACGCCAAGCTGCTGGCCCAGATCGAGGAGATCGAGAACAGGGCGCGGCGCCGGGACATCGCGGTCGACGACGAGACGGTGTACGCCCTCTACGACGCCCGCATCCCCGCCGACGTGGTGTCCGCGCGGCACTTCGACGCGTGGTGGAAGAAGGCCCGGCGCGACGACCCCGAGCTGCTGACGTTCACCCGCGAGCTGCTCGTGAACGCCGGCCGCGACGCCGTCGACCCCAACGCGTACCCGGACGCCTGGCTCGCGGGCGGGGTGCGGCTGCCGCTCTCGTACGAGTTCGAGCCCAACTCCCGGGCCGACGGCGTCACCGTCGAGGTGCCCATCGCGCTGCTCAACAAGCTCGACCCGGACGACTTCGGCTGGTCCGTGCCCGGCTTCCGCAAGGAGGTCGTGGTGGCGCTCATCCGGGCGCTGCCCAAGGCGTTGCGGACCAACTTCGTCCCGGTGCCGGATTGGGCGGAGGCCGTGCTCGACCGCATCCCGGCGCGCCGCGGCCCGCTGCCCGACGCGGTCGGGGGCGAGTTGCGGCGGCTCACCGGCACGATCGTGCCGCGCGACGCGTGGCGGCCCGACCAGGTGCCCGAGCACCTGCGGGTGAACTTCCGGGTGGTCGACGAGCAGGGCGCCGTGGTGGGGGAGGGTCGCGACCTCGAGGTGCTGCGGCGTTCGCTGGCGCCCAAGGTGCAGCAGACGATCTCCAAGGCGGCCGGCGACATCGAGCGGCGTGGCATCACCGCCAACGACTTCGGGGTGCTGCCGCGCCGGGTGGCGCAGATGCGCGGCGGCTACGAGGTCAACGTCTATCCGGCGCTGGTCGACGAGGGCGACAGCGTCGCGATCCGGGTCTTCGAGACCGAGGCCGAGCAGCGTACGGCCATGGTCGCGGGAACGCGGAAGCTGCTGCTGCTGACGTTGCCCCCGGCCGCGCGCTACCTGCAGGGGCGGCTCGACAACCAGGCGAAGCTCGAGCTGTCGCGCGGGAACCCGTACCGGTCGATCGCGGAGCTGCTCGACGACTGTGCCGGCGCGGCCGTCGACCGGCTGGTGACCGATGCGGGCGGGCCGGTGTGGTCCTCGATCGAGTTCGCCTCGCTGCGGGACACCGTACGGCAGGACCTGGTCGACGCCGTGGCCAACGTGGTCACGCAGGTGCGGCAGGTGCTCTCCACGGCGTACGACATCGAGCAGCGCCTGAAGTCGCAGCGGAACCCGACGCTGCTGCCCGCCCTGGCCGACGTCCGCCAGCAGCTCAAGGGCCTCGTGCACGCGGGCTTCGTGACCGAGACCGGGTGGAGGCAGCTGCACCACCTGCCCCGGTACCTGCGCGGCATCGTCTACCGGCTCGACCGGCTGGGCGCCAACCTGGCCCGCGACCGGCAGTTGATGGCGCAGCTGCACGAGATCGAGTCCGAGTACCGCGAGCTGCGCGCGGAGCTGCCGGCGGGCACCGCGGGCCTGACCGAGATCCGCTGGATGATCGAGGAGCTGCGGATCAACTTCTTCGCCCAGTCGCTCGGAACCGCCTATCCGATATCGGACAAAAGGATCTTCAAGGCGATGGACCAGCTGCCCGTGTAGCACGCTCGTAGGCGCTCGGGTGCCGTTCGGTTACCCCCCTGTCGTCCGTGCTCCCGAGGCCCTAGCGTTCTGGCCATGACGAACGAATTCCTCGCCTTCGCCCCGATCTCCGCGCTCGTTCCGGCCTCGCCGGCGACCGGCCTGCTGGACGAGATGATGGCGCGGGTGGGCGTCGACGGGATCGTCGCCGCGCTCGCCGACCCGGGTCTGCTCGCCCTGGTCGACCAGCACGCGGCCGCGGTTCGCGACGCCCTGGAGTCGGCCGGCCGCGACGCCGACGCCGACGGTCTCGCCGGGTACGCCCGCGCGATCGTCGCCGGCGCCCGCCGGATGAGCCGGGAGCTGCCCGCGCCGGGCGAGGCTCCGGCCGCCCCGGGCGAGTGGAAGGCCGCGGACTGGCACCTGCTGCGCCTCGTCGCGATCTGCATGATCGCCGAGGAGAACGGGGTGCTCTGAGCCCCTCGAACCCGCAGGGACGGCCCGCTCCGGCGGGCCGTCCCTGTTCCGTCTCCCCGCTCGTTCCCCCGTTCGGGATCGCCCACCCGGCCGCCGAATCGCCCCGAAACGCTGATAGGGGCGGTTTGCGGAGAAAACGGTCAATACGCCATCTTGTACGTATGAAGCTTGCTCTCGCGCTCGCCGCGGCCTCCGCTCTCGTCGTCCCCGCGACGCCTGCCCTCGCGGCGACCACCCCGACCACGGCGCCCACGCCTCAGCTGGTGGCCCGCTGGACGTTCGACGCCGGAGCCGTCAACGGCACCGTCGCCGACACCTCCGGCCGGGGTCCCGCGCTCACCACCCGCTCCGCCGACCAGGGCGCCGTCCGCTACGAGACCGCCACCCCCAGCGGCCGCTTCGTGTCCTTCCCCGCGGCCTGCGCCACCACCGCCACCACCTGCCCGCGCGCCCTGTTCGAGACCGCCAACGTCGCCAGCCTCAACCCCGGCACCCGGCTGTTCCGCTGGTCGGCGCGGGTGCAGGTGACCAAGGCTCAGATCACCGGCTCGGCCAACATCCTGCAGAAGGGCGTCGCCGGCACGGCGAGCCAGTGGAAGATGCAGGTCGGCCGGACCAACGGCAAGGCGCAGTGCGTCGTCACCGGCACCGGCTCGTCCACCGTCTATCTGGCGCGCTCGTCGGCCTCGGTCGCCGACGGCCAGTGGCACAAGGTGCTCTGCCAGCGCAGCGGCACCACACTCTCGGTCTGGGTGGACAACCAGCTGGGCGGCCAGACCACGATCCCGTCGACGCTGTCGATCAGCAACACGATGCCGCTGCGCATCGGCGGGCCCAACTTCAAGACCAGGACCGACATGTACCACGGCCGCCTCGACGACGTGTACGCCGAGCTGGGCTGATCGGCGGGGGCGGTTACCTCGAGGTGCCCTGAGCTCGGAAAAGTGCCTCCTTCCGGGCTCGGGGCAAGCCTCGTACGGTCGTCCGGGTAGAGATCTTCGAACCGTAGGAGGCACCGGCATGGCCGTCACCCTGATCGATCCGCCCGGACTGCCGCAGATCGACGTGTACCGGCAGGTGTCGGTGGCGACCGGCTCGCGGCTGATCCACGTCGCCGGGCAGGTGGCCTGGGCGGGCGGCGACCTCGCCACCCAGGTCGAGCAGAGCTACCTCAACCTCGCCACCGCGCTGGCCGGCGTGGGCGCCACGTTCGCCGACGTGGTCAAGCTGACCGTGCACGTCGTTGACTGGACGCCGGACCGCATGCCGGAGTTGCTGGACGGCATCGCCCGGGCGTCGGCGAAGCTGGGCGTCCCCATCGCGGCGCCCGCGTCGCTGTTCGGGATCGCGGCTCTCGACGTGCCCGAGCACCTGGTGGAGGTCGAGGCGACGGCGGTCCTGGAGTGAGCGCTCAGCCGTCGAACTTGCGGCGGGACGCCTCGATGTGCGCCAGGTGCTGCTGGGTCCAGCCGCACATGCCGTCGACGACCGTGCGCAGGGCCTGCCCGGCATCGGTGAGGCCATAGTCGACGCTGGGCGGCACGGTGGGGTGCACGGTCCGCTCCACCAGGCCGTTGCGCTCCAGCGTCCGCAGGTTCTGGGTCAGCACCTTGTGGCTGATGCCGCCGATCTCCCGGCGCAGCTCGTTGAACCGCATGGTGCGCTGCCCGAGGAACTCGATGATCAGCAGCGTCCACTTGGTGGCCACGTCGGTGAAAATCTGCCGGGCCAGCGAGTCGGCGCGGGCGAGGTCGGCGTCCGGCGGCAGCTCGGCGATCTCGGCTCGGGTACCCATGCCTCCACCGTAGATCCTGCTCTCGCCGGAGGCTCGATGCGGGCGCTCCGGGGTTTCCTGCGGTTCGGCCCCGTACCGCCGCAACATCCGGTGGACTCCGGAAGCCGACTGGGTGCATCTGTGAGTGAGGCATCGCCGTACGGCGGCGGGGCGCCCGGCGGTGAGGACCGCGGGCGCCCCGCTGCTCGCGCGGGACGACTCAGCTGCGGCGGAAGGCGTACGAGCGGCCGGTGCCCGCACTCGCGGCCCGGCCGGAACGGGCCCGCTCCGAGCGTTCGCGGGCGGCCTGGCGGCCGTCGCGGGCTCCGTGGTGCTCGGCGTCGCCGCGTCCCTTGCGGGCGGCCTTGGCGTCGTCGGCGGCGGGCGGGGTGAAGGTGGTGGACTCGTCGGGCAGGGCGACGGTGAAACGCTGACCAGGCATAGGGGCCTCCTCGGGACCCGCGCGATGCGGGGCCGGGCATGGTGGAGCCGGGGGAGATGAGCGTGGTTGCTCCGGGTGTCGGCGCGACGCGGCTCCACGGCGGCATCCCGCCGGAGCACCCGGAACCGAGCACGGAAAAGGCCCGAACGGGCCGGAGGATCAGCGCATGGGTGTCACGGTAGGCGCGGCGCGCGGGGCACGCTAGCCATTTATCAGCCGGACGCCGGCGGTCAGCATCGCCGTGGCGGCGGGGAAGTCGCGCAGCTGCGACTGGACCGTTCCGAGGCCGACGCGCAGCGCCACCGGCGGCACGCCGCGGGCCTGCAGCACGCTGCCGGTCCAGGCGACGAAGTCGGTGAACACGGCGGTCTCGCTCACGTACAGCGCGGCGGCGAGGAAGTCGACGATGTGGGCCATGTCCTCGGCGGTGGCGTCGAGCTGGCGCTGGTTGTAGTCGCGCATCGCCGGATAGGCGCCGGTGAGCTGCCGCATCGCCGTGCCGATCAGCTCGGGACGGTTGCGCACGACGTACGTGTACTCCTCGTCTGCCAGGTACGCCGGCAGCTGCGGGTCCTGGCCGTGCGGGGGCCAGTTGCGGGCCAGCCGGTACACCGCCTCCTCGGCGCCCGCGGCCCACGCGTCGGCGCCCAGGCGCTGCGCGTAGCGGCCGCCGGGCCCGAAGCCGGGACCTCCGGCGATGACCGGCACGCCGGCGGCCCGGCAGGCGGTGATGGCCGCGTGCGCCCGGGGCAGCCGGGTGGCGATCATGCAGCTCAGCGCGACCACGTCGGGGCCGGTCTGGTGCAGATGCGTGACCAGGTGAGGGCCCGGCACGTTGGCGCCCAGGAAGTCGACGCGCCAGCCGTCCAGCCGCAGCATCTCGGCAAGGATGCGGGTCGGCAGCGCGTGCCACTCACCGTCGACGCACGCGATCGTGACACGGCCGCGCGACGGCCGGACGTTCGTGCGGGCCGCGACCGCCGCCAGCGCGCGCTCGCTGATCGCGGTCGCCGCGTGCTCGCGGGCCACCGACCAGCGGTTGGCCGCCCACAGCTCGCCCACGCGGGCCTGGGTGCCGCCGATCAGGTCGATCATGATGCGTTGCGGCGGCACACCGCCGTCGAGCAGCTCGTCGACCACCTCGACGGCGCCGTACTCGTCGCCCTCGCCGACCAGCGTCAGGAACTCCTCGAACACGCCGGGGTCGTCGAGGGTGCGGCGGGAGGCGACGCTCATGAGCGCTGCCGGGCGCGCCGGTCGTTGCGCCGGGCGTCGATCGCGAACGGCGAGGTGTTGCGGGCGCCGTTGCGCAGGCTGAGCTGCGTGCGGGTGGGGGCGCGGACCGCCAGCATCGCGATGTCGTCGCGGTTGCCGCCGCCGTGCACCCAGTCGCTGACCAGCTGGCGGACGCGCTCGACGGTGGCCACGCCGGGCAGGCCCTGGCACTCGGCCAGCGCGTCGCGCAGCCGGTCGTCGCCGAACTGCTCCTCGCCGCTGGGGCCGCCGCGCGCCTCGATCAGGCCGTCGCTGAACAGCAGGCACAGCTCGCCGGGGGCCAGCTCGACGTCCGCGGGCCGCACCACCGTCCGCGGGACCGCGCCGATCAGCGTGCCGCTGACCGCGACCTCCTCGACCGTGCCGTCGGCGCGCAGCACCAGCGGCGGCGGATGGCCGCCGGTGGCCAGCGTGAGCCGCACCCGCCCGTGGTCGGCGCGCACGACCGAGCCCACCACCATGGTGACGAACCGGTGCTGGCGGCCCGACTCGAGCAGCGCCTTGTTGAGCACCCGCAGCATCTCCACGGGCGGCGCGTCGACCAGCCGCAGCGCGCGCAGCGTCTGGCGCACCTTGCCGGTGAGCACGGCCGCCTCGGGGCCCTTGCCGCACACGTCGCCGAGCGCGATCACCGTGTCGGGGCTGGTGTCGGTGGGGCCGAACACGTCGTAGAAGTCGCCGCCGATGCGCATCGCCTCGCGGGCCGCCTGGTAGGAGCCGACCAGCTCGATGCCGTCGGGCTGGGGCAGCTCGGGCGGCAGCAGGTCGGCCTGCAGCACCGCCGTGGTGTCGACCTGCTCGCGGTAGAGCCCGGCGGCGGAGATGGCAGCGCCGGCGCGGGCCGCGAAGATGCGGGTGAGGATCTCGTCCTCGGGCGTGAACGCGGCGTGCTCGCCGCGGCGGGCCAGAATGAGCGCACCGGCCGGTTCGGCGTTGCCGGGCAGCGGCGTGACCAGCAGCGCGCCGACCGGGCCCAGCTCGGCCGGCAGCAGCCACCCGGGCGCCTGGGACGGGTCGAGCCACCTGCTCGGGATCGGCGGGAAGCCGCCGAGCGCCTCGACCAGGCCGGGGACCTCGGGCAGCCGGCCCTCGCGCAGCATGCCCTCCTCGAGCGTGCCGCCCGCGACCAGCCGGACCCACTGGGTCTGCCGGCGGTTGACCGGCAGCACCACCACGGCGGCGTCGGCCAGGTGGGACACGGCGAGCTCGGCGGTGATCCGCAGGCACCGGCCCTGGTGCAGCGTCGAGGAGAGGCGGCGCCCGGCCTCGGCCAGGAACGCGGTGCGGGCCCGCTCGGCGCGCAGCGCGTCGGAGCGGGCGACCTCGTCGGTGCGGTCGCGCAGGTACCACCCGTAGTGGTCGGCGCCCAGCGCGCGCCGGTGGCCCTGCAGGTGGCGGCCCTCGTGCACGTCGGTGAACGTGTCGATGCCGGCGGCGAGCGCGCCCACCAGGCCGGCCGGTGCGCCCTCGGCGGCGCTGCGCCCGGCGACCAGGCCGGGGATCAGCGCCCGCGCGGCCGAGTTGACCATCAGGATGATGTCGTCGGCGGAGCCGCAGACCACCACCGCCTCACCGGCGGCGTCGAGCGCGGCACGGAGCAGGGCAGGTGCGGGCCCGTCGGTCAGCCTTTCGCCGGTCTCGACCGGCGATTGCGCCGTCATGGTCCCTCCTGTTCTCTCCCCGCCGTACGATCTTCGTTCGTCCCAGCGTACGTGCCCGCCGGCCGGGCTGCCGGGCGCAGGCCGCGCGGTCAGGCGGCCTCGTCGGCCAGGTCGACCACGATCGGCGCATGGTCGCTGGGGCCCTTGCCCTTGCGCGCCTCCCGGTCCACCACCGCATCCGTCACCCGCCCGGCCACCGAGTCGGTCGCGTAGACCAGGTCGATGCGCATGCCCTTGTTCTGGTGGAACATGCCGGCACGGTAATCCCAATAGGTGAACGGATGATCTCCCTTCATCGGCCGGGCGACGATGTCGCGCAGCCCCACGGCGCGGATCGCGGCCAGCGCCTCGCGCTCCGGCGGCGTCACGTGGGTGGAGCCGGCGAAGACCCGCGGGTCCCACACGTCGTCGTCGGTGGGCGCGACGTTGAAGTCGCCGGCGACCACCAGCGGCCCGGCCGCGGCCTGCGGGGCCAGCGCCGTGCGCAGCGCGGCCAGCCAGGACAGCTTGTAGGTGTAGTGCGGGTCGTCAGGGGTGCGGCCGTTGGGCACGTAGATCGAGTAGAAGCGGATGCCGCCGCAGACGGCGCTGATCGCGCGGGCCTCGGGGTCGGGGAAGCCGGGCTCGCCGTCGAAACCGTGCCGGACGTCCTCGAGCCCGGCGCGGGAGAGCAACGCGACACCGTTCCAGCGGCCCTGGCCGTACGCCGCGGTGTCGTAACCGAGGTCGCGGACCTCGGCCGCCGGGAAGCCGTCCGCGGCGACCTTGGTCTCCTGGACGCACAGCACGTCGGGTTTGGTGGTGTCGAGCCACTCCAGCAGGCGCGGCAGGCGCGCCTTGACGGAGTTGACGTTCCAGGTGGCGAAGCGCATCTGCCCAGAGTGCTACATGTCCGGGCGCCGCGCGCGCCTCAGGAGCGGCGGGTCGTGCGGGTGGCGGCCAGGATCGCGGCGGTCAGCCCGCCCGTGAGAACAAGGAGGACCGCGACCAGCCACACCACGGTTCCCTCGGTACCCACCAGCGCCGCCATGCCTTTTTCCTCTCGACGAGTAAACATGAGCCGGTTGTGATCCCCGTTACCCACGAACCCGGTGGTCGAATAATGCCCGAGTCGCGCACAGGTTGCCAGTCGTGGTGTCGCCTTTGTCAGCATGCGAGCGGCCGAGCACGACGGGTGAGGGCGCAGGCCCGCTCGGCGTGCCAGTGCCGGGCGAAATCGGCGGGCGGGACGGCCGGGCCCCACAGCCAGCCCTGAGCGCGGGTCACGCCGGCCGCGGCGAGCGCGTCACGCTGCGGCCGGGTCTCGACGCCCTTGGCGATCACGGTGAGCCCGAGGGTGCGGCCCATCGTGACGACCGCGCGCACGAGGTCGTCCGCGGGCAGCAGGGACCGGTCCAGCTTGAGGCCGGTGACGGGCAGCCGCAGCAGGCCCACCGGGGAGCCGGCGCCGAAGTCGTCGAGCAGCACCTGGCAGCCCAGCCGCCGCAGCTCGAACAGCGCGCGGCCCGGCGCCGGGGACGCCGCCTCGAAGGCCACGCAGTGCGCCGGCACCTCGTACTGCAGCAATTCGGACTCGACGGTGCGGGCCAGATCCGCGTCGGTGAGCCGGCGGGCCGAGACGTTGACCGAGAGGAAGAAGTCGTCGCCGACCGTGCCGTCGCCGCGCCACCCGGCCAGCCGGCGCAGCGCCTCGCCGCGCACCAGGTCGTCGATCGCGCCGATCAGCCCGCTGCGCTCGGCGGCCGGGACGAACGCGGCCGGCGGGACCGGGCCGTGCTCGGGGTGCACCCAGCGGGCCAGCGCCTCGGCGCCCACGGGCACACCCGTGGCCGGCTCGACGATCGGCTGGTACGCCACGCCGAGCAGCCCGTCGCGCAGTGCCGCCCCGAGGCCGTCCATCACCGGTCGGTTCGGTCGCCGCGGGGCGGAACTGAGCCCGGTCAGCGGGCCAGGGCGGTCGACGAGGGCCGCGCGGGCGCGGCGATGCGCTGCTGGGGGAGGGCACGGCCGTGGGCGAACAGCGTCGGGCTCGCGGCGCGGCGCAGGACCGTGCGGGCCACCGAGCCGAGCAGGCCGGCGTCGTGGCTGCCGCGCGGGCCCAGCACGGTCACCCGCGCGCGGGTGGAGGCGCGTACGAGGGTGGGGGCGACCGATCCGGAGAGCAGCCGCACCCGGTGGTCGCCGAGGTCGGGCACGGCCGCGACCGCCCGCTCGAGCACGTCGAGGCCCTGCTCCTCGGCGCGCAGCCCGGGCTGATCCACCACGTGCACCACCAGCACCGGGACGTTGCGGCGGGCCCCCTCGGCCGCGGCCAGGCGCAGCGCCAGCAGCGAGCACTGCGAGCCGTCGACCGCGGCGAGGATCGGCCCGGCCTGCGGGCGCGGGCCGCGCGCCACCAGCACGGGGCACCAGGAGCGCGCCACGGTCTGCACCAGCACCGAGCCCGACGGCAGCCAGGGCAGCGTCGCCAGGTCGTCGTCGCCGAGGACGACCAGTTCGGCCGCGCGGCTCAGGCGCAGCAGCACGCGATCGGCGAGCCCGTCGACCAGTTGGCCTGTCACCCGCACCCCGGGTGTGGAACGCTGGGCAGTGGCGACGGCCGCGTCGACGATCCGGGTGGCGGCGCGCCGGGCCCGGTCGTAGTTCTGATCGAGGCGGGGTGACCAGGTGAAGGCGTGCACTGTTCGCAGGTCGCGGTCGCGGGAGACGGCCTCGCGGGCGGCGAGCCGCACGGCGGCCAGCCCGGCCGACGTGCCGTTCACACCCACGACGACGGGAGACGGACTCGGTTTCGGCATGGGGCTCGCACCTCCGCTGGACTGCAACCATTATCTATACCGGTGCGCCACTCTTCGTGATCAATCCCTCAGCAGGGAGCCGCCTGATGACCCATTCAGGTTGAGGGTTTACGGTGAACTTCAAAATTTCTGGGACATCTGCCGGTGAAGTGAGGGAAATACATGACGGATGTCAAGCTCGAGCACCCTGGCGGGCAGCTGCAGATGCCGGTGCGCGAAGCCGTCGAGGGCCCGGGCGGCATCGACGTCAGCGCCCTCCTGAAGGAGACCGGTTACGTCACCCTCGACCAGGGTTTCGTCAACACCGCCTCCACCACGTCCGCCATCACCTACATCGACGGTGACGCCGGCATCCTGCGCTACCGCGGCTACCCGATCGAGCAGCTGGCCGAGAAGTCGTCCTTCCTCGAGGTCTCGTACCTGCTGATGCACGACGCGCTGCCGACGCCGCAGCAGCTCAAGGACTTCGCCGACAAGATCCGCGTGCACACCCTGCTGCAGGAGGAGATGCGCACGTTCTTCTCCGGCTTCCCTCGCGACGCGCACCCGATGGCCGTGCTGTCCTCGGCCGTCACCGCGCTGTCGACCTTCTACCAGGACGCGCTCGACCCGCTGGACGCCGAGCAGGTCGAGATCTCCGGCATCCGGCTGATGGCGAAGCTTCCGACCATCGCGGCGTACGCCTACAAGAAGTCCATCGGCCACCCGCTGCCGTACCCGGACAACACGCTCGACTACGTCGAGAACTTCCTGCGGATGACCTTCGGCCTGCCCACGGTGAACTACGACGTCGACCCCAAGGTCGCCAAGATCCTGGACATGCTGTTCATCCTGCACGCGGACCACGAGCAGAACTGTTCCACATCCACCGTCCGTCTGGTGGGGTCCGCGCAGGCCAACCTGTTCGCGTCAGTCTCCGCGGGGGTGAACGCGCTGTCCGGCCCGCTGCACGGCGGCGCCAACGCGGCGGTGCTCGAAATGCTCGAGCAGATCCGCAAGGACGGCGGCGACGTCAACTCCTTCGTCACGCGAGTGAAGAACAAGGAGAAGGGCGTCAAGCTCATGGGCTTCGGCCACCGGGTCTACAAGAACTACGACCCGCGGGCCGCCATCGTCAAGAAGGCCGCGCAGGAGATGCTGCAGACCCTCGACAAGCCCGACCCGCTGCTCGAGATCGCGTTCCAGCTCGAGGAGATCGCGCTCAGCGACGACTACTTCGTCTCGCGCAAGCTCTACCCGAACGTGGACTTCTACACGGGCCTGATCTACAAGGCGATGGGCTTCCCCACCAAGATGTTCACCGTGCTGTTCGCGCTGGGCCGCCTGCCCGGCTGGATCGCGCAGTGGGCCGAGATGATGAACGACCCGGCCACCAAGATCGGCCGGCCGCGCCAGCTCTACACCGGCGCCCCCGAGCGGGAGTTCATCGCTATCGACAAGCGCTGACCCAGCTTTCTGTTCAACGCCCCGCCGGTTGCCCGGCGGGGCGTTTTCGTACGATCAGGTCATGGAGACGTTGGAGTTTCAGGCCGAAGCCCGGCAGCTGCTGCAGTTGATGGTTCATTCGATCTATTCGAACAAGGACATCTTCCTGCGAGAGTTGATCTCGAACGCCTCGGACGCGCTGGACAAGCTGCGGCTGGCCACGCTGCAGGACGGTCTCGAGGCGGACGCCTCCGACCTGCACATCGAGCTCGAGGCCGACACCGAGGCGCGGACGCTGACCGTCCGCGACAACGGCATCGGCATGACCCGTGACGAGGTCGTCGAGCTGATCGGCACGATCGCCCGGTCCGGCACCGCCGAGCTGCTCGCCAAGCTGCGCGAGGCCAAGGACAGCCCCGAGCTGATCGGCCAGTTCGGCGTCGGGTTCTACTCGACGTTCATGGTCGCCGAAAAGGTCACGCTGGTGACCCGCAAGGCCGGCACCGAGGGCCACGGCACCCGCTGGGAGTCGACCGGCGAGGGCACGTACTCGATCGACGAGGCGCCCGGCGCGCCGGTCGGCACGAGCGTCACCGTCCACCTGCGCCCCAAGGACGAGGAGGACGCGCTCTACGACTACACCGCCGAATGGAAGATCCGCGAGATCGTCAAGAAGTACTCGGACTTCATCGCGTTCCCGATCCGGATGGGCGACCAGACGCTCAACTCCATGAAGGCGCTCTGGGCGCGGCCGCGCTCCGAGGTGTCCGACGAGGAGTACCACGAGTTCTACCGGCACATCAGCCACGACTGGTCCGAGCCGCTCGAGATCATCAACATGCGGGCCGAGGGCACCTTCGAGTACGAGGCGCTGCTGTTCCTGCCCTCGCGGGCCCCGCACGACCTGTTCCAGCGCGACGCGCGCCACGGGCTGCAGCTGTACGTCAAGCGCGTGTTCATCATGGACGACAGCCGCGAGCTGATCCCCGACTACCTGCGCTTCGTCAAGGGCGTGGTGGACGCGGCCGACCTGTCGCTCAACATCTCGCGCGAGATCCTGCAGCAGGACCGGCACATCCAGATGATCCGCCGCCGGCTGGTCAAGAAGGTGCTGTCCACGATCAAGGACCTGCTGGCCAACAACCCGGAGAAGTACGCGACGTTCTGGCGCGAGTTCGGCCGGGCGGTCAAGGAGGGCCTGCTCAACGACCCCGACAACCAGAAGGCCATCCTGGACGTCGCCACGTTCGCCTCCACCGCGGGCAGCGAGCCGACGACCCTCGCCGCGTACGTGGAGCGGATGAAGGAGGGACAGGAGGAGATCTACTTCCTGACCGGCGAGTCCCGCTCGCAGGTCGAGAACTCGCCGCACATGGAGGCGTTCCAGGCCCAGGGGTACGAGGTGCTGATCCTCACCGACCCGGTCGACGAGATCTGGGTCGAGGCGGTGCCCGACTACGACGGCCGGAAGCTCCAGTCCATCGCGCGCGGCTCGGTCGACCTGCCCAAGGACGCCGAGGAGCCCGAACCCGAGGGCGACTTCGCGCCGCTGCTGACGTTCCTCAAGTCCCGCCTCGAGGAGCAGGTCAAGGACGTACGGCTCTCGCACCGCCTGACGACCTCGCCGGCGTGCCTGGTCAGCGACGCGGACGACATCACCCCGGCGCTGGAGAAGATGTACCGGGCGATGGGGCAGGAGGGCCCGCGGGTCAAGCGGATCCTCGAGCTCAACCCCAACCACCCGCTGGTCGGCGGGCTGCGCGCGGCCCACGAGCAGCGGGCGGACGACCCGGCGCTGCCGGAGACCGCCGAGCTGCTCTACGGGACGGCGCTGCTGGCCGAGGGCGGCGACCTGGAGGACCCGGCCCGCTTCGCCAAGCTGCTCGCCGACCGGCTGGCCCGGACGGTCTAGCGGAAGTCAAGCCGTCCACAGCGCCGAGTTGTCCACAGGCCGCGCCGCAAAGATCCGCCCCCCGCGCCACAATGGCCGACGGGGGTCCCCCGGTGGAGGGTGGGCTCTGTGCGGGCTGCGGACATGATCACAGTGGTCCGAGGTGCTCCAGCCACGAGCGGGGGCCGGGGTGCTGCACGCGCACCCCGGCCACTCGGACGGCCTCGGTGACGGCGGCGTCGAGCGGCGACCCTGCGGCCAGGGCGGCGGCGAGCGCGCCGTGGAAGGCGTCGCCGGCCCCGGCGGTGTCGACGGCCTCGACGGGCGGGACGGCGATCGAGCCCGCGCCGCCGGAGCGGCTGAACCAGGTGACCGGCGCCGCGCCGTGGGTGACGACCACGTGCGGGGCGCCGATGGCGGCGGCGGTCGCGGCGTCGGGGCCGTCGGGGGCGGCGGGGTGGCGGAACGCCGCGGAACAGGCGACGACCTCGGCGTACGGGAAGATGTCCGCGAAGACCGGGCGCCACGAGCCGGCGTCGACCACCAGGCGGCCGGCGGTGCGGGCGGCGGCCGACGCGAGCGCGGGATGGTGGCCGTCGACCAGCGTGAGCGCGGCCTCCGGCAGACCTTCTTCCGGTACGGCGTGAGTGACGTCGGCGGCGTTGCGGCTCACGATGGTGCGCTCGCCGGTGGACTCGTCGACCACCACGGTGGAGACCGGCGGCAGCGCCTCGGTCCCGGCTGCGGCGTCCACCAGGCGTACGCCCCGGTCCTCGAGATTGGAGCGGACGAGGGCGCCCAGCGGGTGGGCGCCGATCGCCGTGACCAGGGTGACCGGCGTGCCCAGCGCCGCGATTGTGACCGCGGCGTTGGCGGCGGGACCGCCCGCCGCGACCTCGACCGACGTGGCTTGCGCCTTCTCGTCGGGGCCGGGCATGCGGGCGACCCGGTAGACGAGGTCGACGGTGGCCAGGCCGACGCAGAGGATCATCGGGTGTGCTCGGCGATCGCCTGCCACTGCGGCGCGGTGAGCGGGAACGGGTTGCTGCCGGCGGGCATGCGCAGGATGGGGGCGTCGCGGAAGCGCTCGTCGGCCCGCAGCGTGTCGCGGGCGACCGGCGGCGTCCCGTGCAGGACGACGGTGATCACGCCGTCGTGCGGGCCCTCGGTGACCGTGCCGACGGCCACCACGCCGCCGTCCCGGCCGCTGTGCCAGAGCACCACGTCGTCGCCGGCCTCGATCCGGTCCTGGTAGCGGCGCACCGTCCAGTCGCCGCTGCCGCAGGCGCCGCGGGCGGGGTTGTGCTGCAGCAGCCAGTGCGCCATCTAGTCGGACAGCTCGCGCAGGAAGACGCCGATGTTGCGGAAGACCTCGGCGAAGCCGTCGCCGATGCTCCGGGCGATGTCGGCCGCCGGGCCCGGGTTCGTGCCGATGTAGAAGATGATCAGTACGAGCACGATCCAGCCGAGCGCCTTCTTCATCTCTCGGCTCCCCTCCGCGCACCGGGCGTCTGCCGTACATGATCGTGGCACGCCCGCGCACGTAATCCGGGGAACTTTCACCCGCGCGCCGCGAACAGGGCCTGCGCGTTGGTCCAGCAGACGGCCGTCAGCCAGTCGGCGCCGAGCTCCAGCCGGGCCAGCGACTCGATCTGATGCTCGTACGGGTAAGGGATGTTGGGGAAGTCGCTGCCCAGCAACACCTTGCCGGCCGTCCCCAGCTCGCGCAGCCGCGGCCGCAGCTCGCGGGGGAACGGCGCCATCTGCTCGAAGAAGTCAGTGAACGCCATGGTGGTGTCGAGCCGGACGTGCTCGTAGCGCTCGGCCAGCTCGAGGAAGCCTGCATACTCGGGGGCCCCCGAGTGCGCGACGATCACGGCCAGCCGCGGGTGGCGGGCGAGCACCTCGCCGATCGGGCCGGGACCGGTGAACCCGGCCGCCACCGGCCCCGAGCCGGCGTGCACGACCACCGGGGCCCGCGCCTCGGCGAGCAGCCCCCACACCGCGTCGAGCTCGGCGGCGCGCGGGTCGAAGCCGCCGACCTGCAGGTGCAGCTTCCAGATGCGCGCGCCGCGCTCGAGGGCGTCACTCGCGTACGCCATCACGCCCGGCTCGGGGAAGAACGTGGCGCTCGGCAGGCAGCCCGGGGTGCGCGCGGCGAAGGCGAGGGTCCAGTCGTTGAGGTCGGCCGCCATGCCGGGCCGGTGGGCGTACGCCAGCGCGCTGAACGTCGTCACGCCCAGGCGCCGCAGCGTGGCGACGCGGTCGGACTCCGAGCCGCGGTAGGTGATCGGCCACGGCCGCCCGATGAGCGGGCCGGCCCGGTCGAAGTGCTCCCACACCCGGCGCTGCATGCGCGGCGGCAGGAAGTGTGTGTGCACGTCGGCGAGCCCCGGCAGCCCGTAGCGCGTCGTCAGCTCGGTCACGTCGCCATCGTACGTCTTGACAGTCGCTATGAACTGACAGCTACTCTCAATTCATGGCTACTTCCACTTCGCGCTGGTACGCGCTCGCCGCACTGGCGCTCAGCACGCTCGCGGTCGGGCTCGACACGACCGTGCTGAGCGTCGCCCTGCCCACCCTCGCCCGCGACCTCGACGCCTCCACCGGCGACCTGCAGTGGTTCACCACCTCCTACCTGCTCGTGCTCGCCGCGGCGCTGCTCCCGGCCGGCCTGCTCGGCGACCGGCTCGGCCGCAAGCGGCTGCTGATCGGCGGGCTGACGCTGTTCGGCGCCGCCTCGGTCGCCTGCGCGTACGCCCAGACCGCCGGCCAGCTCATCGCCGCCCGCGCCGTGCTGGGCCTCGCCGCGGCCGTGATCATGCCGCTGTCCGGGGCCGTGCTCACCGTGCTGTTCGAGGGCCGCGATCGGACCCGCGCGATGTCGATCTGGGTCACCGCCAGCTCGCTGGGCATCCCGCTCGGCCCGCTGCTGGGCGGCTGGCTGCTCGACAACTTCTGGTGGGGCTCGGTCTTCCTGATCAATGTGCCGGTCGTGATGGCCGGCGTGACCGCGCTGGCCGTCTGGCTGCCCTCGTCGCGCGGCGCCCGCGCCCGCATCGACGTCCCCGGCGTCCTGCTCTCCACGGCCGGGCTCGTCGCGGTCACGTACGGGATCATCGAAGCCGGCGATCGCGGCTGGTCGGACGCCCGCTCGCTGACCACCGTCGCCGCCGGGCTCGCGCTGCTGGCGGGCTTCGTGTGGTGGCAGCGCCGCGCCGCCTCCCCGCTCGTCGACCTCGCCCTGTTCCGCAACCGCGCCTTCACCGGCGGCGCCGTGCTCGCCACCGTGGCCGGCTTCGCGATGCTCGGGCTGCTGTTCTCGCTGCCGCAGCTGTTCTCGGCCGTCGGCGGCCACGACGCGTTCGGCTCCGGCCTGCGGCTGCTGCCCGTGATCGGCGGCCTGGTCGTCGGCGCGCGGCTCGCCGATCTGCTCGCCCGGCGGCTGGGCGCCCGCCTGGTGATCGCCGGCGGCCTCGTGCTGATCGCGGCCGCGTCCCTGCTCGGCGCCCGCACCACCGCGCACACCGGCTACGGCTGGACCGCCGTGTGGATCACCCTCTGCGGGGCCGGGCTGGGCCTGACCATGCCGCCCGCGCTGGACGCGGCGCTCGGGGCGCTGACCCCCGAACGCAGCGGCGTGGGCAACGCGCTGCTGCAGGCCATGCGCCAGGTCGGCGGCGCCATCGGCGTGGCCGTGCTGGGCGCCGTGCTCAACTCCGCCTACCGCGGACGGCTCGACGGCGCGCCCGCCGCCGCGCGCGAAAGCGTCACCTCGGGCGTGGCCGTGGCCTCCGGGACCGGCGACGCCGGGCTGCTCGACGCGGTGCGCGGCGCCTTCACGTACGGCATGGACCGCTCGCTGATCGTGGCCGGTGTGCTCGCCCTCGCCGGCGCCGCCCTCGCCCTCGTCGTCATGCCCGCGCGGGCCGCCGAGCCCCAGCCGGAGGTGCTGGCAGAATCGCTGCTATGACCGACGCACCCGCTGCCGCCGCCGGGCTTCGCGAGCGGAAGAAGGCGCGGACCCGCATCGCCATCCGCGACGCCGCGATGCGGTTGTTCACCGAGCAGGGCTACGCGTCCACCACCGTCGAGCAGATCGCCGAGGCGGCCGAGGTCTCGCCCAGCACCTTCTTCCGCTACTTCCCCACCAAGGAGGACGTGGTCGTCGCCGACGACTACGACCCGATGATCCTCGCCGCGATCCGCGCCCAGCCGGCCGGGATGCCGGTGCTCGAGGCGGTGCTGCAGGGCATGCGGCAGGTGTTCGGGAGCCTCACCGAGGACGAATGGGTCAGCGAGAAGCGGCGGCAGGACCTCTTCCGTACGGTCCCGGAGCTCCGCGGTCGCCAACTGCAGGCGATGGTCTCGGCCGTGGACATGCTCGCGGGCGTGATGGCCGAGCGGATGGGCCTGCCCGCCGGGAGCGCGGAGGTCCGGGGGCTCGCGGGGGCGTTCGTGGGGGTGGCGCTGGCGTTTCTGCCGCCCGGGCGGCCGGGGCACTTCGAGGAGGGGGACCTCGATCGGGTGCGGGAGGCGCTGGTGGGGTTGCGGGCGCATTTGGAGCCGTTGGAGGGCTGATCGGGGGTGGGTTGTCGGTCGCTTCTCCAGCCGGTGCCCTGCCAACCCGAGCCTGCCCCCCCAGGGGGCCCCGACCCTAGGACGACGCTATGACCCGCCGACCTTGAGTCCGTCCAGCGGCTGCTACCGCTGACCTCCCCGGTGGCTCAAGCGGCCGAGATCAGCTCGCGGGCCAAGGTGTAGTCGGGCGAGCGGTCGAGGGGTACGCCGCCGTGGTGGTAGCGGCGGGTGGTCGCCGGGTCGGCGCGCCGAGGCCGTCCCGGACGTCTTCCAGGGGAACGCCGGCGTCGCGGGCGAGGGTGGCTTAGGTGCGGCGCAGCAAAAGCGGGCTCATCCTGGTCGTCGGGATGCCGGCGGTGCGCACGTGTCGGCTGAGCCGTATCCGATCAGCGCGACGTCGGCCAGCAGGCCACCGCCGCGCAGCAGCGCCACCCCGTGCGCGGCGGCAACGACCCCGACGCCGGCCACCGCGACACCGAACAGCAGTCCACCGCCGCGCAGCACCGCCACTCCGAACACGGCGGCCGCGACACCAAGCCCGACCACCGCGACACCGGCCAGCGGGCCACCGCCGCGCAGCAGCACCGCCACCCCGACCACGCCGGCCGCGACACCAAGCCCGACAACCGTGGCGCCGGCAGGGAGCAAGCCGGCAGCCTGGAGGCTGGCGGCAAGCAGGACGGTGACGGTCAGCAGGGTGGCCGCGGCCGCGGTAAGGCCACACAGCTGCCCTGGCCCCACATCGAGCCCCTGATTGATGCTCTGCGGAAGCGGATCAGCTGATCCGATCTGTCCACAGGCGCCGAGATCGGCGCTCGAGAAGCCCTAAGCTGTGGGCGGCCGGGAGAGAGCGGCCAGCACCGACCGGGCCGCGCGTTCGGCGTTCAGCACTCGGTCGGTGACCTCGGGGCGCAGGCCGGGCTCGCCGGAGGCCACGTCGTACGCCTCGCGCATGGTCGCCACGAGGAGAGCCAGGCCCCGTGCCCGGGCGGGGTCGCCGGGCAGCGCGGCCGTCGCCGACTCGACCGCGGTGACGGCCTCGTCGAGGTGTCGGCCGGCGGCGCGGTTGCGCACCAGCAGGGCGGCGGCCAGGCCGAGCAGGCTGCCCAGCACGGTTTGCACGAGGCGGTCGCCGATCAGCTCGAGCGGCGGGGTCTCGTGGCCCAGCTCGCCGACCAGCAGGGCCAGCGGGGTGACGGCGAGCATCGCCAGGCCGTAGTTGCGGACGACCAGCAGCTCCGCGACGACCTGGGCCAGCACGATCTCGGCGACCAGCACCCACGGGCCGCCGGGGACGGCGACGGCCGCGCCGGCGATCAGCAGGCCGGCGACGGTGCCGCCGGCGCGCTGGATCGCGCGGTGCAGGGAGAGGCGCAGCGACGCGGCCTGCAGGACGGCCACGGCGGAGACGGCCGCCCAGTAGGGGTGGCCGAGGCCGGTGACGTGGGTGAGCAGGCCCGCGGCGATGCCGGCGGCGAGGGCGCCCACGGCCACGCGGGTGGCTGCCGGCCAGAGCGGTCCGCGCGGGCGTGCTGGCAGGTGGCGCAGCAGGGTGGCGGCCGCGTGGCGTTCGTTGATCTTGCGGGCTTCGATGGGGGTGGCGGCGAGGTGGGGGAGGGGGGCCCGCCGCAGGACATGATCGGCGAGGGCGCGGAGTTCGGCGGCGGCGTGCGGGGTGTGGCCGTGCACGCCGCTGAGTTCGGTCTCGGCGTGGGCGACCAGGACCTCTTCGGGGCGCGGTGGCTGGTCACCGGCGCCGTCCGGGCGGGTGCCGGGGGAGTCGGCGATAGGGCGGATGGGGCGGGCGTCGTCGGCTACGGCGCGCCAGGCGCGTTCTACCGCCAGGGAAGCTGTCTGGCGGGCGGCCACGCCGGCGGGGCCCGCGGGGGCGTCGGCGAGGGCGGCGGCTGAGCGGAGGGCCCGGGCGATGGCGAGGCGGCGGGGGGCGTCGGGGGCGATCAGGAAGCCGGACATGGTGATCAGCCACGCCACGGCGGCCGCGGCGGCGGTGAGCAGGATGGTGCGGGGCACGTCGGCGGGCTCGGTGGGCAGGGCGCTGGTGACGGCGGTGGCGAAGGCGAACATCAGGCCGCCGGGTGGGCCGGTGCGGTAGCGGTTGCACAGCGCGGTGGCGGCGGCGCCGACCAGGGCCACGGCGGCGACGCCGGCGTGCGGGGTGAGGGCGGCCAGCGTGCCGGCGGTGACGGAGAGGACCAGGCCGAGTGCGGCGGCAGCGGTGATGACGGCGCGGCGGGCGTACGGCTCGTCGCGGCCGTAGAGGGCGGTGAACGCGCCGAAGGTGGCGACGCCGGCCCACGAGGTGTGGCCGGTGGCGGCGAGGGCCACGAGCGGGATCGCCACGGCCAGGCCGGCCCGCAGCGCGAAGGCCCAGGTGGCGTCGACCGGGCGGATCCGGGCGGCGGCACGCAGGTCGTCGGGCAGAGTGCGGCGCATGCACCAGCAGCGTACCCACGGTTTGATTGAAGTGTTCTCGCGTTGGGTACGCCGCGGTCATGATCCCCCTCGCCGCCGAGGCCATCACCGACGCCGGTACGTTCCAACTCGTTCTCGCCGCGGTGCTGGGCATCGTGGTCGTCGTGCTGCTCATCGCCTGGGCGAAGTGGCATCCGTTCCTCGCGCTGATCCTCGGCTCGGCCGTGCTGGGCCTGGTGGCGGGGGCGTCGCCGGGCGACACGGTGGACTCGTTCACCACGGGGCTGGGCACCACGGTGGGCAACGTCGGCCTGCTGATCGCGCTCGGCTCGATGATCGGGGCGCTGCTCGCCGAGTCGGGCGGCGCGGACGGCATCGTGAACCGCATCGTCAACCGTTTCACCGGCTCGGCGCTGCCGTGGGCGATGGCCGGCGTGGCGGCGCTGATCGGGCTGCCGCTGTTCTTCGAGGTCGGCGTCGTGCTGCTGGTGCCGATCGTGCTGCTGGTCGCCCGCCGTACGGACATCGGCCTGCTGCGGATCGGCATTCCGGCGCTGGCCGGCCTGTCGGTGCTGCACGGGCTGGTGCCGCCGCACCCGGGCCCGCTGGTGGCGATCGCCAACCTCAATGCCGACCTGGGACTGACGCTGCTGTTCGGGCTGATCTGCGCGATCCCGACGGTCATCGTGGCGGGCCCGCTGTTCGGCAACTGGATCGCCAAGCGGGTGCCGGTGGCGACGCCGGCGCTGCTGGCGGCCGCGACCACCGGGGCCGACCGGCCGGGCGGGTCGGGGCCGGCCGGCGGTCAGGACTTCGTGGACCGCGACGACGTGGCGAACCCCGCGACCGGGCAGCCGGACCGTCCCGTGGACGAGCAGCTGCCCGCGGGACGCCGCAACCCGGGTTTCTGGCCGGCGGTGCTGACGGTGCTGGTGCCGATCGTGCTGATGCTGGCGCGCGGCATCGCGGAGCTGGTGCTCGACGAGGGCAACGGCGTGCGCGGGGCGCTCGAGGTGCTCGGCGAGCCGGTCGTGGCGCTGCTGCTGGGCGTCCTGCTGGCCATGTGGTCGCTGGGCAAGCGGGCCGGCTTCGACCGTCAGCAGACCTCGGCGGTGCTCGGCGGGGCGCTGCCCCCGGTGGCCGGCATCCTGCTGATCGTGGCGGCCGGCGGCGGGTTCAAGCAGGTGCTGGTCGACGCGGGCGTGGGCAACGTGGTCGCGGACGCGGCCCGGGACGCGAACATCAACGCGCTGCTGCTCGGCTGGCTGGTCGCGGTCGGCATCCGGATCGCGACCGGCTCGGCCACCGTCGCGACGATCACCGCGGCGGGCATCGTCTCGCCGCTGGCGGCGACGCTCGACAAGCCGACCGTGGCGCTGCTCGCGCTGGCCATCGGCGCCGGCTCGCTGTTCTTCTCGCACGTCAACGACGCGGGGTTCTGGCTGGTCAAGGAGTACTTCGGGATGACCGTCGGGCAGACGATCAAAACGTGGTCGGTGATGGAGACGATCATCTCGGTGGTGGGCTTCGCCTGCGTGATGCTGCTCAGCCTGGTGGTCTGACCGCCGGCCCCGGGAAGGCGGCGGGCAGCAGAGGCGGCCGAAAAGCGGGTCAGCCGCAGGCGCCGTCGAGCTTCTGGCCGACGGTGGTGAAGTCGCCGTCCAGGTAGGAGCGGGGCTGCGCCGCTCCCGCGGTCAGGTCGTCGCTGACTGCCTGCAGGGCGTCGCGCAGGGCGGGGTCGCTGGTGCGGGCCCGTTCGGCGTCCAGCTGCGCGGCCATGTCCTCGAACGTGCGCCGCAGCGCGGCGTCGCCCGAGGGCAGCGCGGACGCCAGCCGTACGGCGCCCTCGGTCAAGATCTTGTAGGCGGCCGAGCAGACGTACTTGGGCACGCCCGCCGAGGCGGACGGGATCGGCGCGATGCTGATCGGCGGCGGGATGGCGCCCGGCCCGATGTCGATCTCGCAGCCGGCGACCAGCAGGACGGGGAGCAGCGCGAGGAGGCGGCGGCGCGGCACGGCATCTCCTCTCGTCGATGTCGGGAACGGTCGCGAGCCAGCATAGTGGTGAGCGACACCACCCGATCGGTACGCATCCTCGCCGCGGGCGCGTAGTTAACGAGCAATGTGCCGAACATCCGAAAAAGCGTCCGCCGTAGCCTGAGCGCCGCCGTGGCCGGCGGGGTGATCGCGGCCGGTGGCGTCGCGGCCGCCGGGGTCGTGACGTCGCAGCCGGTGTCCTCGCCGTCGTTCAACGGCCCGGTCTACGCGGTGGCCTACCGCGGGTCGACCGTCTATGTGGGCGGCAACTTCACCAGCGCCATCGTGGGCGGCAAGAGCGTTTCCCGTACGCGGCTGGCCGCGCTCGACGCCCGTACCGGAGCGCTTCTCGACTGGCAGCCCACCGCCGACGCCAATGTGCGCGCCCTGGCCGTGGCCGGCGACGTGGTGTACGCGGCCGGCGACTTCGACCACGTCAACGGCACGGCCCGCGACGCGGTCGCCGGGATCGGCGCCGCCGACGGCCGGCTCACCCCGCTGCGGCACGCGGTCACCGGCCAGCCCAACGCGCTCGCCGCGGGCAACGGCCGGCTCTACGTCGGGGGCCGGATCACCGCGGTCGACGGCGTGCCGCGCGGCAACCTCGCGGCCTTCGCGCTGGCGGGCGGCGCGCTCGACCCGTGGGCGCCCACCACCGACGACGTGGTCAACGCCGTCGCGGTCGCCAACCGGCGGGTGTACGTGGGCGGGCGCTTCCACCGCACCAACCGGGTGATGTCGACGCTGCGGCTGGCGGCCGTCGACGCGACCACCGGCGTGCTCGACCCGGCGTTCGTGCCCAAGCCGGTGTCGCAGGTCTTCGGGCTGGCGGCCGACGCGACAGGTGTCTACGCGGCGCTCGGCGGGCAGGGCGGGCGCGCGGTGGCGTACACCCCGGCGGGCGCGACCCGGTGGACGCGGGTCTTCGACGGCGACGCGCAGGCGGTGGCCGTGCTCGACGGCACGACGTACGTCGGAGGGCACTTCGACAAGGCGTGCACGACCACGAACAACGGCGTGCGGGGCGTCTGCACCGACGGCTCGGTGACGCGCGGCAAGCTGGCCGCGATCGACGGCCAGGGCAACCTGCTGCCGTGGGCGCCGCAGGCCAACGGCGTGGTCGGCACGCGCCAGCTCGCGACCAGCGCGGCGCTCGGCTCGATCAGCGCGGTCGGCGACTTCACCACGGTGGGCGCCGTGCCGCGCAAGCGCTACGCGGCCTTCTCCGGGGAGGTGCGCGAGAAGGGGGCGCTGCCCGCGGAGGGCGAGACGCCGAGCGGGCCCGTGGCCTCGTACAACTTCGACTCGACCATCGCGGACGGCACCTTCGACGACGGCTCCGGGCACGAGCACCTGCTGCGCGTGGTCACCCGCAACGGCGGCAAGGTCGCGATGGAGCCGCACGACGCCGGCCAGGCCCTCACCTTCCCGCCGCGCTGCGCGGGCGCGTCGTGCCCGAGGCTGGTGCTGCAGGCCGAGGCCACCGCCGACCTCAACCCCGGCGACAAGCCGATCCGGTACGGCGCGAGCGTGCGCCTGCCCGCCGCCCCCGCCGGCGCGACGGGCCCCGACGGGCAGAACGTGCTGCAGAAGGGGTACGCGGCCGAGGGCGGCCAGTACAAGCTGCAGGTGGACGGCGTCACGGGCAAGCCGAGCTGCGTGCTGACCGACCGCTCGGGCGACATGTCGTACGTGGCCCGCAGCCGCGCGTCGATCGCCGACGACCGCTGGCACACGCTCGAGTGCCGCCGCACCGGCCCGACGCTGGCGATCCTCGTCGACGACCAGGTGGCGGCGACCACGCCCGTGCCGGAGACCCTGTCGATCGACTCGACCCAGCCGTTCAGCCTGGGCGGCAAGGGGGTCGGGGCGAACAACGACCAGTTCCACGGCGCCCTCGACGACGTCTGGATCCACATCGGCTGACAGCGGGGAAGCACCGGGCCGTCGACGCATGTCGGCGGCCCGTTGTGCTTACAGCGAGTGATCGGACCACTCGGGGTCAATGTGGAGAGTTGGGTATCCCACATAAGACAATCCGGGCGCGACCGAGTGATGACCTCGCGCCAGGGGTACTGATAACCTTCGCCCGCCGATCTACGCAGCGTGAGGAGTGGACGCATGGCGAGCTGGATCCTCGTTCCCTGCCTGGTGCGGCTGCGCTCGGAGTTCAACGCGATCGCGCCCGGCCGCGACCGGTCCAGCGACGGCTCGGTCGGGGACACGGCTCACCAGTCCGGCTCGTCCGACCACAACCCCGACGAGACCGGGACCGTGCCGATCCGCGACGCGGACCGCACCAACGAGGTGCACGCGATCGACGTGGACGTCGACCTGCGCACCCCCGGGCTCACGATGGAGAAGGTCGTGCAGTTCCTGCTCGGCCGGTGCCGGTCCGGCGCCGAGAAGCGGTTGCGCTACATCATCTACAACCGGCGCATCTGGTCGGCGAGCAACGGGTGGCGTCAGCAGCGCTACACCGGCGCCAACCCCCACGACCACCACGCGCACTTCTCATCCTCGTACTCATCGAACCTCGAGGCCTCCACGGCTTCCTGGCATCTGGAGGACATCCCCGTGGCACTCACCGCCGACGACAAGAAGTGGATTTCCGCGGAGATCGCCAAGCAGGTCAAGGCGCAGATCGACGACATCTGGGCCTACAACATCGGCCGCGCGACGGGCACGCCGACGCAGCGGGCCGACGGCGCGCTGGTGGCGGCGAACCTGCGGGCCGGCACGATCGCCAACGACCAGGTGCCCAAGCTGGCCGACGCCGTCGAGCAGCTGTCGCAGCAGGTGGCCGAGCTCAAGGCGGCCGTGACCGCCCAGCCGCAGTCCTAGCCCGTCCCGGAGCCGGTTCCCGTGGTGGAGCCGTTCTCCGGGTTGTCGTTGCCGCCGCCGCCCTCGTCGTCGTCACCGCCGGTCGGCGGCTCGGAGCCGTCGCCGCCCGGGGTCTCGGGCGGGGTGGTGGTCGGGGTCGTCGACGTGCTGGTGACCGGGTCGCTGGGAGTCTGCGAGGGCGTCTCCGACGGCCCGTCCGGCGGGGGTGCGGGCCGGGTGGTCGTCCGCGTGGTGGTCGTGGGGGCCGGGCGGGTACGCGTCCTGGTGCTCGTGGGCAGGGGCGCGTCGCCGGTGCCGACCGAGCCCTCGACCGACTGCGAGGGGGTCGTGGTGCCCGGGCTCTCGGTGTCGTCGCGGGTCAGCCCGTAGGCCAGCGCCGCGGCGGCCGCGGCCAGCACCAGCACCCCGGCCATCGCCAGCACGAGCGGGCTGCGTCGCCGGCCGCCCGGCCGGGGCAGCACGTCGGGGGGCACGGCCGGGACGACGGCCGTGGGCGCCGGCGTGGCCGCGTAGCGCGGAGCGGCCAGGATCGCGGTGGTGTCGCCGCCCGACACGGCCCGGTCGGCCGCCGCGGCCATCGCCTCGCCGTCGGCGAAGCGGTCCTGCGGGTCCTTGGCCATCGCGCGCATGACCAGCGCCTGCACGGCGGGCGGCACGTCGGCGGGCAGCGGGGGCGGCGGCTCGTTGAGGTGCTGCATCGCGATGGCGATCGGGTTGTCGCCGGTGAACGGGGCGTGCCCGGCGAGGCAGTGGTAGGCGACCACACCCAGCGCGTAGAGGTCGGCGGGCGGCCCGGTCGGCTCCTTGGAGACCTGCTCGGGAGCGATGTACATGGCCGTGCCCACGACCTCGCGGGCGCCGGTCAGCGTCGACGAGCCGGCCGAGCGGGCCACGCCGAAGTCGACCAGCACCACCGTGCCGTCGGGCTCGATGATCAGGTTGCTGGGCTTGACGTCGCGGTGCACGATGCCGGCCCGGTGGGCGGCCGCCAGCGCGCGGGCGGCCTGGGCCACCACCGACATGGTCTCGGCCGCGCTCAGCCGGCCCCGCTCGGCGATCCGCTGGTTGAGCGGCTCGCCGTCGATGCGGGCCATGACGATGTACGCGTCCGTGCCGCCCGCGGTCTCGCCGAAGTCGTACACGTCCGCGACGCCCGGGTGGTGCAGCGCGGCCATCGACCGCGCCTCGTGCCGGAAGCGCTCCTGGAAGCCGGGGTCGCCGGCCCGGTCGGCGTGCAGCGTCTTGACCGCGACGTCGCGGCCGAGCACCGTGTCGGTGGCCCGCCACACCTCGCCCATGCCGCCGGCCGCGATCCGGTCGTCCAGCCGGTATCGACCGCCGAGGATCTCCCCTGGGGCCGGCATGCCACCTCCTCAACCCGTACGCCCTGTGACGCTATCGCGCCGGTCCAACGATCACGGTCAACGTCCGGGAACGGGTGCCGAACTGAGATCGCCCGTGCGATGGATCGTCTGCCACCTCAACCGCCGGCCGGTGACCGCGGCCAGCGCCGAATGCAGCAGCACAAGGTACATCACCTGGCGGTAGACGACCTGCTGCAGGGGCAGCGTCCAGAGCGGGCGCAGCGGCTCGCGGTCGAGCCGGAACGCCAGCACCGCGGTGAGCACCTGCACCACCAGCATCGCCAGCCACCCGACGATTGTGATCTGCCGATCGAGGAACAGCAGCCCGTACACCGCCATCAGGTCGATCAGCGGCGCCAGCAGCGGCAGCAGCACACTGAACAGCGCGATGAACAGCAGCCCGCGGCGGCCGAACCGGCCCGAGGCGCCGCGGTCGAGCACCGCCCCCCGGTGCTTCCACATCGACTGCATGGTGCCGTAGCTCCACCGGTACCGCTGCTTCCAGAGCTCCCGTACGGTCTCCGGCGCCTCGGTCCACGCGCGGGCCGTCTCCTCGTACACCACCCGCCACCCGGCCCGGTGGATCGCGATGGTCAGGTCGGTGTCCTCGGCGAGCGTGTCGGTGCTCAGCCCGCCCGACTCGGTCAGCGCCGCCCGGCGGAACGCGCCCAGCGCGCCCGGGATCGTCGGGATGCAGCCGAACGTGTCGTACAGCCGCCGGTCCAGGTTGAAGCCGATCACGTACTCGATGTGCTGCCACTTGCCGATCAGCCCGCGCCGGTTGCCGACCTTGACGTTGCCGGCCACCGCGCCCACCCGCGGGTCGGCGAACGGCTGGACGAGGCGGTGGATCGCGTCGGGCTCGACCACGGTGTCCGCGTCGACCATCACGACCAGGTCGTGGCGCGAGAGCGCGACCCCGGCGTCGAGCGCGTTGGCCTTGCCGCCGTTGGGGATGCGCACGACCCGCACGTTGCCCAGGCCCAGGGCCCGTACGGCGTCGGCCGTGCCGTCGGTGGAGCCGTCGTCGACGACCAGCACCTCGACGCGGGGATGGTCCGACAGCGCGAGCGAGCGCACCGCGGGCGCGATCGTCTTCTCCTCGTTGTAGGCGGGCACCACGACGGTGACCGGCGTGCCGACCGGCAGCCCCCACGACCAGTCCGGCCCGCGCCGGTGCCGCGAGTGCCGCCACGCGAAGGCGAACAGGATCAGCGTCCGGACGACGATCAGCCCGCCCGCGGTGATCAGCAGCACCCACAGCGCCGCGAGCACGGCGTCCGCCCCGCGCACGGTCCAGACCAGCGCCCGCCCCCGCCACACCACGTCGCCGGCGGCCGGCGGGTTGACCTGCCCGCCGATCGCCGCGCTCACCGTGCTGAACCGGTAGCCGCGCTGCTTGAGCCGCGGGATCAGGCGGTCGAGCGCGGCCACCGTCTGCGACCGGTCGCCGCCCGCGTCGTGCAGCAGCACGATCTGCCCGGCCGTGCCGCGCGGGGTGAGGTTGCGGACGATCGCGTCGGCGCCGGGACGCTTCCAGTCCTCGCTGTCCATCGTGTCGAGCACGGTCAGATAGCCCTCGGCGCCGACCGCCTGCACCGTCTGCCAGTCCTTGTCGGTGAGCGCGTCGGCGAACGAGGAGTACGGCGGGCGCATCAGCCGGGTCGCCCGGCCGGTGGCGTTGGCGATCGCGAGCTGGGTCTGCGAGTTCTCCATCTCGCGGCGCCACTCGGGCAGCTCCGCCAGGTCGGGGTGGGTGAACGTGTGGCCGCCCAGCTCGTGCCCCTCGCGGGCGACCCGCGCGGCGATGCCGGGGTGGCGGGCGACCTGCGAGCCGACCACGAAGAACGTGGCGGGCACGCCGTGCTCGGCGAGCACGTCGAGGATCCGCGGCGTCCACTGCGGATCCGGCCCGTCGTCGAAGGTCAGCGCGATCGTGCGGGCGGGCATCGCGTACGTCCGCAGGTCCCCGCCGCCGGTCAGGTCGATCACCGGCCCGCCCTCACGCACGGCCTTCGGGACCCGGCCGTCGGCGGCGGAGGCCGGGGTGGTGCCGTCCGGGCTGAAGCCGGCGTCGGTGTAGACCGAGACCAGCACGACGGTGGCGAGCAGCAGCAGGACGGTCAGCCCGATCGTGCCGGCCATCACCCGGCGCCGCCGGATCCGCCGGCGGCGCCGCACCGGGGGCAGCCGCGAGGTCGACTCGCCCGGATCGCCCGGTGGCGGCGTGGCGCGGTAGACCGTCACCGCGCGCTCGGGGACGGGCGGGCCGGTGGCCGCGCCGGCTCGCCGAGCTGGGTCACCCAGATGGTGATCAGCGCGAGGATCAGCAGGATCCCGATCGCGTACGCCGTGCGGCGCAGCCACCGCCGCCGGCCGCCCGTGGGGTCGACGAACACCGGCTGCGGCGCCGCGGCGTCCACGCGGATGACGTCGGTCCGGGCGTTCTCGGGCAGGGGCGCCTTGCCCACTGCGCGCCCCACCCGGGCACGCCCCTGCGGTGTGCGCCCCACGCGCGCCCGCCCGATGCTCGGTTCCTTCGGCACACCATCGACGCTAGAAGATGCATCCTGGATGCGCACTTCCACGTAAGGCTTGTCTCACCCTCCGCGGTCAGTCGATCACCAGGCTGCGGCCCGCCGCGACGATCGCCTCCACGGAGCTGCGCGGCTGCCATCCCAGCACGCGGCGGGCCTTCTCGCTGGACATGCGGCGGGCGTAGCCGAGGTCGGGCACGATCGCCCGCAGGGCCGGGTCGGCCCGGACGACCTCGTCGGGGATGGACTCGGTCGGCACCAGCCGCGCGGCGTCGCCGAGGTGCTCGCGCAGGACGGCGCCGATCTGCGCCAGCGACATCGCGGGGTCGCTCGAGACCAGGAAACGCTCGCCCGCGGCCCCGGCGGAGGTCAGCGCGGCGACGTGCGCGCTCGCCACGTCGCGCACGTCGACGATCGGGATCCACAGGTTCGCGAAGCCCGGCATCGCCCCGGTGAGCATCTGCTGGACGATGCGGTTGGCGCCGGAGGCCGCCCGGCCCCCGGCCGGCCCCATCACCGCGACCGGCAGGATCGTGGTCAGCTCCATCGGGCCACGCTCGAAGTCCCAGGCCGCCCGCTCGGCCAGGGTCTTGCTCCGGCCGTACGCGTCGACGCCCGGACCGTCGGGCACGGTCCAGTCGTCCTCGGTGAAGACGTGGTCGTCGTGCGGGTGCCCCCAGCCCACGGCGTGGAACGCCGAGGTGAGCACCACCCGCCGGACGCCGGCGTCGCGGGCGGCCCGCAGCACGCGGGTCGTGCCCTCGACGGCCGGGACGACGAGGTCGTCCTCGTTCTCGACGGGCCCCGGCCGTACGGGGGAGGCCACGTGCAGGACGTAGTCGCAGCCCGCGACGGCCTCGGCCCACCCCGCGTCGGAGGTGAGGTCGGCGGCCACGAAGGCGACCGGGCCGTCGTCCCGCGGGGAGCGCGCGGTCGCCCGCACCTGGTAGCCGTGGTCGAGGAGCTGACGGATGCAGTGCCCGGCGATGAACCCGGAGCCGCCGGTGACAAGAACAGTGGTCATGCCCCCAAGGTGCGCCCCGGACCGCGGCGCAGGCAGAGCCTCGGTCAGCCGGGGGTCCCGCAGGACCCCCGCACGGGCCCGGGGCGCCGCCTACGGTGGGATCATGTCCACCCTGCTGGGCGAGTTCCTGCGCGCCCGCCGCGAGCTCGTCACCCCCGAGGAGGCCGGCGTCCCGGTCGTCGGCGTCCGGCGGGTGCCCGGTCTGCGCCGCGAGGAGGTCGCGATGCTGGCCGGCATCAGCGCCGACTACTACCTGCGGCTGGAACGCGGCCGCGACCGCCACCCGTCGGTGCAGGTGCTCGAGGCGCTGGCCCGCGTGCTGCGGCTCGACGACGACGCCCGGGCCTATCTGCTGGGCCTCGCGGCCGACCGCCCCCGCCACCGCCCCCGCCGGCGGCGCGAGACCGTGCCGCCCAGCACCGCCCAGCTGGTCGCGGCGCTGCCGCTGCCCGCCTTCGTGGAGGGCCGCTGCCTGGACGTGCTCGCCGCCAACCCGCTCGCGGCCGCCCTGTCGCCGCGCCTGGTCGTGGGCGGCAACCGGCTGCGCGACGTGCTGCTCGACCCCGCCGAGCAGGCCCTGTTCCGCGACTGGGAGCGCGCGGCCGCGGGGCTGGTCGCGGGCTTCCGCGAGTCGGTGGGCACCGACACCGACGACCCCCGCTTCGTCGAGCTGGTCGGCGAGATGTCGCTGGCCAGCCCCCTGTTCCGGACGCTGTGGGCGCGCCACGACGTACGCCCCCGCGCCGGCGCCGCCATGCGGTTCGACCATCCGCAGGTGGGCGAGCTGACCCTCAACCGCGAGAAGCTGCTGGTCACCGGCACGGACGGGATCATGCTCGTCGTCTATCACCCCGAGCCCGGCACGGCGGACGCCGAGAAGCTGGCCCTGCTCGCCGCGATGGCGTCCTCAGGCCACGTGCCGGGCGGGGCGCAGCAGGGTCAGCGCGCGTAGCGCCTCGGCGCGCGAGATGGGCTGGTCGTCCTCGGCCTGCACGGCCAGCGCCATCTCGATCGCCTGCCGGATCCAGGTGGTCTTGGGCACCTCGGCGGCCCGGGCGGCGGCGGCCACGGCCTGATCGAGCTCGGTCGGCAGGCGCAGCGACCGCACCACCATGACCGCCGAGCCGGCCGGGGGCAGCGCGTCGAGCAGCGCCTGCTCGTCCTCGGGCGCGGGCGGAGCATCGAAGGAGAGCCCGTCCATGAACGCGGCGACCTCGTCGGCCGTGCGGGGCAGTTCCTCGTCGTGACTCATCGGGTCTCCTCCCACCGGCCGAACTCCTCGAGCTCCTTGCCGGTCATCTCGCGTGCGCCGATGATCTTCCAAGTGCGTCCGGCGGTGGGGAAGACCGCAACGACGAGCGGTCGGCCTTCCGCGGTCCGGCTCCATACGGTGAGGACTGCCACGCCCGTGTCGCTGACTGCCCGCCGGGGCCACCTCCGCGGTGCGTCCAGCGCCTGGCGCACCTCGGCCGGGTCGATGCCGAGCAGGGCGGCCAGGGCCCAGTCGTCCCATTCGTATGGCACCCTCCCAGCGTACTACGGGCGTGATACGCCGGACCCGCGCCGAGGCAGGCCGAGGGCGAGCACGGCGCCGGCGGCGACGATCAGGGCGCCGACGACCACCGCGGGGCGCAGGCCGTCGACGAACGACTGCAGGGTGGTGTAGCCGCCGTACGAGCTGAAGATCGAGGCGAGCGCGGCCACGCCCGCCGCGACGCCGGCCTCGCGGACGGTGGTGGTGACGCCGGAGGCCACGCCGCGGTCGTTCTCCGCGACGCTGGCCAGCGCGACCGTGCTGATCGGGGCGAACGTGAGGCCCATGCCGACGCCGGCCAGCGCGAAGGCGACCACCAGGCTGCCGTACGTCACGTCGGTGCCGGTGGCCAGGCCGATCCACAGGAGGCCCGCGGCGAGGAACAGCTGGCCGGTGAAGATCAGGGCGCGCTGGCCCACGCGGTCGCCGAACAGCCCGGCCAGCGGCGCGACGATCATGGGGGCGGCCGTCCAGGGGAGCGTGCGCACACCGGCCTCGAGCGGGCTGAGGCCCTGCACCACCTGGAAGAACTGGGCCAGCAGGAACACCGCGCCGAACGCGCCGGCGGAGAAGGTCAGCGTCACGGCGCTGACCAGGCTGAAGGCGGGGGAGCGGAACAGCCGCAGCGGCAGCATCGGCGAGGGGTTGCGGGCCTGCCACGCCAGGAACGCGATCAGCAGCACGCCGCCGCCGATCAGCATCGCGAGGATGCGGCCGGAGGTCCAGCCGCGGTCGGGGCCGTCCACGACGCCCCAGATGACCAGCAGCATGCCGGCGGCCGACAGCAGCAGGCCGAGCGGGTCGAGCCGGCGGGCGCCGCCGCGGCTCTCGCCGAGCACGGTGAGCGCGAGGACGATCGCGACGACGCCGATCGGCACGTTCAGCCAGAAGATCCAGTGCCACTCGAGGCCCTCGACGACCGCGCCGCCCACGACCGGGCCGACCGCGACGCCGAGACCGTTGATCCCGCCCCAGATCCCGACCGCGGCCGTGCGCATCCGGTCCGGCACCGCCGCGGCGAGCAGCGTCAGCGCGAGCGGGGCGACCGCGGCCCCGCCCAGGCCCTGCACCGCGCGGGCGGCGGTGAGCTGCCACGGCTCGGCGGCGAGGGCCGCGGCCGCCGACGCGAGCGTGAAGACCACCAGGCCGGCCACGAACATGCGGCGTCGGCCGATGCGGTCGCCGATCGCGGCCGCGGTGAGCAGGAAGGCGGCGAACGGCAACGTGTACGCGTTGACGAACCACTGCAGGTCGGTCAGCGACGCGCCGAGGTCCGTCCGGATCACCGGCAGCGCCGTGCTCACCACGAGGTTGTCGAGCGTGACCATGAACGTCGGGATGCCGACCGCGGCCAGCACCGCGGCGAAGGGCCGGGCGGCGCGCCGCGGCGGCGTCGAAGGCGCCTCGAGGACGGTGGACATGGTTCCCCCCAGAAGTTGTTATCCACTGATAACTACGAGAGGCCACGCTAGTTATCGACTGATAACCTGTCAACCGTGACCCGGACCCGCCTCACCGCCCCCGAACGCCAGCAGCAGCTGATCGCCGCCGCCGTCACCGCGTTCAGCGCCAACGGCTACGCGGGCACGACGACCGACCAGGTCGCGCGGCTCGCGGGCGTCTCCCAGCCGTACGTGATCCGGCTGTTCCGCACCAAGCAGGAGCTGTTCCTGGCCGCGGTGCAGCATGCCGGCGACCGCATCGAGGCGGTGTGGCGCACGGCGGCCGAGCGCGAGCCCACCCTGGAGAGCCTCGGCGGCGCCTACAAGGAGCTGCTCCGGCAGCCCGAGCTGATGACGATGATGCTGCACGGTTTCGCGGCCTGCAGCGACCCGGCCGTCGGCGATCCGGTGCGGGCCTGCTTCGGCCGGCTCTACGACGTCGTGCGGGAGCTGACCGGCGCGAGCAACGAGCAGGCGCGCGACTTCTTCGCCGGCGGCATGCTGCTGACCTGCCTGGGGGCGATGCGGGTCGTCGGGCCCGGCGCCGTGCCGCCGCAGCCGTGGGCGGCCGACCTGCTGGGCACCTTCGACGACCTCTGACTACTCCATGTTGTGCCGGGTGAACACCGGCTCCCGCCAGCCCAGCATCGCCTCGGTCATCCGTACCGCGTCGACCGTCGCCCGCACGTCGTGCACCCGCACGATCCGGGCGCCGCGCAGCACGCAGAAGACGACCGCCGCAAGCGTGCCGGCGAGCCGCTCGGACTGCGGCGCGTCGAGCGTCTCGCCGATGAAGTCCTTGTTGCTGACCGCGGCCAGCATCGGGTAGCCGATCGCGGCGATCTCGTCGAGCCGCCGGGTCAGCTCGAGCGTGTGGCGGGTGTTCTTGTTGAGGTCGTGGCCCGGGTCGATGATGATCTGGTCGGGCCGCACCCCGCGCTCGAGCGCCACCGCCACCCGCTCGCGCAGGAAGGCGGCGACCTCTGCGGTCACGTCGGCGTACTGCGGCCGCGGCCACAGCGTGCGCGGCGGCGCCAGGCTGTGGGTGATGACGAGCTGGGCGTCGGTGCCGGCGACCACGTCGGCCATCGCCGGGTCGCGCAGGCCCGAGGTGTCGTTGACGACCCCCGCGCCTGCCCTGATCACCTCGGCGGCGACCTCGGGACGGAAGGTGTCGACCGAGACGACCGTACGGGCCCGGGCCGCGTCGACGACCGGCAGCACCCGCCGCAGCTCCTCGGCGGCGCTCACCTCGGGGCCGGGCGCGAACGGCACGCCGCCCACGTCGATCCAGTCGGCGCCGGCGTCGGCCGCGGCCTCGACCGCCTCGAGCGCCCTGGCGAGTGCGAACGTGCTGCCGCGGTCATGAAAGGAATCGGGAGTCCGGTTCACGATCGCCATCACCGCGACGCGCCGGGAGAAATCGTGAGGGCGGCCCGCGATCGAGCGCGTGCGGCTGGGATCTGTCACGGTTCGGCAGGGTAACAGGCAGGTGGCAGCGGTTTTTCGAGCGGTGGCGGAAAAAGAAAGGCAGCTCGTTTACCCCGGAATCCGCAGATCATGCGAACCATTTTTTTCTTCTATTGCACCTCGAAAAGTAGGTATGGCGGAGACGCACTCCGGGTAGCAAGTCGGGCGAAGGCACAACGACGAATCCCCTTTGGAGGAATCCCCATGAGTGACGTGCCATCGGGCGTTCGCGGGCCGGACGACGCCTACCCCGTCGACGTGCCGACCACGGCGGACTATCCCACTCAGACATATCCCACCGGGGCGTACAGCGACCAGTCCACGACCGGGTCGAGCACCTCCGGCGCCAAGGAGAAGGCCAAGGAGGTCGCCTCCCAGACGGGTCAGGCCGCCGGCCAGGCCGCGTCCGACGTCAAGGACACCGCCAAGGAGCAGGCCGCACGCGTCGGCCAGGAGGCCAAGGCCCAGGTCGGCAACCTCGCCTCGGACGTCCGCAACCGCGTCAGCGACCAGGCCCGCAGCCAGAACGAGCGGCTGGTGAGCTCGATCCGGCAGACCGCCGACCAGCTCGACGAGATGCGCGGCGAGCGGGGCGACTCCCCGGCCGCCGCGGTGGTCTCGCGGGTGGCCGACGGCGGCCGCCAGTTCGCCGACTACCTCGACCGCAACGGCCCCGAGGGCGTGCTGCGCGAGGTGCAGGACTTCGCCCGTCGCCGTCCCGGCGCGTTCCTGGCCACGGCGCTCGCCGCCGGCTTCGTCGTGGGCCGCCTGGGCAAGAGCGTCGCGAAGGCCGACCCGAACGCGGGCGCCGCGAAGCCGAGCACCGACTCCTTCGTGTCGGACCAGGGCTACGGCGGCTACTCGTCGACCGAGACCACGGCCACCGTGACCACGCCTCCGGTGACCACCACCACGGCCGGCTACACCACCGGCTACGCGGGCGGCACGGACGAGTACGCGACCGGCCCGGGCTACGCCAGCACCACCGAGTACAGCTCCACCGGCACCGGCACCCCGGTCGTCCGCGAGGAGTACGTGGTCGAGAGCCCGGAGCGCCCGCGATGACCGCTCCGCACCCGCACAACCGCATCGACCCCGAAGAGGTCGCCGAGACCTCGGTCGGCGAGATGATCGGCAACATCAGCAACGACCTCTCCACGCTGTTCCGGCAGGAGGTCGAGCTCGCCAAGGCCGAGCTCAAGCAGGAGGCGTCCAAGGCCGGCAAGGCCGGCGGGATGCTGGGCGGCGCCGCGTTCGCGGCCTACCTGGCCGTCGTCCTGCTCAGCTTCGCCCTGGTCTTCGCCCTGGACGCGGTCATGCCCGCGGGCTGGGCGGCGCTCATCGTGGCGGTCCTCTGGGCCGTGATCGGTGGCGTTCTGTTCCTGAACGGCAAGAAGAAGCTCAAGACCGTCGACCCCATGCCGCGCCGCACCGTCGACACGCTCAAGGAGGACGCCCAATGGCTGAAGAACCCGACCGGCTGAGGCAGCAGATCGAGGACACCCGGGCGTCGCTCACCCGCGACGTCGACCTGCTCGCCGAGAAGACCAGTCCGACCAAGGTCGCGCAGCGACGTTGGACGTCGGTGAAGGAGAAGGTAATGGGCAGCAGCGAGAGCGCCCGCAGCACTGTCAGCGACACCGCCTCGACCGTGAGCGACAAGGCCTCGTCGGTGACCAGCACGGTCAGCGACAAGGCGTCGTCGGTCGGCAGCACGGTCAGCGACAAGGCGTCCCAGGTCGGCGACGTCGCGAGCGAGAAGGCGCACCAGGCGGCCGACGCCGTGCGCAGCGCCCCGGCCGCGGTCACGTCGCAGACGCAGGGCAACCCGCTCGCGGCCGGCATCATCGCCTTCGGCGTGGGCCTGCTCGCGTCGACGCTGATCCCGGTCACCGACGCCGAGCGGCGTGCGGGCCAGCAGCTCAAGGAGCACTCCGGCGACCTCACCGACAAGGTGAAGGACGTCGCCAACGAGCTCAAGGACGACCTCTCGGGCACCGCCCAGGAGGCCGTGGGCCAGGTCAAGCAGACCGCCCAGGAGGCGGTGCAGACCACCAAGGAGACCGCGCAGTCCAACGCGCAGGACGTCAAGGAGCAGGCCAAGTCGGCCGCCTCCTGACGCTCGCACCACCTTCCGAGCCGGTTCCCCCGCGGGGACCGGCTCGGACGCGTTTGCCCCGGTGCCGGCGGGGAAGCTGAACCGGTATGAAATTCGGATACAAGCTGGCCGCGGAGGCCTTCGGACCCAAGGACCTGATCCTGCAGGCGGTCCGCGCCGAGCAGGCCGGATTCGACTTCGTCGAGATCAGCGACCACTTCCACCCGTGGCTCGACGTGCAGGGCCACTCGCCGTTCGCGTGGAACGTGCTCAGCGCGATCGCCGCGCAGACCGACCGGATCGGGCTCGCCACCGGCGTGACCTGCCCGACGGTCCGCTACCACCCCGCGATCATCGCGCAGGCCGCGGCGACCCTGGCGATCATCTCGGACAACCGCTTCACGCTGGGCATCGGCGCGGGCGAGCGGCTCAACGAGCACGTCGTCGGCCAGGGCTTCCCGAGCGTGCAGGGGCGCCACGAGCGGCTCGTGGAGGCCCTCGACATCATCAACCTGCTCTGGCAGGGCGGCTACCAGTCGTACGAGGGCAAGCACCTGCAGCTGGAGGACGCGCAGGTGTTCGACCTGCCCGACCAGCTGCCGGTCATCGCCGTGGCGGCCGGCGGCAAGAAGGCCGCGGAACTCGCCGCCACCCACGGCACGGGGCTGTTCGCCACCGAGCCGCGCGCCGACCTGGTGGAGACGTTCAAGGCCGCCGGCGGCAGCGGGCCCAAGTACGCCGAGGCGTCGGTCGCGTGGGCGCCCACCGCCGAGGAGGCCGTGAAGGCCGCGCACGAGACCACCCGCTGGGCGGTGACCGGCTGGAAGGTGATGGCCGAGCTGCCCAACCCGGTCAACTTCGAGGCGGCGTCGGCCACCGTGCGGCCCGAGGACATCGCCGAGCAGTTCGCGGTCGGGCCGGACCCGGAGCCGTACGTGAAGATGGTCGGCGAGTACAAGGACGCGGGCTTCGACCACATCGTGCTGATGAACGCCGGCCCCGACCCGGACGGCTTCATCGACTTCTTCGCGAAGGAGCTCAAGGGCAAGCTGTAACCGCCCGGTCACCCGATCAGGGGGCTTGCGGCCGGTCGGACCGGGGTATAGGCGATCTTCGTGACGTTGACGCCTGACCTTCCGACGACCACGGTCGAGACCGACGAGGTGACCGTGGTCGTGGCGACCCGCAACCGGGCCGACCGGCTGCGGGAGACGTTCCCGCACCACCGGGCCCGCACGATCCTGGTCGACAACGGCTCCGACACGCCGCCGCCGGTCTTCCCGGGCGTCGAGACCATCGCGCTCGCGGAGAACCGCGGCGCCGCGGCCCGCAACGTGGGCGTAGAACGCGCGCGGACGCCGTTCGTCGCGTTCGCGGACGACGACTCGTACTGGACCCCCGGGTCACTGACCCGCGCCGCCGAGCTGATGCGCCGGCACCCGCGCGCCGCGCTGCTGGCCGCCCGCGTGCTGGTCGGCCCGGAACAGCGCGACGACCCGGTGAACGCGCTGATGGCCGCGTCGCCGCTGGGCACCCCGCCCGGTTCGGCGGGGCCGTCGATCCTGGGCTTCCTGGCCTGCTCGATCATCGTGCGGCGCGACGCATTCCTGGCCGCGGGTGGCTTCGAGCCGCGGCTGTTCGTCTACGGCGAGGAGTCGCTGCTGGCGATGGACCTGGCCGCGGCGGGGCACGAACTGTCGTACGTCCCGGAACTGGTCGTCCGGCACCTGCCGCTGCCGTCGGGGCGCGACAACGGGGCGCGGGCGCGGGTCGAGACGCGCAACCGGGTGCTGACCGCGATGCTGCGGCGGCCGGCTGCTGTGGTCGCTCGGACTGTGGTCGCGGCCGCTCGGGAGAACCGGGGTGGGGCGGTGGACGCGCTCCGGCAGGCGGGGTGGGCGTGGCGTCACCGCCGGGTGGTGCCGGCTGCGGTCGAGGCGGATCTGCGGGCGCTGGGCTGATCGGGCGGGGGCGCTCGCCGTCCCCTTGCGCCGGTCGCCGTGGTGATGCGTCGCGCAGGGCGGCGCTCGTTGTGCTGGAGCGGCGTGCGGCTTGCTGGGCAGAGCGGTGCTCGCGGTGCTGTGCGGTGCTCGCGGTGCTGTGCGGAGTTCACAGTGTTATGCGGGCGGTGCTCACATTGCTGTGCGGCGCTCGCGGTGCTGTGGGGTGCCCGCGTTGCCGTGCGGCGCTCCCGGTGCTGTGCGGTGCCCGCGGTGCTGTGCGGTGCGCGCAGTGCCGTGCGGCGCGCGCGGTGCTGTGCGGCGCTCGCCAAGTCATGCGAGCGGTGCTCACGTCGCCGTGCGGCGATCGCGGCGCTGTGCGGTGCTCTCAATGTTATGCGAGCGGTGCTCGCGTTGCCGTGCGGCGCTCGCGGTGCTGTGCGGTGCTGTGCGGTGCGGGCGGTGCTGTGCGGTGCGCGCGGTGCGGGCGGTGCTGTGCGGTGCGGGCGGTGCTGTGCGGTGCGGGTGAAGTGTGGACGGGTGGCGGCGCGGCTGTGGACGGCGCTGCGGCGGGGCGGGCGGCCTGTGGACGACCGCAGCCGTTGATCGGCGGAAAAGCGTAGGTTCGCCGTAGGGTCGGGGGCCCCCGGGAGGGAGGGCCCCCGGTTGGGAGACGATCACCAGCCGCCGGGTGGGGCCTCCAGGTGGACGGCCTTGGTGACGGTCATCTCGTCGAGCAGCTCGGGTCCGTAGCCGAAGCCCTGCCCGCTGCCGCGCCGCGGGTGGGCGGCGCCGCCGGGCGCGCCGCCGAAGACAGCGTTGACCTTCACGGTGCCGGCGGGCAGGCGGCGCCAGGCGCGCTGGGCGTTGCTCATCGACGGGGTCAGCACGGTCGCGGCCAGCCCGTACGGGGAGTCGGCCGCGCGCTCGAGGGCCTCGTCGAACGAGTCGACGGTGACCACGGGCGCGACCGGGCCGAACGTCTCCTCGCGCATCACGGGCATGTCGTCGCTGCAGTCGGCGAGCACGGTCGGCGGGTAGTACGCGCCCGGGCCGGCCGGAGCGGCCCCGCCGCGGACGGCCCGCGCGCCCGCCTTGACGGCCTGCTGCACCTGCTCGTCGACCGAGTCGCGCATCCGTCGGTCGACCATCGGGCCGATCTGCGGGGCCCAGTTGTCGGCCTCGGCCGCGAGCGCCTCGACGAACGCGTCGGCGACCTCGCGGTGCACGTAGATGCGCTCGACGGCGACGCAGATCTGGCCGGAGTTGACGAATGCGCCGAGCGCGGCCTGCGACGCCGCCCACGCGGGGTCGACGCCGGCGTCCACGATCAGCGGGTCGCTGCCGCCGTTCTCGAGCAGGGCCTTGGCGCCGGTGCGGGCGCAGGCGGCGGCGATCGAGCGGCCGGTGGCGGTCGAGCCGACCTGGGCGACCACGTCGACGGGGGAGGCTGCGAGCGCGGCGCCGACCTGGCCGTCGCCGTTGACGAGGTTGAGCACGCCGGCGGGCAGGTGCGGGGCCATCAGCTGCACGAGGCGCCAGCCGGTGGCGGGGGTGCGCTCGCTGGGCTTGTGCACGACCGTGTTGCCGGTGACCAGCGCCGCGCCGAGCAGGCCGCAGGACACTGCGACCGGGTCGTTCCAGGGGGTGATCACGGCGACCACGCCGCGCGGGCCGAAGGCCATCAGGTCGATGGCCTCGTCGTTGCCGGCCAGCGCCCGGCCGCGGTGGGTGGGGCCGAGCTCGGCGTACTGCCGCAGCGTGCCCACTCCGGCCATAATGGACTCGCGGGCGCCGTCGACCGGCTTGCCCATCTCGGCGTTCATGATGCGGGCCAGCTCGTCGGCGGCCTGCTCGACGGCGTTCGCGGCCGCGTGCACGGCGGCCGCGCGGGCGCCCGGCGCGGTGCTCTCCCAGCCGGGTGCGGCCTCGCGCGCGGCCTGCACGGCCCGCGCCACATCGTCCTCGGAGGAGATTCGGACCCGGGTGACCGGGGTGCCGTCGGCGGGGTTCACCACGGTCAGGTCGCGGCCGGAGGCGCCGGGGGTCCAGGCGCCCGCCACGTATTGCTCCACGTCATGCATGCCCGGCCTTTGCCCTGTTGCAAGGATTCCAAACTCGCCCTTACGGGGTCTTCCCGGGCGCTATCAGTGCAGGTGAGACACCCTACTGCGGGTTTTTTTGAAGAAGTCAATGATCTTGGGAGTAAGTCGGTGATCGTGGGGTAACCGGCGGCCCATGCGAGTCCTGGGAATCAACGCGATCTTCCATGATCCGGCCGCCGCGCTGATCGTCGACGGTCAGGTGGTCGCCGCTGCCGAGGAGGAGCGGTTCAGCCGGCGCAAGCACGGCAAGCGCCCGGTGCCGTTCGCCGCGTGGGAGCTGCCCGAGCTGGCCGCGGCCTGGTGTCTCGATGAGGCCGGGCTGCGCCCCGACGACCTCGACGCGGTCGCGTACTCGTTCGACCCCGGACTGACCCGCGACGCCGCGAGCCTGGGCCTCAGCGACCCGTGGGACCACGTACGCGTCGACTACGCGCGCCGCGCGCCGCAGTTCCTGGCCGCTGCGCTGCCCAGCCTCGACCCCGAGCAGGTCCGGTTCGTGCCGCACCACGTGGCGCACGCCGCCTCGGCCGGCCTGTCGGTGCCCGAGGACAGCGCGACGCTCGTGCTCGACGGGCGTGGCGAGGTCGCCAGCCACCTGGCGGGCGCGTTCCGCGGCGGCGAGCTCGAGATCTTCAAGAGCCAGGAGCTGCCCCACTCGCTCGGGCTGCTCTACGAGGACCTGACCCGGCACCTGGGCTTCCTGCACTCCAGCGACGAGTACAAGGTGATGGCGCTCGCCTCGTACGGCAGGCCGCGGTTCCTCGACCAGTTCCGCGAGCTGGTCCGCACGACCGATGACGGCGGCTTCACGATCGAGCGCATCGACTGGGCCGCGATGGCCAAGGCCCGCACCGCCGACGGCGAGATGACCGACGCGCACGCCGACCTGGCCTCCAGCGTGCAGGTGCGGCTCGAGGAGGTGCTCGTCGAGCTGGCGAAGTGGACGTACGAGCGCTCCGGCGGCCTCAAGACCCTGACGATGGCCGGCGGCACCGCGCTCAACTGCGTGGCGAACGCCCGCATCGCGGCCGAGACCCCGTTCGAGCGGGTCTGGGTGCAGCCCGCGGCCGGCGACTCCGGCACCGCGCTGGGCGCCGCGCTCGCGGTGCAGTCCAAGAACATCCCGTTCGGCACCGCCGCGCTGGGCCGCGGCTGGACCGACGAGGAGCTCGAGGCCGAGCTGCAGCGGGCCGCGCTGCCCTACACCCGCCCCGAGTCGATCGCCGCGGAGGCCGCCAGGGTGCTCGCGGACAACGGCATCGTCGCCTGGTACCAGGGCCGCAGCGAGTACGGCCCGCGCGCGCTGGGCCACCGGTCGCTGCTCGCGCACCCCGGCGACTCCGACACCCAGACCCGCATGAACAACGTGAAGGGCCGCGAGCAGTTCCGCCCGATCGCGCCGATGGTGCGGGCCGAGCGGTTCGACGACATCTTCACCGGCGTCTACCCCAGCCCGTACATGCTGTTCGTGCATCAGGTGAAGCCGGAGTGGAAGGACCGCATCCCGGCGGTCACCCACGTCGACGGCACCGCCCGCGTGCAGACCGTCCACACCGAGACCGAGCCGCTGGTGGCCGAGATGCTCGCCGAGTTCGAGCGGCGCACCGGCATCCCCGTGGTCGTCAACACCTCGCTGAACACGGCCGGCCGCCCGATGGTGGACACGCCGCGCGAGGCGATGGAGCTGTTCGGCTCGGCGCCCGTCGACCTGCTCGCGATAGGCCCGTTCGCCGTCCACCGCGCGAAGGCCTTCGGGGCGTGACGGCGACCGTCGTGATCCCCACGCTCGGCCGGCCCAGCCTGACGGTCCTCCTCGAGGCCCTGGCTCCCGGCCTGGCGAAGCACGACCTCGAGCTGCTGCTCGTCGACGACCGGCCGGGCAACCCGCCGCCGCTCGAGCTGCCGGCCGGCGTCGAGGCGAAGGTCCTCGCCGGACCGGCGGCCGGGCCGGCGGCCGCCCGCAACGTCGGCTGGCGCGCCGCCCGGCACGACTGGGTGGCGTTCCTCGACGACGACGTGGTGCCCGACGCCGACTGGGCCGACCGGCTCGCCGACGACCTGGCCGCGGCGGGCGACGAGGTGGGCGGCATCCAGGGCGAGCTGCGGGTGCCGCTGCCGGCCGACCGGCGGCCCACCGACTGGGAGCGTGTCACCGCCGGGCTCGCCGACGGCGCCTGGATCACCGCGGACATGGCGTACCGCCGCGCCGCGCTGGAGCAGTGCGGCGGCTTCGACGAGCGGCTGCCGCGGGCGTTCCGCGAGGACGCCGAGATCGCCTACCGCGTACGCCGGGACGGCTGGACGCTGGTGCGCGGACGTCGCCGGGTGACCCACCCCGTACGGCCGGAAAGCCCGTGGGTCAGCGTGCGCACCCAGCGCGGCAACGCCGACGACGCGCTGCTGCGCCGCCTGTACGGCCCCCGGTGGCGCGAGCTGCTCGAGATCCCGCCCGGCCGCCGCCCCCGGCACGTGGCCACGACCGTCGCCGGGCTCGCCGCGATCATGGCGCTCGCCGCGGGACGGCCCCGGTTGGCCGCGCTGGCCGCGACCGCCTGGGCGGCGGGCACCGCCGAGTTCGCCGCGGCGCGCATCGCCCCCGGCCCCCGCGACCCCCGTGAGGTGGCGACGATGCTGGTCACCAGCGCGGTCATCCCGCCGGTGGCCACCTATCACTGGCTGCGGGGCCGGCTGAAGTGGCGTGAGGCGTGAGCGAGCTGTTCGACGCTGTGCTGTTCGACCGGGACGGCACGCTGATCGTGGACGTGCCCTACAACGGCGACCCCGACCTGGTCGAGGCCGTGCCCGGCGCCCGCGAGGCGCTCGACCGGCTGCGCGCCGCGGGCCTGCGGATCGGCGTGGTCACCAACCAGTCCGGCCTGGCCCGCGGCCGCTTCACCGCCGAGCAGCTCGCCGCGGTCAACGCCCGGGTGTCCGAGCTGCTCGGCCCGTTCGACGACTGGCAGATCTGCCCGCACGACGACACCGCCGGCTGCCGCTGCCGCAAGCCCGCCCCCGGCATGGTGCAGGCCGCCGCCGTCGCGCTCGGCACGACCCCGGCCCGCTGCGTCATGGTCGGCGACATCGGCCGCGACGTGGAGGCCGCGCTGGCCGCCGGCGCCACCGGCATCCTCGTGCCCACCGGGGTCACGCTGCCCGGCGAGGTCGCCGCGGCGCCCGTCGTGGCCGGGACGATCACCGCCGCGGCCGAGCTGATCCTGGCCCGCGAGGCCCTGGTCACGCCCGCGCCCCGCCCGGCCCGGGCCGGCACCGTGCTGGTCGTGCGGTCGGACTCGGCCGGCGACGTGCTGGTCACCGGCCCCGCGATCCGCGCGGTGGCGGCCGGCGCGGAGCGCGTCGTACTGCTGTGCGGCCCGCGCGGTCGGCACGCCGCCGAGGTGCTGCCCGGCGTCGACGAGATCGTCGAGTGGCGGCTGCCGTGGATCGACGCGCAGCCCGGGCCGGTCGACCCGGACGACATGGCGGCGCTGACCGAGCGGCTGCGCGCGACCGGCGCGGACGAGGCGGTCGTGTTCACCTCGTTCCACCAGTCGGCGCTGCCGCTGGCCCTGCTCATGCGGCTGGCCGGGATCGGCCGGATCACCGCGATCAGCGAGGACTACCCCGGCTCGCTGCTGGACGTGCGGCACCGCGGCGTCCCCGCGGGGCTGCCCGAGCCCGAGCGGGCCCGCAGCGTCGCGGCCGCCGCCGGGTTCGCTCTGCCGCCCGGCGACGACGGCCGGATGCGGGTCACCGGCGCGGCCCGCCGCGGCCCGGGGGAGTACGTCGTGGTCCACCCCGGCGCCAGCTGCGAGGCGCGCTCCTGCCCGCCCGAGACCCTGCGCGGCATCGTCGCCGCGCTGGCCGGGGCCGGCCACCGGGTGCTCGTCACCGGCGGGCCGCAGGAGCGCCACCTGGCCGCCTACGTCGCCGGGACCGCCGGCGAGGAGGTCGGCCGCACCACGATGCCCGAGCTCGCCGAGCTGCTGGCCGGCGCGTCCTGCCTGGTGGTCGCGAACACCGGCCCGGCGCACCTGGCCGCCGCCGTCGGCACCCCGGTCGTCAGCCTGTACGCCCCCACCGTCCCGTTCGGCCAGTGGGGCCCCTACCGCGTGCCCACCGTGCGGCTCGGCGACGCCGCCGCACCCTGCCGGAACACCCGGGCCACCACGTGCCCGGTCGCCGGACACCCCTGTCTGTCCACCATCGAACCGGCGGAGGTGGTCGCGGCCGTCGCCCGTCTCGCCGCCCCCGCCGAGATTGCCGAGGCCGCCGCGTGAAGATCCTTCTCTGGCACGTGCACGGCTCCTGGACCACCTCGTTCGTCCAGGGGAAGCACCACTACGTCATCCCGGTCAACGAGGCCCGCGACGCGTGGGGACGCGGCCGGGCGCAGACCTTCGACTGGCCCGACTCGGTCGAGGAGCTGCCGCTGGAGCAGATCCGCGACGTCGACGTGGCGATCGTGCAGCGCCCCGAGGAGCTCGAGCTGGTGCCCAAGGGCGTGCCGGTGATCTACGTCGAGCACAACACCCCCAAGGGCGACGTGCCGAACAGCCGGCACCCGATGGCCGACCGGGACGACCTGGTCATCGCCCACGTCACCGACTTCAACGAGCTGTTCTGGGACAACGGCGGCACCCGCACCACGGTCATCGAGCACGGCATCGTGGAGCCGAAGGCGCGCTGGACCGGCGAGCTGCCGCACCTCGCGGTGGTCACCAACGAGCCCGTACGCCGGCAGCGGGTCACCGGCACCGACCTGTTCGGCCGGTTCACGTCGGTGGCGCCGCTGGACGTCTTCGGCATGGGCGTCGAGGGGCTGCGCAGCGAGCGGATCACCCCGTACGACGACCCGCCGCAGCACCGGATGCACACGCTGGTCGCCCAGCGCCGCGTCTATCTGCACCTGACCCGGTGGACGTCGCTGGGGCTGAGCCTGATCGAGGCCATGCAGATGGGCATGCCGGTGATCGGCCTGGCCACCACCGAGGCGGTCGTCGCCGTGCCCCCGGACGCCGGAGTGCTCGACACCCGGGTCGCCACGCTCGTCGAGGCCGCGCACTGGCTGTTGGAGGACGACGCCGCGGCCCGCAGCCTGGGCGCCCGCGCCCGCCAGGTCGCCCTCGCCCGCTACGGGCTGGACCGGTTCCTCGCGGACTGGGACCGCCTGCTCGAGGAGGAAACATGCGCATAGCGATGATCTCGGAACACGCCAGCCCGCTGGCCGCGCTCGGCGGCATCGACGCGGGCGGGCAGAACGCGCACGTGGCCGAGCTGGCCGGGGCGCTCGCCGCGGCCGGGCACGAGGTGCGCGTCTACACCCGCCGGGACAGCCCCGACCTGCCCACGGTCATGCCGATGGGCGAGCGGATCGACGTCGTGCACGTGCCGGCCGGCCCGGCGCAGGTGCTGCCCAAGGACGAGCTGCTGCCGTTCATGGGCGCGTTCGCCGAGTGGATGGCCGCCGACTGGCGTACCGAGTGGAGCCCGGACGTGGCGCACGCCCACTTCTGGATGAGCGGGCTCGCCGCGGTCACCGCCGGGCGGCAGTGCGACGTGCCGGTGGTGCAGACGTACCACGCGCTCGGCTCGGTCAAGCGCCGCCACCAGGGCGCCGCGGACACCAGCCCGCCGCGCCGCATCGCCTACGAGCGCGAGCTCGGCCGGGCCGTCGACTGCGTGATCGTGCAGTGCCAGGACGAGATCCGCGAGCTGCTGCGCCTGGGCGTGCCGCGCTCGCAGATGACGCTGGTGCCCAGCGGCGTCAACACCGAACGGTTCAGCCCGGACGGCCCGTCCGTGCCGCGCGACCGCAGCCTCGTGCGCATCCTGACCGTCGCCCGGCTCGTCGAGCGCAAGGGCGTCGAGGACCTGGTGCGCGCGCTGCCCGCGGTGCCGGGCGCCGAGCTCGTCGTCGTGGGCGGGCCGCCGCGGGCCGAGCTGGCCGACGACCCGTACGCCCGCAAGCTGCTGCGCCTCGCCGAGACGAGCGGGGTGGCCGGCCGCGTGGTGCTCGCCGGCGCCGTGCCCTCGCACGAGATGCCCCGCTGGTACCGCTCCGCCGACATCCTCGCCGCCACCCCCTGGTACGAGCCGTTCGGCCTCACCGCGCTCGAGGCGATGGCCTGCGGCGTCCCGGTCGTGGCGACCGCGGTCGGCGGGCTCGCCGACACCGTGGTCGACGGCGTCACCGGCGACCTCGTGCCCGCCCGTGACCCGGCCCGCCTCGGCGTCGCGCTGCGCAGGCTCGCCGTCAGCGAGGTGCGCCGCCTGTCCTACGCGGCCGCGGCCGTCGACCGCACCGTGCACTCCTACGCCTGGCCCCGCATCGCGGACCGGCTCGCCGAGGTCTACGCGAGCGTCGCCGGAGTCGCCACCGAAACCACCCGGGAGGCAGTCGCCTGATGGACCTCGATCTCACCCCCACCGACAAGCACCTGACCGCGCTCGCCGCCGCGATCGTCCCGTTCCGGGCGATGTCCGGCAAGCTCGCCCGCTGGGGCGCCGACCTGGCCTGGCACCTCGGCCAGGGCGGGCGCCTGCTGGTCGCCGGCAACGGCGGCAGCGCGGCCGAGGCGCAGCACCTGGCCGCCGAGCTGGTCGGCCGGCTGCGCGACGAGCGGCGGCCGCTGTCGGCGATCGCGCTCACCCCGGACTCCTCGGCGGTCACCGCGATCGGCAACGACTACGGCTTCGACGAGGTCTTCGCCCGGCAGGTGCGCGCCCACGGCCGCCCCGGCGACGTGCTGCTCACGCTCTCGACCAGCGGGCGCAGCCCCAACCTGCTGACCGCCGTGCGCGCCGCCAAGGAGTGCGGGCTGCGCACCTGGGCGATGATCGGCGAGGCGGGCCCGCTCGCCGACGCCTCCGACGACGCGCTGTGCTGCCCGTCGCCGGAGAGCCAGGTCGTGCAGGAGCTGCACCTGGTCGCGGTGCACCTGATGTGCGAGTACCTGGACCGGGAGCTGCCCGCGGTGCTCGGAGGGCGCCAGGACGCCCCTTTCGCGGACTTCAAGGTGGAGGTCGGCGTATGAGCCTGGTCATCGTGGGCGACACCCTGCTCGACCGCGACGTCGAGGGCAGCGTGCGCCGGGTCGCGCCCGACGCCCCCGCGCCGGTGCTCGACGAGGAGCACGTCTCGGAGCGCCCCGGCGGCGCCGGCCTGGCCGCGCTGCTGGCCGCTCAGTCCGGTGAGGACGTCGCGCTGGTCACGGCGCTGGCCGACGACGCGGGCGGTGCCCGGCTCAGCGAGCTGCTCACCGAGGCCGGCGTCCAGGTGTACGCGCTGCCGCTGCCCGGCGCCACGCCCGAGAAGGTGCGGATGCGCGCCGACGGCCACGTGCTGCTGCGCCTGGACCGCGGCGGCGAGCCGCAGGCTCCCGGCCCCGCGCCCGAGGCCGTGCTGGAGCTGCTGCGCGACGCCAAGGCCATCCTGGTCAGCGACTACGGGCGTGGCGTCGCCCGGCACGCCGAGGTGCGCCGCGCGCTGGGCGAGACCAAGGCCCCGATCGTCTGGGACCCGCACCCCAACGGCCCCCAGCCGGTGCCCAACGCGCGGTTGGTCACCCCGAACCTGTCCGAGGTGCGCAAGCTCTCCGGCGACGCGGGCGGCGGCTCCACCCTTGCCGCCGCCCAGCGCGGCGGGCAGGCGCTGCGCCAGCACTGGCGGGCCGGCGCGGTCGTCGTCACCTGCGGCGGCGACGGCGCGGTGCTCTGCCACTCGGGGTCGACGCCGCTGGTCGTCCCGGCCCCGACGGTGGCCGACGGCGACACGTGCGGCGCGGGGGACCGGTTCGCGGCCACGGCCGCGTTGGCGCTCGCCTCGGGCGCGCTGGTCTCCGAGGCCGTGCAGCAGGCGGTCGAGGCGGCCTCCGCGTACGTCGCCGGCGGCGGCGTCACCGCGGCGCTGGCTCCCCGGCCGGAGGTCGAGGAGCAGCCGGCGCCCGAGCGGATCGGCGCCGAGCAGGCCGGCCGGCTCGCCGCCGAGATCCGCTCGCGCGGCGGCACGGTGGTCGCCACCGGCGGCTGCTTCGACCTGCTGCACGTCGGCCACCTCGCCACCCTGCGCGCCGCCCGCAAGCTCGGCGACTGCCTGATCGTCTGCCTCAACAGCGACGACTCGGTGCGCGGGCTCAAGGGCCCGGACCGGCCGCTCAACCCGCAGAACGACCGCGCCCGGCTGCTCGCCGCCCTCGACTGCGTCGACGCCGTCGTCGTGTTCGAGGAGTCCACGCCCGAGGCCGTGCTGAGCTGGCTGCGCCCGGACGTCTGGGTCAAGGGCGGCGACTACGACTCCGTCCCGGAGGCCGAGCTCGTCAAGCGCTGGGGCGGCCAGACCGTCTTCGTGCCCTATCTCGACGGCCGCTCCACCACCAGCACCATCGCCGCGGCCCAGGCCGCATCCACCCGGAGGTAACACATGGACGCAGTGATCGTCACCGGCGGCTCGAGCGGGCTCGGCGCCGCCGTGGTCGACGCCGTTCGCAAGGCCGGCGGCCGCCCGTTCGTCATCGACCGTCAGCAGCCCGCCGAGGGCGTCGCCTGGATCGAGTGCGACCTGGCCGACACCCGCGCGGCCGAGGCCGCCACCCGGCAGGCCATCGAGCAGGCCGGCGGCAGCATCGACGGCGTGGTCACCGCGGCCGGCATGGACGTGCCCGGCGCGCTGGCCGACATCCCGGGCGAGACCTGGGACCGGATCGTCACCATCGACCTGCTCTCGACGGCCGCGGTGATCCGGGCCGCGATCCCGGCGCTCAAGGAGTCGCACGGCGGCGTCGTCACCGTCGCCTCCACGCTGGGCGTCAAGGCGGTCAGCGACGCCACCGCGTACTGCGCGGCGAAGTTCGGCGTGGTCGGCTTCACCCGGGCGCTCTCGGCCGAGCTGGCCGGGCAGGTCAACGTCACGCTGGTGATCCCCGGCGGCATGCGCACGAAGTTCTTCGACGACCGCGACGAGCAGTACAAGCCGGGGCCGGACGCGATCCTCAACGACCCGGCCAACGTCGCGAACGCGATCATGTTCGCGCTCGGCCAGCCGCGCGGCTGCGCGATCCGGGAGCTGGTCATCGCGGCCGAGCAGGAGAGCTCGTACCCGTGATCCTCGCCCTGCGCGCGCTCGGCGTGGGGGACCTGGCAGCCGCGGTGCCCGCCCTGCGCGGGCTCCGCGCTGCCTTCCCGGACCACACCCTCGCCCTGGCCGCACCGACCTGGCTGACGCCGCTGATCGACCTGATCGGCGGCGTCGACCGCGTCGTGGCGGTCGCGGACCTCTCCCCGGCGCCGCTGCCCGAGGCGGAGATCGCCGTGAACCTGCACGGCAGCGGCCCGCAGTCGCACCGGCTGCTGCAGGCCGCGCACCCGGCCAAACTCTGGGCGTTTGCCTGCCCCGAGGCGGGGCATCTCGACGGTCCGTCCTGGAACGCAGAGGAGCACGAGGTGCAACGCTGGTGCCGGCTGGTACGCCACTACGGCGTCGACGCGGACGGGTCGGATCTGTCGCTGATCCGGCCGGCCGCGGCGCCGGTGAAGGGCGCGACGATCATCCACCCGGGCGCGAAGTCGCCGTCGCGCCGCTGGCCCGTCGAGCGCTACGCGGCCGTCGCGAAGCAGCTGCGCGCCGAGGGGCACCGCGTGCTGATCACCGGCTCGGCGGCCGAGCGGGACCTGGCCGTACGGGTCGCCGAGCACGCCGGCCTCGGCACGGACGCGGTGCCGCGCACCGATCTGGGCGAGCTCGCCGCCCTGGTGGCGTACGCCCGGCTCGTCGTCAGCGGCGACACCGGCATCGCCCACCTCGCGACGGCGTACCGTACGCCCTCGGTCGTCCTGTTCGGCCCGATGTCCCCGGCCCGCTGGGGACCGCCCGCCCGGCCGCAGCACCGGGCGATCTGGCACGGCACCCGCAGCGAGCCCGGCGACAGCATGGAACCGGGCGTGCACCCGGCGCTGCTGGCCGTGCGGCCCGGCGAGGTGCTCGACGCTGCCCGCGAGGTGACCGGTGCGGCTGCGCAGATCTGACCTCACCCGGCCCGGCTACTCCCGGCAGCGCGCCGGCAAGGGCTTCGCCTACCGCGACACCGACGGCTCGCCGCTCAAGGACCCCGAGGCGCTCGAGCGGATCAAGGCACTGGTCATCCCGCCCGCGTGGAAGGACGTGTGGATCTCCCCGGACCCGCGCGGGCACATCCAGGCGACCGGCGTCGACGTGGCCGGGCGCAAGCAGTACCGCTACCACGACGCCTGGCGCACCGCGCGCGACGAGGCGAAGTTCGACCACGCGCTCGAGGTCGCCGGGCGGCTGCCCAAGATCCGGCAGCGGCTCTGCGGCGATCTCACCGAGGGCCGCGGGCTCACCCGCGAACGGGTGCTCGCGGCGATCGTGCGGCTGCTCGACATGGGCATGTTCCGCATCGGCAGCGACCAGTACGCGGTCCGCGAGGACGACCCGTCGTTCGGGCTGTCCACGCTGCGCCCCGAGCACGTGCGCACCAGCGGCGGCTGCGTGCTGCTGGAGTACAAGGGCAAGTCCGGCGTCGAGCACTCGTGCTCGGTCGACGACGGCGAGGTGTGCCAGGTGCTGCGCGACCTCAAGCGCCGCCGCCGCGGCGAGACCCGGCTGTTCGCCTACTACGACAAGGCGCAGCGCCGGTGGCAGGAGATCCGGGCCGACGCGGTCAACGAGTACCTGCGCGAGATCAGCGGCGAGCAGATGACGGCCAAGGACTTCCGGACGTGGCAGGGCACCGTCAAGGCGGCGGAGGCGCTCGCCGAGACCGGGCCGCAGCCCACCGAGGCCAAGCGCAAGAAGGCGGTGTCGCACGCCATGAAGGAGGTCGCCGAGCTGCTCGGCAACACGCCGGCGGTGGCGCGCGCGTCCTACGTCGACCCCCGGGTGATCGAGGCGTACGAGGAGGGTGAGGTTGTCGACAAGCCCGACGAGAAGGCCGTCCGCAAGCTGCTCACGGACTGACCGAGGCTGCACGGCGTGCGGCGGGATGGGACCATCGTCGTCATGACCGTCATCGCCACGCTCACCGTCGAACGGCCGTCGGGCGCCTGGATCGACCGGGCCCGGGCCTTCCACATCATCGTCGACGGCGCGGAGAAGGGCGTTCTGCGGTGCGGGCGCGAGCTGTCGCTGGCGCTGCCGCCCGGCACCCACACCGTCCGCGCCCGCCTCGACTGGACCGGCAGCGACGACCTGCCCGTCCACCTCGGACCGGGCGCCACGGTCCGGCTGCGCGTCGAGCCGCGCGGCACCCGCTTCGCCGCGAGCCGGCGCTACCTGCGCCTCACCCGGGTGGGCTGAGGACTTCCCGGCGATCGGGTGACATCGCGTTGACGCTCCGGCGCGCCGGGGTATCCGCGCGGTGCAGGAGCGGATGAAGCGCGTACGGAGCGAGCAGCGATGACCAGAGTGCTGATCACGAACGACGACGGGGTGTCCGCGCCGGGCATCCGCGCGCTCGCCCGGGCGGTGGCGCGCGAGCACGAGGTGATCGTCGCCGCGCCGCGGGAGGAGGCGAGCGGCATGAGCGCCGCGCTGACCGCGGTCGTCGCGGACGGCCGGATCGTCGTCTCCCCGTACGACCTGGGGGAGATCACGGCGTACGGCGTGGCGGCCTCACCGGCGTACATCGTGGTCCTGGCCTCTCTCGGGGTCTTCGGGCCGCCGCCGGAGGTGGTGCTGTCGGGCATCAACCGCGGCGCCAACGCCGGGCGGGCGGTCCTGCACTCGGGAACGGTTGGGGCGGCGCTGACCGCGGCCACGTACGGCCTGCGCGCGATGGCGGTCTCGCTCGACGTGCTCAACCCCACGGCGAGCGCCGACTCGGCGTCGGGTGGAGCGGCGATCGTCGTGCCGTCCGACGACGTGCTGCACTGGGACACGGCCGCCGCGGTCGCGGCCTCCCTGATGGGCTCGCTGCTCGACGCGGACCCGGCCACGGTGCTCAACCTCAACGTGCCCGACCGCGAGTCCGTGGCGTCGGTGCGCGAGGCCACGCTGGCGGCCTTCGGCCAGGCCGGCATAGCGCTCGCCGAGGCGGGCGAGGGTTTCGTGCGGACCACCATCGAGCGCAGCGGGGAGCAGCTCGTGCCCGGCACCGACCTGGCGCTGCTGGCCGAGGGTCACGCGACCGTGACCGCCCTGCGGCCGCCCGCCGAGGTGCGCGGCGTGCGCATCCCCGAGCAGCGCCCCGCGTCCGCCTGACGGCCCAGCGGCACGACGGCCGCGACGGCGATCGCCAGCAGCAACCGCGACTCGCCGAGCAGCGGCACGGCCGTCACGGGCAGCAGCATCAGCGCCAGGACGGCGGGCCGCCAGCCCCGGTGCGGCACGGGCAGCAGGGCGGCCATCACCAGCCAGATCTGGTGATGGGTCCACGACACGGGGGAGAGCACCACGCTCGCCGCGCCGACGACGACCATCGCGGAGAACCAGTCGTCCTTGCGGGCCAGCCGGACCGCCCGCACGAGGGCCGCCCCGGCGACGGCGCCGCCGAGGAGCAGGACCAGAGCGGAGCGTACGTCGGTGGCGACGCCCAGCCGCAGGAGCGCGCCGTTGAGCGACTGGTTGCCCACGCCGGTGATGTGGCCGAGGCGGCTGACGTGGAACACCTCGCCCGTCCAGAAGCGCCACGAGTCGCCCGGCAGCGTGATGACGGCCAGCAACGCGCAGCCCGCGAAGGTCGCCCCCGCCACGGCCGCCGCCGCCCGGCGGCCCGCGAACCACAGCAGCGGGATGAAGATCAGCGGGGTCAGCTTGACCGCGGCCGCCAGCCCGATCAGGGCGCCGTGCCAGGGTGTACGCCGCAGGGCCAGGAAATCCGTGACGATCAGCGCCGCCAGGAAGAGGCTGACCTGGCCGTATTTGAGGTTGCTCGCGACCGGCGCCGAGAGCATCAGCGCGAGCGCCGCCAGCGGTACGGCGGACTGCTTCTGGTACGCCGGCCTCCGCTGCGCCGGCTCCCGCCGCGCCGCCTCCCGCTGCGCCGGCTCCCGCTGCGCCGGCTCCCGCTGCGCCGGCTCCCGCTGCGCTGAGGGAGCGAGCGCTGCCAGGGCGGCAACGACGGCGAGGGTGGCGAGCGTCCACGCGACCTGGACGAGCGGGACAGGCAGCCAGGTCAGCGGCGTGAACAGCAGGGCGGCGAACGGCGGGTACGTGAACGGCGCCGCGCCGCGGGTGAAGTCGTACAGGCTCGCCCCGTCGGCCAGGCCGCCGACCGCGCCGAGATAGACCGACAGGTCGGTGAGGCGCGCCTCGACCGGCTTCGCGAGCGCCGCTCCCGCCGTCGCCGCCGCGACCAGTCCTGCCGTGAGCCAGATCCGTCTCGTCCCCATAGTCGAAACTCTACATAGGGTCGGAGCTGCCGGACAGGGTCGAAGCGCATCCGTTATCCGGCGGCCGGCCGTACGCGCATGGCCAGCACGGCCGCCAGCAGAGCCGTGGCCCCGAGCCCGACCGGGTGCTCCACGAACCCGAACCCGAACGCCATCGAGTTGTCCACGAGCCGCGCCACGACGTCCGCCTCAGCGCCGCCGGCCGGCAGCCTCGGCGCGACCGCCAGCGCCCCCAGCGCCGCCCCCATGCCCGCTGCCGCCCGCCACACGTCTCCGTTCCCGCGGCGGGCGACGCCGTTCGTCGCCGTCGGCGGCGCGGCCGTCCTCGGCCCGACACCCGCACCGAACCGCGCGGCAGCCGTCCGCTTCCAGGAGCCGATGCGGAGCGCCGGCGCGAGCACGAAAGCCGTACAGAGCATCATCGGACCGGCCATCACGGCGGCGTTGGCCAGCAGGACGGCCGACGCGTGCGTCGGTCCCGCCGCCTGCAGGGTGCCGACCGGGGCGCCGCCCGGCAGGACCGGCCCGAACGACACCGTCCCACCCGGCAGCAGCGCGAGCGGGAACCAGGCCGGGGCCGTCCACCCGCTGACGCCCAGCGTTGCCGCCGCGTGCACCGACCCGGCGGCCGTGGCAAGGCCGAGAACGACCGCACCGCCGACGGCCGCCCCCGCGGGCCCTCGTCTGCGCGCTCCCGCCATGCCCGCCATCCACACTCCGACGGCCGGGGCGATGTCCCGCGCGCCCATGAACGGCATGACCGCCACCGGGTTCCCCGCCAGCAGGAACCCGAACAGGGCCGCGCCCACCAGCACGACCGACCCCCGCCTCCGTGCCCCGACGACGCCGAGCGCCAGCACACAGACCGCCAGCACCGCCGGAGCCAGCGCCCCGGCGCCCCGCGCAAGGTTGGTGGCCACCGCCGCCGCCAACGTCACCCCGCCCGCCACCGCTGCCGCCCGCCCGGCCGCGCTCGCCCGCTCACCCCACGACGGCTCGTCCACCCCCGGCGAGATCGCCAGCGACCCCGCGAACGCCCACCGGCGCCACCACCCCGGGATCGCAGCCAGCTCCGCCAGCCACGCGGCCCGCATCTCGTCGGCCATCTCTTCCGGCCACCGCCGCGCCGCCGCCCCGACGAGAGCCCGCGCCAGCCGATCCATCACGCCTCCCGGGTGCGGCCGACCGGGCCCGCGGCCCGCGACATCTGCTGCTGCATCAGCGCGATCTCCCGCCGGGCGGCGACCACCCCGTCGGCCGTGAGCCGGTAGTACCGCCGGCTCGGCCGTCCCTCGGCGACCGGGTCGATCTCCTCCCACCGCGACTCCACCCAGCCGGCCCGTTCGAGGCGGGCCAGGATCGGATAGAGCGTGCCGCTGGGCAGCCGGGTGTCCTGCATGAGCTCGAGCCCGTACCGCTGCTCTGCCGGATCGGCGACCAGCGCCGCAAGAACTTTCAGCACCGACGTCGTTATTCGCGGCTCGCCCATGTACGCACTCTACATAGGGGGGCCGACAAAAGCGGCGGTGGCGAAGCGTACCCGTTCGCGGTGTTGATCGAGGGGAGTAGAAAGACCGCATGCTTGTGTCGTTTCCGCGGCTGTTGTCCAGCACCCAGGGGTTCTCGCTCGGCCGCCCGCACCGGTTCACGGTGGCGCCGGACGGCGCGAGGCTGCTGTTCCTGCGCAGCTCGGGCGGCGAGGATCCGGTGCAACGGCTGTGGAGTCTCGACGCGGTGACGGGGGAGGAACGGCTGCTGGCCGATCCGGGGGCGCCGGCGGGCGGGGAGATGTCGGCGGCGGAGCGGGCCCGGCGCGAGCGGGCGAGGGACAGGTCGGCGGGCATCTCGGGCTACACGACGGACCGGGCCGTCCGCATGGTCGCGTACACGGCGGACGAGAAGCTGTACGTGCTGGACACCGGGACGGGAGACACGCGGCCGCTGCCGGCGCGCACGCCGCTCACCGACGCCACGATCAGCCCGGACGGCAGCGCGGTCGCCTACGTGCACGAGCGGCAGCTGCGGCTGATCAGCGCCGACGGCACGGACGACCGGGCGCTGGCCACGCCGGCGCACGACCTGATCACGTACGGGCTGGCCGAGCACGTGGCCGCGGAGTCGATGGAGCGGACGCGCGGGTTCTGGTGGTCGCCGGACTCGCAGCGGCTCGCCGTGGCGCGGGTGGACGAGTCGCCGGTCGAGGTCTGGTACCTCAGCGACCTCACGGATCCGGCCCGGCCGCCGGCCGCGCACCGCTACCCGCGGGCGGGCACGGCCAACGCGGTCGTCGAGCTGCTCGTGATGGACCGGCACGGTGCGGCCCGCAGGGTCGAGGCGGAGTACGAATACCTGGTCGACGTGGTCTGGGACGACCACGGGCTGCTGGCGGTGGTGCAGGACAGGCCGCAGACGACGCTGCGGGTGCTCGCCGCCGACCCGGCCACCGGGCGCACGCGGGCGCTCGCGGAGGCGGCCGACCCGGCGTGGACGCAGATCGTGCCGGGCTTCCCCCGGCGTACGGGGAACGGCTCTCTGGTCTGGACGCAGGACCGCGGCGACACGCGGCACCTGACCGTGGGCGGCGAACCGGTCACCCCGCCGGGGCTGCAGGTCTTCGAGCTGTGCGGGATCGACGGCGACACCGTGCTGTTCACCGCCTCGGCGGAGCCGACCGAGACGCACCTGTGGACGTGGTCGGCGGACGCGGGGCTGCGGCGGCTCACCACCGAACCGGGGCGGCACACCGGTCTGCGCGCCGGGGGCACGACGGTGATCAGCTCGGCGACGCTCGCCGGGACGGAGGTGACCTGGGCGGGCCGTACGGTGCGGGATCTCGCGGCGAGCTCCCCGGTCGTGCCCAAGGTCTCTCTGCTGCGGGCCGGCCGGCTCGAGCTGCGCACCGCGGTGCTGTTCCCGGCGGTGTGGCAGCGCGGCGAGCGGCTTCCGGTGCTGATGGACCCGTACGGCGGCCCGGCCGCGCAGCGTGCGGTGGCGGACCGCCGCTCGTTCTACACATCGCAGTGGTTCGCCGACCAGGGCTTCGCGGTGGTCGTCGCGGACGGGCGCGGCACCCCGGGGCGCGGGCCGCGGTGGGAGCGCGAGGCGAAGGGCGACTCCACGGGCAAGCTGCTCGACGACCAGATCGAGGCGCTGGAGACGGTCGCCGCGCTCTATCCGGAGCTCGACCTCGGCCGTGTGGGCATCCGCGGCTGGTCGGCCGGCGGCTACCTGGCCGCGCTGGCCGTGCTGCGCCGCCCCGACGTCTTCCACGCCGCCGTCGCCGGCGCGCCGGTGACCGACCTGCGGCTGTACGACACCCACTGGCAGGAGCGGTTCCTCGGCGACCCGCGGCTCGACCCCGGCCCGTACGACGTGGGCTCCCTGCTCGCGGACGCGCCCCGGCTGGAGCGGCCGTTGATGCTGATCCACGGGCTGTCCGACGACAACGTGTACCCGGCGCACACGCTGCTGCTGTCCGCGGCGCTGCTGGCCGCCGGGAAGCCGCACACCGTGCTGCCGGTGCCCGGCGCGAGCCACATGCCGCCCGGCGCCGACCTGCTCACGCCGCAACTGCGCTTTCTGCGGGACGCACTCGCCCCGCGCTGAGCTCGTACCGGTGGTCGACCAGGTCCAGGCCCTCGGTGCGGTGGGTCAGCACGAGCACGGTCCGGCCGTCCGAGGCGCCGAGCAGGTCCGCCATCACGGCCTCGGCCACGTCGGCGTCCAGCCCTTCGGTGGGCTCGTCCAGGATCAGCACCGCGGGGTCGGCGAGCAGCGCCCGCGCCGTGGCGAACCTCCGTGCCTGCCCGCCCGACATGGTGGTGCCGCCGCTGCCCAGCCACGTGTCCAGGCCGGCCGGCAGGGCGGCGAGCCAGCCGTCCAGCCGTACGCGGGCCAGGACCGCCCGCAGATCGTCGTCGGTGGCCTGCGGCTTGGCGGGGCGGAGGTTCTCGCGCACCGTGGACGCGAAGACGTGATCGGTGTCGTCGCCCACCAGCACGATGCGGCCGCGGATCCGGTCCTCGGGCAGGTCGCCGTGCGAGATGGTGCCCGCGCGCGGGTCGAGCAGCCGCGCGACGACCGCCGCGAGGGTGGACTTGCCCTCCCCGGAGCGCCCGACGACGGCCGTCCGCTCGCCGGTCCGCAGCTGCAGGTCCAGGTCGCGCAGCGCCGGCTCCTTCGCGGGGTCCCAGCCCGCCGTGACGCCCCGCAGCGTGATGTCGCCCAGCGGCCGGTCGCTGTGCCCGGCGAAGGTCGCGGAGGGCGGTTCGGTGGTCAGCGCGGCCAGCCGCGCCTCGGCGCCCGCGGCCCGCCGGCGCGCCACGGCGGCGTCGGGAAGGGCCAGGACGGTCTCGCCCAGCACGACGGTGGCCAGCAGCAGCACAGCCGACCATTCGGGCGTCAGGCCGCGTACGGTCAGCGCCACCCCGACGACGGCCAGGCCCCAGCCGAGCTGCGCCAGCGCGGTGGATGCTCCGGCGGCGCGCGCGGCGCGGGCCTCCAGGCGGGCGAGGTCGCGGCTGCGCCGGTGCGGTACGTCGTTCGCGCCGCTCGCCGTGGCCAGGTCCTCGAGGCTGTCGACCGTCTCGACCATGGCGTCGCGCAGCCGGGCCCGGGCCTCGCCGGTCGCCGTCTCGTCCCGGGCGGCCTGCCGGGCGGCCAGCGCCGGAGCGAGGACCGCCGCGACGAGCAGCCCGGCGGCGAGCGGCAGGGCGGCGACGGGCTGCAGGGCGAGGACCGCGGCGCCGGCGACGGCGACCGTGACCGCCGCGGTCAGCGCGGGCAGCCGGCCGCGGAGCAGCCCGTCGACGCGGGCGTCCACGTCGTCGACCGCCTTGGAGAGCAGGTCGCCGCGGCGGCGCAGCCGGGGTCCCGGCACGCGCGGGATCAGGTCGGCGAAGATCCGGGCGCGCCAGGCGCCGAGCCGCGCGAACGCCACGTCGTGCGCGACCAGCCGTTCGAGGTAACGCAGCAGCGGCCGGGCCACGGCGCTGCCCCGCACGAGGACCACCGCGGTGGACAGCGACAGCACCGGCGGCAGCGACGAGGCGCGCACCAGCAGCCAGGCCGCCGCGCCGGTGAGCACGATGCCGGCCAGGGCCGAGCCGCTGCCCAGCGCGACCGCCACCGCGGGACGCCGCCAGATCGGCGTGCCGCCGCCCGGAGCCGGGGGTTCGCCCGCCGGTGAAGCGACCGGCCGCGCGGCGGCCCGGGATTCAACGGCCGGCGACGTTTCCGCAGCCGGGGGGACGACCGGGACCACCCGGTCGGCGGCGGCGAGCAGCGCCTGGCGGTGGGCCACCACGAGCACCGCGCAGCCGGCCCGCGCGGCGGCGCGCAGCCGCTCGATCACGAGGGCCTCGGTGGCCGCGTCGAGGTGGGCGGTCGGCTCGTCGAGCAGCAGCGTGACCGGCGCGTCGCCGGCCCGGGCGGACGCCTCGGCGAGCAGGGCGGCCAGGGCCAGCCGCTGCCGCTGCCCGGCCGACACCCCGGCGCCGCGCTCCCCGAGCGGCGTGGCGGGGGAGAGGTCCAGCCCGACCGTGCGCAGGGCCTCGCGCGCGTCCCCGCCGGGGAAGAGGTCCGCGACCGTGCGGGCGTGCGGCAGCGTGGGCCGCTGCGGCAGATAGAGCGGGTCGCCCGCGACGGCGTGCCCGGCCCGGGGCTCCTGCAGGCCGGCGAGCACGCGCAGCGCGGTGGTCTTGCCCGCGCCGGACGGCCCGCCGAGCGCGACGATCTCGCCGGGCCGCACCACGAGGTGGTCGAGCGCGAGCGCGTCGCGCGTGGCGCCCGGGTAGCGAACCCGCAGCCCCACCGCGGTGACCCCGGCCCCGCCCGCGAGCGAGGAGGTGGCCGGTGCGGTCAGCACCTCGTCCACGTCGGAGATGACGGCGGTGGCGTCGGTGGAGGCGTGGTAGCGGGCCGCCATCTCGCGCAGCGGCCGGTACGCCTCGGGGGCCAGCAGGATGACGAGCAGCGCGGGGCCGAGGGCCAGGTTGCCGGCGGCCACGCGCAACCCGGCCTCGACGGCGATCAGGCCGACCGACAGCGTGCCGACCAGGTCGAGCGCGGTGGAGGACAGGAACGCGACCCGCAGCACGCGCAGGGTGGCGGAGCGGTGCTGGTCGGTCAGCTGCTCGACCACGGCGGTCTGGCGGTGGGCGCGGCCCAGCACGCGCAGGGTGGGCAGCCCGCGGACGACGTCGAGGAAGTGGCCGGCCAGTCGGGCGTCGGCCTGCCAGCGGCGGCGGGCCCGGGCCTGGGTGGCCCAGCCGATCAGCGCGCCCAGCACGGGGATCAGCGGCAGCGTGACCAGGGCGATGAGCGCGGACGCGGGGTCGACCAGCGCCATCGCGACGACCACGAGCGGGGGCAGGGCGACGCCGAGCACGAGCGCGGGCAGGTAGCCGCTGAACCAGGGCTTCAGCGCGTCCAGGCCGGTGGTCAGGACGGCGGTCAGGCGGCCGGCGCCGAACGACGCCACCCAGGCGGGGCCGCGGCGCGGCAGCGCGGTGAGCAGGGCGCGGCGCAGCTCGTCGGTGACCCGCGCGGCGGTGCGGCGGGCCACGACCTGCTCGCCCCAGGAGAGCAGGGCCCGGGCGACGTACGCCGCGGCGAGCAGGGCGGCCGCCCTGCCGGGCCCGCGGGTGACCAGCAGCGTGAGGGCCACCGCGACGAGCAGGGTGGCGCCGGCCTGGCCCGCGCCGAGGAGGGCGAGCGCCGCGATGCCGCCCCGGCTGGTGCGGGCGTGCCGCACCAGCCGGGGGTCGAGCGGTCCGCGGGGCGGCGCGGGCCGCTGGGCCGCCGCGTGTCTGGCGGACTGCGGCGCGGCGGAGGAAAGCTCGGAGGTGGTCACGACGCGACCCGTTCGCTGGCCACGCGGCGCCGGAACACCCAGTACGAGTACGCCTGGTAGGCCAGGACGCCGGGCAGGATCAGCACGCCGGCCCAGGTGAGCAGCTCGAGCGCCTGCGGGGTGGCGGCCGCTGCCTCGCGGGTCAGCGACCACGCGGGGTCCAGGGTGCTGTGCAGCACGACCGGGCCCTGGGTCGTGAAGACGCCCGTCACGGCGCCGGCCACGCCGATGGCGGTGACGATGAACGCGAGCGCCTCGCGGCCGGTGCGGGCCAGCATGGCGGCGCCGAGGCTGAGCACCGCGGCGGCCAGCACGACCGGGGACCTCGTGCCGATGCCCGCGACGACCAGCACGGCCGCGCCGCCGGTGCCGAGCCACCGCGCGAGGGTGCGGGCGCGGCGGCGTACGGGACCGGTCGTGCGAAGGCTCAGGAACGTCGCGCCGAGCATCAGCGTGGCGTAGAGGGCGGCGAGCGAGCCGAGACCGGCCGCGGGGGTGAGCACGGGGGCGAGCGAGCGCGACAGCCCGCTGCCGGTGACCGAGCCGTCGGGGCCGAGCGCGAGCCCGTGCACGAACGCGGCGAGCAGGGCGCCCCACACCAGCACGATGCCGAGCGAGCTGAGCCCGAGGGCCAGGTCGGCGCGGCGGCGGTAGCGCAGGCCGTCGCCCTTGCCGCGGAACTCCAGCGCGACGCCGCGCACGGCCAGCAGGAGCAGCAGCACGACCATCGGCAGGTAGAGCCCCGAGAGCAGCGCCCCGTACCAGGCGGGGAACGCGGCGAACGTGACGCCGATCGCGGCCACCAGCCACACCTCGTTGCCGTCCCAGAACGGGCCGATGGTGCGCACGGCGGCGCCCCGCTCGTGGTCGTCGCGCCCGAGCACCGGGGCGAGCAGCCCGACGCCGAAGTCGAAGCCCTCGAGCACGAAGAACAGCACCCAGGCGAGCACGACGACCGAGAACCAGAAGGTGATCACGCCAGGGCTCCTCAGTAGACGGGTACGGGTTCGGGCTGCTCGGCGGCCACCGGCGCCGGCGTCAGCGGCTGCCGCGCGAGGTGGCGTACGAGCCGGAACCAGACCACGGCGACGATCCCGTAGACGACCGTGAACCCGGCCAGCGACGCGACGACCTCCGAGCTGGTCAGCCCGGGGGAGATGCCGTCGGCGACCTTGGAGATGCCGAACGCGATCCACGGCTGCCGGGCGGTCTCGGTGAAGATCCAGCCGAACGTGTTGGCGGCCGCGGGGAGCAGCGGGATGAGCGGCAGCCACCGCATCAGCAGGCGGGGTGCGGAACGGCCCTTGCGCGTACGCCAGAGGTAGAACGCGGCGACCGCGGCCGCCAGCATGCCTGCGCCGATCATGAGGCGGAACGTCCAGAACGCGACCGGGATCATTGGCACGTACGAGCCGGGGCCGAACTGCGCCGCGTACTGCGCCTGGAGGTCGTCGATGCCCTGCACGGTCGCGTTCGGGTCGCCCTTGGCGAGGATCGACAGCAGCCACGGGATCTCGAGCGCGAATTCGGGCAGCGGCGCCCCGGTGGCGAAGACCGCGAACGGCGCGCCGGTCGTGGAGTGGTAGAGCGCCTCGGCCGCGGCCATCTTCATCGGCTGCACCTGGGTGATGACCTTGCCGAGGTGGTCGCCGGTGAGCGCCGTCGCCGCGCCGCCGGCCAGCGTGAGCCAGGCGCCGAGACGGGCCAGGACGCGGTACGCCGGGTCGGCCGCGAGCCGCCAGACGCCGAGCGCCAGCAGCAGCGCGCCGCCCACCATGACCGCGCCCGCGATGGTGTGCGGGAACGCCGCCAGGTTGACCTTGTTGAGCAGCAGGTCGGCGAACGAGGTGAGCCGGGCCCGGCCGGTGTCCGGGTCCAGGGCGTACGCGACGGGGTTCTGCATGAAGGAGTTGGCCGCCAGGATGATGAACGCCGACAGCAGCGTGCCCACGGCGACGATCACGATGCACGCGGTGTGGATCGCGCGGGGCAGCCGGTCCCAGCCGAAGTACCAGAGCGCCAGGAACGTCGCCTCGAGAAAGAACGCCAGCATGCCCTCGATCGCCAGCGTGGGCCCGAAGACGTCGCCGTAGAAGTTCGCGAAGGCGCTCCAGCCGAGCCCGAACTGGAACTCCTGGACGAGTCCGGTGACCACGCCGACCGCGAACGTGACGATCAGCAGCTTGCCGACGAACTTCGTCAGGTGCAGGAAGTGCTCGCGCCTGGTGCGCAGCCACGCGAGCTGCAGGCCGGCGGCGGTCGCGGCCAGGCTGATCGACAGCGGCACGAAGAAGTAGTGGTAGATCGTCACGACCGCGAACTGCAGCCGGGTCAGGTCCAGAACGTCCATGGGAGCCCCCTCTACGACGTCTCGTAGTAGATACTACGCCTCGTAGTACGACGCGGCGCAGTAGAGGCGGTATGCTCGGTCACATGGCTCTCGGGGACCTGGAACGCGAGGTCATGACGCAGTTGTGGGACGCCGGTGAGCCGCTCACCGTGCGGCAGGTGCACGAGCGCCTGAGCCGTCAGCGCGATCTGGCCTACACGACGGTGATGACCGTGCTCGACCGCTTGGCGAAGAAGGGCGTGGTCACGCAGCAGAAGGCGGACCGCGCCTACCGGTACGCCCCGGCGCAGACCCGCGAGGAGATGACCGCCTCGGTCATGCTCGACGCGCTGACCGCCAGCGACAACCAGGACGCCGCCCTCGCGTACTTCGTCGGGCAGCTCCCGCCGGAGGCCCTCAAGGCCGCCATCGAAGCCGCCAGACGCCACGGATGACCGCGCTCCTGCTGGGCGCGCTCGGCCTGACCCTCTCGCTGGTCGTGCCGGGCGTCCTGGCGAACGCGCGCTGGCCCGACCGGGCCCCGGCCGCCGCTGTCGTGCTCTGGCAGTCGATCACGCTGACCGCCGTGCTGGCCGCCCTCGGCGTCGTGCTCGCCGCGCCCGAGGAGGTCACCCGCGCCGCCGGGTCGGGCAAGCCGGTCGCCGAGGCCGCGCTCATCGGCGCGCTCGCGGTCGCCGCGCTGATCATCCTGCGGCTGCTGGTCTCGCTGATCGGGGTCACCCGCCGGTCGCGGGCCCGCCGGGCCCGGCACCGCATGCTGGTCGACCTGCTCGACCGCGCGGAGCAGCACCGCGAGCTGGGCCCGGGAAACCTGCGGGTGCTCGACGGGGCGCTGCCGCTGGCCTACTGCGTGCCCGGCCGCCGGCCGCGGGTGGTGCTCAGCAACGGCGTGCTCGAGGTGCTCGACCGCGAGCAGATCGACGCGGTGCTCGCGCACGAGCAGACCCACCTGCGACAGCGGCACGACGTGGTGATGGAGTCGTTCACCGCGTTCTACCGCGCGGTGCCGCGGCCGCTGCGCAGCCGGCTGCCGCTCGACGCCGTCAACCTGCTGCTCGAGATGGTCGCCGACGACGCCGCCCGGCGCCGGGTCGGGGCGGAGCCGCTGCGGGCCGCGCTGGAGCGGCTGACCGACGCGGTGCCCCTCGCGGAGGACGTGGCACCCGGCGGCACCGGTGAGGCGCGCCACCGGCGGCTCGAACGGCTGGCCGCGTCGCACCATCCGTCCGTCGCTCTCACCGTCGCCGCGGGGGCCGCCGCGGTCGGCCTGTTGGTGTTACCCACCGTGATCCTGGTGCTGCCCTGGCTCGACCGCGCGCTCGAAGCCTGGCCGCTCTAGTGACTATGCGTATATGTAAGAGCGCATACAGTTTTCCCTCCGGAGCGCCTTCAGTTCGGCTCTAGATGGGGAGTACGGTGTTGTCCGGTCCGCCCAGCCCCCATCGTCCACCCGGTCGATCTGGCGGATCACCGCCCAATCGCCGGCAACGGCGAGCCGGGGACCCGAGCAGTTGGGGTGAAGCCGCGGTATGCCCGCGGCCGGGCGCGCTTCCCGTCCGAACCCGTCAGCTAACCCGGTCGGCGGCACGAGGGAAGAAAGGACAACCCACCCACGTGCGTCGCGCCGCAGTAGTGCGCAGCCTCGTCTGCGCCGCAGCCGCGGTCGGGATCATCTTCTCCGGACCCGCCGTCGCGCAGGCAACACCCTCGCCCTCGTCCGTCGAGGAGCAGATCGACAAGCAGTGGAACCAGCTCGAACCGGTCATCGAGCAGTACAACGACGTGCACGGCAAGCTGCTCAAGAACCGCGCCCAGCAGAAGAAGCTCGCCGCCCAGCTGACACCGCTCCAGGTGCAGGTGGACGTCGCGATGCAGCAGGTACGCGGGCTCGCCGTCGACGCGTACAAGCAGGGCGCGCCCAACGCGCTCAACGCCATGGTCATCAGCGGCACGCCGACCGGGCTGACCGACAAGCTGATGTACCTCGACCAGCTCGCCCGCGGCCAGCAGGAACAGATCGCCGACGTGGCCGCGCTGCGCGACAAGCTCGCGGCGACCAAGGCCGACCTCGACGTGGTCACCAAGTCGATCGCCGCGCGCGACGTCGACCTGGCGAAGCGCAAGAAGGCGATCGAGACCAAGATCACGTCGCTGCAGAAGCTGCGCATCCAGGCGTACGGCTCGGTGAACGCCGACGACGGCCCGCTGCGGCTCGGCCCGTGCCCCGTCGACTACACCAACGACAAGGGCGGCCGGGCGGCGCAGAAGGCGTGCGACCTGATCGGCAAGCCTTACGTCTTCGGTGCGGCCGGCCCCAGCTCGTACGACTGCTCCGGTCTCACCCAGGAGGCGTGGGGCAGCGTCGGCGTGCACCTGGACCACTACACGAAGGACCAGTGGAACCAGGGCAGGCCGGTGTCAGCCGACGAGTTGCAGCCCGGTGACCTGGTGTTCTACTTCCCCGGAAGCCTGCACCACGTCGCCATCTACATCGGCGGCGGCATGGTGGTGCACGCGCCGCACACCGGCGACCACGTACGGATGGCCAAGATCGACGGCAACCCGATCGCCGGCTACCGACGACCGGGCTGACGATCCGCCGCTCCACCCCCGAAGGCCGCCGAGGCGTACGCTCCGGCGGCCTTCGTGCTTCCCGGCAGCCTCCAGCTCTCCCGGCGGCCCTCGTTCTTGTCGGCGGCCTCTGCTCTTCCCGGCGGCCTTCGGTCCTCCTACCGGGCGCGGGCATAATGCCCTGTCATGAGCGACTCGCCGCTGATCGACAGCCTCACCGCGGCCGTCGAGGCCCGCCCCGACGACCTCCCCTTGCGCCTGCACCTGGCCGAGCTGCTGCTCGCCGCGGGCCGCGGCGCAGAGGCGATCGGCCACGCCGCTCAGGTGCTCGCCCGCGAGCCCGCCAACGGGACCGCCCAGAAGCTGATGTCCTCCGCCCTCGCCACCCCTCCGGCCGCCGGTCCTCCTTCCGCGCTGCCTCCCGCTGCCGGTCCTTTCTCCGCGCCGCCTCCCTCTTCCGTCCCGCCGTTCCCCCCGCCTTCCGCCTCCCCATCCCCTTCCTCGCCGCCCTCCTCCCCGCTGCCCCCTTCCTCGCCGCCGCCTTCGCCCACGCCATCTCCTTCCTCGCCGCCGCCCCCTTCCCCTTCCGCCCCGCCGCCCTCCTCCCCGATTCCCCCCTCCTCCCCGGGCGGCGTTGACTGGGATGCGATGGAGCAGGAGTTCGGCGACGTCGTGCCGCCGCGGTTCTCGCACGAACGCGAGCCCGTGCGGGGCCACGAGGACCGCACCTTCGACGTTGAGAAGTCGACGATCACGCTGGCCGACGTGGGCGGCATGCAGGAGGTCAAGAAGCGGCTCGAGATCTCGTTCCTGGGCCCGCTGAAGAACCCCAAGCTGCGCTCGCTGTTCGGCAAGAGCCTGCGCGGCGGGCTGCTGCTCTACGGGCCGCCCGGCTGCGGCAAGACGTTCCTGGCGCGCGCCGTCGCCGGCGAGATGGGCGCCGCGTTCATCTCGCTGTCGATCACCGACGTGCTCAACATGTGGGTCGGGAGCTCCGAGCGCAACCTGCACGACCTGTTCGAGTCGGCCCGCGGCCACGCCCCCTGCGTGCTGTTCCTCGACGAGATCGACGCGCTCGGCCACAAGCGCAGCCAGCTGAACTCGTCCTCCATGCGTACGGTCGTCAACCAGTTGCTCACCGAGCTCGACGGCGTCGACGGCAACAACGACGGCGTCTTCGTGCTCGCCGCCACCAACGCCCCCTGGGACATCGACGCCGCCCTGCGCCGCCCCGGCCGCCTCGACCGCACCCTTCTCGTGCTGCCCCCCGACAAGCCCGCCCGCGCCGCGATCCTGCAGTACCACCTGCGCGACCGCCCGGTCGCCGGCATCGATCTGGCCCGGATCGCCGACGCGACCGAGAACTATTCGGGCGCCGACCTCGCACACGTCTGCGAGACCGCCGCCGAGTTCGCCATGCGCGACTCGATCACCACCGGCGAGATCCGCATGATCAACCAGCAGGACATGCTGGCCGCCGCCCGCGAAATCCGCCCTTCCACCGACGGCTGGTTCGCCACGGCCCGCAACGTGGCGATGTTCGCCAACGAGTCCGGCGAATACGACGACCTGGCCGCCTACCTGAAGAAGCGCAAATCCCGGTGACGCCACCGCCTGGGCCACCGCCTGGGCCACCGCCTGGGCCACCGCCCGGGCCGCCGCCGGGCGGGGCGTACTGGCGGGCGCAGCGGCTGGCTGAGGTCGGGCGCTACGCCGAGGCCGAGCGGATCGTCCGTCAGGGCCTCGGCGAGTCGCCCGCCGACGGGTGGCTGCTCACCCTGCTCGCGTCCGTGCTGCGGCTGCGGCGCGACTACGCGGGGGCGCTGCGAGGCGCGGACGCTGCCGTCGCCGCCGCGCCGCTGCTGGCCGACGCCCACCTCGAACGGGCCGAGAGCCTGATCGCCCTGATCCGCTCGCGCGAGGCGGTCCAGGCTGCCACCGAGGCCGTACGGCTGGAGCCCGCCTCCGCCACGGGCCACTTCGTGCTGGCCCGCGCCCTCGCCGCCGCCCGCGAGCACGACCGGGCCCGGGCCGCCGCCGCGTACGGCCGTACGCTCGACCCGCACTCCGTCGAGGGCCTGCTCACGGTCGCCGACGTGGAGCGCGACGCCGGCCACCGCGACGCGGCCCTCACCGCGGTCCGTGCCGCGCTGGCGCTGGAGCCCGGCAACCCGTACGGCCGCTGGCTCCTGGCAATGCTCGACGCCGAACGCCTCCGTGTCCGGCGCTCGATGCGCGCGCTGCGCGAGGTCGCCCGCGACACCCCCGCCCGCGCCGACGTCGTCTCGATGACCTGGCCCATCCGCGGCGTGCTCAGCGGCCTGCGCCGCGGTCTCCTGGCCGCCGCCGCCCTGATCAGCGCCCTGGTGCTCGTGGCTTTGTGGTGGCCGCCCGCCTCGTTCTTCGCCCGCGTGGTCGCCGCCGTGCTGGCCGCCGTCATGGTCGCCTTCGCCGCACGGGTCCTGGTCCCCGCCGGCCGCCTCCCGTGGCGCTGCCTCCCCCTGCTCCCACCGTTGATGCGTCGCGCCGACCTGGCCGCCCTGTCCCTGACCGCCACCGCCGTCGCGCTGCTGGCCGCCTTCGCCGCCTCCGGCTGGTGGCCTCTGCCCGTGGCCGCCCTCACCCTCACCCTGCCGCTGTGGCTGCTGAGCCTCACCGAACTGCTCGGCGCCGGCCTCGACGATCCCGGCAGCCGCCAGGCCCTGCACGACTGGACCGACGAGCTGCGCGCTTGGTGGCGCACCACCAAGAAGGACCTGCGCGACGCCTGGACGAACCCTCCCGACAAGAAGTGACCCACCTCATTGACGCCCGATACCTCGGCTATGGCAGAAATCGCCACCTGAATGCACGTCCGCGCCGACATTTCGCGACGGTCTTTCCGCACTGCATATTGGCATGATCGACACGCCGGAGGGCCGGGCGTTATCCGCGGGGGAGCGGGATAATGGTGTATGCGGCAATTGCAATTGTGCACCGGCGCAGAATTGGCGACGATGCGCGACCGCACAGCGTCACGCCACTATTCTGCCGAGCGCGACGCCTTCCGCCGCGAACACGAGCGCCACCGCGCGTGGGGGCTCAAGCGCAGGCATGCCGAAAAGCTCCGCCGCGCCGCCACCCCGCCGACAACTGCAGCCCCTCGGTCGCCACGCCCAGCACCGTCGCAAGCCCCTCATCGCCCGGGCCCTTCCCGTCCGGCAACGGCCTCCCAAGCATCCCCGCGTCCGGCCACGGCCTCCCAGGCACCCCCGCGTCCGGCGGGGGCTTCGCAGGCACCCCCGCGTCCGGCGGGGGCTTCGCAGGCACTGACGCGTCCGGCGGGGGCTTCGCAGGCACTGACGCGTCCGGCGGGGGCTTCGCAGGCACTGACGCGTCCGGCGGCGGCCTCGCAGGCACTGACGCGTCCGGCGGGGGCTTCGCAGGCACCGACCCGTCCGGCGGCGGCCTCGCAGGCACCGACGCGTCCGGCGGCGGCCTTGCAGGCACCCACGTCCGGCCACGGCCTCGCAGGCATCGACGCGTCCCGAGTCGACATCTCGCCCGCCGGCATCCGCCCGGCAAGCAGCGCATCGCCACCGACCAGCACCGCAACGCGTCCTTCTGACTCCATATCCCCCCGATCCGGCAGCCGCGCAGCTCGACGTCACTGCCGGGTGCAGTGCCGCGCACGTCGGCGCCGCCGCATCCGGCTGCGGCGCCGCATCGTTCCGTGGTGGCAGCCCCGGGCGCCATCGCGCTTGGCTGCGTTGTCGCGCCTGGCGGCATTCCCGCGCCTGGCTGTGCCGCCGCCGCACATGGTGGCTTTCTCGCGCCCGGCGGCGTTTCCGCGCCCGGCGGCGTTGCCGGGGTGTGCCGCCGCGTCTGGTGGCGTTGCCGTGTCTGGGTTCGCTGTCGCGTCTGGTGGCGTTCCCGCGCTTGGCTGTGCCGCCGCGTCCAGTGGCGTTGTCGCGTCTGGTGGCGGTCCCGTGACTGGGTGTGCCGCCCGTCTGGTGGCGTTGCCGCGCTTGGCTGTGCCGCCGCGCCGGGGTGGCGTTCCCGCGCGTGGCTGTGCCGTCGCGCCGGTGGCGTGACCGCGCCGGGTGGCGTTCTCGCGCGTGGCTGCGCCGCCGCGCCGGGTGGCGTGACCGCGCCGGGTGGCGCTCTCGTGCGTGGCTGTGCGTCGCGTCTTTGGCGTTGCCGCGCGTGGCTGTGCCGCGCCGGGTGGCGTAACCGCGCCCAGTGGCGTTCCCGTGTCTGGCTGTGCCGCCGCGTCCGGTGGCGTTGTCGCGCCGGGTGGCGTTGCCGTGCCTGGGTGTGTGGCCGCGCCTGGTGGCGTTGTCGCGTCCGGCGGGGTGGCTGCGTCCGCGGATTGCGGCGCTTGAAGGCGTTGCCGCGCCTGGCTGTGCCGCCACGCCTATGGGGTGTGCGCCGGCTTGCGGTGGTGCGTGTGTTGGCGCCGCGGCGCGATGCGGCGGCTTTGGGCTTGTCGGCGTCCGTGCGGGCGGGGCCTTCACCGCGTGATTCGGCGGCCGGTCGTCCGGTGGTATTGCGGGTCGGCAAATGTCGTGGCTGGCCGCCGATGTGTTCTGCCCAGGGAGCAGTGGAATGCATTCCCGATAATGAGCAAGTCGATATCAATCCGACTGGCGAAATGGCGATGTCCGCGACGGGATGTCGGGATGCAGGATGCATTAGTCGAAGAAGGAAGGCGAAGAAAGAGCCGCGGAAAGAGAAGCAGACAAAGGCCACGACGGGCGTGCTGATGAGGCGAATGGCGCTACCGGCGCGGCGAACTCGGCCGAGGGCTGCTAGTGAATGGATGAATCGAACAGCCGGTGCGGTCCAGCAGCAGGCCGCGGCCGTAATGCGGATCGACTGCCTTGCGCGGCGCGGAGGTGGGTGAGCAGCACGAAGCCGGGCCGACCGGTGAAGAGTCGACCCGGCTCGAGAGGAAGGACCTACTTGTCGGCGGGGGTGGTGGCGGCTTCTGGGCGGCGGCCGGAGCGGGCGTAGGCCAGCAGGGCGAGGATGAGGGCGAGCACCCCGGCGATCAGGCCGGCGATGCCGAAGGCGTCGGGGCCGTCGGAGTCGTCGTCGGCGGAGGCCTGGGGGGCCGCGGCGGCGGTGGCGGTGGCGGTGGGAGCGCCGGCGGCGGCGGTGTCGGTGGCGCCGGCGGCGGCCAGCTTGAGCACGGGGGCGGGGGATTCGGGCTCGGTGCCGTCGGTGGTGGGCTCGTCGATCCAGCGCACGACCGTGCCGTCGGAGTAGGTCTGCAGGGCCTTGAAAATCATCTCGCCGGAGTCGGGGAGGGGGCCGAGCGAGACGTCGAACTCCTGGAACTGGCCGGGCTTGATGTCGGAGCCCGACTTCGCGGTCCAGGTGATCTTCGAGACGGACTCGGTGATCTGGGCGCCGTGCGCCTCGAGCGGCTTCGCCAGCTTCGAGACCGTGGTGGCCACGTCCCAGCCGGTGAGCGGCTTGACCGACACCGAGGCGACCGGCTTGTCGACCGGCAGGTTCACCTCGACCTTGGTGGTGGACTCGGTGTCGGACTCGTTGGGCACCCGGAAGGTGACCTTCGCGTATCCGCCCGCGGTCGCGGTGTCGGGGTTCACCGTGACGTGGGCGGCGGCGGGGGCGGCCACGGCCAGGGTGAGGGCGGCAACCGTGGCGCCGACCAGTGCCGAGCGCTTGAACAGGGACATCCTTGTCGAACCTTCCGCGTGGGGGATACCGCGCGTTAGTCGCTCGCACGCGGCGGATGGTTCCCGGCGATTTTCAGCGAAGGGCCGGGAGGCGTACGTCCACCCGCAGTCCCGGCCCCGCGTCGCCGAGCGTGACCGTGCCGCCGTGGCGCCGCACCAGCTCGCGGACGATCGCCAGGCCCAGCCCGGAGCCGCCGGCGTCGCGGGCCCGCGCGTCGTCGAGCCTGGTGAAGCGGTCGAAGACCCGTTCCCGGTCGGCCTCGGGGATGCCCGGCCCGTCGTCCGCAACGGTGATCATCCGGTGGGTTCCGTCGGCACTCACCGTCACCTGAACCCGGGACTTCGCATGCCGTACGGCGTTGTCGAGCAGGTTGCCGACGACCCGGCCCAGCGCGTCGGGCTCGCCGGTGACCTCCATCGGCGCGGCCGGGCGCACGTAGGTGACCGACGGATACCGGTCCGCGACGTCGCCGACCAGCGCACCCAGGTCGACCGACCGGAACGGCGCCGCGACGGCCCGGCGGCCTCCGTCGTCGGCGCGGGCCAGCAGCAGAAGGTCGTCGACGAGCCGGCTGAGCCGGTCGACGTCGGTGAGCAGGTCGCCGGTGAGCGCCTGCCAGTCGGTGTCCGGCAGCCGCTGCGCGACCTCGAGTTCCGTACGCATGTTGGTCAGCGGGCTGCGCAGCTCGTGCGCCGCGTCCGCGACGAAGGCGCGCTGCCGCACCCGGGCCGACTCGAGCCGGTGCAGCATGCCGTTGAGCGTGACCGCCAGCCGGTGGATCTCGTCGCGGGACTCGGGCAGCGGCAGCCGGCCCTCGCGTGTACCGCCGGTGATCTCCTCGGCCCCGGCCCGCAGCGCGTCGACCGGGTGCAGCGCGGCGCCCAGGGCCCGCCACAGCACGAGCGCGAGCAGCACGACCAGCAGCGGGAACGTCGTGAGCAGGGTGATGGCGAGGATGCGGACGCCCTGGCTCAGGTCGCTGGTGGACCGTGCGACCAGCACGCGCAGCGGCTGGGTCGGCGGGCCCGCGACGACCATCACCACCCGGACGTCGCCGTCGAGCCCGATGCGGCTGCCGGGGATCTCCTGCACCTCCTCGTTGGTGAGGCCGCGCAGCTCGTCGTCGTACAGCATCGGGGTCAGCTGGTTCGCGCCGGCCGACACCCAGCGCACCCGGCTCTGCGCGTCGATCACCTGCACCTGCATGGACGGGTTGACCTCGATGAACTGGTTCGGGTTGAGCAGCCCTTTGTTGATCAGATCGGCCACGCCGCGGCCGGTGTCGCGCGCCTCGGCACTGACCGCGCGCAGCAGCGCGTAGTTGAGCACGCCGACCAGCAGCACCCCGCCCGCCGCGAGCCCGAGCGTCAGGGCCAGCACCGAGACCAGCACGAGCCGCGCCCGCAGGCTCATCTCGCGGAGGCGCCTCATCCAACGGCCGCCAGCCGGTAGCCGGCGCCGCGCACGGTCTCGAGCCGTTCCCGCCCGATCTTGCGGCGCAGGTAGCCCACGTAGACCTCGACCGCGTTCGGCGCGGTCTCCACCGCCGCGTCCCACACGTGGTCGAGCAGCTCGATCTTGCTGACCACCTCGCCGGGGCGGCGCAGCAGATACTCGAGCAGGGCGAACTCGCGGGCCGTGAGCGTCACCTCCTCGCCGGCCACCGTCACCCGCCGCTCGGCCGGGTCGAGCTCGACGTCGCCGTGGCGCAGCACGACCGGCCGTTCGTGCACGCCGCGGCGCAGCAGGGCCCGCAGGCGGGCGAGCAGGACGACGTACGAGAAAGGTTTGGTCAGATAGTCGTCGGCGCCGCAGTCGAGGCCGTCGGCCTGGTCGTACTCGCCGTCCTTGGCCGACAGCATCAGCACCGGCACCCAGTTCCGCTCGGCCCGCAACTGCCGCACCACCCGATAGCCGCTGAGCCTGGGCAGCATCACGTCCAGAATCATCGCGTCGTAGCCGCCGTGCCGGGCCATCTCGAGCCCGTCCTGCCCGTCGCCCGACACGTCGACCGCGAAACCCTCGGCCTGCAGCCCGCGCTGCAACGCGGCAGCGAGCCGCGCCTCATCCTCCACCACCAGCAACCGCACCCCCTTACCTTGGCATGGAAGGGTCCCCCCCTAGGGGCGGCTCTCAGCCCGGTCACAGCGGCTCCGGCGCACTCTGGTGACAGATCAACGGGAGGTGGACATCGTGTCCGTGTTCAAGTCAAGGCCGGCGCTGCGCTGGCTCGTGCCGTCGGCCGCGGCGGCGGTCGTCATCGGGGGTGGCGCCGCTGCGGGGACGATCGTTGCGAACGCCGATCCCGCGCTGCCGGAGCGCAGCGCCGCTCAGCTTCTGGTCGACCTGCAGAACGCCAAGGTCGACGGTCTTTCCGGCACCATCGTGCAGAGCGCCGACCTGGGTCTGCCGAAGATCGCCGGGCTCACCGACGAGGCGTCCGGCACGGCCGGGCTCGCGAACCTCGTCGCGGGCAGCAACACCGCCCGGGTCTGGTACGCGGGCGAGGAGAAGGCGCGGCTCGCGCTGGTGGGCACCGCCGGCGAGACCGACGTCATCCGCAACGGCGCCGACGTGTGGTTCTGGCAGAGCAGCGACAACTCGGCCACCCATCTGAAGGTGCCGGCCGGCGCGGAGCACAAGCCGCAGTCGCTGCCCACCGGCGTGCCGAGCACCCCGCAGGACGCCGCCGACGCCGCGCTGGCGGCGATCGACGACTCCACGAAGGTGACCACGACCGGCGCCGCCGAGGTGGCCGGCCGCGACGCGTACGAGCTGGTGCTCGAGCCGCGCGCGCAGCAGTCGCTGGTCGGCCAGGTGCGCCTGGCCATCGACGCCGAGCAGCACATCCCGCTGCGCGTCGACGTGTACGCGAAGAACGCCACCAGCCCGGCCATCCGGGTGGCGTTCCAGCAGATCAGCTTTGACAAGCCCGACCCGCAGCAGTTCGTGTTCAACCCGCCGCCGGGCGCGAAGGTCACCGAGACCGACGCGAGCAAGCTCGAGCGCGACGCGGAGAAGGCTGCCGAGCAGCACGAGAAGGCCGGCGCCGCGAAGCTGCGCGGCGGCGGCAAGGCGCCCGAGGTGATCGGCGAGGGCTGGGCGTCGGTCGTCACGGCGAAGCTGCCCCAGGCCAAGGGCAAGGACGCCGAGCAGGTCGACGGCATGCTGGGCATGCTGCCCGAGAAGAGCGGCACGTGGGGCAGCGGCCGGCTCTTCGCCGGGTCCCTGTTCAGCGTGCTGATCACCGACGACGGCCGGGTGTTCGCCGGAGCGGTCGCTCCGGAGACGCTCTACGAGGCCGCCGCCAAGAAGTAGCACTCCACGAGTTCTAGAACTCTCCGCTGAAGTATGGAACACTCGGCGGAGAGTTCTAGAACAATGGAGGCTGCGATGACCACCTTGATGATCGAGCCGGCCGCCGGTCGCTTCGGCGATTACGGCGGCCGGTTCGTGCCCGAGTCCCTGGTGCCGGCGTGCGGGGAACTGGCCGCGGCCTTCCGGGACGCGTGGGCCGATCCGGGATTCCGGGCCGAGCTCGACGAGCTGCTCGCCGTCTATGCCGGACGCCCGACGCCGCTCACCCCGGCCCGCAACCTCTCCGCCGAGCTCGGTATCGAGCTGCTGCTCAAGCGCGAGGACCTGGCGCACACCGGCTCGCACAAGATCAACAACGTGCTGGGGCAGGGGCTGCTCGCCCGCCGCATGGGCAAGCGCCGGCTGATCGCCGAGACGGGCGCGGGTTCGCACGGCGTCGCCACCGCCACCGCGGCGGCGCTGCTCGGCCTCGAGGCGACCGTCTACATGGGCGAGCGGGACATGGAGCGGCAACGGCTCAACGTGCTGCGGATGACCACGCTGGGCGCCGAGGTCGTCCCGGTGACGACCGGCAGCCGCACACTCAAGGACGCCACCAACGAGGCGATGCGCGCGTGGGTCGCCGACGTGGACGGCGCGCACTTCCTGCTCGGCTCGGTGGGCGGCCCCCACCCGTACCCGTGGATGGTCCGGGAACTGCAGCGGGTGATCGGCGAGGAGGCGCGCCGGCAGGCCCCGTACGTGCCGGACGTGGTGGTGGCGTGCGTGGGCGGCGGCTCCAACGCGGCCGGCACGTTCGCGGGCTTCGCCGACACGGGCGCCCGCCTGGTCGGCGTCGAGGCTGCGGGCGGCGCGGCGCTGACCGACGGCGCTCCCGGAGTGGTGCACGGCGCCCGCTCGATGGTGCTGCAGGACGCCGAGGGCCAGGTCGCCGAGGCGCAGTCGATCGCGGCCGGCCTGGACTATCCCGGCGTCGGACCCGAGCACGCGCACCTGGCCGCGACCGGCCGCGCCGAGTACCACACCGTGAAGGACGACGAGGTGGTCGCGGCCGTGCGCCGGCTGGCCCGCGCCGAGGGCCTCATCTGCGCGCTGGAGTCGGCGCACGCGGTGGCCTGGGTGCTGCGCGAGGCCGGCACGCCGCTGCTCCCGGCGGGTACGCGCGTGCTGCTCACCCTCTCGGGCCGCGGCGACAAGGACATGGCGACGCTGGGGGACGTGGCATGAGCGACTGCACCGGAGCAAGCGAAGCGGTCGTAGGGCCAGGAGGGCATGCCCCGGGAGGTTCAGCATGAGCGACTGCACCGGAGCAAGCGAAGCGGTCGTAGGGCCGGGAGGGCATGCCCCCGGGAGGTTCAGCATGAGCGACTGCACCGGAGCAAGCGAAGCGGTCGTAGGGCCAGGAGGGCATGCCCCCGGGAGGTTCAGCATGAGCAAGCTGCTGGTGCCCTACCTGACCGCCGGCGTCACCGCCGACTGGATCGACCACCTCCTCGCCGTGCAGGACGCCGGCGCGGACGCCATCGAGGTGGGGCTGCCGTTCTCCGACCCCGTGCTCGACGGCGTCACCATCCAGCAGTCGACCGACCGCGCCCTCGCCCGCGGCGTGACGGTCGCTTCGATCCTCTCCGAGCTTTCGGCGGTACGAGATCGCGTGCGCGTGCCGTTGATCGCGTTCACGTACGCCAACCTCGTCTTCCGCCCCGGCCCGGCCGCCTTCTGCCGGTCGCTCGCTGACGCCGGGTTCCGGGGGCTGATCATTCCCGACCTGCCGCTCGACGAGGCGGGGGCGGTGGAGGATGCAGCCGCCGCTGCCGGTGTGGAGCTGACGTTGCTGGTCGCGCCGGTCACGCCGGACGAGCGCGTGGCCGAGATCGTCGCTCGCAGCCGGGGGTTCATCTATGCGATCAGCCGCATGGGGACCACGGGGGAGCAGCGGGAGCTGGCCTCGTCGGCGGCCGCCCTGGCCGGGCGGATCAAGGCCGTCCAGCGGGAGGCTCCGGGTGGGGACGGGCGTCTGCCGGTGCTGGTGGGGTTCGGGATCGCCGGGGTGGATCAGGTGGTCGCGGCGGGGCGCGCCGGGGACGGGGTGGTGGTCGGCTCGGCGTTGATGCGTAGGGTGCTGGACGGGGCCACGGCGGGCGACCTCGGAGCCGAGGTCGCGGCCATGCGCGCGGCCCTGGACGGACTCGACCGGGAGGACAGCGCTGACCGCACCGCGTACGCCGAAGTATCAGGTCATCGCGGCTGACCTGAGCACGAAGATCCGGGGCGGGGAGCTCGCGCCCGGGTCGGCCCTGCCGCCGCAGAAGGAGCTGAGCGCGCGCTACGGCGTGACTCTGGCCACGCTGCGGCAGGCGCTGCAGCAGCTGGAGGCCGACGGGTTGCTCTCGCAGCAGCCGGGGCGGGGCACCTTCGTGGCGGAGCCGCGGGCTGCCTACCGGCTCGACTCGCTGCGGGGCTTCGCCGAGGACCTGCGCGCGCAGGGGCTGCTGGTGGCCACCCAGATCCTGGGGCAGGAGGTGGCCGAGCCGCCGGCGTGGGCCGCCGCCCGCTTCGGCGATCGGCTGCCGGCCGTACGCCTGGAACGTCTGCGGCTGCTCGCCGGGCGGCCGGCCGTGCACCAGGTGTCGTGGATCCGCGGCACGGCGCTGGCCCGGGCGGACCTGAGCGGCACGTCGCTGTACGCCGCGCTGGCCGACCACGGCGTCGCGGTGCACCGGGCGAGCGAGTCCGTGCGGCCGGGCGCGCTCGACGAGGCGACGGCCATCCTGCTGCGGCAGCCGGCGGGAACGGCGGCGTTCCTCTCCGAGCGCGTCACCTATGGCCTCGACGACCGCGCGCTGGTGGCCGACCGCGCCACGATCCTTGGCACGATGCTCGAGATCCGCACCGAGCGCGCCGTCACCGGGCTGTCGGTCCAGTGGGCGCACCTGACGTAGCGGCTCAGCCGGCGTAGCGCTTCTCGGCGCGGGCGCGGGCCTTGGCGGCCTCGACCTCGCGGTTCTTGGGCGGGGCGGTGGTGACCAGCGCGTCGAGCAGCTCGGTGGTGGCGGCGGCGACCGCGGCGACGGCTCGGTCGAACGCCTCCTGGTTGGCCTGCGACGGGCGGGTGCTGCCGGCGACCTTGCGCACGTATTGCAGCGCCGCGGCCTGGATCTCGTCGCGGGTGGCGGGGGGCTCGAAGTTGTGCAGCTGGTGGATGTTGCGGCACACGGCGCAGGCCTCCTCGGTCGGGGTGGGACGACTGTCAAACTACGCCTGGGGTACGACGAAACTACATTTGAAGGCATGGCGCACTGGTACGAGTCCTCGATCGACCGGCAGCTCCGGGAGGCGACCGAGCGGGGCGAGTTCGAGAACCTCGACGGCACGGGCAAGCCGCTGCGCGGCTACGGCGAGGAGTACGACGAGGACTGGTGGGTCAAGGACTGGCTGCACCGCGAGGGCGCGACCGCCGGGGTGATCCCGCCGACGCTGGCGCTGCGCCGCGAGACCGAGGACCTCGAGGACAGGGTCGACCGGCTGCGCACGGAGCGGGAGGTGCGCGACTACGTGGCCGGCCTCAACGAGCGCATCAGCAAGGCCCGGGTCGGGTTGATGGACGGCCCGCCGGTGGTGCTGCCGCCGTTCGACCCCGACCGGGTGGCCGAGGGGTGGCGGGAGCGGCGCTCACGCGGTTGAGCGGATGTCGAGCGGGTCGGCGGTCAGCGTGTCGCAGTGGACGTACGCGAGCCGGATCGTGACGTCGGTGAACCACAGCACCGGCAACGTCAGCGGCGGCGGCTGCTCGGGGGTGAACGTGACCGGGATCAGCCCGAACAGCTTGCCCTTGAACTCGGGCGTGTAGAACTTCACGTTCCCGTCGGTCACCAGCTCGTTGCTGCGGATGACCGTGCTCGCGCCGCCGGGCTCGGCGATCGTCAGCGTGAAGGGCTTGTTCACCGCCTTGTCCATGCTGAACTGCAGCGCCTCGACGGTGCCCTTCGCGGTGCGCAGGTCGACCACCCCGTCGTACGTCGAGTCGTACATCGTCAGCGAGCCGACCTTCATCACGCCCGGCTCGGCGGCGACCCGGGGCAGCCCGTCCGCGTCGGCCTCGAGGCCGAGCACCCGAGCGCCGAGGCAGGGGATCTGCTCGCCGGCGCTGGTCGGGGGCGTGGCCGGAGCCGAGCGGGTGGGGGACGCGGCGGCGGTCCGCGAGGGGGCAACGGGAGCCGAGGTCACCGGGGCGGACGTCGCGGGGGCGGACTTCGACGGCGACGGCGACGGCGACGTGCTCGGAGCCGGCGACTCGTCGCCGCCGATGCCGAGCAGGTTGCCGAGGCCGTCGAAGAAGTCGCCGATGCCGTCGACGATCGGGTTCCCGGTGCCGTCGTCCCCCTGGCCGGTAGTGGGGGTGGACGACGGCGACCGAGTACCGGGACGCGCGCTCGGGGCGACCGGCGACGAGCTGCCGGGGGCGGGACTGCCGGTGGACGGGGCGCCGGAAGCGGCCCGGGACGGAGGCGCCGGCGCCGAGGAGGTCACCGAGGTGCGGGACGGGAGCCCTTCGGGACACTCCTCGGCGCGGGCGGGCAGGCCGCTCCCCGCCACCAGCAGGCCGCCGGTGAGGGCGACCAGCAGCAGGCCGACGGAGAGCGCCCGCGGGTTCTTTCCGATGCCGTCGCGGGGCTTCTCGAGACCCGGGACGATGGTGGAGTCCGACGCCGGAGCCGCCGGAGCCGCCGGAGCCGCCGGAGCCGCCGGGGCGTCGGGCTTGGAGCGCGTACGCGGTGGTCCCCAGGCGATGACCAGCGCGCCGCCGACGATGCCCAGCAGCATGCCGGCGAGGAAGCCGCCCAGGTTGAGCCCGATGAAGGTGTAGAGCGCGGTCAGCAGGCTCACGATGCCGTAGAAGAGCCGCTGCGCCGGGCTGAACCAGGCGAGCACCCCGCAGAGCAGCAGCAGGAGCGGCAGCAGATAGGACAGGAACCCCTGCGGCCCGAGGTGCACCTCGAGGTTGCCCAGGTTCATGTTCGCCGTGTAGAGCAGCTCCACCGCCGCCAGCACGAGAAGGAGCCCGCCCCAGAAGGGCCGCCCGCGCCGCCACTGCCGGAACCGTTCGCGGGCGCTCATCCCTGGTAGCACTCCTTGCCGCTCTCGCCGAGGTAGAGCTTGAGGCTCATGCCGGTCAGCTTGAACGTCGAGGCCGAGGTCATGTACGCCTTCTGCTTGAGCCCGACGATCGTCACGTCGGTGGCCTGCTGGCCGAACGAGCCGACGTCGCCGTGCTCGTCCTCGCTGCCGTCCGCGTCGAGCGTCGAGGCGTCCTGGCCGATGTCGATGTTCTCGAACGTCGCGTCGCCGCTCAGCTCGGACATGCCGATCAGCAGGTTCTCCGCCTCGGCCGGGTGGTCGGGGTCGGCGCCCGCCTCGATGCGCAGCACGACCGGGCCCGCCGCCACCGACTGGCAGAGCTTGTAGATGTCGGCCGTCCGGATGCCGGACATGGCGGCCACCACGTACCTCTCGCCGGTGCTCTTCTGCACCTGCTCGGTCGGCAGCTTCTTGCTGTACTGCGTGAACCCCTCACCGACGAGGCGGTCGGCGGTCAGCTTGAACTGGGTGCCCGACACCGAGAAGCTGGCGGCCAGCGCGCCGTTGGCCAGCGCCACGACCAGACCGCCGGCGACGACGGCGGGCACACCCACCGCCACGGCGAAACGGCGCCAGTCGGTGCGTCCGTACGCCGGATCGCCTTGCGCATCGCTCACGGTTTCCTCCAGGTGGAGTGAGGCTCGTCTATGCCGGTCGTCGACGTGCGGGAAATGTTGCTCCTGCGGCCTTCCGTGGACAAGGTGCCGGTTTACTCGCCAGTAACCTTCGGCGTCCGCAATCTCGTTACTCACCGTTACTGTGATGGCGGTAACTGTCCGGAAAATGCGGCGGCGAGAAGCTGTGATCGTCACCACGTGTATAAGCGACCGCGCAGATTACGGATCAGTAACGAAACCCAGGGTGTTCACAGGAAGCGGTGTTAACGACTGGAGCGACCAGTTGAGACGTACGCCCGGAGGACCCCCCGATGAGCTCCAGCACCACACCCACCCGCGCCCGCCGGCCGCGCGCCCTGGCCCGGCTCGGCGGCGTGCTGGTGCTCATCGGCGCACTCGTCGGCGTGACCGCCGTCCCGGTCGGCGCGGTGCTCATCGCGGGCGCGCACTGGAGCGAGAAGCAGCACGACGAGCTGCCCGCCCAGCTGCTCGACCCGCCGGCCGCCCAGCTCACCCGCGTCTATGCCAGCGACGGCAAGACACTGATCACGACGTTCTACGACCAGGACCGCCACGACGTCTCGCTCGCCCAGATCGCCCCGGTGATGCAGAACGCGATCGTGGCGGCCGAGGACACCCGCTTCTACTCCCACGGCGGCGTCGACCTCAAGGGCGTCGCCCGTGCGCTGGCCTCCGACGCGCGCAGCGGCAGCGCCGAGCAGGGCGCCTCGACGCTCACCATGCAGCTGGTGCGCAACGTGCTCAAGGAGGACCCGACGCTGACGGCGGCCGAGCGCGCCGAGGCGACCGAGGACACGCCCGCGCGCAAGCTGCGCGAGATTCAGTACGCGGTCGAGCTCGAGAGCCGGCTCACCAAGAAGCAGATCCTGCAGAACTACCTCAACATCGTCTACTTCGGCGACGGGGCGTACGGGATCGAGGCCGCGGCCCGGCGCTTCTTCGGCGTCAGCCCCGCCAAGCTCGACCTCGCCCAGGCCGCCCTGATCGCGGGCGTCGTGCAGTCGCCGGACGCCTACAACCCGATCGGCGGCGACCGGGCGCAGGCCAAGGTGCGGCAGGGCTACGTGCTCAACGCGATGGTCAAGGCGGGTCTGATCACCGAGGCGCAGCGGGCGGCGGCGGCGCGCGAGAAGCTCACCTACTCGGGCAGGACCCAGCCCAACGGCTGCATCGACGCCACCGGCGACGCCGACGGGTGGGGCTTCTTCTGCGACTACTTCGAGCGCTGGTGGGACACGCAGGCACAGTTCGGCGCCACGAAGACCGAACGGGAGAACGCGCTGCGCCGCGGCGGCTACACGGTGGTCACCACGCTCGACCCGGACGTGCAGAAGGTCGCCGCCGAGCAGTCGCGCCGGGTGTACCCGCTCGACAACAAGAAGACGCTGCCGATCGCCGTCGTGCAGCCCGGCACCGGCAAGGTGCTCGCGCTCGCCGTCAACCGGCACTACGGCACCGCCGACTCGATCATCGACACGGTCAACCCCCTGGTCAGCGGCGGGGGCAGCGTGAGCGGCTACCCGTCCGGCTCGACGTTCAAGATGTTCACGATGCTGGCCGCGCTCGAGGCCGGGATGCCGCTGGACACCGGGTTCGACTCGCCGTCGAAGCTGGTGACCGAGTGGCCCGACTCGGGGCCGGACAGCTGCGACGGGCGCTACTGCCCGGGCAACGCCAACCCCGGCTGGATGGACGGCTACCGCACCATGTGGGACGCGTTCGGGCGCTCGGTGAACACGTACTTCGTGCACCTCGAGGAGCAGGTCGGGCCGGACAAGGTCGTCGAGATGGCCAAGCGGCTGGGCATCAGCTTCAGCGCGCCCGCCGACGCGCGGATGGCCGCGGAGAGCGCCGCGTCGTGGGGCTCGTTCACGCTCGGCGTGGTCGACACGACCCCGCTCGAGCTGGCGTCCGCGTACGCCACCGTCGCGGCCGAGGGCACGTACTGCGCGCCGCTGCCGGTCGCGTCGGTCACCGGCTCGGACGGCGGGCACGTGAACGTGCCGAGCACGTGCAAGCAGGTGCTCGACCCCGAGGTCGCGCGCGCCGCCACCGACGCGGCCCGCTGCCCCGTCGGGCAGCAGAGCGCGGCGGGCCGGTGCAACGGCGGGACCGCCGAGCAGGTGGCCGGCATCTTCGGCGGCCTCGACGTGGCGGGCAAGACCGGCAGCACCGAGGACAACCGCACCGAGACGTTCGTCGGCTTCACCCCGGCGATGGCGGCGGCCGGCATCGCGAACGACCCGGCCAACCCGTCCGACCTGGTCGGCAGCGCGGTCGAGTCGCGGGTCGTCACGGCCGTCGCCCGCACGCTGCGGGCCGCGGCAGGCGACGGCGACCAGCGGTTCACCGCGCCGGGCAGTGCCACGACGTACGGCCGATAGAGCGAGGCGAAGGAGGCGGTTGCTCAGCGCCGGGGGGTTTCCTGCCGACAGGAACCGTGTGACCGCTCCGCACGAGCAGCTCCGCCCGGCCGCGCTGCCGGTCCTGGCCGCGGTCCGGTCATGATCGGGCGGTTCGCGCTCACGAGGCTGAAGTACCGCGTGGCGGGCGGCTTCGCGATCCTGCTGCTGCTGTTCCTGGCCCTGATCGTCGCGCACTTCGTCGTCACCGAGCGGCAGCGGCTGCGGCACGAGGCGCACGTGCAGCGGGTGGAGTTCGTCCGCGACACCAACCGGGCCGTGCTCCAGCACCTGACCGATGCCGAGACCGGTGTCCGCGGGTTCCAGCTCACCGGCGAGACCGCGTTCCTCGAGCCGTGGATCAGCGGCCGGGCCGGCGCGTTCGGTGCGCTGCAGCGGCTGGACGCCGACCCGCTCGACGCCGGGACCGCCCGGCTGGTCACCGTCGAGCGGCAGGCCGCCGACCGGTGGCTCTACGGGTACGCGATCCCGATCGTCAACGCCGGGGTGGCCGACGCCGACGCCGCCCGGGCGGCCCGCGGCAAGGACCTGTTCGACCACATCCGTACGGCCAACGCCGACGTGCTGGCCGCGGTCGAGGACTACGAGCAGCGCGTCGGGCGGCGCGAGCGCACCGGCGCCCAGCTCGCCGCGCTGCTGTTCGCCGGGCTCGCCGCGCTGGTGGTGGCCGCCGGTGCCGGGCTGGCGATGCTGCACCAGCGGCACCTGCTCCTGCCGCTCGAGCACCTGCGGCTCACGCTGCGCCGACTGGCCGACGGTGACCTGTCCGCCCGCGCGGTGCCCGCCGGGCCGGGCGAGCTGCGCGCGGTGGCCGGCACGCTCAACGACCTCGCCGCCGAGACCGAGCGGCTGATCACCGCCGAGCAGGCCCGGGTCGCGCGCGCCGAGCTGCGCCAGGCGGTCACCGCGCTGCTGCAGGAGGAGAACTCCGACCCGGCCGCGGTGGGGCGGCGCTTCACCGGGATGCTCGCCACGACGCTGGACGCCGATGCCGCGTACAGCCGCATCACGATCCGGGCCGGCGAGCCGATCGAGGCGCACTGGCCGGAGCACGCGCCACCCCTCGACCCGGCCATCGCCGAGCAGGCCCGCTCGTGCGCGCCCGGCAGCTCGCTCGAGCCGGCCGGCGCGCCGGGCGCGCTGGTGATCCCGCTGAGCGGCGACGCCGGCTGCGCGCCGGGGCTGATCTGCCTGCTGCGGCCCGCGCGCCCGGAGTGGTCGCCGGAGGAGCGGCGGCTGCTCATCGGGCTCGGCCGCGAGATCGACCACGCCGCCCGTCAGGAGCGCCTGCGGCTGCGCCAGGAGCGGCTGATCAACGAGCTGCGGATGCTCGACGAGCAGAAGGACGTCTTCGTCGCCACCGTCACCCACGAGCTGCGCACGCCGCTGACCAGCATCCTGGGCTACAGCGAGATGCTGGTGGAGGACGACGGGCACGCCGCCGGGCTCTCGCCGGTGCAGCGGCGCGGCATCGAGGCGATCCGGCGCAACGCGCACCGGCTGCGGGACACGGTCGCCGACCTGCTGCTGCTCGACGGCGGCGGCGAGCGGACCGGCGCCGAGGCCGTGCCGGTCGACCTGGCCCGGCTCGCCGGCGAGGCGCACGCCGCGCTGCGGACCGCGGCCCTGGCCAAGGACCTGGTGTACGAGCTGGTCACGGAGCCGGCCTGGGTACGCGGCGACGCCGTGCAGCTCGAGCGGGCCGTGCACAACCTGCTCGACAACGCCATCAAGTTCACCCGGCCCGGCGGCCGCCTCGAGTGCCGGCTCACGGCCACCGGTGACCGGGCCGTCGTCACGGTCACCGACACCGGCATCGGCATCCCCGCCGACGACCTGCCCGGGCTGTTCACGCCGTTCCACCGGGCGGCGAACGCGATGGATCAGGCCGTGCAGGGCAACGGGCTCGGCCTGGCGATCGTGCGCACGATCGTGAACGACCACGGCGGCACCGTCACCGCGCGCTCCGAGCTGGGCCGCGGCAGCACGTTCACGATGACGCTGCCGCTGATCCGGGCGCAGGCGCAGAGCGTCGCAGCGCCGTCCAGATCCGGTCACGCGTGAACGGCAGGTCGGTCAGCCGCACGCCGGTGGCGTCGCGCAGCGCGTTCGCCAGCGCGGGCGCGACCGGGTTGAACGGGCTCTCGCTCATCGACTTCGCGCCCAGCGGGCCGATCGCGTCGTCCGTGGCGGCGAACAGCACCTCGGTGCGCGGCACGTCGGCGAACGTCGGCAGGTGGTACTGCCGCAAGCCGGTCGTGGTGACCTGACCGTCGGCGCCGATGTCCACGTGCTCGGCCAGCGTCGCGCCCAGCGCCTGCGCCACGCCACCCTCGACCTGGCCGCGGCACTGCAGCGGGTTCAGCACCGTGCCCGCGTCCGCGCTGTGCACGCTGCGCAGGATCCGCAGCTCGCCGGTGTCCGGGTCGACCGCGATCCGGAACCACTGCGCGTTGAAGGCCACCGACCGTGGGCTGCCGCCCCAGTGCCCCTCGGCGCGCAGCGGCCGCGGCGCCCGGGCCGCCAGCTTCCCGAGCACGGCCTCGGTGAGCGGGGCGTCGCCCGCCGCGGAGCGCAGCAGCGCGTGCAGGCCGCGGGCGGCGTGCAGCACCGCCCGGCCGGCCACGACCACCCCGGTGGAGCCGAACGCCCCGGTGTCGTGCCGGACCGCGTCGGTGTCGGACTGCCGTACGGTGATCCGGTCCGCCGTCGTGCCCAGCGCGTCGGCCGCGATCTGCGCGTGCACGGTGGTGCTGCCGTTGCCGAACTCGGCGGTGCCGACCGCGATCTCGAACCGGCCGCCGGGCAGCAGCGTCGCCGTCGCGTCCGCGAAGTGGCCGCCGGGCGGCCCCGCCGCGATCATCGCGATCGCCATGCCCTCGCCCACCGCCCAGCCTTCCGGCGCCGCCTCGGCCGGTTCCGCCGCGGCCGCCCGGAGGTGCCCGAGGCACTGGTCGAGGCCGTACGACGCGATCGTCAGGTCGTCGGCGTGGTCGCCCGGCGCGGTCAGCCGTTCGCCGGGCCGCACCACGTTGCGCTCGCGGAAGGTGATCGGGTCGATCCGCAGCCGGCGGGCCAGCTCGTCGAGCGCCGACTCGACGGCGAACGACACCTGCCCCAGCCCGTAGCCGCGGAACGCGCCGGCCGGCACGGTGTTGGTGTAGACCGCGCGGGCGTCGGTGCGCATGTTCGCGCAGCGGTACACCGCGACCGACTCGTGGCAGCCGTGGTACATGACCGACGGGCCGTGGTTGCCGTACGCCCCGGTGTCCGAGACGACGTCGAGCGACAGCGCCGTGAGCGTGCCGTCGGCCCGGGCGCCCGCCTTGACGGTGACCGTGAACGGATGCCGGGTGGTGGCCGACGTGAACTGCTCGGCGCGCGTGTACTCGTGCCGCACCGGCCGCCCCAGCCGCAGCACGGCGAGCGCGACCAGATCCTCGACCAGCATCTCCTGCTTGCCGCCGAACCCGCCGCCGACCCGGCCGGCGATCACCCGGACCCGCTCCGGCGGCAGGTCGAACAGCGTGGCGAGCGCGCGCCGGGTGAGGAACGGCGTCTGCGTGCTCGTCCGGATCACCAGGCGGCCGTCGTCGTCGAGCCGGCCCACCGCGCCGTGCGTCTCCAGGCTCGCGTGCTGCACCCGGGGCGTCCGGAACGTCTCCTCCACCACCTCGTCGGCCTCGGCGAAGCCCGCCTCGACGTCCCCGAGCGCGGCGTGCATCTCGCCGACGACGTTGCGCGCGGCGCCCGGATGCAGCTGCGGCGCGCCCTCGGCCATCGCCTCGGCGGGGGAGAGCACGGCGGGCAGCAGCTCGTAGTCGACGACCAGCGCGCGACATCCCGCCTCGGCCGCCGCCTCGGTGGTGGCGACGACCGCGGCGACCCGCTGACCGGCGAAGCGCACCACGTCGTCGAGCACCCGGGTGTCCGCCGGGTCCTCGCTCGCGTGCTCGTGCTGTGCGGTGGAGAACCGCTTCGCGGGCGCGTCGGCGTGGGTGAGCACCAGCTCGACGCCGGGCACGGCGAGCGCGGCCTCGGTGCGGATCGCGGCGATCCGCGCGTGCGGGTGCGGCGAGCGCAGCACCTTGAGGTGCAGCACGCCGGGCACGTCCACGTCGAACGTGTAGCGGGCGGCGCCGGTGACCACCTCGCGGCCGGCCGGTGCGCCGAGGCTCGCGCCGACCGCCTGGCCGGGCGCGGGCTCGGCCACGTTGACCGTGCCGGCCAGCGCGTCGGCGATCGCGCGGTAGCCCGTGCACCGGCAGAGGTTGCCCTTGAGCGCGCGGGGCAGGTCGTCGCGCTGGTCGTCGGAGAGCGCCGCGGCCGTCATGATCAGGCCGGCGGTGCAGAACCCGCACTGGAACCCCTGCGCGTCGAGGAACGCCCGCTGCACCGGGTGCAGGCCGCCGGCGCCGGCCAGCCCCTCGATCGTGGTGACGGCGCGGCCGGCCGCGCGGAACGCCGGATAGACGCACGAGTGCACGGGCACGCCGTCGACGTGCACCGTGCAGGCGCCGCAGTCGCCGGTGTCGCAACCCTTCTTGACCCCGAAGCAGCCCTGTTCGCGCAGGTAGGTGCGCAGGCACTGCCCGGGCCGCGGCGCGCGGTCGTGCTCCACCCCGTTGATCTTCATGCGACCAGCTCCGCGCGCACCTGCTCGGCGTACAGCCGGGTCAGGTGCCGCCGCCACGCCGGAAGCCCGTGCACGTCGTCGACGTACGCCTCCGGGCCGATCCGCTCGGTCAGCGCGACCTGGAGCAGCTCGGCGCCGGGCGGCTCGGGGAAGACCAGCACGTACGGGCGCCTCGTCGCGGCCGTCACGGTCAGCACGAGGCCGCGCCCGGCAGCGCGCCCGATCACCAGCACCCCGGAGCGGCCGTGGGCGTGAAGAGAGCCCTGGCGGTACGCGGTGCGGGCGCCCAGCGAGGAGGCCGGCAGGTGCATCGAGCGCAGCAGCTCGCCCTCGCGCAGCACGGTCGTGCCCTCGCCGGTGACGAAGTCCGCGACGGCGACGGTCCGCTCGCCTCCGGGGCCCTGCAGCAGCACGGTGCCGCCGAGCGCGGCGCCCAGCGCGATCATCGGCCCGGCCGGCAGCGCGGCGCAGAGGTTGCCGCCGACGGTCGCCACGTTCCAGATCTTGAACGACGCGAGGAACGCGTGGCAGCACTTCTCGGCGATGTCGTGGCCGCTCGCCGCCAGCTCCGCGATCGTGCAGGTGGCCGCGATCTCCAGACCGTCGTCGCGCGAGGTGAGCGCGGGCCACCCGGCGGTGGTCAGGTCGAGCAGCCGCCTCAGGTGCGGGCGCGGCTCGCCGAACAGCGCCGTGCCGCCGCCCAGCCACGCGTCGCCCGGGCGCCACTGGCCCACCCGGGCCGGGCTGATGACTTCGGCGACGGTGTGCAGGTCCACGTCCGTACGCTACGCGCGCCGCGTTCGGTGTCAGTGAAGGATCAGTGTCGTTGCTGCTACGGTGGCGGCCCACAGCACGTAGAGCAGCACCGGCCGGCGGGGCACCTCGATGTCGGGCGGCGGCGGCAGCGGGCTGGTCTCCAGCGCGCGGATCCGCGCGTCGCGCAGCGCCGCCACCAGCTGGTCCGCGGTGCGCTGGTGCGCCGCCGAGGGCCACGGCGGCGGCACGGGCACGGTGAGCACAGCTTGTCCGGCGGTGAGCAGGACCGTGCCCCCGTCGTCGTGCACGATCGCGCTGTCGGTGGCCCAGGGCTCGCGGTTGCGCTCGCGGAAGCCGATCGCCGCGACGCCGCCCGCGTGCCAGCGCAGCCGGGGGCGCAGCTGGGCGCGCCAGCCGTACTCGAACCCGGCCGCCCCGGCGATCGCGGCCGCCACGACCAGCACCGCGCGCGGCAGCCCCGCCAGCAGCGCCAGCTCGCCCACCCCCAGCGCCGCGCCGAGCCCGATCACCAGCGTCGCCGTCCAGGCCCGCTGCGGGGCGATCCGGTGCTCGCGGGGCTGGAACGCGCCGGCGTCGCGGTCCGCGGGGCGCAGCGCGTCCGGGTCGACCAGCTGCTCCTCGTCGTCCTCGATCTCGCGGGGCAGCCCCTCCACCACGTCGTAGGGCACCACGACCACGTCGCCGACCGGGCCCACCGGCACGTGCAGCCGGTCGCCGACCTCGAGCGCGCACCACGAGCCCGGGCGCGGGTCGCCGTAGAGCACCGCGGCCTCGGTGTGCACGTCGTCCTCGTCGTGGCGCGGCTCGGGCTCGGCCACGTCGAAGGCGAACTCGCGCGCGGTGCGCCCGTCCTCGGCGGGCAGCAGCACGTGGACGTACCCCTCCTGCTCGACGGCGCGCACCGAGTGCACCGGCTGCGGGGTCGTGAACAGCCGGCGCAGCGCGGCCTGGTGCCGCACGGCGCGGGCGAGCAGCGCGCACCCCAGCCCGAACGCGGCGATCGTGGCGGCCAGCCAGGGCACGGCGGCGTCGTCCACGCCGACCCACACCACGCCGCCCGCGGCCACGACGAGCAGCGCGAAACCGGCGACCTCGGCGGGGGCGGCGACGTGCGGGAGGGCGTACGGGCGAGGGGGCCGGCGGTGCGGGACGGGCAGCGGCGGCGGGGTGCGGTCCGCGCGGGCGACGAGGACGGCGACCAGCGCGTACGCCCCGACCGCGAGCACCGTCGGCAGGCCGGTCGCGAGCGGGCTCCACAGCACCGCGCCCAGGATCGCGGCGCAGGCGGCCGCGGGGCGGTGTGCGTAGACCATGACCGCGGGCGCGAGCAGCACGCCCAGCCCCACCCAGCGGGCCGCCTCAGCCGGGTCGGAGGGCCCGCCGAACAGCCCGAAGACCAGCAGAAACACGACCAGCCCGGCGGCCGGCACAAGGGTCTGGACCCGGAGCAGGGGACGCATGCCTTCATGGTCATCGACGGCGCCGGGCCGCGCGGCCACTTTTCGCGTATACGTATACTATATTGCTATGCCGAACAAGACGATCTACGTCGCGGACGACGACCTCGCGCTGTTCGCCCGGGCGCAGGAGCTGTCCGGCGGCAACCTCAGCGCGACGATCACGGCGGCCCTGCGACGCTACGTCGAGGTCGAGGAGGGCCGCCGCCAGGGCTACGACGAGATCACCGTCAAGGTCGGCCCCGGCGCCGGGCGCAAGGTGCGCTTCAGCGGCGTGCTGCTGGGCGAGTGGGGACGCTCGACCAGCCGCACCGCCGAGGTGTTCCGGGTCTTCCGCAGCCAGAAGGGCAAGCTCGTGGTGCACACCGAGCGGTCGCCCGAGCACGTGTGGTCGGGCGACGACGCCCGGCAGGAGGGCGGCTGGCTGGGCGTGCTCCAGTCGTACTTCACGCCCAACCAGACCTGGGGCAGCACCCAGGGCGAGGCCACCCTCGAGGTCTACGACACCGCCGAGGAGCTCGGCGAGCACATACCCGCCGAGCTCTTCGAGCTGATCAAGGCGACGCTGGAGCAGCCCGCCGTCGAGGACCTCGACATCTGACCCGTCGCGGCCTACCGGACGTAGTGGGCGAGGTCCTCGATCAGGCCCGGCCCGGTGGGCTCCCAGCCCAGCAGCTCCCGCGTGACGGTGCTGGAGGCGGGGCTGTCGCCGGCGAACATCGGCCCGATCCAGCCGAAGTCCTCCGGCGCCGCCGGGCCCGTCGGGAGGCCGAGCCCGCGGCCGATGGCCTCGGCGATCTCGCGGGCGGTGATCGCCTCCTCGGCGACGCCGTGCAGCACCGCTCCGGCCGGCGCCTTCTCGACCGCGAGCCGGAACAGCGTGGCGGCGTCGTCGCGGTGCACGGCGGTCCAGCGGTTCTCGCCGGTGCCCACGTAGCCGGCGACCCCGCGCTCGCGGGCGACCGCCACCAGGACGGCCGCGAAGCCGTGGTCGCCGGCGCCGTGCACGCTGGGCGCGAGCCGGACGACGATCGGACGGACGCCCCGGTTCTGCAGGGCCAGCGCGGCGGCCGCGGACTGCTGCCGCGGGTGGGCCGTCGCGGGGTCGGGCTGGTCGTGCTCGGTCGCCACCCGGCCCGGCGTGATCCCGAGCGTGCCCGAGGCGATCGCGAACGCCTTGCCCGAGCCCTCCAGCGCCTCGCCGATCGCCTCGATGGCCGCGCGGTCCTTGCGCAGCGAGTCCGCGAAGTTGCCGAAGTCGTGCACGAACGCCAGGTGGATGACCGCGTCGGACTGCCGGGCGCCCTCTTGCAGCACGTCGAGCGTGTCGAGGTCGCCGCGCAGCACCTCGGCTCCCGTTGCGGCGACGGCCTGCGCCGAGGCGTCCGAGCGGGCGAGGCCGAGCACCTCGTGCCCGTGGCGGAGAAGCTCGGGAACGACCGCGGAGCCGATCCAGCCGGAGGCTCCGGTGACGAAGACGCGCATGGTGTTTCCTCCTATGTCAGCGACTGACATGACCGTACGCCCGGATGTCAGTCGCTGTCATCGGTCGGCACTGTGATGTCAGCGACTGTCGTCGCCTAGGATGGCCCGCATGGGACGCTGGGAGCCGAACACGCGGTCCCGCCTGCGACAGGCGGCAATGGACCTGTACGCGTCGCGCGGCTACGAGCGCACCACGGTCGCCGAGATCGCCGCGCACGCCGGGCTGACCGAGCGCACCTTCTTCCGCCACTTCGCCGACAAGCGGGAGGTCCTGTTCGCCGGCTCCGGGGACCTGCAGGAGCTGCTGGTCGCCTCGATCTCCCTCGAGGCCGGCGGGCCGCTGCCCGCTGTCGCCGCCGCCTTCGAGCGGGCCGCCCTCGACTTCTTCCCGCCGGTGTCGTTCTCCCGCCAGCGCCAAGCGGTGATCGACGCCAACCCGCCACTGCAGGAGCGGGAGCTGGCCAAGCTGCATGCCGTGGCTGCCGCGCTCACCGAGGCGCTGCGCTCCCGCGGCGTGCCCGCGCTGGCCGCCGCCCTCGCCGCCGAGGCGGGCGTGGCCGCGTTCCAGGTCGCCTTCGCCCGCTGGGTGGCCGACCCGGCCGACCGCGACCTCGTCCTCCACGTGCGCGAGGCCTTCACCGCCCTGCGCGACGTGGCCGCCCCGGAAGGCTCGCCCGCCTCCGCGTCGCCCGCCTCTTCCGAGCCCGCCCCTTCCTAGGTCGCCTCCCCTTCCCGGCCGCCCTCCTCCCGGCTGCCCTCATCGTCCGGCCGGCCCTTCCTCTGGACCGGTCCGGCCGAGGGACCCCTTCCGAGGGATGAAGCTGAATTTTCTTCGGGATTTCCGGTACATTGCCGGGCCATGGACGCAGACGTCATCGTCGTCGGGGCCGGCCTGGCCGGGCTGGCCGCCGCCCACGAGCTCACCGCCGCCGGCAAGCGCGTCGCGCTCGTCGACCAGGAGAACGCGGCCAACCTCGGCGGTCAGGCGTACTGGTCCTTCGGCGGCCTGTTCCTCGTCGACACGCCCGAGCAGCGCCGCCTGCGCGTCGCCGACTCGTTCGACCTGGCCTGGAACGACTGGCTGGGCAGCGCCGGCTTCGACCGCCTCGGCGACGAGGACTCCTGGGGCTACCGGTGGGCCCGCGCGTACGTCGAGTTCGCGTCGGGGGAGAAGCGCGCCTGGCTGTCCTCGCTGGGCATGAGCTGGCTGCCGACCGTGGGCTGGCCGGAGCGCGGCAGCCTGAGCGCCGACGGGCACGGCAACTCGGTGCCGCGCTTCCACGTCACGTGGGGCACCGGCACCGGGGTCGTCGCGCCGTTCGTGCGGTCCGTGCAGGACGCCGCGGCCCGGGGCCTCGTCGCGTTCCACCATCGCCACCGGGTCGACGAGCTCCTGGTGGAGAACGGCACAGTCACCGGCGTACGCGGAAAGGTCCTCGCCGCCTGCGACGACGCCCGCGGCAAGCCCTCCAGCCGGGAGGAGGCGGGCGACTTCACGCTGACCGCCCAGGCCGTCGTGGTCGCGGCGGGCGGCATCGGCGGCAACCACGACCTGGTCCGCCGCTACTGGCCCGCACGGCTCGGCGAGCCCCCGCGCACGATGATCACCGGCGTTCCCGAGTACGTGGACGGCCGCATGCTCGAGATCTCGGCAGGCGCGGGCGCGCGCCTGGTCAACCGCGACCGCATGTGGCACTACACCGAGGGCATCCAGAACTTCGACCCGATCTGGCCCGCCCACGGCATCCGCATCCTGCCCGCCCCGTCGTCGATGTGGTTCGACGCGCTCGGCCGCCGGCTGCCCGCCCCGTGCCTGCCCGGCTACGACACGCTCGGCACGCTGAAGCACCTGCGGACGACGCCGGACATCGCCCCGTACGACCACTCGTGGTTCATCCTCACCCAGCGGATCATCGAGAAGGAGTTCGCGCTCTCCGGCTCCGAGCAGAACCCCGACATCACCTCCGGCGACAAGCGGGCCTTCTTGCGGGAGCGCATCCTCGGCAAGGGCGCTCCCGCCCCCGTCGAGGCGTTCAAGCGCCGCGGCGCCGACTTCGTGGTCGCGAACACGCTCGACGACCTGGTCGCCGGCATGAACAAGCTGACCGACCAGCCGCTGCTCGACGCCGCCCGCATCCGCACCCAGATCGAGGCCCGCGACCGGCAGCTGGCCAACCCGTACAGCAAGGACGCCCAGATCCAGGGCATCCGCAACAGCCGCCGCTACCTCGGCGACCGCATCGGCCGCACCGCCGTGCCGCACCGCATCCTCGACCCCGCCGCGGGCCCGCTGATCGCCGTCAAGCTGCACATCCTCACGCGCAAGACGCTCGGCGGCATCCAGACCGACCTGGACTCGCGCGCCCTGGCCGCCGACGGCACCCCCGTCCCCGGCCTCTACGCGGCCGGCGAGGTGGCCGGCTTCGGCGGCGGCGGCGTCCACGGCTACAACGCCCTGGAAGGCACCTTCCTGGGAGGTTGCCTGTTCAGCGGCCGCGCCGCCGGCCGGCACCTGGCCCGCACCCTCTGACGTCCCGGTCCGCGGCCGGCAGCACTAGGACGTCCGCTGTTGCCGGCCGCGGATCCTCGGCCGGTCTCCCGCGGCGCGACGGTCTGATCCTGGCCGGTCTGCGGCGCGACGGTCTGATCCCGGCCGGTCTGCGGCGCGACGGTCCGGCGCCGTCGGCGTGCGAGGCCGCGACCAGCGCCGATTCCGGGCGGTCTTCCGCGGCGCGCTGGTTCGGGTGTGGCGTCGATCTCGGCCGGTCTCCGGCGCGATGGTCCGGCGCCGTTCCCGGGCAGTCTTCTGTCGCGCGACGGTTCGGGTGGGCGTTGACCCCCGACCGGTCTCCCGCGGCGCGGCGGGCTGGAATCGGCGTCGGTCCCGGCCGCGCGCAGCGTCGGCGTGCACTCTCGGCCCGCGGCGGTCGCACCGGCGCCCGGCTGTCACGGGCCGGCGACTGTCAGGGCAGAGACCAGCGCTGGCTCGCGGAGCCGCTGCACGACGTGACGGTGACGGCCGTGCCGGATGTGCGGCCCGCCGAAGGGTCGGTCAGGCAGTCGTTGTTCGACACGTTGATGAGCAGCTGCCCCGAGGCGCGCCACTGGGCCGTGGTGCGCCCGTCGCAGCTGACGATCTTGACGGACCGGTCGCCGACCACCAGGGCGCACTTGCCCAGCACCCGCAGCGTGCCGTCGGAGGCCAGCGTCCACGACTGAGCAGCGGTCTGGTTGCAGTCGTAGACCTGCACGTGGTTCCCGTCGACCGCAACCGCGCCGTTCAGGTCGAGACACAGCCCGTTCTGACCGCGGACCACGCCCGCCCGGTCGTCGGCGGGCGGCGCGGGCGCGAGCCCCTCCGGAGCCCGCGGGCTGTCGGTCCGGCTGCCCTCGGTCGGCTCCGGGCTCAGCGAGATCGGTTCCCCCGCCGTGGCGCTCGTCGAAGGCGCGACCGGCACGGCAGCGCTCGCCCCTGCAGAGCCCGGCGTACTGGGCGTCGCGCTCCCACTGCTGCTCGGCCCGCCCGGCGCGCCTGGCCCACCCAGCCCACCCGGCCCGCCGGGATTGCCCACCTCGCCCGCCGTCGCGCCCCCCGATGCGGACGGCGCAACCGCGCTGCTGGCCGCCGGCCCGGTCGCCGCCGGAATCGGCCCAGGCACCCCCGTGGCCACCGACGGCCGCACATCATCCCGCAGCGCCGCATACCCCGTGGCCGCCGCACCCAGCACCACTACGGCCGCCGCGCCCGCAAGCACGGCCAACCGCCGGCGTCGGTTCCCCGGTGCCACCGGCGCACCGTGCTTCCGCCGGAACGGCAGGTGCAGGATCGCCGTCGGCGCGTCATCACCGCCGACCGCGGACCCCGAACGCACTTCCCGTCCCGCGGCTGCAGGCCACTTCTGCGCCGCCCGCTTCCCGCCGGCCTCGTCGCCGTTCACAGTGCCGTCGTCCGAGGCGTCGGCCCCGGCGCCCGCGGTGGCATCGCCCGTGGCGTCGGCCCCGGCACCCGCGGTGGCATCGCCCGTGGCGTCGGCCCCGTCGTCGGCCGAGGCGGACTCGCGCAGCACGAACGGCCGCACGAGCAAAGGATCCTGCTCGTCGTTCAGGTCGCCGTCCGTCACGCTTCACCCGCCGCCATCGAGCCGCCAAGAGACGATCGGCCGCCCAACATACCCGCCTTGATCGCTTTCTCGGCCCGGACTGAACATCCGACTTTCCGCCCGTTGGGGCCGACAGGGCAGGGAACGGCCACGTCGGGTCGGTAGAGCGGCAGTCGATCGTTCGGCACCGGTCAGGCTCCACTGCGGAGGGTCGTCAGGATCACGCGTGAACCTACCTCCTTGATCGTTCAAGCGCGACACGGCGCCGCGACTCAGCGCTTCCAGAACGCCTTCCGCTCGGCACCACCCCCGGTCGTCGGCCCGGCCGGATCGGCAGGGGCCCCGCCCGCGGAAGCCGTCGTAGGGCCTCCTGCGGCGCCCGCAAAGGCAGTCAGCACGTCGGTCGCCGCCGTCCACTTCTCGGCCGTGGGCGCGTCGGACCGCAGCGTGGCCACCAGCTCCCGCAACGGGGCGAACTCCGCGGCGTCGAGCGACCCCACCAGCACGTCGAGGCGGCTGGCCAGGTCGTCCAGCAGCTCGCGGCGCTCCCAGTCGGGCAGCTCGGCGGCCTCGCGCAGCCGCCGGGCCTCGGTGGCAGCCAGCGCCCGCATGTCGTCGAGCGAGGGCGCACCGCCGGTGGCAGCGCGGGCCTTGGACGCCCGCATCATGGCCGGCGCCGCCCGGACACCCGGCCGGCGTGCGCGACCTCCCGCCGGGCTGGCGGCGGCGATGCCTCCGCCCGCGAACCCCGGGCCGGCCGCCGCGTCGAACCCCGAGCCGGCCGACGACTCGGCCGCGAAGGTCGAGAAGGGCCCGGACGGCGGGGGCGCGGCGGGCATCGGAGCGGACGCCAACTGGACCATCGCCGGGGCGTCCCAGGGCGACTCCCAGCCGTCGGGCAGCTCGACCGGCTGGGTGACGCGGCGGGTCTCGCCGCCCTCGTTGACCACCCGGCTGTCCACGGCCACGAATGCCGTGAACCGGCACAGCACCCCGTAGCGCAGCGACGTCGCCACGATGCGGTGCTCGAGCCCGTGGTCGCCCGCCGCGTACGCGTCCTCCAGGTCGCGCAGCCGCGCCCGCGCCCACTGCGCCTCGATCGCCGGCTCGGTGCGCTGCTGCACGGCCACCGCCGTACGGAACTCGCGGTCGTCGCGCGTGCGCCCGGTCACCACGAGCTCGCCCACCGGCCGGCCGGTGTAGCGCCCGCTCACCACCAGCGGAACACCCGGATAGAGCCCGGGCAGCCGCGCCGGCGACCGGTCGTCGTCGACCAGCGTGAGGCCCGTGGCGGTGACCCGCAGGTCGGTGACCGCGGGAGCACCGATGCGGCGGTGGATGTGCTCCATCGCCTCGTCGAGCCGGTCCTCGCTCTCGACCAGCTCGGCGCGGCCCGCGCCCAGCGCCGCGAGCCGCCCCAGGAAGCCCGCGTTGACCGCGCGGTCGATGCCGATCGTGTGGATGCGGGTGGTGCCGATCAGCGGCGTGACGTCGCGGACGATCTGGTCCTCGTTGCCGACCTGACCGTCGGTGACCAGCACGAGCACCCGGTCGCGGCCCTCACTCGCGCCCAGCAGGCGCAGCCCCTCGGTGAGCGGGCTCAGCAGCTCGGTGCCGCCGCGGGCGTCGGCCTTGGCGAGGTGCTCCACCGCGCGGAAGCGGTGCCGGTCGGTGGCCTCCGCCAGCCCGGCCGGCAGATCCTGCGGCCGGTCGACCTGGTGGTCGAAGGTCAGCACGGCGAACCGGTCGGCGCCGGTCAGCGTGTCGACCACCCGGGCCGCGGCGCGCCGGGCGGCGACCATCTTCCAGCCGCCCATGCTGCCCGAACGGTCGAGCAGCAGGACGACGTCCTTGGGCCGGGGCGCCGCGGACCCGGCCGGCGGCAGCACGACCAGCTGGTAGACGCCCTCGGGCTGCTCGGCGGTCTCGTCCGGCACCGCGATCGCGGTCTCGCCGCCGCCCGCGTAGGGCAGCCGCAGCACGAAGTCGCGGTTGGCGCGCTCGCCGGGCCCGATCGACAGCGTGCCGTCGCGGTCGACCACGGTGTGCAGGCTGGAGCGCACCTCGCCCAGCTCGAGGCCGGCCGGGTCGATCTCGACGGTGACGCCGAGCCGCAGCGGGTTGGGGAAGCCGGGCAGCAGCACCGGGGGAGTGATGCGCGAGGCGTCGGGCACGGCGTCGGTGTCGGGCGCCCAGCCGTCGCCGACCGACGTCCCTGACAGGGGCGTGCCGGGGATGTAGCGCGGCGCCACGACCAGCGGGAACCGGAACGTCGCCTCGCCGTCCTCGAACGGCAGCGGCCCCACCAGGCTCAGCTCGACCACGACGCGCTCGCCGGGGGAGATGTTGCCGACCCGCATCGTGAAGACGTCGGGCCGCTCCTCCTCGGCGATCGACGCGCGCTGCCCGGCCGCGATCGCGCGGTCGTACACCTCCCGGGCCTTTCCCCGCTCCTGGAGCTCGGCGGTGATCGTGCGGTCGTCGCAGGTCATCGTCATGCCGGTGACCGCGGCGCGGTCGGGCAGCGGGAAGATGTAGGTCGCCTCCAGCGCGACGTCGTGCACGTTGACGAACTCGGTGCGCACCACCGTGCGCGCGACCAGCCCGCTGATGCGGGCCCGCACGTCGAGACGGTCGAGCGGCAGCGCCCCGCGGTCGGTGCGCAGCGTGCCGAAGCCGGCGTCGGGCAGGATCCTGATGCGGCTGATCTCGCCGGGATCCATCGGGGTGACGGAGAAGGTCATGACGGACTCCCATCGATCGAGCCTTCGGCGAGCAGGCCTCGGGCGCTCAGCAGGTCGAGCAGGGGAACGGCGGCGGCGGTGATGTCGTCGCGGTCGCGGTCGGTCAGGGCGCCCGGCACGAGCAGCAGCACGCCACCACCGAGCGCCACGCCGGTGAACGGCTGGGTGGTCGTGGCGGTCCGGCGCGGCGATGCCTCGGCGGCCACGGGCGGCGGGGACGGGGCGGCCTCGGCGGGCCGGTCGGCCCAGAAGCGCGGACGCGGGGAGTGGTGCTCGAAGGTCTCCTCCTTGATCTCGATCAGGAGGCGGGGCGGCACCAGCGCGATGTCGGTCAGCGACGACGGTGAGATGCCGGTCAGCTCCTGCTGGATCTGCGCGAGCGTCTGCCCCTGCGCCTGCCGCCGCTTGATGGCGACGAGCTGTTGCAGGTGACGCGGGCCGTAGAGGGCGGAGCGGCCGCGCATGCCGAGCGGCTTGTCGACCAGTCCGATCGTCGTGTACCACCGGATGGCGCGCCGGTCGGGCACGTCGCGGACGCGACCGTTCGGAGCGCCGGGATATTCGGCCTCGAGGGCCTCCCGCACCCGTTCCACCAGCTCGTCGAGCGTCCACATGCCGACCACTCTGACACTGTCACCATGACACTGTCAATGAGGTATCGTGCTCCGGCATGCGACTCGTCAGCCTGTCCCACGTCAACGATCCCGCCACCACGAACCTCTACCCCGGCGACCCTCCCTTCGAGCTCGAGACGGTCGCGACCATCGAGAAGGACGGCTACTACCTGCGCCACGTGCGCGAGGGGGAGCACACCGGCACCCACTGGGGCGCGCCCGGGCACTTCAACGCGGGCGAGCCGCTGGCCGACGAGCTCGACCTGGCCGACCTCCACCTGCCGGCGGTCAAGATCGACGTACGCGAGCAGTGCGCGCGCGATCCCGACTACGCGGTCACCGTGGCCGACGTCGAGGTGTGGGAGCAGACGCACGGCCGCATACCCGACGGCGCCATGGTGATCATTTGGACCGGCTGGGACGCCAAGTGGGGCACGGCCGAGTTCACCAACGCCGGCCTCGACGACTCCCTGCGCCATCCCGGCTTCGCGGTCGAGACGGCGCGCTGGCTGATCGGCACGGGCCGCCTCGGGCGCCGCGGCGGCACGGGCACCGACACCTTCGGCCCCGACGTGGGCGCCGACGCGACGTACACGGTCTCCCACCTCGTCTATCGGGAGCACCGGATCAGCCTCGAGGTGCTCGCCAACCTCGAGGCGCTGCCCGCGACCGGCGCCCACATCCTCTGCGGCGGCCAGATCAACCGCGCGGGCTCCGGCTCGACCGCCCTGATCTACGGCCTGCTGCCCGAGGACCCGTCATGACCACCGCCCGGTTGCAGCACTCCGTTGGCCGTCAGCCGATAGGGCGCGTAGCGCGTCTCCTTCTCGGTCGGCTCGTCGTACGACACCACCGCGACGACCTTCGGGTACGAGGCCAGCCGCCGGAACTGCGAGACGGGCACGACGGCGACCCGGTTCGCACCGAGGCCGACCAGGCGCACGTGCCAGTCGTGCACGGGCGTCGGCGTGATCGCGGTGGGCGGCTTCCACCCGGCCAGCGTCGAGCCGTCGCTGAGCGTGCGCCCCGCGAGGGTCATCGTGCCGATGCGCCAGCCACCCTTGGCGACGGCGGCATCCGTCACGTAGCGAAGACCCAGCAGGACCGACTTCCCGGCGTACGCCCTGAGGTCGAAGGTGGTCGTGACGACCCCGTTGCTGGCGCCGGTCAGCCCCGGCCCGAGCGGCCCCGGCACGGTCCGGTCGCCCGTCACCGCGTGATAGGTCCGCCCGCCGTTGATCGAGATCATGACGTACGCGTAGTCGTGGCGCTCCTCGGCCGCATACGACGTCTCCAGCGCGAGCACCGGCGCGCCGGTCGGAACGGTGACCGGCCGCACGGCGTACGCGTCGAGGTTGTTGACGTTGCCCGAGAAGAGCGTGCCCCCGGCGATCGACCACCCGAGGGGCAGCGGGTCGAGGGTCTTGGCTCCCCGGAACGACAGGGAGGTGAGCGGCGTGGGCAACGGCACGTAATCCGCTCCGTTCGGCGCCGCGCCGGCCAGGTCGTACGCCGACTTGTTGCTCAGGTTGACCGACGAGCGCAGGCTCTCGGCCGTCACGCGGGCCGGGTCCACGCCCGACACGGTCCCGCCCGGCTCTCCCGCCACCGCGTCGACCAGCGTCATCAGCTGGAAGTCGTGCAGCACGTCGTACAGCGGCACCCCGGTGGGCAGCGCCGCCTGCACCGCCGCCAGCCCCTGGCGCAGGGGGTCGCGGTGCAGCATCGACACGGTTCCGACGCCGAAGCGGTCGCGCAGATAGAGCACGAACTGATACACGTTGCCGTAATCGGCGAGCACCTCGCTGGGCGCGCCCTCGTCCCACAGGTTCAGCGAGTTCTGCGGGCCTCCGCAGTCGCGGGGATTGGCGTTGTATCGGGTCTTCATGGGGCCGTAGCCCTGGTAACACATCAGGTGCGTGTCGTTGCCCGCGTCGTGCGCCGTCGCGCGGCCGTCCACATAGCCGGTCAGCGTCGACGCGAAGTCCGCGAGCCCCTCGTCGAGCCACGTCGTCTCCGCCGGGTCGGCGTAGTACTCGAGCAGGTGCTGCCATTCGTGGGCGAAGGTCGCCTCGTACATGCGGGGCCGCGCGGGCCGGCTGGTGCACAGGTCGTCGGTGGGGTCGTCGGCCGGCCGCGCGCCGAGCCGGTGCTTCCAGTCGTACGCGTCGATGGTCATCACGTTGCGGTCGAAGAGCTCGTTGAGCTCCTGCGAGAAGAACCCCGCGACGTAGGTGACCGCCTGGGGAAAGGTGAAGTAGTTGGCGTCGCGGACGTTGTCGACCAGCGTGACCGTCTTGTCGCCGTCCCCGGTGAAGTCGCCGTCCAACGTCGCGGCCGAGCCGTTGCGGTCCGGCGGCGTGCTGAAGACGGCCGTCTCCTTGGGATAGATCGTCTCGTCGAACTCCTTCACCAGTGCGGCGACGCTGGCCGGGGTGACCTCGATGGAGCCCTTGCGGCAGTCGGTGGCGGGAAAGGCGAGATCCTGCGCCACCCACACCTCGATGTGCTCGCCGATCGCCCGCAGCTGGTACTTCTTGCGGTACAGCTTGCCGGTGGTGTCGTCGAGCCCGAGCCACTCGCGGACCGTGCCGACCGGTGGCGTGGGCTTGGCCGCCGCACGCGAGCGGGGCCGCAGCGCGGGCGCCGAGTCCGGCAGGGGCTCACCTTCGAGCGTGAAGCGGGTCCGGGTGAGCTCGCGGACGTCCGACCGGGGCGACGCGGCGCTTCGCCCGCGCGCCTTGTCGGGCCGCGCCTGCGCGGGCTGCGCGTAGGCGGGCGGGGCCGTTGCGGGGCGTGTGGTGGTGGGCTGCGCGGTGGCTGGGACGGGCAGGGCGGCCATGGCGGGCAGGGCGGCGACCAGCACAAAGGCTGCAAATCGGGCGCGGCTCATGAAAGCGGACGCTACCCGCCAGGGGTTGCCGCGCGGCGGCTATTCGAAGAGCGAGTGGTCGCGTCCACCCTCGGCACGCCGTCGGGCGCGGCGGCGCAGCTGCACCACGACGATGTCGACGACGGCGACCGCGGCCCACGCGGCCAGCAGCCAGCCGGGCACGGTCCAGCCGGCGCGGAACAGCAGGATCGCCAGCACGGTGCAGACGACGAAGCCGAACGCGGCGAGGACGAGCCGCAGGTTGAGCGGGCTGTACGGCTTCTCGACCGTGCCGCGCCGGTCGGGCGGCTGGGCACCGATGGGCATGTGCCCGACGCTACCCGCCGCCCGGAGGCGCGCAAACCGGCAGGCGCTGCCTACGAGACCTCGCGCCGCAGCACCCGCCAGATGCCGAGCAGCAGCGGCAGCAGCACCCACACCGCGACGGACACGCCGAGCCGGGCGTACTCGTCGCCGGTCATGGCCGGATCCGACATCGCCATGGTGGTCCGGTTGATGTCCAGCCACCCGGCCGCGGTGTTCAGCGCCTTGATCGTCTCGCCGAGCACGGTCCAGACCATCGGCAGCGCGAAGAAGGTCACGATCGCCACCGCCGAGTTGAGCAGCAGCGCGCCGAAGCCGAGTCCCATCAGGACGAAGATCACCTGGAGGAGCAGGCCCTGCCAGATCAGCGAACCGGCGATGTCCCAGCCGCCGTCGCCGCCCAGCGCCGTGCCGAGCAGGTTGGCGGCGGCGGCGAGCACCAGGGTCGCCGCGGTGGACGCGGCCGCGATCAGCACGCCGGCGAGCAGCTTCGCCACGACCACGCGTTCGCGGGCGGGCACCAGCGTGAAGGTCGTGAGCGCGGTCCGCTGCGACCACTCGGCCGTCATCGACAGGATGCCGAGCACCGGCAGCAGCACCGAGGACGGCACCAGCCCGAAGGCGAAGAAGCCCTCGAAGGTGAGCTCCTCGTCGGGCGCCCAGCCGAGCATGATCGCCGAGGTGCCGAGCGTGGCGAGGCCGATGACGATCAGCAGCCAGAGCCCGGCGCGGGTGTCGGCGAGCTTGCGCAGCTCGATCAGCGTGAGCCGGCCGATCGGCACGGGCGGGCTGCTCACCCGTCGTACCTCGGGGGCCGGGGTTTCGAGAACGGCGGTCATCGGACGGCCTCCTTGACGGAATCGCCGGCGGTCAGGGTGAGGAACATCTGCTCGAGTCCGCCGGACCCGGCCGGGCGCAGCTCGAGCAGGATCAGGCCCGCGTCGGCGGCGACCCGGCCGATGGCCTCGGCCCCGGCCGGGACGACGACGCCCCCGTCGGTCGTCCTCGTCCCGGCCAGACCGGCGCGCTCCAGCGCCGCCCCGAGGGCCGCCGGGTCGGTGGCCCGCACGAGGGTGCCGGTCTGCGCGAGCAGCTCCGCCTTGTCGCCCTGCGCCACCACCTTGCCGGCGCCGATCACGACCAGCCGGTCGGCGACCGCCTCCACCTCGCGCAGCAGGTGCGAGGAGAGCAGCACGGTGCCGCCCCGGTCGGCGAAGTCGCGCAGCAGGCCGCGCATCCAATAGATGCCCTCGGGGTCCAGGCCGTTGGCCGGCTCGTCGAGGATCAGCACGGCGGGGTCGCCGAGCAGGGCCAGGGCCAGCCCGAGCCGCTGCCGCATGCCCAGCGAGTACGCGCGCACGCGGCGCTTGGCGGCCGTCGGGTTGAGGCCCACGCGGTCCAGCGCGCGGGGCACCTCGCGGGTGTCGAGGCCCATGGTCAGCGCGGCCAGCGTGAGGACCTCCCGGCCCGTACGCCCGGAGTGCTGCGCCGAGGCGTCGAGCAGCACACCGATCTCGCGCCCCGGGTTGCCGAGCCGGCGGTACGGCGTGCCGCCGACGCGCGCCGAGCCGGCCGTGGGCGGCGTGAGGCCGCAGATCATGCGCATGGTGGTGGACTTGCCGGCGCCGTTCGGGCCGAGGAACCCGGTCACCGTGCCGGGTTCGCAGGTGAACGACACGTCGTCGACGGCGGGATGGGCGCCGTACCTCTTCGAGAGATGTTCGACCGTGATCATGCTCCTCAGCGTGCCGGGAGCGGCCGGTGGGCCGCGTCGTCCGGAGGTCGGTGGCCGCGAACCTTGGTAGGGCCCGAGCACCGACTTTGGTAGGTATCGGGCCCCGCCGGCCGGCCGTAGAGTCGGCTCGTGGGACTGAAGCCCGAATACCGCTGGTTGCTGCCGGCCGCGTACGAGACCGCGGCGTCGGCCCGTCGCTCCACGCGCGACTGGTGCGTCGACGCGCTGTGCTTCGTGATCGGCTACGGCTTCTGCCTGCTCGTCACGTACGACCTGCTGACCCCGGAGTTCGTCTTCGTGCCCGAGTGGGCGAACACCCCGCCGTGGCTGGCGTGGCTCGACTTCGCCGTCGGCACCGTCATCGGCATCGGGCTGTGGTGGCGCCGGGGCCCGTTGCTGATCCCGTTGGCGATCCTCTGTGCGTTCGCCTCGATCTTCGCCGTGGCGGCCGGGCCCGCCTGTCTCATCGTGCTGTTCACGGTGGCCGTGCACCGGCGGTTCGGGGTCCTGGCCGTCTTCGCGACGATCACGCTCGCCACCAACGCGGTGTTTCCGCTGCTGCGGCCCGAGGTGCCGGAGGACTACCTGCAGACGATGGGCTGGGGCGCGGCGGCCATCACCATCGTCTGCCTGTGGGGCATGGTGATCCGGTCGCGGCGGCGGCTGGTGCACTCGCTGCGCGACCGGGCCGAGCGTGCCGAGGCCGAGCAGCAGCTGCGCGTCGCCCAGGCCCGCTCGGTCGAGCGCAACCGCATCGCCCGCGAGATGCACGACGTGCTCGCGCACCGCATCTCGCTGCTGAGCCTGCACGCGGGCGCGCTCGAGATCAAGCCGGGCGCCACGCCCGAGGAGGTCGCGCGGGCGGCCGGGGTGATCCGCGCGAGCGCCCACCAGGCGCTGCAGGACCTGCGCGAGGTGATCGGCGTGCTGCGGACCGACCAGTCCGACGGCGCTCCCGAGCCGCCGCAACCCACGCTGGGCGCCCTGCCCGCGCTGGCCGAGGAGTCGCGCGCCGCGGGCGTCAAGGTGACCCTCGACGTGCGGATCGAGCCCGCGAGCGTGCCGGAGGGAGCGGGTCGTACGGCCTACCGCATCGTGCAGGAGGGGCTGACCAACGCCCGCAAGCACGCCCCGGGCACGGCCGTGCGGGTCGACGTGGCCGGTTCGGCCGGCGCCGGGCTGGTCATCGACATCCGCAACCCGTGGCCGGTCGGCGGCGCGTCCGGCGGCATCCCCGGCACCGGCACCGGGCTGATCGGCCTGACCGAGCGGGCCATGCTGGCCGGTGGCCGCCTCACCCACGGCCGCACCCCGCAGAACGAGTTCGCCGTGACCGCCTGGCTGCCCTGGCCCCAGGACGCGGAGACCCCCGAGCGCGCGGCGGCAGCGGCGTGAGCGCATCCGGCGGTCCGGGCCAGCAATCGGCTGGCGGGGAATCGGTGGGGGAGGAATCGGTGGGCGGCGCGGGTTCGATGGGCGCTGGGCCGGTGGGCGCGGGATCGGTGGGCGGCGCGGGATTGGTGGACGGAGCGGGATCGGTGAGCGTGGGGCCGGCGGGTGCGGGATCGGCGGGCGCGGAGGAGAGCGCGGCGGTTCGGGTGCTCGTCGTGGATGACGATGCGCTGGTGCGGGCCGGGCTCAGCATGATCCTGTCGGCGGCGCCGGACGTTGCGGTCGTGGGGGAGGCGGCCGACGGGGCAGAGGTGCCGGGGGCGGTGTCGCGGCATCGGCCGGACGTCGTGCTGATGGACATTCGCATGCCGCGGGTCGACGGGCTGGCCGCCACCGAGACGTTGCGGGCGCGGCCGCGGGCGCCGGAGGTGATCGTGCTGACGACGTTCGACGCGGACGAGTACGTGTTGCGGGCGCTGCGGGCGGGGGCCAGCGGGTTTCTGCTCAAGGACACGCCGCCGGCCGAGATCCTGCGGGCGGTGCGGCGGGTGGCGGCCGGGGAGGCGATGCTGTCGCCGACCGTGACGCGGCAGCTGATCGCGCACGTGGCGGCGCCGGCCCCGGTGTCGCAGACCCGCGCGGCCGGCAAGCTCGACCGGCTCAGCGAGCGCGAGCGTGAGGTGGCGCTGGCGCTGGCCCGGGGCTGCTCCAACGCCGAGATCGCCGCTGCCCTGCACATGTCGCTCGCCACGGTGAAGGCCCACGTCTCCCGGCTGCTGGTGAAGCTCGAGCTGAACAACCGCGTGCAGGTCGCGATCCTCGTCCACGACGCCGGCCTGGTCTGACCACCAGCAGTGCTGCGCGGGCAGCAGGGACTAGCGGGCGGGGGAGAGGGGCCAGAGGGGCTCCTCGGCGAGGCGTTCGGATTCGCGGAGGGCGCGCAGGATGTTGCGGTTGGCGAGTTTGGCCAGGTCGTCGTCGGACCAGCCGCGGCCGGAGAGTTCGGTGAGCAGCAGGGGGTAGGAGGCTACGTCGCCCATGCCGTCGGGGAGCTCCACCGTGCCGTCGTAGTCGCCGCCCAGGCCGATGTGGTCGACGCCGGCCACGTCGCGGGCGTGCTCGACGTGGTCGGCCACCTGAGCGACCGTCACGGGCGGGCGGGGGTTGGCGGCCACCCAGGCGGCGAACTCGGGCACGGTGATGGGATCGGGGCCGGGCCAGTCGGGCTGCGACGCCGGGTCCTCGCCGGGGCGGGGAGCGCGCGGCCAGTCGGCGGGGCGGGGCGGCGGGCCCAGGCGCTGCCACTCGGCGTCCGCGGCGGCCGACCAGGCGCGGGACTCGGCGGAGAGGAACGGCGCGACGAAGGTCAGCTGGATGACGCCGCCGTTGTCGCGCAGGCGGGACAGCACGTCGTCGGGGACGTTACGCGGGTGGTCGTGCAGGGCCCGCGCGCTCGAGTGGCTGAAGATGACGGGGGCGACGGCGACGTCCAGGGCGGCGTGCATGGTCACGGGCGCCACGTGGGAGAGGTCGACCAGCACGCCGATGCGCTGCATCTCGCGGACGATCGCCCGGCCCTCGTCGTTGAGGCCGCCGACCTGCGGCTCGCGCGCGGCGGAGTCGGCCCACGAGGTGTTCTCGTTGTGGGTGAGCGTCACGTAGCGCACGCCGAGGCGGGCGAACGACCGCAGCACGCCCAGCGAGGTCGCCAGGCTGTGCCCGCCCTCGATGCCGATCAGCGAGGCGATCCGCCCGCCGGCGATGGCCCGCTCGACGTCGTCGGCGCTGTACGCGATGGCGAGGTCGCCGGGATGGGCCGCCGCCATCCGGTACACGGCGTCGATCTGTTCCATCGTCGCCACGACCGCCTCGGGCTCGCCCAGGTCGCCGGGCACGTACACCGACCAGAACTGCCCGCCGACCCCGCCGGCCCGCAGCCGCGGCAGGTCCGTCTGCAGCTCGGGACGGGGCCGGTCGAGGCCCTCGACCCGGTATCCGAAGCGTCCGCGCAGCTGCATGGGCAGGTCGTTGTGCCCGTCGATGATCGGCTCCATTCCCCCTGGCTACCGGGGTCGGAGCGGAAACGCAAATCCGGCCGACTTGAGGAAAACGGCACCGGCAACCCGACCGCACCGGCACGGGCACCGGGGCCGCACCTGCCGTCCCGGAATCTTCTTCCCATGCCCGGCCGACAAGCGGCCGGACAGCGGGGGGAGATTCGCCAGTGCGTAGCTCGAAGCTGCGGAAGTACTCGGTTCTGACCGCGGTGCTGGCCGGCACGGCCGGCGTCACCGCGCTGGGCCCGGCGCAGGCCGAGGCCGCCGGCGCGACGCTGCGGATCGCGGCCGGCGACGACGCGTACGTCTCGAGCGCCCGCCCCACCGCCGTCTTCGGCGCCGAGACCAAGCTGGTGGCGGGGGTCGCCGGCAACGAGACCAAGACCTCCTTCCTCAAGTTCGCCGTCCCGGCCGGCACCCGCGTCGCGGGCGCCCGGCTGAACCTGACCGCGCAGGCGAGCACCGCCAGCACCGTCACCGTGCGCCGCGTGCTCGCCACCGCCTGGACCGAGGGCAAGCTCACCGCGGCCACCGCTCCGGCGCTCGGCACGGTGCTGAGCAGCGCGGTCCCCGGCGCGACCCTCAGCGTCGACCTGGGCAAGGTCGTCACCGGCCCGGGCACGTACGCCTTCGCCCTGTCCTCGACCGGCGCGGCCGTGCGCTTCCAGTCGGCCGAGGCGACCAGCGGCGCCCCGGTCCTCGAGGTCACCACGCAGGGCGACGTGTCCCCGCCCGTGCCGGCGGCGAACAAGGACTGCGTCACCGGTGCCAAGCTCGTGCCCAGCTGCGGCGTGCTGTGGGGGGCGGCGGCGGGCGGTTTCACCGACGCGCCGCGCGACCAGGCCCTGCGCGACTGGGAGAAGCTCAGCGGCCGCACCTCGACGATCTTCCACACCTACCACAAGGGCGACGAGGTCTTCCCGACCAAGTCCGAGATCGCGATGACCGCCGAGGCCGCGGCCCCGCGCGTGCTGCTGACCAACTGGAAGATCGCGTACGGCTCCTCCTGGGCCAAGGTCGCCAAGGGTGAGCAGGACAAGCGCATCGACGCGTTCGCCGCGCGCGCCAAGGCGTACGGCAAGAAGTTCTTCCTGGTGCTCAACCACGAGCCCGAGAACGACGTGGTCGCTCACGCCGGCTCGGGCTGGGAGGCCAAGGACTTCGCCGCGATGTACCGGCACACGATCCTGCGCCTGCGCGCCCAGGGCGTGACCAACGTCGTCAACGTGCTCGCCTACATGGGCAACGAGAAGTGGATGGCGCAGTCGTGGTGGAAGGACCTCTACCCCGGTGACGAGGTCGTCGACTGGATCGGCCTGGACTCGTACGTGAGCGCCGAGCCCGGCTACTACCACTACGGCAAGTTCAACGACCTGCTCGACCGCGCCCCGACCGGCGGCGGCCTCGGCTGGTACGCCTGGGCGACCACCCAGCACGCGAGCAAGCCGATCATGGTTGCCGAGTGGGGCGCCTACCACCGCGTCGGCAAGATCGCGGAGAAGGCGCCGGTCTACAACAGCGTGCTGGCCGAGCTCGCGAAGCGCCCGGGGATCAAGGCGATCGTGTACTTCGACACCAAGCACGACGACGAGGGCGACCGCGACATCAGCATCAACAGCACCGCCACGGCGCTCGCGGCGTTCAAGAAGCTCGCCGCCGACCCGATCTTCAAGGTGAAGCTGGGCTGAGGGGTGCCCCGCGGTGCTCGCGGGGCGCAAGACACTGCGGAGCTTGCGAAAGGAGCCTCCCGTACGGCCCGGGTTTCCGTAGCGTGAATGCGGCGCCGGACGACGCGGAAGGGAGGCCCACCATGGCCAAGAAGTCCAAGAAGGACAAGAAGAAGGACAAGAAGAACAAGAAGAAGAAGTAGGTCATCTTCTTCGCGCGGCGGCCCTCCCGGTGGAGGGCCGCCGCATTTCGTTGCGCCGGATGTCTCAGATGACCGGCCGCCGGCCCGATTCTGCTGCATGGAGCAGCCGTGGAGCGGGAGGGAATGCGATGACGTTCGGCGCGACAACCCTCCTCACCGCGCTCGCCGCCGCCGGTGTCGCCGTGGCCGCGGTCCGCGTGGTCACCCGTCGTAGTGGCGGCACCCGTACCGCCTGGATCGGCCTCGGCGTCGGCGCCCTGGCCGAGGCCCTGGGCATCGTCTTCGAGAGCCTGCTGCCACCCAGCGCCGGCCACGTCGTGATGGTCGCCGTCGTCCTCGCCAGCCTCTTCGCCGTGCCGCAGCCGCGGCGGTCCGCCCTCACCAAGCTGCGCGGGCTGGTCGACGCGCTGCTGGTCGCGTTCTCGCTGCTGCTCACCAGCTATCAGGTGGTGGTGCACCCGGCGCAGCAGGCGGGCGTGCCGTTCCTGATCGCGCTGCCGATCGCCGACGTGCTGCTCGCGACCGTCGCCGTCACGGCCCTGACCCGCTGGCACCGCGGGTATCCCGGTTCGGGCACGCTCGTGCTGGTCAGCGCGGGGCTGATGCTCATCGCGATCGCGGACAGCTTCGGCGTACGGCTGGTCGCGGAGAACGCCACGGCTTGGTCCGCGGTGCCGGAGCTCGGCATGGTCGCCGGCTACGGGCTGCTGCTGCTCGCCGGCCTCCGCGCCGCGGCCATGGGCGAGCTCGGCAACGAGGAGCCGGACGCCGCGTCGCTGGCGCTGCGGGAGACGCCGGGCCTGCTGATCCCGTACGTCGCGGTGCTGGCCGCCGTCGCCTCGGGCACGTTCTGGCTGGCGTCCGGGCAGGCGGTGCACACGCCGCTGTTCAGCCTGTGCCGGTCCGCGTCGATCGCGCTGATCGTGCTGCGCGGCATCATCCTCGTGCTCGCCAACCGCCAGCTGGCCCGGCGGCTCGAGGAGCGGGTCACCGGCCGCACCGCCGAGCTCGCCGACCGCGAGCAGCGGTTCCGCGCGCTCGTCGAGCAGAGCTCCGAGTCGCTGGCCATCCTGGAGGCCGACTCGACCGTACGGTTCCAGAGCTCGTCGATCGAGCGGACCTTCGGCTTCCCCGCCTCCGCGCTGATCGGCCGCCGGCTGCTCGACGTCGTCGGCGACCGGGCCGCGGCGACCATCCGCGCCGCGATCGACGACGTCGTGCGCGGCGGCGGCACTACCACGTTCGAGGTCGAGCTGCCCCACCGCGACGGGACCCGGCACCCGGCGGAGATGACCGTCACGAACCTGCTGGACGACCCGTACGTCCGGGGTCTGGTCTTCAACACCCGCGACCTCAGCGACGCCCGCAACCTGCAGGACCAGCTGCGCCACGAGGCGCACCACGACGCGCTCACCGGGCTGGTCAACCGCACGCTGTTCCGCGAGCGGCTGGCCGCGGCGGTCGAGCGCGAGCTGGTCGCCGTGCTCTTCCTCGACCTCGACGGCTTCAAGGAGGTCAACGACAGCCTCGGGCACGCCGCCGGCGACGAGCTGCTCGTGCAGGTCGCCGGGCGGCTGCGCGAGGCGGCGCCCCCGCCGTACGCGGTGGCGCGTCTGGGTGGCGACGAGTTCGCGGTGCTCATCGAGTCGCCGGACGCCCGCTCGGACGCCGAGGCGCTCGCCGCCCGCATCCTGGAACGCCTCGACGAACCGTTCCGGCTCGACGGCCGCGACCTGCACGTGGGCGCCGGCATCGGCATGGCCTGCGCGAGCGACGCCGGCGACATCGAGCAGCTGCAACGCAACGCCGACCTGGCCATGTACAAGGCCAAGGAGGCCGGCGGCGGGGTGTTCGCGGCGTACGACCCGGCGATGCACGACGCGCTGATGCAGCGGCTGTCGCTCGCCGACGACCTGCGGCTCGCGCTCGACCGCGACGAGCTGCTGCTGCACTACCAGCCCACGGTGGACCTGGCCACCGGCGAGATCGTCGGCTTCGAGGCGCTGGTGCGCTGGCTGCACCCCACCCGCGGGATGGTGCCGCCGCTGGACTTCATCGGGGTCGCCGAGTCGACCGGCCTGATCGTGCCGCTCGGCCGGTGGGTGCTGGCCGAGGCGTGCCGCCAAGCGGTCGCGTGGGGCCGCCCGCTCAAGATGGCCGTGAACGTCTCGGTGCGCCAGTTCGAGGCGGGCGACCTCGCCGCCACGGTGGCCGAGGTGCTGGCCGAGACCGGCATGCCGGCCGACCAGCTGGTCCTCGAGATGACCGAGAGCGTGCTGCTGACCGACACCGACGAGAACCTCGCGCGGATCGTCGGGCTCAAGGCGCTGGGCGTCATGCTCGCGATGGACGACTTCGGCACCGGCTACTCGTCGCTGGCCTACCTGCGCCGCTTCCCGATGGACGTACTCAAGATCGACCGCTCGTTCGTCGACCGCCTCGACACCGGCGACGCCGAGGACGTGGCCCTGGTCCGCACGATCGTGCGCCTGGGACAGCGCTTCGGCATGGCGACCGTCGCCGAGGGCATCGAGACCGCCACCCAACTGGCCGCGCTGCGCGAGATGGGCTGCGACCACGCCCAGGGCTACTTCCTGTCCCGCCCGCTGCCCGCCGCCGAGGCCGCCGCGACGCTGCGCTCCCCGGTCCCGGCTTGATCGCCGCGGGCGTGCGTCCATAGGGCACGATGGGCCCATGTCCCTGGGCGATGCGGAACAGCTGCGTGCGGTCGTCGCCGATCTGGAGGCCGTGGCCGCCCCCGCCCGGGAGCCGTCGTTCGCCGAGACGCTCGACGCCGTGACCCGTACGACGGAAGGCTTCGCCGCCGCGTGGTGCGGGATGAACGTCACCGAGTACGCGTCCTGGTACTTCAGCAGCTTCTCCCCGCCGCCGGCCAACACGCCGTTCTCGGACGTCATCGAGGGCACCGGCGGGAACAGCACGGACACCGTGCTGCGCGACCGCTTTTTGAAGGCCGAATGGCGCAACTTCACCCGCGACGAGGTGCAGGAGGCGATCCTGCGCGCCGCGGGCGACGTCGACCTGGCGCCGCTGCGCACCGCGGCGCGCGACGCCCGGCGGACGCTCACGGACGCACGGTGGGCGGTCCTCTCGCTGCTGTCGGCCGGCGACGACGCGTTCCTGGCCGACCTGCGCCAGGCGGTCGAGGGCATCAAGCCGCCGACCGTCGACGAGCTTGTCAACCGGCACCTGGAGGAGCGTCGCCGGGCCCTCGCCACCGACCTCAGCATGGCGGGCCGGGCGCTGCGGGCCGCGCCGCACGAGGAGATGCTGTTCCAGGTGCAGGCGATCCACGCGGTGTTCGCCGCCGTCGAGGAGCTCATCGTGCTCGCGAGCCGCGCCGCCGTCCACCTGGTGCGGCTGGCCGAGCGCCCGGCCGCCGCCGCCGGCCGCCAGCTGGGCACCCACGTCTTCATCGGCCACGGCCACTCGCCGCTGTGGCGCGACCTCAAGGACTTCGTCGTCGAACGGCTGCACCTGCCCTACGACGAGTTCAACCGCGTGCCGATCGCCGGCACCACCAACATCGACCGCCTGGCGCAGATGCTCGACAACGCGGCGGTGGCGTTCCTGCTGCTGACCGCCGAGGACGAGCACGCCGACGGCTCGCTCATGGCGCGGCAGAACGTCATCCACGAGGCCGGGCTGTTCCAGGGCCGGCTCGGCTTCTCCCGCGCGATCATCATGATCGAGGAGGGCTGCGAGTCCTTCTCCAACGTCGACGGGCTCGGCCAGATCCGCTTCCCGCGCGGCGACCTGCGCGCCACCTTCGAGACCGTCCGCCAGGTGCTCGAACGCGAGGGCCTGCTCGCCGGCTGAGCGTCAGGAGCCCTCGCGGGCGTGCGGGATGCGCCGGTCGCGCACCGCCCGGTCCAGCTCGGCGAGGATCGTCTGCGGGCTGGTCTGCAGGTGCGGGTGCTGCTCGAGCACCTCCATCTCGGGCAGCGTGAGGTCGCGCACCACGAGGACCGCACCGCTCGCGCCGGTGTACTTCACCAGCAGCACCCGGCCCAGCCGCACACACGCGTGCGGGATCGTGCTGAGCGCCTCGATCAGCGCGATCGCGGCCTGGGTCTCGTACCCGTCGCCGGCCGCGCCGGCCCGCAGGTCGTTGTCGCGCACCAGCTGCAGCGCCCGCTCGAGGCGCACGACCCGGTCCTGCATCTGCGTCTGCAGCAGGTCGGTGGCGACCCGCGTCTTGGCGCGCCGGAAGATCGACCCCGGGTGACGTTCGACCTCGACGGGCGTCCGGTGCCCGAGCCAGACCGCCAGGTCGTCGACCACCTTGAACACCTGGTCGGACTCGGTCTCGTCCTCGGTGTCGAGATAGACGTCGACCGGCACCTCCGGCGCGGGCGCCAGCTCGCGGGCCACCTCCCACAGCTCGGCGAACAGCTGCACCGCGTCCGTCACCCGTTCGGCGGTGAGCACCAGGCGGGTCTCGGCCACCTGCGCGAGGTGCGGATCGGCGGTGGTGGGCGTGGTCTCGTACGCGAGGATGTCGTCGAACACGATGAGGTCGCGCACCTGCACGCGCAGCGGGATGGGGATCGCCGACCGGTCGAGCAGGCGCACCTCGATGCCCATCTGGCGCTGGTCCTCGTAGGCCTGGCGCAGCTCCGAGTCGAGCTCCATCATGGTGCCGTCGAGCACGAAGATGCGGCGGACCCGGCGCCCGGCCATGACGGCGCGGCGCTGCGCGTCGAGGTAGCGCTGCCCGAGCTCGCTGTACCAGAGACCGTGGTCGACCGCGGCGAGCGTGATGCCGTCGATGCTCGCGGCGGCCTGCTGGGTGAGCCCGAGCAGCCAGTCGCGGTCCTCGCCGTAGTAGGTGACCGTGCCGCCCTCGGCGAGCTGCTTGAGCAGGTCGGCCGTCTCCTTGAGCTTGGCCTGGGCGAACTGGTGGACGATCGGCGGCGAATCGGAGGTGAAGGCTGCGGCGTTGCGCACGAGCTGGGCGACCAGGTCGGTGCGCAGGCCGGACGCCTCGATCTGTCCGAAGAGGGTGGTCGCCTCGCTGATGTCGGTGAACGTGTCGCCGATGAGCCGCCGCACCCCGGCGACGCCGTCCTGCTCGAGGCGCTCGATCGTGTTCAGCCGCTGCTCGAGGTCGAGCAGGAACCCGGCCAGCAGCGCGATGCCGCCGACGACCACGGCGAGCAGGAAGCACGTCGCGAGGTCCACACCGACCAGGTAGGCGATCAGATAGGTGAGCCCGCCGGTGACCGCGGCGGGCAACGCCGTGCGCGCGAGCGCCGACCCGTGCCGTGCCGGGCGGCGCGCCATTTCGCCCATCGCCCACCACCTCCCGCATGCCGGTGGTCAATTGCATCCCACCAACTATCGTGGCGCAATACCGGGAGTGCGGGATTGCTGACAATGAGCGACGGTGGCGGGGTCCGGCGTTGCCGCGCCGGGCCCCGCCCTCGCGGTCAGCGGCCCTGGAGGCGCTTCACGTTGTCGCCGAAGGTCCAGCCCTGGGAACCGTCCCAGTTGATCGACCAGGTCATCAGGCCCTTGAGGCCGGGGACGCTGTTCCACGCCCGGGTGACCAGCGCGGGCGTCAGGTAGCCGCCGCCGGCGCCCGGCTGGGCCGGGAGACCCGGGACCTGCTTCTCGTACGGGATCCGGATCGTCGTGCCCTGGATCGTCAGGCCGTTGTTGAGGCACTGCGTCTGCACGGTGAAGCCCTGCACGGTGCCGGCCGCGTACGAGTCGCCGGAGCAGCCGTACATGGAGCCGTTGTAGTACTGCATGTTCAGCCACCACAGGCGGCCGTTGTCCAGGTACCTCTTGATGATCGGCAGGTACGAGCCCCAGATCGAGCCGTACGTGACCGAGCCGCCGGTGACGTACGCGGTCTCCGGCGCCATGGTCAGCCCGAAGCCCGCCGGCATCGCGGCGAGCACGCCGTCGATGATGCGGATCAGGTTGGCCTGCGAGGTCGACAGCGTGCCGATGCTGCCGCTGCCGCTCAGGCCGGTCTCGATGTCGATGTCGATGCCGTCGAAGTTGTACTGCTTGAGGATCGGCACGATGGTGGCGACGAACCGGTCGGCGACGGCGGCGGAGCTCAGGTCGACGCCCGCGGTTGCGCCGCCGATCGACATCAGCACCGTGGCGCCGGCCGCCTTGGCCGCGCAGATCTCGGCCGCCGTGGGCACCTTGACGCCGGCGTCCATGCCGTTCTCCCACAGCACCGTGCCGTCCGAGCGGATCACCGGGAACGCCGCCATCAGCACGTTGTAGCCGTGCTGGGTGATGCGGCCGTCGTTGATCGGGATCCAGCCCAGGCCGGGGTGCACGCCGTTGGACGCGCCGTCCCAGTTCTCCCAGTAGCCCTGCAGCACCTTGCCGGCCGGGCGGCCCTTCACCGCGCAGGTGGCGCCGGTCGGCGGGGTCGTCGGTGGGGTGGTGGGCGGCGTCGTGGCCGGCGGCCGGGTGGTGGGCGGCGTCGTGGGCGGGGTCGTTGTCGGCGGCGGGGTGGTGGCCGGCGGGGTGGTGGCGCCGCCGGTGCAGGCGCCGAGGTCGCGCCACAGCGACGGCGTGGAGGCCGGGTTCCAGCCCGCGCCGACGTGCGCGGTGTGCGTCACGAGCGCCTGGTAGAGGTGCGCGCCGTACGTGACCTGCTGGCCCGCGGTGTAGCTGGGGCCCTCCGTCCAGGTGACCGAGGAGCACGTCACCGCGGCGGACGCGGTGCCCCCGCCGGCGACCGCGACGGCGAACGCCCCGGAGGCCACTGACAGCGCTGCGGCCAGCGCCAGCAATCGACGACGGACACCCATGGCGACTCCTCCGATGCGTATGTGACCCGCGTTACGCCCATCATGGAGTTCACACCTATAAATATCAAGGGTTCTTAACAGTCAGCGGCAGCTCCAGGTAGGCGGCGTATTTCCCGAGGGCGTCCGCGGCCGCGGCGTGATCGTCCGGGGTGAAGGCGACGAGCGGCTGCACGGTGACGGTGACGCCCTTGCGGGTGAGCGTGCGGGTCCAGGTCGCCACCACCCGACCGGCGCGCACGAGCGTCGACCGGAAGACCCCGTTGCCGCCCGGGATGATCGCCGCGAGGTCGTCCGCCGACGCCATCAGCGACCGGTCCTTGTAGCCCAGCAGGTATTCGTCGAACCCGGGAAGCGCGAGCCAGCCGCCGGCGTCCGGGGTCGTCCCGCCGTCGAGGGCGGCGGTGGCGGCGATCATCTCGGCGCCGTCGACGTCCACGGTGGTCAACTGGTCGCCGGCGACGGCGATGCCCGTGCGGCAGTCGGTCATCGTGAGGCCCGTCCAGCCCGCGAAGTCCTTGCGGGAGGCGGGGCCGTGGCTGCGGAAGTAGCGCAGCGCGATGATGCCCAGCGCCTCCTCGCGGGACGGCCGCCGGGGCTCGGGCACCCACTCGTCGAGCAGCACGAACGTCTGCTCCTTGCCGACGTGCGGCGCGATCGCGGTCACCGCGCGCTGGGACGCGTACCACAGCAGGTGGTATCCGCGCTGACCGGTGACCTCGACGCCGCCGTCGACCATCGCGGCCAGGCACTGCGAGCGGGTGAGCCGCCCGCCGCCCGCGAGCGCCGATCCGAGCACGTCGACCGCGCGGTCCACCGTGCTCTCGTCGAGCCCCAGGGTCTCGCGGCGCTTGGTCGCGCCGGCCAGGGCCCGCACGCCCATCAGCTCGAGCATCCAGTGGGCGTCGGCCGCGGGCACGAAGTGGACGGTGCCGCGCATGGGCCACGTACGCAGGACGGATCTCTCCTCGAGCGCGGCGTTCACCGAGGCGAGGGTGGCGCCCGGCACGCGCGCGCCGAGCGACCACAGACCGCTGTTCACGTCTTGAGCCTGCATCGCGCCGAACCACTCGACGGTCCCGGCCACGGTCGGGAAACCGTTGCCGCGCAGCAGCAGGCTGCTCATCCGTAGCCCCAGGGCCGTCGACGCATCCATGCCGACGACCCTAGAGCCCGGGTCCGACAAAAACCGCGGAACTCAGCGGCCGCGCTGCGACCGGTACAGCTTGATCAGGTTGTTCGTCGACGAGTCGTCGTCGGTGTCCGGCGCGGACGACGAGGTCAGCTTGGGCGCGAGCTGGTTGGCCATCACCTTGCCGAGCTCGACGCCCCACTGATCGAACGAGTTGATCTGCCAGATCGTGCCCTGGGTGAACGTGATGTGCTCGTAGAGAGCGATCAGCTGGCCGAGCACCGCCGGTGTCAGCGAGGGCGCGATGATCGTCGTTGTCGGGTGGTTGCCCTGCATCACCCGGTGCGGCGCGATCTCCGGGTCGGTGCCCTCGGCGAGCACCTGGTCGAGCGTGCGGCCGAACGCCAGCGCGCCGGTCTGGGCGAAGAAGTTCGACATGAACAGGTCGTGCATCTCGCCGATGTCGTGGTTGGGCTTGCTGAACCCGATGAAGTCGGCCGGGATCATCTTGGTGCCCTGATGGATGAGCTGGTAGAACGCGTGCTGGCCGTTGGTGCCGGGCTCGCCCCAGAACACCTCGCCGGTCTGGAACGTCGCGGGCGAGCCGTCCAGCCGTACGGACTTGCCGTTGCTCTCCATCGTGAGCTGTTGCAGGTAGGCCGCGAACCGGTGCAGATATTGCGAGTACGGCAGGATCGCGTGCGACTGCGCGCCGAGGAACGTGTCGTACCAGACGTTGAGCAGGCCCAGCAGCGCCGGCACGTTGGACTCGAGCGGCTGGGTGCGGAAGTGCTCGTCGACGGTGTGGTAGCCGCCGAGCATGTCGGCGAACTGCTCCTTGCCGATCGCGATCATGACGGACAGGCCGACCGCGGAGGGCAGCGAGTAGCGCCCGCCCACCCAGTCCCAGAAGCCGAACATGTTCTCGGTGTCGATGCCGAAGTCCGAGACCCGCTGGGCGTTGGTGCTGACCGCCACGAAGTGCTTGGCCACCGCGGACTGGTCGCCGCCCAGGCCCTTGAGCAGCCAGTTGCGCGCCTCGGTCGCGTTGGTGAGCGTCTCCTGCGTGCCGAAGGTCTTGGACACGACGACGAACAGCGTGGTGGCCGGGTCGAGGTCGTGCGTCTTCTCGTAGAGATCCGTGGGGTCGATGTTGGAGATGAACCGGCACTCGATCTCGGGCGACTTGAAGGCCTTCAGAGCCTCGTACGCCATGACGGGGCCCAGGTCGGAGCCGCCGATGCCGATGTTGACGACCGTCCGGATGCGCTGCCCGGTGTGCCCGGTCCACTCGCCGGAGCGCACCCGGTCGCTGAAGCCGCCCATGCGGTCGAGCACCTCGTGCACCTGGGCCACCACGTCCTGCCCGTCGACGACCAGGTGCGCGTCGCGGGGCAGGCGCAGCGCGGTGTGCAGCACGGCCCGGTCCTCGGTGACGTTGATGTGCTCGCCGGCGAACATCGCGCCGATCCGCTCCCGCAGCCCGGCCTTCGCGGCCAGCGCCAGCAGCGCGCTGAGCACCTCGTCGGTGACCAGGTTCTTGCTGTAGTCGACGGTGAGGTCGCCCACCTGCGCGGTGAGGCGCTCGGCGCGCGCCGGGTCGCCGGCGAAGAGCTCGCGCAGGTGCACGGCGCCGAACTTCTCGGCGTGACCCTGCAGCGTCTGCCACTCGGTGGTGTCGGAAACGTGTTCGCTCATTGTCCTAGTCTCTTCCTCGAACCCGGACTCTCGTCCTCATCCTGGCACGAATCGGCTCACGGCAACGGCGACGCTGGGGAGATCACCAGTCGAACAGGTCGTTCCGTCGCCGGCATCAGCTTTCCCGGATCTTCTCCCGCCGAACACCGAGCCGCCCGGAAACAGCCGATCCGCCTCCGGGCTCATAGACGGCGCACAGGACGGCCACAGAGCGGGCGTAGCCGCGCGGCCGAAGGTTGCGGGCATGACGACGCTGATGGAACGCCCTACGGCCGCCTCCCCACCCCGGCACCGGACGCCGGCCGACCGGCAAGAGCGCCGCTGGCCCGTGCTCGTGCTGCTGCTGGGCACCGCGGTGCTCTACCTGTGGGACCTGAGCGCGTCGGGCTGGGGCAACAGCTTCTACGCCGCCGCCGCGCGGGCCGGGGCGCAGAGCTGGAAGGCGTGGCTGTTCGGCTCGCTCGACGCCGGCAACGCCATCACCGTCGACAAGCCGCCCGCCGCCCTGTGGGTGATGGGCCTGTCGGCGCGGATCTTCGGTGTCGACAGCTGGGCGATCCTGGCTCCGCAGGCGCTGATGGGCGTGGCCGGCGTGTGGTTGCTGTACGCGGCGGTGAAGCGCTGGTTCGGTACGGCGGCCGGGCTGGTCGCCGGGGCGGCGCTCGCGCTCACGCCGGTGGCCGTGCTGATGTTCCGGTTCGACAACCCGGACGCGCTGCTCGTGCTGCTGATGACGGCCGGGGCCTACACGACCGTACGTGCCGTCGAGAAGGCGTCGTGGAAGTGGCTCGCGCTCACCGGCGTACTCCTGGGGTTCGGGTTCCTGACCAAGATGATGCAGGCGTTCCTGGTGCTGCCCGCGTTCGCGCTGGTCTACCTGATCGCCGCGCCCACCGGCCTCGGCCGCCGCATCCGGGACCTGCTGGTCGCCGGGCTCGCGCTGGTCGTCTCGGCCGGGTGGTACGTCGCGCTGGTGTCGCTGTGGCCGGCGTCGTCGCGGCCGTACATCGCCGGATCCACCAACAACACGCTGTGGGAGCTGGCGCTCGGCTACAACGGCCTGGGTCGCATCCTCGGCGGCTCGGGCAACGGCGGCGGAGGCGGTGGCGGGCAGAACGTCGGCTTCGGCGGCGCCGCGGGCATCGGGCGGCTGTTCGGCTCGTCGATGGGCACCGAGATCTCCTGGCTGCTCCCTGCGGCGCTGATCGCCCTGGTCGCCGTGCTCGCGTTCACGTGGACCGCGCCGCGCACCGACCGCGCCCGCGCCGCGATGGTGCTGTGGGGCGGCTGGGTGCTGGTCACCGGGCTCACGTTCTCGTTCATGAGCGGCACGATCCACCCGTACTACACCGTCGCCCTGGCCCCCGGGATCGCCGCGCTGGTCGCCGTCGGCGGACGGGTCCTGTGGCTGCGCGGCGGTCACGTCGCCGCACGGGCGGTGCCGGCGGCGATGGTCGCGGCGACGGCGGTGTGGGGCTGGGTGCTGCTCGGGCGCACCGACTGGATGCCTGCGCTGCGGTGGGTCTCGCTCGCGGTGGGCGTGGGGGCCGCGCTCGCGCTGCTCGTTCCGGCGCGGCGGCTGCGCGGCTTTGCGGTGGTCGCGCTCGTCGCCGCCATGCTGTCGGCCGGCGCGGGCAGCGCCGCGTACGCGGCGGAGACCGCGACCGTCGCCCACACCGGCTCGATTCCCGCCTCCGGCCCGTCGGGGTCCGGGTCCTTCGGCGGTACGGGTGGCTCCACCCGCCCCGGGTCGCGCTCCGGTGACGCGCCGTCCGCCGGTGCGGCTCCTTCCGCCGGTGCGGCTCCCACCGGTGAGGCTCCTTCCGCCGCGGGCGGCATGGGTGGCGGCATGGGTGGCGAGTCCGCCGACGCCGAGCTCACCGCCCTCCTGGAGACCAGCACCACGAAGTGGTCGGCCGCGGTCAGCGGCGCCACCACGGCCGCGAACCTCGAGCTGGCCAGCGGCACCTCGGTGATCGCCCTGGGCGGCTGGAACGGCAGCGACCCCTCGCCCACGCTCGCCGAGTTCCAGGCCTCCGTGGCGGCCGGCGAGATCACCTACTACGTCGCCGGGGGCGGCATGGGCGGCGGCCGCGGCTCGGACGGCACCTCCACCGCGTCGAGCCAGATCGCCTCCTGGGTCGCCGAGCACTACACGGCCACCACGGTCGGCGGCGCCACCGTCTACGACCTCACCCAGCAGGCCGGCTGACGGGCGCAGTCCCCGCAGCCCCGCGTCCCGCCAGACGCGGGGCTGCGGCGCGGTTCCCCTCGAACGCCGCGCCGCAAACGTCGCCGGTGGCCCGGCCATCCTCGCGGGTGACCGAACGGCACCAGGCCTGCTCCCGCCGGTGTGACCCCCGCCGCAGCGTGGTTCTTTTGAATTTGAAATAGTTGCCGGAGCAGGGATGTTGTGGGTGGCAACGACGGGATGTGGTCCCGGCCGGGAGAAGGAGCGGGTCATGCAGTTCGGAATCTTCAGCGTCAGCGACATCACGACGGACCCGACCACGGGACGGACGCCGTCGGAGGCCGAGCGCATCAAGGACATCGTCACGATCGCCAAGCACGCCGAGCAGGCCGGCCTCGACGTCTTCGCGCTGGGCGAGCACCACAACGAGCCGTTCTTCTCCTCCTCGCCGACCACCACGCTGGCGTACATCGCCGCGCAGACCGAGAAGCTGCTGCTCAGCACCGCCACCACGCTGATCACCACCAACGACCCGGTGAAGATCGCCGAGGACTTCGCGATGCTGCAGCACCTGTCCGGCGGCCGCGTCGACCTGATGATGGGCCGCGGCAACACCGGGCCGGTCTACCCCTGGTTCGGCAAGGACATCCGCGCCGGCATCCCACTGGCGATCGAGAACTACGCGCTGCTGCACAAGCTCTGGCGCGAGCACGTCGTGGACTGGCAGGGCAAGTTCCGTACGCCGCTGCAGTCGTTCACCTCGACGCCGCGCCCGCTCGACGACGTCCCCCCGTTCGTCTGGCACGGCTCGATCCGCAGCCCGGAGATCGCGGAGCAGGCCGCCTACTACGGCGACGGCTTCTTCGCCAACCACATCTTCTGGCCCGCCTCGCACACCCAGCGGATGATCGCCCTGTACCGGCAGCGCTTCGCCCACTACGGCCACGGCGACCCCGACCAGGCCATCGTCGGCCTCGGCGGCCAGGTGTTCATGCGCAAGAACAGCCAGGACGCCGTCAAGGAGTTCCGGCCGTACTTCGACAACGCCCCCGTCTACGGACACGGGCCGTCGCTGGAGGACTTCACCCGCGAGACGCCGCTGACCGTCGGCAGCCCGCAGCAGGTCATCGACCGGACGCTCGGGTTCCGCGAGTACGTCGGCGACTACCAGCGCCAGCTGTTCCTCATGGACCACGCCGGCCTGCCGCTGAAGACGGTCCTCGAGCAGCTCGACCTGCTCGGCGAGGAGGTCGTGCCCGTGCTCCGCAAGGAGTTCGCCGCCCTCAAGCCGGCCCACGTGCCGGACGCCCCCACCCACGCGTCGCTGCTGGCCGCCAAGCAGGCGTCGCAGCTTTCGCAGGCCTCGCAGAACGACGAGGTCGCGGCATGAAGCAGCGCACCCTGGTCGTCGTCACCGCCGGCCTGAGCCAGCCCTCCTCCACCCGCCTGCTCGCCGACCAGCTCGCCGGCGCCGTGCTCGCGGCCGGCGCCGAGCGGGACCTCGACCTGCGGGTGATCGAGCTGCGCGGCCTGGCCCACGACATCGCCGACCACCTGCTCACCGGCTTCCCGCCCGCGGCGCTCAAGGACGCCCTGGACGCGGTCGCCGGGGCGGACGGCCTGATCGCCGTGACGCCGATCTTCACCGCCGGCTACAGCGGGCTGTTCAAGTCGTTCTTCGACGTGCTCGACAAGGACGCGCTGGCCGACAAGCCGGTGCTGATCGCGGCCACCGCGGGCACGGCCCGGCACTCGCTGGTGCTCGAGCACGCGCTGCGCCCGATGTTCGCCTACCTGCGCGCGGTCGTCGTGCCCACCGCGGTCTTCGCCGCGAGCGACGACTGGGGCGCCGACTCCTCCGACGGCTCGCTGCGCTCGCGCATCACCCGCGCCGCGAAGGAACTGGCCGTCGAGGTGAGCCGTCGCGAGCCCGCGCAGGTGGCCGACCCCTTCGCGCTGACGGTCAACTTCGAGGATCTGCTCTGACGACCGGCGCGCCCGGGCGGCCCGAACGGGTGGCCGCCCGGGCGCGCCGTCGGCCGCGTGGCCCGGACGACCGGTAGAGATGTCCGGGTGACCGACGCCTCCGACGACCTCACCCCCGACCTCGCGCGGCGCCGCCTGGTCGACCGGCTGACGGCCCGGGGCCGCATCACCGACCCGGCCGTGGCCGCCGCATTCCTGACCGTGCCGCGTCACGAGTTCGCCCCGGCCGGCACCGACCTGAGTGCCGCGTACGCCGACGACGTGGTCGTGACCAGGACGGACGCCCGCGGCCGGGCGTCCAGCTCGATCTCCGCGCCGTGGCTGCAGGCGTACATGCTCGAGACCGCACGGCTGCGGCCGGGCTCCCGGGTGCTCGAGATCGGCTCCGGCGGCTGCAACGCGGCGCTGATCGCCGAGCTCGTCGGCGCGTCCGGCGCGGTGACCAGCATCGACATCGACCCCGACGTGGTGGCCGCCGCGCGCGCGGCGCTCGACCGGGCCGGCTACCCGCAGGTCGAGGTCGCCCTGGCCGACGCCGAGCACGGTCACCCCGGCGCCGCCCCGTACGACGCCGTCCTGGTCACGGTCGAGACCAGCGACATCCCGCCGGCCTGGCTCGAGCAGCTCGCGCCGGACGGCGTGCTGGTGGCGCCCGTACGGATGCGGGGCAACACCCGCTGCCTCACGCTGCGCCGCCACGGCGACCACCTCGCCGCCACCGCCACCCTGCAGTGCGGCTTCGTGCCGATGCAGGGCGAGGGCAACGACCCCGTCCGCCGGGTGCGGCTGCGCGGCGACGACGTCGTGCTGGTGCTGGACGACGCCACCGAGGTGGACGGCGCCGCGCTCGCCTCCGCGCTCGACCGGCCACGGGTCGAGGCGTGGGCGCCGGTCACCGTCGACGGGGACGACTGCGACGCGTTCCAGTCGCTGCACCTGTGGCTCGCGAGCCAACCCCGCCCGTACGGCGCCCTCCGGGTCGACCGCGAACGCACCGCCGGCCTGCTCGACCCGGACAACAAATTCGTCTGCCCCACCCTGCTCGGCTCCGCCGGCCTGGCCCACCTGACGATGCGCCGGTCCGCGGGCGCGTGGCAGTTCGGCGCCCACGGCTTCGGGGCCGGCGCTCCCGCGCTGGCCGCCGAGCTGGTCGACCTCGTCGCCGCCTGGGACCGGCAGCACCGGCACGGGCCCGGCCCGCGCATCACCGTGCACCCCGCGGGCACGCTGCCGCCCGCCGGCGAACAGCTGCGGCTGGTCGTGGCCCGGCGGCACACCTCGATCGTCGTCGCCTGGCCGTGATGTCCCCGGTGCGAGCGCGCCGTCCGGGGTAGAAAAGGAGCGGAGCCGACGAAGGGGTCACAGTCATGGGCGAGATCGTGCTGATCCGGCACGGGCAGACCGAGTGGAGCGCGACGGGCAGGCACACGTCGTACACCGATCTCGACCTCACCGAGGAGGGGGAGCGCCAGGCCCAGGCCGTCGCCGCCCGCGTCAAGGACCGCAGCTTCGCGGCCGTGATCTCCAGCCCGCGCCGCCGGGCGCTGCGGACGGCCGAGCTGGCCGAGCTCACGGTCACCGAGACGACCGAGGACCTGGCGGAGTGGAACTACGGCAAGTACGAGGGCATCACCACCCCCGAGATCCACGAGACCGACCCGGGCTGGTGGCTGTTCCGCGACGGGGCGCCCGGCGGCGAGTCGCCCGCGCAGATCGCCGAGCGCATCGACCGGGTCCTCGCCCGGGTGCGCCCGCTGCTCGACGGCGGCGACGTGGCGCTGATCGGGCACGGCCACGCGCTGCGGGTCGTCGGCGCCCGGTGGATCGAGCTGCCCGCGGAGGGCGGCGGGCGGCTCAAGCTCGGCACCGCCACGCTGTCGATCCTCGGCCACGACCACGGCCGCCCGGCGATCGACTGCTGGAACGCCTGAGCCCTCGAAATGCCTGAGCCTCCGGGGGCAGCTGAGCGTCCGGGGCAGCTGAGCGTCCGGAGGCAGTTGAGCCTCTGGGGCAGCTGAGCCTCTGGGGCAGCTGAGCCCCTGTGGCAGCTGGGCCTTTGTGGCAGCTGAGCCTCCCGGGCACCTGAGCCTTGTGGCAGCCGAGCCTCCCGGGGCAGCTGAACCTCCCGGGGCAGCCGAGCAGCTCGAGCCGCTGCCGGTGAAGCCCTCTGAGGCGCCTGGGTCCTTGGAACGCCTGAGCCCTTGGGGCGCTCGAGCGCCTGAAACGCCCAAGCCTCTCGAACTACCGAGCCCCTGTAGCGCCCAGCGCCTGTGGACAACCGGCGCCCCGCGCGCCGCGGATGGCGTAGCCTCAGCGCCCGGGTGGGTGGGGGAGGCGGTGGCCCACCGGGTGATCAACTCGGGCGGCGGCGAGAATCGGCCGCCACCAGGTGATCGGGCGGCGGCGGGAAGCGGCCGCCCACCAGGTGATCGGACGGCGGCGGGAAGCGGCCGCCCACCAGGTGATCGGACGGCGGCGGGAAGCGGCCGCCCACCAGATGATCGAAACGGGCTGCGGCAGAAAGCGGCGGTTCACCGGATGATCGACTCGGGCGGCGGGCAGGCGGTCGCCCATCTGGTGATCGAATCGGGCGGCGCCGGAAAGCCGCTCACCACGACCGACGGCCAATCGCCGTGCACCATGTGATCGGCGACCGCGTGCCGTGCCGATCCGGGGTCCTGCCTGGCGGAAGACACCGCCGCGACCGATGATCGGGGCATGGATCGCCGCGCCCGGGGGCTTGCGCTGCTGGTGGCGGGCGCGTTCTTCATGGAGATCCTCGACGCGACGGTGATCGCCCCGGCGGCGCCGCACATCGCGGAGGACCTCGGGGTGCGGCCGGTCACCGTGAACGTGGCGATCACCGCCTACCTGCTGACGCTGGCGGTGCTCATCCCGGTCAGCGGCTGGCTCACCGAGCGTTACGGCGCCCGCCGGGTGTTCGCCGTGGCGATCGTCGTGTTCACGCTGGCCTCGGCGGGGTGCGCCGCGGCGGTCAACCTGCCGATGCTGGTCGGCACCCGGGTGCTGCAGGGCGTCGGCGGCGCGCTGATGGTGCCGGTGGGCCGGCTCGTGGTGATCCGGACGACGGCCAAGACCGATCTCGTACGGGCCATCGCGTACCTGACCTGGCCGGCGCTCGCCGCCCCGTTGATCGCTCCGGCGCTCGGCGGGGTGCTGAGCACGTACGCGTCCTGGCGCTGGATCTTCGTGCTCAACGTGCCGCTCGGGGTGGCCGCGCTGGTGCTCGCCCGCCGGCTGGTCCCGGACGTGCGCGCCGACGACGCGGGGCGGCTGGACTGGCGGGGCTTCCTGCTGGTGGCGTGTTCGACGGCCGCGCTGGTGGCGGGGCTCGAGGGGGTGGCCGAGCCGCACCCGCGCTGGCCGGTCGCGATCGGCCTGCTCGTGGTGTCCGCGGTGGGGCTCGGCAGCGCCGCCGCATACCTGATGCGGTCCGCGAACCCCCTGGTCGACCTGCGCATTCTGCGCGTGCGCACGTATCGGGTGACTGCGCTCGGCGGCTCGGTGTTCCGCGCCGTCATCACCGCGATCCCGTTTCTGCTGCCGTTGCTGTTCCAGCTCGGCTTCGGCTGGACCGCCGCGCAGGCCGGCCTCGTGGTGATCGCGCTGTTCGCCGGCAACATCGGCATCAAGCCCGCCACCACCCCGCTGATGCGCCGCTTCGGCATCCGCACTGTCATGCTGGCCTCGATCGCCGCCTCCGCCGCGTGCCTGGCCGGCATCGCCCTGCTGCGCGCCGCCACCCCGCTGGTCGTGGTCCTCGCCGTGCTAGCGCTCAGCGGCATCTTCCGCTCGACCGGTTTCACCACCTACAACACGGTCGCCTTCGCCGACGTCGAGCCCGCCCGCATGACCGGGGCCAACACGCTGATGTCCACGGTGCAGGAGCTGGGCTCGGGGCTCGGGGTGGCGCTGGGCGCCCTGCTCGTCCGGCTGGGCGGCTCGTTCAGCGACGAGCCGTTCCGGGTGGCGTTCCTCGCGCTGGCCGCTCTGCTCGTGGTTCCCGCGGTCGAGGCGTTCCGCCTGCCCGCCACCGCCGGGAACGTCGTGGCCGGGCGCTGACCGGTGCGGGTCAGCGGGCCGGACGGCGGGCTTCGAGGAGCGTACGGGTGGAGTGGGCGACGAACGAGCCGTGCTCGCGGATGTGCGCGTCGAGCCGGCGCAGGGCCGGCTCGTAGCGGTCGACGGTGAAGTCCGGTACCCACCAGACGCACTTGCGCAGCAGGTAGACGGCCGCGCCGACGTCCAGCAGCTCCATCCGGCACCGCGCCGTCCGCAGGTCCACGACCTGCAGCCCGGCCGACCGCGCCGCCGCGGCCTCGCGCTCGGGGTCGCGGCTCGCGCGTTCGCGGGTGAGCGGGCCGCGGAACCACTCGATCAGCTCGAACGCGGACGCCGGCCCGACGTGCTGGGCCAGGTAGGCGCCGCCGGGGGCCAGCACGCGGGCGATCTCGGGCCAGTCGGGGGCGACCGGATGACGGCTGCTGACCAGCTCGAAGCCGGCGTCGGGGAACGGCAGCGGCGCGCCGGGGACGGCGTGGACCACCTGCACGCCGCGCGGGGACAGCAGGCGGCGGGCGCGGAGCACGTTGGGCTCCCACCCCTCGGTGACGGCCATCCGGGGCGGCAGGTGCGGCGCCCCGGCGATCGTCTCGCCGCCGCCGGTGTCGATGTCGAGGGCCGACGCGACGGTGGCCAGGCGCGCCGCGAGCAGCCGCGAGTAGCCCCACGGCGGCCGCTGCTCGGTCGCCCGCCCGTCCAGCCAGTCGAAGCTCCAGCCGGTCACGTCCGCGCCGGCTGCCTCGCCGACCAGTTCCTCGAAGGTCCGCACGCCTCCCATCGTGTCGGCGCGGTCAACCGATTTGAGCGGCCCGGGCCGGTGCTAGGCGGACCGGCGGGGCACGACGCGGACGATGTCGGCGGCCGGCAGCTCGGGCCCGGTCCGGCCGCTCATCGCGGCGACGACGGTGGCGGCCAGGTGGGCGCCCACGACGACCTGGTCGGTGGTGACGGTGGTCAGCGGCGGGTCGGACAGCCGGGCCGGCGGGATGTCGTCGACGCCGATCACCGCGAGCGAGCCGGGCACGGCCACCCCGGCGTCGCGGGCGCCGGCCAGCACCGCGAGCGCGACCTCGTCGTTGTAGGCGCACACGGCGGTGACCCCCGTGTCCAGCCACCGGCGTACGGCCTCGCCCGCGACCGCCGGGTCGAGCGGGACCGTCAGACCCACCGGCGTGGGCAGCTTCCGCCCGGCGCAGACGGCCCGGACCCCGGCCAGCCGCGGCTCGGCGAAGAACCGCACGCGCTGGTCGTCCGGGTAGGCGAAGCCGAGCCGGGTGTGCCCCCGCTGCACGAGGTGCTCGGCCTGGCGACGCCCGATCAGCTCCTGCGGCACGGCCAGCACCCGCCCGCGGCCGCGCCGGGAGACGGCCACGACCAGCGCGACGCCGGCCGAGCGCATGGCGGCGATCTCGGCGTCGGAGAACTCGGTGTACGCGATGACCGCGGCGGGGGTGATCGCCTTCCACAGCTCGCTCATCGGGCGGTCCGCGCGGTTGCCGGGGTGCACGACCAGCGTGAGGCCGTGGCGGCTGAGCGCGGCGGACAGCTCGCCGAGCATCGAGCCGACCTCGGGGCCGATCGGCCAGTCGGGCAGCAGGCAGAGCACCACGTCGGAGCGGCCGGTGCGCAGCGTGCGGGCGGCGGCCGACGGGGAGTAGCCGAGGTCGGCGGCGGCGGCGAGCACGCGGTCGCGGGTGGCGGGCGAGATGGTCTGCCGCGGCGTGTCGTTGAGCACGTAGCTGACCGTGGCGCGCGAGACCCCGGCGAGCCGGGCGACGTCGGCGCTGGTGACCCGCTTCGTCGTTGAGTCGGCCATGACATCCAAACTTACACGTGTAACCATGGGGGCATGGCCGCTGACCTCCCCGCCCTCGTCAAGTCGCTCGACCTGCCCGCCAAGGTGCGCCTGCTCACCGGCGCCACGGCGTTCACGCTCGCGGAGGACCCGTCGATCGGGCTGCGCGAGATGCGCTTCTCGGACGGGCCGACGGGCGTACGGGGGCTCAAGTTCGTCGGCGGCCCGGTGGTGACGCTGTTCCCCAACGCCACGCTGCTCGCCTCGACGTGGGACGAGCAGACCGCGTACGAGGTGGGACGGCTGCTCGCCGAGGAGGCGATGGCGCAGGGCATCCACGTCGTGCTGGGGCCGACCATCAACCTGCACCGTTCCCCGCTGGGCGGGCGGCTGTTCGAGGCGTACTCGGAGGACCCGCTGCTGACCGGCCGGCTGGCCGCCGCCTACGTGCGCGGCCTGCAGGACAGCGGCGTGGGCGCGTGCCTCAAGCACCTGGTCGCCAACGAGAGCGAGACCGAGCGCAACACGGTCAGCTCGGTGGTCGACGAGCGCACGCTGCACGAGCTGTACCTGCTGCCGTTCGAGATCGCGGTCGCCGACGCCGGCGCGTGGTCGATCATGGCGGCGTACAACGACGTCAACGGCGTGCCCGCCACCGAGCACGACTACGTCAACAACCAGGTCGTCAAGGGCGCCTGGGGCTACGACGGGCTGATCATGTCGGACTGGTTCGCCACCCGGACGGCGGCGCCGGCGGCCAACGGCGGGCTCGACCTGGTGATGCCCGGACCGGACGGGCCGTGGGGCGACGCGCTGGTCGCGGCCGTGCGCGCCGGCGAGGTGGACGAGGCGGTGATCGACGACCACGTGACCCGGCTGCTGCGGCTGGCCGAGCGGGTGGGGGCCCTGGGCGAGCCGCGCACGTACCCGGCCGGCCTTCCCGGGCCCACCTCGGACGTACGCCAGGAGCAGTTGACCCGGCTGGCGGCGAGCGGCATCACCGTGCTCAAGAACGACCACGACCTGCTGCCGCTGGACCGGTCCGCGAGCGTGGCGCTGATCGGCCGGCACGCGGTCGAGACGATCGACATGGGCGGCGGCTCGGCCGGCGTCAACCCGCCGTACCAGGTCAGCGTCGCCGAGGGGCTGACCGCGCTGCTCGGCGACCGGGTGACCGTGGTCGACGGGGTGGACGTGCGGACGCGCCCGGTGCCGGCCCGCGGCGGGTTCCTCACCGCGCCGTCCAACGGCCTGGCCGGCATCGACGTCATCCTCTGCGACGCGGACGGCGCGGAGCTCGAGCGCCGCTTCTGCCCCCAGGCCAAGACCATGATCGGCATGGACGACGACTTCACCGGGACCGTCGCGTCGGCCCGCCTCGTCGCCGACGTGCACGCGGACGGGCCGGCCGAGCTCGGCGTCCTCGGGGTGGGTGACTGGTCGGTGCTGGGCCGGTCGTTCACCCTGCGCACCTCCGGCTCCGGGATGGGCGAGGAGGTGCTGACGCCGCCGACCGAGGTGATCACGGCCGACGTGGACCGCCTGGAGGCGTCCGTCGCCATCGACGGGATGGGGCTCTACGGGCTGATCGGCCGGGCGGCGGCGCGCGAGACGGTCGACGTGATCGACGACGCGGTGCGGGCGGCGGCGGCCGCGGACGTGGCCGTGGTGGTCGTGGGCCTCACCGAGGAGCAGGAGACCGAGGCGGTCGACAAGACGACGCTGCGGCTGCCCGGCGCGCAGGACGAGCTGGTGGAGGCCGTGGCGGGCGCGGCGGCGCGGACGGTCGTGGTCGTCAACGCCGCGACGCCGGTGCTGATGCCGTGGCTGCCGCGGGTGGACGCGGTGCTGCTGGCCGGGCTGCCCGGGCAGGAGGGCGGGCACGCGGTGGCGGCGGCCCTGCTCGGCGACATCGAACCCGCCGGGCGGCTGGTCACCACGTTCCCGGCCGCCGACGGGGCCTCGCCGGCGTGGTCGGTGACGCCGGTGGACGGCCGGTTGGCGTACGCGGAAGGTCGGTTCGTCGGCTATCGCGGGCACCACGCGGGGCGGGCCCCCGCGCCGGCGTTCTGGCTGGGGCACGGGCTCGGGTACGGCGAGTGGCAGTACAGCGACGTGCGGCTGGTGACCGGCGACGCGCCGTCGATCACCGTGACCGTGTCCAACGTCGGGCGGCGCGAGAGCCGCGAGGTGGTGCAGGTGTACCTGCGCCCGGTCGAGCGCGAGGAGCCCGTCCGGCTGGTCGGCTGGACGTCGGTGACCGTCGAGCCGGGCAGGTCGGCGCGTGTGACGGTGCACACGGACCGGCGGCTGTGGCGCAAGTGGGACGCCGCGTCGCACTCCTGGTCGGGCCGCCTCGCCGACGGCGGGCAGTTCCTGGTGGCGCGCGGCCTGGGCGACATCCGGGCGACGGTTTCCTGATCGGGGGGCGCCCGCCTGGCATACTCGTCACCTGCAGTTCCGACCGGCCGCCGCGACGTACGACCATGCCTGGATGACACCGTGACCGCTGCACCCGAACGCCTGGGGCTCGAGGGCCTCGAGCTCGCCGGTGCGGTGCGTCCCGAGGACGTGCTGGACGCCATGCGGCGCGAGGCCGAGCGGCACAAGGCGCTGCTCGGCGGCGACCGCACGCTGGTGCCCAACCACTACACCGTCGGCCTGTCCGCCTACGACCACCGGCGCTGGGCGCCGCACGCCGCCCAGCTCGCGCAGGAGCTCGCGATCCGGCAGGCCGCGCTGATCGCCGAGCGGGCGTGGATCGTCTACGGCGACGTGTCGGTCGAGGTGTTCCTCGGCGACGACCTCGACGCGGGCACGTTCCGGGTGGCGGCGCTGCTGCAGCCCGACCCCCCGCCGCCGCGCCCGGCCCCGCCGCCGGACGCCGCGGTCGCGACGCTGGTGAGCGCCGAGGGCCAGGTGTGGGGCCTGTCCGCCGGGCTCACCGTCCTGGGCCGCGACCGGGAGGCGGGCGTACGCCTGCGCGACCCCGGCGTGTCCCGCCGCCACCTGATCGTCGAGGTGCACCCCGACCGGATCACGCTGACCGACCTGGGCTCGCACAACGGCACCCGGGTCAACGGCCACCCCGTCGCCACCGTCGACCTGCGCCCCGGCGACACGATCGAGGTCGGCGGCACGGCGCTGACGCTGCGCCTGCGCTGACGGCGGATTCGCTGGGACGCGGGCGCGGATCTCTCCAACGAGATTGCCCGGGCGGCGCCGTCGGATGGAACGTGGTTCTCATGAATACCGCGGAGAAACTGGCACGTGAGGTCCTCGCCGCGCTCAGCGGTGGCGACGTCGAGCGGATCGGCCCGCTCGTCGCGGAGGACTTCGCCGATCACGCGGCGCCGGAGTGGGCGCCGCAGGGGCGGGCGGGCTACCTGCAGATCATGGCCTTCCTGACCACCGTGCTGCGGCTGCGCTACGAGGTGCACCAGGTCGTCGCCGCCGGCGACCTGGTGGCCGTACGGGCGACCGCGCACGGCATCCACAACAGCGACCACCTCGGCTTCCCGGCGACCGGGCGGCCGTACGCGATGCCGACGATGCACCTGTACCGCGAGCAGGGCGGTGTGCTCACCGATCACTGGGGCGTCCGCGACGAGCTCAGCGCGCTCTGGCAGGTCGGCGCGCTGCCGGCCCCCGAGCCGGTCGCGCTGAGGTGACCCGGCGCTACTCCAGCGAGGTCCGGGCGGAACAACGCCGCGCCACCCGGCAACGGGTGCTCGACGCCGCCCGGGCCCTGCTGCTGCACCGCGGCTACCACGGCGCGACGATCGAGGCGATCGCCCACCGGGCCGGCGTCAGCGTGCAGACCGTCTACAACACCGTCGGCGGCAAGGCGGCGGTCCTCAAGGCGGTCTACGACACCCTGCTCGCGGGCGACGACGAGCCCATCCCGATCATGCAACGCCCGACGGTGCGGGCGATGCACGCGGCCACCGACCCGCGCACCTTCCTGGCCCTCTACGCCCGTCTGGGCCGGGAGCTGTACGGGCGGGCGGCCCCGCTGTTGCCGGTCGTGCTCGACCAGGGCGACCCCGAGGTGCGCGCGTTCGTCACCACGATCGAGACCGAGCGCGCCACCGGCAACGCCGCGATCGCCGAGCTTCTGCACGACCGTTTCGGCCTGCGCCCGGGCGTCACCGTCGCGGACGCCGCCGACATCCTCTGGACGCTCACCGCCCCGGAACTGGTCCTGCGCCTGGTCCAGCACCGCGGCTGGTCCCTGGGCCGGTACGAGTCGTGGCTGGCCGACACGATGGCGCACGCGCTGCTGCCGTAGCCGGCCGGCGCGGTCCGTCAGGCGCCGAGGCGGGCCGCGATCGCGTCGCGGATCTGCTGGTCGCCGGGCAGGTCGCGGCCGCGTTCGTCGGTCAGGCGGCGCAGCGAGGTCATCGTGACGCCCTCGAGCCGGCACGCCGTGAAACGGTCGTAGACGCTCAGGTCCGGGTCCACGTTGAGGGCGAACCCGTGGCTGGTCACCCCGCCCCGGATCCGCATGCCGATCGACACCAGCTTGTGGTGCTCCGGTGTCCACACCCCGACCAGGCTGTCCGCGCCCCGGGGCGTGTCGCGCCGCAGCGCGGGGAACCCCAGGTCGCCGAGCGCCGCGATCAGCCCGTTCTCGAGCCACCGTACGACGTCGGCCGGCCCGCCCCGGTGCAGGTCCACGACCAGATAGCCGACCAGCTGCCCGGGCCCGTGATAGGTGGCGTGCCCACCCCGGTCGACCTCCACGGTCTCCAGCCCGTCCTCCGGGCGCGGCAGGTCGGTGGCCGGGGTGTGCTTGCCGTACGTGACGACCGCCGGGTGGCTCAGCAGGAAGAGCCGGTCGGGGGCGGCGTCCGCCCGTCGCTGCTCGACCCAGCCGGCCATCAGCCGCAGCCCCTCGCGATAGCCGACCTCTCCCAGGTCGACGCGTGTGAGCCCCTGCCCGAACTCGATCCCCACCCCGCCATCCTGCCACGCGGGGAACCGCGCGGATCATCGGTGAGGATGACAACAAACGCACAGGCAAGGCACATCCGTGGCTCAGGCAGCGGGCGAATCGTGAAGGGTGTTACGTCACCGAGCACCTAGGGGGATCGGCGCCATGCTCGTCCAGCTGAACCGCAACACCGGCCACCGCAGCTTCACCGCCACCGCGACGGACCTGCCGATCAACCCGGCGGCGCTGCCCACCACCCGCGGCCCGCTGCCCGCGGTGGCCTACTTCGGGCCGCCCGGGCGCGTCGCCGGGCTGGCCCACCACCTGCCCGCCGGGTGGTCGCTGCGCCGCGCGGCCGACCTCGACGACCTGCGGCCGGACGAGATCGTGCTGTTCGCCGGCGCCTCGGTCCACGAGGTGGCGACCGCCCGCCGCGTGCTGCCCTCCCGGGCGGTCGTCGTCGCGCTGGTCGACGAGGCGGCGCCGGCCGAGCTGGTCGCCGGCGTGCTGACCGCCGGGGCCGACGCCTGCGTCCGCGGCGGCCAGCCCGCCATCCTGGCGAGCCACCTCGTGGCCTGCCGCCGCCGCGACCTCGCCGGCCGCTGGGCCGTCCTCAACGACCAGGGCCGCCGCTGACCGCCACGCCTCCCTGTCACCCTGTCCGGCCGGACCTCGCCGGACCGGTCCGCGTGCTGCCAGAATGCGGACATGGAGGAACTGACCCGGGACGACGCCCCACCCCGCGAGGAACGGTTCAACCGGCGTGCGCTCTTCGGCCGCGCGCTGCTGCTGGCCGGCGGCGCTGCCACCGTGCTGACCCTGTCGGGCTGCCCCGGCGGCGACGGCGACGACGACGGTGACGACGGCGAGGGGGATGACGACGACGACTGAGCCACAGCCGTGATAGGTGCCGATTGATATGCCGTCGTCACATGCGCACCTGTTGATGGCACCCCCTGCCGCTTTCTAGGCTGGGTCCGGCTCGGACCTGGAGGGTGGCTGTGTGCTCGGTAACGGCTCTGTGCCCGGTGACGTGAGCGCCCTGCGCGGGCGCGGCGAGCTGCTCGCCACGATCGAGGGCCGCCTGGCCGCGGGCGGCGGCGTCGCCCTGCACGGCCCGGCCGGGATCGGCCGGACGGCGCTGCTGGACGCCGTCGCCTCGGCCGCCTGTGCGCGCGGCGAGCTCGTCGTGCGGTTGCGCCCGGTGCGCAGCGAGCGCCTGGTCCCGTACGCGGGAATCGCCGACCTCCTCGCCCAGCTCCCCGAGCAGGCCCCCACCCTGCCGCCCGCCCAGCGCGCCGCCCTCGCCGCCCTGCGGCAGGGCCTGCCCCCGCGCGCCGGGTCGGCGGCGCTCGCCCGCCGGCTGGTGCTGCCGCTGCTGCTCGCCCGCTGCGCCCGCACCCGTCCGGTGCTGCTCGTGCTCGACGACTGCCAGTGGCTCGACGCCGAGTCCGCCGAGCTGATCGCCTTCGCCATGCGCCGCCGCCCCGGCCCGCGCGTCCGCGTGATCGCCGCCCAGCGGCACCCCGACCCGACCGGCCGCCGCCGCGCCGCCCGGCTGTGCCCCGCGCCGGCGCTCGACCTGCCGGTGCCGCCGCTCGAGCCGGGCGACCTCACCGAGCTGCTCGAGGCCCGCGGCCTGCCCTGCCGCCTGGCCAGCCGGATGCACGAGGCCAGCGCCGGCAACCCGTTCCTGGCGCTGGCGCTCGCCGCCGCGCTGCCGCCCGGGCCTGCCTGGCGCCCCTCGCCTGTGCCCGGCGCCGTCCGCGAGCTGCTGCGCGAACGCCTCGCCGGGCTGCCCGCGGCGACCCGGGCCACGCTGCTGGCCGCCGCGCTCGCCACCGACCCGACGGTCACCCTGCTGCTGCGCGCCGGCCGCGAGGACGCCGGGCACGACCTGCGCCGGGCCGCCGAGGCCGGCGTGGTGGCCGTCGACGGCGACCGGGTGCGCTTCACCCCGCCGCTGATCGCCACCGTGCTCGCCGAGGACGCCTCCGCCGGCGACCGCGCCGAGGCGCACACCGCGCTCGCCGCCGGCGCCGTCGACCCCGCCCAGGCCCTGCGGCACCGGGCGCTGCGCAGCTCGGTTCCCGACGCCGCCGTGGCCCGGACGCTTGCCGCGGCCGCCGACCGGTGCGCGGGCGGGGCCGGCCGCACCGCCGCCGAGCTCTACCTGCTCGCCGCCGATCGCTGCCCGCACACCCACGCCGACCGGCGGCTCGACTGGCTGGTCGCCGCGGCCCGCAACGGGCTCAGCGGGGGAGCGGCCGCGCTGGCCGGGCGGGCGGCCGAGGCCGTGCTCGCCGCCGACGCGCCGCCCGGTCACCGGGTCCGGGCCCGGCTGGTGCTGCTCGACCTCGCCGGGCAGGGGCTCGCCGAGATGGGCGAGATGTTCGCCGCCGCGCTCGCCGAGTCCGGTGACGACCCCGCCCTGCGCGCGCCGGTGCTGCTGCGGCTCACCTGGGCGGCGCTGCTCGCCGGCGACGCGGACCGCGCGGTCGGCGAGGCGTCGCGGACGGCGCTGGCGGCGCGCGCGGCCGGCGACCCCACCACCGAGGCCATGGCGCTGAGCGTGCTCGCCCAGGTCGAGCGGCTGCGCGGCGAGCCGGGCTGGGCCGGCACCCTCGCCCGGGCGCTCGCGCTGCCGGCCCACCCGGCGCCGGACTGGCTGCACTACGGCCCGCGCTACGTCGCCGCGCGGTTCGCCATGATGGACGATCGGCTCGACGAGGCCCGGGCCGCGCTGCTCGGCCTGCTGGTCGTCGCCGAGCAGGACCGCATCGGCGAGGCCCGGGTCGAGGTGCTGCGCAGCCTGTCCGAAGTGGCCACCCGCGCCGGGCGCTGCCGCGAGGCGCTCGACTACGCGCACCGCGCCGTCCGGGCCGCCCAGCGCGCCGGGCTCAGCCCCGGGCCGACCTGGTACACGGCGGCGGTCGCCGAGCTGGCCGGCGGCAGCCTGTCCGCGGCCGCGGAGCTCGCCCGTCGCGGGGTGCGCGCCTCCGAGCAGGAGGGCGACACGCTCTATCTGCGGCGCAACCTGCACGCGCTGGGCCAGGCCGAGCTGCGCGCCGGGCAGACGCGGGCCGGGGTGGCCGCGCTGCGCCGGCTGCGCGAGCTCGAGGCGAGCTCCGGCGGCGCCGACCCGATGATCGTGCGCTGGCACGGCGACCTGGCAGGCGGGCTCGCGGCGCTCGGCGAGCACGCCGAGGCGGTCGCGACGCTCGCCGCGGCCCGTGCCGCCGCCGAACGGCTCGGCGACAACCCGGCGCTGTCGGGATACCTGGACCGCGCCGCCGCGGTGGTGCTCTCCGAGAGCGGCCAGCCCGACTCGGCGGTGCTGCTGTCGGCGTCCGCGGCCCACCACTTCGAACTGCTGCACCAGCCGATCGAGCAGGCCCACGCGCTGCTCGTGCAGGGCAGCGCCGAGCGCCGCCGGCGCCGGTACGCCGCCGCGCGGCTCGCGATCGGCGCCGCGCTCGCCATCTTCCTGGCGGCCGACGCCAAGCCGTGGGCGGAGCAGACCGAGCGGGCGCTGGCCGGCACGTCGGCCGCGGGCGCCGCGCCGCTCGACCTGGGTCTCACCTCGACGGAGCTGCGCATCGCGGCGCTGGTGCGCGACGGCGCCAGCAACCGCGAGATCGCCGGCCGGCTGTTCCTCAGCGTCAAGACCGTGGAGGCGACGCTGACCCGCATCTACCGCAAGCTGGGCGTTCGCTCGCGCACCCAGTTGTCGTCCCGGCTGCCCACTGTGGTGTCCGATCTCACCACGAGTGCCTGACCAGCCTCTTCGCCACTGAGAGTGACCCCGGCTACAGAAAACCCGTGGCCGCCGTCACCTTCGTAGCGCACGTTTTACCTGCTTGATTTGGGGATGAAGCGTCGGCCGCGGATCGTTGTAGAGGAAGGCGACGAGGCCTGATCGCCATCACCATCCGTAAGGAGACGGCCATGCAGTTCACGACCAAGCTGCGCGACGTGCGCACGGCACTGGCGAACCGCCGCACGATGCGCGTCGCCAACCGCCGGCTCGCCGGCGAGCTGGCGTCGTTCCGCACCACCGCCGAGCGCGCCGAGCTCGACGAGCTCCTCGCCCGGCACAGCAACGAGGAGACCGAGCAGATCCGCGCGATCCTCTACCGTCAGGACGTGGCACGCCAGCAGAGCACCGGGCGTCAGACCGCGGGCCTGGGCGGCTACCGGGGCTGACCGCCCCTCCGGCCGGGGAGACCCGGCCCACGACTCGAACACCGGCCGGGGCCATGCCCCGGCCGGTGTTTCTTTTCGTCAGTGGGCCTGCCGCTCGTCCTTCGACGACTTCGCGCGCAGGCTGCCGGCGTGGGCCTTCGAGTCCGGGTCCCGCTTGGACTTCATCAGGCTGGCGATGGTGGTGACCGCCAGGATGACCACGATGACCACCAGCGACAGCGGCGTCGGGATCTCGGGCACCGAGGTGTTGATGTCGACGTGCAGCCAGTGCAGCACGAGCTTGGCGCCGATGAAGGCCAGGATGATCGACAGCCCGACGGACAGGTAGACGAGCCGGTCGAGCAGGCCCTTCACCAGGAAGAACAGGGCGCGCAGGCCGAGCAGCGCGAACGCGTTGGCGACGAAGACGATGAACGCCTCGTCGGTCACGCCGAACACCGCCGGGATCGAGTCGAGGGCGAACAGCAGGTCGGAGCTGCCGATCGCGATCAGCACCACGAACATCGGGGTGACCACGCGGCGGCCGTCCACCCGGGTGATCATCTTGCCGCCGATGTAGTCGTCGGTCACCGGCAGGAACCGCTTGGTCGCCTTGACCAGCGCGTTGTCCTCGACGTCCGGGTCCTCGTCGCGGTGCCGGAACAGCTGGACCGCGGTGAAGATCAGCAGCAGGCCGAAGATCAGGAACATGAACGAGAACAGGTTGAGCAGCGTCGCGCCGAGGGCGATGAAGATGACCCGCATGACCAGCGCGATGATGATGCCGAAGGTCAGCACCTCCTGCTGATACTTCTCCGGCACCGCGAACGTGCTCATGATGATCACGAAGACGAAGAGGTTGTCGACCGACAGGCTCTTCTCGACGATGTAGCCCGCGAAGTACTGGGCGCCGAAGTCCCAGCCGGCTATCTGTCCGAAGACGACGCCGAACGCGACCGCCACGGCGATGTAGAAGATCGACCAGGCCGCCGCCTCACGGAAGCCGACGGCGTGCGGCCGGAGCACGCCGAGTGTCAGATCGAGGGCGAGCAGGGCGACGATGACCCCGATGGTCAGCGTCCAGCCGAGCGCGGTGACCTCAAGCATGGGAATGGAACCTCCGGGCGATAAGCGGGGCGGCAGCCGATCAATCGTCCCCGGTTAGCCTGGGAGATTGCTGTGCGGAACCTTGCCCACCAGGGACTTTACTGTCCGTTGCGACCTCACTGCCGGGTATGAACGCTTTTCCCCTTATGCACCGCCGGGCGTTACGCTGAGTAGAGGTGCGAGCGGGTGAACACCGAGGGTCATGCGCGGAGTGCATCGACGGACCTCCCCGTGCAGGCGACGCAAAATGCATAGATAAACGTCCATCGAAGTGTTAAATCTGTTTTGCGAAGATCACAGATGATCGGAAATTCTGCTGGTCAGAGCGTTGATGCAGGATGCATCGTGCGACCGGCCACTCAGGACCGAAATCTTGTCCGATGCGGACGTTGCGCCGAGTTGATGTCGCTGGCATGCTACGCGATGTCGTTCTGGGGGGCGCACACCGTGACGTCGGCGTACAGCCGTGAATATCACTTTCCGTAATCACCGGGCGAGATGACCCCGCGTGACACCGGAAGTGGAGAGGAGACGTGCCGTGACGGCTTCGGCACAGCTACCCCTGGCAGACGACCTCTTCCTCACCGCCCACGACTCCGTCAAGGGCCGGTGCCTGCTCTCGCCCGCCACGCTCGGCCTGGGCATGGCGGCCGCGCTGATCGGCGAGCTCGTGCTCTGGCGCCGGATCGACGTGATCGACGGCAAGATCCAGATCGTCGACGACCGCCCCACCGGCGACCCCGCCGCGACCGCCGTCCTCGACCAGTTGCTGCGCGAGGGCCACCACCGGGCCGTACGGGACTGGATCGCCTTCCTCTCCACCGGCGTCGCCACCGACCTCGTCGAACGCCGCCTCGCCCGTGCCGCCCTCGTGCAGCGCCAGGAGAAGCGCGGCCTGTTCGGCTCCGCCAAGGTCGCCTTCGTGCCGTCCGACTCGATGATCGCCGGCTGGCCCGCCACCCGGATCCGCACCTACATCAGCCGCGGCGAGCTCCTCGACATCCCCGACCTCGTGCTGGCCGGCCTCATCCTCGCCACCGGCCTCGACCAGCACGTCTTCGTCACCCTCGACGCCCGCGGCCGCAACCAGTTGTTCGACCAGCTCAAGCGGCGGCTTCCCGCGATGCTGCTGGAGCTGGTCGGGCAGGCCGAGGCCGCGGTGGGCGACGCCGTGATGGCCCGGCGCGCCTGACCGTTTCTCACCACCCCCCTCACCCCCTCCTGGAGACCGCGTGTCCACGACCGCCCCACCCCACGAAAGTCAGCTCTCGACAGCCCTGGCCCGCGACCGTCTCGGCGTGGCCGCGGTCGTCTTCTTCGTCATGTCCGCCGCCGCGCCGCTCACGGTCGTCGCCGGCGTCGTGCCCACCGGCCTGGCCGTCACCGGACTGACCGGCATCGCGATCGCGTTCGCCGCGGTCGCGGTCGTCCTCGCGATCTTCGCGGTCGGCTACGTGGCGATGGCCCGGCACATCGCCAACGCGGGCGCCTTCTACGCGTACATCTCCCAGGGTCTCGGCCGCCCGCTGGGCGTGGGCGCGTCCTGGGTCGCGCTGCTGGCCTACAACATGTTCCAGGTCGCCTCGTACGGCGGGTTCGGCGCCATCGCCTCGCCGCTGTTCGACAAGTGGTTCGGCGTGGACATCCCGTGGTGGGGGCTCGCGCTCATCGTCTGGGCCCTGACCGCCGTCCTGGGCGTGCGCGACGTGGCCGTCAACGGCAAGGTGCTGGCCACGCTGCTGGTCGCCGAGATCGTCATCGTCTTCGCGTTCAGCGTCGCCGACATCTTCTCGCCGAACTTCTCGGCGTCGTCCGCCCCGCTCGACCCGGGCACCCTGGTCGGCGCCGGCTCGGGCGCGCTGCTGGTCATGGCCGTCACCGGCTTCGTCGGCTTCGAGCAGTCCGTGGTGTTCAGCGAGGAGTCGCGCGACCCGCGCCGCACCGTGCCCCGCGCCACGTACATCGCCATCGCGCTGATCGCCGTGCTCTACGGCTTCGCCTCCTGGGCGATGATCTCGGCCGCGGGCGGCGACGTGGTCGGCCGCGCCACCGAGGAGGGCCCGGACCTGTTCTTCAACGTCGCCTCCGACCAGCTGGGCGGCCGCGCCGTCGACCTCGGGTACGCGCTGTTCCTCACGTCGCTGATCGCCGCGATGATCTCGTTCCACAACATCATCGCCCGCTACATGTTCTCGCTGGGCCGCGAGGGCGTGCTGCCGCGCACCTTCGGCCGTACGGTCCCCGGCACCGGCGCCCCCAAGAACGGCTCGCTCGCGCAGAGCGTGCTCGGCCTGGTCGTCATCGTGCTGTACGCGGTGGCCGGCTGGGACCCGCTGGTCAACCTGTTCTTCTGGGGCGGCAGCGGCGGCGGCATCGGCGTGCTGCTGCTGGTCACGCTGACCTCGATCGCGGTCATCGGCTACTTCACCAAGCGGCCAGAGGGCGAAGACTTCTGGCACCGCCTCGGCGCCCCCGTGCTCGGCGCGGTCCTGCTGCTGACCATGTCGTACCTGGCGCTCAGCAACATCGCCACGCTGTTCGGCGTCGAGCCCGGCAGCAAGCCCACCTGGGTGGTGCCGCTCTCCTTCGCCGTGCTGCTGGCCGCCGGCATCGCCTGGGCGCTGGTGCTGCGCGGCAGCCGCCCGCAGGTGTACGCCGGCATCGGCCTGGGCGCCCGCAGCGCCTCCTCGACGGGCGGGTTCTCCGCCGCCCTCGCCTCCACCGACACGAAGGACCCCCTGTGAGCTACCCCGAGATCCGCCCTGCCCGGAAAGAGGAGATCCCTGCGATCGGGCACCTGATCAGCTACTCGTTCTTCGACCTGCCGCAGAACGCGTACCTGGTGCCGCCCCTCGACGACCGTCTGAAGGTCATGGCCGACTTCTTCACGCTGCTCACCGAGCACGCCGTGGACAACGGCCGGATCGAGGTCATCGACCTGCCCGACGGCAGCGGGCTCGCCGCGGCCGCGGTCTGGTACGACTACACGAAGGAGATGCCCGAGCAGGCGGGCTACGAGGAGCGCCTGCGCGAGCTGACCGGCGACTACCTCGACCGGTTCGTGGCGCTCGACGTGCTGTTCGAGAAGAACCACCCGCACGACCCGCACTGGCACCTGGCGTTCCTGGCGGTGCACCCCGAGCACCAGGAGCACGGCCTCGGCAGCCGGCTCATGAAGCGCCGCCACGACGAGCTCGACGCGGCCGGCGTCGCGGCGTACCTCGAGGGCACCAACGCCGACAACGTGCGGCTGTACCACCGGGCCGGGTACGCCGACATGGACCCGTTCGAGATGCTGCTGCCCGACGGCACGCCGTTCTTCCGGATGTGGCGCGCGGCCTGACGCGCACGTGAGGGGCGCGGCCACCGTCCGGCCGCGCCCCTCACCTCACCACTGGAACGCGGGCCCCCGCGCCGTGCCCGCCGGCAGCAGCGGCCGCTGCGTGTACTCCCACGTCTGCACCACCACGAGCCGCCGCCCGTGCGGCGGCCGCAGCTCCACCGGCCCGCAGCTGTGCTGCAGCGCGAAGTCGGTGAACAGCAGACCCTTGCAGGTGTACGGGCCCGCGACCACCTCGTCGCTGCCGGCGTCGCGCAGCGTCAGCGAGACGTCGGCCTGCACGCCCGGCATCGCCTCCATCCGGCCGAGCACCTGCACCGAGCCGCCCGTGGCGTAACAGGGGCGGGCCAGCACCGGGTGGCCGAGGTCCCAGTTGTAGCTGTCGCCGCACCGCCAGGGGCCGGCCTCCTCGCCGGCCGGGGTCTGCGATCCGCCCGCGGCGGCTCCGGTGCCGCTGCCCGCGCCCACACCGATCCCCAGGTCGGCGGCACCACCGGCTGCCGTTCCGTTGCCCGTCCCTGCTTTCTTGCCTCTACCGGCTCCGCTGCTGATTCCCTTTCCCGCTCCGCTGCCGGACCCGGTGCCTGTTGCGGTGCCCGATCCTGCTCCGCTGCGGCGTTCCTCCTCGCTACCGAATCCAGTTCCGCAACCGGGTCCCGCCGCGCCACCGGATCCCGCCCTACTACCGATTCCCGCTGCGTTACCGATTCCGGCTGCGCCACCGAATGCAGCTCCGCAGCTGAGTCCTGCTCCGCTGCCGATTCCGGCTCCCGCACCGCTCGCCAGTCCTGTTCCCGCTCCGCCTGCGAGTCCCGTTCCCGCTTCGCCTTGGGTGAGCCGTGCTGCATCCTGCAGTTCCCTGCTCGGCATTCCGGCGGCCGGCTTCGACGCTCCCGCCGTGCGGTCGCCGGACCCCTGCAGCGCGGAGTGCGGCGCGGCGGCCGGCTCGTCGCGCGCGTCGAGCAACTCCCACGCGTTGAAGCCGCCCACGCCCGACACGGCCACCGCGCCCGCCATCAGCGTCGCCATGGCCCAGGGCCGGCGCCACATCCACGAGCGGGGACCGTTGCGCGGCCGCTGGCGGGCGGGCACGCGTCGCACCGACGGCTGGACGACAGCCCGTACGCCCTCGGTCTCGGTCACCTCGGCGGCGGGGTCCATCGCCGGCGTGCCGGCCGTCAGCCGCGCCAGGTCGCGCAGCGCCTGACCCAGCTCGGCGGCGGTGGGGCGGCGTACGGGATCCTTCGTGAGGCACCAGGTGATCAGGTCCCATACGGGGTGCGGCATGCCGTCCGGCTTCTCGGGAACCTCGTCGAGGTGCCCGCGGAGCACCGCGAGCGGCTCCCCGGCGTACGGCGGAGCTCCTGTCACGAGTTCGTAGAGCAGGATGCCCGCCGAGTAGACATCGGACGCGGGCACGGCTTCGCCCTGGATCGCCTCCGGCGCCATGTAGTGCGGGGTGCCCACCACGGCCTGCGGCGTCGTCAGCCCCGCCGTGTCCAGGATCCGCGCGATGCCGAAGTCGGTGAGCCGTACGTCGTTGTCCTGCAGCAGGATGTTGTCGGGCTTCACGTCGCGGTGCACCACGCCGAGCTCGTGCGCCTGCGCCAGCGCGGCCGCCACCTGCGCGACCAGCCCCGCCGCCTCCGCCGGGGCAAGCGTCCTGCGCGCGCGCAGGTGGCTGCGCAGGCTGCCGCCAGCCACGTAGTCCATGACCAGCGCCAGGGTCCCGCCGACGCTGAACAGGTCGCGCACGCCCACGATGTTCTCGTGGCGCAGCATCATCAGGATCGTGCGCTCCTGCACGAAGCGGATCACGAGCTTCGGCTGCCGCAGCAACCCTTCGTGCAGCAGCTTGACCGCCACGTCGGCGCCGGTGGACCGATCGATGCCGCGCCACACCGTCCCGGTGGCGCCGTGCCCGACCGGACAGACCAGCACGTACGAGTTGCCGACGCAGCGTCCGCTGAGATCCGCCGTCGCGGCCTCGCCGGATGTACCGCCGGTCAGGGAGGGGGATGACTGCACGTGAGGTCGAATCCTTCCTACAGCGAGCGACCGCGTAACTACGCGGCCCGGAACGACGCCGATAGTCCGCATCGATCCCGATACGGGCAACCTCGAGACGCCCGTTCTCTCACACACGGCGAGTCACGTCCCGCACCCGTCACCCAACTCTCGGTGACTCGTTCCTGTCTTACTCGGCTCTGTCCACTCCTCTCCCTGCGCCTCCTTTCCTCGCGCCTCCTCTCCCTGCGCCTCCTCTCCCTGCGCCTCCTCTCCCTGCGCCTCCTCTCCCTGCGCCTCCTTTCCTCGCGCCTCCTCTCCTTGCGCCTCCTCTCCGTGCGCCACCTCTCCCTGCGCCGGCATGCGGCATCCCGGGCCGACCGCCATCGTGCCGTTGCCTATTGCCGTGCGCGTGCGCCTTCTCCAACCTTTCTTGTTCGCCTTTCCCATGGACGCTCTCATTGCATCCCCGGCATGACACTTCGGCGCTAGTTAATTGCACCGCGGCATTGCGTTAATGGTCGTCGGCGCTGATTGCGGAGCGCTCGGAGGCGGGCCGGGCCAATCTCGCCTTCTGCCGCGGGCCGGTGTAAGAAGCCGTTCGGCCGACGAAGGCCGGACGATGCGACATGGCGCACGGCGCAGTCGCCGGCTCGGCGCAACGGTTGATCGACTCCGTGGTGCTGTGTGCGTAGTCGTCGGCGGTCGTCGTGATGCCGCCACCCGCTTCTTCCGTCCCGTCATCGGCGGCGCCGGTGACATTTCTTGCACCTCCGCTGTCGGCTGGGGAGGGGCGGCCGCGTCATGGGCGGCGATGGCTCGCGGCGCTGCGGACGGGCGGCACCCGGTGGTCGCCGACTCGGCGGTGGCGCGCTCACGACGCAGGCGCAGCAGCTTCGCGGCGTGTCGACGCTGCAGCCCCCAAGCGCGGTGGCGCGCGTGCTCTTGGCGGAATGCCTCACGCCCGGCGGAATAGCGACGCGACGCCGTGCGGTCGCGCATTCCGGCGATTTCCGCCTTGGTGAACAACTGTAGCTGCCGCATGACTTAATTATCCCGCCGCCGACCCATCAATGCCCGGCCCATCGGCGTGTCGATCATGCCATTCGAGGACCGAAAATAGTGGACGAAAGCGCCTGTGGATAACGCACAATGACCTTGCGCATTGGTGTAGGGTCGCCACCACACCCGGGTGGGCGGGGGAGGCGGTGGCCCACCGTAGAAGATCCACTCCGGCTTGGGCGCAGCTGTGGAAACCGCAATTCCACGTCGGCGCTTCCTGTGGACAGGCGCGGCCGAAGATTCGCGGAGCGGCGCATGGTCGGCGCCCTGCCCGCCCCCCAGTCCCTGGGTGGGCGGGGGAGGCGGGGGCACGCTGGTGATCGAAATGCCGGCGGGCCGCGAGCGGGCGGGGTGCTCAGGTGATCAAGGCGGTGGTGCTCGGCCGTAGCCGTGATCGAGGGGGTGATGGCAGGTGAGGCGGTGGACTGGCGGTGAGGGGTGCCGACGGCTGCAGGGCACGGCTCGTGGCGCGCAGGTGACCTAGGCGCGCGGCCGGAGGAGAGCGGCTCGGCTGGATAGGGCGCAGGCCGTGACTGGCGGGGCTTGGTGGGAGTGGCGGCGGGGAGAGGCGGGCGGCGGGCCGGACGGCAGTCGGAGAGCGGCTTGTTGCGAGCGCGAGCATCGAAATGGCACGGGCTGAACGTCAGTCACGGTGGGCGGTGGCGGCCGGGGCGGTGACGGAGGGGTGCGGCGGTGGCGGGGTGGGCGCGGCGATGGCGGCCCGGGGCGGTGGCGCGCAGGGGTGCGGCGGTGGCGGCCCCAGGGCGGTGGCGCAGGGGCGCCGCGGCGGTGGCGGCCCGGGGCGGTGGCGCGCAGGGGCGCGGCGGTGGCGGCCCGAGGCGGTGGCGCGCAGGGGTGCGGCCAGGGGCGGTGGCGCTGGGGCGCGGCTGTGGCGGCAAGGGCAGTGGCGGAGCGGGCGTGGTGGCAGCGGAGGCTGAGGCCGCGAGGTGTTCGTGGCCAGGGCGGCTGGCAGAAGCAGCCCGGCTGGGTGCGGCAGCAGGCAGCTACCGAGGCGGCGAGTGCGCGACGCATGTTGCCTGGGGGAGACGGCGTGGCGGTAGTTGGAGGCCGAGCCGGCGTGGGGTGTGGCCGTAGCGGCTGGGAGAGGCGACGCGTTGAGTACGGCGCGGCAGGCGAGCGTGCCGGCCGCCGAAGGGGGCAGCGCGGTGGGTGGGCTGTGAGGGGCGACGCGCTGAGCGTGGCGTTGGCGCCAGGACGGGCGGCGTCGTGGGCGTGTCGGCGGCGGGAACGAGCGTGGCCGAAGGTGGGAAGAATGGCGTGGCCGAAGCGGCGCAGCGTCGCTGATGGCGGCATGGCCGTAGCGGCGGACAGCGTCTGTGGTGAACGGAAGGAGGCCGTCGCCGGCGGCAAGGGCCGAAGACGGGCCACGCTCAAGTGTGGACGGAAGAGGATGGGAGAGTGGCTTGGGTGAGGACGACCCGATCTGGCCCGCGGTCGAGGAGGCTCGGCGGTGGCTGGATCAGTCCAACGGCACGGAACCGCTGGAATTGACCTGCCGGATTCTCAAGGTGACCGAGGAAGCGGGCGAGGCGGCGGAGGCTTGGATAGGCCTGCTCGGCCAGAACCCGCGCAAGGGGGTCACCCACACCCGCGACCAGGTGACGGCGGAGCTGGCCGACGTGGCGTTCACGGCGCTGGTGGCGATCGCCAGCCTGGGCGCCGACCCGCACGACGCGCTCGCCGGCTGTGCCGCCAAGGTGGTCAACCGGCGGAGAGGTTGAGCTCGAAGCTGTAGCGGCTGGCCCGGTAGACGTGGCTGCCGTACTCCAGGGCCCGGCCGCCGGCGTCCCAAGCGGTACGGGTCATGGTGAGCAGTGAGGCGCCCCGCTTCTCGTCCAGGGTCCTGGCCTCGGCGGCGGTGGCGGAGCGGGCCCCGATGACCTGGGTGGCTATGCGCGGCGTCAGGCCGTTGCGGCGCAGCAGCTCGTAGAGGCCGTGCGCGGCGAGCTCCTCGCGGGTCAGCGGGAGCACGTCGACGGGGATGGCGTTGTGCATCAACGCCAGGGGCTCGCCGCCGGCGTAGCGCAGCCGCTCGATCCAGGTGACCAGCGTGCCGGGGGGCACCTCGAGCGCGGCGGCGACCGGATCGGCGGCGGGCATCACCTCGAGGCGCAGCACCTCGGTGCGGGGGGAGCGGTCGCCGGCGACGAGGTCGTCGTACAGGCTGGACAGCTCGACAGGGCGGCGGACCTTGGGGTGCACCACCTGCGTGCCGACACCGCGCTTGCGGACCAGCATGCCGCGCTCCACCAGGTACTGGATCGCGCGCCGCGTGGTGGGCCGCGAGACGCCCAGGCGTTCGGCCAGGTCGACCTCGTTCTCGATGCGGGCGCCGACGCCGATCTCGCCCTTCTCGATGAGCTCCTGCAGCCGGGTGGCGACCTGGAAGTACAGCGGCACGGGGCTGGTCCGGTCCACTTCGACCGGACGGGGCCGCCCCTGTGGCATGGACAGTTCGGACGTCACCGCGACCCCTCGCTCCCGGAGTTTGTCAGGACAAAGTATTGACGTGAGGGTTTCCAAGTTATTACATCGAGGGCAGCAAACCTAGCGTCGCCGTCCGGACACCGATGGTGATCATGCGCCGTAACGAGCACGGCACACCGCGCGCCAGCCCCAGATGCGCGCCTCTGCAACCGACGAGCGCCCGGAGGCATTCGCATGCCCGCGCACGAGGTATTGACGATGGGACGCATCGGCGTCGACCTGTACCCGCAGCAGACCGGGGTGTCGCTGCGTGAGGTGCGCACCTTCGAGAAGTTCCTCGGCGGCAGCGCGTCGAACGTCGCGGTGGCGGCCGCCCGCTACGGACGCCGTTCGGCGGTGATCACCCGTACCGGCGACGACCCGTTCGGCGAGTTCCTGCACGACGCGCTGCGCGGCTTCGGGGTGGACGACACGTACGTGACCCCGGTGCCCACGCTGCCGACTCCCGTGACGTTCTGCGAGATCTTCCCGCCGGACGACTTCCCGCTGTACTTCTACCGCTTCCCCAAGGCGCCCGACCTCGAGATCCATCCGTCCGAACTGGACTACGACGCGATCCGCGACGCCGGCATCTTCTGGATCACCGGCACGGGCCTGTCGCAGGAGCCGTCCCGGACGGCCACGCTGACCGCCCTCAGGCACCGCAACAAGAAGGGCATCACCGTCTTCGACCTCGACTACCGCCCGATGTTCTGGCAGTCCAGGGAGGAGGCGAGGCACTGGTACGCCCAGGCGCTGCCCCACGCGACGGTGGCGGTGGGCAACCAGGACGAGGTCGACACCGCCGTGGGAACCCGGAACCCCGCGGTGGCGGCGAAGGCACTGCACGACGCCGGTGTCGGTCTGGCCGTGGTGAAGCAGGGGCCGAAGGGCGTCCTGGCCTCCAAAGACAACGAAACGACACAGACAAAGCCCGTACCCGTCGAGGTCGTCAACGGCCTCGGCGCGGGGGACGCGTTCGGCGGCGCCCTCTGCCACGGCCTGCTCGCCGGATGGGAGCTCGAGACGACGATGCGCTTCGCCAACGCCGCCGGGGCCATCGTCGCCTCGCGGCTGTCGTGCGCCGACGCCATGCCCACCGAAGCCGAAGTCCGCGCCCTGATCGGGGAGACCACCGATGCCTGACCTCGACGACCTCCTCGACATCCGCACCCGCCGGCCCGCGGCCATCGCGGCCGCCGCCTCGGCGCGCCGCAAACCCACGACGCTGTTCGGCCCGCACGGCAAGCTGATGGTCATCGCCGCCGACCACCCGGCGCGCGGAGCGCTGCGCGCCGGCGACGACCCGCTGGCGATGGCCAACCGGGTCGACCTGCTCGACCGGATCCGTACGGCCCTGGCCCGCCCGGGCGTCAACGGTGTGCTCGGCACCCCCGACGTCCTCGAGGACCTGCTGCTTCTCGGCGCGCTCGACGACAAGGTCGTGATCGGCTCGATGAACCGCGGCGGGCTGGCCGGCACGTCGTTCGAGATCGACGACCGGTTCACCGCCTACGACGCCGAGAGCATCGCCGCGGCGCACTTCGAGGGCGGCAAGATGCTGCTGCGCATCGACCCCGACGACCCCGGCACGGTGGCGACGCTGCAGTCGTGCGGTGCGGCGGTCAGCGAGCTGGCGGCCCGGCGGCGGATGGCCATGGTGGAGCCGTTCATCTCGCACCGGGTGGACGGGCGGGTGCGCAACGAGCTGACCGCCGAGGCGATGATGCGCGCGATGACGGTGGCGGCCGGCCTGGGCACCACCTCGGCGTACACCTGGCTCAAGGTGCCCGTGGTGCAGGACATGGAGCGGGTCATGGCGGCCACGACGCTGCCGGCGCTGATCCTCGGCGGCGAGGGCGAGGCCGCGTACGCGGAATGGCGCAAGGCGCTCACGCTGCCCACCGTGCAGGGGCTCGTCATCGGACGCTCGCTGCTCTACCCGGCCGCCGGCACTGTCGCCGACGCGGTCGACCGGGCGGTGAGCCTGCTGTGACCTCCGCACGAGTCAACCCGGTGGTGCCGCGCGGCAGCACGGCGGACAAGCCGTTCGACGTGGTCGTGACCCCGGAGAACGCCGGCTGGTCCTACAGCGGCCTGCGGGTCCTCGACCTGCCCGTCGGCGCCCGCGCGAGGTTCGTCACCGGCGACGACGAGATGCTGGTGCTGCCGCTCAGCGGTGGCTGCGACGTGACCTGCGACGACGAGCGGATGACGCTGACCGGCCGGCGCTCGGTGTTCTCGCGGGTGACCGACTTCGCGTACGTCCCCCGCGACGCCACGGTGACCGTGCGCGCGCCCAACGGGGGCCGGTTCGCGTTGCCGTCGGCGCGTGCGACCAGGCGGCTGCCGTTCCGCTACGGCTCGGCCGACGACGTGGCGGTCGAGCTGCGCGGCGCGGGGCAGGCCAGCCGGCAGGTCAACAACTTCTGCACGCCGGAGAGGTTCGAGGCCGACCGGCTGATCGCCTGCGAGGTGCTCACCCCGGGCGGCAACTGGTCGTCGTACCCGCCGCACAAGCACGACGAGCGCGCGGCCGACGAGTCCGCGCTCGAGGAGATCTACTACTACGAGGTCGGCACCTCCCCGGAGGGCGGCGCGGGCTGCGCCTACCAGCGGGTGTACGGGCACCCCGACCGCCCGATCGAGGTGTGCGCCGAGGTGCGCAGCGGCGACGTGGTGCTGATCCCGTACGGCTGGCACGGCCCGTCGATGGCCGCGCCCGGCTACGACCTCTACTACCTCAACGTGATGGCCGGCCCCGGCGCGCGCGAGTGGCTCGTCCGCGACGACCCGGCGCACGGCTGGGTGCGGGGCTCCTGGGACGGCGTGCCGGTCGACCCCCGCCTGCCGCTCACTTCCAGCAACGAGAGGACGCGATCGTGAGACTCACCGTCGGGCAGGCCGTGGTGCGGTTCCTGGCCAGTCAGTGGACCGAGCGGGACGGCGTCGAGCGCCGCGCGGTCGCGGGCTGCCTGGGCATCTTCGGCCACGGCAACGTCGCCGGGCTGGGTCAGGCTCTGCTGCAGGCGCAGCGGACCGGTGAGGCCGACCTGCCGTACCGGCTGGCCCGCAACGAGCAGGCGATGGTGCACACCGCGGCGGGCTACGCGCGGATGACCAACCGCCTGTCGACGTACGCCTGCACCGCCTCCATCGGGCCGGGCTCGACGAACATGCTGACCGGCGCCGCGCTGGCCACCGTGAACCGGCTGCCCGTGCTGCTGCTGCCGTCGGACATCTTCGCCACCCGGGCGGCCTCGCCGGTGCTGCAGGAACTCGAGGATCCCACCGGCTACGACGTGTCGGTCAACGACGCGTTCCGGCCGCTGTCGCGCTTCTTCGACCGGGTGTGGCGTCCCGAGCAGCTGCCGCAGGCCCTGCTGGGCGCCATGCGCGTGCTGACCGACCCCGCCGAGACCGGAGCCGTGACGCTCTGCCTGCCGCAGGATCTGCAGGCCGAGGCGTACGACTTCCCCGACGCGTTGTTCGCCAAGCGCGTCTGGCACGTCGCCCGCCCGCAGGCCGAACCGGCCTTCGTGGAGCGGGCGGCGGCCGTGCTGCGCAACGCGCGACGCCCGCTGCTCATCGCCGGCGGCGGCGTCATCTACTCGGAGGCGTCCGAGCAGCTCGACCGGTTCGCCCGCGAGACCGGCATCCCGGTCGCCGACACCCAGGCCGGCAAGGGGGCGCTGAGCTGGGACCACCCCGGCGCGGTCGGCGGCGTCGGCTCGACCGGCACCCCGGTGGCCAACCGGCTCGCCCGCGACGCCGACGTGGTGATCGGGGTCGGCACCCGGTACAGCGACTTCACCACCGCGTCGCGGACCGCCTTCCAGCACCCGGACGTGCAGTTCGTGAACATCAACGTGGCCGCGTTCGACGCCGCGAAGGAGTCGGCGTTCCCGATCGTCGCCGACGCGCGCAGCGGCCTGGACGCGCTGCTCGCCGCCCTGAACGGCAAGCGTTTCGACAGCGACCACCGCGACGAGGTCGCGGCGTGGCAGGCGACCGTCGACCACGCGTACCACCTCGGACACGGGCCCCTGCCCGCGCAGACCGAGGTCATCGGCGCGGTCAACGAGGCCTGCGGCGAGCGCGACGTCGTGGTGCAGGCCGCCGGCAGCCTGCCCGGTGACCTGCAGATGCTGTGGCGCTCGCGGGACCCGAAGCAGTACCACGTCGAGTACGGGTTCTCGTGCATGGGCTTCGAGATCGCCGGCGCGCTCGGCATCAAGCTGGCCGCGCCCGACCGCGAGGTGTTCGCGATGGTCGGCGACGGCTCCTACCTCATGATGGCCCAGGAGATCGTCACCGCGGTCGCCGAGGGCATCAAGCTCGTCGTCGTGCTGGTGCAGAACCACGGGTTCGCCTCGATCGGCGCGCTGTCGGAGTCGCTCGGCTCGCAGCGGTTCGGCACCAGCTACCAGTTCCGCGGGTCCGGCGACGACTACGACGGCGGGCACCTGCCCGTCGACCTGGCCGCCAACGCGGAGAGCCTCGGCGCGTACGTCATCCGCTGCCGCACGATCGCCGACCTGGCCGACGGCCTCAAGCGCGCCCGGGAGGCCGACCGCCTCACCGTCGTGCACATCGAGACCGACCCGCTCGCCCCGGTGCCGTCCTCCGAATCCTGGTGGGACGTGCCGGTTCCGGAAGTGTCCGAGCTGTCCTCGACCCGTGACGCCCGGGCCGCCTACCAAGCCGCGAAGAGCTCGCAGCGGCTCTATCTCTAAGGAATTCCTGATGGCAACCATCGAGCACTGGATCGGCGGCGAGTTCACCGCCGGGCAGTCGACGCGCAAGGGTCCCGTCTTCAACCCCGCCACCGGGCGGCAGCAGCACGAGGTGGTGCTGGCCGCCGAGGCCGACGTGGACGCCGCCGTGGGCGCGGCCCGCACCGCGTTCGAGGACTGGAGCCAGGCCTCGCTCAGCCGGCGCACGAAGATCATGTTCAACTTCCGCGAGCTGGTCAACGCGCGGGTCAAGAACCTCGCCGAGATCATCTCCGACGAGCACGGCAAGGTGCTGTCCGACGCGGCCGGCGAGGTGCAGCGCGGGCTCGAGGTGATCGAGTTCGCCTGCGGCATCCCGCAGCTGCTCAAGGGCGAGTACAGCGATCAGGCGTCGACCGGCGTGGACGTGTTCAGCTTCCGCGAGCCGCTCGGGGTGTGCGCGGGGATCACGCCGTTCAACTTCCCGGCGATGGTGCCGATGTGGATGTACCCGGTCGCGATCGCCTGCGGCAACACGTTCGTGCTCAAGCCCAGCGAGCGCGACCCGTCGGCGTCCAACTACATCGCCGGGCTGTGGCGCGAGGCCGGGCTGCCCGACGGCGTCTTCAACGTGGTGCACGGCGACAAGGCCGCGGTCGACGCGATCCTGCAGCACCCGGACGTCGCGGCGGTCTCGTTCGTGGGCTCCACGCCGATCGCCCGCTACATCCACCAGCAGGCCAGCGCCACCGGCAAGCGGGTGCAGGCGCTCGGCGGCGCCAAGAACCACGCGATCATCCTGCCCGACGCCGACCTCGAGTTCGCGGCCGGCCACCTGACCGCGGCGGCGTTCGGCTCGGCGGGGGAGCGGTGCATGGCGATCTCGGCCGCGGTGGCCGTCGCGGGCGCCGGGGACGCGCTGGTGGACCTCGTCAACCGCAAGGCCGGCGAGGTGGTGGTCGGCAACGGCCGCGACCCGAAGAGCGAGATGGGGCCGGTCGTGACGGCCGCCGCGAAGCAGCGCATCGAGGGGCTGATCGAGAGCGGCGAGCGCGAGGGCGCCAAGGTCACCGTCGACGGGCGCGGGCTGCGGGTGCCGGGCTACGAGGACGGGTTCTTCGTCGGGCCGACGGTCATCGACCAGGTGGAGCCGTCGATGGAGGTGTACCGGGAGGAGATCTTCGGGCCGGTGCTGTCGGTCGTGCGGGCCGACACCGTGGACGCGGCCATCGACCTGATCAACAGCAACCCGTACGGGAACGGCACTGCGATCTTCACGAGCAGCGGCGAGGCCGCGCGCCGGTTCCAGCGCGGGGTGCGCGTCGGCATGATCGGCATCAACGTCCCCATCCCGGTGCCGATGGCCTACTACTCCTTCGGCGGGTGGAAGGACTCGCTCTTCGGCGACAAGCACGTCCACGGTCCCGAGGGCGTCTCGTTCTACACCCGCGCCAAGGTCGTCACCTCGCGGTGGCCGCACGTCTCGCACGCGTACGACGCCTCTCTGCACTTCCCCACCGCTAGTTAAAAGGCTGGTCACCGAATGGAAATCCGTCACCTGCAACTCGGTAGCTGCCCCGACTCGTGGGGTGTGTGGTACGCCGACGACCCGAAGCAGACGCCGTGGCAGCGGTTCCTCGACGAGATGGCTGCGGCCGGCTACTCGTGGCTCGAGCTCGGCCCGTACGGCTATCTGCCGACCGACCCGAAGCAGCTGTCCGACGAGCTCGCCGCCCGCGGGCTCACCGTCGCCGGCGGCACGGTGGGCGGCGTCGGCGGCCCGCACAAGGACTTCGAGGCCGTACTCGCGGCGACCCGCGCCGTGGCGGAGCTGACCGCGGCCGTGGGCGGCGAGAACGTCGTGTTCGTGCCGGTGCCCGGGTACCGCGACGACGTCACCAACGCGTACCTCGAACCGGCCGAGCTGGACCCCGACGCCTGGCGCGCGCTCGTGCGCAACAGCAACACCCTGGGCAAGGTGCTGCTCGAGGAGTACGGCGTGCACATGCGGTTCCACCCGCACGCCGACTACCAGGTGGAGACGCAGGCGCAGACCGAGCGGTTCCTCGAGGACACCGACCCCCGGTACGTCTCGCTCTGCCTGGACACCGGGCACCTGGCCTACCGCAAGGCCGACGTGCCCGGCCTGATCCGCAAGTACCCCGAGCGGGTCGGCTACGTGCACATCAAGCAGATGGACCCGGTGATCGCCGAGCGGGCCGTCAAGGAGGACCTCGCGTTCGGCCGGGCGGTGGCGCAGGGCGCCAGCGTCGAGCCGCCCGCCGGGGAGCCGGACGTGCCCGCCGTGCTCGACGCGCTCAGCGAGCTCGACGCCGAGCTGTTCGTCGTCGTCGAGCAGGACATGTACCCGGTCGACTTCGACGTGCCGCTGCCGATCGCGCAGCGCACCCGCACCTACCTCAACTCCGTCGGCCTTCACTCCCGCGCCGCCGGCATACCCCGTCCAGCCATAGGAGAGTAGTCATGACCTCTCGCAAGCGCACCTTCCGGATGCTCGCCGCCGGGGCGGCGGTGATGCTCGCGGCCACGGCGTGCAGCGGCGGCGGCCGTGAGAAGACCGAGGACACGGCCACCGGCGGCGGCAACGCAGCCGGCAGCTCGGGTTACACCATCGCCTTCATCACCCACGAGACGCCCGGCGACACGTTCTGGGACAAGGTCAAGAACGGCGCGCAGCAGGCCGCCAAGGACACCGGCGTCACGCTCAAGTACTCCAACGACCCGGAGGCGCCCAAGCAGGCCGTCCTCATCCAGAACGCGGTGGACTCCAAGGTCAACGGCATCGCGACCACGCTGGTCACCCCCGACGCGCTGGCAGGCTCGGTCAAGGCCGCGACCGGCGCGGGCATCCCGGTGGTCGGCTTCAACTCCGGCATCGACGACTTCCAGCGGCTCGGCGCGCTGATGTACTTCGGCTCGGACGAGACCCTGGCCGGCACCACCGCTGGCGAGAGGCTCGCGAGCCAGGGCGCGAAGCACCCCCTCTGCGTGATCCAGCAGACCGGCTCGGTGGCCCTCGAGGCGCGCTGCGCGGGCGTGAAGAAGTCCGTCCCCGGCACCGAGAACATCCAGGTCAACGGCGCGGACGACGCGGCCGTGACCTCCACGCTGCAGGCGAAGCTCGCGCAGGACAAGTCGATCGATGCGATCGTGACGCTCGGCGCCCCGCAGGCGCTCGACGCCATCAAGGCCAAGGAGCAGTCCGGCAGCGAGGCCAAGCTGGTCACCTTCGACCTCAACGAGCAGGCGGCCCAGCAGATCAAGGACGGCAAGATCCTGTTCTCGATCGACCAGCAGCCGTACGTGCAGGGCTACATGGCCGTCACGTCGCTCTACCTCAACCTGAAGAACGGCAACGACATCGGCGGCGGCAAGGCGGTGCTCACCGGTCCCTCCTTCGTGGACAGCGAGAACATCGACAGGATCCTGCCCTTCACCAAGAACAACACGCGGTGAGGGGGGTGTCGTCATGAGTCAGACCGTCGAGGCGGCGCCCACGCCGTCCCCCTCCGCCGAGCCTCCCGGCCGGGTCCGGGCCGGGCTGGCCAGCCGCCTGATGGCCCGGCCCGAGATCGGCGCCCTGGTCGCGGCGATCATCATCTTCATCTTCTTCCTGACGCTCGCGCCCTCGTTCCGCTCGGCCGAGTCGTTCTTCACCGTGCTCTACCAGGCCTCCGTGATCGGGATCGTCGCCGTCGGCGTCGGCCTGCTGATGATCGGCGGCGAGTTCGACCTGTCGGCCGGCGTCATCGTCTACACCGCCGGCCTGGCCGCGTCGATGTTCTGCTGGTACTTCGGCGTGAACCTCTGGGTCGGTGCGATCCTGTCGCTGGCCTTCTGCCTGCTGATCGGCTTCCTGAACGGCTACCTGGTGATGCGCACCGGCATCCCGAGCTTCCTGATCACGCTGGGCACCTTCTTCGTGCTGCAGGGCGCCAACCTGGGCGTCACCAAGCTGGTCACCGAGACCGTGTCGAGCCCCGACATCAGCAACATCGCGGGCTTCGACTCGCTCGGGACGATCTTTGCGTCCAGCTTCAAGATCGGCTCGGTGACGGTCTGGACGTCGGTGCTCTGGTGGATCCTGTTCGTGGCGCTCGCCGCGTGGACCCTGCAGCGCGCCCGCGTCGGCAACTGGATCTTCGCGGTCGGCGGCAACCCGGACAGCGCCCGCGCGGTCGGTGTGCCGGTGGTCCGCACCAAGATCGGCCTGTTCATGGTGGTGTCGTTCCTGGGCTGGTTCGTCGGCATGCACCAGCTCTTCCGCTTCAACACGCTGCAGGCCGGCGGCGGCGTGGGCAACGAGTTCCTCTACATCATCGCGGCGGTGGTGGGCGGCACGCTGCTCACCGGCGGCTACGGCAACGCGCTCGGCGTCGCGATCGGCGCGTTCATCTTCGGCATGACCAGCCTCGGCATCATCTACGCGGGCTGGGACCCGAACTGGTTCAAGGCGTTCCTCGGCGTGATGCTGCTGCTCGCCGTGCTGGTCAACCTCTACGTCAAGAAGATGTCCACGGCACGGAAGGTGGGATAGCTGATGACCGACACCCTTGCCACCCACGCCGACCGCGACCTGCACCGCGGCGAGCCGCTGATCGAGATGGAAGAGGTCGGCAAGTCGTACGGCGCGATCCGGGCGCTACGCGGCATCAACCTGCGCGTCAACGCCGGCGAGGTGACCTGCGTGCTCGGCGACAACGGCGCCGGCAAGTCCACGCTGATCAAAATCATGTCCGGTCTGCACCCGCACAACGAGGGCAGCCTGCGCGTCGACGGCAAGGAGGTCTCCTTCTCGTCCCCGCGCGAAGCCCTCGCGCACGGCATCGCCACGGTCTACCAGGACCTCGCGGTGGTCGGGCTGATGGAGGTCTGGCGCAACTTCTTCCTCGGCTCCGAGCTGACGGCGGGCAGATACCCGCTGGCCGGTCTCAAGGTCAAGAGGATGAAGGAGATCGCCGACACCGAGCTGCGCAAGATGGGCATCGTCGTCAAGGACATCAACCAGCCCATCGGCACGCTCTCCGGCGGCCAGCGCCAGTGCGTGGCGATCGCGCGGGCGGTGTACTTCGGCGCGCGCGTGCTGATCCTCGACGAGCCCACCGCCGCGCTGGGCGTCAAGCAGTCCGGCGTGGTGCTCAAGTACGTGGCCGCCGCGCGCGACGCCGGGCTGGGCGTCGTCTTCATCACCCACAACCCGCACCACGCCTACCTGGTCGGGGACCACTTCGTGATCCTCAAGCTGGGCGCGACCACGCTCGACAAGACCCGCAAGCAGGTCGACCTCGACGAGCTGACCCGGCAGATGGCCGGCGGCGACGAGCTCACCGAGCTGTCGCACGAGCTGAAGCGGTGATGCGCATGCTCAAGGTCGGGGTCATCGGCACCGGCATGATCGGCCAGGACCACATCCGGCGGATGACGCAGGTGCTGGCCGGCGTGCGGGTGACCGCCGTGTCCGACGTGGACGGCTCGGTCGCCGCGTCGGTCGGCGCCCGGGTGGGCGCCGCGGTCTTCGAGACCGGGGAGGCGCTGATCGCCTCCCCGGACGTGGAGGCGGTGGTGGTCTGCTCGTGGGGGCCGACCCACGAGCAGTACGTGCTGGCCGCGATCGCCGCGGGCAAGCCGGTGTTCTGCGAGAAGCCGCTGGCCACCACGGCAGAGGCCTGCCTGCGGATCGTGGAGGCCGAGGCCGCGTCCGGCAGCCGGCTGGTGCAGGTGGGCTACATGCGGCGCTACGACGCGGCGTACCGGGCGTTGAAGGCGGTCCTCGACGGCGGCGAGATCGGGACGCCGCTGATGATGCACTGCGCGCATCGCAACGCCAGCGTGCCCGGCTTCTACGAGAAGGAGATGGCGATCACCGACACCGCGGTGCACGAGATCGACATGGTGCGCTGGATGTTCGGTGAGGAGATCACAGGGGTGCGGGTGCTGGTGCCGCGCCGCAGCGCCAACGGGGGACAGCTGCAGGACCCGCTGATGCTGGTGCTCGAGCTGGCCGACGGGGTGCTCGTCGACGTCGAGATCTCGGTGAACATCCGGTACGGCTACGACATCCGCGGCGAGATCGTGGGCGAGAACGGCACGGCGTCGCTGGGATCGCTCAGCCCCGTGCACGTGCGATCGGCCGGGCGCTCCTCCGACCCGGTGCCGGCCGACTGGCGGGAGCGCTTCCTGCGGGCGTACGACATCGAGTTCCAGGAGTGGATCGACTCGCTGCGCGCCGGCGGGCAGCCGGTCGGGCCGAGCGCCTGGGACGGTTACGCGGCCGCCGTGGTCTCCGACGCGGGCGTGCTGGCCCTGCGAACCGGCGAGCACGTGCCGGTGGTCCTGGCCGACAGGCCCAAGCTGTACGCCGCGGAGGTCACCGCGCCCCGTCCCGTCGCCTCCGGTGGCGCGGCATGAGGATCGCGCTCGATCCCTACATGCTGCGCCGGGTGCCGCTGCTCGAGCTGCCGCGGGTGGTGGCCGACCTGGGCTACCACCACATCGAGCTGTCGCCCCGCGACGACTTCCTGCCGTTCTTCGTGCACCCGCGGGTGGACCGGGCCGGGGTGGCGGCGTTCCGCAAGGCGCTGGCGGACGCCGAAGTCTCCGTCGCGTCGGTGCTGCCGCTCTACCGCTGGTCCGGGCCGGACGAGGACGAACGGCAGGCGGCCGTACGGTACTGGAAGCGCGCCATCGAGATCACCGTCGACCTCGGCGTGAACGTGATGAACTCCGAGTTCAACGGCCGGCCTTCCGAGCCCGGCCGTAGCGAGGCCCAGTTCTGGCGCTCGATGGAGGAGCTGCTGCCGATCTTCGAGCGGGAGGGTGTGCGGCTCGTGCTCGAACCGCACCCCGACGACTTCATCGAGGACGGCCTCGGGGCGGTCAACCTGATCCGCGGCATCGACTCGGAGCTGGTCAGCTTCCTCTACTGCGCCCCGCACACGTTCCACCAGGGCGGCAACCTGGCCGAGATCCTCCGGTACGCGGGTCCGCTGCTCACCCAGTTGCACATCGCCGACACGTTCGACTTCCGTGCCTCGTCCGGGCTGCGCTACATCGTCAACCCGCCCGGCTCGCCGGCCCGCATCCACCAGCACCTGGACATCGGCCAGGGCGAGGTCGACTGGGACACGTTCTTCCGCACGCTGTCCGAGGTCGGCTTCGACGGCATCGCCACGGTGTGCGTCTTCGCCTGGGAGGAGCGGGCGGAGGACAGTGCCCGCTACAACCTGAGCCAGATCAACCAGTACGTGCAGAAACACGCCCGCCAGCCCTGAGCGCGCGTGGGGCCGCCGTTGTCCCGGCGGCCCCACAGCGTCTGCCTCGACCCTTTCCGCGTCAGGCCACCCCTTGCCCGCGGCGTCTTTCTCGCGGCGGCCCCCTTTCCGCGGCGGCCCCCTTCCCGCGGCGGCCCTTCCCGCGGCGGCCCCCTTTCCGCGGCGGCCCCCTTCTCGCGGCGGCCCCCTTCTCGCGGCGGCCCCCTTCTCGCGGCGGCCCCCTTCCCGCGGCGGCCCCCTTCCGTCGGACGCCTTGGCGGGTGTCAGTCGATCAGGGCGGCGTAGCGTGCCAGGTAGAGCGGCCAGCCCTGGTCGTTGGCGACGCCGTCGCGCAGCGACTCCCAGCCCGGGCCGTGCCGGTCGAGGTTGCGGTGCTCGAGCTCCACCCGCGTCCGGTCCGGCGCCTCCGCCACGAACCGCACCTCCACCTCGCTGGTGTTGTTGTCGAGGTCCGCCTCGATCTGCCACTGAACGCCGATGTCCCAGCTGAACACCACCCGGTCGGGCGGCTCGTAGGCCAGCACCCGCGCCCAGGCGCACTCGCTGCCGTCCTCCGCGCGGTCGTAGATGCGCCCGCCCACCCGCCGCTCGAACACGGTCTCGGCGATCGGCGAACTCATGATGTTGTGATCCCTCGGCTTGATGTCCGCGAACCGCGTCGTGAACACCTCGAACGCCCGCTCCAGCGGCGCCCGCACGACGACCTGTCGCAGAACCACCTCGGTCGTTGCCTCGGTCATGATCTCTCCTCGTCCTCGACGATCTCGGAAAAGCCCTGCAGTGTCCGCTTCCAGAACATGTCGAGCTGGTCGCGGAGCGCGGAGACACCCGCGGGGTTGAGCCGGTAGACCCGCCTCGTGCCGGACGCCTCGTCCTCGACGAGCCCGGCGTCCTTGAGCACCCGCAGGTGCTGCGACACCGCCGGCCGGCTGATCGGCAGCTCGTCCGCCAGCTCGCCCACGGCCCGTGGCCGTTCGGCCAGGCACTGCACGATGGCCCGCCGGCTCGGATCCCCCAGGATCTCCCACCCGTCGGCCCCTTGGTAAGTAGCCACGAACGGTAAGTTACGGCTTACCGAACCGCGAGTCAACCACTTCGGCGGAGGCAAATCCACGCCGGCCGTCACAACCGCCGTGCCCGTGTCCCTGCCGCTAACACCCTGGACGACCAGCTCGCCGCCGTGCCGGTCGTCGACGCTCGTGCTCCCGGCCGGTGCTCCTCAGCCGTGCATGCTGCGCGTCGCCCCGGCCCGCGCCGTCGGCGGCATCGCTGCTGGTGGAAGTGCGGCGGATCGACAGGCGGGCCGGCGGTCGGCACCATGCCGTGCATGGCTGCGGAGACATGGACGGCGCTGACCTCGCTCGGCGGGGTCGCCCTGGGTGGTGGGCTCTCGTATCTGGTGCAGCGCACCACCCAGCGAACGGCCGCGCGCATCGAGCAGAGCAAGCAGGAAACGGCCATGACGGAGGCGCGGCGGGCGGAGCGGCTGGCGTTGCTCGAGCGCTTCATCACCGTCGCCGCCGACGCGGAACGGTGTGCCTTCGCCCGCCCGCCGCACTGGCAGGAGGGCGACGAGTGGCACGCCCCAACGCAGGCTGTCATGCACCGCTTCTGGGTCGAGGAACGCATGATCCGGGTCCTGTTCCCGGTCGCCGTCCACGACGCCGCCCGCGCCTACTTCCTCGTCCTCAACGGCGCGGTGTGGGAGGGGCTCCCCGAGGGCCGGACCGTCGCCGACGTGATCGAGCAGCCGCACCTCACCTTCCTCGACACCGCCCGCGCCGCCCTGGGCTGACCGGCCCGGCACCGCCCGCGCGGCCCCGGGCTGACCGGCCCGACACCGCCCGCGCGGCCCTGGGCTGATCAGCTCGACGCCCCGCCCATGCCGCCGTGGGCTGATCGGCTCGGTTGTCAGACGCCCGCCTTGTCGGCGGCGGCGATCAGGTTGTCGGCGGCCAGGCGGAGACCCTCGATCTGGTCCAGTTCGGTGTCCTCGTGCTCGATGTTGACGGCCATGTCGGGGTCGATGGCGTGCAGCGCCTGGAGGAACGGCACCCAGAAGTCGTCGACACTGTGCCCGCGGCCCACGGCGACGAACTGCCACGACGGCTCGGTGGGCCATTGGTTGAGCGTGTTGCGGCCGCCGAGGTTGAGCGGGTTGCGGTCGGCGGGCGTGCGCGCGAAGCGGTCGTCCAGCACCCCGAAGCGGCGCACGTTCGCGTCGTTGATGCGCGTGTCCTTGGCCGCGGCGTGGAACACCCGATCGCCCAGGTACTCGGTGGCGGCCACGGGGTCCATGCCCTGCCAGAACAGATGGCTCGGGTCCATCTCGGCGCCGACGTGGGTGGCGCCGGTCTGCTCGATCAGCCGCAGCAGCGTGGGCGGGTTGAACACGAGGTTGTGCGGGTGCATCTCGATGCACACCTTGACGTCGGCGTCGGCGGCCCGCGCCTGGATGTCGCGCCAGAACGGGACGGCCACCTCCTGCCACTGGTAGTCGAGGATGTCGAGGTACTGGCTGTCCCAGGGGTTCACCACCCAGTTGGCCGCCGTCGCGCCGGGGTGGCCGCCGGGAAGCCCCGACATGGTCACCACGCGCCGCACGCCGAGCAGCGCCGCCAGCTCGATGCTGCGCCGCAGGTCGTCGGCGTGCCGGGGGCCGACCTGCGGGTCGGGGTTGAGCGGGTTGCCGTTGCAGTTGAGGCCGGTCAGCGTGATGCCCGCCTGGGTGTAGCGGCCGAGGTACTCCTCGCGGGCGGCCGCGCTGGCGAGCAGTTCGTCGATCGGGATGTGCGGCGCGGCGACGAAGCCGCCGGTGTTGATCTCGGCGCTGGTGAGCCCCAGCTCGCCGAGGATCTTGAGGGTGTCGTCGAGGGAGCGGTCGTGCAGGCACGCGGTGTAGGCACCGAGGCGCATGGTGGTCTCCTTCAGAGCTGGGCGGGCTTGTCGGTGGCGGACACGACCGCCTCGAGGACGCGCAGGTTGTGCAGGCCGTGGGCGAGGTCGGGGCACGGCGGCAGGCCTTTCGCGCCGGCGATCTGGTCGAGGAACGCGCGTGCCTGGTAGACGAAGAAGTCGTTCTGGCCGTGGCCGACCGTGGGGAAGTCCATCGGCAGGCCGCCGGCCACGTAGGGGTGCCAGGGGCCGATGTGGACGGTGCGTGCGCCGTTGACCGCGGGCTCGGCGCTCGCGTCGACGATGCCGAACTCGGCGGGGCGGGTCATGTCGAACGAGGCGCTGCCGTTCTCGCAGAACAGGTCGACCCGCAGCGTGTTGGCGTGCCCGAAGGCGACGCGCGACAGCGAGAACGTGCCGACCGCCCCGCTCGCGTAGTTGGTGGTGAACGTGCAGACGTCCTCGTTCTCGACGGGGACGAGCTCGTCACTCACCCGTACGCCCCCGGCGTGACCGACCGCGACACCCAGCGGCCTGGGCCGCTCGGTCACCAGCGTGGCCATCGTCGTGCCCTGCACGCCCGTGGTCGGGCCGCAGAAGAACTCGGCCAGGTCGGTCAGGTGGCTGCCGATGTCGGCCAGCACGCCCGAGCCCGGGCCGCCCTGGTAGCGCCAGCTCATCGGGCGCAGGGGGTCGAAGCCGTAGTCGCACCAGTAGTTGCCGACGAAGTGGCGCACCGGGCCGAGGGTCTGCTCCACCTGCTGCTTGATGGCGTTGAGGGCGGGGGAGCGGCGGAACGTGAAGCCGACCGCGCCGACCTGTCCCGCAGCGGCGGCGGCCGCGGCCACCATCGCCTCGCCGTCGGCCACGCCGGGCGCCAGCGGTTTCTCGCAGAGCACGTGCTTGCCGGCGGCGAGCGCGGCCTCGGTCACCTCGCGGTGCAGGCTGTTGGCGACCGCGACGCTCACCGCGTCGACGTCGGGCGCCTCGACGACCGCGCGCCAGTCTGTCTCGGCGCGCTCGTAGCCGTAGCGGGCCGCCGCGTCGGCGGCGAAGGGCTCGTGCAGGTCGGCGATCGCGACGAGACGGGGAGCGGGCCGGTCGAGGCCGAACACGGTGGCGGCCTGACGGTAGGCGTTGGCGTGGGCGCGGCCGACCATGCCCGCGCCGATGACTGCGACTCCGGTGGGCATCCGGCACCTCCTGAGGGGGATGGCGTTTAAAGCGCTTTAAGGCCCCTGTAATATCGATGTTGATCTCGCACGGTGTCAAGGCCTGCACGGGGAGTGAAAAGTGGATCAGCGACCGCGACTGTCCGACGTGGCCGAACGCGTCGGCGTCTCGCCCGCCTCGGTCTCGCTCGTGCTGCGCGGCGCGCCCGGTCCGAGCGCCGAGACCCGCGAGCGCGTGCTGGCGGCCGCCGCCGAGCTGGGCTATCGCGCCGACCGCACGGCCAGCCTGCTCGCGCGTCGCCGGCGCCACCTGCTGGGCGTGCTGCTCGACGTGCGCAACCCGTTCCACGCCGAGCTGGCCGAGGAGATCCACGTCGCGGCCGACCGGGCGGGTTACGAGCTGGTGCTGTCCACGCTCACCCGCGACCGCGACGAGGCACGCGCCGTCGAGACGCTGCTCGACTTTCGCTGCGAGGCGCTGATCCTGCTCGGGCCCGACGCCTCCGACGACGAGCTGGGCCGGCTCGCCGCCCGGGTGCCCTGCGTGGTGGTCGGCCGGATGTCGCGCGGCGCCGGGGTCGACGTGGTGCGCCCCGCCGACGACGTGGGGGTCGACGCTGCCCTCGACCACCTGATCGCGCTCGGGCACACGCGCATCGCGTTCCTCGACGGCGGTCGCGGCGCGGTGGCGGCTGCCCGGCGTCGCGGCTACCGCCGGGCGATGCGCCGGGCCGGCCTGCCCGCGCAGGTGCTGCCCGGCGACCACACCGAGCAGGGTGGCATCCGCGCGGGCCGGCTGCTGGCCGCCGACCCGCGGCGCCCCACCGCGGTCGTGGCCTCCAACGACCGCCTCGCCGTGGGCCTGATGGACGCGTTCGTCCGCGCCGGCGTCGACGTGCCGGGCCAGGTCTCCGTGGTCGGCTACGACGACAGCACGCTGGCCCACCTCGCCCACATCGACCTCACCTCGGTGAACCAGGACGCCCCGGCCCAGGCGCACAACGCGGTGCTGGCCGCGGTCTCGCGCCTCGACGGCGGCCGCACGACGGCGAGCGAGATGGTGCTCGTGCCCCGCCTGGTGATCCGTGGCAGCACCGCCGCGCCGGGAAATGTCGTACCCCCCGGGCATGCTCCGCCGGTAACGTCGTTGCCCAGCTAGAGCCGCATCCGGGAGGAAAGCCGTGTATCGCCAGGTGCCCGCGCAGGTCGATCTGCCCGCGCTCGACCACGACGTCCTGCGGTTCTGGCAGGCGAGGCAGATCTTCGCGCGCAGCCTCGAGCAGTCCGCGGGCCGCCCCGAGTGGGTCTTCTACGAGGGGCCGCCGACGGCGAACGGCATGCCCGGCGCCCACCACATCGAGGCCCGCGTCTTCAAGGACGTCTTTCCGCGCTACCGCACCATGAAGGGCTACCACGTCGCTCGCAAGGCCGGCTGGGACTGCCACGGCCTGCCCGTCGAGCTCGCGGTGGAGAAGGAGCTCGGCTTCAGCGGCAAGCAGGACATCGAGGCGTACGGCATCGCCGAGTTCAACGCCCGGTGCCGCGCGTCGGTCACCCGGCACACCGACGCGTTCGCCGAGCTCACCGAGCGCATGGGCTACTGGGTCGACATGGCCGACGCCTACCGCACGATGGACCCTGGTTACATCGAGTCGGTCTGGTGGTCGCTGCGGCAGATCTTCGACCGCGGCCTGCTGGTGGAGGACTTCCGCGTCGCCCCGTGGTGCCCGCGCGACCAGACCACGCTCTCCGACCACGAGCTCGCCCAGGGCTACGAGACCGACGTCGACCCGGCGGTCTACGTCCGTTTCCCGCTGACCTCCGGGCCGCTCGCCGGCCGGGCCTCGCTGCTGGTCTGGACCACCACGCCCTGGACGCTGGTGTCGAACACGGCCGTCGCGGTCCATCCGTCGGTCACCTATGTGGTGGTCACCGACGGCGCCGAGCACCTGGTGCTCGCCGAGCCGCTGGCTGCGCAGGTGCTCGGCGAGGGCTGGACCGCCACCGGCGAGACGTTCACCGGCAAGGAAATGGAGCGCTGGGCCTACCGGCCGCCGTTCGACCTGGTCGAGGTGCCCGACGCGCACATCGTCATCCTGGCCGGCTACGTGACGACCGACAGCGGCACGGGCCTGGTGCACCAGTCACCCGCGTTCGGCGCCGACGACCTGGCCAGCTGCCGGGCCTACGGCCTGCCGATGGTCAACCCGATCCTGCGCGACGGCACGTTCTCCGCCGACGTGCCGCTGGTGGGCGGCCAGTTCTTCCGTACGGCCAACGAGCCGCTCGTCGAGGAGCTGAGCCGCACCGGTCTGCTGTTCCGCCTCGAGCCCTACGAGCACCAATATCCGCACTGCTGGCGCTGCCACACCGCGCTGATCTACTACGCCCAGCCGTCCTGGTACGTACGGACCACGGCCGTCCGCGACGAACTGCTGCGCGAGAACGAGAAGACCACGTGGCAACCCGAGACGGTCAAACGCGGCCGGTACGGCGACTGGCTGACCAACAACGTCGACTGGGCGCTGTCGCGCAACCGTTACTGGGGCACGCCGCTGCCGATCTGGCGGTGCGCCGACGGCCACCTGACCTGCATCGGCTCGCTCGCCGAGCTGGGCGAGCTGGCCGGCCGCGACCTGTCCGGGCTCGACCCGCACCGGCCGTTCATCGACGAGGTGACCTTCGCCTGCCCGCAGTGCGCGGCCACCGCCACCCGTGTCCCCGAGGTCATCGACGCCTGGTACGACTCGGGCTCCATGCCGTTCGCCCAGTTCGGCTACCCCTACCGCAACAAGGAGCTGTTCGAGCGTCGTTTTCCCGCGCAGTTCATCTCCGAGGCGATCGACCAGACCCGCGGCTGGTTCTACACGCTGATGGCCGTGAGCACGCTGGTGTTCGACCGCTCGTCCTACGAGACCGTCGTCTGCCTCGGCCACATCCTCGCCGAGGACGGCCGCAAGATGTCCAAGCACCTGGGCAACATCCTCGAGCCGATCCCGCTGATGGACGCGCACGGCGCCGACGCGGTCCGGTGGTTCATGGCCTGCGTCGGCTCCCCCTGGTCCGCGCGCCGCGTCGGCCACACCACGCTGCAGGAGGTCGTGCGCAAGACCCTGCTGACGTACTGGAACACGGTCGCCTTCCAGGCGCTCTACGGCCGTGCCGCCGGCTGGGCCCCGTCCGCGGCCGATCCGGCGCCCGCCGAGCGCCCGCTGCTCGACCGCTGGGTGCTCTCCGAGCTCAACGACCTGATCCGCAAGGTCGACGAGGCGTACGCGGCGTTCGACACGCAGGAGGCCGGCCGGCTGCTCGCCGCGTTCGTCGACGACCTCTCGAACTGGTACGTGCGCCGCAGCCGCCGCCGCTTCTGGCGCGGCGAGCCGGCCGCGCTCGCCACGCTGCACGAGGCGCTGCGCGCGGTGACGCTGCTGATGGCGCCGCTGACCCCGTTCGTCACCGAGCGCGTGTGGACCGACCTCGTCGTCGCGGTCGACCCGGAGGCAGCCGAGTCGGTGCACCTCGCTGCGTTCCCCGAACCGGACGCGTCGCTGGTCGACCCGGCGCTGTCGGCGCAGATGGCGCTGGTGCGGCGGCTGGTCGAGCTGGGCCGGGCCGCGCGCGCCGAGTCCGGCATGAAGGTGCGCCAGCCGCTGTCCCGCGCGCTCGCGTCGGCGCCCGGCTTCGGCGACCTGCCCGCGGGCCTGCTCGCCGAGATCGCCGCCGAGCTCAACGTCGGCGAGGTCGCCCGGGTGGCGGGCTCCTTCGTGGACACCACGGCGAAGGCCAACTTCCGTACGCTGGGCCGCCGGTTCGGCAAGAGGGTGCAGGCCGTGGCCCGGTCGATCGCGGCGGCGGACGCCGCCGAGCTGAGCGCCGCGCTGCGCACCGCCGGCACGGCCACCGTCGAGGTCGACGGCGAGGCGATCACACTCACGCCCGACGAGGTCGTCATCACCGAGACCCCGCGGGCGGGCTGGGCCGTGGCCTCCGACGCGGGCGCCACGGTGGCCCTCGACCTGTCGCTGACGCCGGAGCTGCGCCGCGCGGGCATCGCCCGCGACGCCGTCCGCCAGATCCAGGAGGCGCGCAAGGCCAGCGGCCTCGAGGTCTCCGACCGCATCGAGCTGCGTTACCGCGCGGGCGACGACGAGACCGCGCTGGCGCTGACCGAGCACGGCCCGCTGGTCGCCGACGAGGTCCTCGCCACGTCCTACGCCGCCGGCGATCCCGGCTGGCCCGAGCCACGCGAGTTCACCGACGAGTCGATCGGCCTCACGTTCTGGCTGCGCCGGGTGTGAGCCACGGTCACCAGGCCAGCCAGACTGCGTTGTTCGCGGGCAGGAGAGGAGGTTCCCAGCGGTCCTCGAGGTCGTCGTCGCCGGGCCGGTGGCCGGCGTTGTACTCGCCCCGGGCGCGGTGGAGCACGTCGCGGGCGGTGCGGCGCATGGGCGTGTGATAGATCGTGTGCTCGAAGCCGGGCGTCATGCGGTCGCCGTAGACCTTGGCCGCGAAAACGTAGCCGCCGCGGAGCCGGTGACGGCAGGGCGGCCGCCGACGACGGCCCGCGCCCACGGAAGGGCCGGCGGGGGAAGGGTGGGCGCCGGAGAAAGGGCCGCCGCGGTGGGCGTCGGCGGAAGGGGCGCTGCAGTGCGCGTCGGGCGAGGATTCGCTGCGGTGGACGTCAGGGGAGGGGTCGCCGCGGTGCGCGTCGGAGGAGGGGCCGCTGCGGTCTGCGTCGGGCGAGGAATCGCTGCGGTCGGCGCCGGAGGAGGGGCCGCCGCGACGAGCGTCGGGCGACGGGCTGTCGCGGTGGGCGTCGGGCGACGGGCTGCCACGGTGGGCGTCGGGGGACGGGCCGCCGCGACGGGTGTCGGGGGAAGGGGCGCTGGGGCGGGCGTCGGCCAGGGTCTCGACGTGGCAATGGCCGTGTCGGTGGTCGTGGGTGAGGACGCCGGTGAAGTACTCGGTCACCCAGCCGGGGCGGGTGCGGTCGGTCTTGCTCATGTCTGCCGTCCTGACGGCGGGCCGCCCGCGCCGCCACCAAGGCGACGTCGGGAAGGCGGCCGCACCTAGGAGGGCGGCAGGTAGGGCGCGTCGGCGATCACGGCATCGATCATAGGGGTCTAGGCGCAGCCGAGAATGCCCGCGCGCTGCTTGGCCTGCAGGACGTGGCGGGCGGCGTCGTCGACGCGGGCGCGGAACGCCTGGTCCTTGCCGGCCCGGGCGATGAGGGCGCCGGCCATGGGCGCGGCGTCCGACGGCACGATCGTGAGCACCAGGTCGCCGCCGGCGGCGACGAAGCGTACGGCTCGCTGGGCGGGTGACCAGCCGGTGACCGCACGCGCGGCGCCCAGGTCGTCCGAGACCACCAGGCCGCGGAAGCCGAGCCTCTCGCGGAGCAGACCGGTGACCACGGGCTTCGAGAAGGCGGCGATCGCGTCGGGGTCGAGGCGGGGATAGCTCGCCGACGAGATCATCACGCTGGCCGTTCCGGCCCGGATGCCGGCCCGGAACGGGGTCAGGTACGGGTCGTCCACGGTGGCCGTGTCGTCGGTGGCGCCGGTGGAGACGTCGGTGTTGACCCGCACGCGGCCCAGGCCGGGGAAGTGCTTGAGGACGGTGAGCACCCCCTCGTCCTGCGAGGCGGGGACGACGGTTCGGATGGCGGCGGCCACCTTCGCCGGGTCGGAGCCGTACTGGCGGCGGAACGCGCCGATGGGCGGGTTGCGGGTGCCGAGGCTCGCCGGGACGGTGTCCGCGACCGGCGCGAGGTTGAGGTTCACGCCGATGGCGGCCAGGCGGCGGGCGCTCTCGCGGGTGGTGTCCCGCAGGGTCGTTTCCGGGCCGGCGCCGAGGCGGAACGCGGACGGCAGCCGCGGGAAGTCGGGGCCCTTGAGGGTCTGGACGCTGCCGCCCTCCTGGTCGAGCGCGACCAGCATGGGCAGCTCCGCGCGCTTCTGCAGGGCGGCGACGTCGGCCTTGATCCCGGCGGCGCGGTGGGTGCTGCGGCCGCGCAGGAACAGGCCGCCCACCTGGTAGCGGCGCAGGGTGTCGCCGACGCCGCTGGGCGCGTTCACCGGGACGCCGATCATGAGCAGCTGGCCGACGCGCCCGGGCAGGTCGAGGCCGTCCAGGGTGGTGGTCACGCAGTCGGGGGCGGGCGCCGAGGAGGTCGGTGCGGAGGACAGGGCCGTCGAGGAAGGCAGAGCCGGGGAAGCCGGAGCCGGGGAGGATTCCGGTACGGCGGACGGCGGGGCAGCCTCGGGGGAGGAGCTGCAGGCGCCGGCCGTCAGCAGCGCGGCGACCGCGGCGGCGGCCAGGCTTCGTCTCATCGGCGCTCACGCTAGCCAATCCGGACGGACGACGCAGCCGGGCGTGCTCCGATCGGGTGCGGTCCGCGGAGATCTTGTGAAGGCGACGCCGCGAACGGCCCGGAGGCAAGGGCGAGGAGCTGGACGGGGGTCAGCGGGCGCGGAGGCCCTCGAAGGCGAGCGCGGTGACGGCGTCGGCGATGGCCTCGGCGCCGCCGGGGCGGGGGCGGTACCACTCGGTCAGCGAGTTGACCATGCCCAGGAGCAGGCGCGCCGCGGTGCGCGGGTCGACGTCGGGGCGTACGCCACCCTCGGCCTGGGCCTGCTTGACCAGCTCGGTGACCAGGCCGTCGAACTCGCGCCGCCGCGCCAGCGCGTGCTGCTCGGCCTCGGTGTTGCCGCGCACGCGCAGCAGCACCGTCACGTACTCGAACCGCTCGGCCAGCACGAGCACGCTGCGCCGGATCAGCTGCGCGAGCCGCTCGCGCGCCGGCACGTCGAGATCGCGTACCTCGTCGGCCGCCTCGAACAGCCCGTCGAGCGCCCGATCCATCGCCATCTGCAGCAACTGCTCCTTGCCGCTGATGTGGTGATAGACGCTCGACTTGGTGATGCCGAGCGCGACCGCAATGTCGTACATGCTGGTGTAGTCGTAGCCGTTCTCGTTGAACAGCCGCACCGCGGCGGCGAGCACCGCGTCCAGGTCGTGCCCGGGGCGACCGCGCCGGCGAGGCTCCTGAGCGGGTGCCATTGTGCCTCCCAGGTCTTGATTACCGACCGAACGGACGGTAGATAATGATGGTATCCGAGCGCAAGGGAGCGCAGCGCCGATGACCACCCCGGCTGAGTTGTACGACAGGCATTCCGAGCTGCTCGACCAGGCTGTCCGCGCGACCACCGTGCGCGACTACTGGTCGGCCTTCCCCGAGTCACCGAGCAAGTCGGTCTACGGCGAGCAGGCGGCGCCCGAGGGCGAGCGCGCGTTCCGGGCCCTGCTCGGCAAGCCCTTCCCGATCGAGGCGCCCGGCGCCACCGGCAGCGTCAGCACCGAGCGCTCACCCTGGGGCCTCGAGCTGGGCATCAGCTACCCCAAGGCCGACCCGCTCGCGCTGATCGCCGCCGCCCGCGCCGCCACCCCGGCCTGGCGCGCCGTCGGCCCGCAGGGTCGCGCCGGTGTGGCCGCCGAGATCCTCAAGCGGATCAACGCCCGCTCGTTCGAGCTGGCGCACGCGGTGCAACACACCACCGGCCAGGCGTTCGTCATGGCGTTCCAGGCCGGCGGCCCGCACGCGCAGGACAGGGCGCTCGAGGCGGTGGCGTACGCGCTGGCCGCCACCACCCGCATGCCCGGCACCGCCGAGTGGAGCAAGCCGCAGCGCGGCGGCGACCCGTTGCGCCTGAGCAAGACCAGCACGGTCGTCGGCCGCGGCGTCGGCCTGGTGATCGGCTGCAACACGTTCCCCACCTGGAACTCGTACCCCGGCCTGTTCGCGAGCCTCGTCACCGGCAACCCCGTGATCGTCAAGCCGCACCCGGGCGCCGTCCTGCCGCTCGCGATCACCGTGCAGATCTGCCGCGAGGTGCTCGCCGAGGCCGGCCAGAACCCCGACCTGGTCACGCTCGCCGTCGAGGAACGCGGCGACGGCATCGCCGCCACCCTCGCCACCCACCCCGACGTACGGATCGTCGACTTCACCGGGTCCAGCGAGTTCGGCAACTGGCTCGAGGCCAACGCCCGCCAGGCCGTCGTCTACACCGAGAAGGCGGGCCTCAACACGGTCGTCGTGGACTCCACCGACGACTACAAGGGCCTGCTGCGCAACCTGGCCTTCTCGCTGTCGCTCTACAGCGGCCAGATGTGCACCACCCCGCAGAACATCCTGGTGCCGCAGACCGGCATCGAGACCGACGCGGGCCACCGCAGCGTCGACGAGTTCGGCGCCGACCTGTCCGCGGCGCTCGACAAGCTGCTCGGCGACCCGGCCCGCGCGGCGGGCACGCTGGGCGCGATCGTCAACGACGGCGTGCTGGCCCGGCTGACCGAGGCGGGCACCGCGTCCACGGTGATCCACCCGAGCGCCGAGGTCGCCGACGAGCAGAACCCCGGCGCCACGATCCGCACCCCGGTCGTCATCCGGCTCGACGCGGCCGACGAGAAGGCGTACACCCGGGAGTGGTTCGGGCCGGTCTCGTTCGTCATCGCCACCGAGTCCACCGAGCACAGCCTGCGGGTGCTGGTCGAGACCGTACGGGCACACGGCGCGCTCACGGCGCTGGTGCACTCCACGAGCCCCGAGGTGCTGGCCGCGGCGCGCGAGGCGGCTCTCGACGCCGGCGTGCACCTCGCCGAGAACCTCACGGGCGGCGTCTTCGTCAACCAGACCGCCGCGTTCAGCGACCTGCACGGCACCGGCGCCAACCCGGCGGCCACCGCCTCGCTGACCGACGACTGGTTCGTCGCCGGCCGGTTCTTCACGATCCAGTCCCGTCACCACGTCTGAGCAGGGAGACCCTTTCATGGCCGAGGCCTACCTCGTCGGCGGCGTCCGCACTCCGCAGGGCAAGTACGGCGGCGCGCTCGCCGGCTCCCGCCCCGACGACCTCGCCGGGCTGGTCGTGCGCGAGGCCGTCGCCCGCGCCGGCGTGCCCGCCGAGGCGATCGACGAGGTGGTGCTCGGCGCCGCCAACCAGGCCGGCGAGGACAACCGCAACGTCGCCCGCATGTCCGTGCTGCTCGCGGGCCTGCCCGACACCGTCCCCGGCTACACGGTCAACCGGCTGTGCGCGAGCGGGCTCACGGCGATCGTCTCGGCGGCCAACCAGATCCGCGCGGGCGAGGCCGACCTGATCGTCGCGGGCGGCGTCGAGTCGATGACCCGCGCGCCCTGGGTGATGCAGAAGCCGGGCACCCCGTGGGCGCGGCCCGGCGAGGTCGTGGACACGTCGCTGGGCTGGCGGTTCACCAACCCGGCGTTCAAGGCGCACGACAAGCAGGCCGGCACCGGCCCGGAGGACAGGCGGATCACGCTCAGCATGGGCGAGACGGCCGAGGAGGTCGCCGCGCTCGACGGCATCACCCGCGCCGAGAGCGACGCCTTCGCGCTGCGCAGCCACGAGCGCGCGATCGCGGCCATCGACGCGGGCCGGTTCGACGGCGAGATCGTGCCGGTCGGCGACGTCACCGCCGACGAGATCCCGCGCCGCGGGTCCACGCTCGAGAAGCTGGGCAAGCTCAAGCCGGTGTTCCGCGACGGTGGCGTGGTCACGGCCGCGTCGTCGTCCCCGCTGAGCGACGGCGCCGCCGCGCTGGTCGTCGCCAGTGCCGAGGCGGTCGAGCGGTACGGGCTGACGCCGCGCGCCCGCATCGTGACGGCCGCGAGCGCCGGCGTGCCGCCGCAGATCATGGGGCTCGGCCCGGTGCCCGCGACGGAGAAGGCGCTGGCCCGCGCCGGCTGGGACGCGAGCGACCTCGACGCCGTCGAGCTGAACGAGGCGTTCGCCGTGCAGTCGCTCGCGGTGATCCGGCGGCTCAAGCTGGACGAGGAGCGCGTCAACGCCGACGGCGGCGCGATTGCCCTGGGGCACCCGCTGGGCTGCTCGGGCGCGCGCCTGACCGTGACGCTGCTCGGCCGGATGGAACGCGAGAACGCCCGCCGCGCGCTCGCCACGCTGTGTGTAGGCGTGGGCCAGGGCGTCGCGATGCTGGTGGAGCGTCCGTGAGCGGCCGGCGCGGGTCAGGGCTTCGCGATGCTGGTGGAGCGGCTGTGAGCGGCCGGCGCGGAGCGGTGACCACCGGGCGGGTGGCCGGCGTGGGCGGGCCGCGGGACGCGGCGGGGCGGCGATGAGCACGATCGCGGTCGAGGAGCTCGACGACCGGGTCGTGGTGACGTTGCGCCGGCCCGAGGCGCGCAACGCCATCAACGCGGCCATGGTCGCCGAGCTGCACGACGTGTGCGCGGCCCTCGAGGCGCGACCCCGGCTGCTGCTGCTCACCGGCGACGGCGGCACGTTCGCCGCGGGCGCCGACATCGGCGAGCTGCGTGAGCGCGGTCGCGAGCAGGCGCTGCAGGGGATCAACAGCCGGCTGTTCGACCGGATCGCGCGGCTGCCGCTGCCGACGGTCGCCGCCGTCGACGGCTATGCGCTGGGCGGCGGGGCCGAGCTGGCGTACGCGTGCGACGTGCGCCTCGCCTCGCCGGCCGCGGTGTTCGGCAACCCCGAGCCCGGGCTGGGCATCCTCGCGGCGGCCGGCGCCTGCTGGCGGCTGCGCGAGCTGGTCGGCGCCTCGGTCGCCAAGCAGGTGCTGCTCGCCGGGCGGCGCCTCGACGCCGACGACGCGCTGCGCTTCGGGCTGGTCGCCGAGGTCGTGCCGGCCGGGGAGTTGCTCAAGCGGGCGCACGGGCTGCTCGACCGGATGGGCCGGTCGGGGGCGCTGGCGCTGCGGCTGACCAAGCTGGTCGCCGACGGCGGCGGGCACCCGCTGACCGACGACCTCGCGCAGGCGATCCTCTTCGAGTCCGAGGAGAAGCGCGTACGGATGGACGCGTTCCTGGCCGGCGGCCGGTCGTGAGCGCGCCGCAGCCTGCCGTGCCGAAGGTGGTCGCCGTGATCGGCGGCGGCCGCATGGGGGCCGGCATCGCGCAGGTCTTCGCCGTGGCCGGCTCGGCGGTCAGCCTCGTGGAGCGCGACCCGGCGGCCGCGGCGGCAGCCCGTGACCGGGTGGCGATGGGGCTGCTGCGCGCGGCCGGCAAGGGCCTGCTCGCGGAGTCCTCCGACGCGGTGCTCTTGCGGCTGCACCTCGTCGACGACGTGAGCGGGCTGAGCGCCGCCACCGATCTGGTGGTCGAGGCGGTGCCCGAGGACGCGGCGCTCAAGGTGCGCGTGCTGGCCGCCGCCGAGCGGACGGTCGGCGACCAGGCGGTGCTGGCCAGCAACACCAGCTCGCTGTCGATCGCGGGGCTCGCCGACGGGCTGGCGGACCCCGAGCGGTTCCTCGGCATGCACTTCTTCAACCCCGTACCGGCCAGCAAGCTCGTCGAGATCGTGACCGGCCCGCAGACCGGCGACCAGGCGCGGGAGGCGGCCCGGTCGTGGGTCGCCGGGCTGGGCAAGACCGAGGTCGTCGTCCGCGACTCGCCCGGGTTCGCCACCAGCCGGCTCGGCGTGCTGCTCGGCCTCGAGGCGATCCGGATGCTCGAGGAGGGCGTCGCCGACGCGGCGTCCATCGACCGCGCGATGGAGCTGGGTTACCGCCATCCGATGGGCCCGCTGCGCTCCACCGACCTGGTCGGGCTCGACGTGCGGCTGGCGATCGCCGAGCACCTGCACCGTGAGCTGGGCGAGCGGTTCGCCCCGCCGCGGCTGCTGCGCGACAAGGTGGCCCGCGGCGAGCTGGGCCGCAAGACCGGGCAGGGCTTCTTTCCCTGGGAGGCGTCATGAGCGAAGAGGTTTTCACCGCGACCATCGAGAGGGACCAGCGCGTCGAGCCGCGCGACTGGATGCCCGACGGCTACCGGAAGACGATGATCCGGCAGATCGCCCAGCACGCCCACTCCGAGATCATCGGCATGCAGCCGGAGGGCGCCTGGATCACCCGCGCGCCCACGCTGCGCCGCAAGGCGATCCTGCTGGCCAAGGTGCAGGACGAGGCCGGGCACGGGCTCTACCTCTACTCCGCGGCCGAGACGCTCGGCGCCGACCGGGGCGACCTGACCCGCCGGCTCATCGACGGCCGCCAGAAGTACTCGTCGATCTTCAACTATCCGACGCTCACGTTCGCCGACGTCGGGGTGATCGGCTGGCTCGTCGACGGCGCCGCGATCTGCAACCAGGTGCCGCTCTGCCGCAGCTCGTACGGGCCGTACGCCCGGGCGATGATCCGCATCTGCAAGGAGGAGTCGTTCCACCAGCGGCAGGGCTACGAGCTGCTGATGACGATGATGCGCGGCACCCAGGCGCAGCGCGACATGGTGCAGGACGCGGTGAACCGGTGGTGGTGGCCGTCGCTGATGATGTTCGGCCCGCCCGACGCGGAGTCGCCGAACACGGCGCAGTCGATGGCCTGGAAGATCAAGCGCCACACCAACGACGAGCTGCGGCAGCGGTTCGTCGACATGAGCGTGCCGCAGGCCGAGGCGCTCGGCGTCACGCTGCCCGACCCGGACCTGCGGTGGAACCCCGAGCGCGGGCACCACGACTTCGGCGAGGTCGACTGGTCGGAGCTCAAGCGCGTGATCTCGGGCGACGGGCCGATGAACGCCGAACGGATCGGTCACCGGCGCCGCGCCGACGAGGAAGGCGCCTGGGTACGGGAGGCGGCCGCGGCGCACGCGGCCAAGAGGCGGGAGGTGCTCGTATGAGCGAGGTCCGGCACGAGTGGCCGCTGTTCGAGGTGTTCGTGCGGGCCAAGCGCGGCCTCAACCACGTGCACGTCGGATCGTTGCGCGCCGCCGACCCCGAGATGGCCCTGCACCACGCGCGTGACCTCTACACCCGCCGCAACGAGGGCGTCAGCATCTGGGTGGTGCGCTCCGACGACGTGGTCGCCTCCGGCCCCGAGGAGAAGGACGCGTTCTTCGGGCCCAGCGGCGACAAGGTGTACCGGCACCCGACGTACTACGCCATTCCCGACTCTGTCCCGCACATCTGAGGCCGCGATGTCCTTCGACGACGCCTACCAGGCCCTCACCGACCACGACGACGACGCGCGCTGGGCGTACGGGACGGGGTTCGCCGACCCGCTCGCCGGGGTGCCCACCGAGCTGCCCGACGGCGCGGAGCCGGCCGATCTGGCCGCGTACTGCCTGATGCTCGGCGACGACGCGCTGATCCTGTCGCACCGGCTGCAGCAGTGGGTGACCCGCGCGCCCGAGCTCGAGGACGAGATGGCGATCGCGAACATCGCGCTCGACCTGCTCGGTCAGGCCCGGCTGCTGCTGACCCGGGCGGGGGAGGCCGAGGGCGCCGGACGCGGCGAGGACGACCTGGCCTATCTGCGCGGGCCGGAGGAGTTCCGCAACGTACGGCTGGCCGAGCGCGCCGACGCCGACTTCGCCCACCTCGTCGCGCGGCTGCTGGTCTTCGCGACCTGGCGGCTGGCGCTGCTCGAGCGGCTGTCGGCGACCCGCGACCCGGTGCTCGCGGCGATCGGCGCGAAGGGCGTCAAGGAGGTCACCTACCACCGGGAGTACGCGGCCGGCTGGACCGTGCGCCTCGGCGACGGCACCGAGCTCTCCCACCGGCGCATGCAGGCCGCCGTCGACGAGGTGTGGCCGTTGCTGGACGAGCTGTTCGTGCCGCACGAGGTCGAGCAGCGGCTGGCCGCCGCCGGCATCGCGGTCGATCCCGCGTCGCTGCGCGCGGAGTTCGACGCGGTCCTCGCCGAGGTCCTGGAGGTGGCGACGCTGCGCCGGCCCTCGCCCGGCACGTCCGCCGGTGTTCCGGGCCGAGGCCGCGACGGCGTGCACGGCGACGAGCTGCGCGTGATCCTCGACGAGCTGCAGGGCCTGGCCCGCGCCACGCCGGGCGGTGCGTGGTGACCCCGGCGGCGGGCGCGGCCGAGGTGGCCTCCGCCGTCACCGATCCCGAGCTGCCGTTTCTCACGCTGGCGGACCTGGGCATCCTGCGGGAGGTGCGGGAGACCGCGGACGGCGTCGAGGTGACGATCACGCCGACCTACTCGGGGTGCCCGGCCATGGAGGCGATCGGCGCCGACCTGCGCCGGAGGTTGCGCGCGGCGGGCTACGAGCGCGTCAGCGTGCGGACGCTGCTCGCCCCGCCCTGGACCACCGACTGGATCACCGAGTCGGGCCGCGCCAAGCTTGCCGCCGCGGGGATCGCTCCGCCCGGGCCGGCGCCGCGCCGCGCGGGCGGCCCGGTGCCGCTGGTGCTGGGCGTCCGCGAGGAACGGGTCGCGTGCCCGCGCTGCGGCGAGGAGCACACCGAGCGGCTCGCCGCGTTCGGCGCGACCGCCTGCCGGGAGCTGCGGCGCTGCCCGGCCTGCCGGGAGCCCTTCGAACACGTGAAGGAGATCTGACGTGCGCGACTTCCACGCGCTGCGGGTCGCCGAGGTCGAGCGGCTCTGCTCCGACGCGGTGGCGGTGACCTTCGAGGTGCCCGGCGACCTGGCGGACGTCTACGCGTTCCGGCCGGGGCAGTCGCTGACCGTACGGCGCCCCGGCGACGAGCGGGACGAGCGGCGGTCGTACTCGATCTGTGCTCCCGCCGGCGCCCGGCCGCGCATCGGCGTCCGCGAGGTGCCCGGCGGGCTGGTCTCCGGCTGGCTCGTGCACGACGTCCGGGTGGGCGACGCGGTCGAGGTCGCGCCGCCGTCGGGCACCTTCACGCCCGACCTCGAGGCGGGCGGGCGGCACGTGATGATCGCGGCCGGCTCGGGGATCACGCCGGTGCTCTCGATCGCGGCCTCGCTCCTGCCCAACCCCAAGGCCCAGGTCGCCGTCCTGTACGGCAACCGGCGCGCCGACACGGTGATGTTCGCCGAGGAGCTCGCCGACCTCAAGGACCGGCACCCGTCCCGGCTGGAGCTGGTGCACCTGCTGTCGCGCGAGGCCCGCGAGGTGGACCTGCTCAGCGGCCGGCTCGACGGGCCGAAGCTGCGCGCGCTGCTGCCGGTGCTGATCGACGTGCCGGCGGTCGACCACTGGTGGCTGTGCGGACCGTACGGGATGGTCGTCGACGCCACCGAGGTGCTCGCCGAGGCCGGGGTCGCGCCCGAGCGGATCCACCGCGAGCTGTTCTGGGTCGACGAGGCGCCGCCGGAGCCCGTACGCGCGGAGGCTCTCGCGCAGGAGGGCAGCGAGGTGACCGTGCTGCTCGACGGCCGGGCCACGACGATCACCGTGCCGGCGTCCGAGACCGTGCTCGACGGCGCCCAGCGCACCCGGCCCGACCTGCCGTTCGCCTGCAAGGGCGGGGTCTGCGGCACGTGCCGGGCCCGGGTGGTCGAGGGCGAGGTGACCATGCGGCGCAACTTCGCCCTCGAACCGGCCGAGGTGGCCGCCGGGTTCGTGCTGACCTGCCAGTCGACGCCCGCGTCGCCCACGGTGACGGTGAGCTTCGACGACTGAGGCGACGGCTACGGCTTGCGCGCGAGCGCGAAGATCTGGCGCTCCTCGGGGCCGCCGGCCGGGGCGAAGGTGACCGTCTCGATGCTGACCACGGTGAAGCCGTGCGCCTCGAGCACCGCGGCCAGCTCCGGCTCCGGATAGCCCGAAACGGTCACCGGTACGCCCAGGAACTCGACCGGCACGCTGTCGCCGTCGAAGTCGACCATGCCGATGCCGAGGTGCCCGCCGGGCTCGAGCCAGCCGTACGTCTTCTTGAGGGTGCGCTCGATGTCGGCCCTGCTCAGCATCAGCAGCGAGAAGAACGCGGTCACCGCGCCGAAGGTGCCGAAGTCGTCGGGCAGCTCCTTGACGTCGGCGTGCACGAACTCCGCCGCCGGCACCTGCTCGCGGGCCAGTCGCAACATCCCCTCGGAGATGTCCACGCCCACGACCCGGTGATCCGCCTCGGTCAGCAGCTGGGCGGTTGGCACACCCGTGCCGCAGCCCAGGTCGAGCACCGCGGCGCCGGCCGGCAGCAGCGCGGCGATCCGCTCGACGAGCGCGGTCTGGAAGGGGTTGTGGCTGTGCTCGCCCTGGTACTGCTCGGCGAGGTGATCGAAGGCCTCCATCCGCCGCACGCTACCGGCGGTATGGATCTTTCTCTATGAGACGCTCGTCCCCTGTGGACGAGCTCAACGGAGGATCTTGGTGACGCGTTCGCCCGCTATCCGCTCGTCGAGCCGTGCCTCGTCGAGGTGCGCGCAGAGCACGATCGACGCGCCCGCCGACAGCGGCGCCAGCAGCCAGATCAGCGGGTGCTCGGGCCCCGCCGCGTCGATCAGCACCCGGTCGCCGGCGCCGAGGCCGTGGCGCTCGGCCACACCGGCCGCCACCTGAGCGAACTGGGCGTACGTGGTGCCGTCGACGGTGGCGGGCAGGGTCTCGTCCGGCCGAAGCCGCGGGGCGGGCGTGCCGAGACGGGGGGCGCACCGCGGTCGCGAAGTCGAGGTAGCCGTCGGGCACGTCGTGCGGCGCGGAGCCGAGCGCGAACCGGTGGCGGCCGGTCGGAACGTCGTCGAGCCAGCTGCCGATGCGGCTGCGGTGCACGAAGGTGACGTCCAGCGGGTCGCCGGCGGGCTCGAGCCCCGCGGTGGCCCAGCCGCGGATCGACAGCTCCAGCCCGGTCGCCCACGCGCCGAGCAGCACGGCCGCGGTCTGCCAGTGGGGCGGCAGCAGCACGGCGGCGGTGTCGCCCCGGCCGAGCCCGCATTCCTCGGTGAGCAGCGCGGCGGTCGCGGCGGCCCAGCCGCCCAGCTCACCCGCGGACAGCCCGGTCCGCTCGCCGGTCGCGTCGTCGTAGTACGTGATCAGGTCGGCCGCCGTCATGCGAGCAGCCTAGGCACGGCCGGGTGAGCGGCTCAGGCGGCCCGGTCGAGGCGGCGGCAGTACGTGGTCAGGGCGTGCACGGTGCGGGGGCCGGCGACGCCGTCGGGGATCAGGCCGGCGTGGGTCTGGAACGCGCGCACTGCCTCGGGGAGGTCGGCGCCGGCGGGCATGCCGGCCCCGGCCAGCAGCTCGCGGACGCAGGCCGGGTCGGGCGGCGGGGGAGCGTTCCAGCCGATCACGCCGCCGACCGCCGTGCCGACCACCGTGAGCATCGCTCGTGCGGACATCTCGTGCCTCCTGCCGGTTGGGTGACTCCAGCATCGGGCGGCGAGCTGTGCGGGACATCGGACCGGCGTCGCGAGGTGCTGTGCGCCGGTGCGACTTTCGGCCGACCCGCGGGTGTGCCCGGCGGCCGGGGCATCGAGGGCGGTCGTGATCCGCCGCATACAGCCAACCCACAGACGCCTCACCGGCTGCCGACAAGGTCCGGAGCCACTGTTGCCCTACCAGCCAACGAAGTGAGGCGTCGCCATGACCGACCTGATGACCCGGCCCACCCACCCCGACCACACCAGCGGCGACCGCTACCACGACCACGTGTCCCCGCCCCCGCCGCCGGCGCCGCCGTTCGTACCCTCGGAACCGCCCTCACCCGGCGACCGGCGGTGGCCGCGCCGCCTGGCCGGTGGGGCCGCGGTGCTCGCGTTGATCGGCGCCGGGGGCACCGCCGGAGGCGTGGTCGCCGAGCGCTACCTGATCGACCACCCGGACACCGCCGCGACCGCGTCGACCGCGTCCGCCGCCACGACGACCGTCACCGAGGGCGATGACCTCGCCGCGATCGTGAAGGCGGTGCAGCCCAGCGTCGTCACCGTGATGGTCGACGACGCCCGCTCGTCGTCGCTCGGCTCGGGCGTCGTGATCGGCTCGAACGGCCTCATCCTCACCAACAACCACGTCGTCGAGAGCGACGGCACCGTCAGCGTCCGCCTGTCGACCGGACAGACCGTTCCCGCCCAGGTCGTGGCCACCGACACCACCCACGACCTGGCTCTCGTGCAGGCGAGCGGTCTGTCCGGGCTCACTCCGGTCACGTTCGGCACCGACGACAGCGTCGCCGTCGGTGACACCGTGCTGGCCTTCGGCGCGCCGCTCGGCCTCGAGAACACGGTCACCTCGGGCATCGTCTCGGCGCTCGACCGCAGCATCAGCACCGCCACCGAGTCCGCGACCGGCGGCGGCAGTGAGCAGCTCACCGGGCTGCTGCAGACCGACGCCGCCATCAACCAGGGCAACTCCGGCGGCGCGCTGGTCGACCTGTCCGGCCACGTGATCGGCATCAACGTGGCGATCGCCACGGCCGGCGAGGACTCGACCGGCAGCATCGGGGTCGGCTTCGCCATCCCCGCCGGCACCGTCACCGCCGCGATCCAGCAGATGCAGTCCCGGATCGGCTGAGGGTCGAGGGGAATGTGGCCGAGCGGGCCTGCCGGGCGAGGAGCCGGGACCGTACGGTTCGCTGGTGAATCCGGCTGCCGTCCTTCCGGCCCCCGCCCCGCCCGCGCCGCCCCGCCCGGCGGTGGTCACCGTCGCGTTCTGGTTCCAGGTGGCGCTCGTCGGGCTCCTGCTGCTCGCCGTGGGGGTGTCGATCGCCGATGCCGTGCGCTACGACGGCCTGATCGACGAGGCGGCCCGCACCACCACCGCCGACCCGCTGGATGTGGCCTCCGAGCGGGACGGCAACGTGACCGGCCTGCTCGTGGCCGGGTTGCCGCTCACCGTGCTCGCGCTGTGGCTGGGCATCACCGTGCTGTGGGTGCGCCGCGGCAACAACGTGGCCCGCATCCTGACCTGGGTCGGTCTCGCCGCCCCGATCGGACTGCTGCTGCTGGCGTGCGTGTTCGGCAGCTTCATCGGTCTCGCCGGCCTGCTGCTCTTCGGTCTGCTCGCCGGTCCGCTCGAGGAGGAGCCAGCACCGGTGGGCGAGGACGCCGGCTTCGACGATTTCGCCTGGGAGGACGGCGGCTTCTACGACCGCCTCTGGACGCTCGACGGCGGGGGATGGTCGCTGGCGTACGACGCGGTCCGCGGCACGTCGCTGGCGGTCGCCTTCCTGTTCGCCATCGCCACCGCCGTGCTGCTGCTCACCGGGCCGGCGAACCGCTACTTCCGCCCCGACCGCGCGGGCGCCAACCCGCCGAGGCAGACGTACGGCCCCATGCCGTTCCACCCGCCGATGCCGCCCGCATTCTGGAGCCCGCCGCCGTTCGTCCCCGCCCCCGGGCCGTCGCCGTTCGGTCCGCCGGCCGCGCCGGCGCCGCCGGACCCGTTCGTGCCGCCGCCCGCGCCGGCGCCGCCGGGCCCGTTCGTGCCGCCGCCCGCCTCCGGTGGCTCGCCGGAACGCCCGCCGACCCCGTAGGCGCCCGCGGCGAGCCGGCGACCATCGCCGCGAGCGGCCCCGGTCAGCCCGCCAGGTGGCCCCAGCGGTCCTCCAGCTCCCGCCACGTCCCCTGGTCCTCGACCTTGCCGGCGATCAGCACGACCACCCGGTCGGCCTGGCTCAGCGCCGCCCGCTTGGAGGTCGAGCCCACCACCGTGACCCCGTGGGAGCGCAGCGCCCGCCACAGGTCAAGCTCGGTGGTGACGTCGAGCGCCGAGGACACGTCGTCGGCGATCAGCAGCTCGGTGCGCGGCGCCAGGGCCCGGGCGAGCGCCAGCCGCTGCAGCTGGCCGCCGGAGAGCCGGGTGCCCTTGTGCCCGATCAGCAGCTGGAGCCCGCCGCCGGCCGCCGCCAGGTCGTGCTCGAGCTGCGCCGTGGACACCGCGTCGGCGGCGTCCACCTCGTGGCCGAGCCGGATGTTGTCGGCGACCGTGCCGGAGAGCACGCGCGGCAGCTGGGCCACGTAGCCGACCTGGTTGGGCCGCAGGAACACCTCGGGCTCGCCGACCGGCTCGCCGTTCCAGCGCAGCTCGCCGACGTGGTGCACGATGCCGGCCAGCGCGCGCAGCAGCGACGACTTGCCGGAGCCCACGGGCCCCACCACGAGCACCAGCTCGCCGCGCGTGACCGTCAGGTCGACGTCCTGGACGCCGACCGTGCCGTTCTCGTGCACGGCGCTGAACCCGCGCAGCTCCAGCTTGCGCAGCGGGTTGCGCGGGGCGGTCGGCGGCGCGGGGGCGGTGCCGGCCGCCAGGTCGACGCCGGGCACGTCGGCCGAGTACTCCGCCACGCCGGTCATGGCGACCGTGCGGCGGGTCCACACCCGGGCCGAGGGCAGCTGCGACACCAGCGACGCCGTGGTCCAGGCGAACCAGCGGGCGGCGCCCAGCGTGGCGACCGCGATCAGGGTGGCCGCCGCCGACAGCGAGCCGGACAGGTACATGCCCCAGGCTGCGATCGGCAGCAGGCCGCTGGCGATCGACGGGGTGGAGCGCGCCCACACCTGGATGGCGATCTCGCGCCGCTGCAGCTCGCTGCGGGTGCCGTCGAGGCGGGCCAGATGGTCGAGCACCGGCTCGGTGGCGCCCGCGAGTTTAACCGTGCGGGCAGCCGACAGCGACGACACCAGGGCCGTGGCGAACGCCGCGCGCGCGGCCACCGTGCGGCGGGCGGCCGTCTCGAGCCGCGGGCCGAACAGCGTGGCCGCCAGCCCCGAGACGACCATCGTGCCGAGGAAGAACAGCGCCGGCACGAACGACTGCGACGCGAGCGTCATGGCGACGATCATCACCAGGCTGGTGGCGTTGTCGATGAGGTTGTCGGCGAGCATGACCACGCGCTCGGTGTCGCCGCCCTGCGCGACCACCTCGGCGGGGGTGTGCTTGCTGACCCGGCGCGGGCCGATCTGGCCGTGCACCAGGCGCAGGCTGATCCGCAGCATCTGGCGGACCCACCACTCCGGGAACCACGCGCCCGTGTAGTACAGCGTCGGGATCGCGACGATCAGCCCGGCCGCGATGCCGATCGCCGGGTACAGCGGGCTGCCCGCGTCGTCGACGACGTCGGCCCACAGCAGCGGCAGGATCGCGCCGTCGAGGCCCAGCAGCACCAGGAAGACGAACAGCGAGACCGCGCCCAGCCCGTACCGCTTGTCGTTCATGGTCAGCCGGGCGATCTCGCGCATCGTGCGGGCGCGCGGCGGCTCCGGCAGCGGTGGCGGATCGAGCGGGGGCAGCGTGTTGGCCAGCGCCTCGGCGCCCAGCTCGACCCGGGCCGCGGTGTCCCAGTCGTGCTCCTCGACCAGCACGGCGCCGCCGCCCGAAGTGGTCGCCGGGACCGCCAGGTTGCTGCTGGCCATGAGCTCGGCGAAGCGCCGCGACTCGCGCAGCGGGCCCGCCTCGAGCACCTCGCCGTCGGCGAGCACGACCACCTCGTCGCAGCGCTGCACGGACGACAGCCGGTGCGCCACGATCACGCCGATGCGCCCGGCGAGCAGGCGGTCGGTGGCGCGCTGCACCCACGACTCGGTGACCGGGTCCATCCGCGCGGTCGCCTCGTCGAGGATCACCACGTGCGGGTCGCGGACCAGGATGCGGGCGAACGCGACCAGCTGCTCCTGACCGGCCGACAGCTTGTAGCCGCCCTCGCCGAGCTTGGTGTCGAGGCCGTCGGGCAGGCTGTCCGCCCACGCGGTGAGCCCCAGCTCGTCGAGCGCACGGGCCGCCCCGGGCAGCAGCGCGGCGTCGAACAGGGCGATGTTCTCGGCCAGCGTGCCGGCGAGGATCTCCGTACGCTGCGGAACGATCGCCGTCCAGCGGCGCAGGCCCTCCACGTCGAGGTCGTTGAGGTCGACCCCGCCCAGGAACACGCTGCCGCGGGGCACGTCGACCGCCCGCGTCAGCACCTTGGCCAGCGTGGACTTGCCCGACCCGGTCCGGCCGATGAGCGCGTACGACCGGCCGCGCGCGAACGTGAGGCTGATGTCGCGCAGCGCCGGCGGCCGGGTGCTGTCCGCCTCGCCGTAACGGAACGTCAGGTTGCGGACGACCAGGTCGCCGTCCACCGGGGGCACGCCCTCGGTGGGCTCCTGCGGCACGTCCTGCAGCAGCTGCACGCGGCTCCACGCGCCCAGCGCGTTCTGCAGCTCGGGCACCATGCGGGTGACGTGCTCGAGCGTGCCGCCGAAGCCGAGCGCGAGCAGCCACACCGCCGTCAGCCGCGCGCCGTCGATGTGCTCGTTGATCAGCGCCCACGCGCCGACGACGACGAGAACCGCGATGAGCGTACGGGTGATCGCGCCCGCCCCCATCGTGATGCGCGCGGACGAGCGCCAGACGAGCCGCCCCCGCCGCAGCACCTCGGCGGCGCGTTGCGCGTACAGCCGCCGTACGTAGGGAGCCGCCAGGCTGGTGCGGACGTCGTCCTGACCGTGGATCGACTCCTCCATCACCGCGGCCAGATCCGACCAGGCCTCCTCCTCGGAGATCCGCAGCGGCGAGATGCGCTGGATCGGCTTGCTCAGCGCCAGGTAGAGGATGATCGACACGATCACCATGCCGATGCCCGCGGGCCACCACACGAAGAACGCGGTCACGATCGAGAACACCGCGACGGCCACCGACTGCGCGATCCGCACCCCGCTGCCGCGCAGCTGCGCGCCCACCTCGTAGACGTCGGCGTCGATGCGGTCGAGCAGCTCGCCGACCGGCGTGTTCTCGAGCGTCGGCAGGTCCTGCCCGAACGCCACCCGGTTGAGCCCGCGCCGGATCCGCGCCGCCCAGTCGGCCGTGAGCCGCGCGGCCACCAGCCCCACGAAGACGTCGCTGAGCACCGAGGCGACCAGCGCGGCCGCCAGTACCCCGAACAGCGGCGCCGACCGGTTGACGAGCACCTGGCCGGCCAGCGCCAGCGCGCCCGCCGACCCCGCCGCCCCGACCAGCACGAGCGCCGCGGCGAGCGCCGTGCGGCCTCTCGAGGTGGCCCATAAGTCGCGAAGCAGGCGCATGGAGATCGTCCTCTGCGGGGGTGGGGTGGGGTGGCGGTGCTTCCATCCTCACAACCCGGCAGATGGTGTTCAACGGAATTACGTCGCGCACCGGCATGGCGCCTGTCACCATCGGTCGTCGTGGTTCCCGCAGCCGTACGCGCCAAGGCCCTGGAAGCCGGGGCCACGGCCTGGCTGGCCGCCCTGCCCGCGCTGGCCGCCGAGCTGGCCGGTCGCTGGGGACTGCGCCTCGGCGACTCCTACGGCGACGCCACCGAGGCGTACGTCGTGGCGGCCACCCGGCCGGACGGCACTCCGGCCGTGCTCAAGCTCGTCGTGCCCCGCCCCGGCAACGCCGCGGATCACGAGATCGCCGTGCTGCGGCTGGCATCCGGCAGCGGGTGCGCCCGCCTGCTCCGGTGCGACCCGGCGCGGGGCGCGCTCCTGATCGAGGGTCTGGGCCCCGCGATGTCCACGCTCGGCCTGCCCCAGCCGCGGCGTCTGGAGCTGCTCTGCGACCTGGCCGCCGCGGTCCGGCGCTCGCATCCCGCGCAGGACTCCGCGATTCCCCTGCCGACCGGGGCGGACAGGGCCGCCCAGCTGTCCGCGGGCATCCGGCGCAGGTGGGCGGCGCTCGGGCGGCCGTGCTCCCGGGCGGCGGTCGAGCAGGCGCTGGCCGCCGCGGAGAGCCGCCGCCGCGCCCACGACCCGGCGCGGGCCGTCCTCAACCACGGCGACGTCCATCAGTGGAACGCGCTGCGGCACGGCGACGGCTTCAAGCTCGTCGACCCCGACGGCCTGTGGGCGGAGCCGGAGTGCGACCTGGGGGTCCTGATGCGCGAGGACCCGGTCGAGCTGATGGCCGGTGACCCGTGGGACCGGGCCCGATGGCTGGCCGCGCGCACCGGCACCGACCCCACGGCGATCTGGGAGTGGGGCTTGGCCGAACGGGTCAGCACCGGCCTGGTCCTGACCGCGCTCGGCGTGCAGCCGGTGGCCCGCGACATGCTGGCCGCGGCCGACGGCATAGCGTCCGGAGAACCACTCGGAGGATCGCGGCAGGGGAGGCGTGGACGGACATGAATGTTGATCACGACGAGGCGCGGGCGGCGTTCCTGGCCGGGCTGGACGCGTTCGTGACCTGTGCCGGGGACCTCGGCGACCGCGACCTCATGGCGGCCAGCCGCTGCACCGGCTGGACCGTCGGCGACGTGGTCGTCCACGTCCACCTCGGGCTTCAGGAAATGCTGCTGGGGCTGGTGAGCAGCACCGGCGAGCAACCCGGCACCGACGCCGCGACGTACTGGCAGGGTCCGCCGCCGGCCACCGACGACGAGGCCGACGAGGTCGCCGGCATACGGTTCGTCCGGCTGCTGGGCGCGGCCTACCGGCGGCCGTCCGGCGCGGTGCGCCACCTGCTGCCGACCGTGGCCGGCGTCCGCGCCGCCACCGCGCGGCTCGAGCCCGGCGCCGTGCGTTTCCAGGGGCACGTCCTGAGCAGCGGTGACTTCCTGGCCACCTGGGCCGTCGAGCTGGCCGTCCACCACCTCGACCTGGGGCGCGAGCTGACCCTGCCCCCGCCCGCACCCGCCGCGCTGCGGCTCGCCCGCTCGACCGTCGAAGCCCTGGCCGGCCGCGCCGCACCGGGCTCGTGGGCGGACGACACCACCGTGCTCCTCGGCGCCGGGCGCGTCCGGCCGGATGCTCGGCAGCAGGCGGAGGCCCCCGAGCTCACCGGCAAGCTCCCCGTCCTCGGCTGAGGCCGCTACTCCGCCCGGCCCGCTCGCAGCGTCAGCAGCGTGATCTCGCTGGGGGCGAAGATCCGGAACGGCGGCCCCCAGAACCCCGTCCCGCGGCTCGTGTAGAGCTGCGTGCGTTCGGAGTGACGCGACAGCCCCTGCAGCACCGGCTGGTCGAGGCGCACCAAGTAGTGGAAGGGCCACATCTGCCCGCCGTGGGTGTGACCGGAGATCTGCAGGTCGACGCCGTGCCGGACGGCGCCGGCGATCTGCGCCGGCTGGTGGGCCAGCAGCAGCACGGGCAGTGACGGGTCGGCGCCCTCGAGCGCCGCCGCGTGGTCGGCGTGGTGGCCGGGCACGCCCGAGCCGGCCGCCGTACGGTCGTCGACCCCCGCGACGACCAGCGAGTCGCCGCCGCGGGCGACCACCACGTGGCGGTTGTGCAGCGCCTCCCAGCCCAGCGCGGCCATGTGCTCGACCCAGCGCTGGGCGCCGCTGAAGTACTCGTGGTTGCCGGTCACGTAGACGCGGCCCAGCGACGCCCGGATGTCGGCGAGCGGGGCGGCCTGCTCGCGGCGCTGGGCGACCTCGCCGTCGGCGATGTCCCCGGTGTGCGCGACCAGGTCGGCGTCGAGCGTGTTGACGACCTCGGTGACGCGCCGCGACCAGCGCGCCCGGTCGATCGGCCCGTAGTGCGTGTCGGTGAGCAGCACCAGCCGCAGCCCGTCGAGGCCGCGGCCGAGCCGGGGCAGCACGACCTCGACCCGCCGGACCCGCGGCACCCGCCGGGCCTCGGCGTAGCCCCAGACCAGCAGGACCAGCGCGACCACCGCGACCGCGGCCGCCACGACGCGCGAGCGCGCCGGGTCGTCGACGCCGGCCAGGCGCAGCACCAGGCCGAGCAGCTGGCCCAGCAGGGACCAGACGAACAGCACCCAGACCACGCCGAGCATCGTGTCCGCGACGACCGCGGGACCGTCGCGATGCCGGGAGCCGTGCCCCGCGACCATCAGCGCCGGGAACGCGGCCACCGCCACCGCGAAGACCACCGTGCCGGCGACCCGCGCCAGGTCGGGCGCCCAGATCAGCGTCCACCACGGCACCCCGAACAGCAGCAGCAGCACCACCGCCAGGGTCAGCGCGAACCGGATCGCGCGCCCCGGCCGCCGGCGGCGCGGCTCGGTCTCGACTGCTTCACCCACGGACACGAGTTGAACTATGACACCTCAGGACGGGGGACTGCCCACTCCGCGCAGCAGCCCGGCCGGCACCACCAGGTCGGCGGCCGTCCGGGTGGCGGCGATCAGCTCCGCGTTGCGCTCGTCGGTGCCGGTCGCCCACTCGGTCGCCGCGGCCTCGTCCTTGCCGAAGCGCACGTGCCGCTCGATCAGCCGGCGCAGCCGCTCGGGCCGGTCGAGGTCGGCGTACCAGACCTCGGCGAGCAGCTCGCGCACCGGCCGCCAGTCGGCCGCCTCCAGCAGCAGGTAGTTGCCCTCGCTGACGATCAGCCGGGCCGCGCGGGGGATCGGGATGGCGCCGGCGATCGGCTGCTCGATGACCCGCTCGAACCCGGGCGCGTAGATCAGCTCGTCCCGGTCCTCGATCAGCCGGCGCAGCAGGGCGGCGTAGCCGAGCGGGTCGAACGTGTCGGGCGCGCCCTTGCGGTCGCGGCGCCCCAGCCGCTCCAGCTCGACGTCGGCCAGGTGGAAGCCGTCCATCGGCACGTGCGCCACCCACTGCCCGGCGCTCAGCCCGGGCGGCGGCGCGGGGGCGAGCGCGGCGACGAGCTCCTCGGCGAGCGTGGTCTTGCCGGCGGCGGGCGGCCCGGCGATGCCGAGCACCGCCCGGCGGCCGTCGGCGACCAGATTCCGGGCCCGCGAGACCAGCGCGTCGAACGTCAGCGTCATGGCGATCACGGTAACCGCGTCGGATCGAGGACACGTGTCTCCACCCGGGCGCCGCGAGGCCCTATACCGGTGCGGGGAACCACGGGGGAACAACATGATCACTGCGAGTGCCGTGGCCGCCGCGATGGCGGTCACGCTGATGAGCGCGGCTTCACCGGCGAGCGCGGTTCCAGCGGCGAGCGCGGTTTTACTGGCGAGCGCGGCTTCACCGGCGAGCGCGGTTTTACTGGCGAGCGCGGCTTCACCGGCGAGCGCGCCGGAGCCGGTGCAGCCCCGGGATGCCGGGGTGGCGGCCGGGCCGTTCGGCTCCGCGGTGGACCGGCGGGGCCGGGTCTACGTGACCGAGGGGGACACGTTGATCCGGCTGACGCCGCGCGGGCGCCGGGCCACCGTCGCCCGCTTCCCGAGCCGCATGGTGCCGGCGCCGGCGCGGCTGCCCGACGGCACGCCGCGCGGCATGCCGGTGCGGATGCCCGCGGTGCCCAGCGCGGTCGCCCGGGGGCCCGACGGGGCGCTCTACGTCGGCGAGCTGACCGGCTTCCCGTTCCCGCCCGGGCGGGCGCGCGTCTGGCGCGTCGTGCCCGGGCGCGCGCCCGAGGTGTACGCGGGCGGCCTCACCGCCGTGGTGGACCTCGCGTGGGGGCCGGGCGGGCTGTACGCGCTCGAGATCGCCCGGCACGGCCTGCTCAGCGGCGACCGCGCGGGCGCGCTGGTGCGGATCTCCCCGGACGGGCGGCACCGCACCGTCGCCGCCGACGGGCTGACCGCGCCCTCCGACCTGACCGTGCGCGGCGGCATCGCGTACGTCTCGACCTGCGGCGACTGCGCGGGCGAGGGGACCGTACGCAAGATCGTCCTAGCCGGGTAGCCCGAGGCGCAGCCCGGCCACGCCCGCGGGCGACAGCGGGCGTGCGGTCGCGCGCGACAGCTCCTCGCGGACGGCCGCGGGCAGCTCGTCGGCCAGCTCGCGCAGCCGGGGGTAGAGGTCGAGCACGTCGCGGTGGGTCAGCGCGCCCAGCCCGATCAGCAGACCATTGACCGCGCCCGGCGTGTGCACCAGCTCGGCGCAGAGCTCGCGGCGCCACCGGGGGTCGTCGACGCGGGTGGCGAACTCCCGCGCGATCCGGTTGCCCGCCGGCGACGGCTCCTCGGGCGCGGCGTGCCGCCCGGCGCGCGCGGGCACCGGGGCCAGGCGGCAGGCGATGCCGAGCAGCCGGGCGAGCTCGGGCACGGTCAGCACGTCGAGCCCGGACGCGCAGGTCTCGCACAGGCGGTAGTAGGTGGCGGCGTGCACGAGCGTCGCCGGCCGGGGGCAGTCTCCGAGCGGGCCGCACAGCCGGTCGAGGATGATCTCGGCGAGCGTGCCCTCGTGGTCGAAGCGGCCGACCCCGAAGTAGGCGGCGGGGGCGCTGCGATATCGGGTCAGAGCGGTCCGGGCACTGGTGAATCCGTCGGAAGCCACACTGATGTGCGGAACACCGCTCTCGGCCTGCAGCTGGATCAATCGGAACATATGCCGTCGCCCCCGGGGAGTGAAGGACCGTCGTCGACCGGGGGTACGGGTCCGGCGGCGCGACGGTTCACCGATCAGGGCCGTCTGCTGCGGAAATTCCGGCCGGTGAGCCGGAACGAGTCGTACGTGAGGGCGTGCAACGCATAGATGCCCGCCGCGACGACCACGAACATCGCCGCCAGCACGGCCGCCAGGTCGCCGTCGAGGGCGCGCCAGGCGGCCGGCAGCAGGGTCACCCCTAGCACGACGGCCGCCTGACAAGTAGCCTCCGCGCAGCGCAACGGATCGAATGTCATACCCTTCACCCTTCCGGGTGGGGAACCCCGCGCGCCTCCGCCCGGAGCGGGACCGGTCGGTACGACTTTCGGCAGAGGGGGATCGACCCGAAACCCGCACCATGCGCACCGGTTCCGCCTAGCGTGGAACCTCAGACCACAAGGCGTACGAGGACGACCGCGTGACCGTGACGACGAGGCCGGGCTGGGCCACCCTGCCGGCGCTCATGTACCACTCCGTGTCCGCCGTGGGCGGGCCGATGCGAGACCTCGCGGTGCCGCCCGCGCTGCTCCGCGAGCAGTTGCAGGCGCTCAGCGCTGCCGGGTACCGGCTGGTCGGCCTCACCGAGGCGCTCGACCTGCTGGCCGCCGGCAGCACCGACCGCCTGCTGGCCGTCACGTTCGACGACGGCTACCGCGACTTCCTCACCGAGGGCGTGCCGATCCTGCGCGAGACCGGCGCCGGCGCGACCCTGTACGCGTCGGTGGGCCACCTGGGCGGCACCGCCGGGTGGCTGGGCCGCTGGGCTCCCGACTTCGGGCCGATGCTGACCTGGGACGAGCTCGGCGAGGTGGCCGCCGCGGGCGTCGAGATCGGCAACCACAGCCTCATCCACCACCCGCTCGACGTGCTGCCCGCGCGGCAGCTGCGCGACGAGATCGCCCGCAGCCACGACGAGCTCGAGCAGCGCCTGCAGCTCAAGGTGCGGTCGTTCGCCTACCCGCACGGCTACAACAGCCGGCGGGTCCGCGACATCGTGGCGGCCACCGGGCACGAGAACGCGACCGAGGTCGGCCGCCGGCTGCACACGCCGGGGGAGAAGCGTCTGGCGGTCCCGCGGCTGCAGCCCACCCCCGACCACCGCGGCGCCGACCTGGTCGAGCTCGTCCGGCGCGGCGAGGGCGGGCTGATCCCCCGGGCCAAGCAGCTCGCGCAGCCCGGGTGGCGCGCGGTGCGCAAGGTGGCCCGCGCGTTCGGGCGCAACCTCACATGAGGCGCCGGGCCCTGCTGGGGCTGGCGGCCGCCGTGCCGCTGGCCGGCTGCGAGACGTACCGGTCGAACGACACGGTGCCGCCGGTGGCGTCGCACCCGCCCGCCACGGGCAGCGCCTCGTCCGCGAAGGCCGTGGTGACCGAGGGCGGCGGGGCGGTGCCGTTCCAGCGCGGCAAGGTCATGCTGGGGGCGTACGTCGATCTGCAAGGTCTGGGGGCCGGCGCGGGGATCGCCCTGCGCCGCCGTCAGCTGGGGCGCCCGGAACGCATCGTGCACCGCTATCTGTCGTGGACCGACCCGTTGCCGGTCTCGGTGGCGTACGTGCCCTCGAAGAGCACGCTGATGCTGTCGTGGCGGGGCCCGGCCTACTCCGAGGTCCTCGGCGGCGGCGCGGACAAACTGATCGCCAAGGCCGCGCGGCGGATGGCCCAGCGGAAGCGGCCCACGCTGATCCGCTGGGCGTGGGACATGAACCGCGACTTCTACAAGTGGGGCGGACCGGCCAACAACCGCGACACCGCGGGCTACGTCAAGGCGTACCGGCGGATCCACGGCATCTTCCGCGACGAGGGCGCGGACAACGTGTCGTGGGTGTGGAGCCCCAACTGGAATTCGCGGCCCGGCGAGTCCTGGAACGCCTACACGAACTACTATCCGGGTGATGAGTACGTCGACTGGGCCGGGGTGTCCGGCTTCGCCCAGACCCAGTCGCCGGGTGAGATGTTCGACGAGTTCTACGCCACGTACGCGACCCGGAAGCCCATCATGATCAGCGAGGTCTCGGCGGTGGACCGGGGCGGCAGCACCAAGCCCGACTGGATCACCTCGTTCCGCGACTGGATGAAGGCGCACCCCGCGGTCGGCGCGGCGGTCTGGTTCGACACCGACACGCACCCGAGCTCGCGGGAGAACTGGCGCATCGACTCGACGGCCGCGACGCTGGCGGCCTACAAGGCGATGTCGAACGACCCGGTCTTCACCGGGTGACCGGGGGAGCACACCGGACGGGCCGCCCCAACCACCGCGCCCCGTCCGGTCCCCGCCGCCGGTGGCTGGCCCTGTTCGTCGTGCTGGTGCTCACCGGCGCCGTGGCCGCCGGATACCGCACCTGGTTCTACGAGGGCGCGCCCGACGTCGAAGCCGCCGGACCCGGCTACTGGGTGTCGACCCGCGGCTCCGACGACGCCGACGGCAGCCCCGGCGACCCGTGGAAGTCGATCGCGCACGCCGTGCAGGTGGCGCCCGCCGGGTCGAAGATCTTCGTGCGCGAGGGCACGTACGCGCCGTTCGTCGTCTCGCGGCCGAACCTCACCGTGACCAGCGCCCCCGGCGAGCACGCGACCGTCGAGGGCGTCTCGGGCGTCCGGGACGGGATCCTGGTCGGGGCCGCCGGCACGACCATCACCGGCCTGACCGTCCGCGGCTGCGTGCCCAAGCCGAACGCCGACGTCAACATCAACGGCGACCACGGCAGCGGCATCCGCGTGCACAAGACGAGCAAGGTGACGATCAGCGGGGTCACCGTGCGCGACAGCCACGGCGAGAACGCGGCCGGCCTGCCGGTCGGGTGCTACGGCATCCTGGTGACCGACTCCGAGGACGTCCGGGTCACCGGCTCGGAGGTCATGAACAACGGCGCCGGCATCGGCGTGACCGGCGGCGGCAAGGGCGTGCTGGTCGACAACAACGACGTGCACGACCAGGACCGGATCATCCAGAACAGCGACCAGGACGGCGACGACTTCGGCGGGTACGGCCTGTCGGCCACGTTCCTGTCGGCCAAGCCCGGCCCGGTGTTCCGCGACAACAAGGTGCGCCGCAACCACGGCCCGTCGCAGGACTACGGCATCGACGGCGGCGGCATGGAGATCTACGACGCCGCCAACGTCACGATCAGCGGCAACACGTTCGAGGCCAACGACGGCGTGATGGAGACCGGCACCGGCAACGGCGGCGGCTGCGCCAACAACGTCTTCTCCGGCAACAAGGCCGTCGGCGGCACCGGGCCGGCCGGGTTCGAGAACGACACCGGGCTGGTGCTGCGGTGCGCGGCCGGGCTGACGGTCAGCGGCAACACCTTCAGCAACATGGACAAGTTCACGTTCCTGATGGCCACCGGCTCGGACTTCGCCGGCAGCATCGAGGGCCTGCGCATCACCGGCAACACGGTGACCCGCAACGACAGCGCGGCCGTCTTCCGCCTGCAGATCGACGGCGGCGCCTCGCCCAACATGGTGATCGACAAGAACACGTACGAGACCGGCGACAACAACTTCGCCGTGCTCAACGGCTCGACCTCCGAGGCCTCCGTCCCGTACGACCAGTGGGTCTCACGCACCGGCTTCGACAAGGCCTCGCAGCTCAAGCGCTAGGGCGTTCGCCAGCCTGCGTCGCGGCAGGCCTTGGTGAGGGCGGTGGAGGCGGTGCGCCAGTCGGCGTTCGTCTCGTCGGCGCGGCGGCCCAGCTCGAGGGCGCGGTTGCGGATCGCGTCGTTCTCGGTCTCGGCGGCCGACGCGGTGACCTTGTCGGCCAGGGCCAGGCGGGCGGTGTCGCTGCGGGCCCGGCCGGCGCCGGCGGCGAAGTCGTCGCAGGCGCGCACCGCGGCGTTGTCGAGGGTGCCGGCTTCCTCGGTCCCGCCGCCGCGGGCCTGGCTGACGAGCAGGGCGACGCCCGCGAGGCCGGCGACCGCCAGCACGGTGAGGGCCCGCCTGCTCATCTTGAACTTCAGCTTCACGGCTAGAGGCTATCCGGACACCGGGTGCGGATGGTGCCTTCACTCACGAAACCGCCCGCCCCCGCCGAGGGCGGGAGCGGGCGGCGCGAGTCGTGCGGGTCAGTTCGCGGCGGCCTGACCGGTGAGCTGGAAGATCGCCACCCCGGGGCCCTGGTAGAAGACCTTCCAGTTGGACGAGGCCCGCAGCGCCGCGTCGAGCGACTGCATCGCGTCGTCCTGCGCGGTGCCGAAGTAGTCGGTGTAGTCGTCCATCGCGTCGCTGACCACCAGGTAGTTCGTGGGGTAGTTCATCGACCGGATGTACGTCTCGATGTCGGGCAGTCGGCTGCCGTTGAGGTTGCCGGTGAACAGCGGGTCGCCGATCAGCGAGATGTCCACCGACACGTGGCCCTTGTTGAAGTCGCCGTAGTTGGCCTCGAGCTTCGTCGGGAAGTTCGGCGCCACCAGGATCAGGCCCGAGCCGGGCTCCGCGTTGGCGTAGAAGTACTCCGCGGCGTCGATGTCGGTGGCCCGCACCTGGTGGACCATGAGCTGGCCCTGCAGGCCCTGCAGGCCGGCCAGCAGCAGCACGGTCAGCATGACGCCGGAGGCCAGCATCGCGGGCACGCCCCGGCGGCCCTTGCCGGCCCACAGCACGCCGATCAGCAGCCCGACGAACGGCATCGAGAAGGCGAACACCCGGTAGATCGCCTCGCCGCCGTAGTTGCCGGCGACGAGCGTGACCATCGGCAGGAAGCCGATCACCGCGGGCACCAGCACCCGGCCCAGCTTCTTGCGGGACAGGAAGATCGCCACCAGCGCGGCCAGCCACAGGCCGATCGCCAGGGCGCGGGCGACCGTCGCCGAGAACTCCTGCTCGGGCGTCTTCCAGCTGGCCGAGTTGCCCGACGCGTTCGACAGCAGGTCGAAGCTGAACAGGCTGTACTGGCTGTTCACCGAGCCGAGCCGGGGCACGAAGAAGATCAGCATGAGCGCCACGAGGCCGACGAGGAACTTCTTGGGGCGCAGGATGCCCAGGATCGTCAGCGCGAACAGCGGCACCATCATGAGCACCGGGCTCAGCTGGTGCGACACGACGATCGCGGCGAAGATGCCGGTCGCGCCCAGGGCCGCCCAGCGGCGGGTGCGGGCGTCGGCCGGGATCCGCGGCGGCATGCCCTGCACCAGCCAGGCGCGCAGCCGGCCGATGCGGCCCTTCGGCTCCGCCTTGATCTCGGGCGCGCCGATCAGCCAGCGGGCCACGATGACCCAGAAGGCCAGCATCAGCGCGTAGACCAGGGCCTGCGGCGAGAAGTAGCCGATGTCGACCCACATGCACGCCTGGAACAGCAGCACGGCGAGCGCGATGATCCGCCGGTCCTGGGTGAACTGGCGCAGCAGCGCGGCCGTCATCAGCGAGGTGATCAGCGCGAACGTCAGCGACGACCAGGCCGCGAACGAGATGGCGTCGATGCCGGAGATGTGCGAGAGCATCGCGACCGCGGAGAAGAAGCCGGGCCACTGCTGGTAGATGTCGCTGCCGCTGATCAGGCTGCCGTTGTCGCGGATCAGGTCGACGACGCCGACGTGCTTGTACGTCCAGGCGTACTCGATGGTGCCGTCCAGCAGCGGGACGGTGGCCTGCATGACGATCGGCAGCACGACCAGGGTGGCGGCCAGCACGAGCGGGCGGGCACGGCCGAACAGCTCGACCGCGAAGCCGATGAACAGCAGCAGCATGCCGACCACGAACGGCACGCCGAGCGCGGCGCTGAAGCCGTAGAGCCCGACCTCGTCGGGGGAGAGCTGGGCGAGCGCGAGGATCCACAGGCCGACGCCGGCCAGCAGCGTCACGAACGGGATGGCGCCCAGCACGACCCCGTTGTCGACGGTGGCGTGCGGCTTGCCGGCCCGGCCCAGGATGAGCGGCACGCCGGCCCGGGTGAGGCGGAAGAACTGGTACGCCGAGCCGATCAGCGTGGCGCCGGCGAGCACGCCGATCCAGAGCGCCGGCTGCCAGACCCGCAACCACAGCGTGATCGCCGCGAGCAGCGTGAGCACCGACAGGCTGCCGGCCACGGTGAGCGCCCAGGAGACCAGGCGGCTGCGCACGTTGGCCACGGAGAGCAGGGCGGCGCCCGGGCCGAACAGCGCCAGCACGAGCAGCAGCGCGAGGCTCAGCGGCCCCTCGGGGACCACCAGGGCCAGCAGGCCCGCGACGGCGGCGACGACGCCGGCCAGCGCGAACTCGGGCCGGTGGTCGGCGCCGGTCTCGTGGTCGGCCGCGGCCGGCTGCTCGGCCAGGGCGCCGACCGGCCCGCCCGTGGTGGGCACGGGGGCGGGCATGAAGCGGGTCTCCGACGAGTCGTCCGGGCCGACCGGGATCCGGACGGTCTTGTCGCCGACCTCGAGGCGGGTCGTCGCGTCCTTGTCGACGGTGGAGATGACCGCCGTCGCGTCTGGTGCCGGCCTGGCCTCGCCGGCGGCGCCGACCACGATCCGGACGGTGGAGTCACCGACCGGCTGGTCCGGCTTGTCTGCCGAGCGTTGCTGCATTGGTTCTGGGCCTCCGTACGTCGTGGCGCTGGCGCCCGGGACGCGTCACGGGCAACGCGACCCCGGTCGATGTTCCTATGCCTGGGTGCGGACCTTGGCCCGTGCCGCGCGGCGGGACTTCAGATAGGCGCGCGGTCCCGCCAGCATGCCACGGCGGTTGGCCGCGAGCAGCTCTTGCGGGAAGTCGTCGCGGATGGTGGCGGTGCGGGCGGTGTCCTTGCCGGTCATGTCCTTCAACGCCCCGGGCACCAGCTTGAGCAGCGGGAAGATCAGGGCCGGGCGGGACATCAGCAGGCTCGTGTAGGCGGCGACCAGGCCGGTGCCGTAGCCGACCATCTGCTTGCGCAGGCCCTCGAGGTCGCGCCGGTGGTAGTGCCGGGTGACCGCGCTGGGCTGGTAGACGATCGTGCCGCCGGTGAGCAGCACCTGGGTGAACGCCAGGGTGTCCTCGGAGCCCATCGCCGGGGTGCCGGCGCCGAGCGCGGTGTCGAACAGGCCGATCCGCTCGATGACGCCGGGCCGGAAGGTCATGTTCGCGCCGGTGCCGAACGGCGGCAGCGGGTAGAGCGGGCTCTGGATGTGCGCGGTGTGCGGGCCGAACTCGTCCGGCTTGAACCCGCGGCCCTTGCTGTGCCCGCCGAACTGCTCGAACCAGACCTGCGCCTTGGTCTCGAGCTCGGCCGGCACGATGACGCCCGAGATCACGTCGGCGTCCGGGTGCTCGTGCAGCGCCCGGGCCACCTCGGCCAGCCAGTGCGGGTCGGCCACCTCGTCGTCGTCGAGCCAGGCCAGGATCTCGCCGGGGGCGGCCTTGACCGCGGTGTTGCGGGCGAACGACAGGCCGGCCTTGGGCTCCAGCAGGTAGTCGACCGGGCCGCGGCGCGCGGCGGAGCGGACGACCTCGGCGGTCGCCTCGCTGACCGGGGCGTTGTCGACGACCAGCACGCGGAAGGAGGGGTACTCCTGGGCGAGCAGGCTGTCGAGGCAGCGGGCGAGCTCGCCCGGGTGCTCGCGGGTGCAGACCACGACGGTGATGTGCGGGGCGGTCTGCAGCACGGCGCGGCGCCGGGCCAGGAACTCGGGCTCGCTGGCCGGGTTGAGCCCGTGCACCGGCACCGCGGCGCCGTCGAGGCGGGGGCGTACGACCTCGCCCAGCTCGGCCTCGACCGCGGCGGCCAGGTCGGCCGGCTGCAGGCCCTGCCCGGGGATGTCCAGCAGCAGCGCTCCCACCGGCTCGGAGAACAGGCGGACCAGCAGCCAGACCTGTTCGGCGCGGCGGCCGTCCGGCTGCACCGCCGGGATCAGCGGCAGCGGCTCGGACAGCTCGAGGTCGCGGACGATGCCGGGCACCGTCGACGTCTCCTCGATCGAGGCGATGCGCTGGGTGGGGATGGCCACACGGTTGACGTCGGCACTCATCGGGCGGTCTCCAGCGTGGGGGTCTTGGGGGTGCGCCGGGCGGCGACGGTCTCGACGACGCCGCCCCAGCCGGCCGCGGCCACGCCGGCCACGATGCCGCCGGCGCGCAGGAAGTGGTCGGCGCCCTTGCCGGTGAGCCCGAGGCCGAGGTTGCGCAGCGCCGCCTTGGGCAGCGACCACAGGTAGTCACGCTCGGCGCCCAGCGTGTCGCTGCCGCCCGCGTCGAGGCCGGCCATCTGCACCTTGCCGCGGCCCTCGGCGTAGCAGCGCTTGACGAACCAGGGGAACGTCGAGCGGTTCGCGGGCACCTCGTGCCGGATCATCGCGTCCGGCACGTACATCCAGTGACCGCCGGCGTGGGCGCTCATCCGCAGGCAGAGCTCGGTGTCCTCGGGCCGGTTGCGGTCGCCCAGCTTGCCGAAGCCGACCCGGAAGCCGCCGACGGCGTCGAACACCTCGCGGCGGACCACCATGCTGGCCGACCAGACGTTGCGGATCGGCGAGGTCTCGGTGGGCATGCCGGCGTACGAGCCGCCGACCGCCCACAGGAACTCCGCCGGCATCCACCGGGGCTCCGGGCCCTCCCAGGCCGGAGCGATGCCGCCGCCGGTGCCGACCACCCGGGGGTCGGCGAACGGCTCGACGAGCCGGCCCAGCCAGTCCGGGCCGGCGGTGATGTCGTCGTCCATGAAGGCGACGAGGGCGGTCTTCGCGTGGAAGGCGCCGGTGTTGCGGTTGCCCGACACGCCCTTGGCGTAGGCGTTCTCGAGGACCGTCACGCCCGGCAGGTCGCGCTGGATGCGCTCGAACAGCGCCGGGTTGTGATCGACGACCACGACGACTTCGGCGGGCTCCGCCTGCTGCGACGTGGCGCAGGCGACAGTCCGCACGAGCGAGGACCAGCGCTGTTCCGTGTGCGTCGGAATCACGATGGTCGTGTCGAGGGGGGTGGAATCCACGGGAGCGTCTCCTACGAGCGAGGGGAGTGGGGACGGGCGCGGTGGGTTCAGCCGAGGCGGTTGATGTCGGTGCTCACGGCGCCGACCTCGTCGCGCTCACGCTCGGGCTGCGGGCGCGGCGCCGGCACGGGCTTGGCGCTCATGCCGTGCGCCCGGCTGCCGGGCTGCTGGTGGACGATCACGCCACCTGGGCGGCGCTCGCCGCTGCGCTTCTGGCTGCGCATCCGGCCGTACTCGCTGAAGATCGTGCGCAGCACGCGGAAGCCGTCCCGGAACGTGTTCAGGTTGGTCTCGCCGTGGATGCGGCGGTGCTCGATGCTGCCGACCTCGCCGACCTTCATCCCGTCGACCGCGGCCCGGATGTTGATCATCGTCTCGATCTCGAAGCCGTCGCCCCAGTGCTTGGTGCCGTCGGTCTTGCGCGGCAGCTTCGTGTCGGGCAGGTCGAGCACCGGCACGACCGTGCGCCAGAACGCGTTGTAGCCGTAGCAGAGGTCGGTGAACCGGGTCCCGAACAGCACGTTGACGACCAGGTTGAGCCCGTCGTTGCCGAGCTTGCGCAGCTTGGTGATGTCGTGGCTGTGGCCGCCGTGGTTGAACCGGCTGCCCTTCACGAAGTCCGCGCCGTCGACCAGCTTCTTGACGAACAGCGGGATCTCGGCCGGGTCGGTCGAGCCGTCGGCGTCGATCATCACGATGATGTCGCCGGTGCAGGCCTCGAAGCCGCAGGCGAGCGCGTTGCCCTTGCCGGTGCGGGTCTGCTGCACCACGACCACGTCCGGGCGCAGCTCCCGGGCGACCTCGACGGTGCGGTCGACCGAGCCGCCGTCGACCAGCACCACCTCGTCGATGTCCGCCGGCAGCTTGGCGAACACGTGAGGCAGGTTGCGCTCCTCGTTCAGGGTCGGAATCACCACGCTCACGGTCGGTGACGTACCTCCGTCACCCCACGTGTTCGCAGCGGGCGTCGAAAACTCCATGTCGGTCCCTTCCCGGGGCGGCAATGCGGTTCGGTCGGCAAATCTGGTGGCAAGAAGCGTAGGGCTTTCGCTTCTGTCGACCAACGTAGCAAGCCGCTACCAAGCGTCAACTGACCGAAAAGACAACGTGTCGGCGACCGGGAGGATCATTGTCGCCAACCGGATGACCGCAGTGTATTCACACGGGCAACTGGAGAAGATGTTCGTCACATCGTTACCTCAGGTAACGGACATTTGCGTACCGGAGTGGCGCGTCACCCATCAAGGGGACAAGTGCCGCATAGGCGTACCTGGATGACGCGATCGGGCATGTCAGCAATGCCGGATTACTCGGAGTGAAGTGGGTCACCGAATACGGACATTACCGAGCGTACGGGTACGGGTGCAGTTCGGTTATCGATCCATCGACGAGTGGTCCCTCGCCGGCGGGGTATGTATCGCGGCTGGTCACCAAACCGCCTCGCCCCCGTAGCCTCCGGGCCGCCTTACCGTTGGTGAGACGATGAACGTTGATGAAGCACTTTGTGTCTGCGGGCACGCGCCACGTGCCCACCAGCACTACCGGCAAGGGACCGAATGCGCTCTGTGCGGAGCTCGGGGCTGTCCGCGCTACCGGCGGCCGAGCTGGTGGCGCCGCCTGCTGTCGAGGAACTGACGGGGTGTCCGCCAGGTGGTCCTCCGGTCGCGAATACCTACTAGATCTGTAGGCTAAGTCTCACATCGAGCGCCGCGGCGACGTGCGGCGCACGACAGGAGGGACTTCCATGGCACTTCCCGACTTCCTGATCGCCGGTGTGCCCAAGGCCGGGACGACCGCCCTGCACGCGGCGTTGGTGGGTCACCCCGAGCTGTTCCTGCCGGCGGTCAAGGAGCCCAAGTTCTTTCTCTTCGACGGACCGCCGCCGGACCACGGCGGCCCCGGGGACGTGCAGACCTATCAGGAACACGTCTGGCGGCAATCCGACTACGAGGCGCTGTTCGCCCCGGCGCCGCCGGGGACGCTGCTCGGCGAGGCGACGCCGTTCTACCTGCACGACCTCGCCTCGCACGAGCGGATCAAGTCGCTGATCCCGTCCGCCCGGCTGATCGTGCTGCTGCGCGACCCGGTCGACCGCGCCCACTCCAACTGGACCCACCTGTGGAACGCCGGGCTCGAGCCGGAGGCGGACTTCCTGGCCGCCTGCCGCGCCGAGCCGGCCCGTGTCGCGGCGGGCTGGGCCTCGTTCTGGCACTACGTGGGTCTGGGCAGGTACGGCGAGCAGGTGCGCCACCTCTACGAGCACTTCCCGCGCGAGCAGGTGCTGCTGCTGCGCTACAAGGAGCTCAAGGACACCCCGGCCGCCACCCTCGACCGGGTCTGCGAGTTCCTCGGCGTGCGCACGGGCGTGCTGACCTCGGTGCCGCGCGAGAACGTCAACCGGCACTACGTCGAGGACAACCGGGTGAACGAGGTGCTGCGGCTGCTGCTGCGCACCGGCGGCACGTTCGGGCACCGCTTCCCGGTGCCGCTGCGGCTGGCCGCCCGGGGGCCGCTGCTGACGCTGCTGCACCGCAAGCACGGCAACCGGCCCGTGACCACGCCGGAGGAGCGGGCGGCGCTGCTGCCGCTGTTCGCCGACGACATCGCGCTGCTGACCGAGGTGACCGGGGAGTCGTACGACGACTGGCTCTCGGTCGACCGACACGCCGCGCGCTCGTAATCCCCACCTGCCCGGTAGATAACGCACACTTGTCCGGTTACTCTTCGCCCTGTCACTGCCGACACATCTGGGAGCCGCCTTGTCCACCGGAACCGCGACCCTGCCGCTGCCACGCTGGGACGAGTCCACCGTCGTGGTCGAGCCCCCCGGTGACGAACCGGGAGCGTGGTCGGGCGCGCCCAGCTCGATCGTCGCGGACGGTCACGTCTACCTGGCCTACCGGGTGCGCCTGCCGATCGGCGAGGGGCGCGGCATCGCCAACGTCGTGGCCCGCTCGGCCGACGGCATCACCTTCGAGACGGTCGCCGAGGTCACCAAGGAGCAGTTCGGCGCCGAGTCGCTGGAGCGCCCGGCGCTGGTCCGCACGCGGGAGGGCCGCTGGCGGCTCTACGTGAGCGCGGCGACGCCCGGCACCAAGCACTGGCGGGTGGAGCTGCTCGAGGCGGCCACCCCGGAAGGCCTGGCCACGGCCACCCCGCGGGTCGTGCTGGCCGGCGACGACACCGCCGGGGTCAAGGACCCGGTGCTGCACCACGACGCGCACGGCTGGCACCTGTGGGCGTCGGTGCACCCGCTGGAGAGCTGGGACGACGCCGACCGGATGACCACCGAGTACGCGACCAGCCCCGACGGGGTGCACTGGACCTGGCGCGGCACGGCGCTGGCGGGCCGGCCGGGGGAGTGGGACGCGCGGGGCGTACGGGTCTCGTCCGTGCAGGTCGACGGCGACGAGATCACCGTGGCCTACGACGGGCGCGCGACGGCCGGCGAGAACTGGGAGGAGCGCACCGGGGTGGCCCGCGGCAGGCGCCTGGCCGACGGCTCCTTCGGCGAGCTCACCGCCGAGCCGGGCGAGCCGCTGGGCAGCCCGCACGCCCCCAACGGTCTGCGCTACCTGAGCCTGGTCGAGCTGCCCGACGGCCGGCGCCGCGTCTACTACGAGGCGACCCGCGCGGACGGCGCCCACGACCTGCGTACGGAACTGCTCTGAGGTTCGGTGAGAGCGTTGTCACCTTTGACCGGGCCGAACCGTGGCCCATCGACGGGGTGCATTAGCTTCTGATCCGACGCCAGGTGCCCGCGGTAAACGGCGGCGCCGTCGATGGCGGGGTCTCTCCCACAAGGAGCGACTCCGCCATTTTCCTTGGCCACCGGTTCGCTCCCGTCGTGCACCCGGCGATCTTCTCCACCGGCCGTCCCCGGCCGCCGATGGTGCCCCCTGACGCGACAACCATCCACGGGCCAGGGGAGAGATCATGCTCGGAGCCGCGGTATCCATCGTTCCCACGTTCATCGCGCCGGAGCCGGCCTACCCCGCGCCCGTGGCGGACTGGTGCGCCGACGTCGCCGAGCCGACGATCCTGGTCGTCGACGACGACGAGGACGTCCGTGACCTGGTCACCACCAAGCTGGTCGCGGCCGGCTACCGCGTGATCACCGCGGGCGACGGCGCCGCCGCGCTGCGCCAGGTCGTCACCGAGCAGCCCGACATGGTGATCCTCGACGTGTCGATGCCCGGCCTCGACGGGCTCAGCGTCTGCTACGAGCTGCACTCGTCGGCCGACACCGCGCAGATCCCGGTGCTGATGATGAGCGGCCACTCCCGCCAGGTCGACATCGACCTCGGCATGACCGTCGGCGCCGACGACTACCTGGTCAAGCCGTTCAACCCGGCCGAGCTGGTGCGCCGCGTCCGCTGGCTGCTGCTCGCCAACGGCTAGAGCGCCCGCAGAAAAGAGCGAAGGGCCCGCCCGTACGGGGCCACGGTCGTCAGGTCGGCGTACTCGCGCGGCCCGTGCTGGCCGTCCCCGCCCGGCCCGAAGATCACCGCATCCACGCCGCGGGCCGAGTAGTGCCGCCCGTCCGCGGCGCCGTGCTTGGCCAGCAGCTCCCCCGCGAAGCCGGCCTCCCGGGCGGCCGCCCGCAGCAGCCCCACCTCCCGGCTCCCCGGGTCGGCGTGGTGCGGGTGGCCGAGCGCCTCCACCGTGGCCTCGAGCCCGGTGACCTCGCCGAGGTGCGCCGCGATCTCGGCCGCCGAGCGCCCCGCGAAGTCCCCGTCCTCCGCCGGGAACCGCACGTCGAGCCACGCGCCGGCCTCGTCCGGCACCTGGTTGACCGCCCGGTTGGGCGTGTCGATGCGGGCCACGTTCACCGTGGTGCGCCACGCCTCTGCGGGAGGCACCGGATAGCGCGCGAGCAGCCGCCCGACCCCCTCGGTCACCCTGAGCAGGGCGTTGTCCCCGAGCCACGGGTACGCCGCGTGCGCCGCCCGCCCCTTGGCCGCGAGCCGCACGTGCGCCAGCCCGCGCGACTCGTTGACCACCCGCAGCCCGCTCTGCTCCCCGATCACGACGAACCCCGCCCGCACCCCCTGCGCGATCTGGTGCGCCGTGCCGTCCGCGCCGCCCACTTCCTCGTCCGTGACCAGCTGCAGCGCGACCGGAAAGCCCAGCTGCGGCGCCACCTCGCGGAACACGTGCGCCATGACCAGCGCCGCGACCTTCATGTCGTGCGCCCCGCGCCCGTAGAGCCTGTCGCCCTCTATCCGCGGCACGAACTGCTCGGGCGCCCCCGGCACGACGTCGAGGTGCGCGTTGAGGATGACCCGGAATTCTCCTGGAGGTGCGCCCGCTTCCCGCGCGTCCGCTTCCCGCGCGCCCGGCCCCCGCGCGTCGGCTCCTCGCGCGTCCGGTTCTTGCGCGGCGGGCCCCCGCGCGTCCGCTCCTTCCGCGCTCCGGCCTCGCGTCCCTCTCACGCCGCCGGCGGTCCATGCGTCTGCTGCCCGCGGGCCCGTCCCTCGCGCGCCGGCCGCCTGTGTGTCCGCCTCCCGTGCGTACGTCGGCCGCCCACCCGCCCCTCGCGGGCCCGCAGAACTCGCGCCCGCCTGCCGCGCGCCTCCTGGCCGCCCCACAGACAGCAGCGCGCTCGGCTTGCCGTTCGACTCGAAGCGCCGCACCTCGAAGCCCGCCCCCACCGCGTCGATCACGAGGTCGAGAGCCCGTCGCAGCTGCTCAGGCCGGTCCGCCGTGGACGGGATCGCGATCAGCTCACAGGCCCGCTCAACAAGATCATCCACCGGTGCGCCTCCCAGACCCCCACCCACCCGGGGCGTGGCGTCGCCGAGCCTACGCCGCAGCGCGCCGGCGCATGGGGTTGTCCACAGGCGTCGAATCTGTCCACAAGCGGGCGTCCTTCCGCTTGCTCGAGCGGTCGCGGCCCGGTAGACCGTCGGGAGCCCCGCCCCGCCGGCGTGCGGCTGCACCTGTATGCTCGCTCGCGACCGGACTGGGGGAGGTCAACTGACTGTCGGTCGGCGAGGATCGCGTCACCGCCGACCTGATACGACGCCGACTCGTTTGCCTGGCGCGGGGCCACGGTGCTGCGACAAGGCGGGCGCTGCGCAACGTCCGCAAGCAACCGATCGCGGCGGCCGAGCTGATCACCGCGGGCCGAGCTGGTCGCAGGCCGAGCCGATCGCCGTGGGCCGAGCTGGTCGCGGCGGGCCGAGCTGGTCGCGGCGGGCCGAGCTGGTCGCGGCGGGCCGAGCTGGTCGCGGTGGCCGAGCTGGTCGCGCGGCCGAGCTGGGCGCGCGGCCGAGCTGATCACCACGGGCCGAGCTGGTCGCGGTGGCCGAGCTGATCGGTCGCGCTGCCGGTGGCCGGTCGGAGCGGCGGACGAGGCAGAGCGCACCGGCCGCGCTGTCCGGCGGCCGAGCAACCCGCCCAGGCGGACAGGGGCGGAGCGGATCGGCGGCCGAGCGACCCGGCCGAGTCGCGGGCGTCGCTACCTCGGCGACTCGAGCTGTTTCCGATGGGAAGACGCGAGCCCCGATTACCGAGCCCCTCCCGGCGCGCAATTCCGCGCGCAATCTCCCCGCAACATTCGCCCTGTCCGGCATCCGACGAAACGCCGGACGGAGGAGCCGGTCCAAAAAGGGCACGAAACGTCTGCCGAATTTCCATCGTGAATTTGCGCCGTCAAGAAATTGCCCGCGGCGACCGAAGAGACCTCTATCACTTACCGTGCTGCCCGCTCACGGAGCGTGCGGCCTGTCACAGTCCGCCGTTGCACTGAGGCACCGCCCCGCGACAGCGCGTCAATCCCAGTGTCTTGACAATCCGATCTACGCGGCATACTCCGAGCCGTACAGATGACGCCCCGGGTGGTCGGCGTACAGCATGCAGTTGCTGTCGTCCTCGTCGAGGCTCCCGCGGGCGGCCGGGCACTGCCCGATGGCGTTGATCTCCGAGGCGCTGAGCGTCCACTGCACCCACCACCCCGTCCCGGCGGCGTGCTGGCCCAGGCCGGCGTGTGCGCCCGCATGACGCTGCTCCAGCTCGCAGTGCAGCACCCGGTCGAGCCCGTGCGAGGGGCGGGGCAGCCGCCCGAGCCAGCCCACCTGCTGGCGGTCCAGCTCGATGCGGGCGGGGCAGCGGTGCGCGTCCACGACGGCGAGCGCGGTGACGAAGTTGCCGGCGCCCTTGCGGGAGCGGATCAGGCCCTCGGTGCGCAGCACGCGCAGCGCGGACTGGACGGTGGTGCGGGCGACGCGGTGCTCCCCGGCGAGCGTGTGCTCGGAGGGGAGCTTGGCGCCGGCCGCGAGGGTGCCGGTGAAGATCTGGTGGCGGAGCTCGGCGGCGATCTGCTGGTACGGCGAGAGGGCGGTGTCGGGGGACATGCTGCGACTGTGGCGTGGCCGGTCAGGGCCGAACAAGTGCGCAGCCGCGACTGTCTGTCACGACTCGGCGGGCGGCAGGGAGCGCTGACGGTCGCGCGGGGACAGGGAGGGCGGGGTGTCGCGGGACGCCAGCGGGGGCTGCGTGCCGCGGTCGCGCAGCAGCGGGGTGGCCCGGTTCCACCGTGGACCACCTGCGTCTTTGCGGCGGCGGGCGAGGCCTGAGAGGGCCTCGAGCACGACCCGGTTGCCGAGCATGGCGGTGATCTCGGCATGGTCGTACGGGGGTGAGACCTCGACGATGTCCATGCCTACTACGGGTAACTCGTGGCAGATCCGCGAGACGCTGTCGAGCAGCTGCCGCGCGGTGAGGCCGCCGGGCTCGGGCGTGCCGGTGCCGGGGGCGTGGCCGGGATCGCACACGTCGATGTCGACGGAGAGGAAGACGCCGTCGCAGCCGTCGAGGGCGGTCGCGAACGCCTGGTCGAGCACGGCGTCGAGCCCGCGGTCGACGATCTCGCTCATGTGGAACGAGGTCATGCCCTGATCGGCCATCCAGTCGAGCACGTCGGGGCCGGGCCAGTAGCCGCGCAGGCCCAGCTGCAGGAAGCGGTCGCCGCGCACGGCGCCGGACTCGATGAGCCGGCGCATCGGCTGGCCGTGGCCGTACAGCGAGCCGAACTCGATGTCGCCGGTGTCGGCGTGCGCGTCGAAGTGGATCACCGAGATGCGCCCGGCGCCGTGGTGGCGGGCCACGCCGGACACGTCGGGCCAGGTGATGGTGTGGTCGCCACCGAGGATCAGCGGGATCGCGCCGTGCGAGGCGACGAACGCGACGGCGTCCTCGATGGTGTCGCAGCTGCGCTGGATGTCGCCGCTGAAGACCTCGAGGTCGCCGGCGTCGAGCACGGTCAGGTCGCCGCCGAGCGCGTCGACGCGCATGGCCAGGTGCGGCCGGGAGGCGTCGTGCGGCAGGTAGTCGGTGCCGCGCAGCACCTGCGGGCCGAAGCGGGCGCCGGGGCGGTGCGACGTGCCGCCGTCGAACGGGGCGCCCAGGATGACGACGTCGGCCTCCGCGTACGTGGCGGGCTCCTGCCAGTCGCAGGCGGGCACGCCGAGGAACGTGTGGTCGGGGCCGTACATCGGTCCGTATCGCGTCACGCCGGGGAATGTATCCCCATACGGTGACCCGGTACAGCGTTTCCGCTCGCGCGCCCCGGGTACCGCGTTCCGAAGATCTGAGGGAGGCAGGGAGCACATGCGGACGCTGGGCGGGCGGTATCAGCTCGTGCGACGCATCGGCATCGGCGGCATGTCCGAGGTCTGGCGCGGCCACGACCGCGTGCTCGACCGTCCGGTAGCGATCAAGATCATGGGCCCGTCGGTGGAGGGCACGCTCGGCGACATCGCGGGCGTCGACCTCGTCCGCGCGGAGGCCCGGTCGGCGGCCCGGCTGGCGCACCCGAACGTGGCGGGGGTGCACGACTTCGGCACGTCCCGCTCGGAGCCGACCGCGCCCGACGTCCCGTACATCGTGATGGAGCTCGTGGAGGGGCAGACGCTCGGCGCCCACCTGGCTGCCGGTCCGCTCGACTGGCGCATCGGCGTGCGGATCTGCGCCGAGGTCGCGGCCGCGCTCGCCGCCGCGCACGCTGAGCAGGTCGTGCACCGCGACATCAAGCCCGCCAACGTCATGCTCACCCCGTCGGGCGCCAAGGTGCTCGACTTCGGCATCGCGGCCTCCGCGGGCGTGCCGGACCCGAACCCCGACATGCCGGTGATGGGCACTCCGGCGTACGTGGCCCCGGAGCTCTTCGAGGGACTGCCCGCCACCCCGGCCAGCGACATGTTCGCGCTGGGCACCCTGCTGCACCAGTGCATCACCGGGCGCCTGCCGTGGCGCGCCGAGACGCCGACCGAGCTGGTGTACGCGCAGCGCTACCGCGACCCCGACCCGCTGCCCGAGCTCGACGGCCTGCCGCCCGAGGTGGAGGACCTGGTGTCGCGCTGCCTCAACCGCGACCCGCGGGAGCGGCCGACCGCGATGGTGGCGGCGCTCTTGCTCGCCGAGGCCGTGGACGCCCGCGTCTACGTGCCCATTCAGGACCTGAGCGCCGAGTCGGCCCGCCCGTCGATCTCGCCGTGGGACCAGCGCGCCGCGGAGGAGCCGACCTCGGTGGCGGTGCCGAACGGCGCGGGCCGCCACCGGGCCGACTGAGGGCCCGCGGGCTCGGCCACGCGGCACCACCAGCGGGACGGCGGGGCACGGGCTCAGCTGCGCGGCACCACCACCACCGGACGGCACGCCCGGCGCACCAGCCGGGTCGAGACGCCGCCGAGCAGCACGCGCCGGGCCGGCCCGTAGCCGCGTGAGCCGCAGAAGAGCACGTCCACCTCGTCGAGGTCGGCGAGCGTGTCCACGACGTCGCCGGCCACCACCTGCCACTCGGCCGTCACGCCGGGCACCGACTCGGCGGCGCGGCGCAGCGAGGACTCGTACGTCTCCCGGGCCGTCTCGAGGAAGGCGCGCTCCGCGTCCTGGCCGATCAGGAACGGCAGCGTCGCGTCGGCCTCCGCCACCACCGTGTAGAGCCGCAGCGTGTCGCCGGTGCGGCGGGCGACCTCGGCGGCGGCGGTCAGCGCGGCCCGGCCGTCGGGCGTGTCGACGTACGCCACCCCGATGCGCCGCTGCCCGGTGGGCGTGGGCAGCCCGGCGGGAGCGATCGCGACCGGGCAGGCGGCGCCCGCGAGCAGCCGGTCCGCCGTGCTGCCGGCCGCGAGGCGCTCCTTGGTGGCGTGCCGCCCGGACCCGATGACCAGCAGCGCCGCGCCCGTCTCCTCGGCCAGGTCGTGCAGGCCGTGCGCGGCCGAGGAGGACGCCACCATCCGATAGTCGACTTCCCCGCGTACGTCCTCCAGGTCCTTGCGGGCGGCGTCGAGCACCTGCTGTGCGGCGCGGTGCCGGTCGGCGACCCACTCGGCGTCGATCCGGCCCGAGCCCAGCGCCGCCGGGGCCGCGTGCACGACGGCGACCACCAGCGGCACCCCGAGGGTCTCGGCGAACCAGCGGCCCAGCGCCAGCGCGTCGGGCGAGGTGGGACCGCCGTCCACGCCGGCGATCACGGGCCCGGGGATCGGCTCGGTCACGGCTGGTCACCGTCCTCGGGGCGGTGGTGGTCGCGCGCCCAGCCGGGGGTGGTGCTCTGCTCGCTGCGCAGGCGGGAGTTCTTGTAGCCGTACAGCCAGTAGATGACGAGGCCGATCGCCAGCCACACCACGAACCGCACCCAGGTGTCCCACGGCAGGTCGCTCATCAGGTAGACGGCGAACGCGATGCCGAGCAGCGGCAGCACCGGCGACCACGGCACGCGGTAGGGCCGCGGCATCTCCGGCCGGGTGCGCCGCAGCACGATGACGCCGATGTTGACCAGCACGAAGGCGAACAGCGTGCCGATGTTGACCAGCTTGACGATCTCGCTGAGCGGCACGAGCGCGGCGAGGATGGCGATCAGGACGCCGAGCACGATGGTGAGCCGGGCGGGGGTGCCGTACCGCTGGTTGACCTGGGCGAGCCGCTGGGGGAGCAGCCCGTCGCGGCACATCGCGAAGAAGATGCGGGTCTGGCCGTACATGATGACCAGCACCACGCTCGTGATCGCGACGACCGCGCCGAGCGCGAGGACGGCGGCCGCCCAGCTGATGCCGGCGCCCTCGTCGAGCGCGGCGGCCAGCGGCGCGTCGCTCGCCTTGAGCTGGTCGGGCGAGGCGATGCCGATCGCGCCGACGGCGGTGAGCACGTAGAAGATCGTGCAGATCACCAGCGAGCCGATGATCGCCAGCGGCAGGTCGCGCTCGGGCTTGCGGGCCTCCTCGCTGCCGGTCGAGACCGCGTCGAAGCCGATGTAGGCGAAGAAGATCACCGCCGCTGCCGAGGTCACCCCGTCCACTCCCGAGGGCGCGAACGGCTGGAAGTTGCCGGTGCCGAAGTTGGCGAACGCCACCACGATGAAGAACAGCAGGACGACGAGCTTGATCACGACCATCACGAGGTTGACCCGCGCGCTCTCGGTCACGCCGCGCACCAGCAGCAGCGTGATCGCGAGCACCACGAACACGGCCGGCAGGTTGAAGACGCCGCCGTCCTCGGGCGACTTGGCGATCGCGTCGGGCAGCGCCACCCCGAACGCGGAGTCGAGGAACGCGTTCAGGTTGCCGCCCCAGCCGACCGCGATCGCGGCGACCGACACCCCGTACTCCAGGATCAGGTCCCAGCCGATGATCCAGGCCACCAGCTCGCCGAGGGTGGCGTACGTGTAGGTGTACGCGCTGCCCGCCACCGGGATCGACGAGGCCAGCTCCGCGTACGACAGCGCGGAGAACGCGCACGCGACCGCCGCCAGCACGAAGGACAGGATGACCGCGGGGCCCGCGATCCCCGCGCCCTCGCCGATCACCACGAAGATGCCCGTGCCGATGATCGCGCCGACGCCCATCGCGGTCAGCTGCGTGGCACCCACTGCTTTCTTGAGACCGTGGCCCTCCTCGGCCGTCTCGGTGATGAGGGACCGGACGTCGCGTATCGCGAAGATGCCCGGCCGTCCCGGAGTCGTGGCCATGTCACCCCTCCCGTCATCGGCTGCCGCCTATGTGACTTTGGGCATACCAATGGTCACCGCGCAACTGCACAGCGAGATCGGGCACCGGCGCCATGCGTACGGGGGCACGCGCACCGGGTGTCCGCTGTGGCCGTGGAAACCGGCGGCAGCCTGCGAGGGAGGACAAAGCCGGGGTACGGTGACGACGGCGGGACCGCAGGGTACGGAGGTTCGGATGGGCGAGGCGGTGATGACCACCCGACGCCAGGCCGACGGCGCCATCGTCGTCGACGTGCGCGGCAGCCTCGACGCGGCGACCGTGGGCGCCCTGCGCGACATCCTGCTCGGCACGGTGCAGCGCGAGCGGCCGATGACGCTGATCGTCGACCTCACCTTCGTGACGTTCATGGATTCCCAGGGCATCGGCACGCTGGTCACCGGCTACAACGCGGCCCGCGAGGTGGGCACCCGGTTCGTGCTGCGCAACCCGAGCGAGTTCGTGCACCGTCAGCTGCGGGTCACCGGGCTGACCGACATGTTCGGCCTGCCCCCCTCGTCGTCGTCCAACCAGAGCTACACCCCCTGATCGCCGACGGCGCGCGGTGGCGGCCCGCGGCGGCTAATGTGCCTTCATGGAGCGCGCGGCCGGTGCCGGCATCGAGGATGCCTGTCTGCCCCGTGAGCCCGACTGGCTGACGCTGCCGGCCGCGAGCGGCAGGTGGTGGTCGCTGACGCTGGACGTGCGGGCCCTGCGCGCCGAGGTGACCGCGCGGATCTGGTCGCCGGCCCAGCCGACCGCCCGGGTGCTGGTCGCCCACGACGGTCCCGACTACGACAAGCACGCCGCCCTGGGCCGCTACGTGGCCGCGTCGATCACCGCGGGCCGCATCGAGCCGTGCCACCTCGTGCTGCTGCCGGCCGGCGAGCGGCTGGAGTGGTATGCGGCTCTGCCCGCGTACGCCCGGGGTCTGGGTCTGGAGATCCTGCCCGCGCTGACGGCCCGCCTCTCGGACGGGCGGCCCGCGGTGGGCATCGGAGCCAGCCTCGGGGCGCTGGCCATGCTGCACTGCCAGCGCCGGCACCCCGGCGTGCTCGGCGGGCTGTTCCTGCAGTCGGGCAGCTTCTTCCAGCCGCGCTTCGACCGGCAGGAGTCCGGTTTCGGGCGCTGGCTGCCGATCGTGCGGTGGACCGGGCGGGTGCTGCGCGCCGCCGACGGCCCCGCCGTGCCGGTGACGATGACGTGCGGCAGGCTCGAGGAGAACCTCGCGAACAACCGGAGCATGGCCGAGGCGCTGCGCGGGCAAGGCTATCCGGTCAGCTTCGCGCAGATCGAGGGCGGCCACGACTGGCCGGCGTGGCGCGACGCCTTCGAACCGCACCTCACATCGCTGTTGAGGAGAACCTAGGGGAGGCAGCCGTGGCGGACGTCGAACACATCATCGGACTCCTGCTCGGAACGGAGGACGACTGGCCGCGGGCCTACGAGGCGCTGGTGCGCCGGCTCGGGACGGTCAACGGGCCGGACGGCAAGAGCCATCGGATCAGCTCGGAACGGGTCACCATCGAGCCGTTCAACCTGCGCTACAAGCCCCGCCACGACCTGGTCATCGACCGGCTCGCCTACTGGTACTACCACCCGCGCGAGTGGCTCAAGAAGATCGCGCTGATGGACGACGTGTACCTGATGAACAGCCCGTTCACGTTCCAGTCGATGGAGAAGCACGCCGCGTACTGCGCGATGATGCGGCTCGGCCTCAAGGTGCCCGAGACGGTCCTGGTGCCGTACAAGAACCCCCTGGAGAACAGCCGGTACGCGTACACGGCCGCCCGGTACAACAAGCAGTTCGACCTCGAGGCCACGGCCGCGCAGGTCGGCTATCCGATGTACATGAAGCCGTACGACGGCGGCGCGTGGGTCGGCGTCTCCAAGATCCGCAACTCGCAGGAGCTGCACGCCGCGTACGACGCCTCCGGCGAGCGGCTGATGCACCTGCAGGCCTCCGTCGAGGGGTACGACGTGTTCGCCCGGTCGCTGTCGATCGGCCCCGAGACCATGGTCATGAAGTTCCGGCCGGACCAGCCCATGCACTCGCGCTACGAGGTCGACCACGGCTTCCTCAGCGCGAGCGTGGGCGACGAGGTGGTGACCATCTCGCGGCTGGTCAACGCGTTCTTCCGGTGGGAGTTCAACTCGTGCGAGTCGCTGGTGCGCGGCGAGGACGTGCACCCCATCGACTACGCCAACGCCTGCCCCGACGTGGCGATCACCTCGCTGCACTACTACTTCCCGTGGGCGATGGCCGCGCTGCTGCGCTGGTCGGTCTACTGCGTGGTCACCGGCCGCAAGCCGCGCCTCGACATGGACTCCGCGGCCTACTTCGCGATCGGCGACGACCCCTCGCTGACGTACGACGAGAAGCTCGCCGGCTACCGCAAGCTCGCCGACGACTACTTCGAGACCGACCGGTACGCCGACTTCTGCGCCCGCTACCTGGGCCAGGTCGACGAGATGGTGTACGAGTGGGTCACGTCCGAGGAGTACCGGTCGCTGCTGCGCGAGACCGTCCGCGCCATGTACCCGGTGCACGAGCACGAGAAGTTCCTGGCCCACTTCGGCGGCCTCACCGACGCCTGGATCAGGGACAACGCCCGCTGACGTCCCACCACCCCGCCCGCCACCGGAAGAACGGACCGACGGCTGAGTTTCTGTCGGACCCCGGGTCTAGGGTCGTTCCCGTGCAGATCCGCATTGAGGGAAGCGACCTGCCCGCGGCCCGGGGCGGGGCGCGGGCCGACGCCTTGCGCCTGGCCGGGGTCCACGTCGGCGTGCAGCGCGGCCGCGAGGTCGTCGAGCGCGTGCCGGCGTGGGCGCCGTCCGCGGCGTGGCAGTTCGCGATCACCGCGCGCGAGGTCGACGAGCTGCTCGACGTGGGCGGCCCCTGGGTGCACGGCCGTCCGGGCGCCCGGTTCCTCTATCTGAGCTGGGGCAACGTCGCCGGCGACGAGTTCGAGATGTTCCGGCGGGCCAAGCTGCTGTTCGGCGACGTGCCCACCGCGCTGCTGCGGGCCGCGTTCACCGGCGACGGCGTGCTCACGGCGTCGCTCGGGCTGACCGACGCGCACGGCGACCCGATCAGCGCCCGGGTGCGGCCCCCGGCCGTCGTGTGGGAGCTGCGATGACCGACCTCGTCGCGGCCGAGGCCCGGGTGCTCCACGGGTTCGTGGGGCGCGACGGTTCGCTCAACCTGTGGGGCGAGGAACCGTTCCCGGGTGGCTCGGCCGCGCCGGCTCGCGGCACTCATCCGTTCGCGCTGGCGGCCTCGCTGCTGCCCGGCGGGGAGAGCCGCCCGCCCGCCACGCTGGTGCTGCCGTCCACGAGCGCCGGGCCGCTGCCGTCGCCGCAACTCGGGCTGCCGCCCCGGCGCGGCACCCCGCGGCTGCGGGCCTGGCAGGTGCCGGCGGTGACCGTGCCGTTCGTCGACGACGAGGTGACCGCCTCCTTCGACGGCCGGCTCGGCCGCTCGGCGCAGTGGCTGGCCGAGCTGTGCGCGTTCGCCGCGGACCTCGTCCGCCGCGGCCGGGTGCTGCCCGCCGTCCATCCCCACGGGCCCGTCGCGCGGTGGCGGCCCGTGGTCACCGGCTTCGACGCCGTCCACCGCGACGACCTGCTGCGCCGCCTGCCCGCCGCGGCCCGCGCCGAGCGTGCCCGCCCGGGCGACGTGGCCGGGCTGCCCGCCGAGGACGCGCTGGCCGCGGCGCTCGACCGGCTGGTCGACGGGCTGGTCCGCACCCGCCTGGCCGAGTCCGGCGTGCGGGTCGGCGACGGCTGGCTCGCCGCGCTCACCGGCGACCCGGTCTTCGCCGCGGCCCCCGCCCTGGCCGACGAGCTGGCCGACCGGCTCGACGAGTGGCACCGCGGCGCCACGACCGGCGCGGCCGTGCGGCTCTGCTTCCGTCTGAGCCACCTCCGCGAGCCCGACGCCGTCGACCCGCATCCGGCGGCGGTCGCGGCCCGCGACGCCTGGCTGCTGGAGTTCCTGCTGCAGGCGGTCGACGAGCCGAGCGCGCTGGTGACCGCGGCCGACGTCTGGCGCGACAGCTACGCCCCGCTGCGCCGCTGGACCAGCCACCCGCAGGAACGCCTGCTCGGCGCGCTCGGCCGCGCCGCCCGGCTCTACCCCGACCTCGACGCCGCGCTGCACGTGCCCCGGCCGGTCGACATGGTGCTCGACACCGAGGAGGCGCACCGCTTCCTCACCCACGCGGCCACCCTCGAGGAGGCCGGCTATGGCGTGCTGCTGCCCGCCTGGTGGCGCGACCGGCCCGGCCTCGGGCTCGGCCTGACCGTGCGGCCCCGCGACCCGGTCCCCGCGGTGCTGCGCGACCAGGCCGCCGACCTGGGCCACCTCGTCGACTACGACTGGAACCTGGCGCTCGGCGGGCGCGTGCTCACCTCCGACGAGCTCGCCGACCTGGCCCGCGCCAAGGTCCCGCTGGTGCGGCTGCGCGGCCGCTGGGTCTACCTCGACGCCGACCGCCTCGACGCCGGGCTGCGCTTCCTGGCCCGCGGCGGCGGTACGATGACCGCGGGCAACGCGCTACGCACGATCAAGCTGCTGCCGCCCGAGGAGCTGCCGCTGCCGGTGACCGCCACCAGCGGCGAGGGCTGGGCCGCGGCGCTGCTCGCGGGCGAGCTCGAGCACCGCCTCGAGCTGCTCGACCAGCCCGCCGAGCTGCGCGGCGACCTCCGGCCGTACCAGCGCCGGGGTTTCTCCTGGCTGGCGTTCCTCGACCGGCTCGGGCTGGGGGCGTGCCTCGCCGACGACATGGGGCTCGGCAAGACCGTGCAGCTGCTGGCCCTGCTGCTGCACCGCCGCTCCGGGCCGGCGCTGCTGATCTGCCCGCTGTCGGTGCTGGGCAACTGGCAGCGCGAGGCCGCCCGGTTCGCGCCGGCGCTGCGGGTCGGGGTGCTGCACGGCGCCGGCCGCGAGCTGCCCACCGACGTCGACGTGGTGCTCACGACGTACGCGACCGCCGTCCGTGACGTCGACCAGCTGGCCGCCGTGCAGTGGGACAGGGTGGTGCTCGACGAGGCGCAACACGTCAAGAACAGCGCCGGCGCGGCCGCCCGCGCGATCCGCCGCCTCCCCTCGCGCATGCGGATCGCGCTGACCGGCACCCCGGTGGAGAACAGGCTGGCCGAGCTGTGGTCGATCCTCGACTACCTCAACCCCGGGGTGCTCGCCTCGGCGCACACGTTCCGCGCCCGGTTCGCCGTGCCGATCGAGCGCTACGCCGACGAGGACGCGGCGGCGCGGCTGCGCCAGGCCACCCGGCCGTTCCTGCTGCGCCGCACCAAGGCCGACCCCATGGTCGTCGACGATCTGCCCGACAAGCAGCACGTACGCCACCTGACCGGGCTCACCGGCGAGCAGAGCACGCTCTACCGCGCCGTCCTCGACGAGATGACCACCCGCCTCGACGAGAGCACCGACCGGTGGAACAAGGGCATCGTGCTCGCCGCGATGACCAAGCTCAAACAGGTGTGCGTCCACCCGGCGCTGCTGCTCGGCGACGGCTCGCCGCTGCCGGGACGCTCCGGCAAGCTGGAACGCCTCGAGGAGATCGTCGACGGCGCCCTCGCGGCGGGGGAGAGCGTGCTGTGCTTCACCCAGTTCGCCAAGTTCGGCTCGATGCTGACGCCACACCTGGCCGCCCGCTTCGGCGTGCCCGTGCGCTACCTGCACGGCGGTGTGGGCCGCCGCGAGCGCGACGAGATGGTCGAGGCGTTCCAGGCCGACGAGCGTCCCGGGGTCTTCGTGCTCTCGCTCAAGGCGGGCGGCACCGGGCTCAACCTCACCGCCGCCAACCACGTCGTGCACGTCGACCGCTGGTGGAACCCCGCCACCGAGGACCAGGCCACCGACCGCGCGTTCCGCCTCGGGCAGCGCCGCGACGTGCAGGTGCACACGCTGGTCTGCCTCGGCACGCTCGAGGAGCGCATCGACCGGTTGCTCGCCGACAAGGGCGTGCTCGCCGCGCGGGTGGTCGGCAACGGCGAGGGCTGGCTGACCGCGCTGTCCACCACCGAGCTGCGGGAGCTGCTCACGCTCGCCCCGGAGGCCATCGTTGACTGAGCTGCCGGTCGCCTTCCTGGGCACCTTCGAGTCGCTGCGGATGGGCCCGACCTTCGCGCGCGGGCGGCGCGACGAGCGGTCCGGGCACGTGCGCAGCCTGACCATCTCGTCGAGCCTGGTCGTGGCGCAGGTGCGCGGGCCCGACGATCCCCGCGCCTTCCGGGCGCGGATCGCGCTGCGGGCCTTCGGCGCCTCCGAGTGGGCCGCCGTCGAGGCCGGCCTGGCCGGCGAGGCCCGCTTCGCCGCGGCGCTGCTCGACGGCCGGATGCCTGCCGGGATCGGCGAGGTGTTCGCCGCGGCCGGGCTGAGCCAGGTGCCCTTGTCGCTGGACGAGGTCGCCATGGACTGTTCGTGCGAACGCTGGCCGATGCCTTGCGTGCACCTGGCCGCCACTTGCTACGCCTTGGCGCGCAGCTTCTCCGAGGACCCTTTCGGCGTCTTCACCTGGCGCGGCCGCGGCCGCGACGAGCTGCTGACCCACTTGCGCGAGCTCCGGAGCGCCCTCGCCGTGACCGCCTCCGACCCCGCCGCCTCCCCGTCCCCTTCGCGCGCCGCCTCCCGCTCCCGCCCCTCCGCCGCCGGGCCGGCCGGGTCCACGGCCGCCGGGGCCGCCTCCGCCGGGTCCTCCGCCGCCTCCTCTCCCTTCACCCCGTCCTCCACCGACGGTCCCTTCTCCGGCGCTGATCCTGCTGCTGAGCTGGGCGAGAGCCTGGGGGAGGTCGCGGAGTTCTGGGGGTCTGCGCTGCCGGCCGTGGTGCCGGTGGGCGGGCGTCCGGGCGCCGCCAGCCGGCCCGACGCGCTGCTCGACCAGCTCGATCCGCCGCCGCTCGCGCAGGACGGGCGTCCGATCCTCGACGTGCTGCGTCCGGCGTACCTCGCGCTGCCGGATCAGTAGCCGGAGTCCGTTGTTCCACGATCGGGGTACACCGTACGAAACCTTCCCGTGACATTCGGTGCTCATGATCTCCTTCCCGGGACACAACTTTCGTCCAGAGAAGGTGTGAAATGAACCGAATCACCCGGATGCTCACCGTCACCGGCCTCGGCCTCATCGCCGGCGTCACCATGGGCGCGGGGCCGGCCATGGCGGCGACCGGGACCGACGCGGGCGCTTCGAAGACGGCGGCGGCCACCCAGGGCGCCGACCGTGAGCGGATCGTCGGCTTCTACCGCAGCTACACCAGCTGCGTCATCGCCGGCCGGATCGGCGAGCGGTTCGGCCGCTGGGACGACTTCGACTGCGACCGGGTCGGCCGTCGCGGCTTCGCGCTCGAGGTCAGCTGGGACCGGGACTGGGACTGGGGCCACAACCGCCACCACGGCGGCCGCCCGTTCTTCCACCACCGCGACCGTGACCGCTTCGACGACCACCGTGGCGGTCGTGACCGTGACCGCGACGACCACGACGGCCGTGGCGGCCGCGACGACCGTGACGACCGCGGTGGTCGTGACGACCGCGACGACCGCGGCCGCAACTGACACCGCACCCGTACGACGGCGAGCCACGACCCCGCGGGGTCGTGGCTCGCTCGCTGTCGCCCGTCACCAGTTGACGGGCTCGTAGTCCTTGAGGAACACGCCGTACAGGTCCTCGCCCTGCTCGCCGCGCACGATCGGGTCGTACACCCGGGCGGCGCCGTCCACCAGGTCGAGCGGGGCGTGGAAACCCTCGTCGGCGAGCCGCATCTTGGTCGGGTGCGGGCGCTCGTCGGTGATCCAGCCGGTGTCCACGCTCGTCATCAGGATGCCGTCGGCGAACATGTCGTCCGCGCTCGTGCGGGTCAGCATGTTGAGCGCCGCCTTGGCCATGTTCGTGTGCGGGTGCCCCGCGCCCTTGTAGCCGCGGCTGAAGATGCCCTCCATCGCGGACACGTTCACCACGTACCGCCGGGGGAAGGGCGACCGTGTCATCGCCGTACGCAATCGACTGACCAGGACGAACGGGGCGGTCACGTTGCACAGCTGCACCTCGAGCAGCTCGAGCGGGTCGACCTCGTGCACCCGGTCGCTCCAGCTGTTGGTCGGCGCCGTGTCGGGCACCAGGCCGCCCGCGTCGATGGTGACCGACCGGGCGGTCAGCGCCATCTCGGTGATCTGCTGCGGCGTCAGGTGCGGGGTGCCCGCGGTCAGCGCCGCCGCCGGTGAGGCGCCCGCCGTCCCGAAGTACTCCAGCTCGGGCAGCGGCCCGTCGGGCAGGGGCTCGTTCTCCGCCGCGGCGATGGCCGCGTACGCCCCCGCGGAGCGACGGACGGTCTGCGCCGCGTTGTTGATGATGATGTCGAGGTGGCCCCGCGCTGCCACCGAGTCGGCGAGCCCCACCACCTGCGCCGGGTCGCGCAGGTCGAGTCCCACCACGCGCAGCCGGTGCATCCAGTCGGCGCTGTCCGGCATCGCGGAGAACCGCCGTACCGCGTCGTGCGGGAACCGCGTGGTGATTGTCAGTTCCGCGCCGTCGCGCAGCAGCCGCAGCGCGATGTACATGCCGATCTTGGCCCGGCCGCCGGTGAGCAGCGCCCGCCGCCCGGTCAGGTCGGTGCGCGCGTCGCGCCGCTCGTGGTTGACGACCGCGCACCGCGGGCAGAGCTGGTGGTAGAACGCGTCGACCTGCGTGTAGCGCTGCTTGCACACGTAGCACCCGCGCGCCTGCCGCAGCACCCCCGCGGTGGCCGCCTTGATCGTGCTGCGCAGCGGGATGCCGGCCGTCTCGTCGTCGATCCGCCCCGGCGCTCCCGTCGCCGTGGCCGCCGTGACCTCGCGGTCGTTGGCCAGGATCGCGTCGCGCCGCTCGCGGCGGCGCTTGAGCTTCACGGTCTTGAACAGCCCCGCCGTCGCCCGCCTCACGGCCACGGCGTCCGGATGCTCGACCGGTAGTGCCTCCACCTCGGCGAGCACCGAGAGACACAGAGCCAGCCGCTCCGGATCCACCCCGGCGGTCGTCCCAGCTTCGCCCGTCATGCCCCAACCGTCCCTCACACGCCCGAACCGACGCAGGAACTTTACTGACTCTCCCGCCCGCCGCCTGCTCCCGTCCCCACCCGATCGACCCGGCGCGTCGTGAGCGCGAGCGTTCCCGCCACCAACGCGACCGCCTGACCGGCCCACTGCCCGACGACGCCGACCCAGACGTCGAGCTGCCCGGGATCGCCCAGCCGGCCCCACACCGACCCCTCGACCAGCCCGCCGACGGTGACGAACAGGGCAGCGCCCAGGCCGGTGAAGATCGGCCAGCGGGCTCCCGGAAGCGCGAGCAGCAGGATGCCCGCGAGCCCCAGGATGATCGGCCCGGGCGGGATGGCCGGGAATCCCGGGACACCCACCAGGAACTGCGTGAGCACACCGGCTGCGGCCAGGAACAGGCCCAGGGCGAGCGCTCTGCGTGCGGTCATGACGTGTCTCCTCGCTCGTGGTCACCGAAACACGTCCACCCTCGCCTCGCGGAGGCCCGCTCTCGTCCGTCGGGGAGCGGCACAAGGTGTACGCAATCCTGCGTACTGGCCGCCGTGGCCGGCGCGGGGCGCTGTGGACAGCGCGCCGTGCCGTGGGTGGCGCGGCGGTTGGGGATTGGCGCGGCGGGTTGTGAGTGGCGCCGCGGTGCCGTGGAAGTGCGGGCGACCGGCCGCCTCAGGCGAGGGCGGGCAGGGCGGCAACGGTGTCGTGCAACGACCGCATCAGGGCTTCGGCCAGCGGATTGGCCCGGCGGTGCTGGGGTGTCACGATGCCGATGTAGCGGCACGGACAGGGCGGCGCCAGGGGCACGGTGGCGAGGCCGTCCTGGAGGGCGGTCAGGGCGATCTGCGGGATCATGCTGATGCCGACCCCGGCGCGGACCAGGGACTGCGCGAAGACGTAGTCGGTGCCGCGGCAGGCGGTGCGGATCTCGAATCCGGCCAGCGCGGCGTAGTGGTCGAGCATGTCGACGATCGCCAGGCAGCCGTGGACCCAGCGCTCGTCGGCGAGCTCGGCGATCGACACGGAGTCGCGGCCGGCGAGGGGGTGCCCGGCGGGCAGCACGGCCCACATCGGGTCGTCGAGCAGCGGGGTCCAGCTCAGCCCGGAACGGTCCCCGGGACGTACGGGGGGAAGCTCGTCGAAGTGATAGACGAGCGCGAGATCGGCCGCGCCGTAGCGCACGAGCGGCAGCGCGTCCTCCGGCTCGTTCTCGAGGACGGTGAGCTCGACGGCGGGATGCTCGGCGGCGAACCGGGTCAGCGCCGCGGGCAGCAGGCGCTGACCGCCGCTGGTGAACGTCGCCACGGTCAGCCCGGCGGGGGTGCTCAGGCGGCCGATCGAACGCTCGGCGTGCGACAGCTCGGCGGCGATGGCCTCGCCCGCCTCGACCAGGATGCGGCCGGCCTCGGTGAGCTCGACGCCGCGGGTGCTGCGCCGGACGACCGCCGTGCCCAGCTCGCGTTCCAGGCTGCTGATCTGCTGCGACACCGCCGACGGCGTCAGCCGCAGCGCGGTGGCCGCCCGGTTGAAGCTGCCCAGCCGTGCGACGTCGCGCAGCACCGACACCCGCCGTACGTCGATCATTAGTTCTCCTGATGACTGCATCAGCAAGTCGCCACTACCGCTTACCACCGTACGGGGGCAGGGTCGAGATGTGAATCGCCGCGCCTGGTTTCTCTTCCTCGCCGTCTCGGTGCTCTGGGGCATCCCGTACTTCCTGATCAAGGTTGCCATCGAGGACCTGTCGCCGATGCTGGTGGTCGCCGGCCGCGTCGCGATCGCCGCGCTCGTGCTGGTGCCGATCGCCGCCGCGCGCGGCATGCTGAGCCGGCTGCGCGGCCGGCTGGGGTGGGTCACCGTGCTCGCGTTCGTGCACATCCTCGGCCCGTTCCTGCTGATCACGTACGGCGAGACGCACATCAGCTCCTCGCTGACCGGGCTGCTGATCGCCGTCGAACCGGTCGCGATCGCGCTGCTCATGGCGCGCAGCGAGCGCCTCACCCCGATCCGCGTCGCCGGCCTGGTGCTCGGGTTCGGCGGGGTCGCGCTGCTCGTCGGGCTCGACCTCTCCGGCGACCGCCTCGGCCTGCTCGGCGCCGCGATGGTGCTCGTCGCCGCGGTGAGCTACGCCGTGGCCACGATGCTCGTGCAGCGCCGCCTCGCCGACGTGCCCGCCGAGTCGCTGGTGGGCGCCACCACGGCCAGCACCGCGATCGCGCTCGCCCCGTTCGCCGTTTCCGCACTGCCGACCCATCCCGTACGGGTGGAGGCCTGGCTGTCGCTGGCCGTGCTCGGCCTGTTCTGCACCGCGCTCGCGCTGCTGGCGTTCTACCGGCTCATCATGCTGGCCGGCTCGACCCGCGCGGGCCTGGTCACGTACGTGAACCCGCTCGTCGCGGTCCTGCTCGGCGTGCTGCTGCTCGACGAGAGCGTCGGTCTCAGCACGGTCGCCGGCTTCCTGCTGGTGGCCGCGGGCTGCTGGCTCTCCACCCGGCCCGTGCCCCCGGTCGCCGAGCCCGCCTCCGAGCCGATGGCAGTGGGCCGTCCCTGACCGACGCCACCGAGCGACCCTGCGCCGGCGGGCCGCTCGGCCGCGCTCCGCTTCGCGGTGATCGGCCTTATGGTGAACGGCATGGGCCAGCGGATTCTGATCACCGGAGCGCGACGCGGCATCGGAGCGGCCATCGCCGTCGGGCTGGCCCGTCCCGGGCACGAGCTGATGCTGCACCACCTGGCCGCGGCCGACGAGGCGGAGGGCGTCGCCCGCCTCTGCCGCGACCTGGGCGCGAAGGCCACGCTGCTCGACGCCGACCTGGCCGACCCCGGCGCCGTCCGCGAACTGGCCGAGCGCGCCGGCCCGGTCGACGTGCTCATCAACAACGCGGCAAAGGCGTCCAACGTCGACTTCGCGACGCTGCCGCTGGCGGAGTGGCAGCAGACGTTCGCGGTCAACGTCACGGCCCCGATGCTGCTGGCCCAGGCCCTCAGCGCCGGCATGGCGGAACGCGGCTGGGGGCGGATCGTCAACGTCACTTCCCCGACCGTACGGATGGGTGGCCCGTCCGGCGCCGCCTACGTGTCGAGCAAGGCGGCGCTGATCGGCCTCACCCGCTCGCTGGCGCGCGCGCTCGGTCCCGCCGGGATCACGGTCAACGCGCTGTCCCCGGGCGCGATCCGCACCGAGGGCGAGGCCGAGCTCGCGAACGGCCGGGACGCCGAGGCGCACGCGCCGCTCGTGGCGGTGCAGGCGGTGCCGCGCGCCCTGCTTCCCGAGGACCTGGTCGCGACCGTACGCCTGCTCGTCTCCGAAGGTTCCGGCGCGCTCACCGGCCAGGTCATCGAGGTGGGCGGGGGCCTCGTCTTCCGCTGAGGCCCCCCGCTTCTCACTCCTCGGGCTGCTCGGCGGGCGGCTTGCGGCGCGGCGGCGCCTGGTCGGCGAGCGTCGCCGGACGCCGTACGGGCTTGAGCTCCGCCAGGCTCTCCGGCCGGCGCGGCTGCTCCGAGGTGGGCCGCCGCGTGCGGCTGTACTGCGCCAGATCCGCCGGGCGCGACTCGCGCAGGTGGTCGCCGAGATCGGCCGGACGCGACTCCCGCAGGTGGTCACCCAGGTCCGCGGGCCGACGCGGCGCCGGCGGCTCAATGTCCCGGACCGAGGACGGCTGCTCGCCCAGCGTGGCCGGCCGCCGCAGCGCAGCCGGCTCGTCGAGCGGCTCCGGTTGCCGCGGCGCCGGGATCGCGCCGATCTCACTCCCGCGCCGCGCCGGGAAGAACGTGCCGAGGTCGGACCGCCCACCGTTCCCGGCCCCAGGCGCCGGCGGTACGGCGGGAGGCGCCATCCGCAGCGGCGCCGGCTCCGCGGCGGGCGGCGGCACGCGCTTGGGCAGCGGGTCGGCCTGGGCGGGGAGTTGCGCGGCCGCCGGCTGGACGGCGGGTGGCGGTACGCGCCTGGGCAGCGGGTCGGCCTCAGTGGGGAGCTGCGCGGCTGCCGGCTGGGTGGCGGGTGGCGGCACACGCCTGGGCAGCGGGTCGGCCTCAGCCGGGGGCTGCGCGGCTGCCGGCTGGGTGGCGGGTGGCGGCACGCGCTTGAGCAGCGGCTCGACGACCTCAGCGGGAGGCGGCGTCCGGCGGGGAAGCGGGTCGACGGACGGCGTCCGGCGGCGAAGCGGGTCAACAGGCGGCGTGCGGCGCAGGAGTGGGTCGGCAGCTTCCGCGGGCGGCGTGCGGCGCAGGAGTGGGTCGGCAGCTTCCGCGGGCGGCTGCGTGCGGCGCAGGAGTGGGTCGGCAGCTTCCGCGGGCGGCTGCGTGCGGCGCACGAGTGGGTCGGCAGTCTCCGCGGGCGGCGGGGCCCGGTGAGGGAGCGGCTCTGCGGCCGGCGACGGAACTCGCCTGGGGAGCGGCTCCATGGTCTCGGCAGCCGAATCCTGTCGCGGCGCTGTGGTCTCGGCAGCCGAATCCTGTCGCGGCGCTGTGGTCTCGGCAGCCGAATCCCGGTGCGGTGCCGCCGTCTCGGCAGTCGGGCGCACCGGCCGCTTCGGCAGCGGCTCGGCGGGCGCAGACGCGACCGGTTCCGGCGTCGACGGGGCCGGGTCCTCCTTGGGTGACGGGGACCCGAGGCGGCGAATGCGGTCGAGGTCCGGGGCCGGCATGCGCCGCGTCGACTCGAGGCCGGGCACCGTCAGGCGGCGCGTGGCGTCCAGGTCCGGGGCGTCGAAGCTGCGGGTGACGGCGAGGTCCGACTCGTCGGGCTCCGGCTCCTGCGAGACGGCCTCGGGCGCGGCCGGGACGACCGGGTCGAGGTCGGGGCGCACGATCGCGCCGGAGGTGTCCGGGTCCGGGGACTCGAAGGCGCGCACGGCCTCCCGGTTCGGCGCCTCGAAGGTCGCCGTGGCGTCGAGGTCGGGCGCCTGCAGGCTGCGCGTGACGTCGAGCCCCGGCAGCGAGAGGTTCCGGGTCCGCTCGAAGTCGGGCCGGTCACCGAAGTACGGGATCGGCGGCTCGGACGGATCCGGCCCGGCGGGCAGCTCCAGCGAGCCGGCGAACGTCCCCGCCGACGACGGCGCGAAGAAGAACTCGTCCGGCGCGGAGTAGTCGGTGTACGAGCTCACCGACCGCGAGCGGTAGACCCCGGGCTCCGGGAAGTACGGCACGGGCAGATGCAGCGACGCCGCAGCCAGCGGAGGATCGGTCTCATCCTCCACGATCTCCGCATCGACGGGCTCGTCGTTCCAGGCCTCCCGCACCGGCTCGTCAAACCGGGCGTACGCCGGGGCGTAGCCGACTTCCTCGTCCCGCGCGCCACCCGGCTCGTCATCCGCGGCGGCGCGGTCAACTTCCTCGTCCCGCGCGACCCGCTCGTCGTCCCCGCCCCGCCCGGCGCCGGCTTCCTCGTCCCGGGCAGCCGGCGCGTCAACCTTCCCGTACGCGGTGACGGGTTCGTCCCGGTCCGCGACCGGCTCGTCACCTTCCGCGTACGCGGTGACGGCTCCGGCGTCGTCGTTGCGTGGCGTGACCGGTTCGTCAGCATTCGCGTACGCAGTGAAGGATCCGGCTTGCTCGTGCCGACCCACGACCGGCTCGTCAGCCTTCGCGAACGCGGTGACGGGTTCGGCTTCTCCGTCCCGGCCCACGACCGGCTCGTGCACCTTCGCGAACGCGGCGACGGACTCCGCTGCCTGGTTCTGGGCACCGACCGTTCCGTCGTCCACGCCGAACGCGGCGGCGGGTTCAGCCACTTCGCCCCGCGCAGCAGTCGCCTCGTCAGCCTTGGCGTATTCGGCGTCCTGCTCACGGGCAGAGACCGGCTCGCTCGCCCCTACGAACGCGGCGACGGAATCCGCTTCGTGCTCCCGGCCGGCGACCGGCTCGTCGGTCCCGCCGACCGCGACGACGGGCCCGTCTTCCTCGTCCCGGGCCGGGATCGGCACTGCCGACGCGTCGACATCCACCCTCTCGGCGTGGTCGGAGCCGACCACAGGAGAATCCGCGGAGACGGCCGAGTCAGGGTCGACGGCATCGGTGCCCGGCGAGTCGGTGGCGGCAGGGAGGTCGCCCGGCCAGTCGGCGCTCGGCGAATCGGCGGCACGGAGGTCGGCCGACGAGTCGGCGGTCGCGGGCAGGTCGGCGGACGAGTTGGCGGCGGCAGAAAGGTCGGCACCCGGCGAGTCGGTGGCGGCAGGGAGGTCGCCCGGCCAGTCGGCGCTCGGTGAATCGGCGGCACGGAGGTTGGCCGGCGAGTCGGCGGTGGGAGGCAAGTCGGCGGGCGAGTTGGCGGCGGCAGAAAGGTCGGCACCCGGCGATTCCGTGGCGGCAGGGAGATCGCCCGGCCAGTCGGCGCTCGGTGAATCGGCGGCACGGAGGTTGGCCGGCGAGTCGGCGGTCGCGGGCAGGTCGGCGGACGAGTTGGCGGCGGCAGAAAGGTCGGCGCCCGGTGAGGCGGCGGCACGGAGGTTGGCTGGCGAGTCGGCGGTCGCGGGCAGGCCGGCGGACGAGTCGACGGCGGCTGAAAGGCCTGCGGCGTGTGCATCGGCGGTGGAGTCGGCCGATGCATCGGCAGCAGCGAGGTCAGCGGGTGCATCGGCAGCGGGGAGGTCAGCGGGTGCATCGGCAGCGGGAAGGTCGGCCGGTGCATCGGCGGCGGGGAGGTCGACCGGCGAATCGGCGGAAGCAGGCAGTCCGGCGGGCGAATCGGCCGGACCATCCGGCTCGTCGTCGGCCGGCGGCGCGCCGTCGATCGGGGCTTCGGCGCTTGCGCTCGGCTGCTCGTCCTCGACTATCTCCGCGTCGACGTGCTCGTCCGCCGAGGCGTCGTCCGCCGTCTGGTCGGTGCGGCCTTCCTCGTTGTCGTCATCCTCGATGATCTCCGCGTCGATCACGTCGTCGTCGAGGTCGGCCGGCGACGAGGATGCGAGAGAAACCCGGGCGGTGCCGATGGAGGACGCGGAGGCGGAGCCGGCCGAAGAAGGAGACCCCGAAGCAGCCGACGACTCCGGGTCCACGACCCGGGGGAACACCTCGGTGGCGGCGTCCGGGCCGGCGGGCAGCGCCTGCGGCAGCATCGACGGCGGCAGGACGAGCACCCCCGCGGCCTCGCGGTCCCACGACGACGAGGAAGCGGTGGCGGACGGCCCCGGCGGCAACGCCAGTACGGCGGTGTCCTCCGAGGCCGGATGTCTACCGGAGGGGAGTGCCGGCGCCTCCTCTCCGGCGTGCTCGGCGAGGCCGGCACGCTCCTGCAACCGCCGCAGCGGACCGGGCGCCCACCAGGCGGCGTTGCCCAGCAGACCCAGCACGGCCGGTACGAGCAGCATCCGGACGACCGTCGCGTCGAGGAACAGCGCGACGATCATGCCGACGCCGACGAAGCGCATCGTGGTCACCGACGACAGCGCGAACGCTCCGGTCACCACGATCAGCAGCAGGGCCGCGGCGCTGATCACGCGGCCCGTGCGGGCCAGGCCGACGGTCACCGCCTCGTTCGTCGACGCGCCGTGCGCCCGGGCCTCCACCATCCGCGAGAGCAGGAACACCTCGTAGTCGGTGGACAGGCCGAACACCACCGCCGCCATCAGCACGACGATGCCGGCCTCCAGCGGCGCGGGTGTCACGCCGAGCCAGCCCGCGCCGTGCCCGTCCTGGAAGATCCAGACCAGCACGCCGAACGTCGCGCTGAGCGACAGCGCGCTCATCACCACCGCCTTGATCGGCAGCAGGATCGAGCCGAACGCCAGGAACATCAGCAGCAGCGTGGCCCCGACCAGCATCGCGACCATCAGCGGCAGCTTCTCGGCGGTGGCCGCGAGGCTGTCGACGTTGCGCGCCGTGGTGCCGCCGACGAGCAGCTGCGCGCCCTTGGGCGCGGGCAGCGACCGGATGTCGTCGACGACCTGGCGGGCCTCGGCGCTGAACGGGTCGGTCGAGCGCAGCGTCGCGTTGAACACCGTGATGTCGCCGGCGCGCTGCGCGGGGCTGAGCTGGGCGATGCCGTCGACCTGGCGCAGCGTGACGGCGAACGCGGAGGTGTCGGCGCCGCCGCGCAGCACGATCGGCATGCCGGCGCCGCTGAACTGCGGGTAGTCGGCCTTCAGCGTCTCGATCGCCTGCCGGGCCGGGTCGCCGGCGGGCAGCGTACGCTCGTCGGCCTCGCCGAACCGCACACCCGCGATCGGCGCCGCGAGCACCAGCAGCCCCGCCAGGATGGGCAGCGCCACGAGCACGGGCCGGCGCAGCACGCCGGCGGCGAGCCGCCCCCAGAACGAGCCTTCGGCGGACTTCGAGCGGGGCAGCCGGATCGGCAGCTTGTCGACGCGCGGGCCGAGCACGGCGAGCATGGCCGGCAGCAGCGTCAGCGAGAGCAGCGCCGCCAGCGCCACCGCGGCGAGCCCGCCGTACGCCAAAGATTTCAGGAAGCCCTGCGGGAACAGCATGAGCCCGGCGAGCGCGATCATCAGCAGGGTCGCGGAGAAGACGACCGTACGGCCGGCCGTGGCGACGGTGCGGCGGACGGCCTCGGCCGGTGTGCGCCCGCTCGCCTGCTCCTCGCGGAACCGGCCCACCATGAACAGGCCGTAGTCGATCGCCATGCCCAGGCCGAGCAGGCTGGCCACGTTGACCGCGAACGAGTTGACCTCGTGCACGCCCGCGATCGCGTGCAGCACGCCCAGCGAGCCCAGCACCGCGGCGCCACCGACGAGCACCGGCAGCGAGGCCGCGACCAGCGAGCCGAACAGGAAGACCAGCAGGATCAGCGTGATCGGCAGCGAGATGATCTCGGCCTTGGCGAGGTCCTCGGTCGAGCGCGTGGACGTGGCGTCGGCGAGCACGACCGTGCCGGAGAGCTGGACGCGGGCGCCCTGGACGGCGAACTTGTCGTCGATCTCGCGGTACGCGTCGAGCTTGGCGCCGTCGTCCGCGCCGGCGAGCGTGACGACCGCGACGCCGCTGCTGCGGTCCTTCGCGGCGTACTGCGCGGACCGCGTCTGCCAGTACGAGGTGGTGCGGGTGACAGCCGACTTGGGTAGTAGTGCGAGCCTGGTCCGGATGCGCTTGCCGAGCTCGACGTCGTCGATCTTGCCGCGGGCCGGCGTGTAGACCACCACGAGGTCGCCGCCCTGCGCGCCGAACGCCTTCGCCACCGCGTCGGCGGCCTGCGACGACTCGCTGTCCGGGTCGTTGTAGCCGCCCTCGGTGAGCTGGCCGAAAACACCGAGCCCCCAGATCCCGGCACTGATCACCGCGACGAGCGCGACCGACAGCACCGGCCACCGGAAGCGGGCCACCCACGATCCCCAGCCCGCGAACACGTCAACCCCTCCGGTCGTTCGTCAGCACCGCGTTATGAGAACACTTCACGAAAGCGTCGCTGCTTCCAGGGCCACCCCTGAGCAACCTTTCCCGTACGCGGCGTCGGTAGTCCACGTGAGCCGCAACCGGCCCGACTCCGGCGCCTGATAGGCGACCGTGATCACGGCGGTGCGCAACGTGCCTTCGCGCTGGTCGAGCACGGTGGAGCCGCTCGACTCGCCGGTGGTCAACTGCGCGGTCAGCTTGCCGCGGCCGGCAACCACCCCGACGTACAGCTTGAGCACGCGCTGCTTGGTGCCGGCGGGCGCGGTCAGCGTGAAGCCGTTGCCCTTCCCGCACGTACGGATGCCGGTCGGCGTGCCACCGCTGCTCGCCACCGGGTCGCCACCGCTCCACCGGAACTTCTGCGGGCTCAGCGCGTGCCGGAACCGCGGCGCCGTCGGCGCGCCCTCGAGGATCCGGAAGTCGCCCTGCGCGTCGCGTTCCAGCGAGAACGTGCCGTCGAGCCCCCAGTGCACCCAGTCGCTCCCGCCCTCGGCGGACAGGTCGACCGACGACGGTACGGGTCCCTGCGCGAGGCGCAGCTGGTCGCGGTCGGGCGTGCGGGCCGGCGACGGGCTGGGCGACCGTGACGGCGACGGCGTGGCGGACGGGCTGGTCAGCGGGATGGGCCCCGGGTTGCCCGCCGAGGGCAGCTGCACGTCGCCCAGCGCGGGCGCGGGCGGATCGATCGGCGGGGCGGCCTCCTGGCCCCGCATCGCGCGCGCGGCGATGAAGCCGAAGCCGATCACCACGAGCACCCCGGCGAGGATCACCGCGGCCGAGGAGAGCAGCTCGTTCCACTGGTGACCGGTCGCCGAGAGGCCGTCCGGCTGCGGTGTTGCCCGCCGGGCGGCGGCGCGGTGGCCGGTCCGGGCCCGGCGGCGACCATCTGCGGTCGACGGCAACCGACCCTCCTGGTTGCTTCATGGTGCGATCAAGGGCTCACCGTGCGATCACGTGGCCGTGAGTGCTAAACAATGTCACTTCGATCAGTGACGGGAAAGCGCCGATTCCGTGATCGACCCGATGGGTGACTGTCGCCATCGGCGGTTCGGTGGAGGTTTGCCGGGGGCTTCGTCACTCCGACGGGTACCGTGTCCGAAGTTTCCGGCCGAAGCCGATACAGGAGAGTCGACGACATATGAGCACCGAGTCCGCCCGTCCCATCACCGGCGACACGGCGAAGCGCCGCTCCCAGGCCGTCGCCGGCGCCGTCGCCGGGGTGGCCGTGGTCGCCGTCCTGGTGACCGTCTTCGCGACCGTCCGCGGCGGCGACGACAAGCCCGCCCAGCCCGCCGCGGCCCCGCCGCCCGCCTCCGTCCCCGCCGACGCGACGCCCGAGGCCGTGCCGTCCGAGGCTCCGTCCGCGGCGCAGCCGTCCGAGGCCGCCCCCGCGCCCGTCGAGACGCCGCCCGAGCTGTCCAAGCAGCCCGTTGTCAAGGCCGGCACCGGCACGCTCAAGGACCTGAAGGTCACCCCGCTGGTCGCCGGCCGCGGCCCGGCGGTGAAGGCCGGCCAGACGATCACCGCCAACTACGTGCTGGTGCGCTACAAGACCGGCGAGGTGATGGACTCCTCCTGGAAGCGCGGCGAGCCGTTCAGCACCCCGATCGGCGCGGGCCGCGTCATCCAGGGCTGGGACAAGGGCATCCCGGGTCAGAAGGTCGGCAGCCGCATCCAGCTCGACGTGCCCGCCGCGCTGGCGTACGGCCCCCAGGAGGGCGACCTCCGCTTCGTCGTCGACATCCTCGCCGCCCAGTAGCGGCCTCGCCGGCCGCCGACGTCGCGCGGCCGGTCAGAGGTCGGCGACCACGACGTCCAGCCGGCGCGGCCGCCCCGGCGGCACGGGCTGCTCCTCGACGGTGTACTTGAGGTCGCGCAGCGCGGTGACGACCTCGTCGATCGACGTGGGTGCGGCGGCGGCCTCGGACAGGGAGCGGACGAGCCGGCCCTTGGTGGCCTTGTTGAAGTGGCTCACCACCGAGCGCGTGGGCACGCCGCCCACAAGGCGTTCGTGCAGGACGCGCACGGTGGCCGAGGTGGGGGCGGGCGGGGTCCACATGGCGGCGTAGGCGCCGGAGCGCAGGTCGAGCACCGGGCGGCCCTGCGCCTCGCGGTCGAGCGCCCCCGGCAGAGCCTTCTTCCAGTACGAGGTGAGGCCGCCCACCGAGGGCAGCGTCACGCCGACGGACAGCCGGTAGGCGGGGATCCGGTCGCCGAGCCGCACCACGCCCCACAGGCCGGAGAACACGACCGCGCGGGACCGCAGCCACTCGCCCGCGGGGGCCGGCAGCGAGGCGGCGTCGAGCGCCTCGTAGAGCACCCCGCTGTAGACCGAGGCGGCGGGGGCGGCGGGCGCCGACTCCAGAGCGGCGTTGCGCGTGACCTCGGACGTCTGGCCGGCCGACAGCCCGAGCGTGGCGAGCGAGCCGGCGATCCCGCGCGCGCTGGTCCGCCGGCACATCGCCACCAGCCGGGTCAGCACCCGCCGGCGAGCCGGCGCGAGCGCGGGCAGCCACAGCGCGGCCGGGTCGACGGGGTCACCCTCGGTGGCGGGCGTCTTGCCCTCGGAGGGCGGCAGCAGGATCAGCACCCCGCGAGACTAGTCGGCGCCGCGCCCGGTCAGCGCGTCACCCACCGTGGGGAAGACCGCCAGCCGCGGCGTGAGGCCGACGGTGTCGAGCAGGTGCTTCAGGAAGTCGCCGGGGGCCGCCAGCCGCAGCCAGCCGCCGCGGGCGTTCGCCCGGTTGTGGCCGACGACCAGCGCGCTCAGCCCGGTCGAGTCGCAGAACTCGATGCCCGACAGGTCGACCACGATGCGCGGCGCGGGCTTGGCGAGCACCTGGTCGAGCGCGGTGGACAGGGTGGTCCCGCTGTCGATGTCCAAGTTGCCACGCACGGTGACGACCACGGAGTCGTCGGCGTTGTCGACCACGGACACATGCACGACGACCTCCGGCTCTCGAGTGGGTTGTCCCCTCTCTGCCCAATTGGTGACCGAAAGTCACCTCTTGGCGGTACCGGAACTTGCCGGGACGTCGATCGTCGTCTTCACGGTGGCCTGGTCGAGCTCGCCGACCCGTACGGTGAACTTGATCTCGTAGGTGCCGGCCAGCGGGAACGTCAGCGCGCCCAGCGCGTGGTGCCGCGGGATCAGGCCGAGCATCGGCGCGCTGAACGGCTCCACGTCCTGCCCGAGCAGCTGCGCCGACACCTTCCACTCGTCGGCCGGCAGCGGCGCCCCGGCCGGGGTGTAGGCGAAGGCGTGCACCGTGTTGTTGTCGCCGACCTCGACCGGATAGATGTTGAACTGCAGCGTGTACAGCGGCGACGTGAGCGTCTGCGAGACGCCGTTCTCGCGCACCGCCCCCTCGTCGACCGTCGCGCTGCGCCCCGGATTCACCTGCACCAGCACCGCGCTCAGCCCGAGGATCACCGTCGTCGCCACGACCTCGATCCCGACCGTACGCCGCAGCCCGCCCGAGCCCGGCGCCCGGTGCACGAGGCGGCGGGCGACGAAGGCCACGCCCAGCGTCGCCGCGAGGACGCCCACCTTGGCGGCCAGCAACCGGCCGTACGGGGTCTCCCACAGCGCCGGCACCGAGCCCACCTGCACCACCGCCTGCACCACCCCGCCCGCGACCAGCCACACCACGGCCAGCGCCGCCCAGCGCGACCAGACCGGCAGCACGACGCCCAGCACCCGGCGGTCGGTGCGCCGCAGCAGGAACACGGTGAGCGTGAGCAGCCCGCCCAGCCACACCGACATGGCGGCGATGTGCACCACGTCCGACACCACGATCACCCCCGCCAGCGGCGCGGCGGCGGCGTGCCCGGTGAGCGGCCAGGTCGCCATGGCGGCCAGGGCGAGCCCGGCCACCGTGAGGCCGCGCACCCGGCCGGCGGCGCCGCGCAGCACCGGGGGCAGCAGCGCGGCCACGACGGCGAGCAGCGCGAGACGGGCCAGCAGGATCAGCCCGTACGAGCTGGTCAGCACCTCGCCGATCTCGCCCGGCGACACGTCCCACAGCGGCGCGCCCGTGCTGGCCGGCGCCTGCGTCCAGAGGGCGCCCAGCGTGGCGACGCCGATGAGACCCAGCCCGGCGTACGTGGTGCGCACGGCCCGGCTGCGGTCGCGGCGGCGCGGCCAGAGCACCGCCAGGAACAGCGCCGGCCCGGCCGCGAGCGTCATCCCGGCGTACGCCAGGAAGCGCGTGACCGGTGTGGCCAGGGTGACCGACCGGTGGGTTCCGGCGGCGCCCGGCTCGGCGGGAGCCTCGGACGGCGCGCCGACCGAGAACGTGAGCGCGCCGCCGACCGGGTGGCTGTCCGCGGAGATGACCCGGTAGCTCACCAGGTACGTCCCCAGGGGCTGCTCGGCGCGGCGCAGCGGGATGCGCAGCGTCGCGCCGGACGCGGTGGCCTCGCCCGAGATCCGCCTGCCGTCCGGGGAGATCACCTGCACCCGGCCGGCGACCGGCGTGACGGCCTCGCTGAACGTCACGACGACCTCGCCCGGCGAGGCGCCCACCACGCTCCCCGGCGCCGGCGTGGCGCCCAGCAGCGCCGCGTGCGCCGAGGCCGGGTCCGCGGGAAGAACGAGGACGCCGAGCGCGACCAGCAGACACAGCAGTACGCGCACGACGCTCTTCACAGGTGGTAATTCGGATCCGCAGTGGGAAAGGTTCAACCGTCCCGGATGTCTATACGCTCTCAACGCAGGTCCACGCTCCCAAGGAGGCTGCCATGCCCGCCCACGACCGCGCCGGGAAACCCGCCGAGCCGCGCGACCTCATCGACGTGCCCAAGGTGGTGTCGCGCTACTACACCGAGCACCCCGACGCCGAGGTCGTCGGCGAGCGGGTCACCTTCGGCACCTCCGGTCACCGCGGCTCCAGCCTGCGCAACGCGTTCAACGAGGACCACATCGCCGCCACCAGCCAGGCGATCGTCGAGTACCGCAACGCGCAGGGCACCGACGGCCCGCTCTACCTGGGCCGCGACACCCACGCGCTGAGCGAGCCCGCCATGGTCACCGCGCTCGAGGTGTTCGCCGCCAACGACGTGACCGTGCTGATCGACAGCCGCGACGGTTACACGCCCACGCCGGCCGTGTCGCACGCGATCCTCACCTACAACCGCGGCCGCACGTCCGGGCTCGCCGACGGCGTGGTCGTCACGCCCTCGCACAACCCGCCCGACGACGGCGGCTTCAAGTACAACCCGCCCAACGGCGGCCCGGCCGACACCGACGCGACCAAGTGGATCCAGGACCGGGCGAACGCGCTGATCGCGGGCGGTCTCAAGGACGTCCGCCGGATCCCCGCGAACCGGGCGCGCGCGGCGTCGTCGGTGTCCGGCTACGACTTCCTGGACGCGTACGTCGGGGACCTGCCCGCCGTGATCGACCTCGACGCGATCCGCTCCGCAGGGCTGCGCATCGGCGCCGACCCGCTGGGCGGGGCCAGCGTCGCCTACTGGGGCGCGATCGCCGAGCGGTACGGGCTGGACCTGACCGTGGTGAACCCGAACGTCGACCCGACTTTCGGCTTCATGACGCTCGACTGGGACGGCAAGATCCGGATGGACTGCTCCTCGCCGTACGCGATGGCCTCGCTCATCCAGCAGAAGGACCGCTTCCAGCTCGCGACCGGCAACGACGCGGACGCCGACCGGCACGGCATCGTCACCCCCGACGGCGGGCTGATGAACCCCAACCACTACCTCGCCGTGGCGATCAACTACCTGTTCGCCAACCGCACCGACTGGCCCGCCGGCGCCGCGATCGGCAAGACCCTGGTCTCCTCCTCGATGATCGACCGGGTGGCGGCCGACCTGGGGCGCCGCCTCGACGAGGTGCCGGTGGGGTTCAAGTGGTTCGTGCCCGGCCTGCTCGACGGCTCGATCGGCTTCGGCGGCGAGGAGAGCGCCGGCGCCTCGTTCCTGCGCCGCGACGGCGGCCCGTGGAGCACCGACAAGGACGGCCTGCTGCTCGACCTGCTCGCCTCCGAGATCCTCGCGGTCACCGGGCGCACACCCAGCGAGCACTACCGCGACCTGACCGCCAAGTTCGGCGAGCCCGCGTACGCCCGCATCGACGCCCCCGCCACCCGCGAGGAGAAGGCGATCCTGGGCCGGCTCTCGCCCGACCAGGTCACCGCGAAGGAGCTCGCCGGCGAGCCGATCACCGGGGTGCTCACCACCGCCCCCGGCAACGGCGCCGCGATCGGCGGCCTCAAGGTCGTCACCGAGTCGGGCTGGTTCGCGGCCCGCCCGTCCGGCACCGAGGACGTCTACAAGATCTACGCCGAGTCGTTCCAGGGCCCCGACCACCTGGCCCGCATCCAGGAGGAGGCCCGCGGCGTGGTGGGGGCGGCGCTGCAGGGCTGATCCGCTCAGGTTTCGCGTCCGGCGGCCGACAGGAGGGCGGTAGGGACTACCCATCCGGCCATAGGACGCGCATTGACCGAATCCGTGGGGCCCGCCGCCCGGCGTGCGGGTGGCGGGCTCACGCCGCTGCTGGTCGCCACCGCCGCCACCCTGGCGGTCGCCGTGTGGCTGGTGGCCCGCGACCCGCACGACGTGGTGTACGGCTACGCCGGCGGTCCCGTCGCCATGGCCGCCGCGGCCTGGTCGCTGCGGCGCATCGGCGCCATGGTGATGCTGCCGCGGGTGGTCCGCGCGTTCTGGCGCCAGCTCGGCCATGCGGCCGTCATCCTGCTGATCAGCTGCGGCGCCGCGCTCGCGCTGGCCAACAACAACGCCGGCATGTCGGTCTGGGTCGCCGGGCCGACGCTCACCGGCATGTTCTGGGCGATGTCGGCCTTCCTGCGCCTGCCGCTGGGCGATCGGACGCCGCTGGGCTGGGCCCGGGTGCTGCTCGACGGCGCCACCGTGGCGCTGGCCGGCGGGGTGGTCTTCCACTACGTCGTGCTTACCTCGGCGCCGCCCGGCACCGACCCGGCCACCCGGGTGGTGGCCGCGGTGGTCGGGGTGGCCGGGCTGCTCTGCCTGGCGGTCATCAGCAAGGCCGCGGCCCGCCCCGAGGGGCCGATCGACCCGCTCGCGCTGCGGCTGCTGACCGTGGCGCCGATCGTCGGGGTGGCGCTGGCGGTGCTGCTCATCGCGGGCAGCGACTTCGCCCGCCTGCTGCTCTCGGTCCTGGGCAGCCCGCTGGTCGCGGTGGCGTTCACCGCCGCCGCCCATCGCCAGCTGACGGTGCTCGGCCGCCCCGCCGCCTCGCCCGCGGCGCCGCGCCGCTCGGCGTACGAGTCCCTGCCGTTCCTCGCCGTGGTCGCGACCGCCACGCTGGTCATCGTCGTGTCGGCCCAGCAGATGAGCGGCCGCGAACGGGTCGTCATCATCGGCGCCGTGCTGATCGCCGCGGTGGTCGTGGCCCGTCAGCTGCTCGGCCTGCGCGAGCACCGGCGCACGCTGGCCGGCCTGCAGGAGCAGCAGGCGGAGCTGGAGCGGCTGGCGCTCACCGACCCGCTGTCCGGGCTGGCCAACCGCACCCGCTTCACCACCGTGCTCACCGAGCGCCTCGCCGCGCACCGGCCCGCCACCGTGCTGCTCATCGACATCGACGACTTCAAGACGGTCAACGACACGATGGGCCCGGCCGTCGGCGACCAGCTGCTCTACCAGGTGGCGCAGCGGCTGCGCGAGAACGGCTCGGCCGGCGAGCTGCCCGCCCGGCTCGGCGGCGACGAGTTCGCGGTGCTGCTCGACGTCGAGGAGGCGCACTCCGCAGAGGCGGCCGCCGGCCGCATCCTGCAGGCGCTCACCGAGCCGTTCCGGGTGGGGGAGCACCACCTGCTCGCCCACGCCAGCCTCGGCATCGCGATCGCCGGCCCCGGCGACAGCGCCGACGAGGTGCTGCGCAACGCCGACATCGCGATGTACGCCGCGAAGGAGGGCGGCAAGGCGGCCTGGATCCGGTTCGAGCCGCGCATGCGCCAGGACGTCGTCAACCACGCCCGGCTGGGCAGCGAGCTGCACAACGCGATCATCCGGCGCGAGCTGTTCCTGCTCTACCAGCCGGTCTTCGACATCGTCACCGGCCGGCTGCACGGCGCCGAGGCGCTGGTGCGCTGGAAGCACCCGGTGCGCGGGTTCGTCTCGCCGGGCGACTTCATCCCGGTCGCCGAGCGCTCCGGGCTGATCGTGCCGCTCGGCTCGTGGGTGCTGCGCGAGGCGTGCGAGCAGCTCGCCCGCTGGCGCCGCGAGCACGGCGACGGCGCGATCAAGGCGATCAACGTCAACGTCGCGGTCCGCCAGTTGCGCGAGTCCGGCTTCGTCGACGAGGTGGCCGCGGTGCTCAGCGAGACCGGGCTGCTGCCGCAGAACCTGGTGCTCGAGGTGACCGAGTCGTCCGTGGCGGACGGCCGGCAGGTGCGCGAGACGCTGCACGCGCTGCACGAGATGGGCGTACGGCTGGCGCTTGACGACTTCGGCACCGGTTCGTCGTCGCTGAGCCTGCTGCGCGCGTTCCCGGTGGACGTGCTCAAGCTCGACAAGTCGTTCGTCGACGGCATCGCCGACGGCGAGGACCGCGGTCGCCTCGCGGTCGCCGCCGCGGTCGCGCAACTGGCCGAATACCTGGAGCTCAGCGCGGTCGCCGAGGGCATCGAGAGCGCGGCGCAGCTGGAGCGGCTGCGCGAGATGGGCTACCGCCTGGGCCAGGGGTTCTTCATGGCCAAGCCGCTGCCGGCCGACCAGGCCGGCGCGCTGATGAGTAGCAGCGCGCCGGTCCCGATCCTGCCGGTGGCGTCCTAGGCCTCGATCTCGTTGCGCTCGTCGGTGGCCCAGAGGGTGTGGAACGAGCCCTCCTTGTCGACGCGGCGGTAGGTGTGGGCGCCGAAGAAGTCGCGCTGGCCCTGGATCAGCGCGGCCGGCAGGCGCTCGGCCCGCAGCCCGTCGTAGTACGCCAGCGCGGACGCGAAGCCGGGGGCCGGGATGCCGTGCTGCGCCGCGGTCGCCACGACCCGCCGCCACGCGTCCTGCGCGCCGCTGACCGCGTCGAGGAAGTACTGGTCGACCAGCAGCGTGCTCAGCTCGGGCGACTTGTCGAACGCCTGCTTGATGAAGTCGAGGAACTTCGCGCGGATGATGCAGCCGTCGCGCCAGATCTTCGCCATCGCGCCCGGGTCGATCTGCCAGTCGTACTCCTTGCTGGCCGCCTGGATCTGCTGGAAGCCCTGCGCGTACGCGACGATCTTGGACGCGAACAGCGCCTGCTCGACGTCGGCCTGCAGGTCGCCGTCGTACTCCCCGGCCCGCGCCGACGGACCCGGCAGACCGGCCTGCGCCGCGGCGGCGCGCACGTCCGCGCCGCCCGACAGCGCGCGGGCGAACACCGACTCGGCGATGCCGCTGACCGGCACGCCCAGGTCGAGCGCCGCCTGCACGGTCCAGCGGCCGGTGCCCTTCTGCTCAGCCTGGTCGAGCACGACGTCGACGAACGGCTTGCCCGACTCGGCGTCGGTCTGCTTGAGCACCTCGGCGGTGATCTCGATGAGGTAGGACCCGAGACGCCCCTCGTTCCACCCGCGGAAGACCTCGGCGATCTCGGTGGGGGAGTGGCCGCCCACCTGACGCAGCAGGTCGTACGCCTCGGCGATGAGCTGCATGTCCGCGTACTCGATGCCGTTGTGCACCATCTTGACGAAGTGGCCGGCGCCGTCCGGGCCCACGTGCACGCAGCACGGCTCCCCGTCGACCTTGGCCGAGATGTCCTCGAGCAGCGGGCCGAGCGCCTGGTAGGACTCCGGCGAGCCGCCCGGCATGATGCTCGGCCCGTGCAAGGCGCCCTCCTCGCCGCCCGAGACGCCGGTGCCCACGAAGTGCAGGCCGCGCTCCTTGAGCGCCGCCTCACGCCGGCGCGTGTCCAGGTAGTGCGCGTTGCCCGCGTCGATGAGCATGTCGCCCTCCTCGAGCAGCGGCGCGAACTCCTCGATCACGGCGTCGGTCGGCTTGCCCGCCTTCACCATGATGATCACGCGCCGCGGCCGCTCGAGGCTGGCCACGAAGTCCTCCGCGGACTCGCTCGCGATGAACGTGCCCTCGTGCCCGAACTCCTCGACCAGCTCCTTGGTGCGGTGGTAGGAGCGGTTGTGCACGGCCACCGTGTGCCCGTGCCGGGCGAAGTTGCGTGCCAGGTTCCGTCCCATCACCGCGAGGCCGGTGACCCCGATCTGTGCCTTCTCCGACATCATTGACACCCTTCCCTAGCTGCAAGCCACGCCGCCTATTCTTACGGCTCGGCCGCGGTGAGGGTTCACCCCTGTTCCACGCTGTGGACGCGGTGGGATTTTCCCCCGGTGCGCCTCGCCGTGCCCTAAGATCGCGCGGCGGTAGGGTTGACCCATGCCGAGCGGGACGCGCTCATGAAGCGCGGCGAGATCTGGACCATCGGCGAACGAACGGATCTGCGCTACCGCGTCCTCGTGCTGTCCGGCGACGAATACAACGAGCGCAAGAACGCCTCGCCGTTCTGCGCGCCGATCGTGCGCCAGCGCGGCGTCACCGAGCTCCCGCCGTACGCGGTGCCGCTCACCGAGCAGGACCCGATCACCGGCGTGGTCGTGGTCAACCGGATGCGCCGCCTGCCCGCCGAGATCGGCGCGGAGCGCATCGGCATGGTCACGGGGGCGAGCATGGCCCGGCTCACCGAGGCCATGCGGGCCCTGTTCGAACTCTGACAGGCCCCCGCCCGCACTCCATCGGGTCACACCCGGTCGGGTGACCGGTGCCCCGACTCGCCGCAGGTAGCGAGCGGGCTGGATGAACGGCCGATGACGACCCCCGGTCCACTGACGTATTCAGGTAACCGGAAAAAGGATCCTGGGGAGGTTGCGTGACACAGGCGTACGCGGCGGCGCTGCACAGCCGGCGTCCCGGCGCCCTGCCCGGGGCGGGCGGGCCACCGCTGCCCCTCTCGGTCGCCGACCGCCTGGCGAGCACGGAGCACCTGGGCAACCTGGGCTGGGGCGAGTGGGATCTGATCACCGGCGAGGTGTACTGGTCCGACCAGCTCTACCGGATCTACGAGCGCGACCCGCGGCTCGGCCCGCTCAGCCCGGCCGACACCGACCGGCTCACGCTGCCCGGCGAGGTGCCGCTGCGCAACGCCGTGCTGGCCGCCTTCGACCGCGGCGAGCGGGTCGACCTGATCACCCGGGTCCGCGTCAACGGCCGGGTCAAGCACCTGCGCGCGGTCGTCGACGCCGCCCGCGACTCCCGCGGCCGGCCGTTGCGCGTCTACGGCATCGTGCAGGACGTCACCCGCCAGGAGGTGGACGCCCAGCGGCTGGCCGAGGTCGAGCGCCGGCTCGACGCCGAGCACGAGCTCGCCGCCAGCCTGCAGCGCAACTTCCTGCCCGTGCCCGAGGGCCCGATCGTGCTGCCCGGCCTCAAGGTCGCGCTGCGCTACCTGCCGGCCGGGCAGGAGAGCCTGGTCGGCGGCGACTGGTACCACGCGGCCGAGCTGCGCGACGGCTCGGTGCTGCTCGCCGTCGGCGATGTCGCCGGGCACGGCACCCAGGCCGCCACCGCGATGGCCCAGCTGCGGCACGCGCTGCGCGCGCTGGCGGTCACCACCAGCGACCCCGGCGAGCTGCTCGGCCACCTCAACCGGCTCACCTGCGACCTCGAGCGCGAGACGCCCGAGATGTCGGCCACCGCCGTGGTCGCCCGCTACGACCCCGCCCGCCGCGAGATCGTCTGGGCGCAGGCCGGCCATCCGCCGCCGCTGCTGAGCCGGGGCGGCCGCACCGTGCCGCTGGAACGCCCGCCGGGCCCGATGCTCGGCGTGATGGACGACGCGGCGTACGCGACCTCCCGGTTCGACTTCCGCATCGGCGACGTGCTGCTGTTCTACACCGACGGGCTGGTCGAGCACCGCCACCGCGGCCCCGACGACGGGCTCGCCTCGGTGATCGCCACGGTCGACGAGGCCGTCCGCGCCGCGCCCGGCCAGCCGCTGGGCGAGCTGCTCGCCCGGCTGCGCCAGACCAACCCCGACGACGACACGTGCATCCTCGCCGCCCGCCCGGTCACCGGCGAGACGAAGGACCTGCGCCGCTACCTCGCGGGCACCAGCCGGACCCGCCGCTGACCCGGTCGGCGCGGGCCACTTCGAGCCTCGTCGGCATGCGCGACCGGCTCCGCGCCGTGCTCGAAGGGCCTACGGCAGGGTCCAGCGCTGGCTGTCGGCGCCCGAGCAGCCGCTGACCGAGGTCGCCGCGCCGGCCCGGCCCGGGTCGGTCAGGCAGCGGCCGTCCGCGGTGACCAGCGTGCCGCCCGGGCCCGCCCGCCACTGCGCCGCGTCGCTGTCGCCGCACGCCGCGATCCGCACGGCGCCGTCGCCGCTCGCCTGGGCGCAGCGGCCGCTCACCCGCAGCGTGCCGTCGGCCGCCAGGGTGAACGACTGCGTCGGCACCGACAGGCAGCCGGCCACGTTCACCGGGCTGCCGTCCACGCCGAGCAGGCCGCCGCGGGCCAGGCAGCGGCCGCTCGCCGCGGTGATCGAGCCGGTGCGGTCGGCGGCGGGCGGCGCGAGTGTCGGGTCGGCGGTGGCCGGGGGCGGCGTGCTGCCGCTGGGGACGGCGGGCACCAGCGTCTGCAGGGACGGGTCCGGCGAGGCGGCGGACAGGCTGGGGGAGGGGCTCGCGCTCAGCGAGGCGCTCGCCGACGTCGAGGGCGACACCGAGCCGGTGGCCGACGGCTGCCCGCTCGCTGCGGCCCCGCTCTGCAGCGGGCCGAGCGGCGCCTGCCCGGGGGCGGCGGGCAGCGCGGCGCCGGGCCGCAGGGCGCCGGGCTCGCTCGCCGGGCCGAAGATCAGATAGCCCACCACGCCGAGCGCGAGCGCGACGCCGCCGGAGAAGATGCCGAGGCGGGCGAGCGGGTGCAGGCCGGTCCGGGGCGGCGTGGGCTGCTCGGCAGGCGGCTCGGGCGTCACCGCCGGCTGCTCGAGGGTGGCGCTGCCGTCCTCCGGTGGCGCGGCGGGCTCCGGCCAGGTCTCCGCGGCCTTCTCGTCCGGCGCCTGCTCGGCCTCCGCGACGGCCTTCACGTACGGCCGCACCAGCACGGGATCGTCCTTCTCCGCCACAGCTCCCCCACCAGGATCGCGGTCCACCGTGGACCAGGAGGAGAACATACGCCACATCCGCGCCCATCGATCATCTCATTCCCGACTTTAACCGTACGTATTGCTGTGATCATCAGGCCGTGAAGGTCGGACGTATGGGGGAATTCGGTCGTGGGTACGCCGCTCCCATGCATCGGTACGGCGATGAGGTGGCGGCGATCGCCCGGCCCCTGGACGACGAGGGCGACCTCGACGTGCTCCTCGACCGGGTGGGCGACGCCCGCGTCGTCATGATCGGCGAGGCCAGCCACGGCACGCACGAGTTCTACACGTGGCGGGCCGCGCTGACCCGCCGGCTGATCGCGGAGCGCGGCTTCTCGTTCGTCGCGGTGGAGGGCGACTGGCCGGACTGCGAGCGGGTCGACGCGGCCGTGCGGGGCTCGGCCGCGCCGCCGAGGGAGGCCCTGCTCGGCTACGAACGCTGGCCGACCTGGATGTGGGCCAACGAGGAGGTCGCCGACTTCGCGGGCTGGCTGCGGTCGCACAACGAGGGCCGGACGGCGAAGGCGGGCTTCCACGGGCTCGACGTCTACTCGATGTGGGAGTCGCTGCGCCAGGTGCTGGTCTGGCTGCGCGAGCACGACCCCGACCGGGTCGAGCCGGCGCTGCGGGCGTACCACTGCCTCGCCGCGTACTCCGAGGACCCGCAGTCGTACGCCTGGGCGACGAAGTTCCTGCGGGCAAGCTGCGCGGACGAGGTCGTGCGGATGCTCGTCGACCTGCGCGGCAGCGACCTCGCGGTGTGGCAGAACGCCGAGGTGGTGGCGGGCGCCGAGCACTACTACCGCGCCATGGTCGCCGGCGGCGCGACGTCGTGGAACGTGCGCGACCGCCACATGGACGCCACGCTCGCCCGGCTGCTCGACCACTACGGCGACGGCTCGCGGGCGGTCGTCTGGGCGCACAACACCCACGTCGGCGACGCGAACGCCACCGATCAGGCGGCGCTGGGCGAGGTCACGATCGGCTCGCTGGCCCGCGAGCGCTTCGGCCGCGAGCGGGTGGTGCTCGTGGGCATGGGCAGCCACCGCGGCTCGGTGATCGCGGGCCGCGGCTGGGGCGCCCCCATGCAGGAGCTGCCGGTGCCGCCCGGGCGCCCCGGCTCGCTCGAGGACGTCCTGCACGTCACCGCCCCCGCCCGGGCGCTGTTCGTCTTCCCGCCGCTGGGCGACCGCCCCGACCTGCTCGTCGACGAGGTGGCGCACCGGGCGATCGGCGTCGTCTACCGCCCCGAGCAGGAGCACCTGGGCAACTACGTGCCCACTGTCCTCGGCGACCGCTACGACGCCTTCCTCTGGTTCGACGAGACCCGGGCGCTGCGGCCCCTGCACCCGCTGCACATCGACACCCACGAGCTCGAGACGTTCCCGACGGGGGTTTAACAACTGCGCCGTCCGGCGTATTCTCAACCTACCAGTTTATAAACCAGGTGGTTGTCATGCCGGAACCCATCGACGGCGTTTTCGCCGCCCTCGCCGACCCGACCCGCCGGGCGATCCTCGACCGGCTCGCCTCGGGCGACGCGACCGCGGGGGAGCTCGCCGCCGGCTTCCCGATCAGCGCGCAGGCCGTCTCCAAGCACCTCAACGTGCTCGAGGCGGCGGGTCTGATCGTCCGCACGCGGGAGGCGCAGCGCCGGTGGTGCCGCATCGTCCCCGCGCAGGTCCGCTCGGTCGCCGACTGGGCGGCGCAATACCAGCGGCTGTGGGAGCAGCGGTACGACGCCCTGGACGACTACCTGCACCGACTACGATCCGAGGAGGAACCGTGAGCATCGACGTCCGGACCCCCACCGACACCACGATCGTCATGACCCGCTCGTTCGACGCACCGCGCGAGCTGGTCTTCGCCTGCCACACCCGGCCCGAGCACATCCGCCACTGGTGGGGCCGCGGCAACCCGCTCGACGTGGAGCTCGACTTCCGCGTCGGCGGCCGCTGGCGCTTCGTCGAGCACGCCGACGGCCAGGAGCACGCCTTCCGCGGCGAGTACAAGGCGATCGACGCCCCCCACGGCTACACGTGGACCTTCGAGTACGAGCCGATGGCCGGCCACATCGTCACCGAGCAGTACGTGTTCTCCGAGGAGAACGGCCGCACCACCGTCACCTCCACGTCGACGTTCGACACCAGGGAGGACCGCGACGGCATGATCCAGTCCGGCATGGAGGGCGGCGCGAACCAGTCGTACGACGCCCTCGAGGCCTACCTGACCAAGCTCCAGTAGGCCCGGGCGTGGACGGAGCCCGCGGTGGCTCCGTCCACGCCGGCCGGTCAGCCCGGATCGAGGCGGGTCAGGGCCACCACGGGGATCGTGCGCCGCGTTCTCGCCTGATAGTCCGACCAGCCGGGGTTGCCGGCCGCGGCGCGGGCGAAGGCGGCGTCGCGGGCCGCGCCCGTCAGCGGGGCGGCCACGGCCTCGTACGTCTCGGTGCCGGTCTCCACCGTCACCCGGGGGGTCGCCCGCAGGTTGTGGAACCAGTCGGGGTCGGCCGGGCCGCCGCCGGCCGAGGCGATGACCAGGATGCGGCCGGGCCCGTCGGGCAGGAAGCCCAGGGGAGTGGTGTGCAGCTTGCCGCTGCGGGCGCCCCGGGTGGTCAGGAGGATGAGGTCGCTGCCGGCGAACGGGCCGCCCACGCGGCCGCCGTTCGCGCGGAACTCGTCGATGATCTGCTGGTTGAAGGGGTTCGGCATGGGTCGCTTTCGGTAGTCCCGGACGGTGAGCTGGGAGTACGGAAAGCGCCGGCGGGCCGCGCGCCCGCGCGGGGATCAAGCCCCGGCCGGGTGCCCCACTCGGTAATGGCCCAAGGCCGACCCGGCAGTCACGGCCTCACCCTACCGCGCGGCGCGAACCTCCGGGTACGCCGGCGCCGTCCACGTCCGGCCGGCGAAGGCGGCGCGCAGGAACGAGCTCGCGTAGTCCACTGTGATGTCCCGGGCCCGGCGGCCGTCGATGCTGCCCAGCGGCAGCGCCCGGCGCAGCGGACCGGCCACGTGGAAGGCGGCGTAGTCGGTGAACGACAGGTGACCCGCCCCGCCCAGCACGTACGCGCCTCCCGCAGCCGGACGCGAGGCCTGCAGCCGCAACAGCGGGCGGCCCGGCCGGGCGGACGACGGCCCGTCCAGCGACACGGCGGCTGCGCAGCTGCCGTCGGCGCTGCAGGCCTCGACCGCCGCGGAGGCGCCCACGCCATGGCCCACGTACGCGACCCGGCCGCCCGCGGCGTGGCTGCCGAACTGCAGCGCGGCCCGCCGGGCGGCGAACCGCGCGTCGGCCGCCCACACCGACACGAGCTGGTCCCGGCGGTCGGGGGCGGAACCGGCCGCGCTCGCCACGACCCGCGTGCCGTTGACCACGCTGAGGCGGGCGCTGTACGTGGGCGTCACCCCGACGACCAGCGAGCCGCGCGCGGCCAGCCCCGAGGCGACCGCCGCGTACTGCGGGGCCGACCAGCCCTGATCGGGCAGCAGCACGACGACGGGGAACGGGCCGGGCGCCGGCGGCACGTCGTCGCGCGTCCCCGTGCGGACCCGGTCGAACGCGGTCGTCGCCCAGCCGTACCGGTGCAGGCCCGCCCACGCGCCGGGCGCGTACGCCGACTCCGCGCCCGTCGCGCCGGCCGCCGCCGGGTACCACACCCAGGCGGGCAGGACCCGGGGCGTGCCGCCGAACGGGGCGAACTGGTCGGTGCGCGAGCGGTCCACCCACAGGTCGGTGACCCGGCCCACCGCGAACTCCCCGGACGGCGCGAGGCTCACCACCCGGCGGGACTGCGCCCTCGCGTACGTCAGCAGGCCGCCCACGACAGCGAGCACGGCGACCGCCGCCGCCAGGATCCGCCCGATGCGCACCGGTGCATTGTGACTGCTCCGCCGGGCGGCCCGGTGGCCGCCCCGCGGACGCCCCGTCAGTCGCCCGGGGTCCCGGCGAGCTGCCGCGCGTGCTCGGGCCACCTGGGCAGCGTCGGCGCCAGGCGCAGCCCCGCCGCCGTGACCGCGGCGCGCAACGTCGGCACGTCGGTGTCGGCCAGCTTGCCGAACGTGGTGATGCCGCTCGCGGCCAGGGCCATCGCCATCTTCGGCCCGATGCCCGGGATCTTCGTGAGGTCGTCCGGCTCCACCACGGCCACCGCCACCGGCGCCGGCACCGCGGCCACCTCGTCGGCCCCGGCAACCCCCGGCACCGCCGCGGTCGTGTCCGGAACGCCGGCGTGCCCGGCCGGAGCCACCGCCACCGGCGCCGGCTCCGCGGTCACCTCGTCGGCCTCGGCAACGCCCGGCACCGCGGCCACGACCAGCTCGGCCACGACCGGCTCGGCCACTACCGGCTCGGCCACGACGGCCGGCTTCGCCGCCCGGGTGCGGGTGGCGCGCGGCTTGGGCGCCGGCTTGGCCGCGGTCACCGGCGTCGGCTCCGCGGCGGGCGGCGAGACCACCGTCGGCTCGGCCGCGACCGCGATCGGTTCCGGCTCGAACCGCCGCACCGGCTGCTCGGCGACGGGCTCGGCCGCTTCGCCCTGCCGGTCCGTCTCGACGGCGGCGTGCTTGGGCTGCCGTTCCTCTTCGGCGGTCGCCGCCTCGGCGGGGACGGGCTCGACGTCGGTCGCGGCAGTGTCTGTCCCGGCCGGCCCGAGGTCCACGGTGGCCGCGGCGTGCTTGGGCTCGGCGTCGTGCTCCGACGCGGCGACGGTCTCTGTCGCGGCTTGCTCCGGCGCGGCGGCCGGCTCCGGCTCGGTGCTTGCCGCCGTCGGCTCGTCGGCGGCCTCATGGTCGCCAGCGACCGGCTTGCTGTCGGCGGAAGCGGCCACCGCCCCACCGACGGGCTCGCGCTCGGCGGGGGCGACCGGCTCGACCGCGCGCCCCGGCTCGTCGACAGCGGACGGGAAAGCGGCGGCCGACTCGGTCGCGGCGGTGGCGGCGGCGGGACTCTCGGCGGAGGCGGCCGTCCCGGGCCGCAGCCCGCGCAACAACCACCCCGCGGCAAAGCCGACGACGACGCCGGCGACAAGGGACAGGAACTCCATGTGAAGGGCTCCGAACAATGAGGGCTGCTGATGTAGCGGGCAGCTTTGCACATCACCCCGTTTGCGCACCATGAGGGTGGTCGGCGTGCCGCTCACACCGGCGTCGGGCGTCCCCGCTTGGCCGCCTGGATCTGCTCGTACACATGGGTCCGCAGCTCGGTGAAGCGCGGATCGGCCCGGGTGTGCAGCTGGTCGCGTTCGGCGGGCAGGTCGACCGTGATCTCGTCCTGCACCACGGTCGGCGACGACGACAGCATGATGACGCGCCGGCCCAGGTACACGGCCTCGTCGATGTCGTGGGTGATGAACAGGACGGTCACCCGCAGCCGCTGCCACAGCGCGCGCACCAGGTCCTCCAGGTCGGCGCGGGTCTGCGCGTCCACGGCCGCGAAGGGCTCGTCCATCAGCAGCGTGGACGGCTCGTACGCGACCGCCCGCGCGATGGCCACGCGCTGCTGCATGCCGCCGGAGAGCTGCCAGGGGTACGCCGTCTCGGTGCCCGCGAGCCCGACCGCGTCCAGCGCCTCGCCGACCAGGGTGGCCCGGCGCGCCCTGGGGAGCTTCTTCTGCTTGAGCGGCAGCTCGACGTTGTCGCGCACCGTCATCCACGGGAACAGGCTGCGCCCGTACTCCTGGAACACCATCGCGAGGCCCGGTGGCGGCCCGCTCACCTGGTGCCCGTCGAGCCGGACCGTGCCGCCGGTGGGCGGCAGCAGGCCGGCGATGCAGCGCAGCAGCGTGGTCTTGCCGCAGCCGGACGGGCCGACCAGGCACACCAGATCGCCGTTGTCCACGGTGAACGTCAGGTCGCGCAGCGCCTCGACCTCGCGCGCGCCCGAGCGGTACACCTTGCGCAGCCCAGTGACCTCGAGCATGACGTACGCCCTTTCACGACTTCCGCTGCGCCGAGCGCAGACCGTGGTACCAGCGGAGCGCCCGCGCCTCGGCGAGCCGGAACACCAGCGACAGCGCGAAGCCGAGCAGCCCGAGCAGCAGGATGCCGCTCCACATCTCGGGGATCGCGAAGCTGCGCTGGAACTGCACGATGGTGAAGCCGAGCCCGTTGCTCGACGCGAACATCTCGCTGATCACCATGAGGATGATCGCGATGGACAGGGCCTGCCGCAGCCCGGCCGCGATCTGCGGCGACGACGCCGGCAGGATCACCCGCGCGATCCGGGCGGGGCCACCGATCCCGTACGCCTTCGCGGTCTCCAGCTGCACGCTGTCCACCGCCCGGACGCCCTCGACCGTGTTGAGCAGGATCGGCCACACGCAGCCGAAGACGATGACGGTCACCTTCATGCCGTTGCCGATGCCGGCGAACAGCATGATCACGGGCACCAGCACCGGCGGCGGGATGGCGCGGAAGAACTCGAGCACCGGCTCGACCGTCGCGCGCAGCCCCCGGCTCAGCCCGATGGCGACGCCGGCCGCCACGCCCGCAAGCGCGGCGAGAACGTACCCGGCAAGAAGACGCAGCAGGCTGGGCACCACGTCGGCGTCGAGCCGCTCGAGCGTCCACGTGTCGGCGAACGCCCGCAGGATGTCGCGCAGCGGGGGAGCGTAGAAGTTCTCGCTGCCGTCGCTGAGCAGGAACCACGCCGCGAAAAGCAGGACGGGCAGCCCCAGGACGTACGCGATCCGCCTCACGTGGGCACCTCCCCGCGCACGGATTGGTGCCAGGCGAGCGACCGCCGCTCGACCAGGCGGGCGACCAGGTTGATCGCCACGCCGAGCACGCCGGTCACGGCGATCAGGGCGTACATGTCGGGCACCGCCCCCGAGCTCTGCGCCACCGCGATCTGCTTGCCCAGCCCGGGCGCCCCGATGACCAGCTCGGCAGTCACGGCCAGCACGAGCGCGACCGCGGCGGCGAGGCGGACGCCGGTGAAGACGTACGGCAGGGCAGTCGGCCAGAGGACCGCGCGCACCCGCGCCCAGGCGCCGAGCCGGAAGCTGCGCGCCGTCTCGTCGGCGACCGGGTCCACGTCGGCGACGCCGTAGAGGACCTGCACGAGCACCTGCCAGAACGCGGCGTAGACCACCAGCAGCAGCGTGGAGCCCAGGTCGGTGCCGTAGAGCAGCACGGCGAGCGGGATCAGCGCCACCGAGGGGATCGGCCGCAGGAACTCGATGGTGGAGGCGGTCGCGGCGCGCAGCACCGGCACCGCCCCGATCACGATGCCCGCGGCCACGCCGGCGACCACCGCGATCGCCAGGCCGATCGCCCACCCGGTGAGGGTGTCGCCGACCGCCTGCCAGAACTCGGCGGTGCCCAGCTCGTCGCCGAGGGCCGCCGCGATCCGGCTGGTGGGCGGCAGATAGTCGTCGTCCACCAGGCCGAGCCGCGGCAGCGCCTCGACGAGCAGGAGCAGCCCGGCGGGCCCGAGCACGCCGAGGCCCTTGGTCACGGCAGCAGCTTCGCCACGTCTGGCGTGGCGCCCTCGAAGATGCCGTCGCCCGCGCCGAGCTTCGCCAGGGTGTCCACCGACGCCTGGTTGATCTCGGTCGGCCACTTCGGGAGGGTCAACGCCGCCCGGGTCTTCTCGTCGATCTTCGTGTACGTGCCGAGGACCGCGCGGACCTCGTCGGGGTGCGAGCCGGCGTACGTCAGCGACTCGTTGATCGCCTCGGTGAACCGCTTGACCAGGTCGGCGTCCTCGGCCTGCAGCTTCGCCGAGGTGAAGTAGGCGGCCACGGTCAGGTTCGGCGCGGCGTCGACGAAGTTGGAGGCGATCAGCCGCCCGCCCGCCGCCTTGACCTCGGACAGCTGCGGCTCGACCACCCACGACGCGTCGACCTGGCCGTTCTGCAGCGCCGCGGGCGCGTTCGGGAACGGCATCTCGACGAACTGGATGTTCTTCGGGTCGCCGCCGGCCTTGCGCACGGACTCCCGGACGGTCGTGTCGCCGATGTTCTTGAGGGTGTTCACCGAGATCTTCTTGCCGGCGAGGTCGGCGGCGGTCTTGATCGGGCTGTCCGCCCTGACCATGACGGCGCCGAAGTCCTTGCCCTGCTCGCCGGTCGAGGCGACGCCGGCCGCGACCGTCTTGATCGGCACGTTCTTGGTCTGGGCGATCAGCAGCGAGGTCATGTTGCTGAACCCGAACTGGAACTGGCCGCTGACGACACCGGGCACGATCGCCGCGCCGCCCTGGCCGCTCTCCATGCTCACGTCGATCTTGCGGTTGGTGAAGAAGCCCTTCTGCTTGCCCAGGTAGATGGGGGCGACGTCGACGATCGGGATGACCCCGACCTTGACCTGGTCGACCGCGTCGCCGGAGCCGCCGGTGCCGTCCCCCGACCCGCCCGACGACCCGCAGGCCCCCATCGTGGCGACCAGGGCCGCCAGAGCTATCCCCGTGAAGGCACGTCGCATTCGTTTCCTCCGGTCCGATGCTGTGCTTAAGCTGTGCGCATTGCGAACGACAGTTCTCGATGTGAACGTAGGATGTGGGCAGTGCCAGGTCAACGATCTTCATCGATACCGTTATGAGACAGCCGCACCACGTCCAGTCGCTCGAACGCGGGCTCGCGGTGATCCGGGCCTTCGACGCGACCCATCCCGAGCTGACGCTCAGCGAGGTGGCGAGGATCTGCGACCTGACCCGCGCCGCCGCCCGCCGGTTCCTGCTGACCCTGGCCGACCTGGGCTACGTGCGCACCGACGGCCGGCTGTTCCGGCTGACCCCGCGGGTGCTCGAGCTGGGCTACGCGTTCCTGGCCGGCCAGTCGCTGCCCGAGGTGGCCGCGCCGCACCTGGAGCGCCTGGTGTCGCAGGTGCACGAGTCCTCCTCGCTGTCCATCCTCGACGGTGACGACATCGTGTACGTGGCCCGCGTCCCGACGAGCCGGATCATGACGGTCTCGATCAACCTCGGCACCCGATTTCCGGCGTACGCCACGTCGATGGGCCGGGTCCTGCTCGCCGCGCTGCCCGACGAGGAGCTGGAGGCGTACGCCGCGCGGGTCCGGCTCGACCGCCTCACCGGCCGGACCGTCGCCACCGTCGCCGCGCTGCGCGCCGAGCTCGACCGGGTGCGCGCCCAGGGGTACGCCGTCGTCGACCAGGAACTCGAGCAGGGCCTGCGCGCGATCGCGGTGCCCATCCACGACCGCACGGGAGCGGTGGCCGGTGCTGTCAACGTCTCCGTCCACGCCGCCCGGGCCACCGTCGAGGCCATGCGCCGGCGCTTCCTGCCGCCGCTGCTGGTCACCGCGGCCGCCATCGACGACGATCTGCGCTTCCACGTGCACCCCGTGGCGCACGCCTGACACCGAAAGTTTCGGTCGCCTGACGCCCGTACGTCGCAGCTCAGGCCTTGTTTCGCGAACTGGAAACAATATTGGCCGTTGTGGATACCGAAACACGGCGCTAACGTTCCGATCGATCCGGGTCACTTTCTGCCTCAGCTTCGGGAGCGCTCCCACCGACGCCTCCGCAAGCCGTGCCGTCCCCTGCTCGAAAGGCACCACGATGGACCCACACCGTTCCCCCCGGCGCCGGCGCGTCCTCGCCGCAGCCGCCACCGGCCTGGCCGCTGCGGCCGGCGCCGTCTTCGCGGTCGGCACCGCCGACGCGGCCAGCACGCTCGGCGCCTCCGCGGCCGCCACCGGCCGCTACTTCGGCACCGCCGTCGCCGCGTACAAGCTCAGCGACGCCACCTACTCCGGGATCCTCGACCGCGAGTTCACCTCCGTGACGCCCGAGAACGAGATGAAGTGGGACGCCACGGAGCCCACCCAGGGCACGTTCTCGTTCGGCTCCGCCGACCAGATCGTCGCCCAGGCCAAGGCGATCGGCGCGAAGGTGCGCGGCCACGCACTCGCCTGGCACTCCCAGCAGCCCGGCTGGGCGCAGAACCTCAGCGGCACCGCGCTGCGCAACGCCATGGTCAACCACGTCACCCAGGTCGCGACCCACTACAAGGGCCAGATCGACTCGTGGGACGTGGTGAACGAGGCCTTCGCCGACGGCGGCTCCGGTGCCCGCCGCGACTCCAACTTGCAGCGCACCGGCAACGACTGGATCGAGGTCGCGTTCCGCACCGCGCGTGCCGCCGACCCCGGCGCCAAGCTCTGCTACAACGACTACAACACCGACGGGCAGAACGCGAAGAGCAACGCGGTCTACGCCATGGTGCAGGACTTCAAGGCCCGCGGCGTCCCGATCGACTGCGTCGGCTTCCAGTCGCACTTCAACTCCGCGTCCCCGCTGCCCTCGGACTACCAGGCCAACCTGCAGCGGTTCGCGAACCTGGGCGTCGACGTGCAGATCACCGAGCTCGACATCGAGGGCTCCGGAACGGCACAGGCCAACTCGTACGCCGCCGCGGTGCGCGCCTGCCTGGCGGTGACCCGCTGCAACGGCATCACCGTGTGGGGCATCCGCGACTCCGACTCGTGGCGCGCGAGCGGCACCCCGCTGCTGTTCGACTCCAGCGGCAACAAGAAGCCCGCGTACACGGCCGCCCTCGACGCGCTGAACGGCGGCACCACCACGCCGACGACGCCCACCACGCCCACCACGCCGACCTCCCCGCCGCCGACGTCGTCGTCCCCGCCGCCTCCGACGGGCTCGGGCTGCACCGCGACGATCTCGCTCAACCAGTGGAACGGCGGATTCGTCGCCACCGTCCGGGTGACCGCGGGCTCCGCCCGGATCGGCGGCTGGACCGTGGGCGTCACCCTGCCGTCCGGCTCGGCGGTCTCCAACAGCTGGAACGCGCAGGCCAGCGGCACCAGCTTCAGCAACGTCGCCTACAACGGCTCGGTCAACGCCGGGGCGAGCACCGAGTTCGGCTTCCAGGGCACCGGCACCGGTCCGACCGCCGCGTCCTGCACGGCCCGATGAGGAAGATCCTGCGAGCCGCGGTCGCCGCTGTGGCGGCCGCGGGGCTCGCCCTCCTCGCCCCCGCGTTGCCCGCCTCGGCCGCGTCGTTGCAGGAGGTGACCGGCTTCGGCGCCAACCCCACCAACCTGCGCATGCACCTGTACGTGCCGGACCGGGTCGCCCCCAACCCCGCGCTGCTGGTCGCCGTGCACTACTGCACCGGCACCGGCCCGGCCTTCTACTCCGGCACGGAGTTCGCCTCGCTCGCCGACCAGTACGGCTACATCGTCGTCTACCCGTCGGCGACCCGCTCCGGGCAGTGCTTCGACGTGTCGACCCCCGGCGCGCTGCGGCACGACGGCAACAGCGACCCCGTGGGCATCGTGTCGATGGTCCGGTACGTGCAGCAGCGCTACAACACCGACCCGGCCCGCACCTTCGTCACCGGCGCCTCGTCCGGCGGGATGATGACCAACGTCCTGCTCGGCGACTACCCCGACGTGTTCGCCGCCGGCGCCGCCTACATGGGCGTGCCGTTCGGCTGCTTCGCCACCACCGACGGCTCGCTCTGGAACAGCGCGTGCGCCAACGGCCAGGTGTCGCGCACCCCGCAGGCGTGGGGCGACCTCGTCCGCGCCGCCTATCCCGGGTACACCGGCCGGCGCCCGCGCATGCAGCTCGTGCACGGCACCACCGACAGCACGCTGCAGTACCCCAACTTCGGCGAGGCCATCAAGCAGTGGACCAACGTGCACGGCGTCAGCCAGACGCCCGTGTTCACCGACACCCCGCAACCCGGCTGGACCCGTACGCGGTACGGCTCCGCCTCCGTGCAGGCCCCCGTCGAAGGCATCAGCGTCGCCGGCGTCGGCCACTCGCTGCCGCTGGGCGGGATGGCCCGCCTCGCGATCGCCTTCTTCGGCCTGGACGGCACCACGCCCACCACGCCCCCGCCGACCACGCCCCCGCCCACCACGCCGCCACCCACCACGCCGCCGCCCACCTCGTCGGCGTGCCGGGTGACCGCGAGCGTCAGCTCGTGGAACACCGGCCTGACCACCCAGCTCACCATCGCCAACACCGGCAGCTCCGCCATCACCGGCTGGAGCCTCGGCTTCACCCTGCCCGCCGGCCAGACGATCACGTCGGGCTGGAACGCCACCTACACGCCCACCTCCGGCCAGGTGGTCGCCCGCAACGCCGCCTACAACGGCACCCTCGCGCCCGGCTCGTCGGTCACGATCGGCTTCCAGGCCACCCACACCGGGAACAGCGCCGCGCCGAGCGGTTACACCCTCAACAGCGCCGCCTGTTCCACCACCTGATGGGGCGGCCGGCCGTCGGGCTGTGCCGGCCGTCCCATCAGCCAGGGGCGCCGCAGCGGGACCGTCCCCCGCCGCGGCGCCCCTACATATGCCTGTGGACATCTCGCCCCTATGCCTGTGGACAACTCGCCGTTTCTGTCGGCCGCCCGGCGTAAGGTGGCCGCCGTTCCCCGGGTGGGTGGGGGTATGGGCGGGCCCACCGGGTGGTGCTGCCGCGGATGGCCGCCTGGTGATGCGGTGGGCGGTCGGCTGCGCTGCCGTGGGCTGGCTGGCAGTGCCGGGGCCCTCGGCTGGTGGTGCCGCGGGCGGTCGGCTGGTGGTGCCGTCGGGTGGGCCGGTGGTGTCGTGGGCGGTCGGCGGGCGGCGCCGTGGGCTGGCTGACAGTGGAGGGACCCTCGGCTGGTGGTGCCGCGAGGCTGGCTGGTGATGCCGCAGGTGGTCGACTGCTGGCGCCGTCGGCGACCGGCTGATGCTGCTCTGGGCGGCCAGCTGGTGTGCTGCGGGCGGTCGGCTGATGCTGTCGTTGGCGGCCGGTCGGCTGGTGGTGCTGCGGGTTGCCGACGGATGCCGCCGCGGTGGCCAGTTGGTGCAGAGCGCGGTCGGCTGGTGCTGTTGCGGGCGACTGGCTGCATCGCACTGTGGTGTGTGCGCGCGTCCGGTGTCGGCGGGTCGCAAGCTGCCGGCCTGGCTGCTGTCGTCGACAGGGTGCCATGCGCGGCCGGCTGCACCGCGAAGTGCCCGCTGCGTTGCGCTACCGGCAGCGGCGACTGCACGCGCCGAATTGCCGCTGGCGTTGCGCCGCCGGGAGCGGCCGACCGCGCCCGCGGAAGTGCCGGCTGCGTTGCCGAGCGGTCGACCGCGCCCGCGGAAGTGCCGGCTGCGTTGCCGAGCGGTCGACCGCGCCCGCGGAGGTGCCGGCTGCGTTGCCGAGTGGCCGATCGCACCCGCGGAGGTGTCGGCTGCGTTGCCAGGAACGGCTGACCGCACCTGCAGAATTGCCGCTGGTGTTGCGCCGCCGGGAGCGGCCGACCGCGCTCGCAGAGGTGTCGGCTGCGTTGCCGAACGGTCGACCGCGCATGCGGAGGTGCCCGCTGCGTTGCCGAGCGGCCGACCGAGCCGCGGAAGTGCCGAACACCCGCGCAAGTGCCGACCGCGGCGCGCTGCCGGGCGGGCGACGCGGACCCGAGGGGCGCCGGCAAGCGGCGGAGCACCGGAAGGGGGCAGCCTCAAACCGTGCGCAGGTCCAAGGTGTGCCAGGTGATCTGCTCGTCGTCGGTGGCGGTGGACCACCACAGCATGCCGCCGCGGGAGAAGGCGCCGTCGGCGTCGCGGGCCACGTCGACGGTGCGGCCGGTGGCGATGTCGTGGACGACCAGCGCGGCCGCCCCCGTCACGTCGGTGTCGGGGCCGGGTTCGGCGAGGATCTCGAAACGGTCCAGCACGGCCACGTCGGTGATCGCGGCCTGGGCGGCCCCGCCGGCGATCCGGCGGCGGTCGGAGCCGTCGGGGCGCACCAGCTCGATGCCGGCCAGGGCCTGGTCGCCCATCACCATCGCGCGGCACCAGACGGGCTGGCAGGTGAGCTGTTCGACGCCGGAGCTGACGATCGGCGTGTCCCGGGCGGTGGCCAGGTTGCGCAGCCGCGGCTCGCCCGAGGTGCTGCCGTCGTCGACCAGCCACGGCCACGCCGACATCGCCCATTGGCCGGGCTCGACCCGTACGGTCACCTGGCCCCCGCCGACGGGCACCGAGCGGATCTCGGTCTCCTTGGTGGCGTCGCCCGGAGCGGCCGTCCAGTGCACTTTGCCCTCGGCGACGACCAGGTCGTACTGGTTGCCGTAGAACACAGCGTTGCCGGTGTCCGCGGTCAGCGGCCGCGCCGCGCCGCCGCTGCGGTTGGCTGTCCAGAGGCGTACGGATGTGGACGCGGCGGTCGACTCGGCCCAGAAGATCTGGTCGCCGGCGACCGTGAACGCCTCGAACTGCGGGTTGTCCTCCAGCGACACCCGGCGCAGCTCGCGCAGCCGGTCGCCGGAGCGCAGCAGCAGCCGGCTCTGGGCGCCGCTGGGTGTGGGCGCCGTGCCGACCGCGGTGGTGGCGTCGAGGAACATCGACGGCGTGAACAGCGGGCCGTCCGGAAGCCCGGCGGGCAGGTCGGCGCGGCGCGCGTCCGGCCACGCCGTGCGCGCGTCGGTGCGGGCCGGCGGGGCGGGTTTCTCGCGGCCGCCGGGCGCGGCGCCGATCAGCACGCCGCCGGCAGCCAGCGCGACAACCAGGGCGGCCACGGTCGGCCAGGTGCGTACGGGGCTCATGCGTACGGCTGCTTCGGTTCGGGGACCTGCTGCCAGGTCTTCACCTCGAAGTAGGCGACGTCCACCTTGTTCAGCGGGTCCTTGGCGGTGCGGCTGGTGTACCCGCCGACGACCTCGACCCACGTGTCAGCGGGCACGTCGATCGGCGCGCGCCCGTCCAGCCCGATCTTGATGGGGCGGCCGTCGGCGGCGCAGCACGACAGCACGATGCGGGCCAGCATCGGCGCGCCGTCGGGGGCGGTGGTGAGGAACCCGGTCAGCCGCAGGTCGCGGCCCTCGAGGCTCCTGCCGGAGTCGAACAGCGCGCGCGAGGCGTAGTCGAGCAGGCTGAGCTCGACCGGGTCGCCCGCGGGCAGCGGCGGATAGTCGGAGTCGCCCACCGGCTGCGCGACCACGCTGCCGGCCTGGTTCGCCGCGTACGACCCGAGGGCCGGCGGCGCCACCAGCAGCAGCCCCAGCACCGGCAGGATCAGCAGCCACCCCACGGCCGGCCCGTGGTGCTCGTGATCGTGCCCGTGTTCGTCCTCGTGCCCGGCGGGGTCGCGGAACGCGTACCAGATCGTCATCACGGCCGCCGCCACGAGCAGCACGCCCGTGGCGATCAGGAACGGCCGCAGCCCCTCCTTGACGTACCGCAGATAGAGGTCGGTGAACGACGCGCGCAGGATCGCCCCGCCGAACAGCAGGAGGACGACGCCCTGGGTCAGCCGGCTCACAGCAGCATCACCCCGACGACCGTGCCGACCAGCACCGCGACCACGAAGGTCGCCGGCGCGAAGCGGGAGGCGAACCGGCGGCCGAACACCCCGGTCTGCATCGAGATCAGCTTGAGGTCCACCATCGGCCCCACCACGAGGAACACCAGCCGGGACGTGAGCGAGAACTGGCTGAGCGAGGCCGCCACGAATGCGTCCGCCTCGCTGCAGATCGACAGCAGCACGGCCAGCACCGCGAGCGCGATGACCGACAGCACCGCGTTCGCGGCCAGGCCGGTCAGCCACGCCTCGGGCACCACCACGTTGATCGTCGCCGCGGCCGCCGCGCCGATCACCAGGAAGCCGCCCGCGTGCAGCACGTCGTGCCGGCAGGCCGCCCAGAACGCGCGGGCCCGCGACAGGTCGTCGAGCTCGGGCCGGTGCGGCAGCCGGATCCACTCGGTCCGGCCCAGCCGCAGCCACAACCAGCCGATCAGGACGGCCACCACCAGGCTCGCGAGCCCGCGGGCCACCGCCACCTCGGGCCGCCCGGGGAAGGCGACCACGGTGGCGGTCAGCACGATCGGGTTGATCGCCGGCGCCGCGAGCAGGAACGCCAGCGCCGCCGCGGGGGTCACGCCGCGCCGGATGAGCGAGCCCGCGATCGGCACGCTGCCGCACTCGCACCCCGGCAGCACGACTCCGGCCAGCCCCGCGGCGGGCACGGCCAGCGCCGGATGGCCGGGCAGCGCCCTGGCCCAGAACGACCGGGGCACGTAGACCGCGATCACCGCGGACAGCGCCACCCCGAACGCCAGGAACGGCGCCGCCTGCACCAGCACCGAGACGAACACGGTGGTCCAGGTCTGCAGCCCGGGCGCCGACACCAGGCCGGCCAGCGGCCCGCGCAGGACGACGAGCAGGACGAGCAGCCCGGCCAGCACCTCCAGCGAGCCGATCCGCCGCTCGGGCCCGGCGGCCCGGGGGGAGGGCGGCGGCGTCCAGTCGATCTCCTCATCGTCGAGGCGGGTCGAGGGGCGGGTCAAGAGCTCACTCCAATGCGGTCGGCCGCGCCCAACATACCTGCCGCGGACCGCCGCGCCGAAGCGCCTACCTGCGCATATGTTGATCTGTGCATGCGTCGGGATGCCGACTGGCGGGCGTCCGTCGCCGTGCTAAACACATGCGCATGGAGGACCGCGAACTGCTCGACCGGCAGGCGGCTCTGCAGGCCGACGGCGCCGAACTGCTGACCCGGCTCGCGGTCGTCGGCCGGCTCGAGCCGACCGGCAGCTTCGTGTCCGGGCTGATGGTCTGGCGCGACCTCGACGTCATGCTGCTCGGCGGCGCGTCGTTCGGCCCGCACGACGTCCTCGCTCTGCTCGGCCGGGCGGTCGACCTGCCCGGCCTGACCGGCTTCGACTGCGCCGACGAGCGGGGCGAGCGCTCACCCACCGGTGAGCGCCGGGACGAGCGCTTCCACGTGACGCTGCGGGCCGGCGGCTGGCGGGTCGACCTGTCGATCTGGCTGCACGACCCGCACGACACCGTGACGGCGTACCACCGGCGGCTGGCCGCCACGCTCACCGAGCAGCAGCGGCTGACGATCCTGCGCATCAAGGACGTCTGGCACCGCCGCCCGGAGTACCCGGACGAGGTCAGCGGCTTCGAGGTCTACACCGCGGTCCTGGAGCACGGCGTGGCCACACCCGAGCAGTTCGGGGCGTGGCTGGCGCGCTCCCGCGCCGGTCAGAAGCCGATCGGCAGCCCCGCGTAGTTCTCGGCCAGACCCGTGGCGCCGGCCGCGCTCGTGGTGACCCAGCGCAACTGCGACAGCTGCAACTGCGCGTCGAACTCGTCGCCGCTGGTGTGCAGCATCGTGGTCATCCACCACGAGAAGTGGGTGCAGCGCCAGACGCGGCGCAGGGCGTCGTCCGAGTAGCTGTCCGCCGGGCGGGGATCGTGCTCGCGCAGCAGCGCCACCAGGGCGCGGCTGAGCAGGGCGACGTCGGCGATCGCGAGGTTGAGGCCCTTGGCGCCGGTCGGGGGCACGATGTGGGCGGCGTCGCCGGCCAGGAACAGCCGCCCGCGCCGCATCGGCGTCTGCACGTAGCTGCGCATCGGCAGCACGCTCTTGTCGGTGATCGGGCCCGGCGTCAGCTTCCAGCCGTCCTGCCCGTGCCCGAGCCGGGTGGCGAGCTCGGCCCAGATCCGGTCGTCGGGCCAGTCGGCGGGGTCGGTGCCGTTGGGCACCTGCAGATACAGCCGGCTCACCGTCTCGGAGCGCATGGAGTGCAGCGCGAACCCGTCGGGATGCCAGGCGTAGATCAGCTCGTCGGTGGAGGGCGCGACGTCGGCCAGGATGCCGAGCCAGGAGTACGGATACACGCGCTCGAACCGTTGGGCGGGCGCGGCCACGGCGCGCGAGGGCCCGAACGAGCCGTCACACCCGGCGATCACGTCCGCGTCCAGGCGCTGCGCCCGGCCGGCGGCGTCCACGAAGGTCACGTACGGCCGTTCGGTCTCGACGTCGTGCAGCTGCACCTCGCCGGCCTCGTAGTGCACGACCGCCGTCCCGGCCGCCACCAGGTCCTTCTGCACCTCGGTCTGGCCGTACACCCAGACGCTGCGGCCCGCCAGGTCGACGAAGTCGAGGTGGTGCCGCTCGCCGGGCATCTGCAGGTAGATGCCGCGGTGCTCGTGGCCCTCGGCCCGCAGCCGCGCGCCCAGCCCCACCGACTCGAGCAGCTCGACGCTCGAGCTCTCCAGGATGCCGGCCCGGATGCGGGCGGCCACGTACTCCTGCGAGCGGGTCTCGATCACCACCGCGTCGACACCGCCGCGGTGCAGCAGATGGGCGAGCAGCAGCCCCGCCGGGCCCGCGCCGATGACGGCGACCTGAGTGCGCATGGGTCCAGCCAACGGCAGCGCGCGGCGGGCGGCAAGGACCTATTTCCACTCCGCGGAAGCCAGGGTCCGGGCGATGCCGCGCGCGGCGACCTGCAGCGCGGCCACCAACCGGGCCTGCTCGCGGCGCAGGTCGGCCACCACGATGCCGAGCGCGGCCACCACGTCCTCGCCGGGCCCCCGTACGGGCACCGCCACCGAGCACGCACCCAGGCTCATCTCCTCGCCCGTGGTGGCGTACCCCTCGGCCCGTACCCTCCGCAGCTGGTCGGCGAGCCGCGCCGGTTGCGTGACCGTGTACGGCGTGACCCGCGTCAGCCGGGCGAACGCCTCCTTCCGGACGTCCTCCGGGGCGTACGCCAGCAGGACCTTCCCGACCCCCGTCGCGTGCATCGGCAGCCGCGAGCCGATCTCGCTGACCACCGGGACCGAGTCGTGCCCGGACAGCCTGTCGACGTAGAGCACCTCGCTCCCGTCCCGCACGGCCAGGTGCACCGTGGCCAGCGTCGCGCCGTAGATGTCGTGCAGGAACGGCGACGCCGCCTGGCGCAGCCCCGACTGCACCGGCGCCAGCAGCCCCAGGTCCCACAGCCGCCGGCCGATCACGTACTCGCCCGACGGCAACCGGGCCAGCGCGCCCCACTTGTGCAGCTCGGCGACGAGCCGGTGCGCGGTGGCCAGCGGCAGCCCGGCCCGCCGGGCCAGCCCGCTCAGCGTCAGGCTGCGGTGCTCCGGGTCGAACGCGCCGAGCACGGCGAGGGCCCGGGACGTCACGCTCGGGGCCATCAGCACCTCTTCCGTCCAGTGGAAGGCAAGTATCGTCTCGCGATTCCCGCCTGGTCTAGCGTCGCGGACGTGACGAGCCAGGCGGAGATCAATCGTGAGATCGAGGAGCTGCGCGGGAGCGACGGACCGCAACCGCGCCTGGACTACCCGCCGTATCGCAGCAGCGCCCTGAGGCACCCGGAGCGTGACGCACTGCTGGTCGACCCGGAGGGCGTCGAGCTGTGGGCGCCGTGCTTCGGGCGCGCCGACGTCGACGACGCCGAGGCCGACCTGACCAGCCGGCACGCCGGGGAGCCGCTGGGCGAGCGCATCGTGGTCACCGGCCGCGTCACGGACGGCGAGGGCAGGCCCGTACGCCGTCAGCTCGTCGAGATCTGGCAGGCCAACGCGGCCGGGCGCTACTGGCACCAGCGCGACCGGCACCCGGCGCCGCTCGACCCGAACTTCACCGGGGCGGGCCGCTGCCTGACCGACGACGACGGCGTCTACACGTTCCAGACGATCAAGCCCGGGGCGTACCCGTGGCGCAACCACGTCAACGCGTGGCGCCCGGCGCACATCCACTTCTCGCTGTTCGGCACCGACTTCACCCAGCGCCTGGTCACGCAGATGTACTTTCCGGGCGACCCACTGTTCGACCTGGACCCGATCTACCAGTCGATCACCGACCCCAAGGCGCGCGAGCTGCTGGTCGCCACCTACGACCACGACCTGAACACCCCGGAGTACCGGCTCGGCTACCGCTGGGACATCGTGCTGAGCGGCACCCACCGGACCCCTCTGGAGGAGCAGCCGTGAGCTTCGCGCCGGGCCAGACCGTCGGGCCGTTCTTCCACCTCGGGCTGCCATACGACGGCGGCAACCTGCTCGTTCCGGCCGGACATCCCGAGAGCGTACGGCTGCACGGGCGCGTGCTCGACGGCCGGGGCGACCCGGTGCCGGACGCGCTGATCGAGCTGTGGCAGGCCGACCCGGCCGGGCGCGTGCCCCGCGAGACCGGCTCGCTGCGCCGCGACGGCTACACGTTCACCGGGTGGGGCCGGGCGCAGACCGACGGCGACGGCCACTACTGGTTCTCCACGCTGGTGCCGGGCGCCACCGAGCCGGGCCGGCGCCCGTTCTTCGCCGTCACCGTGTTCGCCCGCGGGCTCACCGACCGGCTCTTCACCCGCGCCTATCCGCCCGGCGACGGCGCCGACCCGCTTCTCGACGGGCTCCCGGCCGGCCGCCGCGATACGCTGATCGCCACCCGTACCGAGCGCGGCCTGCGCTTCGACATCCACCTGCAGGGCGAGGGGGAGACGGTGTTCCTGACCTACCCGCGGCAGGCGCGATGAGCCGGCGCCCATGAGCGACCTGCTCTGGCCCGGCGACGCCCGCAGCGGCGCGATCTGCAGCGACGCGACCGTGCTGGCCGCCCTGGTGCGGGTCGAGGAGGCCTGGATCGACGCCGACCTGTCCGGGCTGGCAGGCCCGGACGACCTGCCCGCCCTGGCCGTCGCGGCCGAGGAGGGCGGCAACCCGGTGATCCCGCTGCTCGCCCTGCTGCGCGAGCGGCTCGGCGACGACCCCCGGGCCGAGGTCCTGCACCGCGGCCTGACCAGCCAGGACGTGCTCGACACCGGGCTCGTGCTCTGCCTGCGCGAGGCCGCCGGCCGGGTGCGCGGCGACCTCGACGCGCAGATCGCCACGCTGGCCGCGCTCGCCGACCGGCACCGGCACACCGGCCTGGCCGGGCGCACGCTGACCCAGCACGCCGTGCCGATCACCTTCGGCCTCAAGGTCGCCGGCTGGCTGCAGGGCGTGCTCGACGCCCGCGACACCCTCGCCCGCGCCGCGCGGCTGCCCATCCAGCTCGGCGGCGCGGCGGGAAGCCTGGCTGCCCCCGTCGCGCTCGCCGGGTCGCCCGCCGCCGCGCTCGCCCGGGTGGCCGCCACCGCCGAGCGCCTCGGCCTGCCGCTGCGCGAGCCGTGGCACACCAGCCGCGCGCCGCTGACCGGCTTCGGCGACGCACTGGTCACCTGCACCGACGCCTGGGGCCGGATCGCCGCCGACGTGCTGGTCGCCGCCCGCCCCGAGATCGGCGAGCTGACCTCCGCGCGTACGGGCGGGTCCTCGGCGATGCCCGGCAAGCGCAACCCGACGCTGGCGGTGCTGGTGCGGCGGGCCGCGCTGGCCGGGCCCCCGCTCGCCGCCACGCTGCACACCGCCGCCGCGACCATGGTCGACGAGCGCGCGGACGGCGCCTGGCACGTCGAGTGGGCCACGCTGCGCACGCTCGCCCGGCGTACGGTCACCGCCGGTTCGCAGACCGCCGAGCTGCTCGCCGGCCTGCGCGTCGACGAGCAGCGGATGGCCGCCACGCTCGCCGCGGCCCGGCCGGGCATCGACGCCGAACAGCGCACGTACGAGCAGACCGGCGGCCCCTACCGCGGAGCCACCGACGAGATCATCGATGCCGCGCTGAAGCGGGCGGGGGAGAGGCCATGCTGACCGCCACCACGATCGTCGACGCCCCCGGCCGCCCGCTGCTGCTGCTCGGGCCCTCGCTGGGCACCTCCGCCGAGACCCTGTGGCGGCGCTGCGCCGAACGCCTCCGCGGCGCCCACCACGTCGTCGGCTGGGACCTGCCCGGCCACGGCGAGAGCAAGCCCGCGGCCGGCGGCTTCGGCATCGCCGGGCTGGCCCGCGGCGTGCTCACGCTCGCCGACCGGCTGCGGCCCGGCGAGCCGTTCCGCTACGCGGGCGTGTCCGTCGGCGGCGCGGTCGGCCTGCAACTGCTGCTCGACGCGCCCGAGCGGGTCGAGTCCGCCGCGCTGATCTGCACCGGCGCCCGCATCGGCGAGAGCGCCGGGTGGCGCCAGCGGGCCGAGACGGTCCGCTCCGACGGCACGAACGCCGTGGTCAGCGGCTCGCAGCAGCGGTGGTTCGCGCCCGGCTTCGCCCAGCGCTCGCCCGGCGTCGCGGCCGCGCTGCTCGACGCGCTGCGCGCCACCGACCCGGAGAGCTACGCGCTGGTCTGCGAGGCCCTGGCCGCCTTCGACGTCCGCGACCGGCTGGGCGAGATCACCGCGCCCGTGCTGGCGATCGCGGGCGCCGACGACCAGCCCACCCCGCCGGACAACCTCGCCGCGATCGCCTCCGGCGTCCGCAACGGCCGGCTCGTCGTGCTCGAGGGCGCCGCCCACCTGGCCCCCGCCGAGCGACCCGACGAGGTCGCGGCGCTGCTCGACGAGCACTTCGGCGGGCCTCCGACGCTCGACCGGGTCCGCGCGGCCGGCCTGGCCGTGCGGCGCCAGGTGCTCGGCGACGAGCACGTCGACCGGGCGATCGCGGGCACCACCGAGTTCACCCGCGACTTCCAGGACCTCATCACCGCGTACGCCTGGGGGGAGATCTGGACCCGCCCGGGCCTCGACCGCCGCAGCCGCTCGATGATCACCCTGACCGCGCTGGTCGCCCTCGGCCACCACGACGAGCTGGCGATGCACGTGCGCGCCGCCCGCACCAACGGCCTCACCGACGACGAGATCAAGGAGGTGCTGTTGCAGACCGCGATCTACTGCGGCGTGCCCGCCGCGAACTCGGCCTTCCGCATCGCCCAGCGGGTCCTCGCCGGAGAGACCGAATGACCGCCCCCACCTTCATCGCCCTTCCCGCCTCCCGCGCCCTTGCGCCTCTGCGAGCCTTTCCCTCTCCCACCTCCCTTCCGGGAGGTCTCGGATGAGCGCGTCGATCATGGAGGCCGCCGGCGCGGTCTCGGTGGTGCGCGACGGCGACACGGTGCTGGTCGGCGGGTTCGGCATGGCCGGGATGCCGGTCGAGCTCATCGACGCGCTGATCGCGCACGGGGCGGGCGACCTGACGATCGTCAGCAACAACGCGGGCAACGGCGACACCGGGCTCGCCGCGCTGCTGGCCGCCGGGCGCGTCCGCAAGGTCGTCTGCTCGTTCCCGAGACAGGCCGACTCGTACGTCTTCGACGGCCTCTACCGCGCCGGAAAGATCGAGCTCGAGGTCGTGCCGCAGGGCAACCTGGCCGAACGTCTGCGCGCCGCCGGCGCGGGGATCGGCGCCTTCTACACCCCCACCGGCGCCGGCACTCCGCTCGCTGAGGGCAAGGAGACGCGGGTGATCGACGGACGCGAGTACGTCCTCGAGTTCCCCCTGCGCGGCGACGTGGCCCTGATCCGCGCGCACGTGGCCGACCGCATGGGCAACCTGGTGTACCGCAAGACCGCCCGCAACTTCGGCCCCGTGATGGCCACCGCCGCCACCGTCACGATCGCCCAGGTGTCCCGGGTCGTCGACGTCGGCGGCCTGGACCCCGAGGCCGTCGTCACCCCCGCCATTTACGTCAACCGCGTGGTCCCGATCCCGACCGTCTCCCCGTCGTCCGCGCCTACCGCTATCCCCTCCTCGCCGGCTGCGGAGGTGGCGCGATGAGCCTGTCGCGGGAGGAGATGGCGCGCATCGTCGCCCGGGACATCCCGGACGGCGCCTACGTCAACCTGGGAATCGGCCAGCCCACGATGGTCGCCGACCATCTGCGCCCGGACAGCGGCGTCGTCCTGCACACCGAGAACGGCATGCTGGGCATGGGCGGCCCCGCCACCGGCGACCGGATCGACCCCGACCTCACCAACGCGGGCAAGCAGCCGGTCACCGAGCTGCCCGGCGCCTCGTACTTCCATCACGCCGACTCGTTCGCGATGATGCGCGGCGGCCACCTCGACGTGTGCATCATGGGCGCCTTCCAGGTGTCCTCGGCCGGCGACCTGGCGAACTGGTCGACGGGCGCCCCCGGCGCGATCCCCGCGGTCGGCGGCGCCATGGACCTGGCCATCGGCGCCAAGCAGGTCTTCGTGATGATGAGCCTGTTCGCCAAGAACGGCGAGCCGAAGCTGGTGCCCGAGTGCACCTTTCCGCTGACCGGGCGTGGCTGCGTGAGCAGGGTCTACACCGACGTGGCGACGTTCGCCCTCGGGCCGGACGGCGTGCGGGTCGTCGAAACGTTCGGGATCACGCTCGACGAGCTGATCACACGGGTTGGCATGCCGCTGGTATCTTCGCCGTCAGTTTGAATGATCTTTGCTTTTGCGTCGTCCGACGTTCGTCGCGCGCCGTGCCGGTCAGGGTGATTCGTTTCTCACCGTGAAAACCTGCACGGCGTGCAGCTTCGGGACGATCGTGGGAGATCACCATTCCGATCTCCCGGCGAGATCGTCCGGAGGTGCACGTGAACGGCACGGCTGTACGTCGCGCGCTACGGGAGTTCGTCCTGGTCGCCGCGCTGTTCCTCGCGTACAAGATGGGTCGCCTGCTCGTCGACGGCCACGTGACCGAGGCGATGAACAACGCCGCCGCGGTCTGGCACTTCGAACGCGCCCTGCACCTGCCCAGCGAGGCCCGCCTCCAGGGCGCCCTGCTCAGCCACGAGTTCTGGGTGCGGGCCGCCAACTGCTTCTACGCGTACGTCCATTTCCCGGCCACGGCCCTGGCCCTGGTCTGGCTGTACGTCCGCAAGCCCGAGACCTATCTCTGGATGCGCCGCACCCTCGCCACGCTCACCGCCTTCGCCCTCGTCGTGCACTCCCTCTTCCCGCTCGCGCCGCCCCGGATGCTCGCCGCGGCCGGCATGGTCGACACCGGGCGCCTCTTCGGCCCCTCCGTCTACGGACCGCCCGCGACCGACACGCTCAGCAACCAGTACGCGGCCATGCCCTCGCTGCACGTGGGCTGGGCCGTCGTCGTGGCACTCGCGCTGGTGACCACCACCGCGGGCTGGAAGCGCTGGCTCTGGCTCGCCCACCCGGCGCTCACGCTGATCGTCGTGGTCGTGACCGGCAACCACTACTGGGTCGACGCGCTCGCCGTCCTGGGCCTGCTCGGGGTCGTGCTGGCCCTGGTGCCCCGCGTCGCGCCCGCGCCCGTCTTCGTCCCGGCTCAGCGCCCGGCGCCGGTGGCCGTCACCCGTACACCCTCCTCCCGCTCACGTAGGTAGACGCCACCCGGGCGTCCCCGATCTGCTCCGGCGGCGCCTCGAACGGGTCCCGGTCGAGCACCACGAGATCCGCCACGTACCCCTCCGCGAGGCGCCCGGAGTCGTCACGCCTGTTCACGTACGCCGACCCGGCCGTGTACGCCGTGATCGCCGTCCGCAGGTCGAGCCGCTGCTCGGGAAGGAACGGCTCCCGCTGCTCCGCCGGGAGCACCCGGTTGACGGCCACGTGGATGCCCTGCAACGGGTCGGGCGTGCTCACCGGCCAGTCGCTGCCGCCCGCCAGCCGTGCGCCGCTGCGCAGCAGATCGCCGAACGGGTACTGCCGGCCCACGGCCGCCGGGTCCAGGAACGGGATCGTCAGGTCGTCCATCTGCGGCTCGTGCACCGCCCAGTAGGGCTGCATGTTCGCCGTCGCGCCCAGCCGGGCGAACCGCGGCACGTCGTCGGGGTGCACCACCTGCAGGTGTGCGAGGTGCGGACGGGTGTCGCTCGGACCGTTCGCCCGGCGCGCCGCCTCGATCGCGTCGAGCGCGTCGCGGACCGCCCGGTCGCCCAGCGCGTGGAAGTGCGCCTGAAAGCCGAGCCGGTCCAGCTCCGTGACGTAGCGGGGCAGCGCGGCCGGGTCGATGAACGACAACCCCCGATTGCCCGTGGCGTGACCGCACGCGTCCCGGTAGGGCTCGGTCATCGCGGCCGTGAAGTTCTCCGCGATCCCGTCCAGCATCAGCTTCACCGTGTCGCAGCGCAGCCGCCCCACGGTCAGCTCCGCCCGCTTGGCGACCAGGTCCGCGATCTGCTCCGCACCCCGATCCCGGTCCCACCACAGCGCCCCGACGACC
>NZ_JBPQTO010000006.1:0-207991 GCF_051386375.1 Actinoplanes sp. URMC 104 | reverse complement strand
CGAGTTCGGGCGGCCAGATGTCACAAAATTTCAGCACCATCGAGATCTCACCTATCTCGATGTTCGCGAGCTTGGGCCCCGCCCCTAGCGAGACCTGCTCACCGCCGTCGGCTGGCACCACCGTTTACGCACGGTGACGGGGCCTGAGGCAAGGCACGCCTTCTCTGCGGCAAATCAGTAAGTTGATCTGGGTATGGATTTGCTGGTTGGCTCAGTCACGTGACGCCAGCGAAGAACCTCATGGCCGCCGTCCAGCCGAGGGCCGTAGTCATCGCCGCGGGTGAGTGGCTGGGAGAGGCCTTGGCGTCAACGGGCTTTCGGTGGGTGCCGCGGCCGATGCGGTTGGAACGCCAGGTCGACACGCTGGTACATCAGGTTCGCCTGGAGCCCAGCCGTCACAACCGTGTAGGCCACCTCGTCACCGTCGGAACGATGCTCAACGTGCGGGACAGCGCGCTGCAGCAGTGGCGTCACGTCCACCAGGAACTTTCAGTGCTTCCCGCCGACGACATCGTCTGCGGTCACCTTCTGGGCTACGCCTCGGGACGTACTCGCGGCTACCTATACGGCGACGCCGCCGACGGCGACATCGACCTAACAGACCCCATGATGCGGCAGCAACATCTCGAGACCTTCGCCGCCATGTTCAGGCAGGCGGTACTGCCCTGGTTCGACGAGGCCAGCGACCCGAGACGGATCGCCACCTCAAGAGCCGGCGACTACACCAATCGCCCGTCGGCTCTGGTCGAGTGGCTGGCCAGCCGCGACCAGGAGGCCCAGATCGGCACGTACGTTAACCGCTACTTGGCTCGCACGCCCGGCGCTCAACAGCGATACGAGACGGGGCGAGCTAAAAGCGAGGCTGGCTTGTCGCACTCCGAACTCCAAGGCGGGGACATGGCTGAAGAGCTCGGTTGGTCGGTGGCAAAGCTGACCCGCTCGCTGTAAATGCGCAACCAGCGGCATGTGAGTGGCTTCCGCCGTGTAGCCATACCGCCAGGCCCGGTCATGGTCGGCGACGGAGCATCCTCTACGAAGACCAAGGCAAAGCTACTGGGTCGACGAATCAGGCGGCTCTGCTGCAGCCCGGCCGCGCGGGCCTGCTCAACCAGCCGGCCGTAGTTCGGCGTCTACGCCTTCGGGCGTGGCCGCTGGAGTCGTCTTCTTCGCCACCGCTGAAGCATCCACGGCATCCGTCATGACGGTCATCAGGTGCGTCTCCCTGATCAGGAGTTACACCGTTTTTCTTACAGTCCCGACCATGCTGGAAACCCTCCGAGCTATCGGGGAAGCTCATCGTGAGTCGTTAATGCGGGCGCAGTAGCGTCTGATGGATTCGAGGATCTGGTCGGCGATCCTGGTCCAGACGAGGGCCGGGGTCGTTGTTCTACGTCACGATCCATCGCGGACGTCCTTGTTCAGAGCGCGGACGCTGCGGTGGGTGCCGCGTTGCAGTTTTGGTGGTTAGTTCACCGAATCAGCGTTCGAAGAGGTTCAGCCACGATGAGCCGGTCGGGGTGAAGTGCAGGACGAACCGGGAGAGACCGACGAGCGAGCGTTCGATTGCCGAGGTGTGGTGGGTGGAGGCGTTGTCCAGCACTGCGTGGGGGACGTTTCGCGGTGGTCGCCGAACGGCTTCGCCGCTGACCGTCCCAGGCAGCTTCACTGCAAAATCATGACCGGCGGAGTTCTACGCCCCTACTACGACATAGACAAGGACTTCGACCCGCGAGGCCGCCCCGCCTGCTCACCGAAGACCACCACCTCTTCGCATGGACGGCCGAAACGATCGAGCAGCGGAGCCGTGAATGAACACTCGCCCGAACAGCGCGCCCGGCGACGTGGCGTACTGGCGCCTCAGCCCGGCCCAAGCCGCCCGGTACCATGCGCGATTGTCCAGCATGCACGCTGACAACGCGAAGCGCGTGGGAGACCACTGCCTGCATCTGGCCCTCCGACTCCTGTGGGTCGTCTTCGCTCTGGCCGTCACGGCGATCGCCATCGCAGTCCTGTCGTGACCGGCTACCTCGCCGCCGGCGCCCGCGGCCCGCGCCGCCGCCCACGCCACGAACACCGGCTTCCGGCTGCGCCGCGACGTCGACATCCACTTTCTCCCGACCGCCATTCCCGGCGCCCACCACTCGGTCGAGCTAATCGGAGACTGCAGCCACGTCATCGACGTGGACAGCTGATCCAGTCTGCAAGAGTCCGACATCGACCGGCACCGCCAGCTGCACCTCGGCGGCCGCCGCAAACGCTGCCGCCGCTGCCCGATCGTCCCCGCCCAGCGAAACGCCAGGAGCTGACCACCGCATGACCGGCCGACCGAAGTACACCGGAAACCCAAGTATGCCCGAGCACAACCCGTACTCCCTGGCCCAGCGGTTCGGCGACGTGGCTTCCCGGCCGCCACGCGTGACACGCGAGGTGGCCGAGGCCAAGGGGTTCGAGGTCCGCACCGTCGAACACGACCTGGACGAGCTGGCTGTGGCTGCCTCCTTGGTCTACCACCTGCAGCACATGCTGCCCGGCCTGATCCATCTAGCGCTGACCGGCGGCGCCACCGTCGACCAGCTCGCCGAAGTCACCGGCTTCGACCCGGCCGACATCACCGCGGCCTGGCTCACACACGCCGAACGGCAGCGCTGGCTAGCCACCCAGTACCCGGACATGCCCGACCGCACTGACCAATACACCCGCGTCGCCGCAGCGCTCGGCGTCACCTTAGCCGACGAACCGCAGATGCCCGCGCCCTACACGTGGACCCCGCTACCCCCTGCCGCAAGCTAGAGAGGAACCCTCATGCCCATCCCTGATCAGTGGCGCGAAGCTCACTCAGCGCCCGGCTACGTCGTCTGCGCACACCGACCCTGCACCAAGAAGGCGCGGCCCTCGATCGTCCCCGACCACGTCTGCTGCGGGCAGTCGTACCACAACGCCGCCCACGAGGCGGCCGCTCGAGTCGAGGAGCCGGCCGAACCGGTCTACACACTCGGCGACGCCGCCAAACTCCTGGCGGGGCGGCTCTTCGGGCGCCGACCGCCGAAGTAGCCGCGGGCGGTCGGCGCCAGGATCTTCGCGTTCAGCGCGGCGGTCGCGTCCGCCACGGGCATCGTGTGCCTCGCGTGTGGCGGCGAATACCGAGACACCGGGGTGCTCCCGCTGATCTTCGCGGTCATCTACTTCAGCATCGCCGGCATAGACCGGCTGATCGCACGGTCCCGCGAGAAGTAGCCGCCCGCCGAGCGCTGGCGCAGCGTATGGGCTTCGACACGGCGCCTGGGAGCTGGCAGACGCGGTCTGGGATGTTCGACGCTGTGTGGGCGGCGCGCCCCCACAACGCGCCGCTTGTCATTCAGTGTTCGCAACTCCGTACCTCGTCGCCGCGGTCGAAGGTGCACTTGTCGTTGCCTGTGCTGGCGTCGAGGTGGTCGTCCCACCGGAAGCCCGGGTGAGGGTCGCGTGCGTAGAGAGTGTCGTCGCCGCTGCCTCCGTACAGCCGGTTGTGTCCTTGCCAGTCGTTGAGGCTGTCTTTGCCGTCGTACCCGTAGAGGTTGTCGTTGCCGGCCTCGCCGGCCATGGAGTCGCGGCCGCCGCTGCCGCGGAGGACGTCGTTGCCGTTTCCGCCCACGAGGCGGCCGTCGCCCCAGTTGCGCCGGAAGTCGTGCCCGTCGCCGCTGTCGAGTCGGTCGTTGCCGCCGTCGCCGAAGATACGGTCGTATCCCGCCGCGCCGGCGAGCTGGTCCGAGCCGTCTCCTCCGTGGATCACGTCGTTGCCCGCGTTGCCGACGACCCGGTCGTTGCCGCTTCCGCCCCAAAGCTCGTCGTTGCCGCCGCCACCGCAAATGATGTCGTTGCCGCCGGTTCCGTAGATCACGTCATCGCCGCCCAGGCCGACGATGACGTCGCGGTGTTTGCTGCCGTGCAGGACGTCGCGGGAGGGCGAGCCGACCTTTGTGGCGGCGTAGCCGTAACACCGCGGTACAGCCTGCGCGGACGCTGGAGATGCCAGCGCGAGAGGCGTGACGGCGAAGGCGGCCGCCACGGTCGCTCCGAGCAGAAGGTGCCGACGGGTTGAGTCGATCGTGAACATTGCTTTCTCCCTGTCTGGAACTTCCCGATGTCAGATCACCGTCGCAGGGTTGACCGGTCGGCCCACAGGAGGAAGTACATGTCTGGACGGGTAGAAAGGCGCGTTCGTCAACCAGGCCGTCATCCGCATGCGGTAGCAGGGATCATGAACCGCGACTCGTCCAGATGGAAAGCACCGTTCCAAGGGCGGAAGGAGGTTTTCTTCGGCCGGCACCCCGCGATCGACCAACCGGGCCTGCGCAGGTGCGCGGCCAGTGTTCGGGATGACCTGATCGCGCGGACGGCCGGCCGGCGACGCATTGCGGCGACGAGTGCGGCGCTACGCTGTCTGGCCTAGTTCTCCGCGCTGTTTGCCGGGCCAGCAGGTCGGGACGCAGGTGTAGCACGAACGGCGCAGCCGCAAGTCTCGCCTCGGCATCGTCGAATCGGTGACCTTGACAGGGGTCCTTCCATCGACCTGAGGGTTAGACCTTTCGTCCTATGCCGGGCGCATGGCCGCATCTGGATGATTGATGACAGCGATCACGTATGGTGACAGATTGCCTGCGTGTTAGTGTCTTTGGCGCACGGCAAGGCGATCGCCGACCTTGTCGGCGTGCTGGCCATGACACTCAACGCCCGGTGCCTCAATCTCGGCGACTCGGCTGGGCTCCAGCGTCTGGGTTGGTGTCGCGATCACCCAACGTGCCTCGTCCGGCGCCCTCGACTTGTTTGGCCGGTCGCGTGTGTCCAGGTGTGGAACGGGGCTTTCTCCGGTGACACGAGGCCGATGGCCCGCGCCGTTCCGGCTGTCATCGGCTGGGTGCCAGGTCGCCGCGCACGCGGACATGCCTGACGTGGTGCCGCCGCCGCCCGTGTTCGTAGGCGACGTCGACCTTTACCTCGGCGACCACACCAGGCTGCACCCGGATGCTGTGGTCGATCACCGAAGCGACCGACCGCGAACGCGCGGCCGGGACCTCGCGCACCCACTGCACCGACTGGGACGACACCAAGGACCGGGTGATCACCCAGCCCGTTCAACCCCCGGCCTGGCCGGATGCGGCAACGCCGCACGAACTTGCGTCACGCTGACCTGCAGGACACGAGCCAGAGCGTGCGTCTCGCCCTCCGAGACCGGCCGGCGGCCCTGCTCGAGCAACGCGTACAGGCTGCGGCTGATCCCCAGCTGCTGCGCCGCCTGCTCCTGCGTCAGCCCCAGCCGGGCCCGCAACACCGCAAGCGTGATCACAGCGTCCGCGGCGAGCAGATCCAGCACGTCGACGCCAAGCGCCTCGGCCAGCAGCCGGACCGTGCCCGCCCGCGGCCGGGTCCGACCCGACTCGTAACAGGAGATCTGCACGACCAGGGTGCGCAGCTGCCGGGCCACCTCCACCGCGGCCATGCGTGTCCCGGCCGCCCGTTTCGCCTGCAGCCGCTCGGCGAGCTCCACCTGGGTCCAGCCCCGCACCGAACGGCGCTGCGCCAGCCGCATCCCGGCGAACGCATCCACCCAATGCGCCCCCGGCGACCGGTCCTCACCTGCCGCCGAGCGTTGACCCGAGGGCTCACCAGACTTCGGCATCGACTCCCATGCCTATCACTCCCCATAATATATTTGCTGGTACACGGTGAGTGTTCTATCGTAGAGATCAGCACCAAGGCAACACCCCACCAGCCCAGGAGCTTCCGATGACGTCGTGGCGAATCCTCACCCAGCGGCACCTGCCGCTCGGCGAGACCGTCATGACCTGCCCCGGACGCCCCGCCTACCTGAGCGAATCCGGCCACAACCCGGCCCGGGACCGGTGGCGCCGCTAGCCTCATCCGCTAGCGACCACGCCGCCCTCCCCCCGCCGGGGACCGGGCGGCTTTTCCGTCTCTTCCCCCAAACCCGACCCGATCGGAGCTGTTCCCGATGAATCGCTGGCACGCCATCACCGAGCCGCAGCAATCGCTGCCGGCTGTGGCTGCCTGCGCATTCGGGACGACCCGACGGGTCTACGACGAGCAGAACAGCAAGCCCGCACACCGGGAGGCGCCACCCAGCGCCTGAGCCCAGCGCCCAGCGCGAAGGCCGCCTCCCGAACCGGGAAGGCGGCCTTTCTGCTTTCCAAGACCAACTTCATAGGGGTGTGGCGCAACCGGAAGCGCAGCGGCCTCCAAATCCGAAGGTTGCAGGTTCGAGTCCTGTCACCCCTGCTCAGTCCCCCGCGGAACTCGTGCGGGCATGGACACGTCGAGACCCCCAAGGCCTCGGAACTTGAAAACTCCACAGCGGAAATGGCATGAGATCCGCTGGCGGGCGTGCCCCGCCAGCGGCAGATGGTACGCACGGGTATCCAGCGCTCAAATTTAGGCTGGATCCCGTGCCGTACAGGACAGAACGTCTCCCGCCGCAGTCGCCTCGCTGCGCGCCGCTCGCCGGCGCCACCATGAGGCGAACAGCGAGGTCTACAAACAACGCGCCAGGGAACGGACAGCCAGACTCAAGCGCCTCGTCAGGGACGCGAAAGACCGGCCGTGCATGGACTGCGGAGCTGCGTACCCCTGGTACGTGATGGACCTCGATCACCGGCCAGGCGAAGAAAAGCTTGCCGAGGTCAGTGACCTAGTGGTCGCTGGCTCCGCAGAGGCTCGCATCGTCGGTGAGATCGCAAAGCGCGACGTGGTTTGCGCGAACTGCCACCGCAGCCGGACATACGCCCGGTTGATGGCAGTAGATCAGGCGGAGGACGTGTTATAACTTCCAGCCGGCCGCAGCCCTCCCGGCGCGGTCGGCGCATGGGGCCTTAGCTCAGTCAGGTAGAGCGCGCGCTCGGCAGGCGCGGGGCCGCCGGTTCGATCCCGGCAGGCTCCACAAAAAGGGGTGCGCACGCCGCCCGGCGTAACGGGCGGAGCGACGTGCTTGAGGCGGCCGGTCGGCGTTGTGGCGTCTCACCGATGTACGCCGGGCCAGGTGCAGTTCCGCGGCCACAATCGCGTCTCCCTGGTTGGCCCCCATGCGTGCGAGGGAACAAGCGCCCGTTCAGGTCCCGCGGGAGGGCGCCCCTCGGTGAAGGGCTCCCGTGACGCTCGCGGGTAAGGAGCCCCCACGATCCTCGCGCCGCCGGCAATGAGGGGTTCGCCTGACCAGCGACCCCGCGGCCGGTCCCCGCGCCTCGCACCGGCAAGCAGCCGGGCAGGGCAACACGGCGGCCGAAGACCTTGCCCACCAAGCTCAGCAGGCGGAGCGCCCGGGTGAAGACCGGGAGGTGCGCGGTTCGATACCGCGGGTGGGCACGTCGCAGTCGGGTTGGTCGGGACGCCATGCCCGCCGGCTGCGGACCCCAAAGTCGGCGCCATCGGCATTGCCGGGGACAGGTTCCTCGCTGGCAGCGATGCGCGCCTCATGGACCCGTGGAGCAGCGGAACGCTCGTCGCCCTCTCAAGGCGGAGACGCCGGTTCGATCCCGGTCGGGTCTACGTACGGCCACGCAATGTGATGTCCGGCGTGGCGCATCGTGGAATGGGGGCCGAGTCCTGGCAGCTCAAGGCGCGGTTCCTCGAACGCGACCGGAAATGAGTCACGGTCAGTGCTCGCACTGACCCGCGCGGGTGTAGCTCAATGGCAGAGCGCCAGTCTTCCAAACTGGTCACAAGGGTTCGATTCCCTTCGCCCGCTCAAGGGGTCGAGGCACGGGGCGGCCAGACGCCGCCTGCCGGCGGCCACGTTGCGCAGCGCGGCCATCCCCGGCGGCCTGGGAGCGGCTCCCCGGCGCGGGCGGAAGTAGCCGACCCTGGGACCTCGGCACCCTCAGCACCTTCCGGGTTGGGCTGCTGGCAGGCTCGACGGGGTCTTGGCCCCCGGTACAGACGCGGGTTCGATTCCTGCACCCGGAGCGAGGGGCGCGTCAGGATGGCGCGGTCGGCGGGCGGTAGCTCCCCCCACCGGCGAAGACGGTCAACAGGGTCCGCGAGCTACGTGGCCCTACCCCCGCAAGGGGCGGCGCGTGCGCCACAGCCGGGCGGACCCCGTAAACCTTCTTGCCCTGGTAGCCCAACGCAGAGGCACCGCATTCAAACCGCGGCCAGTGCGGGTTCGACCCCCGCTCAGGGCACCAAGCCGCCGTAGCTCAGTCGGTCGGAGCGTTCCCCTGGTACGGGAAAGGTCGGGCGTTCGACTCGCCCCGGTGGCTCATGCGGACGTGGCGCAGCGGTAGCGCATCACCTTGCCAAGGTGAGGGTCGCGGGTTCGAGTCCCGTCGTCCGCTCTCAACATCAACATCGCGAAGGGAGGTGGCCCGGGTGTCCGACGTCCTGGTCCTGAACGCCGACCTGGAGCCGCTGACCCGGGTCAGCCTCCGCCACGCCGTCAAGATGCTCGTCCGCCAGGTCGCCGAGGTCCACGACCACGTCCCCGACCGGGCGATCGGCATCTGGCCCGTACCCACCGTCGTCCGGCTCGTCCGCTGGGTCTACGCCCGGTGGCGGCACACCGACGGCCCGGCCTGGTCCCGCCGTGGGGTCCTGGCCCGCGACCACCGCCGCTGCGGCTACTGCCGGCAGCCGGCCACCACGGTCGACCACATCGTCCCGCGCTCGCAGGGCGGCCAGAACACGTGGCTCAACACGATCGCCGCGTGCTACGCCTGCAACCAGCGCAAGGCCGACCGGACCCCGCGGCAGGCGGGGATGGTCCTGCGGTTCGAGCCCCGCACGCCCACGTGGGTGTCAGCCGTTCGCGCATGACTCCAACCGGCCGCCGCCACCGCGGCGGCCGGCTCGATCCGAGATGGTGCAACTGGCAGCACGTCCGCCTCTGGAGCGGAAGGTTGGAGGTTCGAGTCCTCCTCTCGGAGCGCAGCAGGTAGTTCAAGGCGTGCTCGCGCCATGGGCAAGCTGGTGCACCAGCGAGAACGCCGGGCCTCGGGCCCGGAGATGCAGGTGCCCAGTCCTGCCCTGTGGCCCAAGTCCTCGTAGCCCAACCGGCAGAGGCCCGACGTTGAGGACGTCGCCAGTGCGGGTTCGACTCCCGCCGAGGACACAGACCCGCCCCTGCGTGGCGCAGTACGGTCGCCGGCTACCGGGAGAAGCGCGCAAGGGCGGGCCACCAGCCGGCGAAGCTCCCAGGCTGAGCGCCGATCTTGTAAATAGGAGGCAGCCGGTTCGACTCCGGCCGCCGGCTCGACGCACTGCTCAAGCGGATGAACGCCTGAGCGCAGGCGGCGCCCCGACCACGGTCGGGCAACGCGCGGTCGGCAGATCCCGGCACCTGTCCCCGGCGGGGGACGCGACCGAGGCGGGTATCAGTACCCGACAGGGCCGGTCACGCCGACGTAGCTCACCAGGCAGAGCAGCCGTCTCGTAAGCGGCAGGACCCGGTTCGAGTCCGGGCTTCGGCTCGACCCCATCCAGCCCAGCACCGGTGGGCCCGATGAGCTGATACATGCGCTCGTGGCGGAACAGGCAGACGCGCACGGTTCAGGTCCGTGTCCCGCGAGGGGTAAGGGTTCGACTCCCTTCGAGCGCACTCAGCACCACCCATGGGGACGTAGCTCAGCTGGTAGAGCGCCGGTTTCGCACTCCGGAGGTCGGGAGTTCAACTCTCCCCGTTTCCACCATGCCGCCGTAGCTCAGAGGAAGAGCATCCGCCCGTCAAGCGGAGGGCCGCGGGTTCGAGTCCCGTCGGTGGCGCCAAGGAGAGATCGCCTAGTGGCTATGGCGCCGCACTGCTAATGCGGTTGGGGTCCGCCCCTCGCGGGTTCGAGTCCCGCTCTCTCCGCCACCCTGGTGTAGCTCAGCAGGTCAGAGCGCCGCCCTGATAAGGCGGAGGCCCGCGGTTCGAGTCCGTGCACCAGGACGCGAGACGGATGGCCAGGCGGCCGCGTCACCCCCAGGGGTGCCGAGGAACGTCCGGGCTCCACAGGGCAGGGCGGTTGCTAACGGCAACCCGCGGAGACGCGCGAGCCAATGCAACAGAAAGCAGACCGCCGCTCGAGCTGCGGCCCGGGCGGTAAGGGTGAAACGGTGCGGTAAGAGCGCACCAGCGGTCCCGGTGACGGGCCGGCTAAGTAAACCTTGCCCGGAGCAAGCCCAGACAGCGCGCGGCCGGCCCGGCCCAGGCGCGCGGGTAGGACGCTAGAACAGGTCGGCGACGGCCTGGCGAGATGGATGGTCGCCACCACACCCCAGCGGTGTGGGACAGAACCCGGCGTACCGGCCGTCCTCGCTCGCATTTGCCTTCGTAGCTCAGCGGATAGAGCACCGGATTACGGATCCGGGTGTCGCAGGTTCGAGTCCTGCCGGAGGCGCCACGCGCGCGCACCACACAGGGGTTGAAGGTCGGTGGTGCGGATGACGCGATCGGGATGTGGCGCAGTTGGCAGCGCGCCGGTCTGGGGGAGCGAAGGCCGGGCGTTCGAGTCTCCCCATCCCGACTCACGGGTATTGGCGCAGCTTGGTAGCGCGCTCGCTTCGGGAGCGAGAGGCCGCCGGTTCGAGTCCGGCATACCCGACACGGAAGGGCCAGCCGACAGATGGCGCCGGCCGCGGTCTCGAAAACCGTTGGGGCGAAAGCCCGTAAGAGTTCGACCCTCTTCCCTTCCGCTCATGCGCCGGTAGCTCAGAGGCCAGAGCTGCGGACTCTTAATCCGAAGGTCGCGGGTTCGACTCCCGCCCGGCGTACGCAAGGCCCTCGTAGCTCAGCCGGACAGAGCAGGCGCCTCTTAAGCGCACAGTCGGCGGTTCGACTCCGTCCGAGGGCACGAGCACGACTAAGGCGCCACTAGCTCAATCGGCCAGAGCTGCTGACTTTTAATCAGTGGGTTCGGGGTTCGAGTCCCCGGTGGCGCACTCGCGGGTGTGGTGGAAGAGGTACCACGCCGGGCTCATAACCCGAAGGAGCCGTTCGACTCGGACACCCGCTCCCACGTTCGGCTAGCTCAGCGGGAGAGCGCCGCCCTGACACGGCGGAGGTCGCTGGTTCGATCCCAGCGCCGGACACGGAGCCGTCGACTAACAGGCAGGTCGCCGTCCTTTCAAGTCGGAAGGTGCCGGTTCAAATCCGGTCGGCTCTACTCGATCCCTCGTGGCCCAATCGGCAGGGCGGCGCACTGTTAATGCGACGAGTCCCGGTTCGAGTCCGGGCGAGGGAGCGCACTGGAAGGGTCGCCTAGCGGCTATGGCGCCGGCCTGGAACGTCGGTGGGGATGCAGTCCCTCGCGGGTTCGAGTCCCGTCCCTTCCGCCAACCCCCGTATAGCTCAGCGGAACGAGCGCTCCGTTCACACCGGAGAGGCCCCTGGTTCGATCCCAGGTGCGGGGACTGTGGCTGTAGCTCAATGGCAGAGCGCCGGGTCGTGGCCCCGGAGACGCCGGTTCAACTCCGGTCAGTCACCCCAAGCGGGATCGCCGACGACGGCGAGTCGGGGCCGGCTGTAAACCGGTCGCACATCGTGCTCAGGGGGTTCGAGTCCCTCATCCCGCACCATGCCCTCGTAGCGCAGCCGGAGAGCGCGCGACGTTCCGAGTGTCGAGGTCGCAGGTTCGAGTCCTGCCGGCGGCACGTCCGGTCCGTATGCCCGAGTGGTCAAGGGTTCCGCCTGCAAAGCGGGTGTTCGCCGGTTCGATTCCGGCTACGGACTCCACTTTCATGCCGTTTCCGCTGTGGGGGTCTGCGTGGCCGGGCAACGGTGCCCGCCGCCCCTCATAAGGGCGGGTTGCCCGGTTCGATCCCGGGGGCCACGACCAGCGCCGCAGCCGCGTGACCTGGGTTGTCCACAGTCCAGAGTTATCCACACCGGGCCCGTTGTGCTCGACTTGGCCAGCATCCTTGGCGTCAGGAGCGTCGACGTCCCGGCCATGAGGAACCTGATCACCTCGTACTTCGCGCCGGGGGCCACCGCGACGCCCGGACCGAGCGGGCCGGACTCGACCCGGCCAGGCGGGCTCTCGGCTGGCACCGCGTCGTCTCCGCCCTCTGGCACCTGCGCCAAGCCGCCACCGGCACGGGCTACGACATCACCGCAGCCGAACGGCAGCTAGCTGCCGCGGTGGCTCTGCTCGAATAGCCGGCGACCGACTGCCACCAACCGGGCCGACTGCCCAAGCCGGCTGGCTTCGTTCGCGAGTTTGGGGTTCTGGCTCACGAAGTGTGGAGGCGCCCTCGGCGTTCCTAGTTAAGGTCTGGGCGTGGTTCTTATCGATCTCGACCATCAGGTGGAGCCTGTGGTAGGCCGAGCACCAGGACAACGTCTTTGCCTCTTGATTCCGCTGCTCGCGGCTCTGCTTCTCGGGCTCGCAGGGGAAGGGGGCGTCCCACGTTCCGCTGAGCTCGTATGACAAGACAACACTTTGTCCCCTGGTGACGGTCGCCGCCAACGCCGCGAGCGGACGCCCTGCCGAGGCTTCCGACACGAGAGTTGCCGTCGTGGATGACACCGGCCAGGTGGTGCGGATCGTCTACTGCCCGACGTGATCGGTGGCGGTCGTCATAGGGCTCCACACTTCGTGAGCCAGAACCGAGTTCGGGCACCACATGTTCGCCACTTTCGGCACCACCTTGCCAGCACCGCTCGCCGAAATGTTCGTGAGAACCGGCACCACCGCGCGGATCTTGATCGCTGGGTGGCACCGGCGGTTGCTCAGGAGCCCGCTTACGCTGCGTGCAAGCGATCATGAAGCCGCTCGGGGCGTGGGTGCGCGGATCTGCCGATGAGCGCGCCCTGGAAGTGACGATCAGGCCTTCAGGTGAAGGGCAGCCAGGCGGTTGAGGATGCCGACGATGTGCGGTAGGTCATGCCATGCCGCAGCCGAGCGATCCTCATGGTCGGCGAGCACGTCGCGTATCGCCTGGACATCGTCGGTCAGTTGTCCGACGGTGGGCTGCGGCGCTTCGGTCTCGAAACGGAACGCGTCCCAAGGGCCGATCGTCCAGTAGTAGTCAGCGTCGAGATCGACCACGGGCCCATGTTGCCTCTCGACCTCGTCGAGCGTCCGAGACAGGGCCCGGCGGAGATCAGCCAAAGAAACGGACGTTTCGCCGGTCATGAGCAATAGTGTGCCGGACGAGCCTTCGGCTTGGTTGAGTGCACTGTTCTGCCGCAGACAAGGCGGGTCCTGTCGCAGGCGCTCGTCACCGTGCGTGAAGGGCGGAGCCTGCCGATGACGCCTGAGTGGGTCTGGATCGGGGGTGGGACCCAAACTCGCGAACATTGAAATCGGTGGTGCCGAAACTCAGCGACATCTGGTGCCCAAATCCGGTTCTGTCCCAGCAAGAGTGATTGATCTTCATCGGCGGATGGGCGCGGCGGCGGTCTTGGCTGGTCCTGGCGTTGTCTGCGGCTACGTAGGCGCCGTCTCGCAGGCAAGTTTTCCGATCTGGCCGGCTGATGGCGTGCGCGCAGGAAGGATAGGCCCAAGCGGCGGGACTCCTCGTGTCCCGGACTTCCGTCCGCCCTTTGTCAGGGAGGGATCTTGAAGAGCCGGGTGTGGAGCGGCGGCATGAGGCGGTACGTGATTCCACGATTGCCCGGCGATTGGGACGTCGCCAGCCGCTCGGGTCGATTACTTTATCGGCGGCCGACCAGTTGGTTGGCCTGCTGCGTAACGCTGGGGGGCAGCAACTTCTCCACCGCTTTCGATGCCAAGTATCTGATAGTTCCACTCGCCAGACCCGTTGACAGCGTCACCGGGCGCTGGCAGCACTTCAGGCCACTTGGCGAGATCTCGCCGTTCTGGCCTGCCCCGGCTCCTACGTCCGTGTCAGAGGCTGAGGGTCCGATGCTGGAGATTCTCGAACTGATCCAGGACCAGGCCCTGCCGTACTTCGATCGTTTCGGCACACTGGCCGCCTTCGCACCCTTGGTTGAAGCCGACGCTGCCCGGTGGCCCGAGAACGTTCATTTCCAGGAGGAGCTCTTCTGCCTTCAGGTAATCCGGGGTGATCTCGAGGCGGCAGTGAAAACGGCCGATGCGGCCGAGAGCGCTGGCAGGGACGACGGCCGAGATTGGGCCGTTGCCGTCGGGCGACGGGTACGCCAGAACGCCGAGGCTATCCGCCGGGACCCACCATCCGGCATCCGCATCATGCGCGCCCAGGCGGAACAGACCCGTTCCCATCTCGGCATTGCTCCCGACGATCCTGCGACGTGAGCCCTTCTCTGAACTGCGAACCGCCGCCGAACTCGTGCAAGAGCCGCCGCAGAAGGCACCAGCTACCTAAGCCGAGGGCGTCGGTGCGCTATGAAGGTCGACATGGCAGAACGATCCTCGGTCGGGCGTGCGGGCCGCGGCATGGCGGTGGCAACCTTGGCGTCGCGTGCCGCCGGCTTCGTGCGGCTGGTGGTGCTGGCCTCCGCCCTTGGCCTGGGCAGCCGGCTGCTGGACAGCTACAACGTGGCGAACACGCTGCCCAACGCCGTCTACGAGCTCGTGGTCGGTGGCGCGATGGCCAGCGTGGTGGTGCCGCTGCTGGCCAGGGCAGCAATCAGTGAACCCGATGACGGGGTGGTCTACGCCCAGCGGCTGCTGTCGCTGATGGTCTACGGCCTCGGCGCGGTCACCGTGGTGGCGATGGTCTCGGCGCCTTGGCTGGTCGAGGTGTACACGCCCGGCTTCACCGGTGAGCAGCGGGAGCTGGCGGTCGTGTTCAGCCGGTTCTTCCTGCCGCAGATCCTGTTCTACGGCGTCAGCGCCACCGCCGGCGCCGTGCTCAACATCCGCGGCCGGTTCGCCGCCCCGATGTGGGCGCCGCTGGTCAACAGCCTGGTCGTGATCGCGGTCGGATTGGCCTACCTGGTGATCGGCGGCGCTACCAGCATCGCGTCGATGACACCCGCGCACCTGCTGCTGCTCGCGGTCGGCACCACCGCGGGCGTGTTCGCCCAGATGGCCCTGGTGGTGTGGGTCCTGGCCCGCAGTGGCTTCGCGTTGCGGCCCCGGCTCGACCCCCGCGGTATCGGGATCCGCCGTATCAGCCGGCTCGGTGGCTGGGTACTCGTGTCGGTCGTCGCCGCGCAGGTCCTGCTCGCGGCCGCGACACGGGCCGCGTCGATCAGCGGGCCGGGCGGGATCAGCGCGTACCAGAGCGGGTTCGCGGTGTTCCAGATGCCTTTCGCGGTGATCGCCTTGTCGGTGATGACCGCCATGCTGCCCCGGCTCAGCCGTCACGCTGCCCGCCTTGATCATCGGCAGATCACCGAGGACCTGTCCCGCGGCGTCCGGCTGGCCGTCGTGGCTCTTGCCCCGATCGCCGCGGCCATGCTGGTGCTCGGCCCGCAGATCGCCACCCTGCTGTTCGCCTACGGTCGCAGCTCGCCGCCGGCGATCGCCCTGCTGGGCGCGGTGGTGGCAGCCTTCGGGGTGGCCCTGGTGCCGTTCACCGGCTACATGATCCTGCAACGAGGGTTCTACGCCCTGCAGGACACCAAGACCCCCGCGCTGATCACTACCGGGGTGACCGTCATCGGCGTGGCCGGCTGCCTCGCCGCGACCTGGCTCCTGCCCCGCGCGGACATCGTGATCGGGATCCCGCTGGCCTACGCGGGCGCCTACACCACGGGCCTCATCGCCGCCGCCGCCATCCTGCGCCGCCGGCTCGGCCGCATCGACGGCCACCGGCTGCTGCGTACGCACGCCCAGGTGGCCGTCGCGGCCGGGATCGCCGGCAGCTGCGGCGCCGTCGCCGCGTACGCCCTGACACCTCTGATTGACTCTGGCTTCAGCGCGGCGCTCATCACGCTCAGCGCCGCGGGTGTCGTAGGCACCACTGTCTACGTCGCGGTCGCCCGCCTGGTGCGCCTCACCGAGCTGCAGCAACTCGTGGCTACCACCCTCGCCGGGATCCGACCCAGCTGACAGGCCACTACTAGGACACCTTCGCCCGGTCGATCGCCCGGTACACGGTCGAGCGGGCCACACCGAACAGTTCGGCCAGCTCGGCGCTGGTGTGTTCGCCGGCCTTGTGCAGGGCGACCAGGTGCGACTCCTGCTTGACGTTGAGCTTGGGCGGCCGAGCGGTACGACGGCTACACCGAAACGTGGCTGAACGACGATCTTCCGACCAGGGCGCTGGCTGAGGTGTACGCGGTGATCGGCTTTTCGCCCGAGCCATCCAACATAGGCGGCACGGACGACACGAACCAGGCAGGCGCGACGATCGAACTGGGTCAGCACGCCGGGCCGGGCACCACCTTCAACGTGCATCTGTCCACCAAGCCGCCACCCGGATAACCCAGTCGAGCACCTGCCCGCGGCCGGGGAACGTCATTCCTGCACGTCATAGCCCACCGTACTCGAATACCCGGCGGTGGCCAGCACAGCTGCATGATCATGCAAACTGTCACGCACCGCCGCCATCGTCTCGACCGCGGTGAGCAACTCGGCTGCGCCCGGATCACCCCCGGCAACCGCCGCCGCGTGCGCGGCGCCGAGCAGCTGGACCATGACCGCCAGACTCGTCGCAGCGCCCGCCAACTCCTGCGCGACGTCCTGCTGCAGGTACGACAACAACGGATCCACGACCCACGACCTCCTTCCCCCGACGATCCGCACGCCGGCTGCGGGCCCATATCGGCGTCGAACCGGCTGTCTGTTAGCCGTTGCCTCACCGGATAGTTGGCCACCTCGGCGGCGACGCCCGCCACTGCGCGTACACAGCGCGCGCTCGGCCAGGTGTCACATGGGGTCCCTTTCCGTTACGCTGCCCGGCGTGATCACGTCGCCGGTCGTCGGTTATGCCCGATGCGCTGCGGAAACTAGCGACAGGGCGGACCAGGTCCGTGTCCTGCGGCTCCTGCGCGTGCCGCCCTCACGGATCTTTCTGGATGAGCCGTTGCGAGGTGCGCTGCCGCGTCCCGGGCTGCAGCAGGCACTGAGCCTGCTGCAGCCCGGTGACACCTTGATCACTCCTGGCCTGGCACGTCTGTCGAGGTCGTTGTCTGATGCCCGGTCGATCATTGAGCAGATCGCGCAGTGTCGTGCCCGCGTGTCTCTAGTGTCCTGAGTCGTTAAATCGTTGTCAGTGGGTACGGTGGGTGGTATGCCGTCCTCGATTGCAGTGCCGATCGTGCTCACTGACGATGAGCGGGAGCAGTTGCTGGCCTGGTCGCGGCGTCCGTCGAGCGCTCAAGCGATCGCGATGCGATCACGGGTGGTGCTTGCCTGCGCGGATTCGGCGGGGGCGCCGAACGGGGTGATCGCCGAAGAGCTTGGGGTCTCTCGGAACACGGTGACCAAGTGGCGTAACCGGTTCGCCGCGGATCGGCTTGAGGGGTTGCTGGACGAGCCGCGCCCGGGCCGGCCCCGCACGATCGCCGACGCCGATGTGGAGCGGGTGGTCACCACCACTCTGGAAACCACGCCGAAAGACGCCACGCACTGGTCGACCCGGTCGCTGGCCGCCGAGGTGGGCCTGTCACAGACGGCGGTCTCTAGGATTTGGCGGGCGTTCGGTTTGCAGCCGCACCGGCAGGACACGTGGAAGCTGTCGAAGGATCCGCAGTTCATCGACAAGGTGCGCGACGTCGTCGGCTTGTATCTGGATCCGCCGGAGCGGGCGGTGGTGTTGTGTGTCGATGAGAAGTCGCAGATCCAGGCATTGGACCGGACCGCGCCGGTGTTGCCGATGCTGCCCGGAACCCCGGCCCGTGCCTCGCACGACTACGTCCGGGCCGGCACGTCCAGTCTTTACGCCGCGCTGGATCTGAGCACCGGCAAGGTGATCGGCTCGTTGCATGCCCGGCACCGGGCGATCGAGTTCAAGAAGTTCCTGCAGACCCTCGATCGTGAGGTGCCCGCTGAATTGGACGTGCATGTGGTGCTGGACAACGCCTCCACGCACAAAACCCCGGCGATCAAACGCTGGCTGGCCGCCCACCCACGGTTCGTCCTGCACTTCACCCCAACCAGCAGCTCGTGGCTGAACCTGGTCGAGCGTTGGTTCGGTGAACTGACCAGCAAGAAGCTGCAGCGTGGCACCCACCGCTCGGTACGCGAACTCAACCAAGACATCCGCGACTGGATCGAGATCTGGAACGACGACCCACGGCCCTACGTCTGGACCAAGACCGCCGACCAGATCCTCGAATCCATCAAGCGCTACTGCACACGCATAAACGACTCACGACACTAGCCGGTCATCTGCACGATCCGTCTGAGGGGTCGTTGCTGGCCGACCTGACGTTGTTCGTGCAGTTCGAAACCGAGTTGAAGGGCTTGCACACCCGTGAGGGCATGGCGATGGCCGGTCGACAGGGCCGCCTGGCGGGACGGGAACAGAAACTGTCCGCTGAGCAGCGCGGCGAGCTGCTGCGATTGCACGCGTCCGGGCGGTACTCGATCGCTGGGCTGGCGCGGATGTTCGGTGTCTCACGTCCCACGGTGTACCGGCTGCTGCACCATGCCGCAGAGCTGGCTTCATGACCGCCGCATCCGGCCGGCACACCGATGAGCAGGACAGGCTGGCAGCGGTACGGCGCACCGGCCTGGACGCGGTAGCCGATCCACTGTTCGACTGGTTCACCGACATGGTGCGCAGCGTCGTCGGGGTGCCGGTGGCGCTGGTGTCGCTGGTCGGCAGCGACCGGCAGTTCTTCCCCGGAGCACAGGGGCTGGGCCAGCCGTGGGCGGCTCAGCGGCAGACCCCGTTGAGCCACTCTTTCTGCCACCATGTCGTGGCCGCGGGTGAGCCGCTGATCGTCACCGACGCCCGAAGCGACGCGCGAGTGCGCGACAACCGCGCCGTGGACGATCTCAGCGTCGTCGCTTACGCCGGCATGCCGTTGACCGACAACGACGGGCACGTGCTCGGCTCGCTGTGCGCCATCGACCACCAGCCCCGCCGGTGGAGCGATCAGGATCTTCGGCTCTTGGCCGAGCTGGCCGCCGGCTGCGCTTACGCGTTGCGGATGCGCATCGCCTCGGATCACGCCGAGGTGCAGCACCAGGCCGTCATGGACCGCGAACAGCGGGCCCGCGCGGCGGCCGAACGCAGCCAGTTGCTCCTGCGGGCCAGCGCCGCACTGGGCGCGGCCACGACGTTCGACGAGGTGGTCGACACGGTGCGCACCCTGGTGATCGGCAACCTCGACCCGGTCTACGTGGGCATCTCCACACTCGCCCCGGACGGACTCGTTCATCTGGCCTCCGGCCGGCTGCTACCGGCCCGGTTCGCCCGGCAGTGGGCGCACTACAGCACCGACCAGCGAACACCGTCCGGACTGGCGGCCCGCACCGCACGGCTGCTGTCATTTCCCGACCTGACCGCGATCGCCGAACAAACCCCGGATTCGCTCGAGACGTTCCGGGCGCTGGGCTGGCAGTCAGCGGCCAGCGTGCCGCTGCCCGGCGAGAACGGCCCGGTCGGTGCGCTGACCATCGTTTGGGCACAGCCACACACGCTGACCGACGGTGAGCAGGTCGTGCTGACCGCGCTGGCCGGGTTCGTCGCGCAGGCGCTGAACCGGGCCGCCGCCTACGACGAGCAGCGCACCGCCGCCACCACCATGCAGCAAGCGCTGCTCACGCCCTTGCCCCACGTGAGCCACGTCGGCATGGCCGCCCTGTACGTGCCGGCCCAGCAGAACGACCTGGTCGGTGGTGACTGGTACGACGTGATCAGAGTCGACGACCAACGCCTGGCCTTGGTGATCGGTGACGTCGCCGGGCACGGCATCACCGCTGCGGCGAGCATGAGTCAGTACCGCACCATGCTGCGCACTCTGCTCGTCGACCGCTACGACTACCCCTCCGCGCTGCTGCACCGCCTCGAACGGACCACCCGGTCGCTGGGCATCACCGCCACCGCCACCGCCATGCTCGCCTACCTGACCCACGACCCGACCGGCGGACACACACTGACCTGGACCAACGCAGGCCACCTGCCCCCCACACTGGTCCTGCCCGACGGCAAGATCAGCCTGCTCGCCCACGGCGGCCCGCTGCTCGGTGGTCTACGCAACATCACCCGGCATACCCACACCCGGCACCTACCGCCCGGTTCCACGCTGTTGCTGCACACCGACGGACTGATCGAAACCCGCACCCGTCCCCTCGACGACGGCATCGACCGCCTGCACCAGCTACTCGAAGCGCACCGCGACACCCCACTGAACGATCTGGCCGACATCCTGATGAACGACACCAACCCGGCCAACAGGGAAGACGATGCCACGCTACTGCTGCTGCGCACCGCCTCGACCTGATCTGCAGCAGGAGCCCAGCGCGTCCTCGGATCCCGTGGGGGGATCGGTCGTCTATGTCAGGGCAGCCGGTACTTCTGGAGCAGGGCCATGATCTCGTCGGCGGCGGCGCGCAGTTCTGCTAGGTCTGTCTCGGTGAAGGTGTGCGGACTGGTATCGAGCACGCAGTGCACGCCGAACACGTGGCCGTGGTGGTCGATCAGTGGCACGCCGGCATAGCTGGCCCAGCCGTCGATTGTGACCAGAGGGTTGTGCTGCTGGACCGGGTCGATGGTGGCGTCCGGGACCACGTAGGGGCGCCCGGTGGTCACTGTTTGTACGCAGAACGACCACTCGAGCGGGGTGCCGTCTGCTTCGGCGATCCATCCGGTGACGCTGTGTGAGCCGATGGTGAATTGAGCGGTGTCCAGCACGAGGTTGGCCATGCCGATGGGCAGACCCAGCCGGGCGGCGGTGCGTTGGCTGATCGCGTCAACGCTGCGGCGTAGGTCTGGGTGGTCCCAGTCGTAGCCGGCCAGAGCGCCGAGGCGGCGCCGATCCAACACGGGAGAAGGCGGATCGGGCCAGCCGGGTCGGGTGGTGGCCAGCATGCTCTCGACGTGGGCTTTGAGCACGCGGGGGCGCAGCGGTTTGGTGAGCACGTCGTCGACGAAGACGGTGGCGTCGTACGGCGCGTTCGTGCTGATCATCAGCAGGGGCAGTGCAGCGGTGCGGGGCTCGGCACGTAGCCTCTGAGCAACCTGCATACCGGTCATCCCGGGCAGGTAGTGGTCCAGGATCACCAGGTCGGGATGATGCCGGTCGATCAGAGTCAGGCCTTGCTCTCCGTCGGGCGCCGTATAGACGGTGTACCCGGCAGCGCGCAGTACCACCGACAGCAAATCGGCGATATCGGCGTCATCCTCCACAGCGACCACCAGCGGCATCAGCCACCCGCCTTCCGTACGTCCCTCGACCGGGCGCCACGCGGCCACCCGGGCATCACCGATCGGCTGCCGCCCGCGGCACATGAGGTATTGGGCGAAGCCTGGCCGCCGTCGCCGGCGATGAATGCTGACTTTCAGCTGCCGTCGGTGACGGCGGGCGGTTTGGTGGGGAGTTCGATGAGGAAGGTGGTCCCAGGACCGGAGTGCTCGGCGAGGGTGATGGTGCCGTGGTGGCGTTCGACGATGGTGCGGGTGATGACCAAGCCGAGACCGGTGCCGGGGATGCGCCGGTCCAGGGCGGTGGAGGCGCGGTAAAAGCGGCGGAACATGCGGGAACGTTCCGCGAGGGGGATACCGATGCCGGTGTCAGCGACCGTCCAAGTGATGTTTCCTGCGGTGTCGTCGGCGGTGGCGGTGATGGTGATGGTGCCGCCGGCGGGGGTGTATTTGATGGCGTTGCCGATGAGGTTGTCGGCGACCTGCCGCAGCCGGTTCGGGTCAGCACGTAAGGGGAGCCGGTCGGGCAGCTGCACGGTGACGGTGAGCTGTTTGTCTTCAGCAGTAGCCGCCGCGGCTTGCACGGCGTGGGTGATGATGGTGCACAGATCGCTGGGGACCGGGTCGATGCTTAGACGTCCGGCTTCCAGGCGGGCCAGGTCGAGCAGGTCCTCAGCCATGATCGACAGCCGTTCGGCGTTACGGGCGATGACGTTCAGGTAGTTGCGTTGCTCGTCACGGGTCAGGCCGTCCAGTTCGTCGGTGAACAACGCGGCAGTAGCGGTGATCACCGCGAGCGGGTTGCGTAGCTCGTGGGTGACCATGGCAACGAATTCGTCCTTCGTGCGGGCCAGCTCGATGGCGAGTTCCTCCGCCCGACGCCGTTCCAGATACTGCCCGACCTGGGCGGCCAGGCCGGTGAGCAGGCCAAGCAGGGTGTCCTCGGGGTCTTCAGCGCGATCGCCGTAGACGCACAGCGCGCCGAGGGTGTGCCGGCCGGTGCACAGCGGGACACCTACGGCGACGCGTAGCCCGATGCGAGCGGCGGCGCGGCTGCGTATCGATCCGGTGTCGGCACCCAGATCGGGGATCCACAGCGGGCGCCCGCCGGCGCAGACCCGGCCGGGCAGCCCGGTACCGGGCTCGAGCTGATTGATGGCGAAGTCCGACAGCCGTCGTCCCGCGGTGACGTGCCGAGCGGCGCAGATCAGCAGTTGCCGTTCGTCGTCGACCAGCCACAGTTCGGCCACCGGCCAGTCCATCTTCACGCCGAGCGCTTCGACGACGCGGGCCGCCGCGGCCCGGCTGGAATCCGCTTCGGCCAGCCCTCGGGCGACAGCGGCCTCGGTCGCGGTGAACCGGCTGACCCGCCGCGCGGTGGTGACGTCGTGGGCGAAGACGTGAAAGACGCGTCCGAAGGGCTCCTCGGTGCAGGTCATCGTCATCTCGATGGGCACCTCGTGACCGTCGGCGTGCCACGCTATCCATTGCCTACGCCGATCCAACGTCTGCCCCAGCCCACCCGTAGCCAACGCGGCCAGCTCGGCACGGCCGGCATCGCGTGCTGCGGGTGGCACGATCAGTTCCTCGATCGACCGGTCGCACGCCTGCAGCCTGGTGTAGCCGAACGTTGTCTCCGCTGCTGGGTTCCAGGCCACCACGCGGCCCGTGGCGTCGAAGGCGAAGTAGGCATCCAACGCGGCCGCCAGCACCGCCGACGCTTCGAGCAATGCCGGACCGGCGTCAGAGGTGAGTGCGGGTTCTGCGGTCATCTTCCCCCCAGGTGACGCAGCGGTACCTGCAGGCGAGGTCGGGCCGAGGGACACGGGCGGCACCGTCAACCCGAGGCTAACCGCGTCAGCCAGCGGGTGTACGCGAACGGAGATCTCGACACCGCCGTCCCGTAAGGGCCCTTGTAGCAGCTTCGCCGCTTCCCTAGCGGGCTTCGACGGACCGTCCCTCCTGCCGAGAAACGACCGGAGGGTCCGGGTCGCAGCCGTTACCGGCCATCGCATGCCGGCAGGAGCACCCACACGCACTTTCCGCGGCCGTACGGTTGCACACCCCAGGCGCGGGACAGGGTTTCGATGATGGCCAGGCCACGTCCGCCGGTCTGGTCGCCGCGTCGTCGGCGTGGTGGGGCGCCGGTACAGTCCGCGGCGATCACTGTGACCCGGCCCCGCACGGCATGCAGTGTGAGGGCCAGGATCCCGCCGCCGTGGCGGACCGCGTTGGCGACCAGTTCGCTGACAACCACTGTCGCGTCGTACAGCCAGTCGGCGTCCCTGAAGCCCCAGGCTTGCAGCACGGTCCGGGCAGCGGTCCGGGCGGCCGTGGTCCCTCCCGGCCCGGGTGGGACGTCCAGGTGGGCAACGAGAGCGCTCATCGGTCTGACACCTCCGGGCGCGGCATGATCGGCAGCATTCGTTGAGTTTCGTACCCAGCCACACCGTTCTAACGCCGGGTGCCGTCCTCAAGGCTCGCGCTCACGGTGGCCGGCGCTGCCTGGCGATGCGACTGGCAGGCCTGTTCTTCAGGTGCGCCCGGCCACGGAGCGGCTCGCGGGTCCCGGCCTCCGCGTCGGCGTCACCAGCAGCAGGGCCAGGACACTGGAGAGGGTGGCCGAGCGCATCCGGGTAGCCCAGGTGGCGCCGGCCCAGCCATCGCCGCGCTCCGTCGGCGCACGACTGTCACTTGTAGCACTTACTCGAGCGACATCGACGGCTTCCGACCGCTGCGCCGTGCCTCGTGGACTGAATAGCTTCGTGTCGTGGCAGCCGGGCCAGGAGCGCAGGGATCAGCGCGATCCGGATGGCGCTGACGAATCCCTCTCTACAACGGTCGGCGATGGCTGAGGAGCCCGTCGATGATGACATTGAGCTTCCAGGTGGCATAGGCGCGGCTGTTGCGGCCGGCGGTAGTCATGGCGGCGCGCAAGGCGTGGATGGTCGGGTAAGTGTCCGCGGGCAGGTCGCCGTAGTGTCGCGTCCGGCTATAGGCAGCGGATGATCAAGCGCCGACCAGAGAGTAGCAATGTAGGTCCGGACGCCAATGCGCAGAACCGTCCGGACCTACATCGCGGTTTTGACTAGGTTACCGATGCGGTTCGCCACAGTCGAATACTGATCTTGGACGCGGCATCGCTCGCACCGTGGGTCGGGATCAGGAGTGAATCGTGACGCACGATCGTCCCTTCACGACCGCGTTCTCGAACAGCGTGGCGCAGACGCGGCCGGGCTTCGCCAGGAACGCGGGAGGACGGGGCTGGATAACGCCGGAGAATCGGGTGCACCCGTTGTGAAAGCTTCCCTGGAAGTGCCGGAACCTCGAGTCTTCGGCGGGCGTATCGATGTCCACCCACCAGTTGCAGATCGGCGTCGTCGCGGTGTACCAGGAGGCGTATACCTCGCCGATCTCCAGCCCACGGCCCTTGACGAAGACGCAAGATGATCCGTCCCGAACGCCGATGTTCCGGACGTCCAACCCCGGGCCGATGCCCGTACAGCCGTGGCTGGATGCCAGCGCCGCCTGCGGGGCTACGAGCGACACGGTGGTCGCCGCCACCAGAGCCAAGAGACCACCAGCGATGGCGCGCCGGCGCGCAATACGAGTCCTCACGAGATATCCCTTCCTCGTTTCCACGGCTCCTACGTCCGGGGATTCGCTGGCGCCACGACGCCGCACTAGCTCTGGTTCAGTTGGGATCCTGCCTTCACTCGTTCGAGTTAGCTCCTCCGCTTGATCCAGAATCCGTACACGACCAGCAGGTTCGCAACGTAAGCCGGACGCCTCGCAAGATCAATCGCAACCCATCTTGAACACTCGCAGAGTGCGCGCGGACTCAACGGCTGCTGCCCTTGCTGGTTCCAGTAGATGAAGCCCGCCGGATGTAGGAGCAAGACATCCGAGGGTTCGTTTTTGTCAAGCGGAGGGTGAGGTTCGCTCTGGACCGGGCCGTCTGGTGCGGTCGCGCCGGCGGCTTCCGACCACCTTGCGGCGGCTTGCGGACGGGCGGACGAGCCAGGCCATCTACGGGGAGTGACGATCAGAGGGGCTGGCACGCGCGTTCTCTGCGGCATGTCAGTTTGAACCGCCCCGGGTTTGGTAGCGGCTAGGTCGTGTTTCGTAGGCGTCGATGTCGCGGCGTGGCGGTGGTCGATAACTGGAGAGGTCTCCGGTATTTGGTTTAGCGACCAAGCCAAAACTTCACACCGGAGACCTCGTGCCGAGCGTAGCGGCAGCGAGGCGACACGACCTGACCGACATGCAGTGGGCGACACTTGAGGCGTTGCTGCCAGCGGGAACGGGTCGTGATCGGCCGCGCAGATGGACCATGAGAGTGATCGTTACGGGATTAGGTGGCGGGTCCGGACCGGCTCACCGTGGCGGGATGTGCCAGCGGTGTATCCGCCGTGGCAAACCCTGTATCGGTGGTTCCGGCGGTGGCAGCGAGACGGCGTCTGGGCGCAGATCCTGGCGAAGTTGCAGGCCCGGGCGGACGTCGCCGGGTTGATTGGTTGGACGGTGAGCGTGGACTCGACCATCAGCCGCGCTCACCAGCACGCGGCTGGAGCGCGCCGGGACGGCCACAACCAGAAGGAACCGCCCGGCGGCCTGAACGCCGAGCCGGCAGATCATGGGCTCGGCCGGTCACGGGGAGGCTGGACCACCAAGACTCATCTGGCGTGCGAGCAGGGTCGCAAGGTGATGGCGGTGGTGGTGACTGCTGGGCAACGCGGCGATAGCCCCCAGCTCATCGCCGTGCTGGCCAAGCTGCGGGTGGCTCGTGTCAGTGGTGGCCGGCCGCGAACTCGGCCGGACATGGTGTTGGCCGACAAGGCGTACACGTCCAAGGCCAACCGTGCCTACCTGCGCCGACGAGGCATCCGAGCGTGCATTCCGAGCAAGAGCGACCAGGATGCCCACCGCAAAGCCAAAGGATCCAAAGGCGGGCGGCCGCCCCGCCTTCGACCCCGAGCTCTACCGCTTGCGTCACGCGGTCGAGTGCGGCATCAACCAGCTCAAACAACACCGCGCCATGGCCACCAGGTACGACAAGCTCGCCGTGCGCTACGAAGCCACCCTCACGATCGCCGCTATCAACCAATGGCTCCGAGCCCTACGAAACACGACCTAGCGGTTCGCCGAGGCTGGGCCGTTCACTTCTTCCCGCGGCGCTGTGGTAGCTGCGCGCTGTGGTGCCCTGCCGGTGCCGCGGCGTTTCGCCGGTGCCGCGCCGCGCGCCGCGGTTTAGGGTCGGTCCTCGTCGTCGAGGTGCGGGCGGTGCGCCTTGATCCACCGTTCGACGTCGGCGGCGTCCCAGACCTTGCCCATCTCGAGCACCTGGTAGGGGTCGGGGAAGTCTTTGCGGGTGATGATCTGGTAGGCGCGCTGGCGGGAGACGTTGAGCCGTCTGCGGATCTCACCGGCACCCATCAAGACCAACTTGCCCATGTCGCGAGACTAGGGACACGTGAACTAGTCACGTAGGGTATTCCACACACCTAGTAGTCACGCACTGTGGCTGTCATGACCAGTGGCGAGCGAGACGCGCCGCAAGACGAGAACCGCCGGCAACCTCGAGACGCCAACGTCGACCAGCAGGACGAGAGTGCGCCGCCCGTAAGACGGTCGCTGCTACAGGCTCTGGCCCGGCGCCCGGGCAGCGGATTCACTGAGATCGCGCCCGGCGTGTACCAAGGGCCCAAAGCGCCCTGACTCGAAGCAGTTCTCGCGCTCCGACGGGTTAGCAAGCCTTCGTCCGGCGCGGCGCCACAGCCGGTCGGGAGTGGCGCCGCGCCCCGTGCCGCTCGAGCGACAGATGACGCGATCGAAGCCTCGTGTCCCGCGGTCGTAACAGTCGGCAGTATCAGCGATATCGCAGCAGTCCGCGGCAGGTCAGCGTTTCCAGGTGCCGATGGCGACGACCCGGGTGTTACCCGCCTTGTCGGTGGCGCGCAGCGCGATGGGGGAGGACTTCGGCAGTTTCGCAGCGGCAACCTTGAGCGTGTACGGCGCGCTGGTGTCCGCGGCGACGACCTTGCCGGCGGCCAGGAGCTCGACCTTCGTTATGCCGCTGGTGTCGGTGGCGGTGGCGGTCACCGTGACGGTGTCCTTGACCTTAGCGCCGTTGCCCGGGCCGGCGGTCTTCTTCAGCGTCGGGGCAGTGTTGTCGGCGGTCATCGTCCACGCGTCGGTGCGGTAGTTGCCGTAGCTGTCGGAGGTGATCAGCAGCGCGTCCAGCTTGCCGTTGACCTTGCTGCTGTCGTAGCGGACCGTCCAAGGCGCCTTGGACGCGGTTGACGCGAGCTTGCGGTTGATCCACAGCTGGACCGACGTGATGGTGCCGGCGTTCGCGGCGTGCGCAGTGACGGTGGTGGTGAAAGCGCCGCGGACGAGTCGGCCATTCAGGTTGGCCGGCAGGGTGACGGTGGGATCGGTCTTTGACACGTGGTAGCTCACCAGCTTGGGAGTTGAGGCGTTGCCGGCGGCGTCGTGCGCGATGACTCGGAACTGGATGACGGTGTTGTCCGGGTACGGGTTCATGTTGAGGATCAGCCGGAACGGTGCCTCGTAACTGAATGAGTCCTGGGTGATGTGGCCGTCGGTGTCGAGGAGCTGCATCTCGACGTCGGTGACGGCGACATTGTCCGAGTAGCCGACGTTGAAGGTGATCCAGTTCCCGGAGCGGGTGGACAGGTCAGGGGTGACGCGGGAGACGACCGGCGCCTGCGTGTCGGCCGCGGCCAACGCCGGCGCAGCGGCGCCGAGGGTGGCGGCGATAACGCTTGTGGTCAGGAGCGTTGCTGCGGTCTTGTACTTGGTCATGCCTGTTGTCCTTGGGGAGTCGAGTCTCGGGCCGGATGGGGCTGGTCGTGCGGTGAGTGGTCGAGGAACCACGCCCGCGTCGTGCCCATCGGGTCGGCCGGCACCGTCTTGAGCGATATGTGTTCGTGGGAAAGGGCGCCCCCGCCGTCGTCGGACAGCCGCTGGCCTCCTCTGGAGTTCCGCGGCCGCTCACCGTGGACGCGGGGACGGTCAGCAGCCGCGACCTGCGGCACGACATGCCGGCGACTTGCCGCCGCGCGGGCACCAGCCAGCACCCTTCCGTGACCGTTGTGGCGCACCCGCAGGAGCAACCACCTGGTTCGCGCCATCGACCGACGTCACCTCGACCGAGCGACGACCGCGTATCCTTCACCGGTCGGCGAGTCGACATCATCTGCGCCGCGGCCGGCACCTGATCAGCGGCGGCCGAGGCCCGGTAAACCCCCGCTCCAGGTCCACACGGACGACCCTCGGTGCCGTTGCCTGTCGTCCCGGTCCGCCTCCTCGGCCATGCGGCGATTCAGGCGCTGAAGCAGGTCGTCGTTTCCTGCAGGCGCGGTCGCCGCTACTTCAGGGCGTTGCCGTCGGGTCTGTCTGAGCTTGGGGCCGCGGTGCGGCGCCTGCTCGGGGTTCAGGTGCCGGCTGAGCAGGTCAGCCAGCTCACCGATCCAACTGCGGGCAACCGACACGCTCGGGGCGGCTGCAGTGCGGGTGAACCGCGCAGACGCGCGCTGAAACGTGATCCGGCCGCCCACAAACGGCTCAAGAACGTACGCCGATCGGGCACGCCGTTGCGTAGTGGGGTACTGCGTGAGGAACTGCTGCAACCCGCGCAGCAGAGCGTCGGCGTCGCGGGCGTCCACCGAGAAGGTACCGTCAGCGGCCGCCAACAGCCGCGGCCCAGCGATACTCACCCGCCGCGCGGACGGCTGCACCCTCCACCGCTGTTCCAGGCGCTCGACCGCGCCGTTGCCGTGCCCCGCGGCTCGCCGGCGGGCCGCGGCGGCGACACCGCGGTGTGGCTGCGGCAGCGCCATCGCTAGGTCACGCCGCAGCGCTTCTGCGTCGACCGTGGGGAAAAAGCGCGCGATCAGGCGGGTCGTGATGCTGGAACGCAGGCCCGGGTCGATCAGCAAGGCGCCGGCCTCGGCGGGGAAACCGGCCACCGGGTCGACGGCGTCCAACCACGGCACGCTCGGCGCGTACGGGGCCCACGGATGGTCGTCAGCTGGCGTGACGGCCCAAACGCTCGAGGTCTGCAGCTCCCAGAACGGGTACCGCACGTCCGGCTCCGGCAGGGCAGACCCGTACCGCTCGAGGATGTCCGGCATGGCCGTGCGGAACTGGGACCAGCGCACCGTGCACGGTTCACCGGCCCCGATCCGGGCCATCACCCACAGCAGCGTCAGCGGCTTGAAACAGCTGGAAAGATGCTCGAATCCGGGCGGCTCGACGGCATCAATGGCACGGGCAAGGGCGCGTCGGTTCACATACGCGATCGTCGGCCGACCAACCCCGATCTTGAGGAAAGCGCGCGGCCGGCTGCAGGGCTGCACGGCGACGACAGCCCGCTGGCCCGGCGTCAGCGACCAGGCAAGTCGAGGCGCTGGGACGGGCAACAGTACGACTCGCCCGGCACGGTCGCGTTGTCGCGCGGCACCGGGGCCGGGCCGATGAATCCTCGCACCGTGCTGGCAGGAGAGCGCCTATCGCGGCGTCGGAAGTCCGTAACGGCGGCCGCGATCCCGTGTCGTGCAGCAGCAGTGCGGACAACGGCGGCCCGAATCCCGGAGGCGGCGGGATGACCTTCTCGCCCTGCCGGGTCAGCCAGCGGCTGCGGCCGGATGCGGCACGCCGGGCTCGACGTGCGGGTGTGGATGAACCGGCTCCGGGCCGTCCTGCGACGAAATGGCCGTCGACACCAGCGCCGAGGAGACCGACTCGACCTCGACGTCCTCGGCAGCCCGCATTTTCGGCGGCGTGGGCAGCCACGGCTTCAAGTTCTGCAGCACCTGCTCGTAGAAGTCGTCGATCGCGGTGAGGACCGAGTCGATGAACGAGCCCCGGCCGGTACCGCGCTTGGTGCCCGCGGTGACGGTCGCGGCGATGCGGAACGACTTCAGTTCCTTGCCCGGGTCCTCGATCAGCAGCTGAGGGTTGTCGCGCACACTCTTGAGCAGCTCGGCGGGGCCGGGTCCGCGCGAATACGCCGCCATCGACTCGATCCGCAGCGACTCCGGTGCGTCCTTCAACTGGCGGACGAGCCAGTTCACCCGGGTGGTCGGCCGGCCCTCCTTCGGTGCGTCAACGTCGACGTGGCAGGTGATCCTCGAGGAGCGCAGGTCCACGGTTACGGTCAGCGCACCGACCGCACCAGGGATCTTCAGCCCGGCGGTCATCGTGCCCGTGCCGGTCAGCTGCGCGACCAGGGCCTGCGTACGCGTCGCCGGTTCGGACAGCTCCTTGCGGGTCAGAGCGGGCAGGATTTCCGTGCCGAGCTGCCGGCCCAGCTTGAGCGCGGCGAACCGGACCAGCGCATCGAACCGGCCGGCAACCTCGGGCACTCCGGCATCCGAAGCGCGCAGCGTGCCTGCGGTGACCGCGTCACGCACGCCGACCCATGACGGTCCCATGTCGGAGAACTCGAGCGCGCCGGAGCGCGGGTGCTCGAGGTAGCGGATCAGCTCGCCCAGGATCCATGCCTGGTCTGGGTCGGCCACGCCCCGGTACTCCTTCTGCATGACCGCCGCCGTGAGGACCTCCGACCAGGGCAGGTGGTGCAGGGCCACCTTCTTCAGCTTGCGTTTGTCGACGGGGGTCGGGTGCTGCCCGGGCACGGCCGGGATCTGGTTCGAGATAGTGATCAGCGCGTCGAAACCCTGCTCCCGGGCAATGTCCAGGTACCGCTCGAGTTGATCGGTCTGCAGGTCGTTGGTGCCGGTCTTGACCTCGACCAGGGCCGTCCACTGCTTCTGCCCCCGGGTCACCCGGATCAGACCGTCCGGGAAGTACTTGGTGTCGCCGAGAGCGAAGGGCACCTCGATGAAGGTGTGCACCGGCCCGGCCGGAGCCCCGAACGGCTGCGTGAGCGCTCGCCCGAACTCGCGGACCGAGCTCATCACCGCCAGCAGCGCGGACGTGGCGCGTCGTTCCGCCTCTTCGGCGCCGTTGATGCCCGAGGTGGGAATCAGACGTGCCGCCAGCCAAGTGTCCTCCGACATGATCACCTCTCGCGTAACGATGCGCAGCCTGAGCACGCTACGTCCGATGATCTTGAAGGCGCCAGAGTGCCGGCTCGGCCGATCGGACATCAAACAGAGGCTGTCCGTCCAGCGGCGGTGACTGCGCCGGCAGCGGGAGCCGCGGGCTGGCATCGACGCCCATGGGATGCCTGGCCGGGACCGGTCAGATCCACCACCTCAAACGACCAATGCAGCAAGCAATGGGCGGAGCCGACCCATCCTGACGCGTAACAAAGGGAACTCTGCCAACGCGTCGAGCCCGTGTCGAACCCGCGACTGCGCGATTCTCGGCTCGTCGGCTCGCGCGAGGCCGACGACGGTCAGCTGATCCGCCGTCGTCGATCGTGCCCCGAGTGCGGCAAGCGGTTCACCACGGTCGAGGAGGCCGTCCTCGCCGTCGTGAAGCGCAGCGGCGTCACGGAGCCCTTCAGCCGCACCAAGATCATGAGCGGCGTCCGCAAGGCCTGTCAGGGCCGCCCGGTCGACGAGGACTCGATCGCTCTGCTCGCGCAGAAGGTCGAGAAGACCGTCCGGGCCAAGGGCGCGGCCGAGGTGCCCAGCCACGAGGTGGGGCTTGCGATCCTCACCCCGCTGCGGGAGCTCGACCAGGTGGCTTATCCGCGGTTCGCCAGCGTCTACAAGTCCTTCGACTCGCTCGACGAGTTCGAGAGGAGATCACCGGCGTGCAGCGCGCGCCGCGGCCCACACCACCGAACCGCCGACACCAAGGGGGATCACGTTGTCTCGGAGCAGCAAAGATCGCCGACACCGCCGCCGGAACGCGCACTGCACCGGGTGTGAGCAGCGCACACCGGCCCGAGCCGCGGATGACGGCGCCGCTTCGCCGGTCCCGCAGCGGCCGACCCGCCGGCGTTCCCATACATGCTTGGCGGCAGCAGTTGTCCGCGGTGTCGCCGACGCGCTGGTCCGTGCGATGCTCGAGTGGTTCGGGCCGTTCTAGGCATGCTAATGACCGCGATACCGCAGGCCGGGGTGTCGTTGCGAGACTGGTGCACCGACATTCGCCATGATCGAACGCATGTACGATGTCGGCGTGGGGACGAACCGGCCGGAACGCGAGGTGCCGCTGGCCAGGGCCGCCTACATCGCCGCGGCCCGCCGATTCCTCACCGCCGTCAGCAGCTACCTCGCCGTCGGAGTCCCCCTCGACCCGGGCAGCAGCACTACCCACGTGCGGGACTGGAGCCGCGACGACGTCGCCGCGCTGCAGGAGCTGCACACCGCCCTCGGCCAGCTGCTCGAGACCCGCCGCGCCTACGACGCGGTGCGCCGGCGCCGCTGACACGACGTCCACGTGTTCCGTGAGCCCGGCCCACGGGTGAGAGTTTCGGCATTCCCGCACGCCAGGGTCACCGCCGGTCGTAGCGTCACATGTCCGCGTGTCCACGGTGGGACCACTTGCGGCCACCGATCGCACCGATGCGCGCCGCCGCCATCGCGGAACTGCCCGACCCGGCAGCTTCCGGCTGCTGGCGAAAAGTGGCAAGCAATAGACTCGCCAATCCGCACCTGCGCAGCGGTCATTTCCATGAGGAAAGGTCAGAACTGGTACGCTGACACAACATTCAACACTTCTGCGTCCACTGGAAATCCGCTTACCGCTCGGAGTGGCGGTAATGTGCCGTCCAAAGAGAAGCCCTCTTTGAGGGTCGCGTCGAACGTAGTCCAGGTAATCGCCGAAAAGCTGTGTTCTTGGAGTGCTGACAGGTCACCACCTTGGGCCCCGTGGAGCAACTCCCAGGCATGCCCTTGCTCAACAAGGGGGTGTTCGATTGGCCACCCGGAATGAGACAACAGGGTTACGCACATTCCTGACGAAGCCCAAAGCAGGTAATGGAAGTCAACTGCGTCTCCGTCAGGGGTGCGCACGGAGCGCGGGGTGGGGACGACATATTCGGGTTTTCCACGGATGGTCGACCCTTTGAAAACCCACAATGATAGGCCGGTTGGTGGCGGGCTACTGTCGATAAGCCAAGAAAGGTCCGGGGTTCCAACATCGAATTTGACCGCGTGCTTGCTGATCGTTGGATGGCTATATCGAGCTTCGGGGTGTCCGAGCAGAAGGAGCACTTTGGCGAACCACAAGCCGACGATCTTCCACTCCTCCGCCGTTGCCTCACCAGTCCAGCCTGCTGGACCCATGAGCCTTCGGATGATGGGCTTCGCTGGATCTTCAAAGCGGCGGTTGAGTTCGGTGTTGCATGGCTCGCAAGCTGGTATCAAGACGCGCTGTCGTTCGTCGAGATGAATTTGAACGTCTCGACGGTTCAAGATCGGCTCACCGTTGCGTGCCCAGCCGCTCGCTGGCGGTCCTGTCTTGTCTAGATCGCGTAGGTACCAGCTGGGCCATATGTGCTCGCCTACGCCATGCTCGGGACGCGCCTTGCACAGCACACACATGCTCTTCGGCGGCATGCAGGAAGGCTACCTGGCAGTGACGCCTGCTAGTGCAACTTCGGCACGCGGCCATCGTCCGCGCCTGCTGGCGATCGATGGCAAAGAAGACAGGTATTCCGGCAGTTCTGATACCCAACTGTGCCAGCACGTGGTGGCCCACCTGCAGGCGCACGTGCCGGCCGGCACGGTGCTCGACGGTGAACTGGTCAGCTGGGACCTGGACGCCGGGCGCACCACCTTTCCTGCGCTGCAGCGGCGCGTCAACGCCGGGCGTGCTCTCCGGCCGAGGCCGCCACCCACCCGGTGCACCTGGTTGCCTTCGACCTGCTCGCCGACGCGGACGGCGACCTGCTCGAGCAGCCACTAGAACAGCGCCGCCGCCACCTCGAGAACGTACTGGCGGGCGGACCGCCCCAGCTGCCGCTCTGCCCGCAAACCTTCGATGTGAGCGAAGCTCGCACCTGGTTGCGTGACTGGGCCGCCGCCGGCATCGAAGGCTTGGTCGTCAAAGACGCGACCAGCCGCTACATTCACGGCCGGGCAGGACGGCCCAAATGCAAATCGCGGGTCACCACCGACGCGATCATCGGCGGGATTACCGGCAGCCTGGCCACGCCGCACGCGCTGCTGCTGGGCCGCCTCGACCCCGAACGGCCGACTGCGATACGTTGCGCGCGCCCACCGCCTGACCGCCGCCCAACGCGACGAGGTGACCGCAGCGCTGCGCCCGGCCAGCGCCGGACACCCGTGGCCGACACCGCTGCCAGCCGGCTGGTCCGGCCAGCTCGGCGACCGCACCCCGACGCCATATCAGCGGGTACAGCCTGTGGTGGTCGCCGAGGTACAGGTCGACGTCGGGTACGAACACGGCCGGTGGCGCCACCATGTGCGGTATGTCCGCGTGCGCGGCGACCTGCAGCCCTAATACCTGCCGTTGTAATCCTCGGACGGCTTCGCCGCCTGAACGCTCCGGCCGAGCCCTCTTGCACCGCCGGCCGGACGTGCCGGCCCTTGCCACCCACCGCGAGCCTCGGAGCAGTTCGCCGATAGCGCCGACCCGGCAGCTCCCGCGGGCGCACCCTGGCGGTATGAGGCAAGTGGCGCAGGCAAGCGGCCCCACACTCGACGACGCGAGGCAGGCGTCCCTTCGCCGAGCTCAAACCCCGACACGCGCCGCCTTGGCCGCGGTCGCCGCCGCATGCTTCACGGCGGTGGGGGCAACACCCGCCAGCGCGACCACCCCAGCCGCCTCCAACGGCAAGGCGTGCACTGTCATCGGTACCAAGGGCAACGACCGGCTCCGCGCCACCCACGCCCGCGACGTCGTGTGCGGCCTCGCCGGTAACGACACCCTCATCAGCGTGACCGGCACCGTCGTCCTAGACGGCGGCTCAGGCACCGATGTGCTCATCGGCGGTGGGGGAGCGGACACCCTGATCGGCGGCGCCGGAACCGACACCCTCACCGGTGGAGCGGGCAACGACGTGCTCGTCGGCGGCGCCGGCGCCGACCAGCTCAACGGCGGCGCCGGCGCCGACACCGTCTCCTACACCGACCACACCCTCGCGGTCACTGTCACCCTGTCCGGCACGGCTGGCGCCGGCAGCGCGGGGGAGAACGACCGGATCGGTGGCGGCATCGAAAACCTTGTCGGCGGGGCCGGCAATGACATCCTGCTGGGCTCCGCCAGCGTCAACATCATCATCGGTGGGGCCGGTAACGACACTGTCAGCGGCGGCGCCGGCAACGACGCCATCGACGGCGGCCCCGGCGACGACAAGGTCGCGGGTGGGGCGGGCAGCGACAAACTCGCCGGTGGGCTCGGCGACGACTCGCTCGACGGTGGCGCTGGCAGTGACATCCTCAGCGGCGGCGCGGGCGACGACACCCTCAACGGCGGCGCCGGCAACGATCAGATCACCGGCGGCGCTGGTACCGACAGCATCATCAACGATGGCAGCGGAACAGACACATGCGCTGCGTCGGAGAGTGCCGCATGTGGAAGCAACCCCCCGGTGACGACGCCGAGCCCGACAGGGACGCCAACCCCGCAGACCATTCCAAGTTCGACCCCGGCGACGGAGCCGACAGACGTCACGGCGCCGACACCCAGCCCCGCACCGACTCCGAGCCCGACAGCCGCCCCGACCCTCGTCATCACGCAGACCCCGACCCCGGCCTCAACTGTCGAGCCCAGTCCCGCAGCCACGCCGACCGTCGAACCGACACCCACCGTCGGCTCCCCAGCCGAACCATCGCCGCAGGTAGCGCTCCCGCTCCCACCCAGCGCCCCGATCGGCTTGACCGCCACCGCCGGTGACACCACCGTACGTTTGAGCTGGCAGGCATCGTCGGGTGCGGCAACCTATCTGGTGTTCCGCGACGGCGTGCAGATCGCGACCGCGAACATAGCGGCCTACGACGACGTCGATGTCACCAACGGCAGGACGTACACCTACACCGTTCAAGCCGCCGACATTCTCACCCAGCTGTCGAGCCCGAGCGCGCCGGTGACCACCACCCCGAGGCCCGCCGACACCGACCCTCCGGTCATCGACGTCCCCACGGTCGCCTGGACAACCCCTTTGACCTTCTCCAACGATGTCGAGCAGACAGTGACACTGCGCATGCGGGTCACTGACGTGGGAGCCGGCGTGGCCGCCGTGACCGCGGCGCTGCGTAGCCCCGACCGCACCCTGGCTTTGCTGCCGTTGGTCAACGCCCGCCGCGTCTCCGGCAGCGACAACGACGGAGTTTGGGACATCACCGGCACCCTGCCCAGAGCATCCGCCGACGGCACCTGGCAGCTGGCGCAACTGCAAGCGACTGACCAGGTCGGCATGTCCACCAGATATGCGATCGCCATGGACGGGGCAGCAGGTACACCTGTCCCCGCCGGTACGGTGCCCCAGCCGAGCTTCCGCGTCACCGACTCGCGCGGTGACATCATGACCGACGACTGCCCGTGGGGGCGCTCCAGTTCCACCTGCGTCATTCGGGGAACCGCGGACCGCGAATTTCCCGTCGCGAACATGGATACGTTGTGGCCGTCGTGGTCCTACGGCCAGTCGGTCAGCAACGATCAAGACCGGACAGTGACGGTGTCGGTGCAGCTCGGAGATGCGCACAGCGGCGTCGCCGAGGCGGTCGGCTACCTTACTGGCCCTGGCGGAGCCACCGTCTCGCTGCCCGGATCCACCCCGCAACCGGTCTGGTTCCGCAGCAGCGGCTGGATCCTGAGCGGCACGCTCCCGGTCGGTGCGACACCCGGGCAGTGGTGGGTGAGCGGTCTGCGGTTCACCGACGGAGTCCGACACACCCAGGTGGTCAGTGTGCGTCCCGACGGCTCCTACACCACCACGGACGGGACTGCCGTCGGGCGGCCGTTGATGAGGCCTCTTACTGTCGCCACCCCACCGAACGGCTGAGGGGCCGCTTGTCTGGATCAGTTGACCGTATGAGGGAGGCGGTATTTGTAACCAACCGGCGTGAGGTGCCCCTCGTCGATGCGCCAGGGCTCAAGATGGGTGACGGTCCCGCCCGTGGCCAACAGTTCGCTGTCCAAACTTTCGTCGAGTTCGATGTTGCTGACGATGTACAGAGCGACGTAGGGGTATATCCGGGCGTGGGCTACTTCGTTCGGGGTGAGAATCACCTCGACCGGGTCGCCGGTTGTTCCCTTGACCTCGACATGCCAGCACTTCCCGTGGATGTCGACCTCGTAGTCCCAGCTCGCATGCCGTGCGGTGTTGCGCACCTGGCCTCGAGCGTCGTAGTGCTCGAAGGCGCTTCTCATCGCGTAGTCTTCGACGGCGACCTTGGCCCGCTGATCGACCTGGAAGCCTTGACCGCCGCCCGAGCCGTGCGGTCGTCCAGCGGCCTGCAGTACCGCCTGATCAACGCCTTCCACTTCGGGCGAGAGTCGGCGGCCGACGCTGTCGACGCGATAACCGAGTGCCGTCAACGGGTCGGCGACGTTGGCCCGGTCGCCGCGCCACGGACCCGTGGTGTCGAGGCCCGCCAGGGCTCGCGCCCCGAGGATTAGCGCAAGCGCGTCGACGTCGCCGGCGTCCGTGACGATCACGTAGCGTTCGGCGGGCCTCCCGCCATATCTGTGCATGAATTCGTTTCGGCCGAGCAGCGACCACTGGGTCAGAGCCTCGTCGATGTGCTCGCGGGTGAGCCCGTCGGTGACTCCGGAGCGCCGGGCGAGCGGGCGGGCGCCGACTCCTACCGGCTTCTCCGAAGCGTCGGAGCGGGCGGCCGCGAGGATCCGCTCGTAGGCGGCCTCCGGAATCTCCTTCACGCCGTTCTGCCAGTAGAACCCGCCCCCGGTGGCCGGTTCGTAGTAGTTGCCGGCCGCGTTTTTGAAGAAGACAGGTTCAGCGAAAGGCTCGTAGTCGACGATGTCGCAGACATACCGTCCGGTCGAGGTCGGCGACGTGCGCACTGCGCCGATCCGTCCGGCACCGAGGTAGACCGGTGGACGGCTGCCACCTCCTTTGGCGCGGCGACCTCGGTAGTACACGAACCGCCGGCCTGGCTGAATGATGCGCCGGTAGATGCCGGGGAACTCGTATTGCTTGCCGACCACATCGTCATACGAACTTCCTGATAGCGACGCCTCGTTGACGGTCAGACGGATCGGCACCGGCACGTTTCCCTTCCTGCAGCACTCGCACTCCCGAAGGCAGCCTACGGCCCCGGCCACGTCAGCAGGCTGCGACGAGGGTCAAACTCGAGGTGGAGCACGAAGCCCAGGCCAGGCAATCCACAAGCCACACCTTCATGCCCCGGCTAGGGTGCTGCGGCGCCGGGCTCGAAGTACGGCTCGGTGTGCTCGAGCATCCACCGGGTCATTGGATCGGTGGGATCGTCCAAGAACACGGTATCCACGGGGTAGGGAAGTGGTGCCTGCCCGGTCGCGGTCTGCACCGCCGCCACGCAGTCCTGCTGCCACCCGCTGACATCGCGGTCCGCCAGTACACCGATCTGCAGGCTCGGTGGTTGACCTCCAATTCGCGAGAAGGCTCGCCGAGCTTCGACGACCGCCGGCACCCTCGTGAACTCGGCGCGCAGCGCGTCGATCAGCTCACAAGGTTCCGGTTCATGGCTGGCCGGGTCGTAGCCGGGTGCCAATCCGCACCGTCGTCTCGCCGCGGATGGCGCGCACCTCGTCCGCACGGATCGCATCCCCAGGTCCGCGCCAGTGTTGACGACCAGGTCGAACTCGGCGGCCATCAACCCGGCCAGCTACCGTCCCGGCTGCTGCTGTTCCCACCGGCTGGCCCCGGGCAGCGGGACCCGCCGGATGACGCCTACTGGCGGTCAGGCAGCCACGAGCTCGGGAGACGACGAGGCCAGGCCGCGGAGATGGGCGGCAGCCTCCTCATCACCGCTCTCGGCTGCCAGCCGGTACTGCTGGACCGCTGCCTCGTGGTCGCCGAGCTCGTCCAGCACATCAGCGAGATACCGGTGCGCGTCGGTCTGCCCGGCGGCCACCGCCGCCGACAGGTAGGGCTGTGCCCGCAACGGGTCGTTCTCGTTGAGATACAGGCAACCCAGGTTGACCAACGCCGGCGTGTGCCCTTCGTCGACGGCTTGCTGATACCAGACGTGGGCCTGTGCCACGTCACCGTCGAGCTGGCGGAGGATGCCCAGACCGACCAGGCCGGTCAGGCTGCCCCGGTCGACAGCGCGGCGGTAACAGCGTCCGGCCTCAACGAGGTCATCCCGCTGCCGAGCCACATCGCCCAGGGAGACCAAGGCGTCCACGTGACCGGCGAGCGCGGCCCGCTGATAGCAGTCCAGCGCCTGCTCCAGGTCGCCGTCGCCGTGGTGCAGCCAGCCGAGATGCACCAGCGCCTCGAGATGACCGGCCTGCGCCGCCCGCCGATAACAGGCCCGCGCGTCCTGCATGTCACCTCGCTCGTCGTGCAGCAGGCCGAGGCCGTACCAGCCGCCGGCGTGACCACAGTCAGCGGCGCGCTGATACGCGGCCGCGGCCAAGTCGGGGTCGGCGAGCACATCACCCAGATCTAGATAATGCGCGGTGGCGCCGCCTTCGGCGGCCAGCTCATAGCAGACCGCGGCCCGGTCCGGGTCGCCGTGCTCCGCGTGCTGCTGAGCCCACTGCCGCCACGCGTAGGTGTTGGCGAACTCTGGCGAGCGGCGCACCCCGTGGTAGCCGCCCTGCTCCGCCCGCCGGTGCCAGACGGTGGCCTGGTCGTCGTCGCCGCGTTCGGTGTGCAGCTCGGCGAGGCGGAACGCGGCCTCCGCGTCGCCGCCCGCGGCCGCCTGCCGGTACAGCAGCTCTGCTGCCGGAACGTCCCCGCGCAGGTCGTAGGCCAACGCCCGGTGGAGGGCGTCCTCGCCGACAACGTCCTCCACCGGCGCGAACAGCCGATCGGCCAGCTCGAACGAGTGACTGCGCCACTGCATCGCCGGGCCCTTGCGCATCATGTCCAAGTTCAGCCGGCGTGCCGCGGCGACGACGCCGTCCACGTCCAGCAGCCGCTTGAAGTTGCGGGCGCCTTCCACCCGCAGCCCCAGCACCCCGGGACGCACCCGGTAGACCGCCTCCCGGAAATACGCGGCACCGAACGCGTCCGCCAACCTGTTGAGGTCGCCGCCGTAATGCTGCTCCATCGTTGCCAGATCCACGTTCAGACTGAACACGGACTCGTGAGGCTTGTCGACCGACGAGTACACGAACAGCGTCTCCAATGCGTGCACGGTCACCGTCAACAGCCGCGGCCACGTGTTCTCGTTGGTGCGCGGGCACGCGCTGATCGACCAACGGGAGAACTCAGTCCGGCGGGGCATGGGCACCGTCCGGCTGACGTAGCGGCGCACGGCCGGCAGCACGGCCGCGAACCGCGGGTCAGCGGCAAGCTTGCGGAACCGGGTCCGGCCCGACACCCGCTGCTGGACCCGATCCGGGCGCACGTCATAGCCCATCACGTCACCGGGCGTCGACACCAGCCACACCTGCTGCTCCGCGGCTGACACCAGCGAGTCGAGGTCGCTGGCGCCGAGCCGGCCGCTCGCGTAGGCCACGTTTCGCAGCAGCAGACCGGCCTGCTGCAGCTGATGGATCGCGGCCTGCTCGGCGGCGTCGAGCTCGGCCGGCTGGAAGCGCCAGAACTGCAACCCCACGATGTCGTCGTAGGTCTTGCGGTGCTGCGCGTACCGTCGCGCCACGTCGACTGCCTGCCCGACGTACAGCTGCCCGTCGGCGAACGACAGCACGTAGATGCCGCAACGTTCCGCCTTGGCCGGCAGCTGCGCTGTCACCGGCGCACTCGTCACGACATCGACCGGCGGAACGTCCGGCCACAGCCGGCTCAGCAGCGCAACGTGGTCGGGCCGAGGAGGCGAGGCAAACGAGGAAGGCATGCCCGCCACGGTCGGACGCCGACGCGCGTAGTTGAGGTCTTCCGGACGAGCCTGTCTGTCGCACCAGCGACGCGGTTGAACCTTCGTGGACACCGGAGGTGCCGACTGCGGCGGAGGGAGTCCTCAGGGACCCTCCGCGCCCTTTGGGCCGATACACCGTTGATGTTCTGCGACTGGAGGCAAGCGAGCAGATGCGTGCTCTGGTCGAAGACGTGGGCGCCCCCTCAGCCACGTTCATGCAGCTGCGTTCGAGTGATGAGGTTTCGGTGCTGCGGTGGAGCACGGGGGTGCTTCTACGCCGGGAAGGGCCTCGAGAACCGCGTTGTTCGCCTTCCTCGCGGCGGATATCACGGCGGGCTGTTCGAAAACCCGTCGGACCCGTTGTTGACGATTATCCCGACTGTCCTGGTCGTGCGCGCGACGTGACCACGCTGCCGAAGCCGGCGTCACCCACTCGCAGGGATGACCCGTACGCCGGGTTTGTCGGCCGGGACCGCACCGAGCGATGGTCGTGGATACGATCCGTGACATGACTACCCGGAGTGCGGCCACACCGGTGGTGCGGGGGCTGCCCGTCGTGGGCAGCGCGCTGCGGATGGCGAAGGATCCCGCCCGATTCTTCGTCGATTGCTACCGCGAGCACGGCCCGGTCTTTCGGGTCAACGTCCTGGGGCGTGAGCAGGCGGTCATCGCGGGCGCCGAGGCGGCCGAGTTTCTGGGCACCAAGGAGGGGCGCGAGAGCCTGCGCTCCTGGGAGTTCTGGAGCGGCCTCGTCGACGAGTACGGCGCGACCCGCACGATCTCCGGTGAGGACGGGCCCGCTCACAAGGAACTGCGGGACATCATGCGCCGTGGCTACTCGCGCGAGGCGATCGCCGACCGGCTGGACGAGGTCGTCGCGATCACCGACCGCAATATCGACCGGACGTGGCGGCCGGGCGCGACGGTGCCGGTCCTGCGGTCGATGCAGGCCCTGGTGACCGACCAGCTGGGCGAGCTGCTGACCGGCATGTCCCGGCCGGAGTACGTGCACGACATCCGGCTCGCGACCATCTACATCCTCAACGTGCTGGTCACCCGGCAGCGGCCCCGGCTGATGCTGCGGGATCCGCGCTACCGGCGCGCCAAGCAGCGGGTGGCCGAGCTGAGCCGCAAGATGATCGAGGACCGGAACCGTGCGGCCGCGGACGCACCGCCCGCGATCCTCATCGACGACTTGCTGCGGGCCAACCGGGAGAACCCGGCGGCCATGCCCGACCAGGACCTGATGATCAGCGTTACCGGGCCGTACGTGGCGGGGCTCGACACGGTGGCGAACACCATCGCGTCGTTCGTCTACGCCGTGCTCAAGCACCCCGCGGTGCTCGCGCGGGTGCGGGCCGAGGCCGACGCGCTGTTCGCCAAGGGCAGCATCACCGAGAAGGACCTGCGCGGCATCCCCGCCATCCGGGGTGCGCTCATGGAGACGATGCGGCTCTACCCGATCGCGGTGGTGCAGATGCGCACGGCGACCCGGGACTTCACCTTCGAGGGCCACCGCATCGCCGCCGGCGAGACGGTCTACGTCGGCACCAGCGTGCCGCACTTCCTGGAGGAGTTCTACCCCGACCCGATGCGGTTCGACATCGACCGGTACGAGAAGCCGCGCGCCGAGCACCTGCAGGCCGGCGCGTACTCGCCGTACGGCCGCGGTCAGCACGTCTGCCTGGGCAAGACCCTGGCCGACGTCCAGATGCTGGTGACCATGGCACGGATGTTCCACCGCCTGGACATGCGGTTGCCGTCACCCGACTATGTGCTCGCGCGCAAGACCACCCCCACCCCGGGCCCGGCGATGTCGTTCCGCGTCCGAGTGGACGGTCACCGCCATCCGTGACCGGGCATGGACGGTCCTCGTTGCTGCCGGTGATGTTCGACAACTCGGTCGCTGGACGCGGCGCTGCAGCGGATCGACGAGTCCGAGCGGTCCGCGACCCGGCATACCGACCAGGCGTGGGAACTGGCCTGCGCGGTGTAGCGTTCCGCGACCGCCCGCACCGCTGGGACCGCGGGGTGAGGACAGCGAGACGGACGGATGCTGCGGGAGTCGCTGCGCAGACGGTCGGGCGCCAATGGCCCGCCAGCAGCGAGTTGCGGGTCAACGCGTCCTCGCTTGTCGGGCATGTGGGCGAGGTCGATGGCATAGGCGGCGACGTCAGCCGGGTCGCCGCGCATCGCGACCAGGCGCCCCCTATCCTGGTCACGGCGGGCAAGGCACGTCCGGCAGGCCCAGGTCACCGTCGTCCCGGCCTCGCCGTGGCATCGCTACCGCTGACGCCGGAGACAGCCATGCCGCGGGTCGTGGAGCTGGCCGGGGCCTCGACCACGTACCGTAGGCTGGCCCGCAGCGCTGGCCGGTGCTGTGCTCACACCCAGTGACAGCACTTGAGGCGGGCGCGCCTTATCTGCGGCAGATGAGTGCGGTCGATTTTCGGTCTTGGGCACGGGCCATGGTGCGGGTGCCGTCAAGAATCGGGAATATCCCGCTTCGCGGCAAGCAGTGTCTCGCGTGAAACCACAACGATTCGTTCATAGTCCGCACGCGCCGCATCTGACGGTAGCTTGAACTCCAGCTTCTCCGTCACGTCGGTGCCGATAACGGCGAAGTCGCCGTTATCAAGCTCGAAGACGTCGGGGCAGGTCCCGTTATTCAGAGATCCGCGTTCCTGAGGCGACTGCCCGAGCCGACGAACGAACTCCACGAAGTCTGCCCTTCCTTATGTCTGACAATGAACATCTAGTTTGCATGCACCTAGGTTGCCGTTCGGGCCGCGCCACGCCGACCACATGCAACTAGGTTGCCGTTCAAGTAACGCTACGCGGCCACAAGTGTGGCGGACGGGGTGTGTGGCTACTAGGGCTCTTGGGTCACAGCTTGGTCTAAAACCGGCAACCCGTCACTGGCTCGCACCAGCGGGGGTGCTGCTTGCCAACAGGGTAATCCTCGCGCGCTGCTCAGGCGGGTTCTTCAGCCAGTCTGACAGACTCAGGGACCTCCACGGCCTCCCTACGCCGGGACTCGCCAGCGATGGCGGAGTCACCGGCGGTAGCGACAGCAGTCTCGTAGTCCCTGCAAAGTTCATCCAGCTTCTTCGCAAAGGCATACTCGGGACTGCCCGGCTCCAGAGAGCTTCTTGCCCGCTCTGCGGCAACCCAGTAACTCCGGATGTGACGGCTCGTGAAGAGGTAGCGCATGCTGCCGAGAACTTCCTCATCGGTCGCCCTGTTCAGCTTCAGTGACGTCCAGTGAAACTGGTAGATGATGTTCGCATAAAGGAACTGGCGGTTACTTTCAGCGGAAAGGCCAGGCCGAAACGCTGGCCAAACTTCGGCGAGCTGCGGGTCATTTATGCTCATTTTGAGAATCTCGAGGTGCAGCATACTGAGCTCAGCAGCAGAGCTCCGCTGCATCTCGCGAAGCTGAACTCGAGCGGTTACCACGACGGCGACCAGAGCAAGCCCACTTATGATCGAGCTCAGGACGCCAAAGGTTTGCCCGACATCACTCCACCGGCTCCAGTCTCCAGCTGCCCCTTGCCGTCCCAGCGCAGCGGCCACACCGATCCCTACGAGCAGCGTCAACAACGTCGCAGCGGTGATAGCGGTCAGCCAGTACGCGAAGCGCGCCAAGGTGCCTCGGTGGGAACCCCTTGCCTCGTTCGCCATCGCAGACCCCACCCTCGCGCTACGCATCAGTGAAGAGATATCCGCCAAACGCCAGCAACCGTAGGGGGCGCCAAGGTTCCGTCGTCAGCAGGCAGTGACACCTCCTCACCCATATAGTGCGGCACTAAGTCCAATACGGCTACTAGTCCCAGGATGAGTGAACGTCCCTTTAACTGGGAGCCGAACGTGACACGTAGCAGGTTGGCAAGTAGCTAACAGCCATCATTCAAGACCATTAACGATCGTTAAATGTACGGATCCTCTCCGCCGGGTATCGGCTATTCCAGCCCGCTGTCGTATCGGTGGAGAGCGCCCGGTCCCGTGAAGCCAGGCCGCGCGACTGCTAACCGTGGTGCCGCCGATCCGCCACGGAAGCACCCCGCCGGACAGCCGCCGGAGACGAAGGCCGAGAAGCGTGCGGAAGCTGAGGCCGTCAAACATGCACCCGAGTGTGGCGGCCAGCGCTGCCCTCGAGGTGGCCGAGTCTGGTGCGGCGTTCCCGCCGGTCCCACGGGCGCCGACATGGCCTTGCGGCAGAAAGCCGGCCATGACCGCTGGCGCCGTCGGTGGGATCTACGCCGACGGCAGGAGGTTCGCGTCGTCGTGGAGCTGATCGGAGGCGCTGACCTTCAAGGTCGGGATTGGCAACGTTATCAACGCTGGGATCAAAGGCTGTGCGTTGGCGTCTGTGGCGCTGCTCGTGCTGAGCGGCTGACAGTATAGGAGCCAGCGCAGGGAGCCGGGGGCCAGCGGATCAGGCTTTGCTTCCAAGCCCAGGCGGATTCGACGCACGATGATCCCAGTCAGCAGGCGGATCGCAGCAGAAGCGCTCACGCGGCCACGGCGGATGACGGCATCAGGACCTACGTCGACATGGCTAAGCTGCGAGAGGGGGAACTCAGTCGGTCGAGTAGCTCGGGATCCTCGGCTACGTCCCACTCCGTTGTTTCCCGCAAGCGTGTGGCAAGCGAAGGGCATTGCACGCAACGTCGGAACTCCCGTGCACGACGCCACCCACCCGGCTCGTCGCGACCCTGAGTGCCCACTGCTCTGAGTGGTAGCGCCGCGGCGCGAACTGGACAACGGTACGAGAGTGGCGGTTCACGGACGAACTCGCCAGGTACCTCGTTCACAGTCGAAGCCGACCCAACGAGGCTCCGGAAAGGTCCTGGAAACACCCAGGGCGCACATTCTCATCGGCAGATCCGCGAACCCGGCACCCCGAGTGATTGCACGATCAACGGCACATAGCGCAAACGGCCACGGGAGAGCGACCGCCGACACCGCCGACACGCCGCAGGGGGCGGGGTGAGGAACACGGCATCGAGTATGAGAGGGTGCCCGGCAGCTGGGTGCAGATGGCTATCCAGTTAAGCCGCATTGCTTCCGAACGCCGGGCAACCCGTCACCATCAACGATGACTGCGCCGCAGGTCAGCGGCAAGATGATCGAGCAAAGAACAGGCGTGTAGTTCGTCGAGGACTGCCAGGCCGTGCTCATCGCCGCGGGCGTGACTGACTCTGAGAGCTGGCCCACTCTGGCCTCGGTCGCCTCCGGTGCCACGTCCGACTACGTGGCATGCGGTTGCCGACTTACGGCGACGAACAGCTCCTCCGCTCGAGCCGCCGACCTCCGAGAGCAAGGCCGCGCCCTGGCGGCGGATGGAGGCAAGCGATCCAGGCGTGTGGGTCGTGCGGGTCTCGGTTTCCTGCGTGGTGGACGATGAGCGCGCGAGCCTGCTTGGTTTCCGCAGGCAGGGCCGGGCTCTGGGATCAGGCAGCGAGCGCGGGCCGGTCACCGACGACCCGCTGCCAGGTGGTCGAGTACCGGGCACCCCACGCGGTGTGCCACTGGTTGCCGCAGCGGCCGTGCTCGTAGAAGGCGTGCAGCGTGTCGCCCTCGGTGAACGTGGCGAAAGGGATCACCACGCCGGCAAACGCACACTGGGGACAGCCGTCAGCGAACGGCGGGGCGTCGCACCGGTCGTCGCCGGAGATCTCGAACGAGATGGGCATGGCTCCTCCTGGTCAGACGATCGCCATGTCGGCGAACCGGAACTTGTCGAGCTGCGCGGCTACCGTGACCGTGTCCTGGGCGCCGTTGCGCTGCTTCGCGACGATCAAGTCGGCCTCTCCAGCTCGCGGGGACTCCGCGTCGTAGTAGTCATCGCGATGCACGAAGATCACCGTGTCCGCGTCCTGCTCCAGCGCACCCGAGCCGCGCAGGTCGGTCAGCTCCGGGCGCTTCACCTGCCGGCCGGCCAGCGCCCGGTTGAGCTGACACACCACGAAGATCGCGGCGTCCATCTGGCCGGCCAGTACCTTCATGCCGCGGCTGAGCTCGGCGATCTCCTGCTCCGGACTGGACCCACGCGCCCGGGTCATGATCTGCAGATAGTCGACGATCACGGCGTCGACGCGTCCCATCCGCGCCTTGAGCAGCCGGCACCGGTTCGCGACCTTGCCGATCGTGGTGTCGGTGCTGTCGTCGAGGAACAACGGCGCGTCCGCCACCGCACCGATCCGGTCCCCGATCCGCGTCCACTGCTCGGGGCTGAGGTCACCGCGCTTGATCCGCGCGTTGGCGATACCGGTCTCGGCGGCGACGACGCGGCGGAACAGCTGCTTGCGGGTCATCTCCAGGGAGAAGAACGCGACCACCTTGCCGCAGCGGAACGCGGTGTGCCGGGCGATGTCCATAGCCAGGATCGTCTTGCCCATGCCGGGCCGCCCGGCCAGAATGACGATCTCCTGCGGCTGGACGCCGTCGAGCAGCCGGTCCAGGTCGGTGAACCCGGTGGTCAGCCCCGGCCCGGTCAGCGGGGCCAGTTCGAGGTCGGTCAGCCCGTCGGCGACCAGGTCGCCGAACGCCACCAGACCGGTCGCCGTGTCCCGCGGCGCCGCCTCCTGGACGACCTTGTTGGCGAGCTCGGCGAGTTCCTCAGCGGAGCGTCCGGGCCGGGCGGCGGCTTCACCGATCTGCGCGCCGGCCAGCGCGTAGCGGCGCCGGTCGGCGACCTCGGCGACACGGCGGGCGTAGAAGACGGCATTCGCGACGCTGGGCACAGCCGACACGCAGTCGTGCAGGTAGCCGACACCGCCGACCCGGTCGAGGTCGCCGGCGTCGAGGAGCCGCCCGGCCAGTGCTGCCGGCTCGGTCGGGACGCCCTCGTCGCGGGCGGCGAGGATCGCGGTGAAGATGGTGGCGTGGCGGGGGCGGTGGAAGTCGCCGGCGCCGACGATCTCGCACACGTCGGTGATGACGTCGCGGGCGGTCATCATCGCGCCGAGCACGATCTGCTCGGCGGCGTGGTCGTGCTGCTCGGCGTCGCGGGTGAACTCATGGATCTGCGCGTCGGTGATGGTCATCGGGTGGCCTCCTCGAGGTGGTGTTCGGCGTAGGTGAGCGTGTGCCGGGCGCGGGCGGCGGGCCCGGCGAGCGTGATGAGCGTGTCGATGCTGCGGCCGTCGCCGAGCAGCCGCCGTGCTTCGGCGGCAATAGCGGTGAGGGTGGTCATTTCGATCGGCTCGTGTCCGGCTGCCTGCCAGGCGATGCGGTAGGCGTCGGTGATGCGCGCACGGCCGTCGGTGCGGCCGCTGCGGGCCTGCGTGGGCACGGCGATGCCGCGGCGGCATTGCGGGCACAACGGTTCACCGGTTGCCGGGTGCGGGGACGCCCCGGCGGCGGTGCCGTGGGGGCAGTCCGGTTCGGTTTCGCGGAGCCGCGCGATCTGGTCCTTGACGGCTCGCTCTGCTTCCGTCCTGGCGTCGGCCTGCTGGGCGAGGCGCAGCGCGCGGACGGCAGCGAGCTGGGTGGAGAACCCGTCCCGGGCGATCGCCGTGTAGTACTTCACCGATCGGATCGGGGTGCCGGCGTCCACGGCTTGCCGCGCGATGTAGGTGTGCACGGCGCGGGCTTCGTCGACGGTGACGCCCGGGTCGGTGTCGGACAGCGACGCGTAGATGGTGCGCAGCGGTTCGGACAGCTTTTCGGGCGCCTCGGTGGTCCGTCGGGTATCCGCGTCGAGTTGTCCCCAGTCGCGTCGTCCGCGGTGTCCGGCATTCTCGTGCGCGCGTGAGGGGATGTTCTTTGAGGGGATCTGAGGGGAAGGGGTGGCCGTACGGCCACCCTTTGGGAACCTGTCGGCCACCCTTTCCGCGTTATTGGGTGGCGGTGCGGCCACCCTTCCTTGCGTGGCGTCCTCGGTAATGGGTGGCTGTGCGGCCACCCATTCCGCGTCTGCTGGCATGCCGTCGACCTTGCTGATGGGTGGCTGCACGGCCACCCTTTTCAGGCAGGCGGCGGTGGTGTGCTCACCTTGCGGGCAGAGCTGCGGGAGCCGATACACCGACTGCCGCCCGCGGGCCGCGAAGACTGGTCTCCCGTCCTTGTGGCTCAGCGGCACGCGCAGTTCGTAACCCCGGTCGCTCAACCGGCGCAGCACCCGCGACACCGACTTCTCGTCGGCGACACCGAGCCGGTGCACGATCAGAGCCATGCCCGGATAGCAGACGCGGGTCTTGTCGTTGGCCTGCTCGGCGATCACCAACGCGAGAAGGCGCTCCGACTGGGTCCAGTCGGCCGCGGCATGGTCGAGGACCTCGACCATCAGCTTCACGCCCACGACCGACCGGCTCCCTCGCCGGCAGCGACGGCAACGTCGGCCGGACGCCGCCGGCGGTACCGCGCATCTGGGTCCTGGCCGGTGCGGCGACGGCGAGCGTCGCCGGCAGCGCCATCCGGCCCGTGCCGCATGACGCCGAGGTGCACTGCGCCTGTCGAGACCCCGGCTCCAACCGGGCCGCAGGTGGCCCGGTGACGGGCATCCGGACGACCAGCTGCACCGGCGAGGGCTGGCCTCACGCCAGCTCCCCGGCCCGCAGCGCCAACGCCACCGCATGCGCCTGCGTCCGCGCATCCAACCGGGCCAGGATCGCCGCCATGTGCGAGCGCACCGCGTCATGGGTCAGCCGGAGCTCGACCGCTGCTTCGGCAAGATTGCGGCCGTCCGCCACCAGCATGAGGACCTGCCGCTGGCGGGCCGTCAGGCAGCCGGTCACGACGCCGCCGTTCCCCGCCGGCGCGTGCGCCGCTCGCGCCGCTTGCCCGGGTGTGGCGGCAGGTTGACGCCGGGGCACGCCCCGTGCGGGCCGATCCTGTCGTCCTGCAGCGGCACCTCACCCGCACACATCGGGCACACGCCCGAGGGTGTCGCCGGGTCGGCGAGGGCGGCCACCGCCTGCAGGCACGCCCGGTGCACGCGCTGCGGGTCGGCGGGCTGGGTGAGCTCGGCGGCGAACTCGACACGCTGCCCGCACAACGTCTGCGCCGTGTTGACGGCGTGGATGCACCACTGGGTGTCCTCACCGTAGGCGTAGGCGTACTCGTATCCCTCGGGCAGTCTCATGCGCCACCTCCCGGCCATAACGGCGCCAGGCAGCCAGCGCGACGCGACGGCTGGGGGCGTTGCGGCGGCCGCCGGATCGGGTTGTCGGCCATCGGGGGCGGCTGCACGCGACGGCCGGCACCCGGGCACGGCGCCTCAAAGCAAAGGCCGGGCTGCTGCCGGTAGTGCGGCTGCACCACCGTGCCGAGGGCGGTGACAGTGTCGTGGCAGTGCGGGCAGCGCACCGGCCACTCCGCGCCAGGCTCACACGTGACGCAGATCCGGCCGTGGGCCAGGTGCCGGCGGCGTGCCGAATCGCTCGGGCATGCCAGCAACGCGTTCGGGCCCAGCGGGCGGGGGAGGGCTGCAGCGGGCACCGGACTCCTCTTTTCACGAGGCGATGCGGGACGAACGGGCGATGATTTCGGCGCGGACCTTCGCCACGAACGCGCGAGTCACGCCTCGCTCGGCGGCGACCTGCCGGTCACTGGTGTCCGGGTGGTTGACGATCGCGGCGACGACCGCGGCGCGTTTGGCCCGCAGCGGGGTCAGCTGCCCGGCGAGCATCCGTTTCGCCGCCACCGGGTTGAGGTGCAGCAACGCGGCCAGCGCGACCACGCTGACACCGCGGGCCACACCTGCGTGCAGCGCGGCGACCAGCTCAGCGTCCGTGATGGGGACGTCCTGACCGGCCAAGGCGCGTTCGACGACCACCTCGTCGACCAAGGCGTTGTCGAAGTCGTCCGACGCCGGCTCAGCCTCGGGCACATCGATGTCGTCGCCCCATGCCAGCGGCGGTAGCCAGCCGCGGCGAGCGGCCAGCCTCCGCGCTCGAGGACTCGGCCCCGGGGTAGCGGACAACTGCTCGAACACCGCGCCGACCCGAGTGCACGTGACGTGATGCAGAAGCACCCGGCGCTGCAGGGCGATGTCGTTGACCTGCTGCACCGGCATGCCAAGCCGGTGTCCCTGCTCGGTGAGCGACCAGCCGATGGCAACGAGAGCCTGTACTCGTCTGGCTGCCCCGATCCCGGGTCGCAGATCGGCCCGGTAGGGTTTCGGTGTGGGGTCGACGGCCAGCACCGCGGCCGCTGTGCCGGCTCGTACGGTGCGGCGCTGCTGAAGGCCGCGAAGGGTTCGCTGGGCGACGCCGGCCTGCTCGGCGATCCGGGCAAGTGACATGCCCGCACGGCGAAGCGTGGTGACGTGTGCCTGCACCACAGCGGTCGGTACCGCCCTCGTTGTCAAGGCGCAGGACGGATTCATGCGGCGACCTGTCGGCCGATCGCGGGCGCCGCGGCGACGAGTTCGCCGCGGGAGGTGGCGGACACCGGCGGGCCGACGATCGTGGCCTGCAGTCCGTCGGCGATCCGCGGCGGCTCGGCACGGGCCCCGTTGACCGACCGCGCACCGCACAGTCCGGCGTTCTCGGTCGGCCACTCCACTCGCAGAGTCAACGAGAGCACGGCTCACCGCCGAGGTCGGTGATGACCACCGTCAGGCCGCCGTACGGCGACGCCAGCGCCCGCTGCTCCCGCTCATTAAGGTCGGCCAGAACGTCCCGCCACAGCCGGCCGATCGCCAGCGACGTCGACTCCAGGAACTGTGGCGTGTCGTCGGGGATGAGCGCCCAGCCCGGTGCCGACGCACCCGTCGGCCGCTTCGCGGTAGGCCCTTGCACGAACGGCGGCCCCCACGCATCCACCACCGGCTTCGCCGTCTCGGAGTAGTTGAGGGCGTCGCGGCGCTGCCGGTCCGGGAAATGGAACGTGAACTCCAACCGCACCCGGGCGAGACCCTTGGGCAGACGGTGGTGCTGCGCGGCGATGTAGCCGGCAGTACGCCACTGCGCCCGGTTCGCCGACGTGGCCCGCGGACCCTTCTTGTGCGAGTCGTTCGTGGACCACAGCGGCGCGGGTGCCGGGATCAGCAGGGCCCAGGTGCGGGTGACGGTCACGGCGGTCACCGCGCACCGCCGTCGGTGACCCCGCCGAGGTAGCTTTCGGCGCGGCGGGCGTGCTCGAGGAAGGCGGCCAGATCGCTTGCATCTGCCTCGTCGCAGGACTTGTTGAGGTTGATCTGCACCTTGCGTTCGAGTGCCTCGGCGGACCAGCCGCGCTCGCCGGCGAACGTGAGGATCTGCGCCCACACGGCATCGTCCTCGGGTATCACCTCGGCGTCGACCACCTTGTCGACTGGCGGCACGGCCGCGGGCGGGGCTGGGGCGGGCTGCGCAGCAGGCTTCGCCGACGCGAACGTCGCGGCGCGCTCGGTCAGCTTGGCCTTCAGCTCGTCGGTGAGGCTGCCGTCGGTCTTGGCGTCGTCCCACACCTGCCGCACCTGCACCACGGTCGCGGCGTCGTCGGCCTGCGCGAGGTAGTCGTCCTGCGTGAAATTGCGGCGCTGCGACTCCACCTTGGCGGCCTCGATGGCGTGGCGGTGCTCGTTGGCGCCGGCCAGCGCGGTGCGGGCGGCCGTGCCGAGCTCACCGCCGAATGCCTGCGCCGGGGTGACCCACTCGAAGTGCAGCACCGGCACCGTGAACACCCGCGACTCGATCGCCGCGTCACCGGACTTGGCCGGGTCGAACAGCTTCTTCTCCCGCACCTCCACCGCCAGCCGGGCCGGGATCGGCTGCGGCGCCGACTCGATCGCCGCCGCGAGCATCGGCAGTTCCGCGGCGGCGTTCCAGCCCTTCGACTCAAGCTTCCAAGTTCCTAGCGACGGGATGTCCGCAAGCATCAGCGACATGCGCGTGGTCGGCTTGCACACGTCCCGCTGCCCAAACGGTCGGCCAGCAAGGTGCGCAGCGGCGCACAGGCACGGCCTTTGCCGCATCAGCTCGGTCTCGCCGTCGCATAGCCGGTCACGAAACCCGTTACCCCAGTGCTCCAGGTTCGGGTCGATCTTCTGCGGCGGCACCATCACCGCGACGTCGTTGACGCCGGTGACAACCTCGAACTGCGGGCCCGTGTTGGTGCCCCACGGCTTCACCTGCCCGCCGTACGCGGCGGCGACCGCGTCAATAAGCTGCTTCGACGGGGACGTGAACCGCAACGTTTCGAGTTTGGCGGGGTAGTTCTTGCCGTTCTTGCTGACGCGCTGCTCACCGAGACGGATGACACCGACCTGGGTGAGCCGCTGCTGCAAAGTCTTGATCGCCATGGGTGTCTCCTCAGGCTGCGGTGGAAGTGGTTGGGGAGCCGGTGGCCTGGTCTTTCGCGGCCTTACGGGCGCGGGCGGCCAGCGTCTCCGGGAGCACGAAGGTGCGAGACGAGATAGCGGCGGGGCCGTCTTCGATCAGCCAGCGGTACAGGTCGAGCGCGTTCAGGAACCCGCGCTCGTAGGTGCCCTGGTTGCAGACGACCGGCCGGACGGCGTAGCCCTCGGGGCGCAGCTGCACGATGATGCCGCCGTCGGTGCGGATCATCGGCACCTCAACGTCGGAGTTCTTCATCCGGATCACCGGGAAGTGCCGGTAGCCGGCCAGCTGCAGCGCGTTCTCCGGGTAGAACTGCGGGTCGTCCGCCTCGCGGGTCTTGTAGTCGAGTAGCGAGTCGATGGTCAGCTTGCGCTTCTGCGCCTGCTTCCAGGTGACCGGGTTGCCGGCGTGGGTCAGCACACGGGAGATCAGCTTCGCGGCCTTCTCGGTGCGCTCGGCGTGGACGCGGACCACCCCGTCGGTCTGCCCGGCGGCGCCGATGTCGCGGTGCACCAGCAGCGCCTCGGCCAGCAGGAAGTCGTCGGGGAGCAGGCCGTAGTCGGCGATGAACTCCTCGAACGACGTCACGTAGGGCGCTATGTCGCCGTCGTGCGGTTTGATCTCACCGTGATAGGACCACCATTCGGCGACGTCGTGGAAGCGCTGCCCCTCCTCGGCGCGGCGGGCGGACTCCCGCTGGTGCCGGTCGGCCAGCCATTTCTGCACGCACCGCCGGCACACCCGGCACGGGCACTTCCCGCAACTCTCGTCGGCCTCATGCCGGCAGCGCGACCAGGTGTTGTCACACGGCTTGCGCCGCGACGCCGAGTTCAGCAGCGGCAGGTCCGCGAAGGCCTGCTCCGCGGTGAGCATCGCCGCCCACGGGATGAGGCCTCGCTTGGCGATGGCGTTCAATGCGGTGGTAACGGACATGAGCCGCTGGTCGTCGATGATGTACCAGCGACCGTCGCCACTCTCCTCCACCGCATGGAACGCGAACTCTCGGGTCAGGACGGCTCCAGGCCCCTCAACGATCGGCATCACAGGTTTCGGGTCCTCTCCACGTTGTAGTCGTGGCCGGCGAAGCAGTTGTCACATTTGGGCACGTCGCCGTGCTGGCCGCAGATCACGCAGAAGCCGGCCGGTGACAGGTCGTGGCGCTGCGCGTGCGTGTGCCAAGAGGCGGCGGGGCTGTGCGCATCGAACACCTCGAGCGCGGTCACGTCGGCGGAGGAGACGCGGCTGCCGTCGTCGAGCAGCGAAACGGCGTGCGAGGCGGCGGTCATGCCGGCACCGCACCGAAGTCGGTGAGGCAGCCGCAGCCGCCCCAATCGTCACGGTCGATCAACGCGCTCGGCCCAGTGCGGTCCTCGTCCTCGATGCGCTGCCGAAACGCTGTCAACGGCAGCGGTTTGGATGAGCCGCCGACACGGGTCCGTAGGATTGCCACGTCCGCCTCGAGGTGCTCACGCATCCGCCGCTCGTGGGCCTCCTTCGCGGCGAACCGCTCCGGGAATTTGCGGTACAGATTCAGCCACTGCGCCTGCCCGCCGCGCACGCATGCCCCACCACAGTTGTTGTGCGGGAAGCCGAGCTGGTTGAGACGGGGTGGGTTAATACCTCGACGACGCAACTCGTCGTCGATCTGGTGTTTGTCGACGTACGGCGCGCGGGTCAGCGGCATGTCGACCTGCCAGGGTGCCCAGCCAGCGATGATGCCGGGGAGCCGTTCCATCTCGGACCAGTCGATGCCGACGTACAGGAGGGTGTCGGCCGGGTCGCAGGTGGCCTCCAGCCACTCCCGACAGGGCTTGATTTTCAGTTCGAGGGAGCATTGCGCGATCTTCGAGTTGGACAGCCAGCGGCGATCCATGTCGACTTGCTCGGGGGTGCGTCCATCGCACACTCGGGTTACGGGGACACCGATGTCGGCGGCGGCTTCCCGCAGGAAACGCGGGTGGTCATCGTCCTCGGCCAAGGTGTCGGCGAACAGCAGAACCATGTCGTCGGTGCCGTGCTGGTCGGCGACGCGTCGGGCGGTCGCCCAGCTTCCGCGTCCGCCGGAGAACTGCACTACGTGCTTCACGACGTAGTCCCAGCCCTTCGTTGAACGCCCCGGTCGTACGCCGCCCGCACCACCGCCCAGGCCCGCCGCCGGCGGCTGCGCTGAACCGCACCCGTGACGGCCAACACCAGCGGGCCGCACACCACGAGCAGGCCACAGTTGAGCAACACGATCGCCGCGCATCGCTGCTCGCAGGCGCGCAAGTTGTCCACCACCTGCTGCACCTGGTCGGCGTTCAGGTCAGCGTGGCCGCTCATGCCGTCACCTGGTTCGCGTCATGCGCCCGCAGGTAGGCCGCCTGATAGGTGGCGTTAGCCTGGACGCACGCCCGGTCGGGCTGCTCACCGCGGCGCTTGTGCCGCGCGTACGCCGCGCGAGTTCCGCACGGCGCAACCGCACGCTGTTTCGGCCGGTCGCGCTCGTCGAGCCGGTTGATTAGGCCGGCGTCGAACGCGCGGCGCATCCGCTCACTGATTACATATCCGGGTGTGCGGAGCCGGGCGGTCAGCTCTCCACGAGACTGTCCCTGTGCCTCGAGCGTGCGGACGTTGTTCAGCCACGCCCGCAGCCGCTCCTGGCCGTCGCCGCCGGTGGTGGCGGGCAGCTGCGCCGGGTCGTCGATGTTGTCGTCGTCCCACGCCATCGGCGGCGGCCAGCCGTGGTGCTCGGCCCGCAGCCGCGCCACGGTCGCGTATCGGCCGGGCGGGGCCGGCGTCGTCCACAGCCGGTCGTACAGCGTTCGCACCGTCGCGGCGGTCGCGGCCGACACCCGCGGTCGGCGCATCACCTCCCGCAACGACCCTGGCGCCTTGCCCGCCAGCTGCTCCTGCCGCGTGATCGGCCAGCCGATCGCGCACAACGCCTGAATCCGGCGCACCGTGCCGATGCTGTCCACCCGCGGCGCCGACGCCGCAGCGGCAGACACACCGAGGGCGAGAATCCGCTCGGCGGTCGCCTGCCGCACGTGCCCGCCGGGCCGGTCCTTGGTCCAGCCGCATAGCAGGCTCACCGACCCCCGGGAAACACCGGCGAGCTGCTCGATCCGCCTGGCTGACACACCGGCCGCAGCGAGCTTCTCGACGTGCTCGCGGACCGGGCCGGCCTCGACGTACGGTTGCCACTGCCCGTACGCCTGCTTCTGGTATCGGCGACGCGCGTAGTCGGCGTTCGCGGCGCGGCAGACGGTGCACCGGCAGCCCTGCTTGTAGCGCGCGTAGTTGTGCAGTCGGGTATCCGCGGCGCTGCTCACGCGGTCACCGACTGCTCGAAGGCGCAGCCGGGGCAGCCCTCGACGGTGAGCCGCCGGTGCACGTTGCGGTGTGCCACCCGGTCCACGGTGCTGACCCAGTAGCCGGCGGTTTCCCGGTCGGTGCCGGTCAGCCGGGCGAAGTACGACACCGTGCCGTCGGCGTCAACCGCGGGGCAGGGGTTGGTCGACCGATCAGCGACGACCATCATGTCCGCCGACATGAGTTACCTCCTGAACGTTGCGATGCGGCGCGATGAAGCAGGACGTGCCGCCGGCGGCGAAGCAGCGGGCAGCGCCGCTCACGCTGAGCGTCTCGTCGCCCGGTTCGCGGCACGCAGCGATTGCGCCCGCGCCACGGACAGTTCGTCGTCGTCGACGACGCCGACGCCGGTCGGGACGGGCGCGGCCGTGGAGTAGTGCTGCAGCATCGCGGCGACCTGCAGCGGGGTCATGCCGCGGAAGTCGCCGTAGTGCACATGCGCCAGGCGCCCGGCGCGGCAGTCCTTGACGAGGCTGCTTTCGGCGAAGCCGGTGCGCTGCGACACCTCGGTCAGGCTGTATGCCCGGTCCTGGTGGGTGCTGCCGATCGGCAGTCCGGTGAGCACGGCGCGGAACAGGTCGCTGACTACCGCCAGGTCGAGTTGCTCGCGCATCACGCGGCCGCCCGTACCCGGCGCTGCGCTGCGGCGGTGAGCATGGTGTGCCGCTGATCGGCGGCGACGCCCAGGGCGTCGCAGATGCTGGCGAACTTCTCCGGGCTCACCCGGTCGCGTTCGCCACGTTCGATGTGGCTGACGTAGGAGACGTGGATGCCGCAGCGAGCTGCGAAGCCAGCCATGGTCTGGCCGCTGAGCTGGCGCCGGATGCGCAGCTTCGCGCCGTCGATCTCCACGCCTGTCGGGACTGTGGCGGTATTCCTCAGCATGCCAGAACTCTACCGACCTAGACCGACCTAGACCATACGCAGACGGTGTTCTGGCATAGTGATAACTTGAGCAAGGCCAACATAGATCAAACTAGACTGGCCACGACGGACAGAGGCTGCCATCATGAGTGCCGTGAGCCCCGCCGACACCACCGACATCGACCAACGCCGCCGACTGGCCGCCGCCGTCCGCGCCCGACGCCTCGAACTCGGCATCAGCGTCCGCGCCGCCGCAACCCAGACCGCCATCGCCCGCGATACCTGGATCGGCCTCGAAGAAGCCACCCGCCGCACCGCCAAAACGGCCTACGCCACCATCGAACGCACCCTGCAATGGGCACCCGGCAGCATCTACGCCATCCTCGACGGCGGCGACGCCCAACCCCTCAGCCCAACCGCCTCCGCCACCGGTGAAAGCTCGACCGCCCTCGCGACCTCCCCGGCGCCCGAGCCCCCACACCCCGCCGACACCGCCCTCATCCGGGTCATGCGCAACCCCGACCTCACCGACCAACAGAAAGCCCGCATCATCCGCGCCGTCATCGCCGAACAGCAACGGTTCGCCGACCAGCGCGCCGAGGAACTCATCCGCCAGGTCCTCGAGCAGTAGCCGGCGGTAGCAGCAGCTGCGCCACCGCCTCCAGCTCGGCGGCCTCACCGAGGTCCCACAGATGCGCATACACCGTCATGGTGGTGGTGAAGTTCGCGTGCCCCAGCCGCACCTGCACCTTCTTCGGCGACAGCTTCGCATTGATCAAAGCGGAGGCGTGGGTATGCCGCAGATCGTGTGGCCGCGGCCGGCGGTGCAGCCGGGTCGGGCAGGCGCACGTGGACACGTCGTGCGCCTTCCACGTCGGCCGCCGCCCGCGGCCCTGGTACGCCGGCAGCGGCGGCGGATGCTCCGGGCAGCGCTGCGCCGCCGCCACCGCGGGCCACCAATAGCCCTTGCGGAAGTTGTCCTCGGTCCACAACCCGCCCCACGGGTTCGGGAACACCCAATCGCGGGGCCGGCGCCCCGCCAACCGCTGCCGCAACAGCACCGCCGTGGCATCGTCGACCGGGATCGCCCGAACCCCGGCCGCCGACTTCGGCGCCCCGATCGTCCCGTCGTCCTTAAGCGTCTGCCGCACCTGCACAACCGTCTGCGCGCCGGCGCTAGTGACGTGCTGCGCCTGAAGCGCGAGCAGCTCCCCGAGCCGCATCCCGGTCGCCAACGCCACCTTCACCAGATCGGTGATCCGCGGATCGCAGTGCGACAGGATCAGCTCGATCTCGTGCGGATGCAGAAACATGCCCTCGAACCGCTCACGCTTCGGCAACCCGTGCGGGTTCTTCCGCGCCCCGTCCGGGCGGGCCGCCGGGTTCACCGGGATCCACTTCGGTACCGCCCCGCCCAGGCAGGCGTGCAGGATCCGGTACGTCTTCCCGATCGTCGTCGGCGACAGCAGCTGGTTCGCCAGGGTGTTGCGGTTGCGGTTGCCGCGGGTGGTGCGCCGCCCCGACACCCAGCCCGCCCAGTCCTTGACCGCGGCGGCGTCGATGTCGCTCAGCGGCAGATGCCCGAGCCGCGGCACCACCCGGGTGGTCAACTCCCACCGGTAGTTGCGGATGGTCTGCGCCTCGATGTCGCGGGCCTGCTCCCGCTCGCGCAGCCACATCTCCACCCAGGCACGAAACGTCGGCACCACCTCGGCAACGTCCGGGTCCTCACCGAGGATCGCCGCATAACACTCCGCGCGGGTGATGTTGTGCCCGCGGGCCTCGACGAGCTGCTTCGCCGCCCGGGCGAGCTCGACGCGCGCACCGGCCGGGCCGCGGAAGGTGCAGGACTGCCGGGAGCCGTCGCGGGCGCCGCCGAGCCTCCAGTTGACGCGCACCGACTCGCCGCGGTGTTCCAAGGTGGCCATAGCAGTCGACGGTAACGTCCGCCGTGCCCCCATGGGGTCACCGATTTGGTCGTCTACGGTATGTGCTTGGTCGAGTTTGGTCGGCTCAGCTACGCGCTGAGCTGCAGGTTCCCGCGCGCATGCTGGTCAGGACGAAGCAGGAATGGGAACTGCGTGTTCCACGGCGAGAACAGCGGCTCGTCGGAGACCTCGATGCTGCCGACCCACTTGATCGACGAGATACCGATCCAGGACGGGACCACCAGGCGTACGGGGAAGCCGTGATCGGCCGGCAGCGGGGAGCCGTTCATCTCGTACGCCAGCAGGACGTCGTCCAGGGCCTTGCGCACGGGCATCGGCCGCCGCACCGGGCCGAGGTCGACGCCGCCGGTCACGTAGTTCGGGTCGAGGCCGGCGGCCTGCACGTCGACGGCGCGCGACGTGAGCCCGGCCAGCCGCAGGACGGTCGACAGGCGTACGCCCCGCCAGCGGGCCACGCCGACCCCGCCCAGGCCCCACGCCGTACCGGAGACGGTCTGGCCCTGCTGCGAGGTGAAGTAGCTGCGGCCGTTCCCGGCGCACTCCACGGTCACCGACCGGCTCACCGGCGGAAGGCGTTTCAGGTCGCGCAACGAGAACGAGACCGGCCCGCCGCGCAGGCCCGCGCCCGAGACGGTGAGCCGCCACGAGTCGCCGTCGATGGTGGGCGTGCTGGTGTGGTTGCGCACGAAGAAGCGGTCGATCGGCACGTGGTAGCCCACGTCCCGCAGCGACGACCACAGCGTCTCGGCGTTGGTGCCGAGCACCTTGAACAGCTCGGGCGGCAGCGGCTTGACGATCGGTGATGCGGCCGCCGCGGGCAGCGCGGGCGCGACGGCCCCGAGGGCGGCCAGCTTGAGCAGATCGCGGCGGGAGAACCCGCGTGCCCGCCCGGACAGCCACTGGCGGAGCCGCCGCTCGTCGTATGCAACCTCGTCCATGTCCGGGGAGCCTACCGATTGAGTAGGAGATATGGGTAGGGTGCGGGCATGGACTTTCACTGGTTTCTGCCCACCAACGGCGACAGCCGCGACATCGTGGGTGGCGGCCACGGCACCCCGGTCGGATCGGCGGGGGGCGTACGCCCGCTGACCGTCGGCTACCTGGGCCAGATCGCCCGCAGCGCCGAGCAGCTCGGCTTCGTCGGCGCGCTCACGCCGACCGGCGCCTGGTGCGAGGACGCGTGGCTCAGCACGGCGATGCTCACCGAGGTCACCGAGCGGCTCAAGTTCCTGGTCGCGTTCCGGCCGGGCGTGATCTCGCCGACCCTCGCGGCGCAGATGGCGTCGACGTTCCAGCGGCTGTCCGGCGGCCGGCTGCTGCTCAACGTCGTCACCGGCGGCGAGTCGCACGAGCAGCGCCAGTACGGCGACTTCCTCGACAAGGACGCGCGCTACGCCCGTACGGCCGAGTTCCTGAGCATCGTGCGCGCGCTGTTCCGGGGTGAGACCGTCACGCACGAGGGCGAGCACCTGCACGTCGAGGGCGCACGGCTGGCCAAGGTGCCCGACCCGGCGCCCGCGATCTACTTCGGCGGCTCCTCCAAGGCGGCCGGTCCGGTGGCGGCCGACCACGCCGACGTGTATCTGACCTGGGGCGAGCCGCCCGCCCAGGTGGCCAGGAAGCTCGACTGGATCCGTTCGCTCAAGCCGGACATGCGGTTCGGCATCCGGCTGCACGTCATCACCCGTGACACCGCCGAGCAGGCGTGGGCCGAGGCCGACCGGCTGCTGCGCGGGGTCTCCGAGGCCGACATCGCCGCGGTGCAGGCGGGGCTGAACCGCAGCGAGTCCGAGGGGCAGCGCCGCATGCTCGAGCTGCACGGCGGCAACCGCGACGGGCTGGTCGTCGCGCCCAACCTGTGGGCGGGCGTCGGGCTGGTTCGCGGCGGCGCCGGCACCGCGCTGGTGGGCAGCCATCAGGAGGTCGCCGACCGGATCCAGGAGTACGCGGCGCTGGGCATCGACGAGTTCATCCTGTCCGGCTACCCGCACCTGGAGGAGGCGTACTGGTTCGGCGAGGGCGTGCTGCCCGAGCTGGCCCGCCGCGGCGTGTGGCAGCACCCGGCGGGCCCGGGCGTTCAGGCGACGTCGGCGGTGCCCTTCGCCGGGGTGCCCATCGGCGCGCGCTGAGGGCGCGACGGCCACCAGAACCGGTCCCCGCACATCGTCGCCAGGGCGGGGACCAGCACCGTACGGACCAGGAGCGTGTCGAGCAGCACGCCGATGCCCACGATGACGCCGATCTGCGTCAGCGTGATCACCGGCAGCACGCCGAGCACCGCGAACACGGCCGCCAGCAGGATGCCCGCGCTCGTGATGACCCCGCCGGTCACCGCGAGCGCGTGCACCACCGCGTCGCGGGTGCCGCGCACCGGCGTCTCCTCGCGGGCGCGGGTCACCAGGAAGATGTTGTAGTCCACGCCGAGCGCCACCAGGAACAGGAACGACAGCAGCGGCACGCCGGTGTCCAGCGCCGGGTAGTCCAGGACGTGCCGGAACAGCCACGACCCGGCGCCCAGCGCGGCCGCGAAGCTGGCGATGACCGTGGCGAGCAGCAGGGCCGGCGCGACCAGCGCCCGCAGCAGCCCGATCAGCACGAGCAGCACGACGATCAGGATCGCCGGGACGATGACGCTCAGGTCGCGGCGGGCGGCGTCGCGGTCGTCCAGGCTCGCCGCCACGCTGCCGCCGACGAGCGCCTGCTCCGGGTGCACCCGCTCGCGCAGCGCGCGGATGGTGTCGTACGCCTCCCCGGTGTCCGGCGCCGCCTCCAGGACCGCGCTGATGCTCGCCAGGTCGCCGGCCCGCTCGCCGATCCGTGCCGAGGCCACGCCGGGCGTCCTCGTGACCAGCGCCAGCACCTCCTCGGCCCGCTGCGGCGTGGTCATCACGGTCGCCGGGTCGGTGGCGCCCGCGGGGAAGTACCGGCTGACCGTCTCGAGGCCGTCGACCGACTCCGCCTCCACCCGGAACTGGTCGGCCTGCGCCAGCCCCAGCCGGGTGCCGGCCAGCCCGCTGCCCAGCGCCGCCAGCACGACCACCGCCGCGACCGCCACGATCGCCGGGCGGCGCGACACGGCCCGGCCGATGCGCGCCCACGCGCCGGTCTCGGCCTCGACGCCGGCCCGGCCGACTTGCGGCACGAACGGCCAGAACAGCCCGCGGCCGCAGACCAGCAGCGCCGGCGGCAGCACGAGCAGCGCGAAGACGGCGGCGATCGCGATGCCGGCCGCCCCGGCGACGCCGAGCGCCACGTTCTTGCCCAGGCTCGCGAGCAGCAGCGTCAGCAGGCTCAGCACGACGGTGCCCGAGCTGGCGAGCACGGCCGGGCCCGCGCCCCGCAGTGCCCGGCGCATGGCCGCGAACCGGTCGGAGTGCCGGTGCAGCTCCTCCCGGTAGCGGCTGATGATCAGCAGGGCGTAGTTGGTGCCGGCGCCGAACACCAGCACGGTGATGATGCCGTTGGTGGAGGCGTCGATGGCCAGCCCGCTGTGCCGCGACAGGATCGCGACGACCGCGCCGCTGAGCCGGTCGGCCAGGCCGACGACCGCGAGCGGCACCAGCCAGAGGATCGGGCTGCGATAGGTGACCAGCAGCAGCAGCGCGACGACCACGACGGTGACGACGAGCAGGCGGGTGTTGGCGCCCGAGAAGCTGTCGGCCAGGTCGGCGGTGAAGCCCGCGCCGCCGGTGACCTGCGCGGTGATGCCCGGGGGTGTCCGGTCGCGCACCTGGGTGCGCAGCTCGGTGACCGCGTCGACGATCTGCTCGGCCGACGCGCCCGCCGGGTAGGGCTTCGACACGATCGCCGCGTCCCTGCCGGGGGCGACGATCGGCGTGCCGAAGCCGCCGATCGCGCTCAGCTCGCCGGCGGTCAGCGGCGTCCCGTCGTCCTTGGCGAACACGATCAGGGCCGGGTTGACCTGCCCCTGCGGGAGGCGGCGCTCCAGCTCGGCGACGCGAGTCGACTCCGCCGCGCTGGGCAGCGAGGCCGTCGGGTCGTTCGTGGTCTCGAGCGGGCCCGCGAAGGCCAGCACGCCCCCGCCGATCAGCACCGCGATGATCAGGGTGAGCCAGGCGCGCCGCGTGATCCCTCCGCAGGCGAGAATCTCGATAATCGAGATTCTTACCCACGGCGGGCGGGTCTGCAACACTGGCGCTGTGGAAGAACGGGACGACCTGCGCGCGGACGTGGTGGATCTGCTGCGCCTCTACAGCATCGAGGCCCAGCACGTCGCGCACGCGTTCGCCGGCCGGGCGGGGCTGCATTTCACCGACCTGCAGGCGCTGATCGCCGTGATGCACGCCGAGCGGCGCGGCGACCCGCTCACCCCCGGACGGCTCGGCGAGGCCCTCGGGCTCTCCTCCGGCGCGACGACCGCCGTGATCGACCGCCTGGAGCGGGCCGGGCACCTCAGGCGTACGCGGGAGAGCGCCGACCGCCGCGTGGTGCACCTGCGCTACGGCGAGCCCGGGATGGAGCTCGCGGTCGCGTTCTTCGCCCCGCTGGGCGCGCGCAGCCACGCCGTCATGGACGGGTTCAGCCGCGCGGAGCTCGAGTCCGTACGCCGGTTCCTGAGCGGGATGCTCGGTGCGATCACGGAGCACCACCGTGAGCTCCGCACCCGAACTCCCACCCAGGGATCCTCCTGACGCCGGCTGCCCGGGCCGATCGTTGAGGCCGTGCCGCCCCGCCGCGGTCAGACGGTGACGTCGAACAGCGCGGCGCGGTGCAGGTTGAGCACCCGGCGGCTGTCCTGCACGGCGGCGCGGTCGGCGGCGATGACCTGGTCGTCGGCGCCGGCGACGAAGTCGGTGCGCAGCCGCTGCACGTCCGCGCGCAGGTGCACCAGGCTGATGTGGCCGACCCAGCTGCCCGTTCCGATCGTCATGGCACTGTCCTTTCCTTGCTCTCCGTTCGCAACCGTCCACGATCGGCACCGCTACCCGGCGGGTTGAGGTTTTCCGACAACCGACAAGCACCCGGGGAGTACCGCGATCCGCGCCCGGCCGGACCGATCACCCTGGCGTGCAGACCGAACTCCTCCTCGACCGTGCCGGCGACCTGCTCTCCAGCGGCCGCGCCGGACAGGCCGTGACCCTGCTGGCCCCCGTCGTCGGCGCCGACCCCGGCAACGGCGTCGCGTGGCTCCTGCTGGCCCGCGCGCGCATGGCGCTCGGCTCGTTCGCCGAGGCCCTGGAGGCCGCCCGGACCGCGCTGACCCTGCAGCCGCGGGGCATCGAGGAGCTGTACTGGGTGAGCGCCGCCTACACCGCGCTGGGCCGCCACGACCTCGCCGTCACCGCCGCGCACGCCGCCACCGACGAGGACCCGGGCAACCCGCGCCTCGCCGAGCGGCACGGCCGGGCGCTGCTCGCCGCCGGGCGCACCGCCGAGGCGCTGCTCGTGCTCGAGGCCGCCGCCGAGATCGCGCACTACGACGCCGACATCCAGGTCGCGTACGGGATGGCGCTGTTCGCCGCCGGCCGCCCGCTGAGCGCCCGCGAGTCCTACGCGCGCGCCGTACGGCTGCAGCCCGGCCACCCCCGCGCGCTGGCCGAGCTGCGCCGCCTCGCCGCCGCCGAGCAGCACATCCGCGACGCCGACTCGCTGGTGCACGTCACCGACCGGTTCGCCGAGTCGCTGCGCGTGCCCGCCGGGGGCGTACGCCGGGAGGCCTCCGCCACCCGCTCCGCGCTCGGTCACCTGGCCGCGGTCGCGTTCGGGGTGTGCCTGGTCGCGCTGGTCGCGCTCGCCGTGCTCATCCGGGTGGCCGGCGTCGACGTGCCGACCCCCCTGCTGGCAGGCGTCTTCTGCGCCACCGGCGCCGCCGCCTGCCTCACCGCGAGCGCCCGCCTGCGCCGCTAGGGGCGCCCGCCTCGCCGGCCCGCCTGTCTCACCGCGACCGTCTGCGGTGTCGTCGGCTCTGCGGGCGGCTCAGCCGTTCTCGTCGCGCAGGGTCTGCAGCAGCCGGCCCAGCTCGCGGCGGTCGGTGGGGGAGAGGGTCGCGAAGAAGCGTGCCCCCGCCTCCCGCCGGGCGGCCTCGATGGCGCGGGCGATCAGCAGGCCCTCGTCGGTGAGCGTGACGAGCACGGCGCGGCGGTCGCCCGGGTCGGGGTGGCGCTCGGCGATCCCGCGTCCCTGCAGGTCGTCGACGACCTCGGTGGCCGAGCGCGGCGCGATCCGCAGGTGTTCGGCCAGGACGCTCGGCCGCAGGTCGCCGTGCCGGAGCAGCACGCTGATCGCCCGGCCGACCGACGGCGACAGCTCCCACGGCTCGAGCGCCTGGCGGGTGCGCTGACGCAGCCGGCGGGACACCGCGAAGAACGTCTCGAGCAGGCCCTCGTCGTCCACCGGAATACCGTACCAGCGCATGGTGTTGTTGCCTCATGATGAGGTAACCTCACCATATTGCGTACGGAAGAAGGTCCGCTCTTGGAAAGCCCGTTCGAAGGCCGCACCCGCGGCAAGAAGCCCACCCCGGCCGAGATCGCGCAGGCGAGAAACGTCTCGCTGCGCCGCATCGGCTCCCTGTTCACCGACCACCGCGGCCCGCTCGCGATCGTGATCCTCACCATCGTGGCCTCGTCGCTGGTGGGCATGGCAAGCCCGTTCCTGCTGCGCGAGGTCATCGACGTCGCGCTGCCGCGCCAGGACGTACGCCTGCTGGTCTGGCTCGTCATCGGCATGGTCGCCGTCGCGGCGGTCACGGCCGCGCTCGGCGTCGTGCAGACGTGGATATCCACAACCGTCGGCCAGCGCGTCATGCACAGGCTGCGCACCGACGTGTTCGCCCACCTGCAGCGCCAGTCGATCGCGTTCTTCACCCGCACCCGCACCGGCGAGGTGCAGTCGCGCATCACCAACGACATCGGCGGCATGGAGTCGGTGGTCACCTCCACCGCCACCTCGATCGCCTCGAACCTGACCACGGTCGTCGCCACGGCGGCCGCCATGGCCGCGCTCTCCTGGCAGCTGTCGCTCGTGTCGCTGCTCGTGCTGCCGCCCTCGATCTGGCTCACCCGCCGGGTCGCGAGCATGCGCCGGGCCATCACCGCGCAGCGCCAGCGCGAGCTCGCCGACCTCAACGTCATCATCGAGGAGGGCCTGTCCGTCGGCGGCGTGCAGCTCAGCAAGACGATGGGCACCGCCGCCGCCCAGGTCGCCCGGTTCACCGCCTCGTCGAGCCGCCTCATCGACCTCGAGCTGCGCTCCGAGCTGGCCGGCCGCTGGCGGATGGCGTCGATGAGCATCGTGTTCGCCGTGATCCCCGCGGTCATCTACCTGGCCGCCGGGCTGCCGATCACGTCCGGCTCGATGAGCATCGGCACGCTGGTCGCGTTCACGGCCCTGCAGTCCGGGCTGTTCCGGCCGCTGATGGGGCTGCTCAACGTCGGTGTCACGGTCACCAGCTCGCTCGCGCTGTTCGCGCGCATCTTCGAGTACCTCGACCTGCCCGTCGACGTCGACGAGCCGGCCCACCCGGTGCCGCTGAGCGAGCCGCGTGGTCATCTGCGCTTCGAGGACGTCACTTTCACGTACGCCGGAAGCCCCACCGCCGCGATCGCCGGGGTCACCCTCGATGTGCCCGCGGGATCGTCGCTCGCGCTGGTGGGCGAGACCGGCTCGGGCAAGAGCACGCTCGCCGCGCTGATCGCCCGGCTGCACGACCCGACCGCGGGCCGCATCACGATCGACGGCGTCGACCTGCGCGACCTGTCGCTCGACACGCTGGCGTCGATCGTCGGCGTGGTCTCCCAGGAGACGTACCTGCTGCACACGACCGTCCGCGAGAACCTGCGGTACGCCAAGCCCGGCGCGAGCGACGCCGAGCTCGAGGCCGCGGCCCGCGCCGCGCAGATCCACGACCTGATCGCCGGGCTGCCCGAGGGCTACGACACCATGGTCGGCTCCCGCGGCCACCGCTTCTCCGGCGGCGAGAAGCAGCGCATCGCCATCGCCCGCACGCTGCTGCGCGACCCGCGCATCCTGGTGCTCGACGAGGCCACCAGCGCGCTGGACAACGAGACCGAGCGGGCCGTGCAGCGGGCCTTCGACGAGCTGTCGCGGGGCCGCACCACGGTCACCATCGCGCACCGCCTCTCGACCGTGCGCGACGCCGACCAGATCGCCGTGGTCGACCACGGCCGCATCCTCGAGTCCGGCACCCACGACGCCCTGATCGGCGTCGGCGGCCGCTACGCCGCGCTGGCCGCCTGAGGACCTACTACCGCTTGCCCTTGCCCGCCGGCGGGGGTGTGGGCAGCTTGGGCGCGCTCTTGGCGTAGTCCACGACGATCGGCTTGCCGATGCGGACCAGCTCCCGGGCGCGGCGCCGCACGTCCTCCGTGCTCGTGTGGCGCCCGGCCGGCACGTGGATGGCCACGTTGCCGACGAAGGTGAGCAGGTCGTCGACCGTACCGGGGAAGATGTCGCACAGCTCGGCGGCCGCGAGCAGCTGGGACTCGGGAACGCCGGCCACGTGGTCGGAGACGCCCGACTCCCAGGCCTTCGGGTGCACGAGGTAGCCGGCCGGCAGCCGGCCCGGCCCGCCCAGCTCGGCCAGCGCGCGCCGCCGGTCCCGCTCGCCCGGCCGGGCCGCGCTGACCATGTAGAGGAAGCCCGCGCCGCCCAGCACCCCGCACACCAGCAGCGCCGCGGCGGCCGACTGCGCCCCCTTCATGATGACGAGGAACAGCACCACCAGCAGCAGCGCGCCGGCCATCATCTCGGCCGTGCCGTCGCGGGCCTCGGAGTCCTGCGAGCTGTCCACCGCGCGGGCGATCAGTCCGTCGTAGATCCGGTCCTCCGGCTGCCAACGGTCGCCGCGGACCGGCATCGTCCGCTGAGCCATGGGGCGTCCTTCCTCGAAGGTGGGTGCTGCGTTGCCTTGCTATCGGTCGCCCGCCGCCGCGGTTTACGAGTCGCCCGCCCCGCGGTCGCCCGCGGTAGGGTCCCGGCATGCCGTCCGAAGATCCGCACAGCCTGTCCCTGCTCGAGGGGCTGCACTCCACGCCGGCCCGCCGGTACCTGTCGGCCGAGCCCATCCCCGACGACGTCGTCCGGGCGCTGCTCGACGCGGCCGTCCGCGGCCCCAGCGGCGGCAACACGCAGCGCTGGGCGTGGATCGTCGTCCGCGACGCCGAGGTCAAACGGCAGATCGCCGACTGGTACCGCGAGGGGTGGGAGAGGAGCTACGGCTCGCGCCGCGAGCAGATCCTCGCCTCCGACGACCCGCAGGGCATGAGCGCCGCCACGTTTCGAGCCGCCGAGCACCTCGCCAACCACCTCGAGGAAGCGCCGGTCTGGATCTTCCCGGTGCTGCTGGGCGCCGCCCGGTCGGCCAACCCGCGCCTCGGCTCGTCCATCTACGGCGCCGTGCAGCACCTCATGCTGGCCGCGCGCGCCTACGGCATCGGCGCCACGCTGACGACGCTCTACGCCGCGCACGAGGACGACGTACGGCGGTTGTTGCATCTGCCGGACGACGCGCTCACCATGGCGCTGATCCCGCTCGGCTATCCGGCCCGCGGACGGTGGTCGCAGCCCCGCCGCCGCCCGCTCGACGAGGTCGTCTTCTTCGAGAGGTACGAGTGATGCACGCCCACGTCAAGAGCCTCACCATCGACTGCCAGGACGCGCTGGTCGTCGCCCGCTTCTGGGCCGCCGCGCTGGGCGGTGAGCTCGAGGAGGACTCCACCTCGGACAAGGCGTTCGTGGAGGCGCCCGGCTGGGGCGGGCCCAACCTGTGGTTCCAGAAGGTGCCCGAGCCCAAGCAGGGCAAGCTGCGCATGCACTTCGACCTGCGCGCCCCCGGCGGCGACATCCCCGCCGAGGTGAAGCGGCTCACCGACCTGGGCGCCACGTTCGCGTGGGAGGCGCACGGGCTCATCGTGCTGCGCGACCCCGAGGGCAACGAGTTCTGCGTCGAGGAGTGAACCCCGCTCAGGCGGGGCCGTGACCGGCGTACTCGCCGGTGGGACGGAAGCGCGAGGGCCGGTCGGCGTACTCCTCCAGGGCGTGCGCCAGCCATCCCGCCGTACGCGCAACCGCGAAGATGGTCTCGCCCGCGTCCGGCGGCATGCCGTGCTCCAGCGTGATCGCGGCCAGGGCCAGGTCGACGTTCGGGTGGACGCCCGAGCGCGCCCGCATGACCTCCGCCAGCCGCTCGGCCGCCTCCCGCGCGCGGGTGTCGCCCAGCATGTCGAGCAGCGCCACCGCCCTCGGGTCCCCGTCCGGATAGAGCCGGTGCCCGAACCCCGGCACCGCCTCACCCGCGCGTAGCCGCTCCGCGATCGCCCCCACCGGGTCCGGCCTGTCCAGGGCCGCCGCGAGCAGCGGGTAGGCCATGCTGCTCGCCGCCCCGTGCAGCGGCCCGTCGAGCGCCGCCAGTCCCGCGCCGACCACCGCGTACGGGTGGGCCCGCGTGGAGGCAGCCACCCGAGCCGCCAACGTGGACGCCGCCATGTCGTGGTCGGCCAGCAGAATCAACGCCGCATCGAGCAGGTTGTGATCCCGCGGGGCGGCCTCCCTCGGTGTCAGGCGCTCCCACAGCACTTCCGCGATCCGCCGCTCGTCTTCCCGCCTCCCCGCCGCCGCTTCCTCGGCCCACACCTCTGCGGCCTTGGTGCCCGCGGCCTCGGTGCCCGCAGCCTTGGTGCCTGCGGTCTTGGTGCCTGCGGTCTTGGTGGCTGCGGTCTTGGTGCCCGCGGCAAGCGCGTCTACGTCTGCCGCGTCTACGTCTGCCGCGTTCACGTCTGCCGCGTCCACGTCTGCCGCGTCTGCGCCTCCCGTGCTCGTGGTCCGCGCGGCTCCGGCTTCCATCCGGGCGTCTCGCACTCCGGCGCCCGCAGCGTCAGCCATTGCGACCTCTCCGCCGGCTTCCCGTCCGCCGGCTTTCGGGCCGGCGGGCGACTCGCCTCCGATCGCCCCCGCCTTCCGGGTCGCGGCCCGCCTGCTCACAACCTCATCGCTCTCTGCCGGGCGCCGAGCGCGCGGCAGGGCGGCGACCATCGTCCCGAGCAGGGAACGGCCGGTGGCGATCACGGCGGTGGGCGAGGTGTCGAAGCGCAGCGGGTCGCCGGCCGCGGCCGCGGCGACGATGACGCGCAGCCGGTCGGTGTGGCGGGCCGCATGGGGCAGCGGCGCGATCACGGCCTCGGCCAGCCGGCGCAGCTCCGGGTCGGGCGTCAGGTCGACGTAGTCGCGGCTGCCCGTCCACAGCAGGGTGGCCACTTCTTCGAAGCTCGCGACGCGGGCCAGCTGCACGGCGTCGTGTCCGCGATAGTAGAGCGCGCCGGCGCGAATCAACGTGATGGCGGTCTGGATGCCCGGCGTCGAGGGACGTTTGCGGGCGGCCAGGAAGGCGTCCACCTCGCGGCGGTCGAAGAGGCTGTTCTTGCCGTCGGCGTTGCGGCGGCTGCCGAGCAGGCCGCGGCTCACGTAGGCGTAGACCGTCGCAGGTTTGACGCCCAGCAGGTGAGCGACCTCGGCGGTGGTCAGCAGGGGTGGCTGTCGGGCAGGCATGTGGACATGCTCTCATATTGACTGCATCAACATTGACGTCAACATGTATCGCCCGCATCGTGTTGACATGGTGACTGTGAATCCTGGACTTGCCGGTGTCGTCGCGTTCGACACCGAGATCGCCGAGCCCGACCGCGACGGCGGCGCGCTGCGCTACCGCGGCATCGACATCCGCTCCCTGGCCGGCACCGTCTCGTACGGCGATGTGTGGGGCCTGCTCGCCGACGGCACGTTCGAGTCCCCGCTGACCTCGCCGGGGCTGGACGAGCAGTCGAGTGCCGCCGGGCCGGGCGTCGGCGGGCAGCCGGGCGCTGTCGGGCCGGGCGTCAGGGGGCAATCGGGTGCCGCCGGGCCGGGCGTTGGCGAGCGGCCGGATGCCGTCGGGTCGGGCGTTGGCGGGCGGCCGGGCGGCACCGACCCTGCGCGGGTCGGTGGGCCCGCGGAGCTGAGCGGATCTGCGGGGCTGAGCGGTCTGCGGGGATGGCCGCTGAGAACCGGGGACGTGCGGGTGGATGTGCAGGCCGCGGCGGCGGCGTTGGCGCCGGGGCTGGGACTGCGGCCGCTCATCGACATCTCGGACGCGCAAGCCCGGGAGGACATCGCGCGCGCCTCGGCGGCGATGCTGGCCGTGGTGGCGGCGTCGGCGCGCGGGGAGGAGCTGCCGCCGGTGCCGGAGCGGCGCGTCGCGGAGGGGCCGGACATCACGTCGCAGTTCATGATCAGGTGGCGGGGGGAGCCGGACCCGCGGCACGTGGCGGCGATCGACCGCTACTGGGTCTGCGCGGCCGAGCACGGCATGAACGCGTCCACGTTCACGGCTCGGGTGGTGGCGAGCACGGGTGCCGACGTCGGCGCGTGCCTCTCGGCTGCGGTGGCCGCGATCTCGGGTCCGCTGCACGGCGGGGCGCCGGCCCGCGCGCTGGGCATGGTCGCGGATGTGGAGAAGGGCGGGGACGCCCGGGCGTACGTGAAGAAGGTCCTGGACAGCGGCCAACGGCTCATGGGCTTCGGGCACGCGGTCTACCGGGCCGAGGACCCGCGGGCCCGGATCCTGCGCGAGGCGGCCCGTGAGCTGGGCGCGCCACGCTACGAGGTGGCGCTGGAGCTGGAGAAGGCGGCGCTGGCGGAGCTGCGCGAGCGCAAGCCCGACCGCGTCCTGGAGACGAACGTCGAGTTCTGGGCGGCGATCGTGCTGGACTTCGCCGAGGTGCCGGTCGACATGCTGGCGGCGATGTTCACGTGTGCGCGCACGGCCGGCTGGAGCGCCCACATCCTCGAGCAGAAGCGCCTCGCGAAGATCATCCGGCCGTCGGCCGACTACGTGGGGCCGGCGGAGCGGTCCGCCGCCGACCTGCCCGGTTGGGAACAGGCCGTCAAGCGCCACGCCATGGCATGAGCAGGCGGCCGCGGATGTCAGTGCGGGGCGCGGATGTCAGTGCAGTGGTTCTGCCCGCGAGTTCGGGCACCACATGTCGCCGAGTTCCGGCACCACGGAAGCGTCCGGCGGCCGGCACGACGCGGCCGCCCCTTTCTATGATGCTGGGTTCTCCGATCTGCGCGATCCTGTCGTGACCGCGCTGCGATGTCCCGCGGCTCCGGTGTCCGTGGGGGACAGGCCGCGGAGTTGCTTGTCGTGGAGGCGGCTGAGCAGCAACAAGCTCGTGATCGCTCCGACGCCGGCCATGAACATGTCCCACTGGGTGTCCCAGACGTCGCCCTGGGTTCCCAGGAAATCGTCCGCTGAGGAGCCGCCGACCACGGCGGACAGCCATTCGAACAGCTCCCACGTGGCGCTGACCGCCATCACCACGCACAGCACCAGCGCAGCCAGCCAGCGGCCGGGACGCAGGGGCGTGCAGCGCAGCAGGATCTCGCGGGCGACGATGGCCGGCACGAAACCCTGGGCGAAGTGACCGAGACGATCGTAGGGATTACGGGCCAGCCCGAGCCCGTCGCGTACCCAGTCACCGGCCGGCACCTCGGCATAGGTCCAGTGGCCACCGATCATCAGGATCACGGAATGGATCAGGATCAGCCGGTACGCGAGGGGGCTGAGCGGGAACCGGCGGTAAGTGACCACCAGGATCACCGCCCCGATGAGCGCTGCGAGCACCTCCAGCAACCAGGTGCCGATCGACTTGGCGCCGATCGCGGAGACGACCAGCGCGATCAGACCGACGGCCAGCAGGACTACGGGCTCACGCCGGCGGGGCCCGGCGGTGAGGTGTGTGGAGGGTGCGGTCACCGCGTCAGTCTTGCGGACGAGTCCGACACCACGCATGGGTACAGCTACTCAGCTCGCAGATCAGACCACGAGCGGTTCGCAGATGTCAGTGCAGAGCGGGCGTCAGTGCACGTCGTGGATGCGGCGCAGCAGCGCGGGCACCCAGTGGTCGCCGTAGCGCTCGCGCAGGTCGAGGCGACTCCAGTCCCGCCCGGTGACGACGCCGCGGCAGCGGGGGCTGCCGCAGCGGCAGGGCATGGTGAAAGCGTCAACCCCGGTGCTGGTGGCGTAGTCGCTGGTCAGCTCCGCGCCGGCGGGGACGGCGCGGCGAGCGGTCAGCGTGTACGGCGCGCCCCACCACAGGTTCGGGTCGCAACTGTGGTTGCCCTTGCCGTTGGGCCGCCCCGGCGGCAGCACCAGGTGGGAGTCGTCGTCGACGGTGATCGTGTCGATGTAGCGGGAGGCGTCGCCGAGCAGCCGGGACAGCTCGGCGGTGGTGACGAGGCGCCCGCCCAGCCGGGACACGGTGGCGCCCGCGGAGATGGGGGCTCGGGCGAACAGCCCCTCCCCGGCGATGGGGGAGGGGCGCACCTCGACGGCGGGGTGCAGCCAGCAGTCGGGCTCGGGCGCGGGCCACATGCTCACACCTTCGGCGCTCACCGTCCACATTGCAACCCCGACGCAGAGGCTCAGTAGCGGCAGCGCAGCACGACGAGGGTGTGGCCCAGCACGTCGACCTGGGTGGCGGCCTTCGCGGTCTTGCGGCGCTGGGCCAGCAGCGGGTCGGCGGTGTTCGCCACGACCTCCCACGTACGGCCGTAACTGCGGTCCGGCAGCGTGAACGGGACCGTCTCGGCGAGCGGGTTGAACAGCAGCAGGAACGAGTCGTCGGTGATCGGCTCGCCGAGGGCGTCGCGTTCGGGAATGCCGTGGCCGTTGAGGAACACGGTCATGGTCATGCCGCTGCTGGTGTTCCAGTCGGCCTCGGTCATGGGCCGGCCGTCGCGGCGCAGCCAGGCGATGTCGGGCACCGCGCCGCCGTCGACGGGCGCGCCGGTGAAGAAGCGGCGGCGGCGGAAGATCGGGTGCTTGGCGCGCAGCGCCAGCAGCCGGCGGGTGAAGCCGGTCAGCACGTCCTGGTTGCGGGCGTCCTCCCAGTCGATCCAGCTGATCTCGTTGTCCTGGCAGTAGACGTTGTTGTTGCCGCCCTGGGTGCGGCCCAGCTCGTCGCCGTGGCAGATCATCGGCACGCCCTGCGAGAGCAGCAGCGTGGCGAGGAAGTTGCGCTTCTGCCGTTCGCGCAGCGCCACGATGTCCGGGTCCTCCGTGGGGCCCTCGACGCCGCAGTTCCAGGAGCGGTTGTGGCTCTCACCGTCGCGGTTGGCTTCGCCGTTGGCCTCGTTGTGCTTCTCGTTGTACGAGACCAGGTCGTTGAGCGTGAACCCGTCGTGCGCGGTCACGAAGTTGATCGACGCGATCGGGCGGCGGCCGTCGATCTCGTACAGGTCGGAGCTGCCGGTGAAGCGTGACGCGAACTCGCCCAGCGACGCGGGCTCGCCGCGCCAGAAGTCGCGCACCGAGTCGCGGTAGCGGCCGTTCCACTCCGTCCACAGCGAGGGGAAGCCGCCGACCTGGTAGCCGCCGTCGCCGACGTCCCACGGCTCGGCGATCAGCTTGACCCGCGACACGATCGGGTCCTGGTTGACCAGGTCGAAGAACGCGGCCAGGCGGTCGACGGCGTGGAACTCGCGCGCGAGCGCCGCCGCGAGGTCGAACCGGAAGCCGTCGACGTGCATCTCGGTCACCCAGTAGCGCAGCGAGTCCATGATGAGCCGCAGCGACTCGTGGTGGCGGACGTTGAGGCTGTTGCCCGTGCCCGTCGTGTCGTAGTAGTACTGCGGGTCGCCGTCGACGAGCCGGTAGTAGGCGGGGTTGTCGATGCCGCGGAACGACAGCGTGGGCCCGAGGTGGTTGCCCTCGGCGGTGTGGTTGTAGACCACGTCGAGGATGACCTCGATGCCCGCCTGGTGCAGCGCCTTGACCATCGACTTGAACTCCTGCACCTGCCCGCCGTGCCCGCCGAAGGACGCGTAGCCGTTGTGCGGCGCGAAGAAGCCGATCGTGTTGTAGCCCCAGTAGTTGGTCAGCCCGCGGTCGACCAGCGTGCTGTCGTGCACGAACTGGTGCACCGGCATGAGCTCGATCGCGGTGATGCCGAGCCCCTTGAGATACTCGATCATGACCGGGTGGGCGATTCCGGAGTACGTGCCCCGCACGTCCTCGGGGATACCGGGGTGCGCCTGGGTCATGCCCTTGACGTGCGCCTCGTAGATCACGGTCTGGTGGAACGGGATCCGCAGCGGCCGGTCGTTGCCCCAGTCGAAGAACGGGTTGATGACCACGGACTTCTGCGCGTACGGGGCGGAGTCGTCGTCGTTGCGCGAGGACGGGTCGCCGAACCGGTAGGCGAACAGCGCCTCGTTCCAGTCGTTACGCCCGTCGATGGCCTTCGCGTACGGGTCGAGCAGCAGCTTGCTGGGGTTGCAGCGCAGCCCGCGCGAGGGGTCGTACGGGCCGTGGACCCGGTACCCGTACCGCTGGCCCGGCACGATCCGCGGCAGGTAGCCGTGCCACACCAGGGCCTCCCGCTCCGGCAGGTCGATCCGGGTCTCCTTGCCGTCGTCGTCGAACAGGCACAGCTCCACCCGTTCGGCGTGCTCGGAGAACAGGGCGAAGTTGGTGCCGCCTCCGTCGTAGGTCGCACCCAGCGGATAGGGGTTCCCGGGCCAGATTCTCATGGCCGGTGTGCTTCCCACTTCGCCGAGCAATCAATCTGCGCCATCGACGGCAGTTGGCACTAGGTTCTTAGGCGGGGGTGACCATGAGCGCAGACGTGCAGGGATGGGTGCCGGTCGAGCACCGGTGGTTCGGGCTGGATCGGCGGCGGATGAAGCCGGCGGTCTTCGTGCTGGCCGTCGCTCTGCTGCTGATCTACGGCTGGCCGGCGCTGAACGCGGTCGTGCCGTGGCGCAACGCGATCAAGGCCGGCGACGTGCTCGACCTGGGGGCCGGCGCGACGGCCGTGCCGCCGGTCGGCTGGCAGCTGGAGGACGGCGCGCTGGTCAGCGACCGGGCCGGGGTCAGCCCCACCAACGACACCGTCAAGCTCGCCAAGGGCGGCGCGACCATCGACCTGACCGGCGCGGCGTACACCGGCAGCGCGGCGCAGTTCCTCGACCAGGTGATCACCTCGGAGGACCCGGAGGCGAACATCTCCGCCGCTCCCGGCACCTTCACCACCGGGTCCGGCCTGGTCGGGGTCGTGCGCAGCGCGAGCGGCACCAGCGGCGACGAGCTGCTCGCGGCGTTCAAGATGTCCGCCTCCGACCCGGACCCGGCGCCCGCGCTGCTCGTGGACGTGAGCACGGCGCCCGGGTCGTTCCAGCAGTACTCCGGCGAGATCGAGGCCTTCCTGCGCAGCATCACCCCGGGGACGGGCGAATGACCGTGATCGGCACGCCCGCCAAGAGCGCCCAGCTGGAGTCCATCCGGGAGTCCGGCTGGGGCACTCCGTTCCGGCTGTTCCAGCCGCACAACCCGGCCTTCTGGGTCTACCTGATCGGCGTGGGCGCCGGATCGCTCGGCATGGTCAGGTATTTCGCTCCCGGCTTCGGCGCCTACCGGGTCGCGGTGACCAGCGGCATCGTGTTCTTCGGCATCTACCTGATCCCGTGGCTGCTGTTCCTGCGCCACCAGAACCGCTACACGGCCCAGCCGGCCGGGCTGCTGGCCACCGGTTTCGCGTGGGGGGCGTTCGCCGCGACGTTCTGGATCGCGCTGCCGGCCAACACCGCGCTGCTGGAGATCTGGCAGAAGCTGCTCGGCCCCACCGGGGCGACCACGTGGGGCGCCGGCCTCAGCGCGCCCATCGACGAGGAGTGGAGCAAAGGCCTCGGGCTGATCCTGCTGATCGCGCTGGCCCCGCGGCTGGTCCGCAGCGCGTACGACGGGTTCATCATCGGCGCGTTCATCGGGCTCGGCTTCCAGGTCGCCGAGGACGTGCTCTACGCCTACAACAACGCGACCTCCTCGTACGGGGTGGGTCAGCTCGAGTCGTCGCTGTTCATCCTCGCGCTGCGCGGGTTCGCCGGCATCACCTCGCACGCGCTGTTCAGCGCCGTCTTCTGCGCCGGCGTCATGTGGGTGCTGGGCCGCTCGCCCGGCGAACGGCACGTGGCGCGCGGCCTGGCCGCCTGCCTGGCCGCGATGGGCCTGCACTTCGCGTGGGACGCGGCGGGCGGCCTGTTCGGCGGCGTCCCGTTCCTGACGGAGTTCGGGCCGTACCTGCTGCTCATGCCGCTCGCCATCGTGGTGCTGCTGGTGGTGCGGCGGCTGGCGTCGCGCACCGAGCGGGCCTGGATGCGCGAGCTGCTCGCGCCCGAGGTCGAGTCCGGCGTGGTCGACCCGCCGCTGCTGGACGCGGTGAGCGGGCTGCACAAGGACCGGCGGCACTTCCGCAAGCTGGTCCACAGCCGCAGCCGCGCCCGCCACCTGATCGAGAGCGCGGGCGACCTGGCGCAGGAGATCGCGCGGGCGGGCGGCCAGGAGACCGGCCGGGTCGTGCACGCGCGGGAGGAGCTGCTGCGCCTGCGTGGCGGCACGCCCTGACAGGCACTTCCCGGCGTACGAGGTGAGCCCGCGCGACGAGCGACGGAGGCGCCCGCCGCGCGGAGCAGCGCCGCGTCAGCGGGGCAGGACCTGCGCCAGCCGGGTCAGCGCGTCCAGACGGTCCGGCTCGGCGGGGATCAGGACCACGCTGGTGGCGCCGGCGGCGTGCCGGGCCGCGATCCGGGCGCGCACCTCGTCGGGCGTCCCCGCCAGGGCCAGCTCACGCACCCACGCGTCGGGCATCGTGGCGGCGAACTCGTCCGGGCCGGCCGAGGCCCGGCGGTGCGCGGCCAGGTCGTCCGCGAACGGCAGCGGCGCCAGGTGCGGCGCCCAGTCGGGCTCGCCGATCCAGGCCAGGCCGGGCCGCACCAGATCCCGGGCGGCCGCGCCATCGTCGCCGACCACTGCGGCGTCGTACGTGATGACCTGCGCGGGCGCGCCGAGGTGGCCCAGCGAGGCCTCGACGTAGGGCGGCGCGGCGGGCTCGGCGAGCAGCACGCCGTCGGAGACCCGCCCGGCCAGGGCGATCGACTTCGGGCCGCGCACGCCCAGCACCACCGGCGGCGCCTGCGCAGGGACCTCGCCGATCACCACGCCCTCGACGTTCACGTAGCGGCCCGCGGCCGGGCCCGGCGAGCCGCGCAGCAGCGTCCGCACGGCGACCGTGTACTCCTCGAGCAGCGTCAGCGGGCTCGCGGGCCAAGCGCCGACCTCCCGCATCCAGGGGGGCATGCCGTGGCCGATCCCGGCGATCAACCGGCCGGGGAACAGCTGGGCCAGCGTGGCGAGCTCCATCGCGGCGAAGGCGGCGTTGCGCGCCCCCGCGGGCAGGATGCCGATGCCGACGACGATGCGCGAGGTCGCGGCGAGCACCGCGCCGGCCTGGGCCACGCCGCCGCGGAAGCCGAGGTCCTCGACCACCCACAGCTCGTCGAACCCGAGCTCGTCGGCGCGCCGGGCGTAGTCCAGCACCTGGCCGGCGGGCAGGTCCCGCGGCAGCATCACACCGATCCGTGTCACGACGTGCGCCTCCCGTATCCGGTCCGGTCCGCCTCGGTGATCGTACGGAGGACCCGCGCCGGATTTCCGGCCGCGATCACCCCCGCCGGCACCGGACGGGTCACCACGCTGCCCGATCCGATGATCGACTCGTCGCCGACCGTCACACCCTGGTTGATCGTGACGTCGCCGCCCACCCAGACCCGGTTGCCGATCGTCACCGGCTTGGCGTAGCAGGCGCCCGCCGCGCGCTCGGCGGCGTCGATGGCGTGGTTGCTCGTGTAGATGCCGACCCGCGGCCCGAACAGCACGTCGTCGCCGATCGTGATGCCGCCGCCGTCGAGCAGCACGCAGTCGAAGTTCGCGTAGAACCGGTCGCCGACGCTGACGTTGAAGCCGAACTCGCACCGCAACGTCGGCTCGAAGTGGCATCCCTCGCCGACCCGGTGTAGCAGCCGCCGCAGGATCTCCTCCCGTACGGCCTGGGGTTGCCCGAAGCTCGCGTTGTACTCGCCGGTCAGCAGCACCGCCCGCTGGCGCGCCTGCAGCAGCTCGTCGGTGAGGTCGTCGTACATCGCGCCCGACAGGATGTGCGCGCGCTGCTCCTCGAGTGTCACAGGGTCACTCTATGATCAGGTGCAGCCGCATGGACGGGTCGGCCGTCCGCTCGAAGCCCTGCGACGCGTACAGCGCCTCGGCGTCCGGGGTGGCGCGCAGGTCGACCGAGCCCGCGCCCTGCGAGCGGAACCACTCCAGCAGCGCCGCGGTGCACGCCCGGGCGTACCCCCGCCGCCGGTGGGCGGGGTCGGTGGCGACGTTGAGCATGTAACCGACCAGGCCGCCCGGGTTGCTGGGCTTGCCGAGGCGCTCGTCGAGGATGCCGACCGCGCAGGCGGCGAGCCGCCCCGCGCCGCCGGGCTGGTCGACGACGAACCCGGCCATCGTGGGCGCCGGCGAGCCGAGGCGCCGCAGCAGGATCTGCCGGGAGGCCTCGCGCCAGCCGCCCTCGTCGGAGCCGTCGGCGACCCCGAGCAGCACGCCCCGCAGCCGGACGAGCTCGGTGGCGTCGTCGGTCGTGGCCCGCCGCGCGTTGATCACCGCGTCAGCATAGGGCCCGCGGTCAGGCGGCGATCAGCTCGGGGATCCGGCCGAACAGCTGCGTGGTGTACGTGATCATCTCGTGGAGCATCCAGTTGCCCGAGAACAGCAGCGCCGCGCAGACGGCCGCGGCCTTGGGCACGAACGACAGCGTCGCCTCCTGGATCTGGGTCACGGACTGGAACAGCGAGATCGCGAAGCCCACCGCGAGCGCCGTGAGCAGGACCGGCGCGCACAGCTTGGCGGCGATCGTCATGGCCCCGAGGCCCAGCTCGACAATCATCGTGTCGGTCATGCCCCCCTGTTCGGCCGGGCGGTGCGGCGGCGAAGTGCGAACCGGTTGCAAATCGGTGAGAACGCCGCCGGAATTCTCAGGTCGAGAGCACCGAGAACTTCCCGGGCAGCGGCGAGCGGCCGGTCAGCGCGCTCAGCACGGCCTCGCCCTCGCCCAGGGCCACCGCGATCCGTGTCGCCAGCACCGCCGCCTCGGACACCGCCGCGGCGTCGAACCCGGCGGGCACGTCCGCCGCGGCGGCCACGGCCGTGCCGTGCACCACCAGCTCGAACGTGCGGGTCGGCAGCCAGTCGCGCACCCGCATCCCGCCCACCGGCGTGGCGACCACGTCGTCGTCGCCGGCCGCGGCCAGCGCCTGGGTGGCGCGGGCGGCCAGCTCGCCGACCGTGTCCAGCGCGCCGTCGAAGCCCGCGTCGGTCACCACGGCGTACACCGCCTCGGGCACGTCGCGCAGGAACACGAAGTAGCCCTCGGGGGCCGAGACGTTCACGGGTCCGCCCGCGGCGGCCAGCACCCGCGGGACCTGCTGCAGCGCGGAGCTCACCGTCCGGCCGACGAGCGGGCGCAGCTCGTCGAGACGGTCGCCGGGGATCCGCGAGACGAGGTCGACGAACGTGACGGCGGCCGAGCGGTAGATCCGGCGGTAGTCCATGGGCGTATCTAATCAGGGCCGGCGTCGGCGCGGTGCCGCCCGCCGGTGTAGTCGTGCTCGGCCGTCTCGTCGTCGGCCGCCTCGTGCCGCCCGCGGTATCCCGGCTCGGCGTGCAGCTGCGGCAGCCCCGACGGGCGCGCCGGCCGCGGCTGTGCCGTCAGCGGCTGGTCGCCCAGCCCGGACGCCGGGGGAGCGGTGGGCAGACCCGACGGCATCCGGTTGGAACGCTTGCGGGAGGCGCGCTCCGGGGCGGGCTGGCCGGGTTCGAGCGGGGGCGGCGGCGACGGGAACGGCTGCCGCTCGGCGTGCCCGGTGGCGTCGTGCCGGGCGTACGGCTGCGGGGTGAGGTCCTCCTCGAGGCGCTTGAGCCTGCGCCGGGCGCGCCGGCGGGCGGTGACCGCCACGACGAGGCCGGCCGCCGGGGTGATGAAGACGAACCACGACACGAACGGCGACTCGGGCGCGACCACCATGAGATAGCCCGCGTAGCCGAGGAACGCGAGCCCGATCAGCACGTCGAGCACCCGCAGCACGACGCCCTGCCCGAGCCCGAGCACGGCGAGGATGAGGAACAGCAGGCCACCGAGCGCCAGCGACCCGGCGTACGCGAGGAACTCGGCGTCCGACATGAGGACATTGTCGGGCGTTTCCGCCGGTATCAGTCCCTTTTTGCCCAGTTTCACCGGCGCGTCCGGCGGGAAGGAGCCATGCATGCCAGGACGCGAGGAGTTGCCGTCGACGCTCAAGCGCTCGCCGAAGAAGGCTCAGGACACGTGGGCGGAGACCCACGACTCGGCCGTCGAGCAGTACGGCGAGGGGGAGCGCGCGCACCGCACCGCGTTCTCCGCCGTCAAGCACTCGTTCGAGAAGGTCGGCGATCACTGGGAGCCGAAACAGGAGAAGGGCCCCAGCGACGCGAAGGCGGCCGGCGGCCGGGACACCAGCGCGCCGACCGCGGGCGGCGTCGACGCGAACGCCACCAAGAAGCACCTGCTCGAGGTCGCCAAGCGGCTCGACATCAGCGGCCGTACGCGGATGACCAAGCCCGAGCTCGTCGAAGCGATCCAGAAGGCGAACGACCGCGAGACCCGCCGGAGCCGCGAGCGATGAGCCTCGACCGCTTCGTGCAGGCCCAGGAGCGGGTGTACGCGGACGCGAAGGCCGAGCTCGAGGCGGGCCGCAAGCGCACGCACTGGATGTGGTTCGTCTTCCCGCAACTGGCCGGGCTGGGCTCCAGCCCCACCGCGCGGCACTACGCGATCCGCGATCTCGCCGAGGCCCGCGCGTACCTCGCGCACCCGGTGCTCGGCCCGCGCCTGCTCGAGCTCGCGGCCCTGCTGGCCGGGACGAGCAGGTCGGCGAGCGACATCTTCGGCCACCCCGACGACCTCAAGCTGCGTTCGTCGATGACCCTGTTCGCCGCGGCGGCCGACGATCCGGCCCCCTTCCGGCAGGTGCTCGACCACCTGTACGACGGTCCCGACGAGCGCACCCTCGCCCTGCTGGCAGATCAGCGCTGACCCTGCCGCACCCGTCGGTCAGAGCTGGCCGTGGTTCGGCGGAAGCTGATCGGCGAGGTCGTACGCGGCGATGTGGGCGTACTTCCAGTCCACCGGATCGTGGACGCTGTGCGTACGCGCGTTGCGCCAGTGCCGGTCGAGGTCGTACTTGGCCGCGGCCGAGCTCGTGCCGCACAGGGCGAACAGCTCCGAGCCGGCCTCCACGGCGATCTCGCTCGCGAAGGCCTTCGCCGCCGCAACGGCCAGCGAGCCGCGGGCGGCGGCCTCCGCGTCCGCGGGAACCAGCCCGATGCCGTCGAGGGTGCGGGCGGCCGACTCCAGCAGCGCCTCGGCGGCGCGGACCCGGCTGGCGAGGCGTCCGTAGCGGTACCGGACGTGCGGGTCGTCGACGGCGGCGGCCGCCCCGTGCCGGATCGCCTCGGTCGACGGGCGGGCCTTGTCCCGCAGATACCAGCGGGCGTCACGCTGCGCGGCGCCGGCGATGCCCACCTCGATGGCGGTGTGCACCAGCTGGGCCCGGGCGCCGAGCTGCTGCGGCACCTCATAGGCGTGCGCGTAGTCGATGCGCATCCCGGGCTCGACCGGCACCGAGCGGAACGTCGCCGTGCCGCTGATGGTCGCGCGCTGTCCGACCGTGTCCCAGTCCGAGTCGACCGACACGCCCTCGGCGTCCCGCGGGACGATCGCGAGCACGAGACGGCCGTTCTCGTCGAGCGCGCTCACGGCGATCCAGGCGCTGGTCAGGGCCCCGGTCGTGTAGTACTTCACGCCGTCAAGCCGGCCGTCGCTGATGGCGGTCCTCAGGTCCTGGGCGTGTTTGCCACCGCGCTCTGCGAGCGCGTTGCCGATCCGGCGTCCGGCCAGCACCTCACCGAAGATCCGCTTGCGGGTCTCCGCCGTACCGTGCACGGCGAGCACGTCGACGATCAGGAAGTGACCCTGCGGGACCTGGGCGATGGCCGGGTCGGCCGCGGCGATGATCCGGATCGCCTCGGCGAGCGTCCCCATGCCGAGCCCGGGGCCACCCTCGCTGCGAGGCACGGTGATGCCGAGCAGACCGGAGGCGTCGAGGGCGGCGACCGCCTCGACCGGGACGACGGTGGCGCCGTCGCGGTCCCGCCGGATCGCGCCCGGTTCAAGGACTTCGGCAAGCCGGCGGGCGGCGGTGATCGCCTCTTCGTGGTTCTGCGGAACGGCCATTCGTTGATCCTAGTTTCGCGTCCGGCGCGGGCGGGCGCCCGGGCGCGTGGTCGATCCGGGATGGGCCGCGGCGAGGTGCCGGGCCTGGTCGGTCACCGCCGCCAGGAAGGTCGTCAGCGCCGGAGCCGGCGGGGTCCGCCGGACGGCGACGACCAGGCGGCGGTGCAGCGCGATCTCGGCGACGTCCCGCACTGCCAGCGCGGGATCGTCGACGGGCAGGGTCAGCGGGGGCATCAGCGCCACGGCGGCGCCGGCGCGGACGAGCTCGAAGTGCACGTCGGCATCGTTGGACCGGTGCCGCAGATCCGGCTCGTACCCGCCGAGCAACCGGCAGATCCCGACCACCATGGCGTGATGGCCGGTGCCCTCGGCCGACGCCACCCAGATGTCCGGCCGCAGGTCCGCCACCCGGACCGGGCCACCGGCCAAGGCCAGCGGGTGAGCCGCCGGGAGGACCAGCCGCATCGGCTCCTCGTACAGGTCGATGAAGCGCAGCCCGGGCGGCCGGGGGCGGGGATGGCCGTCGTACTCGTCACCGATCACCAGGTCGACCGCTCCGAGCCCCAGCCCGGGCAGCGCCTGCTCGAGCTCGAGCTCGAAGACCTCCGTGCGAATCTGCGGATGCTCGACCCTGAGCCGCGCCACGGCCGGCACCAGCAGGCGCCGGGCGGCCGACTGCAGTCCGCCGGCCCGGACGGTCCCGCGCACGTCCTCCGTCAGCGAGGCCAGGTCCGCCTCCGCCGTCTCGGCCGCCGCGAGCAGAACGCGGGCATGCCCGGCCAGGAGACGACCGGCGTCGGTGAGCCGCACTCCTCGACCGGCCTTCTCGAGCAGGGCCGCGCCGACGTCCTTCTCCAACAGGTTGAGCTGCTGGGAGACCGTCGAAGGGCTGTAACCCAGGGCCGTCGCGACCGCCGCCAGGGTGCCCCGCTCCTCGAGCTCGCGAAGGAAGCGGAGACGGCGGAGGTCCAGCGCGACCATGCGGAAATCCTAACGAATCAGCTCCACGAATCATCGCTGGACCCGGTCGATCCCGTCGCCGATGCTGGTCGTCATGGGCCCCGCATTGTGTCTTGCCTCTGCTGCCTTCTTCGGCGCCATGGCGGTCTTCGGCAAACTCGCCTACCAGGCGGGTGTCTCGCCGAGCGCGTTGCTGCTGATCCGTTTCGGTCTGGCGGCCGTGCTGCTGGCGCTGATCCTGCTGGTGCGGCCGGAGCTGCGCCGGCGACCGGCCCCGGCCGGCCGGGCCGCCGGTCGTTTCCGCGTGTACGGCGTCGGCCTGGGCCTGGGTGCGGTCGGGTACGCGTTGCAGGCGGGTCTGTACTTCTCCGCCCTCGAGCGGATGGACGCGTCGCTGCTGTCCCTGATCCTCTACACCTACCCGGTCCTGGTCACGCTGGCCGCGGTGGCGCTGGGCCGGGACCGGCTCACTCCGGCGCGTGCCGCCGCCCTGGTCGTCGCCTCGTGCGGGACGCTGCTGGTCCTGCTCGGCGCGGGTGCCATGAGCTTGCACCCGGTGGCGGCCGTGCTGGCCTTCGGCTCCGCCGTCACCTACACCGTCTACATCCTCGTCTCGGACACCGTCGTCCACCGGATGCAACCCGTGCCGCTGGCCGCCCTGGTGATGACCGGCGCCGCCGCCGCGCTCGGCGTCCGGGCCCTGGCCACCGGTGGTGTCGATCTCGGCTTCGAGCCGGTGGGCTGGTTGTGGCTCGCCTGCATGGCCGTCGTCTCCACCGTCCTGGCGATGCTGGCGTTCTTCGCCGGTCTGCGCCGGACCGGCCCGTCGACCGCCTCGATCCTGTCGACCTTCGAGCCCGTCGTCACCACCGCGCTGGCCGCGCTGACGCTCGGCGAGATGCTGAGCCCCGTGCAGCTCGCCGGCGGTGTGCTGGTGTTGTCCTCGGTCGTCGTCCTGCAGATCAGGCCGACCGGTCTCGCTGAGCGGCACCATCCCGGGCGGCGCCGTGCCGACCGGCGCCACGCCGGCCGCGGGGAACGGCTGCACAGCGTTTCCCCAGCTCAGGCAGCGCGCGAGCCGGAACCCGGCCGGGGTGCCGTCACCGCCGGCGCGAGCTAGCCGCCGGACGACCCGAACGCCGCGCCGATCTCGTCGCCGGTGAGCGACCGGGCCCGGAACGTCGTGGTGCCGCTCGTGAGCAGCTCACGGGCGGCGTCCCGCAGGGCGCCGTACGCCGCCCAGGCGAGCGCGCCTCCGGTCGACACCCGCCGCACGCCGAGACCTTCCAGCTCCCGTACGGGCGGAGCCCCCTCGACGGCGAGCACGTTGACCGGCGCCGGCACCTCCCGGACGACGCGCGCGATGTCCGCGGGCTCGCGCAGCCCCGGCGCGTAAACGACGTCGGCGCCCGCCGCCCGGTAGGCGCGCAGCCGCGCGATCGTGTCGTCCAGGTCGTCGCGGCCGTACAGATGGTTCTCGGCGCGGGCCGTCAGCACCACGCCGTGCCGCCGGCACGCCTGCGCCGCGGCCGCCACCCGTTCGGCGCCCGCCTCCGGCGTCTCCACGCTGCCCGCGGCGGGGTCGTAGTCCTCGATCGAGATGCCCGACGCGCCCGCCTCCGCCAGCAGGTCCACGGTCTCGGCGGCGTCGTCGAAGCACCGCTCCGCGTCCACGTTGAGCGGCACGGTCAGCACCGCGGTCAGCGCCGCCACGTGCGCGACCAGCTCGTCCCGGGTCACCTGCTGGTCCAGCCTGCCCAGGCTCGCCGCGAGCCCCGACGACGTGGTCGCCAGCGCCGGGAAGCCCAGCCGTTCGAGCAGCCGGGCCGAGCCCGCGTCCCACGGGTTCGGCATCACGAAGGTGCCCGACGCGTGCAGCTGCCGGAAGCGGTCGCGGAGCTCAGTCATGCCGCCCAGCCTGGCACGGCCGCCCCCTTCGTGATCACCCGCCTCGCCGCACGGGCCTCGATGCGTTACGGTGCTGCGTCGAAGATCCGTCCGCGGCGGCGAACCAGGGGAGGCGGCGCGACGATGGTCGATCTGGAAGCCGGGGAGCCCGCGCGGGGCCACCGCATCGACGCGATCGCGGCGGCCGCCATCGTGCTGACCGTCGACGCCGTCCTGCTGCTGGTCATCGCCGTGATCGGCGTGCCGTTCCTGATGTTCGTCTTCGGCGACGAGAACGGCACCTGGCACCGCCTCTGGCCGTACGCCGTCGCCTGGCTCGTCGCCGTGCTGCTCGCCGTGGCGTGCGCCGCCGCCGTCCTGCGCCTGTGCGGTTACGGCGCCTTCTCGGTACGCCGCGCCGGCACCACCGCCGCCCTCGGCACCGCCGTGGCCGCCGCCGTCCTGGCCGTCACGTCGATCCGCACCTCTCCCAGCCTCGTGCTGATCGCCCTCCCGTTCGCCCTCGCCAACCTCGGCGCCGCCCTCGTCCTGGCCGGCCACGACCGCGCCGCCGCCGCAGCCGAGCGTTTCCCCCTCTTCCGCCCCGCCGACACCCCGCCCGCCCCTTACGCGGTGGACGAGACCGCCTACGCCCGCCCCGCCTCCACCCCCGAGACCGAGGCCGCCCGAACCCACGACACCATCGACCTCCTCGCCCACGGCGCCACCACTCGCCCGCCCGCCACCGACAGCGCCCCGACCGCCCCGTCTGCCACCGACAGCGCCGCGACCGGCCTGCCCGCCACCGACAGCGCCCCGACCAGCTCGTCCGCGGCCGACAGCGCCCCGACCGCCTCATCCGCGACCGGCAGCGCTCCGGCTAGCTCGTCCGCGGCTGGCACCGCCCCGACCGCCTCATCCGCCACCGACAGGGCGCCGACCAGCTCATCCGCCACCGACAGCGCGCCGACCAGCTCGTCCTCGGCCGACACCGCCCCGACCGCCTCATCCGCGGCCGACAGGGCTCCGGCCGGCTCGTCCGCGATCGGCAGAGCCACCAACCGGCGCCCCTCCGGCACCGACAGCGTCGTCGACCACCCGGACGCCGAGCCGGCAGTTTCCGCCGGCGCGGTTGACCGCGCGGAGTCCACGGCCATGACCGCCGCCGACCGTTTCACGCCCGTCGGGGCAGCTGCTCGCCGCCCGGTGACCGCTCCGCGCGGCCGCTTCCGCGGCCCCGCCGCGCTGCACACGCTGAGCGGCGTCCAATTGCCGCGCCGAGCCCGCCGACGCCGCCGCCCAACCGACCGCCCCGACACATAAGCGCGCCGACCCGCCCGGCGGCCAGCCTGGCTCGGCATTGATCGGGCCCGCGCTGACCCAGCCCAGCCCGCACCCGGACCGCACCCGGGCCAGCACGCACCCAGCCCGGCCCAGCACGCACCCGGCCCAGCACGCACCCGGCCCGGCCCGGCCCAGCACGCACCCGACCCCAGCCCGCACCCGACCCGGCCCGCACCCGACCCGGCCCGCACCCGACCCGGCCCGCACCCGACCCGGCCCGCACCCGACCCGGCCCGCGATGGACCCGCCCGGCGGCGGCGGCCCCGTTCCCGACGTCAGTCCCTCTTCGACAGGCGCGCCACCTCCTCGAGCCGCTCCCGATAGGCGGCCCACCACTCGCGGTCCCCCTCCGGCAGGTTGCTGCTGTCGCTGCGCGCCCCCGCCGCCCCGTCGATGAGCTCCCGCACGATGTCGGCGTGTCCCGCGTGCCGGTGGACCTCGGTGGCGACGTGGACCAGAACCCGGTGCAGCGTCACCTCGTTGCTCTCCGCCGGCCACCACGGCACGCGGCCGGGCGCGTCGATCGGCAGCGCCTCGATGGTGGCGTCGGCGTGCGCCCGCACCCGCCGGTAGAGGTCGAGGATCTGCTCGCGGGTCTCGGAGGCGTCGGCGAACATGTCGGCGTTGGCCTCGGCGACGTTGTCCATCCACGGCATCGGCTCTCCGAACGGTCTGCCGAACGTCTCACCGAAGTAGCCGGCCTCGATGCTCGCCACGTGTTTCACCAGCCCGAGCAGGTTGGTGCCGGTCGGCACGAGCGGGCGCCGCACGTCGTAGTCGGACAGCCCGTCGAGCTTCCACACCAGGGCGTCGCGCCCTTGCTGCAGGTATCTCAGAAGATCGGCTTTCATGACTGGGAGCATCCCAGCCGGGTACGACAGTTTCATGCACCCCGAACCGATCACCCAGGACGAGTACGAATCCCGGCTGAACAGCCTCCACGAGCGCCGCGAGGAGCTCGAGGAGGCCGAGACGACGCTGGCCTCCCACGACCACGGCGGCGGTCTGCCCGCGGCCGAGCGCAACCGCCTCGACAAGGTGCGCGGCGACCTCGCCGACGTGCTGCAGCAGATCGGCGACCTGCAGGACCGCTGGGCCGACACCGGCCACGCCCGGCCCGACCCCGACGGCGCGCTGGGCGAGTGACTAGGCCCGGCGGTAGGCGGCGAACACCACCTCGTGGTCGACCTGGAACCCGAGCCGCTCGTAGAGCCGGATCGCCGCCGCGTTCTCCGCGTTGACGTGCAGGAACGGCAGGTCGCCGCGGGCCAGGATGGCGTTCGCCACGGCCATCGTGAGCCGGGCCGCCAGGCCCTGCCCGCGGAACTCGGGATCGGTGCAGACCGCGCTGACCTCGGTCCAGCCGGGCAGCCGGAACCGTTCGCCGGCCATCGCGACCAGCCGGCCCTCGTGGCGGATGCCCAGGTAGTTGCCCAGCTCGACGGTGCGCTTGCCGAACGGGCCGAGCTGGGCGCGGTGCACCAGGTCGAGCATCTCGGGCACGTCGGTCTCGCCGAGCCGTACGGTCTCGGGGTCGCTCACCCCGGTCATGGTGTGGCCGACCATCTGCACGCCCGGCGTGACGGCCACCGTCTCCCAGCCCGGCGCCGGGCGCAGGGACGGCCCGGTGAGCGCGGCGTAGCTGGTCAGCTCGGCCAGGTCGGCCCAGGCGGCGGGGTCGCGGGGGTCGGCGACGGCGCACCAGGGCCCGACGTCGGAGTGGAAGCGGGCGGCGTCACCGGACGCCTCGGCGAAGCAGGCCTGCGGCCCGGAGAGGGCGGCCCACACAGGATTCTCCAGCACGCCCTCGACCCTGCCGAACGGCGTCCATGACCGCCAGTGAATAACCCGAAATTCAGGCTGCCGGGAGATCCGCCAGCGGCGGCCCGGCGGGCCGGCCGGCGGTGAGTTCGTCCGGCCACACCGGCTTGGAGAACAGGTAGCCCTGCCCGTACGGGCAGCCCATCGATGCCAGGGCGGCGCGCTGGCCCTCGTCCTCGATGCCCTCGGCGACCACCGCGAGGTCGAGGTTGCGGGCGAGCGTGACGATCGCGTCGACCAGCGCGCGCTGCTGCTCGCTGCCGAGGACGTCGTCGATGAACGACTTGTCGACCTTGAGCACGTCGACCGGCATCTGGCGCAGGTAGCTCAGCGACGAGTATCCGGTGCCGAAGTCGTCGATCGCGATCCGCACGCCCAGCGCTCGCAGCTCGCCGAGATCGGCCCACACCTGGTCGGCGTCGCGCAGCAGCAGGCTCTCGGTGATCTCGAGCAGCAGCCACTCGGGGCGCGCCCCGCTGTCGGCCAGCGCCGCGCGCACCTGGTCGACGAACCCGGGGGTGCGGAACTGGCGGGCGGAGACGTTGACGCTGACGTAGCGCAGCGTGCAGCCGGCGTCGGCGCGCAGCCGGGCGAGCTCGGTCAGCGCGGTGCGCAGCACCCAGCGGCCGATCTCGACGATCGCGCCGCTCTCCTCGGCCACCTCGATGAAGTGGTACGGGCCGAGCAGCCCGCGGGCCGGGTGCTGCCAGCGCACGAGCGCCTCCACCCCGACCGGCTCGGCGGTGCCCAGGTCGACGATCGGCTGGTACATGACCGCGAACTGCTCGCCGTCGACGGCCTCGCGCAGCGCGGCCCGGGTCTCCAGCCGCTGCACCATCGCGGTGTGCAGCTCGCGCCGGTAGCGCTGCCAGGTGCCCTTGTCCTCGCCCTTGGCCTGGTAGAGCGCCAGGTCGGCGTGGCGCAGCAGCTCGGTGGCCGACTCGGCGTCGCGGTTGGTGGCGACGCCGACGCTGGACGCGCCGCTGACGATGTGGGTGCCGCCGATGCCGTCGGAGACCTCCACCGGCACGGCGAGCGCCTTGACGACCCGGTCGGCCATCTGCTCGGCGCGGGTGGCGTCGTGGCTCTGCTCGAGCAGGATGGCGAACTCGTCGCCGCCCATCCGCGCCGCCGTGTCGCCCGGCCCGATGAGCGAGGCGATCCGCTCGCCGACGCTGACCAGCAGCTGGTCGCCGACGGCGTGCCCGAGGGTGTCGTTGACCTCCTTGAAGTCGTCGAGGTCGACGAAGAGCACGGCGATCGTGGCGTCGTCGCGGCCGGCGACCGCGAACGCCTGCTCGAGGCGGTTGCGGAACAGCACGCGGTTGGCCAGGCCGGTCAGCCCGTCGTGGAACGCCAGGTGCGACAGGTCGCTCTCGAGGCGGCGGCGCTCGGTCACGTCGCGGACGGTGAGCACCAGGCCCCGTACGGTCGGGTCGTGGCGCAGGTCGCGGCCGGTGCACTCGGCCTGCACCAGCCGGCCGTCGCCGCACAGCACGGTGAGGTCGGCGGCGCCGGACCGGTCGCGCCCGGCGCGGACGGCGGCGAGGGTCTCGTGCAGGTCGGTGTGGTGGCTGACCGCGATCAGCGCGGACAGCGGCGTGCCGGCCAGGTCGGGGTGGCCCAGCACGGTGTCGGCCGACGGGGAGGCGTACGTGATGGTGTCCTCGTCGTCGACGATGAGGATCACGTCGGACGCGTTCTGGATCAGCGTACGGAAGTAGGCCTCGCTGTTGCGGCGGTTGACCTCGCCGGACAGGCCGATCCGCTGCAGGACCACCTCGATCTGGCCGAGGAACGCCTCCAGCGACGGCTGCATCTCGCGCAGCAGCGCGGCGGGGCCGGCGAGCACCCCGGCGGCCACCCGGGCGTCGCCGGGCAGCGGCAGGGTGGCGTACAGGCAGTGCTCGAAGCCGTCGGCGGACATCCCGGCCGGCAGCTCCGCCGCCGTGATCAGGCGCAGGCCGGGCTCGTGCGGCACGCCCGCGTCGCCGGTGAGCTGGAGGTGGTACGGCTGGTCGCCGGGCATGAGCGTGACGACCCCGTCGTGCACGGCGCGCGCGGCCTCGCCGGCGGTGGTGGCGGCGAACAGCTGGGCGCCGGCCTGGTGCAGCGCCCGCTCCCGCGCGTTGGCCTGGCGCTGCGCGACGGCGAGCCCGTTGACCCGGCCCAGCACGAGCAGGAACATCAGCGCCGCGGCCCCCGCGATGACCGGCGCGTCCACCACGCCGCCGCGCAGCTGTTCGACCTCGTGGCCGTCCATCCACTCGACGTAGAGCACGGCCGGCGCGATCAGCGCGGCGGTGGCCATCAGCACGACCCGGCTGGTGCGCAGCTCGGCGTCGCGGTCCTGCGGCAGCTTCTCGGTGAGCTCGCGCATCGAGGGCAGCAGCGCCGACCAGCCCATGACGGCGTAGAACGCCACCCAGCCGAGGTCGACCGGGCCGCCCAGCGACCACGCGGCGTTGAGCTGGCTCTGGCCGTAGAAGATGTCGCTGACCAGCAGGCCGACGATCGCGACGACGATGCCGGTCAGCGCCTTGGGGCGGCGGCCGGGGGAGGTGAGCATGCGCAGCGTCAGCGCGAGCGCGAGCACGTCGCCGAACGGGTAGCCGATCGACACGGTCTTCTCGAGCAGGCTGAGGTCGTGCGAGCGGGTGAACGGGGCGATCCAGTACACCCAGGAGAGCAGGCCGAGGCCGACGGTGGGCACCAGCGCGTCCAGCAGGGCGGCGCGGTTGCTGGCGCCGCCGCGGGCGCGCACGAACAGCAGGAAACCCGCGGTCAGCAGCGGGTAGACCAGCAGGTAGAGCAGGTCGGTGGGGCCGGGGAACGACGGCTCGTGACCGAGGAACACGGTCAGGTTGTAGAGGCTGTCCCCGGTCGTGAACGTGACCAGCGCGGCCGCGATCAGGTACCACGGCAGGCGGCGGGCGGGCCGGTGCAGGCGCACGCCCGCCAGCACCATCGCGGCGCTGGAGTAGCCGATCAGGGCCCACGTGAGCAGGTGCGCATCTCCAAAGGCGTAGTAGACCACGGTGAGCACCGCGATCCACGCGCCGAACCCGGCGCGAACCGCTCGCGTCGACATCGGCCTCCCTCCGGTCCGCTCCAGTCTTGTCGTGTTGGTGATCGGGCGGCCGGGCCTCGGCCTAAGGGTTTGGCCGGATTCAGCGCCACGGAGGCGACGATATTGTCACCGGGCGGTCGGTGTCGGCCGATTCCTCGATCGCGAGCGCCACCAGGTGGTCGTGGGCGCCGTCGGCCAGCGGATAGGGCGGCGGGCCCTCGCCGCGCACCCAGGCGGCGGTGTGCTGCAGCAGCGTGGAGATGGCGATCTCCTCGTCGTTGAGGCGCCGGCCGGGGAACGGGTTGCGGAACAGCACCCGGTCGCCGAGCGTGATCGTGTCGGTGTCGAAGTCGTCCAGGTCGAGGTCGTACCCGGTCTGGCGGCGGACCAGCGGCGTCCGCACGATCGTGCGGGGGCCGGCGAGCCGGACGACCTCGTCGTCGCGCAGCTCCCCGTGCGTGCCGCGCACCACGATCCGGCGGAACCGCAGCTGGTTGTGCCACTGGTTGTCGGTGAAGTCGTAGAGACCGGACAGGCCGTCGCCGAAGTCCAGCGTCGCGATCGTCGTGGTGGCCGGCTTCGGCTCGGGGTCGTCGGTCCAGCCGTCCCGGGTCAGCGGGTCGACCAGCGGGGCGGTGGTGCGCGACGCCCGTACGGTCACCGGGCCGCGGCCGAGTCCGAGGAACCCGCGGATGAGCGACACCGCGTGGTACATGTGCGTCGACGACACCTGCACCTGGGTGGGCGTGCCGATGACCCCGTCCCGTACGGCGGCCAGCCGCGCAGCGTGCGCGGGCACCAGCAGGTACTGCTCGGCGACCTGCACCAGCCCGGAGCCGCCGGTGCGCTCCCACAGCTCGGCCAGCCCGTCGCGGCCGGGCGCGGGCGGCGTCTCGGCCAGCACCGGCAGCCCCCGCTCGACGGCCTCGGTGATCACGCGCGGGTTCGTGTCCCACGGCACCGCGGTGACCACGAAGTCGGGCCGCACCTCGTCGAGCGAGGCGAACGTGGGCACCGGCAGTTCGCGCGGCGTGCGCACGACCGCGCCCAGGCACTCCACGCCGGGCAGGCCGCCGGCCAGCCGCCAGAACATCTCGGCCCGCCACCCGGACCCCACCACCACGAACGACGTCATGCGGCACACACTAGATCCACGTTTCCCGGGTATCGACCGGGGAATCGGGTCGTCCGTGACCCCCGATCAGTCCACGCGCTGGAAAGCGCTCACGGTTGCCCTGGTAGCGGGCTTCATGACGCTGCTCGATGTGAGCATCGTCAACGTCGCGCTGCCCTCGATCCGCGAGCAGCTCCAGCTGAGCTCCGCGGAGCTGCAGTGGGTGCTCTCCGGGTACGCGCTGACGTTCGGCCTGCTGCTGGTGCCCGCGGGCCGCTTCGGCGACGCCCGCGGCCGGCGCAACGTGTTCATCGTGGGGTTGGTGCTGTTCACGGTGTCCAGCGCCGCGGCCGGCCTGGCCCAGTCGGCGCTGTGGCTGGTGATCGCCCGGCTCGTGCAGGGCGCCGCCGCCGGCATCGTCAACCCGCAGGTCTCCGGGCTGATCCAGCAGATGTTCGAGCCCAAGGAGCGCGGCAAGCCGTTCGGCCTGCTCGGCGCCACGATCGGCGTCTCGACCGCGGTCGGCCCGCTGCTGGGCGGCCTGCTCATCGCGCTGATCGGCCCCGAGGAGGGCTGGCGCTGGATCTTCTACCTCAACATCCCGATCGGCGTCGTGGCCGTCTGGCTGGGCTACCGCTGGATCCCCACCGCCTCCTCGTCCGGCGAGCGGCGCCGCGAGAGCCTGGACCCGGTCGGCGTGGCGCTGCTGGGCCTCGGCGTGGTGCTGGTGCTGCTGCCGCTGGTGCAGGAGCGCGAGTGGCAGGGCTCCGGCAAGTGGCTGATCGCCGTGGCGGGCGCCGTCGTGCTGGCCGGCTTCGTGCTGTGGGAGCGCCGCTACGCCCGCTCGGCGACGCCGCTGGTGGAGCTCGGCCTGTTCACGGTCCGCTCGTACGCCCTCGGCGCGCTCATCGGCCTGCTGTACTTCGCCGGCTTCACCACGATCTTCTTCATCTACACGCTGTACCTGCAGAGCGGGCTGGGCTACAGCGCGCTGGCCGCCGGCTTGGCGATCACCCCGTTCGCGGTCGGCTCCGCGGTCGCGTCGGCGATCGGCGGCCGTTTCGTGCAGCGGTTCGGCCGGCACATGGTCGTCGGCGGGCTCGTCGGGGTGATCGTGGGCCTGGCCGCCGCCGACGTCGCGCTGCAGCTGGTGCCCGGCCACAACGGCGGCTGGGCGGCCGCCTTCCCGCTGCTCGTGGCGGGCTTCGGCAGCGGCCTGGTGATCAGCCCCAACCAGACGCTGACGCTGGCCGAGGTCCCGGTCGAGCGCGCGGGCAGCGCCGGCGCTGTCCTGCAGACCGGCCAGCGCATCGGCACGGCGATGGGCATCGCCGCCGTCGGCTCGTTCTTCTTCAACCGCCTCGCCGCCGGTCAGGGCGACTGGGGCGGCGCCTTCCGGGGCGCCCTGTGGCTGACGGTCGCCTTCGTGGCCGTGGCCCTGGCGGCCGCCCTCGCCGACGTGCTGACCGGCCGCTCCTCGCGCCGCTCCGAGCACCGGGCCGCGGAGGAGCCGGCACCGGCCCGGCGCTGACCTGCCCCGTTCCTCAGCAACTCGACAGGGCGAGGCGGACGGCCGCGGTCGTCCGCTCGACGTCCCCGGTGGCGAGCACGTCGAGCAGGGCGCCGCGCAGCACCGCGAGCACGGCCGTGCGGTGGGCCAGCCCGGCGGGGGAGTCGCGCTCGCCGGCGGGCTGGGCCCGGGCCAGCACCTCGAGCCAGTCGGCCACGGTCTCGGCGGCGAACCCGGCCCACGGCCCGTCGGTGGCGCCCAGCGAGCGGGCGTACGCCTCCACCCACAGGCGCAGCAGCGACGCGTTCGCGGGGGCGGCCAGCCACTCCCACACGGCCAGGCCCGCGGCGCCGGCCCCGGCGGGCAGCTCGCCGTCGAGCATTGCGAGCTCGTCGGCGCGGGCCCTGCTCAGCAGCGCCCGGATCAGGCCGTCCTTGCTGCCGAACAGGAACAGCAGCACCCGCGGGCTCGACCCCACCGCCGCCGCGAGCGGGCGCAACGACATCTCCGACATGCCGTTGGCGCGGACGTAGTCGTACGCCTTCTGCAGAAGCTCGTCCCGCCTGCCCTGCGCCACACCGGTTAGTATGACAACTGAAACGACTGTTTCAGTGGAGGTGGCACGTGGTGATCCGCGATCTGGGGCGGCCGGGAGATCTCGGCTGGGTGGTGCAGGCCCACGGCGAGCTGTACGCGGCGGAGTGCGGCTGGGACACGTCGTTCGAGGCGCTCGTCGCGCGGATCGTGGCCGACTACGCGGCGTCGCACGACCCGGCGCGGGAGGCGGCGTGGATCGCCGAGCTGGACGGCAAGCGGGTGGGCTGCGTCCTCTGCGTGGACGGCGGCGACGGCACGGCGGTGCTGCGCGTGCTGCTGGTGCATCCGGACGCGCGCGGGCACGGCGTCGGCGGCGCGCTGGTGGACGCCTGCCTGGGGTTCGCCCGCGCGGCCGGATACCGGCGGATGCGGCTGTGGACGACCGAGGTGCAGGCGTCCGCGCGCAAGATCTACCTGGCGCGCGGGTTCGTGCTGGTGGACGAGCAGCCGCACGCGGGCTTCGGCGCCGGCGTGGTGGCCGGGCAGACGTACGCCCTCGACCTCTAACCGGCGAGGGCGTCGACGAGGCGCTTGGCCGAGCTCGCGAGGTTCCAGCGCTCGGCGAGCTTGAGCAGCGCGTCCGGGTCCTTCGGCGAGCGCGGCAGCTCGGGGTCGAAGGCGGGCAGCGGCACGTCCAGCGCCACCTTGCACACCGGCAGCGCCCGGGCCAGATAGTCGCGGGCGCCGTCCAGCTTGGTGCGCACGCCCGGCGCGAACCCGGCCTCCGGGTCGTCCAGCGCCGCCAGGATCTGCTCGACGCCGCCGTAGCGGGTGACCAGCCGCGCGGCCGTCTTCTCGCCGACGCCCGGCACGCCCGGCAGGCCGTCGCTCGCGTCGCCGCGCATGGCCGCGAAGTCGGCGTACCACCGGGCCGGCACGCCGTACTTGGCCTCCACCAGCGCGTCGTCGGCGTCCTCGAGCTTGGCCACGCCGCGGCCGCAGTAGAGCAGCCGGGTGCCGCGCGCGTCGTCGACCAGCTGGAACAGGTCGCGGTCGCCCGAGACGACCTCCACGGGCGCGGGCTGGGTGGCCGCCAGCGTGCCCAGCACGTCGTCGGCCTCGTACCCCTCGACGCCGAACGCCGGGATGCCGACCGCCCGGAGCACGTCCAGCAGCACCGGCACCTGCTTCTCGAGCGCGGCCGGCACCTCCTCGACGTCCCCGTGGGCGACGCGGTGCTTCTTGTACGACGGGACGAGCTCCACCCGCCAGGCCGGGCGCCAGCTCGCGTCCAGCGCACACACGATCCGGTCCGGGCGCCGGGTGCGGATCAGCTGGGCCAGCATGTCCATGAAGCCGCGGATCGCGTTCACCGGCTCGCCGGCGTCGGTGCGCGCGGCCTTCTCGGGGATGCCGTGGAAGGCGCGGAAGTACAGGCTGGGGGCGTCGACAGCGAGCAGCGGCTGAGCGGTCACCGGAACACCTTAACGGCAGCCGGTCGCGCCGCGGCCCTAACGTTCGTTAAGCTGGACCCTGTGACCGTTGATCGGATCCTCCCCACCGACGAGGCCCACGACCTGCTCGACCTGACCCGCGAGCTGTGCGCGCGCGAGCTGGCCGGCGCCGCCGACGACTTCGAGGCCCGCGGCGAGTTCCCGCGGGCGAAACTGCGCACGCTGGGCCGTGCGGGCCTGCTCGGCCTGCCGTACCCCGAGGAGGCGGGCGGCGCCGGGCAGCCGTACGAGGTCTATCTGCAGGTCCTCGAGCTGCTGGCCGGCAGCTGGCTGGCGATCGCCGAGGCGGTCAGCGTGCACACGCTCGCGTGCTACCCGGTCTTCGCGCACGGCAGCGACCGGCAGCGCAAGCTGCTGCCCGACATGCTCGGCGGCGAGCTGCTGGGCGCGTACTGCCTCTCCGAGCCCCAGGGCGGCAGCGACGCCGCGTCGCTGACCACGCGCGCCACCTTCGACGGCGACGCCTGGGTGGTCGACGGCACCAAGGCCTGGATCACCCACGCCCGCGACGCCGACTTCTACAACATCTTCTGCCGTACGGGCGGACCCGGCCCGCGCGGCATCTCCTGCCTGCTGGCCGACGCCGGCACCCCCGGCCTGCAGCCCCAGAAGGCCGAACGCCTCATGGGCCTGCGCTCGTCCGCCCCGAGTCAGATCGTCTTCGACAACTGCCGCATCGACGCCGACCGCCTGGTGGGCGCCGAGGGCGACGGCTTCACGATCGCCATGCAGGCCCTCGACGCGGGCCGCCTCGGCATCGCCGCGTGCGCCGTCGGGCTGGCGCAGGCCGCGCTCGACTACGCCGTCGCCTACGCGCGCGAACGCGAGCAGTTCGGCCGCCCGATCGCCGACTTCCAGGGAGTGGGCTTCATGCTGGCCGACATGGCCACCCAGACCTCGGCCGCCCGCGCGCTGCTGCTGTCCGCAGCCCGGCTCAAGGACGCCGGCCGCCCGTTCTCCACCGAGGCCGCCAAGGCGAAGCTGTTCGCCACCGACGTCGCCATGCGCGTCACCACCGACGCGGTGCAGGTCCTGGGCGGGTACGGGTACGTCAGCGACCACCCGGTGGAGCGCTGGTTCCGCGAGGCCAAGCTGCTGCAGATCGTCGAGGGGACCAACCAGATCCAGCGTCTGGTGATCAGCCGGGCGCTGGTCAAGGGCTGACCTGGCGACAAGGCGTTCCCGAGCAGGAGCCCGCCCACCGTCAGGAACGGAGCCCACCAGGCGCCCGCGGGGCAGCGCGCGCCTGTGGACAACTCGCCCTCGTCGTCGGCGCTCGTGGTGGCGCGCGCCTGTGGACAACTCGCCCTCGTCGTCGGCGCTCGGGGTAGCGTCGGCGCCACGTCCCTGGGTGGGCGGGGGAGGCGGTGGCCCACCGGCACACGACAGGCGATCTTGGCGGTGGCCCGCGGGCGCACGAGAGGTGATCTTGGCGGTGGCCCGCGGGCCCACGAGAGGCGATCTTGGCGGCGCCGGCGGGTAGGGTGACGCGCGTGGAAGAGATCGACCGGGCGATCGTGGGCGCCCTCACCGCGGACGGGCGCCTGTCCTACACCGACCTGGCCGAACGGGTCGGGCTCAGCGTGTCGGCCGTGCACCAGCGGGTCCGCCGCCTGGAGCAGCGCGGGGTCATCTCCGGCTACACGGCCAAGGTCTCGTACGAGGCGCTCCAGCTGCCGTTGACCGCGTTCGTGGCGATCCGGCCGTTCGACCCGTCGCAGCCCGACGACGCGCCCGAGCGGCTCGCGCACCTGCCCGAGATCGACTCGTGCTACTCGGTGGCGGGGGAGGACTTCTACATGCTGCTGGTGCGCGTCGGCAGCCCGGCCGATCTGGAACGGCTGCTGCAGGAGATCCGTACGGCCGCGAACGTCACCACCCGCACGACCGTGGTCCTCTCCACCCCGTACGAGAACCGCCCGCCGCGCATCACCACGGACCTGCCCACCGGCTAGGCCGGCAGGTCCGCCCGGGCGCACTCGGTGACGTACGGCAGCCGGAACTCCGTGCGCCCCACCAGGTCCGGGTGCGTGGCCATCAGCTTGCGCACCTCGCTGAGCAGCGCCGCCCGCTCGTCCGGCTGCAGCAGGATCACGGAGCTGCGCGACGCGACCATGTCGATGAGCCGCTCGGGCCCGACCACGTCCGTCCACTCGAAGCGCGCGGTCCGCACCGGCCCGAACGGCGCGCCCACCGTCGTGTCGCGGTCCCGTTCCTGGTTGCCCATCACCTCGCCGAGCCGGCGCACCCAGTCGCACCGCTCGTCGCGCACGTTCCACAGCAGGCCGAGGCGCCCGCCGGGGGAGAGGACCCGCGCCACCTCGGGCGCCGCCCGCCGCGGGTCGACCCAGTGCCAGGCCTGCGCCACCAGCACCACGTCGGCGGAGCCGTCGGGCAGCGGGATGTGCTCGGCGCTGCCCTGCGAGGCGGTCACGCCGGGCACCGACGTCCGCAGCTGCGCGAGCATGCCCTCCGACGGGTCGACGGCCGTGACCCTCAGCCCGCGGTCGCGGATCTGCCGGGTGAGCTTGCCGGTGCCCGCGCCCAGGTCGACGACGCGCGGGTCGCCCGCGGGCAGCAGCCAGTCGAGCGCCGCGGCGGGGTAGGACGGCCTGCCCCGCTCGTACGTCTGGGCGGCCGGCCCGAACGAGGCGGCGTGCGCCGCACGATCACCGTTCACGATCACGAGCTTATCCATCTCCTCGGTCGAGGGCCCGTCGGCGCGGATAACTTCCTAGGATGCTCTAGGCGGTGTGAGTTTCGGGGCCCGGAGCGCCGGGCATCTCCGGGGCACAGCGAAACCCCGGGAGGGTGGGACCGATGAGCTTCAGCGACAAGGTGAAGAACGAGGCCGACGAGCTGACCGGCAAGGCGAAGCAGGCCGTGGGCCGGGCGACCGACAACGACAGCCTCGTCGCCGAGGGGCAGGCCCAGGAGACGTCCGCCCGCGCGAAGAAGGCGGGCGAGCACCTCAAGGACGCCGGCAAGAACGTGCGCGACGCGTTCAGCTGACGGTGAGCGCGGCCTCCTGCTTGCGCCACCAGTCCTGACCCGACTCGGGCAGCGTGTCGATCGGGTCGTAGTACGCGTACAGCTTGGACAGCGCCTCGTCGTCGTCGTGCTCCAGCGACGTGCGGTAGTTCTTGGTCCAGTACGAGATGCCGTGCTCACGGTCGTACTCGGCGACCATGTGCACCCACCGCTTGCCGACGAACGGCACGTCGCAGACGATGCGCGGGGTCGCGTACCCGGGCAGGTAGCCCATCAGGTCGTGCTGCAGCTGCTGGGCGTGCCACACCGGCACGCGCCAGTGCTCCGCGTTGGGGATCATGTCGCACATGTAGAAGTAGTACGGCAGGATGCCGGCCTCGCCCTGCAGTGCGAAGCACAGGTCGAGCAGGTCGGGCGTGGTCGCGTTGACCCCGCGCATCAGCACGCCCTGGTTGCGCACGTCGCGCACGCCGACCTCGAGCAGCGTCTGCGCGGCGCGCGCCACCAGCGGCGTCAGCGAGTTCACGTGGTTGACGTGGGTGTGCACGGCCAGGTTGACGCCGCGCCGCTGCGCCGTGATCGCGACCCGCTGCAGCCCCTCGACCACGTCCGGCTGCAGCCAGTGCTGCGGCAGCCCCATGAGCGCCTTGGTGGCGAGCCGGATGTCGCGCACGGTGGGCACCGAGAGCAGACCCATGAGGTACGCCTCGAGCTGCTTCCACGGCACGTTGGCCACGTCGCCGCCGCTGACCACCACGTCCCGTACGCCCGGGTGCTGCCGCAGGTAGGCCAGGTGCGCGTCGTAGCGGTCCACCGGCTTGAGCGTCAGCTTGAGCTTGTCCACCGTCGGCGTGCTGTTGCCGACCAGGTCCATGCGGGTGCAGTGCCCGCAGTACTGGGGGCAGGTCGACAGCAGCTCGGCCAGCACCTTGGTGGGGTAGCGGTGGGTGAGGCCCTCGGCGACCCACATGTCGTGCTCGTGCAGCGAGTCGCGCGTCGCGTGCGGGTGTGACGGCCAGTCGAGGTGACGGTCCGTGGCGACCGGCAGCATGTAGCGGCGGATCGGATCGGCGTAGAACGCCTCCGTGTCGGGCTCCGAGTCGGGCACCATCGTGTTGAGCATCTGCGGCGGGATCAGCATCGACATCGTCGCGAGGCGCTGCTGGTCGGTCGCGAGGTCGGTGTAGAAGCGCTCGTCGAGCAGGTCGCCCAGGACGGCGCGCAGCTGCTTGACGTTCTTGACGCAGTTGACCCGCTGCCACTGGGCGGACTGCCACTGCTCGGTGGTCACGTCGCGCCAGCCGGGGAAGCGGCGCCAGTCCGGCTCGACCAGGGTGCGGCGGCGGTACTCGTACGGCTGTCCGGCGGGCTGGGTCACCTCGGGCCTCCCTGATCGTTCGTTCGGGCCGTCTCAACGTACTGGAGGATTTCCGGTCTGGTAAACCTGTCGCCGGAGGATTTACGGTATGGATACGCACAGCGGCCTTGATTTCTTGGGATGGGTGGGGTGAATGACGACTTCTGTCGGTCTTGACCGGGTCGTGGAGCCGGCCGGGGTGCTGCCGCAGGCGGCCTGGCGCCTGGACGCGAGCCCGCAGATCAAGGACGACGAGGTCCGCGTACGGGTGGAGCGCCTCAACCTCGACGCCGCGAGCTACCGCCAGCTGGCCGGCAAGCACGACGGCGACGGCGCGGCGATCCGCGCCGAGGTCCTCGAGATCATCGAGACCCGCGGCAAGATGCACAACCCGGTCACCGGCTCGGGCGGCATGCTGATCGGCGTCGTCGACGAGGCCGGCCCGCGCTCGCCACTCGGCGTCAAGCCCGGCGACCGCGTCGCCACGCTGGTTTCGCTGACCCTGACCCCGCTGCGGATCACCGACGGCCTCGCCCGCTGGGACGGCCGCGGCGAGCAGGTCCCGGCCGAGGGCACCGCGATCCTGTTCGGCCGCTCGATCGTCGGCGTCCTCCCCGACGACCTCGCCCCGGAGCTGGCCCTGGCGGTGTACGACGTGTGCGGCGCCCCCGCGCTCACCGACCGGATCGTCCGGCAGTATCCGGACGCGCGGGTGGCCGTCCTGGGCGGCGCCGGCAAGAGCGGCTCGCTCGCCCTGGCCGCGGCGCGGCTGGCGGGTGCCCGTACGGTCGGGATCGTCCGCGACGAGCGGGAGCGGGCGGCGCTGAGCGCGGCCGGCATCGCCGACGTCGTCGCGGTAGCGGACGCCCGCAACCCCGTCGAGGTCGCCGCCGCGGTGGGGGAGCCGGCCACGGTCACGGTCGTCTGCGTCGACGTCCCCGGCTGCGAGCACGGCGCGATCCTCGCCACCGCCCCCGGCGGCACAGTGATCTTCTTCTCGATGGCGACCAGCTTCCCGGCCGCCGCGCTGGGCGCCGAGGGGCTCGCCGCCGACGTCACGATGCTGATCGGCAACGGCTACGTCCCCGGCCACGCCGCGTTCGCCGTCGACCTGCTGCGCCGGGACCCGGCGGTCCGGTCGCTCTTCGAGGCCCGGCTCGCGAGAGACTGACGCCCATGAGTGAGGTTCTGTACTCCCACGGTCGCTTCTACTCCGCCGCCGACCCGCGGGCCACCGCCATGCTGGTCCGCGACGGCCGGATCGCCTGGCTGGGCGACGCCGGCGACGCCCCTGCCGCCGACCGCACCGTCGACCTCGGCAACGGCCTGGTCACCCCGGCGTTCGTCGACGCGCACCTGCACGCCACCGACACCGGCCTGGCCGTCGACGGCCTCGAGCTGTCCGCCGTGCGCGGCCGGCAGGAGCTGCTCGACGCGGTGGCGGCGTTCGCCCGCACCCGCCCGGCCGGCGCCGTGGTGCACGGCCACGGCTGGGACGAGTCGTTCTGGCCCGACCAGAGCCTGCCCACCGCCGCCGAGCTCGACCGGGCCGCCGAGGGCCGCCGGGTGTACCTGTCGCAGGCCTCCGTGCACTCCGCGCTGGCCTCGACCGCGCTGCTCGCCGCCGCGGACCTGCCCACCGGCGTGGCCCTGGTCAAGGAGCACGACCACCACGCCGTACGGGCCATCGCGCTGAGCTCGATCACCCCGGAGCAGCGCACCGCGACGCAGCGGGCCGCGCTGGCGAAGGCGGCGTCGCTGGGCATCGCCGCGGTGCACGAGTGCGGCGGCCCGGGCACGTCCAGCGAGGCCGACTTCGCGTCGGTGCTGCGGCTGAGCGGGCAGGGGCTGCCGCAGGTGTTCGGCTACTGGGGCGAGCTGGGCGGCGCGCTCAAGGCCAAGGAGCTGGGCGCGGTCGGCGCGGCCGGCGACCTGTACGCCGACGGCGCGCTCGGCTCGCGAACGGCGTCGGTGCGCGAGCCGTTCCTAGACGGCCACGGCGGCTGCGGCGAGGCGTTCCTGACCGCCGAGCAGGCCGCCGAGCACCTGCTCGACTGCGTGACGGTCGGCGTGCAGGGCGGCTTCCACGCGATCGGCGACGCCGCGATCGAGACGGTCCTCGAGGGCTTCGCGCTGGCCGCCAAGTCGGTCGGCGTCGACGCCGTCCGCCAGGGCCACCACCGCATCGAGCACGTGGAGCTCATCGACAAGGCGATGATCGCCCGGATGGTCGAGTTCGGGGTGATCGCCTCGGTGCAGCCGGTCTTCGACGCGCTGTGGGGCGGGCCCGACCGCATGTACGCGCAGCGGCTGGGCGTCGAGCGGGCGATGGCGTCCAACCCGATCGGCGCGATGCACGCGACCGGGGTGCAGCTGGCGTTCGGCTCCGACTCGCCGGTCACCGCGCTCGACCCGTGGGCGGTGGTGGTCGCGGCCGCGGCGCCGCGCAACCCGGTGTACCGGATGAGCGTCCGGGCGGCGTTCGCGGCGTCCACCCGGGGCGGCTGGCGGGCGGCCGGGGTGGGCGACGCCGGGGTGCTGGCCCCCGGCCAGTCGGCGTCGTTCGCGGTGTGGGAGACGCCTGCGGGCGTACGGGAGGGACTGCCCGCGCTGCTGCCGGACGTCGACGGCGAGGCGCCCGCGCGGCCGGTGTGCCGGCGCACGACGCTGCACGGCGAAACGATCTACGAAGGCTGACGGACGGGGGTAGGGGTGGCGGGCAAGCTGGATCTCGACCCGCGGGTGGTGCGCGCGGCGCGCCGGCTCGCGGCCAGGGCGGGACAGCCGGTGGTCGACCTGGCGCGTTCGCACACCACCGTGTCGGTGGAGCGGGCGGTACTGCGGCTGGCCGGCGTGCACGGCGCCGACCCCGACGGCATCCCGTGGGTGAACCGCCTGGTCGACGCCGTGCGCGCCGACGTCGGGCTGGGCCACGGCGTCGCGGTGCCGGTGTTCCACGCCATGCGCACCACCGGGATCGACGACCTCACCGCGCTCGCGCAGAAGGCCGCCGCGGGTGCGGTCCGGTTCGCCGTACCCCTCAAGAAGGCGGAAGCCACGACGGCCCGCCGCGACGCGCGACGGGCGACCGGCAACGGCCTCAAGCTCGTCGACCGGCGGCGGGCCGAACGGGACCGGCTGATCAAGCGCTACGGCGACCCGCCGCAGCGCCCGTGGATCTACCTGATCGTCGCGACCGGCGACATCCACGAGGACATCCCGCAGGCGCAGGCCGCCGCGCGCGCCGGCGCCGACGTGATCGCGGTGATCCGCTCGACCGGGCAGTCGCTGCTGGACTACGTGCCCGAGGGGGCCACCCGCGAGGGCTTCGCCGGCACGTACGCCACCCAGGAGAACTTCCGGCTGATGCGCGCGGCGCTCGACGAGACGTCCCGGGAGCTCGGCCGGTACGTGCGGCTCACCAACTACGCGTCCGGGCTGTGCATGCCCGAGATCGCCGCGCTCGCCGGCCTCGAACGGCTCGACATGATGCTCAACGACTCCATGTACGGCATCCTGTTCCGCGACATCAACCCGATCCGCACCTTCGTCGACCAGCGGTTCTCCCGGCAGGTGCACGCCCGGGCCGGGATCATCATCAACACCGGCGAGGACAACTACCTCACCACCGCCGACGCGGTCGAGGCCGCGCACACCGTCACGGTGTCGCAGCTGCTCAACGAGTTCTTCGCGCACGAGGCCGGGCTGGCCGACTGGCAGCTCGGCCTCGGCCACGCCTTCGAGATCAACCCGGACCTGCCCGACTCGTTCCGCCTCGAGCTCGCGCACGCGCTGCTGGCCCGCGAGCTGTTCCCCGACGCCCCGCTCAAGTGGATGCCGCCGACCAAGCACATGACCGGCGACGTGTTCCGCGGCAACCTGCTCGACGGGTTCTTCAACCTGGCCGGGGCGCTGACCGGCCAGGGCATCCTGCTGGTCGGCATGATGACCGAGGCGGTGGTCACGCCGTGGCTGTCCGACCGCGACATCGCCCTGCAGAACGTCCGCTACGTGCTGGGCGGCGCCGGGAACCTGCACGAGGACTTCGTGCCCGCCCCCGGCGGCTTCATCCAGCAGCGCGCCCACGCCGTTCTCGGCGAGGCCGTCGAGCTGCTCGAGCGGATCGTCGACGACTCGCTGCTGACCGCGATCGCGGACGGCACCTTCGGGATCATGAAACGCCCCGCCGACCGCGGCAAGGGGCTCGACGGCGTCGCGCGGCACGAGGACGACTACTACAACCCGGTCACGTCCGCGCTGGAGGGCGCCGCATGAGCATCGTCCGCCCGTACGGGGACACCACCGGCGACGGGATGGTGCAGCTGTCGTTCACGCTGCCGGTCCCGCACGACAAACGCGCCGAGGGCGCGGCCCTGCAGCTCGCCGGCAAGATGGGCATGGACCCGGCGATGCTCGTGCACGCCAAGCCGATGGGCGACGGCTTCACGTTCTTCGTCGTCTACGGCCGGGTCACCCACCTCGTGGACACCGACAAGGTGCAGGTCGTCGAGCGCGACTTCCCGCTGCTGAGCGCCAAGGAGGTCAACGCGGCGATCAAGCGGCGGCTGCGGCGGCGGCTCAACGTGGTGGGCGCCTGCATCGGCACCGACGCGCACACGGTCGGCATCGACGCGATCCTCAACCTCAAGGGCATCGCGGGTGAGAAGGGCCTGGAGTACTACAGCGAGCTGTCGGTGACGAACATGGGCGCGCAGGTGTCCGTCCCCGATCTGGTCGAGACCGCCCGCGAGCGCAGGGCCGACGCGGTGCTCGTCTCGCAGGTCGTCACCCAGCGCGACGCCCACCTGCAGAACACCCGGGCGATGTCGGCCGCGTTCCGCGAGGCCCTGCCCGCGGACCGGCGTCCGCTTCTGATCGTCGGGGGCCCGCGCTTCGACGAGCTGATGGCCGCCGAGCTCGGCGTCGACCGGATCTTCGGCCGGGGCACCACCCCGCGCGAAGTCGCCTCCTACCTCGTCCACGCTCTGATTGGCAGCCCTGCATGATCACTGTGACCCACCGCCGGTACGTCCCCTACTCGCACGCGCACTACGCGGGCAACCTGGTCGACGGGGCGTACTCGCTCGGCCTGTTCGGCGACGTCGCCACCGAGGTGTGCATCCGGCTCGACGGCGACGAGGGGCTGTTCGCGTCCTACGACGACGTGCAGTTCAAGGCGCCGGTCCAGGCCGGCGACGTGCTCGAGGTCGTCGCCACGGTGACCCACATGGGCACCCGCTCGCGCCGGATCGCGTTCGAGTCGCGGGTCGTGTGCCGCGGCTCCGGCGGCTCGGCCGCTTCCGTTCTGGACGAGCCGATCGTCGCGGTGACCGCAACGGGCACGGTCGTCGTCCCTGCCAAACCGTGAGCACGGCGGTCTGCGTGGACGTCGGCTCCACGTACACGAAGGCTGCCCTGATCGACCTCGACGCCGGCGAGCTGGTGCGTCGCGCCGAGGTGCCCACCACCGCCGGCAGCGACGTGCTGACCGGTCTCGATCAGGCGGTGGAGGCGGTCGGCGGGGGTGGCGAGCTGTACGTGTGTTCGTCGGCCGGCGGCGGGCTGCGGCTCGCCGTCGTGGGCTACGAGTCGCTGGTCACGGCCGAGGCGGGGCACCGCGTCGGGTTGTCGGCGGGCGCCCGCGTGGTGCACGTGGCGGCCGGGCCGCTCGACGGGGCAGCCGTGGCGGCGCTGCGCGCGTCGCGACCGGACGTGATCCTGCTCGTGGGCGGCACCGACGGCGGCGACGGCGAGGTGCTGCTGCACAACGCGCGGCGGCTGGCTACCTCCCGGCTGCGCGTGCCGGTCGTCGTGGCGGGCAACGCGGACGTCCGCGACGAGGCCGCCCGGCGGCTGACCGAACGGCGCGTCCCGGTGACCGTCACGGGCAACGTGCTGCCGCGCATCGGCGTGCTCGACCCCGGCCCCGCGCGCGCCGCGATCCGCTCGGTGTTCCTGCGGCACGTGATCGGCGGCAAGCGGCTGTCGAAAGGCCGCCGGTTCGCCTCGCTGGTGCGCGCGGCCACCCCCGACGCCGTGCTGGCCGGCGTGGAACTGCTGGCCGACGCGACCGGCTCGGGCGTGCTGGTGGTCGACGTGGGCGGGGCGACCACCGACGTGTACTCGGCGCTGGTGCCCGACGCGGAGAGCGAGAACGGCCCGCGCCGCGACGTGGCGGGCACGCTGTGGCGGGCACGGACCGTGGAGGGCGACCTCGGCGTGGCGGTGGGCGCCGACGGCACCCGGGCCGCCGCCGTCGCCGAGAAAATGGCACAACCGCTCACAGGTGACGTTCAGTTAGCGTCGGCGGCCGCCACGATCGCCCTGCGCAGGCACGCCCGCGGCCACTCGTCCGGTCCTGGTCAGCCCCGCACCGGCGGCCGCGACCTGCGCGACGTCCGGCTCGTGGTCGGCTCCGGCGGGGTGCTGCGCCACGGCGGCGGCGCGTCTGTGCTGCAAGCCCTGCTGTCGGATCACGCGGGCGGCTGGGCGGCGCCCACCGCGGCCCGCACGGTGATCGACTCCCGGTACGTCCTGGCCGCCGCCGGGCTGTTGGCTATCGATCACCGTCACGCCGCGGCAGCGTTGGTGAACACCCTGTAGCCCGAACGGGTACACCCGATGACACGCCGGGGAACGCGACACGCCCGAAGGCTGGGCGCCGGTTGACAGCACCGCGGGGGACGGACGTACCGTCGTCGAATCCTGAGCACGGCGAGCGACGCTATTCGCTTCGTTCCCACGCCCACTGGCCGCAGTCCTCGCAGGGGTCGCGCGTTCAGCCAGGTCCAGGGGGCGGGGGTCGCGGGGCGGCGCGGACCCGTCGCGCCGCGGTGGGCCCGAACAGGGATCGGCGCCAGTAGACAACGGCCTGACCCGCGCAGCCGGCGCGGAGCATGCCGGTCCGAAGGCGTCCGGGACCTGCGAGCGGCCCACCGGCCGTGCCCGGGACGACTGGGAGCACACGAGGCGCGGTCCGGGCGGACCGCGCCTCGTCCTGTGCGGGGGGTGCGCGCCGGTGAGCGGCCGGGCGGCTGTGGACAGGTCGGGCGGCTGTGGACGACGCGAGCGGCGGCTGTGGACGGGTCGGGCGGCCTGTGGACGGCCGGGCGCGCGTGCGGCCGACTCCGCGTAGGGTGGCGGCCCCCAGGGCGGGTGGGCTGGCTGGTGGGGGTGATCGGGCGACGGGCCGAGCGGCGGCTGTGGACGGCCGGGCGCGCGTGCGGCCGATCCCGGGGTAGGGTGGCGGCCCCCAGGGCGGGTGGGCTGGCTGGTGGAGGCGATAGATTGTTTTCTTATCGATGCCGTCGCCGGGACGGCTGTCCGCCTTCGGGCGGGCGCCGCCGGGTAGCCTTCCGCGAGTGGAGATGACGCTGCAGACCCCCGCTGCGCCGCAGGTCACGGCGCAGTCCGAGCATGCGCGGCCGGTGCGCCGCCGGTGGGCGGTGCTGCTCGCCGTGCTGGCCGGGGTCGCGCTGCTGCTCGCGCTCCCGCCGTACGGTCTCTGGTGGCTCTCCCCGATCGGCGTGGCGCTGCTCGCGACCGCCACCCACCGGCGCCGGCTGCGGCGCGCGTTCGGGCTCGGGGCGATCGCCGGGCTGGTGCTGTTCGTGCCGCTGCTGTGGTGGACCACGATCGGCGCCGGGTGGCTGCCCTGGCTGCTGCTGTCGTTCGCGCAGGCGGCGTACCTGGGACTGCTCGGCCTGGCCACCGCCTGGGTCTCGCCGCTGCTCGACCGGTGGCGCGCGCTCATGCCGCCGGTGCTCGGGCTGCTCTGGGTCGCCATGGAGGCGCTGCGCGACCGGGCCCCGTTCGGCGGCTTCCCGTGGGGGCGGCTCGCCTTCAGCCAGGACGACGGGCCCGCGCTGCGCCTGGCCGCGTACGGCGGAGCCCCGCTGGTCACGTTCGCCGTCGCGGCGGCCGGCGGCGCGTTGGCCGCCCTGCTGCTGCGTCCCGGGTGGTCCACCAAGGGCGCCGGCATGTCGCTGACCGCCGTCGCGCTGATGGCGGGCCCGCTGCTTGTGCCGGTCGCCGAGCCCGCCGCCGCCACGCAGACCGTCGCGATCGTGCAGGGCAACGTGCCGCGGCTGGGTCTGGACTTCAACGCCCAGCGCCGCGCCGTGCTCGACAACCACGTCACCGCCACCGAGCGGCTGGCCGCCGAGGTCGCCGCCGGGCGGCAGAAGCAGCCCGCGCTGGTCGTCTGGCCCGAGAACTCCAGCGACCTCGACCCGCTGCGCAACCCCGACGCCGCCCAGCAGATCTCCGCGGCCGCCGACGCGATCAAGGCGCCGATCCTGGTCGGCACCGTGCTGCGCACCGACAAGCCGGGCGACATCGAGAACGCCGGCCTGCTGTGGAACCCCGGCCAGGGCCCCGACCTGGGCCAGAAGTACGTCAAGCGCCACCCGGTGCCGTTCGCCGAGTACGTGCCGCTGCGCTCGATCGCGCGGCTGGTCACCGAGCGGGTCGACCTGGTGCGCAACATGCTCTCCGGCGACCACCCGGGGGTGCTGCACAGCGGCGCGGTCACCGTCGGCGACGTCATCTGCTTCGAGGTGGCGTACGACGACATCGTCCGCGACACTGTGACCGGCGGGGCGCAGGTGCTCGCGGTGCAGACCAACAACGCGACGTTCAACGAGGCCGAGGCCCGCCAGCAGCTCGCCATGGTGCGGCTGCGGGCGGTCGAGCACGGCCGGGAGGCGCTGATGGTGTCCACCGTCGGCGTGTCCGCTTTCGTGGGTACGGCAGGTCAGGTGCACGACTCGAGCGGCTTCAACGTCGGCGCGGTGATGGTGCGTGACATGGCCGTGGGAGGGCCGACTACGCTGGCGACTCGTTTGGGCCATTGGCCCGAGATGGCGATGGCTGCCCTCGCGGCTGTCGCCCTGGCCGGTGTGCTTCCGTTGCGTCGCCGCCGGCGCACCACGAACGATGCTCGCCGCTCGGCCGGCGACGAACGGACTGCGGAGGCACGGTGAGCGAGGCGGAAGGGTACCCCGGGGTGGGTCGGGTGCTCGTGGTGATCCCGACCTACAACGAGGCGGACAACATCCGCCTGATCACCGGGCGGGTGCGCGCCGCGGTCCCCGAGGTCGACATCCTGGTCGCCGACGACAACTCGCCCGACGGCACCGGCCGCATCGCCGACGAGCTCGCGCTGGCCGACGACCACATCTTCGTGCTGCACCGCGCCGGCAAGGAGGGCCTGGGAGCCGCGTACAAGGCCGGCTTCGCCTGGGCCAAGAACAAGGGGTACGACGCGGTCGTCGAGATGGACGCCGACGGCTCGCACGCCCCCGAGGAGCTGCCCAAGCTGCTCGACGCGCTGATCGACACCGACGCGGTGCTCGGCACCCGCTACATCCCCGGCGGCAGCGTGCACAACTGGCCGGTGCACCGGCTGCTGCTCTCGCGCGGCGGCAACATCTACATCCGGATGGCGCTGCGCATGCCGTTCCGTGACGCGACCGGCGGCTACCGGGCGTACCGGATGCCGGTCCTCGACACGATCAACGTCGAGACCGTGGCCTCGACCGGGTACTCGTTCCAGGTCGAGCTCGCCTGGCGCACCTACCAGGCGGGCTACCGCATCGCCGAGGTGCCGATCACGTTCACCGAGCGCGAACACGGCGTCAGCAAGATGAGCGGCAACATCTTCAAGGAACAGCTGCTCAGGGTCACGCTGTGGGGTGTGCAGGCGCGCCGCGACGCGGTCCGCAAGCGGTTCGGCAAGCGCGCCGCCGAGGGTTCCACCTGGCCGTGAACGGGCCCGGCCGTGTCATGCTTGAGGCTGATTGACACGGAGGAACAGCATGCGTCGTCGAGGACTTGCCCTGCTGCCGCTGGGACTGTCACTGCTGGCGGTCGTCGAGATCGTCGTGTTCATCGCGGTCGCGCACGCCATCGGGTTCGGGTGGGCGATGCTGCTGGGCGTCGCGGCCAGCCTCGCCGGCCTGTCGCTGCTGCGCCGCGAGGGCATGAAGGGCTGGCGCAGCTTCCAGGCCGCCGCCGCGGAGGGCCGCCCGCCGGGCCGTGAGGTGTCGCACTCGCTGGCCGGGCTGCTCGGCGCCCTGCTGCTGGCCGTTCCGGGCTTCGTGTCGGCCGTCGCGGGCCTGGTGCTGCTGCTGCCGCCGGGCCGTCAGCTGGCCCGGCACCAGATGGAGCGGTACGCCGAACGCCGCGTCGGCGGCGCCGTGGCGTCCGACCTGTTCGGCGCCCGCCACGTGCGGGTGCACCCCGGCGAGCCGGTCGCCGAGCCCGCCGCCTCGCCCGCTCAGCGCACGCCGGTCGCCGCGATCGAGGGTGAGGTCATCGAGGGCGAGGTCGTGCGCTGACCGGCGCCCCGGCATGCAAAAGGCCGTCCCCGCTCGGGGACGGCCTTTTCTTCTCTCGTGCGGGTCAGCGGCCCCGGCGGGTCCGGACCTCCTGGAGCCGCTCGTTGAGGATGTCCTCCAGCTCCGAGATCGAACGGCGCTCGAGGAGCATGTCCCAGTGGGTACGCGGCGGCTTGGCCTTCTTCTGCTCCGGCTCGCTGCCGTCGACCAGGCGGGCGACGCTGCCGTCGAACTTGCACTCCCAGGTGGTGGGCACCTCGGCGTCGACGGCGAACGGCACCTCGAACTGGTGGCCCTTCACGCACAGGTACTCTCGGGTCTGCCGGGGCGCCAGCTCGGTGTTGCGGTCGGACTCGTAGCTGACTGCGCCAAGACGGCTGCCGCGCAGCATGCGTTCGCCCATGGTGGCTTCCCCTCGCTCGTGGTGCTGCTCTCGTTGGTGTAACGAAAGGGGCGGCCGTCGGATTCCTACGGTCGCCGTGGTCTCTGGGACCACCGTTGTGACGGTGGTGTTAACGCTACGAGCGTAGCCGCCCGCGGCCCTTACCCGGCACCGCGAACCCCTGCCGTAGTGGACCTTGGTCCACTTTACGGCCTTTGCGAGTTCTCCACGTGATGCGATCTCGGTCACTCGGTCGAGTCGTCCGCATATCGCCCCCGGGTTCGGCTCCGCGCCGACCATTGTTCGTCCGCTCGTCGCCGGAGATGAGAACTCCCGCTGCCTGTTCCTGCCTGGTTTGATGCCCGCCGACGCGCGGATCATGCATCGGTCTCGATGGTCAACTCCGGGCCTGCGCCGGTCCGGTTTGCGCCGGCGTGGCCGGGCGCGCGCCGCCCAGGCTGGCCAGCGCCGAGGCCAGATCGCTCACCTGCGACGACAGCTGGGCGGCCCGGGTCTGCGCGGTCTCGGCCTCCGCCCGCGCCGCCGCGAGCCGGCGTTCCAGGTCCGCGCGGTCGCGTGACGCCCGGTCCAGCTCCTCCCGCGTGCGCAGCAGAGCGTCCCGTTCGGACAGCGCGTCGGCCAGCTCGCGGCGAAGCTGGGCCAGCTCGGCGTCGGCGGCCTCCCGCGCCGCCGCGGCCTGGGAGCGGGTCTGCTCCGCGGCCTCCCGCTGCTCGGCTGCCTCGCGGCGAACCTCCGCCAGCTCCGCCTCGGCGCGCAGGCCCTCCTCGCGCGCGGCGTCGCGGGCCCGGCGCAGCTCCTCGCGCGCCGCGTCCCGCTCGCGGCGCAGCTCCTCGGTGCGGGCCGCTGCTGCCTCCGCGTCGCGCAGGGCCGAGGCGAGCTCACGCTCGGTCGCGTCCCTTTCCCGGCGTACGTCGAGGGTCTCGGCCCGCGCCGTCGCCAGCTCGTCGCGGGCCGCGTCCCGGTCCGCCTCGGCCCGCTCCCGCAGCGCCGCCGCGGCCGTCGCCTCGCGCTGCGCCTCCTGCCTGGCCTGCTGGGCCTCGTCCGCCCGGGCGGCGGCCGTCGTCGCCGCGCGCTCGGCCTCCTCCGCGCGGTGCACCGCCTCGTCCCGCTCGGCGCTCGCCGCCGCTGCCAGCTGCTGGGCCGTGACCGCCTCCGCCGCCGACCGCTCGGCGTCCCGGCGGGCATCGTCCCGTTCGGTGTGCGCGGCCGCGATCTGCCCCGACGTCTCCGCGCGGATCTCCGCTACCTGCCGGTCGACGCCGGCCGGGGAAAGCTCGGAGTGCAGCGCCTCGGTGAGCGAGCCCACGAGCTGATCGAGCCGGTCGACCACCTCCCACGTGCGGGCCACCTGGCCGGCCAGCCCGGGGGAGGAGCGGTGCCGCATGCGCACGTTGCGCGAGGCGCGCTGGCATTCGCCGTCGTTGTCCCGGCAGTAGCGGAACGGCCGCCCGGCCGAGGACCGCTGAGGGACCGGACGTCCACAGTGCGCGCAGGGCCGGGTCTCGGCCGTGGTGTCGTTCTCGTTCATCGCAAGGTCAACCCTAGGCGCGCCACCCCCACCGCCCCCACCGCGACCCGCCGACCACCTTTCATCCTAGGATGCTTTACGCGATGTGCGCCCGCTCACCGACCACGCGACAAAAGCCAAAGGAATCAACGACACCCACGGAAAACGGCCTCAGCCCGCCGCCCGCACGTCGTCGAACCGGAGGCGGGCAGGCCCGGATGCGGTCGCGTCGCCGCGGCCGACCGTTCGGATCGGCCAACTCGATCGCGTCGCCGCGGCCGACCGTTCAGATCGGCCACCTCGATAGGCGCGTCGGGCGAGCCCAGCGCGGGAGCGGTCAGTGTCTCGAGGCGGACGGCCCCGTGCGCCGGGTGAGGGAACCCGACGGCGCGGCAATCGGGTCCGCCATCAGGCGAGTGCGCCGACGTCTGGGAGCGACGGCCGCCGCGGAGTGGTGCCTGCCGGGGCGGACGGGGTGGCGGCCCTTCGAGCGGCATCGCCGGGTGGGCGGCACCGCGGGTGAACGGACGCGGTAGGCGTCTTCCGGCGCACGGCCGCCGTCGGTCCGGCCCTCCGCCTCGGTCAGCGGGCCTCGGTGGCGAGGCGGACCCCGAAGGCGACGATCACCGTGCCGGTGACACGGTCGAGCACGCGCCGCGCCTTCGGGCGGCGCAGCAACCCCCGCAGCCGGCGCGCGGTGGCGACCAGGACGGTCGACCAGACGAGGCCGAGGGCGACGTGCACGCCCGCCAGCAGGATGCCGTAGAGCAGCGGCGTCGCGCCCGCCGGGATGAACTGGGGGAGCAGCGCGACGTAGAAGGCGCCCATCTTCGGGTTGAGCAGGTTGGTCAGCAGGCCGCGCCGCCAGCCGGCGAGGAAGCTCGCGACGGGTTCCGGCTCGTCCGCGGTCTCCGGCTCCGGGCGCCGGGTGGACCACAGCATGCGCACACCCATCCAGACGAGGTAGCCCGCGCCGGCCCAGCGGACCACCTCGTAGGCAACGTGCGACGCCGTGAGCAGCGCCGTGATGCCGGCCGAGGCGAGCACACCCCAGATCAGGGTGCCCGACTGGATGCCCAGCACCACGCCCCACGCCTGCCGCGCCGACCGGACCGTCGCGGTGCGCAGGATGAGGGCGGTGTCGATGCCGGGCGTGAGGGTGAGCAGCCCGACCACCAGGACGAAGGACCACAGCGCAGCAAACGTCATCACCTCCGGAACCTATCCACGCCGCTCGCGCCGCCCGAACCGAATTCTGGGCGGTGGGACGACCGTCACGGTCAGGGGCCGCCCGCCGCGCTCGTCACCGCCCGACAGCGGGCGGGGTCGGTCAGCACCGCGGTGGAGTCGGTGATCTGGTCGACCGAGCCGGTCAGCGGGCGGGCCCGCAAAGCCGGGTCGGTGATCGCCTCGCGCAGCGCCGCGGCGTACCGGTCGGCGCCGATCACCGCGTAGCCCCGGTCGAAGAACTCACGGCGGGTGGCCGGCAGGTCGGCGGCCAGCCCGGACGCGTTCTGCCGCGCGGCGAGGTCCTCCAGGGCCGCGCAGAGCGAGTCCTCGCGGGCGCGGGCGTCGTCGGCGCGTAACGCCTCCGACAGATGCCAGGTGACCGCGGTGGGCGGCAAGGCCGCCGTCAGCCATTTCGTGTAGGGCGGCCAGCGGCGCGACAGCAGGAGCAGCAGCCGGGCCATCTCCCGGCAGAGCCGGGCCGTGATCACCCGGGCGCCGCGCTCGTCGCCCGCCTCGGCCGCGCGGGCGGGGAAGGCCTCCTCCTCGGCGATGCGCTGCCACTGGCAGGCCAGCACGTAGCGCCAGACGTCCGCCGGGTACCACCGCAGGCGCTCGCGGACGGCGCCGACCGCGCCGCCGGGATCGTGGAAGACGGCGCCGCCGGTGACCTCGGCGAGGCGCTGCCACGGCGTGCCCAGCCAGTCCGCCGTGCCGACGCCGCCGGCGGGGTCGAAGCCGAGCAGGCCACGGCACCAGTCGGGGAACGGGGTGATCGTGACGTAGTGGTCGACCGGCCCGTCGGTGTCGGCCATCGACCGCACCCGCGCGCCGGGTGGTTCGAAGTGGGTGGACCAGCCGCGGAACCGCCGGGGCAGCATCTCGCTGAGCATGGCGCCCAGCTCGCCGGTGTCGTCGTCGACGAACAGCTCGAGCCGGGGTCCCCAGTCGTGATCGGTGGAGCGGGGCGTGTCGAGGCCGAGCACGTCGGAGCCGGGACCCAGCCGCGCCGCCGCGTGGGGGAGCGCGCCGAGCAGCGGCCGGACGGCCTCGGCGTAGAAGAGGCGGGAGAGTTCGAGACCGGGCAGGAATGCAGGCATGCGCGGAAAGGTAGCGGCAGCCACCGACGATTTCGCGCCGATTACTGTCGGCCTGTGGAAAACCTGCTCCGTCCCGGTTGGACCGCCGAGGAGCTTGTCCACAGCACGGCGAACGAGGTGACCGGCGGCGTCTGGCGGGTCTACCGTGACGCAGGCACCGCGATCCTCAAGATCGCGACGCCGAGGAGAGAGGGCGCCGCCGCGCACCTGGCGGCCGGCACCGACCCGGGACACTTCAACTATTGGCGGCGCGAGCCCGAGGCGTACGCCTGCGGGCTTGTCGCGACCGGTCTGCCCGGCCTGCCCGGGCCGCGCGTCTACGAGGAGGTGGACTGCCCCGACGGTTCGGTGGCGATGTGGCTGGAGGACGTGACCGGCACGGCCGGGACGGACGCGAGCGTGGCCCAGCTGGGCGACGTGGCGTTCCGGCTCGGCGGCGCACACGCGCGGTGGCTGGGCGACCCGCCGCAGCAGCCGTGGCTCGCGCGGGACTGGTTGCGGGACTACACGATGGCGAACGCGTCGGACGCCGAGCCGGACTGGGACCATCCGGTGCCGGCGGCGGCGTGGGGGCCGTCGTTGCGTGCGGGGCTGCGCCGGTTGTGGGAGCGCCGCGCGGAGGTCCTCGCGCTGGCCGACGAGCTGCCGCGGACGCTGTGCCACCACGACGTCTGGCCGATGAACCTGGTGTTCGCGCCGCGCGGCCCGGTGCTGCTGGACTGGGCCTGCTGCGGGCCGGGGGCGATCGGGGAGGACCCGGCGAACCTGGCGCTGGACACGTTCTTCGACGGGTTGATCGACATCGGGCTGCTGGACGAGGTGCTGGAGGTGGTGGGCGAGCAGTATCGGCGCGGGCTGGACGGCGCGGTCGACGACGCCACGGTGCGCCGGGCGATCCTGACGTGCGGCGCGGCGAAGTATTTCTGGCTGGCGCCGCGGATGGTGACCGCCGCGGTGCGGGGCACGGGGCGTACGCCGAGCTACGACACGCGCGGCGTGCAGGACATGCTGGCCGGGCGGGCCCCGGTGCTGTCCGTGGTCGCCCGCTGGGCCGACGAGGTGCTGTGAGCGTCGCACCGGCGCGGCGCCGACCGGTCAGGTGAGGTCCGGCCGTCCCGGCGGAGGCGCAGGGTCACGCCAGCGAGCAGGCGTCGCCGACCGTGACCCGACCGGGCCGCTCCACCGTCGCGAACACGCCGAAGGTCAGGTCGTGGTGGTCGGCCAGCGCCTTGAGCAGATCGTCGCGGCGGGCCGCCCGGTCCTGCGCCATGTCGATCATGACGCAGCGGGTGAGCGGGCGGACCGGTCGCAGGACGACCTGCGGGCCGACTCGCAGCAGGCTGCCCGGCCAGTCGTCCTCGGGGAAGCCGCTGCCGGGCAGGTCGATCAGCAGGTTCGCGCGGAACCGCAGGGGTTCGGGGTCGGTGCCGCCGGTCAGTTCGGCCAGGCGGCGCAGGGCGGCCGTGGTGATGAGGCTGACCGGGCCTTCGTCGTGGTGCGGGACGTCCGCCTCCGCGGTGAGGGTGACCGTCCGGCCGAGCACGTCGCTGACGGCTCGGTGCCCGTGCGGGTCGTCGGCGGTGAAGCGGCGGCCGTCGGGCAGCTCGACGAGGGGAGCCTGCGAGCCGGGCTGCGCCGCCCGGGCGCGCAGCTCGAACAGGCCGGGCATCCGGCGGAACCGGCGGGTGTTCTTGCCGCTGCCGAACTTGCCGTCCGGGTCGCGTACCGCCCACAACCGGTCGCCCGCGAGGCCCCGCTCGCCCACCTCGGCGGCCGGCACGACCTCGCCGAGCAGGGACTTGACGGGGTAGCGGCGGATCTCGGCGACCTTCACGAGCCGACAGTAGAAGATCAGCGGATGGCGAGGTGCCAGCGGCCGGCGCGGTGGGTGAGCCAGGAGACCGACAGCGGCGCCACGTCGAGGCGCCAGATGCCGTCGGCGGGCAGGCCGAGCGCGGACGCGAGCAGCGCCCGCACGACGGCGGGATGGGCGACGGCGGTGAGCGTGCGACCGGCCTGGGCGTCGAGCCACCGGCCGGCGCGGGCGGTCACGGCGGTGAGCGACTCGCCGCCGTGCGGGGTGGCGTCGGGGGAGGTCAGCCAGTCGGCCAGGTCGACATCGGCGAGGCCCCGCCCGGTCCAGGCGCCGTAGTCGATGTCGGCCAGCTCGGCGGCCACGGCGAACGACGTCGCGCCCAGGGCCGAGGCGGTCTGGGCTGCGGCGGCGGACGGCGCGCACACCCACGGCCCGGCGGTGGGAAAGGGGCACAGCGCCAGAGCGGCGTTGCGGCCGCCCTCGTCGAGGTCGTCGTCGCCGCCGAACACGGCCCGGCGCAGGGACGGGGTGTGGGCGGCGGCGACGACGCGCAGTCGGCTCACGCGGCGGAGACGGGCTCCCGGCGGGCGGCGCCGCGGCGCCCCGTGACCGAGACCAGCGCGGCGAACGCCAGGCCCAGAGCGGTCCAGAGCACGACCTGGGTGCCCAGCGACGCGAGCCGGAACGACCACAGCAGGTCGGCCGGGAACGTGTCGGGCACCTCGTCGACGGCGGGCAGCAGCACGTACCCGACCACGACGACGACCAGGAACGCGGCCACGGCGGCGACCGCCTGGCGCCACTCGACCGGCTGGGTGCGCTTGGCCACGACGGCGGCCCAGACCGCGACCAGGCCGATCACGAGGATCGCCAGGTAGCTGATGGTGCGCTGGTTGATCGTGGCGGGGTTGCCGACGGCGGGTGGGTCGGGCGGATATTTGACGTACGGCACCAGCACGATCCCGAGCAGGGCGGCGCCCGCCAGGCTCAGCGCGGCACGGGTGTCGCTCGGGGTGCGCAGGCGCCGGCGCAGCAGCGTGTACGCGGTGGCGAGCAGCCCGCCCATGGCCGCGCCGTAGAGCGCGGTGGCCAGGAACAACCCGCCCTTCTGCCCGTTGCGGCTGACCAGCTCGTCGTCGTGGTGGTTCGCCTCGCCGGTGGCGTGGGCGGTGGCCTCCTCGATCGCGATCGCCGCGTCCACCGCGGGCTCGCCGGCGACGTACGCGAACGTGCCGGCCAGCAGACCGGCGATGAGACCCGCGAGCAGGCCCCGCAGCAGCAGGGCGCCGTAGCCGGACGCTGAGCCGCGGCTCAGTGACACGGGACGCCGAGCAGGTGGCGACCGTCGTGCATCAGCTCGTGCAGGTACATGCCGCTGCGCGAGACGGCACCCTGGTCGAATGCGACCAGATAGGTGACCAGCAGCAGCAGCGCGACGACGGCGAGGGCCGTGAGGAGCAGGCGCCGCGAGACGGCGGGGGTGCTCAGCTGACCGGCGGTCGTGACCTTGGGCATGGTGGAACCTCCTTGCGGGATGACGCGTCCCGTCCGACAGGCTGCGACGCGTGAGCGTCCTGACTCACGGGAACCGACGGCTCCCGTTCACAGTGGCGCGACCGCACCGGACTCTCACCGGTTTCCCTCACGACGCCGCAGATGGTTCCCACAACCTAGCTGTGCGGTCCCTGGGCGCACAACCGGAACTGTCGCACCGCCTCGCTACGATCCAACCCGGAAACAGGCTCGCGGTATCGGAGGTGGACGATGCAGTGGCGCCGGGTGGTGGCCGCCGCGGCGGTGCTCGCCGCGCTGCTGACGGTGCCCGCGCCGGCCCGCGCGGCCGTGGTCTGCCAGACCGTCGCCCAGCCGTCGCCGGTGGCCTCGGGGGTGCCGGTCGAGGATCAGGTGTACGACCCCCGCCGGCTCGCGAGCTTCGCCACGGGCGCCGGCGTGCGGGTCGCCGTGATCGATTCCGGGGTCGACGCCACCCATCCCCAACTGCGCGGACACGTCGTCCAGGGCGCCGACTTCCTGCACGACGAGCGCTCGGGCCGGCAGGACTGCAACGGCCACGGCACGGCGGTCGCGAGCATCATCGGCGCCGCCCCGGCCGAGGACACGGGCTTCCAGGGCCTCGCCCCCGACGCGGTGATCGTTCCGGTACGCATCAGCGAGCAGCAGGAGATCGACGGCAAGGCGGTCGGGGACCGCGGCACCCCGGCGCAGTTCGCCGACGCCATCGACTGGGCGGTCGGCGAGGGCCGCGCCGACGTGATCAACATCTCGCTGGTGATGACCGAGAACAACGACGACGTCCGCCGGGCCGTCGCCCGCGCCGTCGCGGCCGGCGTCGTGGTCGTGGCCGCCGCGGGCAACAACGGCGACCGGGGCAACCCCGACCCGTTCCCGGCGCTCTATCCGGGCGTGATCGGCGTCGGCGCGATCGCCGGCAACGGCGTGCGCGCCTCGTTCACCCAGCAGGGCGACTACGTCGATCTGGTGGCCTACGGCGACCCGGTGACCGCGGCGAGCCTCATCTCCGGGCACCGGACGCTGCAGGGCACCAGCTTCTCCGCGCCGTTCGTCTCGGCCACCGCGGCGCTGATCAAGCAGCGGTTCCCGCGGCTGAGCCCGGGCCAGGTCCGTGACCGGCTGATCGCCACGGCCGACCCCGTTCCCGCCGGCGGGCGCGGCACCGCGTACGGCTTCGGCGCGCTCAACCCGTACCGGGCGCTGACCGCCACCCTCGGCCCGCAGGCCCGCCCCGCGCCGGTCCCCGAGCTGATGAACGCGAACGATCCCGCCGCGGCCGCCCTCGCCGCGCGCCGCGCGCGGTCGCAGCACAGGGCGCTGCTGGTCGCCGCGGTCGGCGCCGGCGTGGTGCTGCTGCTGGGCGTGGCCGCCGTCGTCGTCCGCCAGGGCCGCCGCCGCGGCTGGCGGGCTGCGACGCCCGGCCGGGCCGGCTGAGGCCGAGCGGCGGGCGAGACGATGCGGCCCCTGCGGCACGGCTACACCAACGACACCCGCGGCGACGGGTCCGTGGTGCTCAAGCGCTACCGGGGCGGGCACGACCAGGCGCTGCGGCGCGGCACCGAGCTGGCGGTGCTCGAGCGGCTCCCGGTCGGGCTGCCGGTGCCGCGGGTGCTCGACGCGCCGGAGGGGGCGCTGCGGTTGCAGCAGCTGCCCGGCAGGCACGGGCAGGACCTGATCGCCGAGGGCCTGGCCGGGCCGGTGCTGCGCGGCTGCGGCGCCCTGCTGCGCCGGGTCCAGCAGGTCGACGTGAGCGCGGTCTTCCCCGGCACGGCCCCGGCCACCGGGTGGGTGCTCGTGCACGGCGACTACGGGCCCAACAACATGCTGTTCGACCCGGACACGTTCCGGGTCACGGCGCTGCTGGACTGGGAGTGGGCGCACCCGGGCGACCCGGCCGAGGACCTCGCCTGGTGCGAGTGGATCGTGCGGCGGCACCATCCGGAGGCCGTCGAGGCGCTCGGGGAGCTGTTCGCGGGCTACGGCGTGCGCCCGTCGTGGGCGCGGCGCCACGCGGCGATGGCGGCCCGGTGCGAGAGCTTCGTCGAGCTTTTCCGGGCGGGCCCGCCCGCGGCGCGGCGCCTCTGGCAGGACAACCTCGCGCTCACCCTGTCCTGGAGGGAGTGAGCCGGGCGGATCGCGCTGCCGTGGCGGGTCGGCCGGACAGCCGCCGAGCCCGGTCGGCCGCTCCGGCGGACGCCTGCGCGGCGGGGAACCCGCCAGCTCCGCGGGGGAGAGCGCGGACGGCCGCGGAGATGGCGCCTACGCCGGGGGGAGAGCGCGGACGGCCGCCTGCCGTGGCGGGTCGGCCGGACAGCCGCCGAGCCCGGTCGGCCGCTCCGGCGGACGCCTGTGCGGCGGTGAACCCGCCAGCTCCGCGGGGGCGGACTGCCGCGCCGCGGGGGAGAGCGCAGACGGCCGCGGAGATGGCGCCTACGCCGGGGGGAGAGCGCGGAGGGCTGCGGTGACGGACGCCTGCGCCGCGGTGACGGACTGCTCCGCGGCGGCGAGCAGCGGCAGCCGTACGGCGGGGGTGGGGATCCGGCCGGTGGCGTGCAGCAGACCCTTGGTGACCGTCGGGTTGGGCTCGGCGAACAGGGCCGCCGACAGCGGCGCCAGGCGGTGCCCGAGCGTGCGGGCGCGGGCGGCGTCGCCGGCGTGCCAGGCGGCGATCAGCGCGGCGAACCCGGCGGTGGCCACGTGCGCCGAGGCGAGGATGCCGCCGTGGGCGCCCAGGGCCAGCAGCGGGGAGATGAACGCGTCGTCGCCGCCGAGGACGGCGAAGCCGGCGGGCGGGTCGGCCATCAGCGCGATCGTGTCGGCGTCGATGCCGCCCGCGGCGAGCTTGATGCCGGCCACGCCCGGAACGGCCGCGAGGCTGCGCAGGGTGTCCGCCGACAGGGGCTGCGCCGTCCGGTACGGGACGTGGTAGATCACCAGCGGCACGGGGCTCGCGGCGGCCAGCGCGCTCAGGTGGGCGAGCACGCCCTGCTCGCCGGGCCGCACGAACGGCGGCACCAGCGTCAGCGCGGCCGCCGCCGAGACGGGCACCGAGGCCAGCGCCGCCGCGTCGTTGGCGCCGACGATCAGCTGCGCCGAGCGGTCGCGGCACACGCCGGCGAGCAGGTCGAGCACGGCGGCGCGTTCGGCGGGCGACAGGGACGCCGGCTCGGCGGTGGTGCCGAGCGCGACGATCCCGGCCGCCCCGCCGTCGAGCACGTCATGCGCGAGCCGTTCCAGCGACGCCTGCGCGAGGCTGCCGTCGGGCGCGAACGGGGTGATGAGCGGGACGTACAGGCCACCCAGAGTCATGGGTGCACGGTGACAGCGCGTACCGGCCGGGGTCTACGGGTTTTCGTCGGCGAACCAGGCCGCGCAGGCGAGGTTGTCGGGGGCGCCGGCGGCCCTGGCCCGGGCGATCAGGCGGTCGACGGCCTGCTGCGGGTCGGTGGCGGAGGCGAGCGTCTCGCGCAGGTCGTCGCGGGGCACGACCGTGTGCAGGCCGTCGGAGCAGAGCAGGTAGCGGTCGCCGGGCAGCACGGTGCGCAGCGCCAGGTCGGCCTCGACGGTGTCGCCGGCGCCCAGGGCCCGCACGAGGATCGCCCGCTGCGGGTGGCCGGCGGCCTCCGCGGCGTCCATCCTGCCCTGGTCGACCTGGGTGCGGACCCAGGTGTGGTCCTGGGTCAGCAGCGACAGCTCGCCGCCGCGCAGCAGGTAGGCGCGGGTGTCGCCGACGTGCACGAGCGCCAGCTGGGAGCCGCCGCGCAGCAGCGCGGTCAGCGTGGTGGCCGGCTGCTCCTCCGGCGACAGGTCACGCACCGTACGGTCGGCGGCCGTCACGGCCGAGGCGATGGCGGAGAGCAACTCGACTCCGGCGCCTTCGAGCGGTTTGAGCGCGTCGATCGCCGCGCCGGCCGCGGCGGCGCCGTACGGGCCTCGGACGCCGTCGGCCACCGCGATCAGGTGGTCGCCGGCGTACGCCCGGTCCTCGCCGGTGTCGCGGGCGGTGCCGGGGTCGGTGGCCGCCGCGTAGCGGAACTCGGTCATGGTGTCGTCCCTTCCGGACAGGTGCCGAACGAGGCCGGAGGTGAGCCGGGCGCGCGCCGCGGTGTCGAGCGTGACCCGCTGCCAGTAGGCGCCGATCGCGTCCGCCGCCTCGGCCGCGGGCAGGTCGCACACCGTACGGATCTCCGCCAGCGGCATCCCGATCTCGCGCAGGCGGCCGATCAGCCGGGCCCGGGCGAGCTGCGAGTCGTCGTAGTAGCGGTAGCCGTTCTCGGCGTCGACCGCCGCGGGCGCCAGCACGCCCAGCTCGTCGTAGAGCCGCAGCGCCTTGGGGGTCAGCTTCGCCGCACGGGCGAACGCCCCGATCGTCAGCAGGCCCACGGTGACATCCTCCTCGTGCCGGTCACCGCGACCGGCAGGACCCACGCTGGGCGTTGCCCCAGGGTCAAGGTCAAGACCTACGGGTGCCGCAGGATCCGCGGCCGGCTCAGGTCGCTGTGGTCGATCAGCACGTCGGCGCGCTGCTGCGGGCGGCAGGCGGCGAAGTACAGCCGCTGCCCGCCGACGTAGCGGGCCACGGCGGGATGGGCGGGGTCGGCCGGGAAGCCGTCGCGGGCGGCCAGGCGCGGCACGGTCACCTCGAACGGCGCGTCCAGGAAGATCGTGAGCTCCCAGTGCGCGCGCAGCTCGTCACGGTGCAGGAAGAGCCCGTCGACGATCAGGACGGCGTCCGGCGGCGCGGTCTCCGGCTGCGTTTCCAGGACCGCGTCCGTACGCACGTCGTGCACGGCCCGGCGGAAGCGGCGATCCCCGCCCGGCCCCAGCGGCAGCAGCACCTCGGACAGCAGCGCGGGGTAGTCGTAGCTGTCCAGCCAGAACCCTTCGGGGGACTGCCGGCCGCGCCGATGGCGCACGGACGCGGGGTTGTGGAAGTCGTCGGCCGAGACCTGCAGCACGCCGCGGCCGCGGGCCCGCAGCGACCGGGCGAGCTCGGCGGCGAAGGTGGTCTTGCCGACGCCGTCCACGCCGTCGACGGCCACCCGGGGCGCGCCCGCGGGCACCCAGGCGGTGACCCGGTCAGTCGTAGTAGAAATCGAACGCCTCGCCGGTGCGCCGGGGCTTGGTGATGCCCGAGGGCTTGCCGTGCCCGGAGAACCTCGTCGTCATCGTGATGGTCTCGTCGGCGGTGATCTTCGCGTTGATGACGGTGACCCGGCCCTGGGCGTCGGTGGTGGCGCTGAAGGCGCCTTCGGTGGTGCCGAGGCCGAACACGATGATGCTGGGCGCGCCCAGCGGCAGGAACTCCTCGGTGTCCGGCGGGTTCTGGTCGAACGTGCCGGTGAAGGTGTGCGGACCGCTCTGCCGCACCTTGCGCAGCGCGCCGCTGAACGCCGCGAGCCCGACCGGGTCGGCCAGGTCGACGCGGTACATGCTGTCCTTCTTGAGCCGGCCCATGTCCAGGTGCACCCAGCGGGACTCGCCGGGCTCCTTGGTGTAGAGGTCGTCGGCGATCACCAGCATCTGCAGCGTGTGCGGGTTCGCGCCGCCGGTGTACTTCATGCTGGACTGCAGCTTGCGGCTGCGGCGGTCGAACGTGCCGGTGCCGGCGACGCGCTGCTTGTCGGGCAGCTGGCTGCTGACGCTGTACTTGTAGGTGGCGTTGTGGGTCTTGCGCAGCGCGGCCCGGAACACCTCGATGGCTTCGGGTCCGGTCTTCTGCGGTACGGGCGGGGCCGAGGCGGGCGCCGTCCCGGTGGACACGGCAGGGGCCGTCCCGGCGGGGGCGGCGGGGGCCGAGCGGACGGCGACGGCGGGTAGGCACCCGGCCAGCAGCAGGCCGGTCCCGGCCAGGACGAGTACGGCTTTCATGGTTCCCCCGTTGTGCGTGGCAGCCCGCACACCTTAATCGACTCGCGTCACACCCGGACGCCCGCGAGCTGGGTCGCCTGGGCCACCAGCGCGCCGGTGGAGTCCCACACCTCGACCGTCTCGTCCATGCGGCCGGAGGTGATCTCGCTGGAGGTCATGAGGACCCGCACCGGGCCGGGCGCGGGCAGGCGCCGCACGTACGCGGTGAGGCTCAGCGTCGGCGCCCAGCCGGTGATGCCCAGCGTGAGCGACACCGGGGGCGCCGGGTCGGTGGCGATGAGCAGGCTCAGCGGGTCCCAGTCGGCGCCGTCGGCCAGGCGCAGCCAGCCGGCCACCCGTCCGTCCTGCGACGGCTGCCCGACGGCGAAGCCGAGGCAGGCCGGGTCGAGCCGGTGCTCCACGAGGTCGAGCAGCGGCACGGTGAACGGCGACCCGGGCGCCTCGGCGGTCAGCCGCAGGCAGTCCTCCTCGGCGGGCAGGTCGGGCACCTTGGCCCGGCCCCACCAGGCGGCGGAGGAGTCGAGCGTGCCCTGGGTGACCAGGGCTTCCGCGCACGGCCGGCCGTCCTGCTCGAGGCGGGCGCGGTACTGCCCGGCGGTGCGCCCGGCGCGCAGCAGGTCGACGGTCACGGTGGCGGGTCCCGGAGCGGGCGGGCGCAGGAACGTCGTGGTCATCGCCAGCAGGTGGGGGAGCTCGGACCGGCCGGCGACGGCGCGGCCGAGGACCGCCATCAGGTAGCCGCCGTGCAGTTTGTCGCCGACCGCCCAGCCCGGGTCGAGCTCGGCGGTGGCGCCGTCGGCGGCCAGGGCGGTCGCCTCGCTGAAGGTTGTCACCCGCTCACCGTAGGAGCGGCGACGCCACCGGTCGATCCCGCCGCCCGCCTTCGCGGCACATCTCATACCCGTCCCGAACCTGTTTCCTATCTTCCTAGGATGCCTTACAGGTCGAGATCAACCACACAGCGGAGGCGACCCTGCGGGCCGCCCCTGACCCCGAGAAACCGGAAACAGTTCGGTGGCCGGCGCATCGCGTTCCGGTCCGTGCCCGGTTAGCGTCGGCGCATGGCGGACGCGGTGGTCATTCCGGGCGGCAGTTTCGGCAGCGCGGCGGGTTTGCTGATGTACGCGGGGGATGTGCCGGGGTTTCGCGGTGCGACGGTGCACCGTCACGAGTGGACCGAGCCGCGGCCGCCGGCGGAGTTCGAGCCGGCCGCCGAGACGTGGGTGCACGATCAGGTGCGGCCGGTGCTGGACGGTGTCGGCGGGCAGCCGTTGCTGATCGGCAAGTCGATGGGCTGCTACGCGGCGGGGCTCGCGGCGCAGCGCAGCCTGCCGGCGGTGTGGTTGACGCCCGTGCTGACCGTGCCGTGGGTGCCGGCGGCGCTCGAGCGGGCGACGGCGCCGTTCCTTCTCGTGGGTGGCACCGCCGATCGGTTGTGGGATCGCCGGTTGGCGCGGCGGGTGTCGCCGTACGTGGTGGAGGTGCCGGCGGCGGATCACGGCTTGTACGTTCCGGGGCCGTTGACGGACACGATCGCGGTGCTGGCGCGGGTGGTGGTGGCGATCGACGAGTTCCTGGACGAGATCGGGTGGCCGTGAGTAATCCGGTTTCGGCCGGTGCGGCGGGGGTCGATACTGGCCCGCGCGTGCCGGTGGTCGCCGGGGCGGTGTGCAGCGGGAAGGAACGACGATGGGCCGGACTGTGCGGGTGACCGTGCGCGGGAGTTTCGACAATCTGAGCGCGGAGCAGCTGGCTGCGCTGGTGGCGGACGGCGCCGGGCACGACTTTCTGAACACGCAGTACACGCCGGAGGGTTATCTGGCGTACGACCTGCCGGGCCGGCCGTTCTTCACGTTCCGGTTCGTCGAGGAGGTGGCGGACGCCGACGAGGTGCCGCAGGCCGGGGTGCGGGCGCAGGCGAAGGCGGAGGCGTGGATGGCCGCGCGCGGTTATCCGGTGAAGAACCTGACGACGCAGACGGTGGACATGGCCGAGGTGCCGTTGGGCAAGCGCGGCCGTCGTGAGGCCGAGCGGAAGTCCTGATTCTTTCTCGCCGGCTGTTGTCGACGGGGGCGGGTTTCGTTCGTCGTGTGGGTGTGCGGCGGGTGTGCCGCCGCCGTCGGGAAGAGGGTGACCGTGAAGTACATGCTGCTGATCCACGCCGGGTCGATCATGGAGGACGGCTCGGCGAGCGACTGCGACGTGCAGGACTGGATGAACTTCGACAAGGCGGTGCGCGACGCGGGGATCTACGTGTCGGGTGAGTCGCTGGCCGACCTGGTGACGGCGACGACCGTACGGGTGGCCGCCGACGGGGCGCGGACCGTGGTGGACGGGCCGTTCGCCGAGACGCGGGAGGTGCTCGGCGGGTTCTACGTGATCGACGTGCCGGATCTGGATGTGGCGCTGGACTGGGCGGCGCGGTGCCCGGGGGCGCGGGGCAGCGGGTCGGTGGTCGTGCGTCCGGTTGCCGACTTCGGGGCGTGAGCACGTCCGAGGCGGTGGAGGCCGTGTTCCGTGAGGAGCACGGCCGGCTGCTCGGTGCGCTGGTGCGCCGGTTCGGTGATCTGGATCTGGCGGAGGAGGTCACGTCGGCGGCGATCGAGGCGGCGCTGGTGCACTGGCCGGCCGAGGGGGTGCCGCGGCGCCCGGGTGCGTGGTTGATGGCGACGGCGCGGCGCAAGGCGGTGGACCGGTTGCGGCGGGATCGGGCGTACGCGGCGAAGCTGGCTTTGTTGCAGGTGGACAGCGTCGCGGAGATGCCGGAGGGCGCCGAGTTGCCGGATGACCGGTTGCAGTTGTTCTTCACGTGTGCGCATCCGGCGCTGGCGGACGAGGTGCGGGGGGCGTTGACGTTGCGGTGCCTGGCCGGGCTGGGCACGGCGGAGGTGGCGCGGGCGTATCTGGTGCCGCAGGCGACGATGGCGCAGCGGATCGTCCGGGCGAAACGCAAGATCGCTGAGGCGCGGATCCCGTTCCGGGTGCCGGGTGCGGACGAGTTGCCGGAGCGGTTGCCCGGGGTGCTGCAGGTGCTGTATTCGATCTTCACCGAGGGGTATGTGGCCAGCGCGGGCCCGTGTCTGCAGCGGGTGGATCTGGCGGAGGAGGCGATCCGGCTGGTGCGGATCCTGCGGGGTCTGCTGCCGGCGGAGCGTGAGGTGGCCGGGCTGCTGGCGTTGATGGTGCTGGTGCATGCGCGGCGGGAGGCCCGTACGGCCGGGGACGGTTCGCCGGTGCTGCTGGCTGATCAGGACCGGTCGCGCTGGGACGCCGCGTTGATCGCCGAGGGGTTGCGGCTGGTGCCGTTGGCGCTGGCGGGCGGGCCGGTGGGTCCGTACGGTGTGCAGGCCGCGATCGCCGCCCTGCACGTCGAGGCGGCGTCGGTGGAGACCACCGACTGGCCGCAGATCGTGGCGCTGTACGACGTGTTGCTGGCGGTGAGCCCGTCCCCGGTCGTCGCCGTGAACCGGGCCGCCGCCGTGGCGATGCGGGATGGCCCCGCCGCGGGTCTGGCTCTGCTGGACGGGTTGGCCGGCGATGAGCGTTTGCGGGCGTACGCGCCTTTGCACATCGCCCGCGCCGACCTGTTGCAGCAGGCCGGCCGTGCCGCCGAGGCCGCGGAGGCGTACGGCCGGGCTCTGGATCTTGCCGGCACGGAGCCGGAGCGCGCTTTCCTGCGTCACCGGTTGGACGGCGTCGCCGGCTCCTGACCTGTCCGAGTCAGCGGCCGGTCGTCGCCGGGCGTGGGCCGGCCGTGCGATCCGCCAGCCGTTCCTTGCCCAGCGCATAGGTGCGCTGAGCACGGGTACCGGGCGAACGTTCACGACGGTCGTTGGGGAGGCGTGCGGTGGCGCTTCGCATCGAGGACTACGGACTGATCGGTGACCTGCACACTGCGGCGCTGGTGGGCCGTGACGGGTCCATCGACTGGCTGTGCCTGCCCAGGTTCGACGCGCCGGCGTGTTTCGCCGCGCTGCTCGGTGGTGAGCGGGCCGGGTTCTGGCGCCTCGCGCCCGCCGCTGCTGGACTGTGCACGCGCCGCCGTTACCGCGGTGACTCGCTGATCCTGGAGACGGAATGGGAGACGCCGGAGGGGTCGGTGCGGGTGATCGACACGATGCCGCCGCGTGGCGAGGCCGCCGACGTCGTGCGGGTGGTGGAGGGTCTCAGCGGGCGGGTGCCGATGCGGATGGCGGTGCGGCTGCGGTTCGACTACGGGCACATCGTGCCGTGGGTACGTCACCGGGACGGTCAGGTCGCCGCGGTCGCCGGCCCGGACGCTGCCTGGTTGCACAGCCCGGTGCCGCTGCGCGGTGAGGATCTCACCACGTATGCCGAGTTCAGCGTGCAGGCGGGTCAGCGGGTGCCGTTCGTGCTGACCTACCGCCCTTCCCACGAGCCGACACCCGAGCCCGTGGACGCCGAGCGGGCGCTGCGCGACACGGAGGCGTTCTGGAGGTCCTGGATGGGCCGGTTCCGCTACGACGGCCGGTGGGACGAGGCGGTGCGCCGCTCGCTGGTGACCCTGAAGGCGCTGACCTACGCGCCGACCGGCGGAATCGTCGCGGCGGCCACCACATCCCTGCCCGAACAGGTGGGTGGGCCCCGCAACTGGGACTACCGGTTCTGCTGGCTGCGCGACGCCTCGTTCACGCTGCAGGCGCTGCTGGGCACCGGGTACGTCGCCGAGGCGAAGGCGTGGCGTGAATGGCTGCTGCGCGCGGCGGCCGGCGACCCGGCCGATCTGCAGATCATGTACGGCATCGACGGCACCCGCCGGCTAACGGAGTACACCCTCGATTGGCTGCCCGGGTTCGAAGGCGCCGCACCGGTCCGCGTCGGTAACGCCGCGTCGGGTCAGTTCCAGCTCGACGTGTGGGGTGAGGTCCTCGACGGGCTGCACGAGGCCCGCCGGACCGGCCTGCAGGCCGACGAGGACGCCTGGGACCTGCAACGCGCGCTGCTGGACTACCTGGAGGGTCATTGGGCCGACCCGGACAACGGGCTGTGGGAGGTCCGCGGCGATCGCCGGCACTTCGTGCACTCCAAGGTCATGGCTTGGGCCGGCCTGGACCGGGCCGTGCAAGCCGTCGAACGCTTCGGTCTCGACGGGCCCGTCGACCGATGGCGCGGCACCCGCGACGCCATCCACGCGCAAGTGTGTGACCGCGGCTTCGACGCCGAGCGCAACACGTTCACCCAGTTCTACGGCTCGCAGGGCCTCGATGCCGCACTCCTGCTGATCCCGCGCGTCGGTTTCCTGCCCTGGCACGACCCGCGGGTGGCCGGAACCGTCGATGCGGTACAGCGTGAGCTGTGCCGGGACGGTTTTCTGCTGCGCTACGACCCGCGCGCCGACGGCGGCGTCGACGGCCTGCCCGGCACCGAGGGCGCGTTCATCACCTGCACCTTCTGGTTGGCCGACGCCCTGTTCGGCATCGGCCGCGAACACGAAGCCCACGATCTGTTCGAACGCCTTCTGGGTCTGCGCAACGATCTGGGGTTGCTCAGCGAGGAGTACGACCCCACGACGGGCCGGCAGCTGGGCAACACCCCCCAGGCCTTCAGCCACGTCGGGCTGGTCAACGCCGCCCGGCATCTGTCCTCGACCAGCCCCGCCTGCGACACCAGGAAAGGTGAGCACTGATGCGCGCCCTGACCGTGATCCCCCTGCAGGAAGGTTCCCTCGCCGTCTGCGATGTGCCGGACCCGCAACCTGGCGACGGCGAGTTGCTCGTCGACGGCCTCGCCGTCGGCGTATGCGGCACCGACAAGGAGATCGCCGCCGGCGAGTACGGCTGGGCGCCGCCCGGCCGGGACCGCCTGGTCATCGGCCACGAATCCCTCGGCCGGGTCCGCACGGCCCCCGCCGGCAGCGGATTCACCGCCGGAGATCTCGTCGTCGGCGTCGTGCGGCGCCCGGACCCGGTGCCGTGCGGGGCGTGCGCGCACGCTCAGTTCGACATGTGCCGTAACGGCCGCTACACCGAGCGCGGCATCAAAGAGCTCGACGGCTACGCCAGCCAGAGCTGGACCGTGCAGGCCGGCTACGCCGTGAAACTCGACCCGCGCCTGGCCGACGTCGGCATGCTCCTGGAGCCCACCAGCGTGGTCGCCAAGGCCTGGGACGAAGTCGACAAGGTGGGGGCCCGCGCCTGGTACGAACCGAGGACGGCGCTGGTCACCGGCGCCGGACCGATCGGCCTGCTCGCCGCCCTGCTCGGCGCCCGGCGCGGCCTCGACGTGCACGTTCTCGACCGGGTCACCGACGGCCTCAAACCTCGCCTCGTCCGCGACCTGGGTGCGACCTACCACAGCGGCAGCGCCGGCGACGTCGCGGCGAAACTGCGACCCGACGTCGTCATCGAGGCCACCGGCGCCGGGCCGGTCATCTTCGCAGCGATGGCCAACACCGCCCCGTACGGCATCGTCTGCCTCACCGGCGTCTCCTCGGCCGGACACACGCTCTCCGTGGACGCCGGCCGCCTGAACCGCGACATCGTCCTGGAGAACGACGTGGTCATCGGCTCGGTCAACGCCAACCTCACCCACTACGCCGCCGCAGCCGACGCCCTGGCCGAGGCCGACACCGGCTGGCTGGAACGGCTGATCACCCGGCGCGTGCCCCTCGAGCAGTTCGCGGACGCCTTCACCGCGCGCGACGACGACGTCAAGGTCGTCATCACCCTCGGCGGAGGCGCAGCATGACGACCGACCCCGCGGCCCCGCGTCCTGGGCCGGCGTGCACCTGACCTTCTTCATCGGCTGAGCCCACCACGGCGCCCTGGAGTGTCTCGGCATTACCGGATTACTAATATCGGCAATCCGGTAATGCCGAAACGGACATAACGAAGCGCACACCATAATGACTGCTATGTTGTATCGCGCTCGTGGGCGGCGCGAGTTGCCTGACGCGGTGCCGGGGTGGCGTTAGACTCGCCGGCCATGGGACTGCTGACCTTCAGCCTCAACGTCACCCTGGACGGTTGCGTCGACCACCAGGAGGGCATCGCCGACGACGAGACGCACGCCTACTTCACCGATCTCATGGACGGCGGCGGAGCGATGCTGTGGGGTCGCGTCACCTACGAGATGATGGAGAGCTACTGGCCGGCCGTGGCCCGCGGCGACGTGCAGGCGCCTGCTGCCCTGCGGGAGTGCGCGGTCAAGCTGGAGGCGAAACCCAAGTACGTGGTGTCGTCGACGCGTACGCAGTTCCCCTGGACCAACAGCCACCACATCGCCGGGGATCTGCGCGAGGGTGTGCAGCAGCTCAAGGACGCGACCCCGGACGGGGTGCTGCTGGGCAGCGGCCTGCTGGCGACCGAGCTGGACCGGCTGGATCTGATCGACGAGTACCGGCTGCTCGTGCATCCCCGGATCGTGGGGCACGGGCCGACGCTGTACCAGGGCGGGCTGCCGAGCACGCGCCGGCTCGAGCTGATCTCGGCGCAGCCGCTGCGCAATGGCGCGGTGGCCATGCACTACCGACGCGCGCGTTGAGGCGCCCCGGGCGCTGAGGCCGCCCGGGCTCAGGAGGCGACGACGACGTCCACGCCGGCGGTGGTGAGGGCGGCGGCGAGGGGCTCGGGCGGCGTGCGGTCGGTGACGAGCACGTCGATGAGGTCGAGCGGGCCCAGGACCATGGCCTTCTTGTGGTCGAACTTGCTGTGGTCGGCCACCACGACGACCCGGTCGGCGACGCCGGCGAGCAGGCGCCGGACCTCGACCTCGGTGGGGTCGAAGTAGGTGATGCCGCGGTCGACGGCCAGGCCGCCGCAGCCCAGGATCAGCAGGTCGAGGTGGATCTGGGGAGCCTGCTGGGTGGTGCCGGGGCTGACCAGGCTCAGTTCGGGGGTGAGCAGCCCGCCGAGCACGATCACCCGGTTGCCGCCCTCGCGCACGGTGATGGCGGCGTGCAGGGCGTTGGTGACCACGGTGAGGTCGCTGCGGTGGGCCAGTTCGGCGGCGACGGCGTGGCAGGTGGTGCCGGTGTCGATGCCGACGGCGGCGCCGGGTTCGACCAGCTGCGCGGCGGCGCGGGCGATCGCGGCCTTCTCGGGGGCGCGGGCCGAGGCGCGGGAGCCGTAGGCGGGGGCGCGGCGGATGACCGCCCCGCCGTGGACGCGTTGCAGCTGCCCGGCCTCGCTGAGCTCGGCGAGGTCGCGGCGGATGGTCATGCTGGACACGCCGAAGCGGTGCGCCAGCTCGGTGGCGTCGACCTGCCGGGCCTGTTGCAGCGTCTTGAGGATTTCGCGCTGCCGGGCCGTGCGGGCGTCTTCCGCGCCGTTGTCCTGCGACACGCGGGCAACGCTACCGGGTCCTGCTCCCGCGACGGCGGCGGCCTGTCGTTCGCGTACCGGCTTCACGTGACCTCCCGTACGTCGGTTGCCCCCTGCTGCTGTGCGAATGAACATACCAGATGCGGGCCCCACGTGGAGGGGTGGCGGCTCATAGATACCCGCTCTGAGCAGGCAAGATCAACGGATTTGCGAAAACTCGGCCCTTGACTCGGTCGAGTGAGCCGCCCTACTGTCACCGCAGTCAATGTTCGTTCGAACATGCGGTGGGAGGGTGAGATGGCGGTACGGATCAAGGCGGGCATCGAGAAGGTGCCCGGCGGGTTGATGCTGGTTCCCTTGCTGGTCGGAGCGGTGATCCACACGGCGGCGCCGGACGCGGGGAAGTTCTTCGGGTCGTTCACCGGGGCGATGTTCACCGGCCTGGCGCCGATCCTGGCCGTGTTCTACGTGTGCCTGGGCGCCACGCTGGACCTGAAGGCCACCCCGTACATCGCCAAGAAGGGCGGCGCGCTGCTCGGCAGCAAGATCCTGTTCGCGGCGATCGTGGGTATCGTGCTGGGCCGGCTCCTGGGTGAGGCGCCGATCTCCGGCGGGCTGCTGGCCGGTCTGTCGGTGCTGGCGGTGGTGGCGGCGCTCAACGACACCAACGGCGGGCTGTACATGTCGCCGATGGGGCAGTTCGGCCGCAACCGCGACGTCGGCGCGTACAGCGTGATGAGCCTGGAGTCCGGCCCGTTCCTGACGATGCTGACGCTGGGGATCGCGGGTCTGTCCGCGTTCCCGTGGCAGGCGCTGGTCGGGGCGATCCTGCCGCTGATCCTGGGCATGGTGCTGGGCAACCTGGACCCGGCGATGCGCAGGTTCCTGGCCCCTGCGGTGCCGGCGCTGGTGCCGTTCCTCGGGCTCACCCTCGGGTTGACCATCAACCTGACCGCGGTGTGGAAGGCGGGGCTGCTCGGCATCCTGCTCGGGTTGTTCGTGGTGCTCGTCGGCGGTCTGGTGCTGCTGCTGGCCGACAAGCTGACCGGCGGGGACGGCATCGCGGGGCTGGCCGCGGCCACCACGGCGGGCAACGCGGCCGTCGTGCCCACGATCGTCGCCGGGGCGAACCCGGTGTACGCCCCGGCCGCGCAGAGCGCCACCGTGCTGATCGCCTCGTCGGTCGTGGTCACCGCGATCCTGTGCCCGATCGTCACCGTGCTGTGGGCGCGGCTGGTGCTCAAGCAGCCCGCCGGCGGCAGCCGGGAGCCGGACGCCGCCGCGGTCGACGCGCATCCGCACCTGGACCACGTGCCCGCCGACACCGGTGAGGCGGCGCTGGCGGCCGCGTACCTGACGGTGCTCGACGACAGCGATCCACCGGAGGGTCGCAGACGCCGGCGCCCGGGCCGCGGCCTGCGCCGGGACCGAGGGAAGCGGGAAGCCGATGCGTGACCGGCGGGTGGTACGCGCCACCTACTACCTGGAGTCGCAGATCGAGCCGGCGCGGGCCGCGGCGATCCTGGCCGGGGAGCAGTCCAGCGGGACGTTCGTGGCGGTGCCCGGCGAGTCGGCTGAGTTGCACGAGCGGCACGGCGCGCAGGTCGTGGACGTGCAGCATCGGGACCGGCGGCGCCCGTCGCTGCCGTCGCGGACGTCGCCGGAGAAGGTCCACGCGGCGCTGGCGGTCATCGAGTGGCCGATGGAGAACATCGGCGCCGACCTGGCCACGCTGCAGACGACGATCGCCGGGAACCTGTTCGAGCTGCAGGAGCTGTTCGCCTGCCGGGTGCTGGACGTGCAGCTGCCGGCGGAGTTCGTCGCCGCGCACCCGGGGCCGGCCTTCGGCATCGCGGGGACGCGGCGGCTGATCGGCGACGTCGACGGCGTCATGATCGGCACCATCGTCAAACCGAACGTGGGCCTGGCGCCGGAGCAGTTCCGCTCGGTGGTGCGCGAGCTCGCCCGCGCCTCGATCGACGTGATCAAGGACGACGAGCTGATGACCGACCCCGGCTACCTGCCGCTGGAGCAGCGCGTCGCGATCGCCACGCAGGAGATCCGCGCGGCCGAGCAGGTCACCGGGCATCCCACGATGTACGCGTTCAACATCACCGGTGATCTGGCGGGGCTGCGCCGGCGCCACGACCTGGTCGTCGAGGCCGGTGGCCGGTGCGTGATGCTCAACGTGCCGGTGATGGGACTGCCCGCGCTGGCGTGGCTGCGCGAGTTCGCCGCGGTCCCGATCCACGGCCACCGCGCCGGGCTGGCCGCCTCGATGCGCTCGCCCGCGCTCGGGATGTCGTACCGGGTGTGGCAGCAGCTGGCCCGCCTGGCCGGCGCCGACCACCTGCACGCCAGCGGGCTGGGCAGCAAGTTCTACGAGAGCGACGACGAGGTGGCGGCCAACGTGCGCAGCCTGCTCGAGCCGCTGGGCGCGACCGCCACCCCGGTGCCCACCCTGTCGTCCGGGCAGAACGTCACCACCCCCGGCCCCACGTACGCCGCGGTGCGCTCGACCGACCTGCTGATGCTCGCCGGCGGCGGGGTGGCCGCGCACCCGGACGGTCCCGCCGCGGGTGTGCGCAGCCTGCGCGAGGCGTGGGCGGCGGCGGTCGCCGGTGTGCCGCTGGCCGAGGCCGCCCGCAGCCGGGCCGGCGCCGGCGAGCCGGCGCTGCTGCACGCCGTGCAGAAGTTCGGCGGCGCGTGATGCCGGCCTTCGGATTCGTCGCCGACGACCTGACCGGCGCCGGTGACGTGCTCGCCCAGGCCCACCGCTACGGGCTGCAGGCGGCCCTGGTCATCGGCGACGCGCCGCTGCCGACCGGTGTGGACGTCGTCGGCATCGCCGGGCCCGCCCGCTCGCTGGGCGGCGCCGCGTTCGACGCCGTGGTGCGCCGCGACCTGGCCCGCATCGCGCAGCTGGACCTGGACGTGCTGCTGTACAAGGTCTGTTCCACCTTCGACAGCTCCCCGGCGGTCGGCAGCATCGGCCGCGGCATCGAGCTGCTGCACGAGCGGTTCCCCGGCCACGGGCCCGTCCCGGTGGCGCCGGCCCAGCCGCTGTTCGGCCGGTTCACCGCGTTCAGCGACCACTACGCCGCGTACGCCGGGGCGACGTACCGGCTGGACCGGCACCCCGTGATGGCGCAGCACCCGTCCACCCCCATGCACGAGGCCGACCTGCGGCGGGTGCTCACCGAGCAGCTGCCCGCCGGCGCGGCCGTGGGCGCCGTCCACCTGCCCGGCTACGACACCGGCACGTTCGGCGACCGGTGGGCCGAGCAGCGCGGCGACCCGCGGTCCACCGCGTTCGTCGTCGACGCCGTCGGCGAGCAGCACATGGACGCGATCGCCCGCGCCCTGCGCGACCCCGGCACCGCTGCCCGGCCCGCGCTGGTGGTGGGCTCGGGCGGCATCATGGCGGCGCTGGCGCGCACCGCGTCCGGCGAGGCGCCGCGCACCCCCGGGCCCCAGCGGGCGTCGGGTCCCGTCCTGGCGGTCAGCGCGTCGGCCTCCACCGTCACCGCCGACCAGCTCGAGGACGCCCTGAAACACGGCTGGCAGGACGTCCCCCTGCCCGCCGGCCTGCTGCGCGGGCCCGACGACGCGCTGCTGGCCGACCTCGACCGGCAGGTGTCCGCGGCGCTGGCGGCCGGGCGTGACGTGGTCGTGCACGCCACCCGCGGCACGGGCGACCCCCGCTACGTCACCTCCGGCCCCGTCGACCCGGCCCACCTCGGCTCGCTGATCGGCGCGCTGGCCGGGCGGATGGCCACCGCGGGGCTGACCCGCGACGTGGCCGTGTTCGGCGGCGACACCTCCAGCCACGCCCTGATCGCCATGGGCGTGCGGGAACTGCGCGTGTCCGACCAGTTCGTCACCGCCGGGCCGATCTGCCGCACCGACGAGCACGCCACCGTGGCCGGCTGCCGGCTGCTGCTCAAGGGCGGCCAGGTCGGCCCCGCCGACATCCTGCGCCGCTTCGCCGGCCGGACCACCCACCCCTGACCCCCCGCAACGACGAACGGAGAAAGCATCGTGAAGGCCGTAGTCAAGAAGACCGCCGGGCGCGGCGTCGAGTACGTGAGCGACTACCCGGACCCCAAGCCCGCCGACGGGCAGGTGGTCATCGAGGTGGCGGCGGCGTCGCTGTGCGGCACCGACCGGGAACTGTACGAATGGACACCTTCGGCGCAGGCGTTCGCGCTCGACCTGCCCGTCGTGCTCGGGCACGAGGGCGCGGGCACCGTCGTGGAGGTCGGGCCCGGCGTCAGCGGGCTGCGCGTCGGCGACCGGGTCGCGCTGGAGAGCCACCTGATCTGCGGGCAGTGCTTCCCCTGCCGCACCGGCGACGCGCACACCTGCGAACGCACCCGCATCATCGGCATGCACATCGACGGCGTGTTCGCCGAGTACATGGCCGCGCCGCAGGACATCTGCGTCAAGCTGCCCGCGGACGCCTCCCTGGAGACCGGGTCGCTGCTGGAGGCCGCCGGCGTCGCCGTGCACGCGATCCAGCGCGCCGACTACGCGGTGGCCGGGCGCGCCGTGCTGGTCAGCGGCGGCGGGCCGGTCGGTCTGGTCGTCGCCCACCTGGCGCGGACGATGGGCGCCGCGCACGTCATCGTGGTGGAACCCAACCCGTACCGCCGCGGCCAGGCCGAGCAGCTCGGCGCCGAGGCGATGCCGCCCGGGGACGAGGTCATCGCACGGTGCCGCGAGCTGACCGGCCGGCGCGGCGGCTTCGACGTCGCGTTCGAGTGCTCGGGTGCGGCGGCCGCGCTACCGCCGCTGTTCGAGGCGCTGCACCGCGAGTCGACGCTGGTGACCGTCGGGCACCCGAGCCGCCCCGCCGAGATCAACATCGCGGCGCACATCAACAAGAAGGGCATCACGCTGCGCGGCATCTTCGGCCGGCGGCTGTGGACCACCTGGGAGCAGACCATGCTGCTGCTGGACTCCGGCCGCCTCGACCTCGACTGGCTGATCACCCACCGGATGCCGCTGGACCGCGTCGACGAGGCCGTCGAGCTGCTGACCGGCGACGCCGGCAAGGTGCTGCTGGTGCCGGGCCGGGACTGACCCGCGCCACCGCCCACGGGGCCGCATCCGTCCCGGTATCGTGCAGCCGATGCCGGGACGGATGATGGTGACCGGGGCGACCGGGTCGCTCGGGCGCAGCGTCGCCCGGCGGGCGCGCGCGGCGGGCTGGGACGTGGTCGGCACCTACTTCGCGGACCCGGCGGACACCGGCGACGAGCAGCTCGACATCCGGGACCGCTCGGCGGTGCACCAGACGGTGCGGCGCGTACGCCCCGACGTGGTGGTGCACGCGGCGACCGGCCGGGACCGTAACGACTGGGCGGCGACCGCGGACGGCGCCGCCCACGTGGCCGTCGCCGCGGCGGCGGTGCGGGCGCGGCTGGTGCACGTCTCCAGCGACGCAGTGTTCTCCGGCCGCGACGTGCACTACGACGAGGACGCGGCGCCCGACCCGGTCAACCGGTACGGCTCGGCGAAGGCGGCCGCCGAGACTGCGGTCCGCGCGGTGGACCCCGGCGCCGCCGTGGTCCGCACCTCGATCATCCTGGGCGACGGGCGCGGCGCCCACGAGCTGCTCACCCACGCGCTGGCCCGCGGCCGCATCCGCGGCGCCCTGTTCACCGACGAGATCCGCAAGCCGGTGCACGGGGCGGACCTGGCCGACGCGCTGCTGGAGCTGGCGGTCAACGGGTACCGCGGGGTGCTCAACGTCGCCGGTCCGGACGCGGTCAGCCGGTACGACCTGGGGCTGCTGGTGGCGCGGCGCGACGGCCTGGACCCGGCGTCGATCCCGGCCGCGCGCAGCGCCGAGGTGCAGCCGGGCCGCCCGACCGATGTGCGGCTGACGACCCGGCGCGCCGAGTCGCTGCTGCGGGTCCGGCTGCGCGGCGCCCGCGAGTTCCTGGCGCCGGCAGGCCTCACCGGTCCGGGGTGGGATCGCCGAACCAGCGGGTGAGCTGGGCGTCGAGGGTGTGCTGGTCGTCGCCGATCCAGGCGACGTGGCCGTCGGGGCGCAGCAGCACGGCCGGGGCGTCCAGGGCCGCGGCCGGATCGGTGAGGTGGTCGACCCGGTCCGACCAGCCGGCGGTGCTCAGCTGCCCGGTGCGCTGCAGCAGCAGGCCGCGGCCGTGGTGCAGCAGCTCGTAGAGCCGGCCGCCGGTGACGGCGAGGTCGGGCAGGCGCCGGCCGAGCAGGTCGGGTCCGGCGCCCAGGTCGTAGCGGACACCCACCGCGGTGATCTTCTCGAGGAGCAGCCGGTTCACCGCGTCGATGTCCATCAGCTCGGCCAGCAGCCGGCGCACGGCCCGCGCGCCGGGCTCGGGTGACAGCAGCTCGCTCTGGGCGCGGGTGTTGTCCAGCACGTCCGCGGCGACCGGGCGGCGTTCGGCCTGGTAGGTGTCGAGCAGGCCGGCCAGCGCCCGGCCGCGGACCTGGGCGGCCAGTTTCCAGCCGAGGTTGAAGGCGTCCTGCACGCCCAGGTTGAGGCCCTGCCCGCCCAGCGGCGGGTGGATGTGGGCGGCGTCGCCGGCCAGCAGCACCCGCCCGGCCCGGTAGCTTTCGGCCAGCCGGGTGGCGTCGCCGAAGCGGGCCAGCCAGCGCGGGGAGTGCACGCCGAAGTCGGTGCCGGCGACCGCGCGCAAGCTGCGGCGCACGTCGTCGATGGTGGGCGGTGCGGTGCGGTCGTGTTCGCCGGTGGCGGGCACGATGACGCGGTAGACGCCGGCGCCGGCGGGCCGCAGGCTCAACCGCCGGTCGGTGTCGCCGAGCGCGCGGATCCGGGCGGTGATCTGCTCCGGTGCCATGGCGGCTGCCATCTCGCCCATCAGCGTGCGGGTGCGGGCGGGCTCGCCGGGGAAGGCGACGCCGAGCAGTTTGCGCACGGTGCTGCGCGCGCCGTCGCAGCCGACGAGATAGCGGGTGCGCAGCCCCCGGCCGTCGGACAGCTCGACGCTCACGCCGTCGTCGTCCTGCTCGAGACCGGTCACCGCGCAGCCGCGCCGCACGTGCGCGCCGCGGTCGGTGGCGTGCTGTTCGAGCAGCCGGACGACGACCGGTTGCGGGATGCCCAGCAGGTAGGCGTACGGGGTGTCCAGTCCCGTCGGCGCGGGTTTGTCGATGCCGGCGAAGTAGCTGCCGGCCGGTCGTTTGCGGCCGTGCGGCAGGAGCCGGTCGAGCAGCCCGCGCATTGCCATGATCTCCAGGCTGCGGATGTGCAGCCCGACGATGCGCTCGTACGGCTCGGGTTCGGCCTGCTGGTCCAGGACCAGGACGCCGATGTCGTGCAGCCGCAGTTCGGCGGCCAGCATGGCGCCGGTCGGCCCGCAGCCGGCGATGACGACGTCGTACGCGAAGGGGGTGGGCATGGAGGGTGCCTTTCGCCGAGAGGTGCCTCAGGGTGCAGGCGCTCCCGGCGGCAGCTACCTCGGCCGCCCGGCCGTGACGGCCCGGGGGAGCACCCACGTCGGTCCAGCGTTCATGGGTCTCACCTCCTCGGACGGCTGTCACGGCCGGTAGCAGGCTACAAGAGCGCGGCGGCCGGTGTCACGTCCGGCGGGGCCGGCTCGTCCTGGGGGGAAACGGGAGGAGAACCTGGTGCATGTCGCTGTCACCGTCGTCGCCGCGCTGTTCACCGCGATCGCGGCCGTCACGTATCTGATCGGGCACGACTATCCGAAGGCGCAGCTGGACATGAAGCGCCTGCCGCATTCGTGGATGCCGGTGCTGGGCGCCCTGCTGGGCGCGGGCGCGCTGGGGCTGCTGGCCGGTCTGGTGGTGCCGCTGCTGGGGGTGCTGGCCGCGGCCGGGTTGGTGCTCTACTTCGCCGGCGCGCTGGTGGCGCATCTGCGGGTGGGCTCGCGCAAGCTGACCGGCTGGGCGGTCTTCTCCGTCACCGCCGTGGCCGCGCTGGTCGTGGCCGTGGGGCACTACTGACGCAGGCCGGCGACCAGCACGGTGACCAGTTTGCGGGCGTCGTAGCCGGGGTCGTTCTCCGCGCCGATGCACAGGTTGCCGACGCCGCGCATCAGGGTCAGCGCGTCGAGGTCGCCGCGGATGTCGCCGGCGGCCGCGGCGGCCTGCAGCAGCTGGTCGCAGACCGGCAGCAGCCGGTCCAGGAAGTAGGCGTGCAGGGTCTCGAAGCCGGCCTGGTCGGAGCGCAGCGCCGCGGCCAGGCCGTGCTTGGTGACCAGGAAGTCGACGAACAGGCCGATCCAGGAGCCCAGAGCCGCGTACGCGGTGGCGCTCTCGCGCAGCAGCCGCGGGCCCGCCTCGGCGCAGGCCTGCACCTGGTGCCGGTACACGGCGATGATCAGGTCGGCGCGGGTGGGGAAGTGCCGGTAGATGGTGCCCATGCCGACGCCGGCCCTGGCGGCGATGTCGCGCACGGGGGCCTCGACGCCGGCCGCGACGAACACCGCCGCCGCCGCGTCCAGCAGGGACTCCTCGTTGCGTCGCGCGTCCGCGCGTTTGACCCGCCCGCTCACCACCCGGCCAGCATGCCAGACCCCCGCCGGTCGGCGAGCCCTGGCAGCCGCCGGCCGGGCCGGGCCGCACCGAGTCCCAGCCGGCCGCCGCCTGAGCGCGGCGCGGGCTCAGCCCAGCGGGAACTCCGCCAGCGTCGACCAGCTCGCGCCGGGGCCGGTGCCGCCGGCGGCCAGCCGCATCGAGGCGACCCGGGCGTGGATCGGCAGCTGCTGCCCGACCGCGTCGGCGGCGGCCCTGAGGTCGGCGGGCGGGTGGTCGTGCCCGATCGTCAGGTGCGGCACCACCTCGTCGTGCCGGCCCTCGTAGGGGCGCGCGGCGGGGAAGCGGGCCACGACCGCCGCGGTCAGCGCCCGGAACGGCTCGGCCGGGTCGGGGGCCAGCCACACCACCCGCTGCCCGAACCAGCTGACCTCGGTGAGCTTGCAGAAGAACGCAGGCACCGCCGCGGCGACCCGGCGCAGCCCGGCCAGCACGCGCTCGTCGACGGCCGCCGGCGGCAGGAACGGGTAGCAGATGGTGATGTGCGCCGGCACCCCCCACGACGCGGCCAGGTCGAGGCGGTCACGGTGGGCGGCCACCACGGGCTCCGCCTCGGCGACGGCGACGATCAGCGCGCTGCGCGAGGGTTCCATCGCCGCATTCTCGGGGCAACCGCCGCCGTACGCCAGGCCCGGCCCCTGACGAATGTCATGCCGGACGGGTGACGCGTGACAGCCCGGGCGCGCCGCCGCCGGGCCCACGATGAACGCATGACCCTCACCACCGCTCCTGCGACCGCCGCCGACGTGGCCGCGGTCGACCTCGACGGCGTGGTCCGCCGCTACGGCCCGGTGACCGCCGTCGACGGCATCACGCTGCGCATCCGCCCCGGCGAGGTGGTCGCGCTGCTGGGCCCCAACGGGGCCGGCAAGACCACCACGGTGGACATGCTGCTGGGCCTGCAACGCCCCGACGCCGGCCGGGTGCAGGTGTACGGGCGCACCCCGCAGGAGGCGGTCGCGCTCGGGCTGGTCTCGGCCGTCATGCAGAGCGGCGGGCTGCTCAAGGACTACACCGTCGAGGAGACCGTCCGGTTGACCGCGGTGCTGTTCGGCAAGCCCCGCTCGGCGGTCGCGCAGGCCCTCGACCGGGCCGGGCTGACCGAGATCGCCGGGCGGCTGGTCGGCAAGTGCTCCGGCGGGCAGCAGCAGCGGCTGCGGTTCGCGATGGCGCTGCTGCCCGACCCGGAGCTGCTGATCCTCGACGAGCCGACCACCGGCATGGACGTCGGCGGCCGGCACGAGTTCTGGACCGCGATCCGCGACGACGCCCGCCGCGGCCGCACGGTCATCTTCGCCACCCACTACCTGGAGGAAGCCGACGCGTACGCCGACCGGGTCGTGTTCGTGCGGCGCGGGCGCATCGTCGCCGACGGCACCGCCGCCGAGGTCAAGGCCCTGGCCGCCGGGCGCACCGTGCGGGCCACGCTGCCCGGCGCCGACGAGGCCTCGCTGACCGCGATCGCCGGGGTGGAACGCGCCGAGGTGCGCGGCGACACCGTGTACCTGCACGGGCGCGACACCGACGAGATCGCCCGGCACCTGCTCACCCGTACCGGGGCCCGGGACCTGGAGATCACCTCCCGGAACCTGGAGGACGCGTTCCTGACCCTGACCGCCGACGAGGAGACCCCCCGATGACCGTTGTCGAGTCCCGCAGCCTGCCGCGCCTGGGCGGCTTCACCCCCGGCATGATCACGCTCGAGCTGCGGCGGATGCTGCGCAACAAGCGCACCGTCATCTTCACCCTCGTGCTGCCCGCCGTGTTCTTCCTGCTGTTCGGCACCAGCAGCGACTACCGCAGCCAGCGCCTGGGCGACGGCAACGTCACCGGCTACGTGCTGGTCAGCATGGCCGTGTACGGGGCGATGCTGGCCACCACCTCCGGCGGCGCGATGGTGTCGATCGAGCGGGCCGCCGGGTGGAGCCGGCAGCTGCGGCTGACCCCGCTGCGCCCGGGCGCCTACATCGCCGTGAAACTGGTCCTCGCCATGATCATCGGTGCGGTGTCGGTGGCCGTCGCGTTCGTGGTCGGCGCGTTCTCGGGGGCGCAGCTGCCGGCCTCCGCCTGGGTGCTGTGCGGGCTGCTGGCCTGGCTGTGCGCGCTGGTGTTCGCCGCGTTCGGGCTGTTCATGGGCTACCTGCTGCCCAGCGAGAACGTCATGCAGATCCTCGGGCCGGTGCTGGCGCTGCTCGCGTTCGCCGGCGGGCTGTTCGCCCCGGTCGACCAGTTCGGGCACACCTTCGCCACGATCGCGAAGTTCACCCCCGTGTACGGGGTGGGCGCGATCTCCCGCTATCCGCTGACCCACGACGGCACGCTGTGGCTGGCGGTGCTCAACGTGGTGGCGTGGACGGCGCTGTTCGCCGCCGGCGCGATGTGGCGCTTCCGCCGCGACACGGCCCGCGTGTGAGCCGTACTAGGTTCTGGAGCATGACGGCGACGAACAGCCCCCGGCGCTTCGGGTGGCTGTTCGCCGCCGTCTGGCTGTACTACCTGGCCAACAACGTCCAAGCGCTGCTCGCCCAGCCCAACCTGTACTGGCGGGTCACCGGGCTGGCGGCGGTCGTGCTGTTCGCCGGCGTGTACCTGCTCATGCTCAGCCGCACCCGGGCGGTCCGCTTCACCCAGCGCCCGCCGCAGCTGACCCGGCACACCTGGCTGGCGATCGCGCTGATGCTGGCCCTGTTCGGCCTGCAGCTGCCCGGCGCCGGCGACGACGCGCTGACCTGCCTGGTGTACGTGGCCGCGCTGGCGATGGTGTACCTGCCCGCCCGGCAGGCGATCCCGACGGCGCTGCTGCTGTTCACCGTGGCCGAGATCCTGCCGCGCACCGTCGACGGCTGGTCCGACGGCGGCTACGGGCTCGCCGTGCTGCTCGGCTCGCTGGCCACCTACGGCTTCCGGATGGCCGGGGAACGCCAGGGCCGCCTGACCGCCGCGCAGCGCGAGCTCGCCGACCGGGCGGTCGCCGACGAGCGGGCCCGCATCGCCGCGGACCTGCACGACATCCTCGGGCACTCGCTGACCGTGGTCACCGTCAAGGCCGAGCTCGCCCAGCGGCTGCTCGACGTCGATCTCGAGCGCGCCCGCAAGGAGCTGGCCGACCTGGAGTCGCTGGCCCGCGACGCCCTCGCCGACGTGCGCACCACCGCGCTCGGGGTGCGCGGCATCAGCCTGCCCGGCGAGATCGCCACCGCCCGCGAGGCCCTGGCCGCCGCCAACGTCGAGGCCGACCTGCCCGGCGCCGCCGACGAGGTGCCCACCCGCAACCGGGAGCTGTTCGCCTGGACCATCCGCGAGGCGGTCACCAACGTCGTGCGGCACAGCCGGGCCGCGCACGTGCGGGTGCTGCTGGCGCCCGGCAGCGTCGAGATCCTCGACGACGGGGTCGGCGCCACCGGGCGCGGCGAGCCCGGGCAGGGCCTGGCGGGGCTGCGCCGGCGCGCCGAGGCCCTGGGCGGGCGGCTGGTGGCCGGCGCCCGCGACGACGAGCCGGGTTTCCGGGTACGCGTGGAGGTACCGACATGATCAAGTTGTTGCTCGCCGACGACCAGGCGCTGGTGCGCGGCGCGATGGCCGCGCTGCTGGACATGGAACCCGACCTGAAGGTGGTCGCCGAGGTGGGCCGCGGCGACGAGGTGGTGCCCGCCGCGCTGGCCACCGGCCCCGACGTGGCGCTGCTGGACGTGGAGATGCCCGGCCTCGACGGCGTCGCCGCCGCCCGCGCGCTGCTGCAGGCGCTGCCCGGCTGCCGGGTGCTGATGGTCACCACCTTCGGCCGGGCCGGCTACCTGCGCCAGGCCATGGCCGCCGGCGCCGGCGGGTTCATCGTCAAGGACACCCCCGCCCGGCAGCTCGCCGACGCCGTGCGCCGGGTGCACGAGGGCCTGCGCGTGGTCGACCCGGGCCTGGCCGCGCAGTCGCTGGCGCAGGGCGAGTCCCCGCTGACCGACCGCGAGGCCGGAGTGCTGCGCGCCGCCCGCGACGGCGGCACGGTCGCCGACATCGCCCGCGAGCTGCACCTGTCCGAGGGCACCGTGCGCAACCACCTGTCCGCGGCGATCGGCAAGACCGGCGCGCGCACCCGCGCCGAGGCGGTCCGGCTGGCCGTGGAGAACGGCTGGCTGCTCACTTGAGAGAACCGGCGCGGGTGCAACCGTACGGCAACCGGCAGTAACCGGATCCTGCACCCGCAGCCCAGAAAAGTACCTCCCTGTCAGCACCGACAGGGGGGAACCACCGATGCACGCCACCACCGAGACGCTCGTCCGCGACAACATGGCCCTGGTCGGCCACCTCGTGCGCGAGATGCTGTTCAAGGTGCCGCCGCACGTGCACCGCGACGACCTGGCCTCCGCCGGCTACGCCGCGCTGGTCACCGCCGCCCGCGCCTTCGACCCCGAGCGCGGGGTGCCGTTCGGCCGGTTCGCCGCCACCCGCGTGCGCGGCGCCCTGCTCGACGAGCTGCGCGGGCAGGACTGGGCCAGCCGGTCGGTGCGCGCCCGCGCCCGCCGCGCCGAGCAGGCCCGCCAGGAGCTCACCGCCCGGCTGGGCCGCACCCCCGACGACACCGAGCTGGCCACCCTGCTGGGCGTCGCCGTCAGCGAGCTGGCCAGTGTGCACGACGACGTGCAGCGCGCCGCCGTGCTGTCGCTGCAGGGCTTCGCCGCCGGCAACACCGACGACATGATCGCCGAGACGGCGCTCAACCCCGAGGAGATGCTGCTGCACCGCGAGCGCATCGGCTACCTGCACGACGCCGTCGCCGTGCTGCCCGAGCGGCTGCGCTTCGTCGTCGAGGCGTCGTTTCTGTGCGAGCGCCCGCTGGCCGAGGTGGCCGCCGAGCTCGGCGTCACCGAGTCGCGGGTCTCGCAGCTGCGCAGCGAGGCCCTCGCCCTGCTCAAGGACGGGCTGAGCACCCACATGGAGCAGCGCGACACCGGCGCCGCCGCCAAGGACGGCGTCGTCGCCCGCCGCCGCGCCGTCTACGCCGCGAAGATCGCCGCCCGCTCGACGCTGGCCTCGCGGCTCAGCGCCACCGACGTGCAGGGTCTGCGGACCGCCGCCTGAGCCCGCCGAGGAACTCCAGCAGCAGCGCGTTCACCACCGGCGGGTCCTCCAGGCTCGGCAGGTGGGCGGCCCAGTCCAGCTCGACGTGGCGGGCGTGCGGCAGCCGGGCGGCCAGGTCGCGGGCCACCGCCCGGAACTCGTCCAGGTCGTGCGCGCCCGCCACCACCAGGCTCGACGCGGTGATCGTGTCCGGCTGCCACGCCGGGCCCGCCTCCACCGGATCGCCCGCGGCCAGCTGCACCTCGAACGCGTGCCGCTGCATCCGCCGCACCAGCGCGCGGGTCTGCTCGCCGGCGCGCGGGCCCAGCCAGGTGGCCACGTTCAGCTCGGTCGCGCCGGGCACGTCACCGGCCGCCAGCAGCGCCTGCTCCCGCTCCCAGAACGCCCGCAGCTGCGGGCCCGGGCTCAGCTGCGGCGACGCCGAGCACAGCAGCGCCAGCCCGGCGACCCGGCCCGGCCAGCGCGCGGCGACCTCCAGGGCCACCAGGCCGCCGCCCGACGACCCGACCAGCGCCACGTCACCGACGCCGCGCTCGTCGAGCAGGGCGGCGACCAGCGCCGCCGTGTCGAGCTCACCGACGGGCACGGGGGAGTCGCCGTAGCCGGGCAGGTCGCAGCGCACCGCCCGGAACCCGGCCTCGGTCAGCGCCGCCACCTGCGGATCCCACATGCGCCGGTCGCCCACCGTGGAATGCAGCAGCAGCACGGCCGGGCCGGAACCCTCGTCGTCATGCGATAGCGTCATCGCCGCGCAGGCTACCGGCGCCGACGACCCGGAGGGAAACGACTTATGGTCACGCTGCAGGACGTCCGGGACGCCGCCGAGCGGATCAAGGGAGTCGCCCACCGCACCCCGGTCGTCACCTCGCGCACCCTCGACGCCCGCGTCGGCGCGCAGGTCTTCCTCAAGGCCGAGAACCTGCAGCGCATCGGCGCGTTCAAGTTCCGCGGCGCCTACAACGCCATCCGCAAGCTCGACCCCGGCCAGCTCGCCCGCGGCATCGCCGCGTACTCCTCGGGCAACCACGCCCAGGCGGTGGCGCTGGCGGCGCAGGAGCTCGGCACCACCGCGGTGATCGTCATGCCGGAGGACACCCCGCGCTCCAAGCTCGACGCCGTCGCCGGCTACGGCGCCGAGATCATCACCTACGACCGCTACACCGGCAACCGCGAGGAACTGGGCCGCCGGCTCGCCGACGAGCGCGGCCTGGCGCTGATCCCGCCGTACGAGCACCCCGACGTGATCGCCGGGCAGGGCACGGCCGCGCTGGAGCTGCTCGAAGAGGTCGGCGAGCTCGACGCGATCGTCGTGCCGGTCGGCGGCGGCGGGCTCATCGCCGGCAGCGCGGTCGCCGCGAAGGGCCTGCAGCCCGGCATCGAGGTCATCGGCGTCGAGCCCGAGGCCGGCGACGACACCCGGCGGTCCCTGGCAGCCGGCGAGCGGGTGCGCATCGAAGTGCCGCGCACCATCGCCGACGGGCAGGCCGCCCCCACCCCCGGCGAGCTGACGTTCAGCATCACCCGGCGGCTGGTCAACCGGATCGTGCTGGTCAGCGACGAGCAGCTGCGCGACGCGCTGCGCTTCGCCGTCGACCGGCTCAAGCTGGTCATGGAGCCCAGCGGCGCCAGCGGGCTGGCCGCGCTGCTCGCCGGGCGCGTCGAGGCGCCACCGCAGCGCATCGGCGTGATCATCTCAGGGGGCAACGTCGGCGCGGCCCGCCTCGCCGAACTGCTCGCCTAGCACCCGCGCCTCCACCGCCGGGTCCAGACCCACGCGCGTGCGGTCCGGGCGCAGCGGCGCGTCGCCGGGCAGCGACCGCAGCCACGCCCACGTGTCGGCGACCGTCTCGCGCACCGGGCGGCAGACCAGACCCAGCGCGTACGCCTGCCGCACGTCGAAGCCGTGGATGAACGCGTGCAGCTCACCCGGCGGCAACCAGATCGGCAGCTGCGTCCACGGCTCGATCCCGGCCGCCTCGATCACCGCCGGATCGCTCCAGCGCAGCCGCGCGTGCCCGCCGGTCACCTCGTTGGCGACCGTCAGCAGCTCACCCATGGTGGTGTGCCCGGACCGGCTGGTCAGGTCGACCGGGCCGCCGGCGCCCGCCCGGGCCGCGTCGAGCAGGAAGATCGCCAGGTCGCGGACGTCGATGTACTGCAACGCCAGCTCCCGCGGCCCCGGCGCCAGGGTCGGGCCGCCGCGGGCCAGCCGGGTGAGCCACCACGGCAGCCGGCCGACGTCCTCGTACGGGCCGAGGATCAGCCCGGCGCGGGCCAGCAGCACCGGCCCGTCGAACGCCGCCGCGCCGAGCTCACCGCGCAGCTTGTCCCCGGCGTACCCCGGCTCGTCCTCGCCGACCAGCCTGCCCGGGTCCAGATCGGCGTACACCGAGCGGCTCGACACGTACGTGTACTGCCCGGCCCGGCCGCTGAGCAGCTGCGCGGTGCGCCGCACCGCGTCCCCGGCCGCCGACCAGGTGTCGACGACCACGTCCCACTCGCCGCCGCGCAGCGCGCTCAGATCACCGAGCCGGTCACCGGTCAGCGTGGTGACACCCGCGGGCGCCGCCCGCCTGCCGCGGTTGAACACGCTCACCTCGTCGCCGCGGCGTACGGCCTCGTCGGCCAGCGCCCGGCCCACGAAGCCGGACCCGCCCAGGATCAGCAGTCTCATGCCGCCCGAGCCTGCCCGCCACGCCCGGCACCGGCCAAGCGTTTCTCGCTAGGAGCGAAACGCGCGCAGCGCCTCCACCACCAGCGCGTGGTCGTCGGCCTGGGGCAGACCCGACACGGTCACCACCCCCACCACGCCCACGTCGCGGATGCGGATCGGGAACGCCCCGCCGTGCGTGGCGTACTGCGCCGGGTCGACGCCCATGCCCGCGTCCAGCTCCTGACCCTTGGCGGCCAGCCGCCGGCCCATCAGGTACGACGACACGCCGAAGCGCTCCACCACCCGCACCTTGCGCTCGATCCACCGGTCGTTGTCGGCCACACTGCCCGGCAGGGCCGCGTGGAACAGCTGCTGCGTGCCCCGCCGGATGTCGACCGCCACCGGCAGCGAGCGCCGCGTGGCCAGCTCCACCAGCAGGCTGCCCAGCCGCCACGCGTCGGTGTTGTCGAAGCGGGTCAGCTCGAGCTCGGCCTCCTGCGCCTGCAGCTCGGCGATCAGATCATCACTCATGGCAGGCATTATCGGCCCCGCCGCCGCCGCAGCCAGACGCCGAGCGCCGCCACTGCGATGAAGATCATCGCGGAGCAGCAGAGGGCCTTGATGAACATCTTCGGCTCCGAACTGGTTAAGTACGTATCCGTGCGCCTGGCCACCTTCAACCTGCTGCACGGGCGATCGCTGTCCGACGGCACCGTACACGCCGACCGCGTCGCCGCGGCCGTCGCCGACCTCGACGCCGACGTGCTCGGCCTGCAGGAGGTCGACCGGGCCCAGCCCCGCAGCGGCCTGCTCGACCTGACCGCCATCGCCGCCGAGGCGCTCGGCGCGCAGGTCCACCGCTTCGCCGCCGCCGTGGTCGGCACGCCGGGGGAGACCTGGCAGCCGTGGCGCAGCGACGCCGACAACCAGCACCCGCTGTACGGCATCGCCCTGGTCAGCCGCTACCCGGTCACCCGCTGGCAGATCACCTCGCTGCCCGGCGCGCCCATGCGCTCGCCGATCTACGACCCCGAAAACGGGCTGCGGCTGCTGCAGGACGAGCCCCGGGTGCTGCTGGCCGCCGTGCTGGACACCCCGCGCGGGCCGATGACCGTGGCCACCACCCACCTGTCGTTCGTGCCCGGCTGGAACCTGCGCCAGCTGCGCCACGCCGTACGCGCGCTGCGCGAGCTGCCCGCGCCGCGGGTGCTGCTGGGCGACCTCAACATGCCCGCCCGCCCGGTGCGCGCCGTCACCGGCTGGCGCACCCTCGCCCGCGCCGCCACCTTCCCCAGCCCGATGCCGCGCGCCCAGCTCGACCACATCCTCGCCGACCGGCGCGGCTTCGAGGCCCTCGGCCGGGTCGTGCAGGTCGCCACCACCCGCCCCGCCGTCTCCGACCACCTGCCGCTGCTCGTACAGCTCGACCGCTAAGACCCGCCACGGCCGGCCGGGCGCAGGTACACGTCCTCCAGACCGTCCACGGGATCCCACTGCTCGCCGACCTTGCGGAAGCCGAACCCGGCGATCGTACGGCGCGAGCCCACGTTGTCGGGCCGGATGCTGGCCCGCACCGCCGTCACGTCCGGGTGCGCGTCGGCGCGCTCCAGCAACGAGCGCAGCATCGCCTTGGCGTACCCGCGGCGGCGGTGCTCCGGCGCGACCGAGTACGCCACCTCGACGACCCCGTCCGCGTCCGGCGGGCCATGAAACCCTCCGTGACCGACCACGTACCCCTCGGGGTCGGCCACCGCCGCCCGCGCGATCCACTCCGCCCGCCACGGCTCCGCGCGCACCTCCTCCAGGCGGATGCGCCACAACCAGGCCTCTTCCACCAGGTAGGGGGTCAGCGGCATGCCCGCGGCCGCGCTCGCCGCCGCCAGGTCGCCGTCGACCAGCGCGGCCAGCGTCGCGGGGGACAACTGTACGAATCGGATATCCGGCACGCCAGGCATGATCACACACCGTGGCGATCAACGCCACGTTCCTGTTGTGCGCAACTAGGTTGTGCGCTACCGTTTTCGCATGGTCGACGCCACCGGACTCGAGCAGATGGTCTGCTTCCAGCTCTACGCCGCCAGCCGCGCCATGACCGCCGTCTACCGGCCCGCCCTCGACCCGCTCGGCCTGACCTACCCGCAATACCTCGTCCTGCGCATCCTCTGGCACCGCGGCGACACCAGCGTCCGCGACCTCGGCAAACTCCTCGACCTCGACAGCGGCACCCTCTCCCCGCTGCTCAAAAGGCTCGAAACCGCCGGCCACGTCCGCCGCGCCCGCGGCACCACCGACGAACGCACCGTCCAGATCAGCCTCACCCCCCAGGGCACCGCCCTGCGCGACCAGCTCACCGACCTGCCCCGGCGCATCGCCTGCGCCACCGACCTCACCGAGGACGAATTCCGGCAGCTGCACCACCTGCTCGGCCGCGTCCGCGGCGCCCAAGCCTGAAAGGAACCACCATGTCCGCGCTCTACACCGCCTCCGCCACCGCCTCCGGCGACGGCCGCCAGGGCCACGTCCGCTCCAGCGACGGCGTCCTCGACCTCGACCTGTCCGTGCCCAAGGAGATGGGCGGCCCCGGCGGCGAGCACACCAACCCCGAACAGCTGTTCGCCGCCGGCTACGCCGCCTGCTTCCACAGCGCCCTCAAGGCCGCCGCCCGCGAACTCAAGGTCACCCCCACCGACACCGCCATCACCATCGACGTCGGCATCGGCCCCAAGACCGACGGCACCCGCGGCTTCCAGCTCAACGCCACCATCGAAGCCGAGATCAACGGCGTCGACGAGGCCACCGCCCAGCAGCTGCTCGAAGCCGCCCACCAGATCTGCCCCTACTCCAACGCCACCCGCGGCAACATCGAGGTCAAGCTCGCCCTGGCCTGAGCCCTACGCCAGCCGCCCCAGCGCGCGGTTCGTGCGGTTCGCCCGCACGGCCGCGCGCTGCTGCTCCGCCGTCACCTCGATGTAGTTCTGCGACGTCGCCAGCGACGCATGCCCCAGCAGGCGCATGATCTCGCTCGCGTTCGCCCCGTCCTCCGCCAGCCGCGTCGCGAAGGTGTGCCGCAACGCATGCAGCTGCGCCCCCCGCGGCACCCGGTCGTTGACCCCGGCCCGCCGGTAACACGACTGCACCAGATACTGCAGCCCACCCCGTTGCAACGGCGCACCCCGGCGATCCACCATCAGCGCGTCACCGGGGGAGACCCGCCCGAACCGCACCCGCCGGCTGTCCACGTACCGCTGCACCACCGCGTCCAGCTCCGGCTCGATCGGCACCGTCCGCGGCCGGCCACCCTTGCCCGCCACCTCCACCCGCCGCTCACCGGCCCGCCCGTGAAAGGACCCCACCCGCAGCGCCAGCACTTCCGAAAGCCGCAAACCGGCACACAACGCCAGCGCCAGCACCACCACGTCACGCTCCGGCCACGGATCACGCTGCCGCTCGTCGGCCCGGCTCACCGCGTCGAGCAACTGCTCCGGGGTGTCCTCGCCGCGCAACGGCTTAGGGGAGTGGGCCGGCAGCCGCGGCTTGTCCACCGCTGACATCGGATTGCCGGCCACCACCTGCTCGGTCACCAGGAACGTGAAGAACGCGTTCCAGCTCGACCAGGCCCGCGCCACCGACGCCGGCGCCCGGCTGCCCGCGAACTGCGCGAACGCCAGCCGCAACGAACGAGGGGAGAGGTCACCCAGAGTGACCGGCTCGGCGTCGACCAGCTCGACGACGGCGATGAGGTCCCGCTCGTACGCCTTGAGGGTGTGCGCGGAGGGCTTGCGCACCGCGCGGGCCGCGAGAAAATCCGCGATGAGCTCGGTGACCGGATAATGCCCTTCGTCATGCATAAGCACTATTATGCATGGTTCATGCTGGTTACCGGAAGGCGGTCGTAGCGGACGTTGGCCGTCGCGCCGCGGGTAATCGCGGTCGGTTGTCGTGCGCACGCTGTTCCCGGCGCCGGGCCCCGCGGTGCTCGACACGAAGCTCACCACGGTCGCCACCGGCGCCGGTTCGTGCTCACACGCGCAGCGAGCCATGGGGCCTTGGCGTGCGGCGTCGATTTCGGCGGCATTGGGAGCGTGGCCATTGACAGTTCCGCTGGTTCGGCGTCGTTTCGAGCCTTGGCGCCGCCGCCTATATCTTCATGGCCGGCACTCAAGCGCGCCTTGGTCTGCATGGCTGACACTCAAGCCGCCGACCGACGCACCTATGTCTGCATGGCCCAAACTCGTTCCACAGCGACGCCGGCCGCCCTCTCTTCCCGCTCCCTCCGCGACCTAGTTGACATAAGATACATTCTCGACCTGATATTTCTTCGATGGCGTCCGGCGCCTGCGCACCCCTTTTACTGCCGTAATCCCCACGGTTCGATCTGCCGTTAGCATCGTCGGCATGGCGACGCGGCTCGTTCAGATCAACATGAAGGCCCGGGACGACTCCGCGCTCGGCGGTTTCTGGGCCGAGGCGCTCGGCTGGACGATCTCGAGCGAGGCCCCCGGCGTGACCAACCTCGAACCCGAGGGCTTCGTCTACCCGGACCCTGGCGCCGTCTGCATCGACCTGGTCGCCTCCCCCGAACCCAAGACGGTCAAGAACCGCGTGCACCTCGACCTGGCCACCACCTCGCCGGCGCACCAGGCCGAACTGGTCGAGCGCCTGCGGAAGCTCGGCGCGACGCTCGTCGACATCGGCCAGGGCGACGTCTCGTGGACCGTCATGGCCGACCCGGAGGGCAACGAGTTCTGCGTGCTGGACTCGCTGTACGAGCAGACCGGCCCGATCGCCTCGGTGGTGGTCGACTGCGCCGACCCGCAGGCCATGGCCCGCTTCTGGGGCGAGGCCACGGACTGGACGTTGCACAAGGTGACCGACTACAGCGCGGTCCTGCGCTCCGCCCGGGGCGTCGGCCCGTACCTGCAGTTCCTGCGCACCCCCGACGCGAAGACCGGGTGGAACCGGGTCCATCTCGACGTCCGCCCCTACCCGGGCGACGACCCGCAGGCCGAGGTGGCCCGGCTGCGGACGCTCGGCGCCACCGTCATCGATCTGAGCCCGCACGACGTCCCGTGGACCGTTCTCGCCGACCCGGAGGGCAACGAGTTCTGCCTCCTGTCGCCGGCCTGACTCCACAGTTGTCGTGGACCGACGTCCGCAGCCGCATCGTCAACTCCTTCCCGCGCCGTGCACCCGGTGTGCGTGGCCAGATGGAGTTGTATCCGACGAGCGGCGCCGGCGCATCGCGGCCTGTGGACAGCGGCCGACTGTGGACAACCGGTCGCCGGTCGGCGGCCCGCGGTACGGTGGCGGCCCTCGGGAGGAGCGCCGCCCGCTCATCGCGGCCTGTGGACAACCCACTGCCGGTCGGCGCCCCGCGGTAGGGTGGCGGCCCCCCGGGTGGGTGGGCCGTGAGTTGGGGTCGAATGGCTGGGCCGCCGCGAGCTCGGGGCGCCGGGGGTTGCGCGGCCGGTGCAGCCTGGGGACGGCATCGGGGCGAGGGGGCGGTCGCGGGTGGCGTTGGGCAGCGAGCAGAGGCGTGCGGAGCGGCGGCCGCGGGTTGCGGCACAGTTCGCGGCGGAGCAGGTGGAGGCGGCGCTGGATCTGCTGGCGCTGGCGGACATGGCGTGGCACGACTGCTACGGGCCGCGGGAGCTGGCCGTGCCTGATCGTGTGCTCGATGACGTTCTGGTGGTGGGCGGCGGTGACCTGGCGGCGCTGGTTCGTGCCGCGCGGCTGGCGGTTGCCGACTTCCGGGACATCCGGCTGTGGGCCGATGAGCTGCGTGGCCGTGCCGGCTCCGGCTGAGCTGGGCGGCAGCGGAGGGGTGAGCCAGCGGCAGCGGAGAGGTGAGCCGACGGCGGCGGTATTGGGGATGCCGGGGCGGGCGGGCTCTGCGACCCTGATCGGCATGGGTGGGCGGTTTCGGGATCCGGGTGTGCGGCTGTGGCAGCTGGCCGGGGACGCTGTCGATGTGCGGTGTCCGCGGTGTGGTGGCCGGGCGGTCGTCGGGGCGGTGGCGGGTTCGCCGCTGAGCGAGCCGCGGCGGTTCACGTGTGCCGGCTGTGTGGCCTCGGTGCAGTGGTCGCCGCGCGGGTCGTTGAGTTGCTGGGGCGGGCCGGTCGACCCGTACTTCGGGTTGCCGTTGTGGTTGCGGACCTCCGTGCGGCGGGGGCGGATGCTGTGGGCGTTCAACGTGGCGCATCTGGATCTGCTGGAGGGCTACGTCGCGGCGGGGGTGCGGGAGCGTGATGTGCCGGCGAGCGGGTTGACGATGGTGGCGCGGTTGCCGTTGTGGGTGAAGGCGGCGGGCAACCGGGGCGAGGTGTTGCGGTCGGTAGCGCGGCTGCGGGAGCTGGTGGACGCGTGACGGACGTCAGGTGGGTCACCGGGTTCCTGGACACGCCGTCGCGGGTGGCGGAGTCGTTCTGGCTGGCGGTGACGGGTGGTTCGTTGTCGCCGCGGCGGGGCTCGGGTGGTGAGTTCGTGACGGTGCTGCCGCGTGACGGGGACGCGTACCTGCGCTTTCAGGTTCTGCCGGGCTCTCCCCCGCGGACCCACTGTGATCTTCATGTGGTGGCGCTGCCGGCGGCGGTCGAGCAGGCGGTGGGGCTGGGGGCGTCGGTGCTGGTCGACGAGGGTGACCTGGTGGTGCTGCGCTCCCCCGCCGGCGTGGTGTTCTGCCTGGTGACGTGGCAGGGCGAGGCCGTACGGCCGGGGCCGGTGCGGTGGCACGACGGCGGGCGCAGCCTCGTGGATCAACTGTGTGTGGACGTACCGGGGACCGCTTTTGATCGTGAGGTGGCGTTCTGGTCGGGGCTGACCGGGTGGGAGCGCCGGCCGTCGGATCTGCCGCAGTTCGAGCATCTGGAGCGCGGCGCGGGGATGCCGTTGAAGCTGCTCGTGCAGCGGCTGGGAGCGGGCGGGCCGGGCATGCACCTGGATCTGGCGTGTGACGACGTGGATCGTGAGGTGGCGCGGCACGTCGGGCTGGGGGCCGTGGTGGTGCGGCGGGTGGCCGGTGACTGGACGACGCTGCGGGATCCGGCCGGGCGCGAGTATTGCGTGACGGGGCGTTCGCCGCAGTCTTGCTAGCCTGGGTGGTGGTGCCGCGGACGCGGTTCACCCCGGACGAGGACGTGTCGTACCCGGCAGGCGAAGACGACCGCGTGAGGGTTGGTGCGTCGTCATGGCTTGGCTGGTTCTGGTGGCCTCCGGTGTGCTCGAGAGCGTGTGGGCTGTCGCTCTGGGCCGTTCGCAGGGTTTCACCCGTCTGCTCCCCAGCGTGGTGTTCGTGGTCGCGCTCGGGTTGAGCATGGTGGGTCTGGCCTACAGCTTGAAGAGCATTCCCATCGGTACGGGCTACGCCGTGTGGGTGGGCATCGGCGCGGTGGGCACGGCGGTGGCCGGGATGGTGCTGCTGGGCGAGTCGGCGAGCCTGCTGCGGATCCTGTCGTTGCTGCTGGTGGTCGCCGGGGTGATCGGGCTCAAGCTGTTCCACTGAGCGCCGCGCCACGCTGATCTTTCTGCTCCCCCGCCGCGAAAGTGTCGGTGCCTCCTGGTAGAAGAGTCATACAAACGTTCGAACAGGTTGCTGGGGGTGGCGTGATGGCGGGGCTGAGCACCGACGAGCTGCAGGTGATCCGCGACGGGCTGGGCGCCGGGCGCAAGCCGCGGGTGCAGTTCACCGAGGCGGCCGGGCAGATGGCCGGGCAGATCGGGCAGGTGGTCGGGCTCGGTGATCCGGCCGAGAGCGACGAGTGGGTGGTGGTGCGGTTCGGCCGTGACGAGCTGCCCTTCTCCCCCGGTGATCTGCGGGTGGCGCCGCGGGGTGCGGCGGCGCGCAAGGCTGCCGCTCCCCCGCCGCCGGCGCCGGAGCCTGTCGTGCCGGCGGGGCCGGCGTTCGTGCTGGACCAGCCCGCGCCGGTCAAGGCTGCGCCCGCCCCGGCTCCGCGCAAGGACGGCGGTGACACCACGCCGGCCGCGACCGCCGCTCCTGGCCCCGCAACGGCTCCGGCTGCGCGCAAGGCGTCCGGGCGGCCGGCGAAACCGAAACCGGCGCCGGGGCTGACGGTGACGCTTGCCTACGGCGAGGGCGAGTGGACGGTGGCGGCCGCGCAGGGGTCGAAGGTGCTGGCCAAGCCGTACGTGATCCGGCCCGCGGAGGCGTTGCGGATGGTGTCGCTGGTCGACGTGCCCGGCGTGCAGGAGGCGGTGGAGCAGATCCTGTCGGCCGAGCGGGCCGAGGCCGAGGAGCAGGCGCGCCGGTTACGGGCGGAGCTCGCCGAGGTGGAGGCGCGGCTGGCGGAGCTGGCCGAGAAGCCGTGAGCGGGCCGCCTCCCGCCGCGGTCGCGGGGTGATGCAGCGACGACCGCAGCCGGCGCCGCGGCGGCGGCGTTCGGCGTTGCCGCCGCGTCCTACGTGACGCGGTTGCCGGCGGGGCGGCGCGGGCGTACCCGGGAGAGGTCCTCGGCGCGGGTGGTGTCGACGAAGTGCGGGGTCTGCATCTCGGTGGCGCGCAGCGGGACGAGGGTGTCGTGGATGCCGTCCATGATCAGGCGGGTGGCCTGCATGGCCTGGGCGCCCGCGGTGCCGCTGACACCGGAGAGGTCGACCGGTGTGCCGAAGCGCACGTGCACGACGGGGCGGCGGCGCATCGCCCGGAGCACCGAGCGCAGCAGGTGCTTGGGGGTCTCGTACGGCATGACGGCGTGCGCGCCCCACTGGGCGACCGGCAGCACGGGCGCGCCGGTGAGGGCGGCCATGCGGGCGACGCCGGTCTTGCCGCGTTCGGGCCACATCCACGGGTCGAGGCCGATGCGCCCTTCGGGGTAGACGAGCACGAGGGCGCCGTCCTTGAGGGCCTGCGCCGCGGCGGGCAGCGCGTCGGCGACGCGGGTGGTGTTGCGGTCGACGCGGATGTGCCCGGCCGCACGCATGGCGGCGCCCACGACGGGCGCGTCGAACAGCCCGCCGGTGGCCAGGATGCGCGGGGCGATGCCGGCCTTGTGGCAGGCGGCGGTCATCACGACCGGGTCGATCGGGCTGACGTGGTTGGCGGCCAGGATCAGCGGCCCGGCGCGCAGCTCGGCGGGCACGTCGCCGCAGACCCGCAGCCGGCACAGCGGGAAGACCGCCAGCCGGGCCAGCGCGAGCATGAGCCGCCACATCAGCGGCGTCCGGGGTGCGGGGATGTCCATCAGGCCGCCAATGATCGCACGCCCCCGCCCGCGTCCCGGATCATCCGACCGGGCACGGGGTCAGGGGGCGTCGTCGTGGGCGGGCCGGCTTTCCGGAGATCGTTGCCGGCGAGCGCGGTGAGATCCTTCGCCGGCCAGGGGCGCCGCGTCACCGGGGGAAGCCGGACTCGGCGACGTCGAGCCAGTGCTCGACCGTGGCGGGGTCGTGGTGGCGGATCGACCAGTCGACCATCCGCAGGCTGATGTGCGCCCAGTACGTGGTGCGGCGGCGCTCGGAGATGCCGGCCAGCCGTTCGTCGACGGGGGCGAGCAGGGCGGGGTCGCGGCCGGTGAGCCAGAAGCGCAGCGTGACCAGGTCGAAGTGGCGGTCGCCGCGGGTGGCGCCGTCCCAGTCGACGACGCCGGTGACGCGGGCGCCGTCGACCAGCACGTTGCCGGGGTGGAAGTCGAAGTGCACCAGGTCGTCGCCGACCATCACCGACCCGTCCGCGCCGACCCGGTGGATGCGCTCGAGCAGGGCGGCGCTGCGGGCGCTGTGCTCGGCGAGCGGGTCGTGCAGGCAGAAGCCGGGTCCGTCGCCGGTCAGGTACAGCTCGGTGGGCCGGGGCGCGGGCTCGTCGGCGAGCAGCCCGGCGAGCCGGTCGTTGAGGGCCACCAGCTGGCGCACGAGCTCGGGGGTGACGGTGCGCGGCGGGGCGCCGGGCAGCCGTTGCTGGACGATGACGCGGGAGCCGTCGACGCGCGCGGCCAGCTCGTGGCGGGCGGTGGGCACCCCGGCGCAGCGGGCCCGGTCGACCAGCGGGCCGCTGCGGGAGCGGCCCTCGGTGAGCACCGAGCGGCGCCCGTCGGGCCAGCGCACGTACGCGGCGCCGACCTCACCGCCGGGGGCCGGGCCCTCCAGGGTGAGCCGGACGCCGGTGATGTCGGCGATCCGTTCGATGATCTGCGGTGCGTCCAGGCGGGCCGATCGGGGCCACGCGCGGTGGACGGCTTCGGTCACATCGGCCCCCGCCCGGTGACGACGTACACGTGCGCGCCCGACCCTAGCGGCCGGGCGCCCGCCATGGTGTCAGCAATCAGACCTTTCGTCGAGCCCCAGGATTGCCGCGACCGTGCGGGTCAGGTCGTTCTCGGTCATGCCGGGCACGACCTCGACGGTGGCCAGTCCCAGGCGTGCGGTGTCCGCGCGCAGCCGGTCGGTGAACAGCCGGTCGCGTTCCAGCAGGTACGCCAGGGCCCGCTCGGGGTCGCTGGTGCCGGCGGCGATGTGCCAGGTGGAGCCGCGGCTGTCGAACGCGGCCCGGCGGAACTCCGGGGCGGGCAGCAGCCAGACGGCGCGCGCCGGGCGCGGCACGAGCTCGGGCAGCAGCCGGAACCCTTCGGCGATCACCGGCCGGGGCGTGCGGGCGAGGTCGTCGAGGATCAGGTCGAACGCCTCGCCGCGGAACCAGTGGAACGTCTCCAGCATGGTCGCGGGCGGGCGCAGCCAGCGTTCGTCCATGCTCATCGCCATGAACGCCGCCAGCTGCGGGCTGGTGCGCGGGTCGCTGCGGGCGGCGTGCTCGCGCATGACGGCGTCGGTGTCGTACAGGTGCAGCCCGTGCCGTGCGGCGAGCCGCCGCGCGACCGTGCTCTTCCCGGCCCCGCTGCCACCGCCGATCCAGTACACGGCGTCGTTGCGTTGCTGTTCCGGGAGCGCCGGGTCGCGCGGTCGCTGAGTCGGAGGTGCGGTGTCTCCGGATGGCCAGTACGCGGCGTCGTTGCGTCCTTGTTCCCGGAGCGCCGGGTCGCGTGGTCGCTGAGTCGGGGGTGCGGTGTCTCCGGATGGCCAGTACGCGGCGTCGTTGCGTCCTTGTTCCCGGAGCGCCGGGTCGCGTGGTTGCTGAGTCCGAGGTGCGGGGTCCTCGGGTGGCCGGTACGCAGCGTCGTTGTGTTCTTGTTCCGGGAGCGCCGGGGCGCGCGGCCGGCGGCTCGGAGGCGCGGGATCCCCGGACGGCCGGGCCGCGGCGCCGGGAGGGCGGGCTCGCCGTGGATCGTCCGTCACGCGGCCCGACGTTACCGTGGCCGGCCGCGGCGGCGTCCGGTCATCTGCCGGGGCAGGTCAAAGAGGATGCGGCGGAACGGTGGCGGCTCCCCGCGGACTGCTCGATCCGGTCAGGTCGGCTTCGGCGGCGCGGAGGCGACGGCATCCGGGCAGCCGCCCGAGTCGGTCAGGTGGCGTCGAGGGCGGCGGCTCTCTCGCGTCTGCCCGATTCGGACAGGTCGGCGTCGGCGGCGCGGAGCCGGCTGCTCCCGGTTTACTTGCCGGAGTCGTCAGGGATGCGTCGGCGGCGCGGAGTCGGTCAGGTAGGCGTCGAGGGCGGCGGCGCCGGAGAGCAGGACTCGGCCGCGGGCGGTGAGGCGGGCGTGCCAGTTCTCGAGCATCGCGGCGACCGGGGCCACGCCGCCGGCGGTGCGGACCTGGGTGAGCAGCGGGGCGATCTGGTCGAGGCGGTAGCCGCCGCGGCGCAGCTGGTGGATCAGTTGCGCGTCGCGGACGTCGGCGGGGCCGTACACGCGGTAGCCGGTCTTCGGGTCGCGGCGCGGCTGCACCAGGCCGGCGGCCTCCCACTTGCGCAGGGTGGCGGGGCGCAGGCCGAGCCGCCGGGCCAGCGGGCCGACGAAGGTGTCGCCGCGGCCCTGCTCGACGGGGGTGAGCTCCACCAGGGCCGCGGCGACGGCGTGCAGGGTGCGCCGGTCGTCGAGCAGCTGGGCGTGGCTGTCGTCGATCAGCCGCAGCGCCTCCTCGACGGCGTCGCGGTGCACGGCCTGCAGGATGGCCGTGGCGGTGCGGTGGCCGTGGCCGGGTACCAGGGCGAGGAAGGCGCGCAGGGCCAGCGCGTGCCGGGGGGTGTAGACGCGGTAGCCGGACGGGCTGCGCGCGGCGGCGGGCAGGATGCCGTCGGCCTCGTAGTTGCGCACGGCCTGGGTGGACAGGCCGTGCCGGCGGGCCAGGTCGACCGGCCGCAGCTGCCCACCGGTTTGAAGCTTTGTTCGCATGAACCCGCCGTTGGACCGCAGAAGTTTCAATGGATAGTTCAACGATACTGTGTAGGGGCATGACTGCTGCTATGCATGACGTGTGGCGCGTGGTGCCGGGCCGGCCGCGGCTGCTGGCGCTGGGCGAGCCCACCCACGGCGAGGACGCGCTGCTCGAGCCGCGCAACGAGCTGGCCCGGCACCTGATCGAGCACGAGGGGTTGCGCACCGTCGCGCTGGAGAGCGACTGCCTGCGCGGCCTGCTGGTGGACGACTACGTGACCTCGGGCGCGGGCAGCCTCGACGAGGTGATGCGCGACGGGTTCAGCCACGGGTTCGGCGCGTCGCCGGCCAACCGGGACCTGGTGCGCTGGATGCGCGCGTACAACCGGGACCGGCCCGCGGCCGAGCAGGTGCGCTTCGCCGGGTTCGACGGCCCGCTGGAGAACGCGGGCGGGGCGAGCCCCCGGCAGGCGCTGACCGAGCTGTACGGGTGGCTGGCCGCCCGCGTCGACGCGGACCTGCTGCCGTGCACCGCGGCGCAGCTCGACGAGTTGCTCGGCGCCGACCGGCGGTGGTCGGACCCGGCCGCGCAGCGCGACCCGTCCCGTTCGCCCGGGCGGTCGCCCGAGGCCCGCCGGTTGCGGCTGCTCGCCGACGACCTGGTCGCGCTGCTCGCCATGCAGCCCGGCGACGAACGGGCGCGGCTGTACGGGCGTACCGCCGTCGGGTTGCTGCGCTACCACCATTGGATGGCCGAGCCCTCCGCCGGGCGGCCGGCCGGGGTGCTGGGGCAGCGCGCGGCGATGATGGCCGCGAACCTGCTGGCGCTCGCCGAGCGCGGCCCGGCGCTGGTGCACGCCGGCACCGCCCACCTGCAGCGCGGGCGCAGCAGCATGCGGCTGGGCGGCGAGCCGGTGCACTGGTGGAGCGCCGGCGCGATCGTGGCGCAGCGGCTGGGTGAGCGGTACGCGGTCGTCGCCATGGCGCTGGGCACGATGGAGCACCGCGGCGTGGGCACGCCACCGGCGGACACGATCGAGGGGCTGCTGTACGGGCGGGGGCAGGAGCGCTGCGTGCTCGACGCCCGGCGGCTGGACGCGGCGGGCCTGACTGCCCGGGTGTCGCCGTGGCGGGGGTACGCGCCGCTGGATCCGGCGCAGCTGGCGGGCATCGACGCGGTCGTGTTCGTCAGGGACGTGCCGCGGAGCCCGGGCCCGCAGTGGTGGCCGTGACGCTCGGTGGCGGCCGAGCGGGGCCGGTCGGGGTTCTCAGTGCGGGCGGGGTGGGGCGCCGCGCTGGCGCAGGTAGGCCAGCACGGCCTCGCGGGTGGTGCGCACCCCGAACAGGGCGCGCGCCTCGGCGATGCGCCGGTTCGCGGTGCGCAGCGACAGGAACTCGGCGGCGGCCGCGGCGGCGATCGTGTCGCCGGCGGCCAGCCGGTCCAGCAGGGCGCGCTGCTCCGGGACGAGCTCGGCGACCGCGTTGTCGCCGGCCTCGGCCACGCCCTGGTGCACGGGGCCGAGCCGGGCCAGGTCGTCGATCAGCGCCCGGCCCAGCGGCGAGTTGGTGTCGCAGACGGCGACGATGCCGGCGCCGCGGGCGGCGGCCAGCACGGCCAGTTGCAGCGTGTCGGGGTCGGCTATGCGGCCGTGCAGGACCAGCCGGCTGCCGGTGACGTCCCAGGCCGGGTCGGGCAGGGCGAATCCTTCGCGGGTCACCCAGCCGTCGCGGGTGAGGCGGCGCAGCACGGTGTCGGCGTCGCCGGGGGTGGCGACGACATGTCGGGGAGCGTCGGGCTGTCTGGTCACCGGCCATCCTTGTGCGTGTCAGACATGTCAGTTCTCTTCTGCGAGGGTGGCGAAGGCCAGGGCGGCTGCTTCCGTTCTCGTGCGGGCGCCGAGCTTGCGCATGCCGGCGCGGATGTGGGTGTCGACCGTCTCGGCGGAGATGCCGAGCTGACCGGCGATCCGGCGGGTGGGTTCGCCGGCCGCGACCAGCCGCAGGACGTCGGTCTCGCGGCGGGTGAGCTGCTGCCCCGAGCGGGGGCTGCGGGTGTCGCGGTGCACGTGGTGGCGGCGCAGCCCGCGGCGGGCCCGCCCGGCCAGCACGGTCAGCCCGGCGGCGTCGGCGAGCTGCTCGGCGTTCAGCAGCGCGGCGACGGCGCGGGCCGGGTCGGTGTCGGTCAGCCCCGCGGCCAGCAGGCAGCGGATCTGTTCGCGCAGCGCGACCGGTTTCCAGCCCTCGGCGGCGGCGGTGAAGCCGGTGCCGGTGGCCCAGGCGGTCAGCGTACGCCGGGCCGCGCCGGGCAGCCCGCCCGGAATCGGCGGCGCCGACTGCTGCCCCAGGTCGTGGGCCGCCCACCGGGCGGTGATCGCGTGCAGCCCGGCCAGCAGCCCGCCCGCCTCGCCCGGCCCGGCCGGGTGCGCGGCCCGTTCGGGCTGCCCGTCGAGCCACGCCGTCTCCTGCGCCACCCAGGCGGTGGCCGGGTGCGGCGGGCCCGCGTCGAGGTGGGCGCGGGCGGCGGCGAGCAGCCCGGTGTCGGCCTCGATGAGCGCGGTCGCCGCGGTGGCGTAGCCGCGGGCCTCCTCGGGCACCGCCCGGTCGGTCAGGTTGCCGGCCCGGCGCAGCACGGCGTCGGCGCCCTCACCCGGCGGCGCCTGTTCCGGCGCGGACGACCGCGCCGGCTCCGCGGGCGGCAGGCCGGCCGACGCAGCCGGGGAGCCGTAGAGGGCGCCCCCTCCGGAGGGCGCGGACGGCGCAATGGCTCCGCGAGCGAATCGTCCGGCGTCGGCCGAGGACCACGCCGGGCCGGAGGCGGCTGGTTCGGCGCCGGCCGAGGACGAAAGCGGATCGGGAGCGGCTGGTCCGGCGCCGGCCGAGGACGGAACCGGGCCGGCGAGGGGGCCGGCCTGCTGCGGGGCGGAGCCGGAGGTGGCTGGCAGCGAGCCGTGCAGGGCCAGGGCCCAGTCGGCGGCGGCGGTGAACCGGGTCTGCCAGCCGTACGCGAGGTCGGCGGCGCAGTCGCGGGCGGCGTCCCGGGCGGCGTCGGCGGACTCGGTGAGGCGCCCGTCGGCGGCGAGGTGCTCGACCAGCAGCCACGCCGACCAGCGGGCGATCAGCGGGTCGGCGCTGCGCGCGGCCGCGGCCAGCGCCTGGTCCCAGCCGGGCGTGCGGTGCCGGGCCTGCACCGCGGCCAGCGCCGCCGCCACGCCGGGTGCGGGCTGCGGATGCCGGGCGCTGATCTTGTCGGCGAGGTCCTGCGCGGCGGCCGGGTCGGCGGCGAGCTCCGCGAGCAGCAGCACCCGGTCGCGCCCGGCGAGCACCGGCCCGGTGGCGGCGTCGGGCACGGCCCGCACGGCGGCGCGGGCTGCGGCCGGGTCGCCGGCCTGCAGCAGCGCCTCGCCGCGCAGCACGTCGGCCTCCGGCCCCGGCGCGCCGGCCGGAAGCACGCGGGCCGCGGCGGCGGGCCGTCCCGCGCTCAGCAGCGCGTCGGCGGCGGCCAGCCGGACCCGCGGGTCGACCGGCACGTCGAGCTCGCAGGCGAACAGCAGCAGCGCCGCCCGGTCGCCGCCGGTGGTCGCGTCGGCCGCCTGCAGCGCCCTGCGGTGCGCGCCGGGCAGGTCCCCGGCGGCGGCCAGGTGCCGGGCGGCCTCGGCGGGCGGGGTCAGCTCGGCCAGCCGGGTGTGCAGCTCGACGCGGGCCGTCCCGTCCAGCAGCCCGGCCGCGGTCTCGGCCACGTACGTCGACACCGGCACCATGAGCTCCTCGCCGGCGGGAGGGGCCGGTCGGGCGGACGGCGCCTGCGGGGCCGACGTGGCGGGCCGGGCGAAGGGCGTGGGCTGGGCGGAAGAGGCGGCACGGGCGGACGGCGCGGCCTCGGCAGAAGGGGCGAGCCGGGCGGAGGGCGCGTGGCTCGGCGAGGGGCCGGCAAAGGAGGCTGGGCCACCGGGAGACCCGGCACCGGCGGAGGCGCTGCGTCCCGCGGAGGCGTCGAGGGCGGTGGCGGCCGGGGTGATTAGGCCCGCGGCGAGCAGGTCGGTGACGCCGGGGCCGAGCAGGGCGGCCGGGGCGGGGCGCCCGAGCAGGCCGAGCGCGGCCAGGGCGGTGCGGGCCGGGCGGGGCAGGTCGGCCAGGGCGGTGGCGATGGCGTACGCGACCTGGTCGATGCCCGGCCCCGCGCCGGGCTTGGCGGCGGCGGCCTGCCGGGCCAGCGCGGTGACGGCCAGCGGGTTGCCGCCGGCCCGGGCGGCCACCGCGTCGAGCACGTGCGGCTCGAGGTGACCGGCGGTGCGCCGCGCCAGCTCCAGCGCGGCCTCGCGGGTCAGCGGCGGCACCTCCACCCAGGCGGTGGCCGCCGACCGCAGCGCCTGGGCCACCGTGGCGGGCAGCCGGTGCGGGGTGCGCAGCGCCACCAGCACGCGGCAGAACCGGGCCAGGGCGGGCAGCGCGGCCAGGGTGGCCGGGTCGGCGTACTGCAGGTCGTCGAGCACCAGCAGCCCACCGCGCACCCGGGAGCGGACGGCCTCGGCCAGCAGGTGCACGTCGTGGGCGGGCAGCTTGGCCCGCACCGCCCGCGACAGCGCCAGCGCGGGCACCGTCTGCAGCATCGCGAGCCCACCCCCGGCGTACACCGGGCCGGGCGCGGCCGCGGCCGTTTCGCGCAGCGCCGTGCTGCGGCCGCAGCCGGGCGGGCCGCTGAGCACGACAAGACCGGGGCGTTGCAGCATGGCGGCGGCCTGACGGAGCGCTTCCGCCACTCGATCCCCTTCCCCCGCGCCGGCGCGGTGTGTGTGGCACGAACACGGGATCCGCACCCCGTGCGCGGTCCGTAGGCTGTGCTGCGGCGGGCGGCGAACCTCGGCCCGCCCCGACGATGATGGGGAGGACCGCAGTGACACCGGCCGTGGTCAGCACATTCTCCCCGACAGTGTGCCCGGCTGACGAGCCGTGATGGGTGGCCCGCTCAGCACCGGGGTGGCGACGCTCTGTGACGACCTGGCCGTGCGGCTGGGGCCGGAGGCCGCTGGCCAGGTCAGACAGATCCACGACCGTCTCGGTGAGCCGTTACGGGTAGCGATCGCGGGGCGTCTGAAAGCCGGAAAGTCGACACTCGTCAACGCGTTGATCGGGCGCCGGGTGGCGCCCACCGCGGTCGGCGAGTGCACCCGGGTGGTCACCCGGTTCCGGTACGGGCCGGCCGACCGCGTCGACGTGGTGTGCCGCGACGGCGAGCGGCGCAGCCTGCCGCTGGACGACGACGGCATGATCCCGCAGCGGCTCGGTGTGCCCGCGAACCGCATCGCGTACGTGCAGGTGACCCTCACCAGCGAGAAGCTGCGCGACCTGACCGTCGTGGACACCCCCGGGCTGGCCTCCACCGACACGGTGGTCAGCGCCCGCGCCGAGCAGGCCGTCGGGGTGTCCGCGGCCCCGTTCGACGCCGACATCGACGCCGACTCCGCCGGGGAGGTCGCCGCGGCCGAGGCCGTCGTCTACGTGTTCACCCAGGCCGTGCGCGCCGACGACCTGCACGCCCTGGAGGCCTTCCGGGACGCCTCCGCCCGGCTGGCCACCAGCCCGATCAACGCGCTCGGCGTCCTCGGCAAGATCGACACGCTGGTCGGCGGCGCGGGCGATCCGTGGCCGGTGGCCGCGCCGCTGGCCGGGCAGCAGGCCGAGCTGTTGGCCCGTACGGTCTCCGACGTGGTGCCGGTGGTGGGGCTGCTCGCCGAGACCGGCGAGGCGGGCCGGCTCACCGGCGCCGATCGCGACGCGATGCAGCGGCTGGCCGGCCTCGGCGCCGCCGAGCTCAAGCTGCTGCTGGCCTCGGTCGACCTGTTCCGCTCCCGGCCCGCCCCGGTCGGCGCCGAGCAGCGCGAACGGCTGCTGCAGCTGCTCGACCTGTACGGCATCGGTTTCGCCCTGGCCCACCTGAGCGCCGAGCCCGGCCTGTCCACCGGCGAGCTGGTGCGCCGGCTGGTCGCCGCGTCCGGGTTCCCCCGGCTGCAGAACACGCTGCAGGAGACGTTCCGCTGGCGCGCCGACGCGATCAAGGCCGGGTGGGCGCTGGCCCGCCTGGAACGCCTCGCCGGGCACACCCGCGACGAGACCGACCGCGAGCGGCTGCGCGACGCGGTGGAACGGCTGCTGCGCGACCCCGCCTACCACCGGCTGCGGCTGCTCGACGCCGCCCAGCGTGTCGCCACCGGCGTGGTGCCGCTGCCGGTCGAGTGGGAGCAGGAGCTGACCCGGCTGGCCACCTCGGAGGACCCGCGCTGGATCCTGCGGCTGCCCGACGCGGGCGCCGACGAGCTGACCCGCGCCGCGATGGCCGCGGCCAACCGGTGGCGGGTGTACGCGGTCGCCGGCGCCGGGCCCGCCCAGTCGCGGATCGCGCAGGTCGCCCACCGCGGCTTCCACCTGCTCGCCCAGCAGGTGCGCCGATGAGCACCGCCGACCTCGCCTCGGTGCTCAGCATCGCCGTCAAGGAAGCCGTGGCCTATGTGCGCACCGCCGACCCCGACGCCGGCGCCGAACTGGCCGAGCTGCGCCACCGCCGGCTCACCCGCCCCGAGATCGTCGTGGTCGGCGAGACCAAACGCGGCAAGAGTTCGCTGGTCAACGCGCTGCTGGGCGTGCCCGGCCTGTCCCCGGTCGACGCCGCCGTCGCCACCAACACCTACCTGCAGTTCGTGCCCGGCCCGCCCGGAGCGCGGGCGTGGCTGCCCGGCGCGGCCGACCCGGTCGAGGTCGACGGGCTCACCGAGTGGGCCACCGGCGCCCAGCGCGCCCGCCGCATCGAGGTCAGTCACCGGGCGCCGCTGCTGCGCTACGTCAGCCTGCTCGACGCCCCCGGCGTCGGCGGCCTCGACCCGGCGCACACCACCGTCGCGCTGGCCGCCGTCGACCGGGCCACCGCCCTGCTGTTCGTGGCCGACGCCTCCGCCCCGCTGTCCCGGCCCGAGCTGGACTTCCTGGTCGCGGCGAGCGAACGGGTCGACGCCGTCATCTTCGCCCTCACCAAGATCGACGCCTATCCGGGGTGGCGGCGCATTCTCGACGACAACCAGGCGCTGCTGCACGCCCACGCCCCCCGCTTCGCCGACGCCGCCTGGTACGCGGTGTCGTCCACCCTGGCCGAGCTGGCCGTCACCGCCGGCCCCGGCGAACAGGCGGCGCTGGTCGAGGCGTCCCGGATCGCCGGACTGCAGCACGCCCTGGTCGAGCTGGCCGGCCGCGGCTACCAGCTGCAACAGGCCAACCTGCTGCGCGTCGCCCGCGGCGAGCTGGTCCGGCTGGAGGCCGCCGCCGCCGAGCGGGTCCGCGCGGCCGACGCCGACCCGGCCCGCACCGCGCAGCTGCGCGCCGAACGCGCCGCGCTGGCAGCCCGCAAACGCACCGAGAGCCGCCAGTGGACGCTGCTGCTGTCCACCGAGACCCAGCGCGCCCGCGTCGAGACCGTCGGGCAGCTGCGCACCCGCATCGCCGCCGTCCAGCAGGAGTTCTCGCAGCGCATCGACACCGGCCGCGGCGAAGCCCTGGCCCAGCTGCCCGAACGCCTGGACGCCGAGCTGCAGGCCGTGGCCGTGCAGCTGTCGCAGCGCCTGGAGGAAACCTTCGCGCAGGTCGGCGAGAAGGTGCTGGCGTCGGTGTTCGACCCGGCCGAACGAGCCGCCATGCTGGGCCGGCTCAACGCCACCCTGCGCCACGCCATGGACGCCGCCCCGCCCCGCGACGGCTCCGCCGACAACCTGCTCATCGCGCTGTCCGCCGGCGGCATCGCGTTCATGGCCGGCCGCGGCGCCATCCTCGGCGCGTCCGTGCTCGCCGTCGGCGGCGGCCTGCTCGTGCCGGTCGCCGGGATCGGGCTGGGCCTGGCCGCCGGCGGCTACGTGCTGTACCGGCGGCGGGTGCAGACCGACCGGCAGCAGGCCCGCATCTGGCTGCGCGACGTGCTCGGCGAGGCCCGCGCCGCGCTCGCCGACGAGATCGCCAACCGGTTCACCGACCTGCAGTACGCGCTGAGCGTGGCCGTCGACGACGCCGTGGAGAAACGGCTCAAGGACCTCGACGCGCACATCGCCGAGATCGACGCGGCCGCCGCCGAGGACGCGGCCGGCCGGGCGAAACGGCGCGCCGCCGCCCAGCAGCAACTCGACGGGGTCCGCGCCCGGCTGCGCGCCCTCGACGCGGCCCTGACCCGGGCGCGGGCTCTCACGCCCGTGCCGCACGACGAGGAGGACTCGTGAGCGACCACCACCACGACTTCGGCGACGAGCACACCCCGGACGACCTGCCGCTGTACGAGTCGCCCGAGCACGCCGACGACTACGGCACCTCCGCGTACGAGGACCACCACCTCGACGACGCCGACGAGCACGACTGGCTCGAGCAGCCCGGCTACGCCGAGGACCACCACGACCCGTACACCGTCGACGACACCACCCCCGACGACCCGCACACGCCGGCCGTCGACGCCGGCGACGACGACCTGACCGACGGCGCGCCCGACGTGTTCCCGCCGTCCGTCGACGTCGGCGAACTCCCCGAACCGGTCGACGGGTGGCCGTGGATCGACACCGGCAGCCTCGGCGTCGTGCCGGCCGAAGCACTGGCGGACACCCCCGACCCCGTACGGCCGGAGGAGCTCGCCGCCTACGCCGGCGCCGACCTCACCGACGCCCAGGACCCGTGGGCCGCGCTCGCCGCCGACGAGGACCCGGCCACCAGCACCCTGGCCCGGTGGTGGCAGCAGAACTGAGTACGCGCCCTCTCCCCGCGGCGCCGCTGTGGATGGCATAGTTTCGCCCGCCACCACCACACCTGGGAGCCGACACACATGGCCGCACCCGGCACCGCCACCAGCCTTCCCGCCTCCGGGCGCCGGGAACGCACCGGCTGGTACTTCTACGACTGGGCCAACTCGGCCTTCCAGACCACCGTCATCACCGTGTTCCTCGGCCCGTTCCTGACCACGGTCACCGAGATCGCCGCGGGCTGCCCGCTGGGCACCGACGACTGCACCGGCCGGGTCCACCCGCTGGGCATCACCGTCGCCGCGGGCTCCTTCTACCCGTACGTGGTCTCGCTGTCGGTCCTGCTCACCGTGTTCGTCCTGCCGATCATGGGTGCCGTCGCGGACCGCGCCCCCCGCAAGAAGCCGCTGCTCGCGGCGGCCGCGTTCACCGGCGCCGCCGCCACCATCGGCATGGCGTTCGTCACCGGCGACCGGTACTGGCTCGGCGGGCTGCTGTTCCTGATCGCCAACATCTCCTTCGGCGCGGCCATCGTCGTCTACAACTCGTTCCTGCCGCTGCTGGCCGCCCCCGACGACCGCGACAAGGTGTCCAGCCGCGGCTGGGCCATCGGCTACCTCGGCGGCGGGCTGCTGCTGGCGGCCAACCTGGTCGCCGTCATGCTGCTGTCGGTCGACGGCGACGACCAGCGCACCCTGGACCTCGCCCGGTTCTGCATCGTCAGCGCCGGCGTCTGGTGGGCCGTGTTCACCCTCGTCCCGCTGCGCCGGCTGCGCGAGCACCCCAGCGCCGCCGCCACCACCGAGCGCGGCAACGTGCTCACCGACGGGTTCACCCAGCTCGGCCACACCATCCGCGGCATCCGCGCCTACCCGCTCACCCTGTTCTTCCTGCTGGCCTACCTGGTCTACAACGACGGCATCCAGACCGTCATCACGCTGGCCAGCCAGTACGGCACCGAGGAGCTCGACCTCGGCCAGTCCACGCTGATCATCACGATCCTCATCGTGCAGTTCCTCGCGTTCGGCGGCGCGCTGCTGCTCGGCGCGCTCGCCACCCGCATCGGCGCCCGCAGGACCGTGCTGCTCAGCCTGGTGCTGTGGCTGGTCGTGGTCGTCGCCGCGTTCTGGCTGCCGGCCGGGCAGCCCGTGCCGTTCATGCTGCTCGGCGCGCTCATCGGCGTCGTGCTCGGCGGCAGCCAGGCACTGAGCCGTAGCATGTTCTCCCAGCTCATCCCGGCCGGCAAGGAGGGCGAGTACTACGGCTTCTACGAGATCAGCGACCGCGGCACCAGCTGGCTCGGCCCGCTGCTGTTCGGGCTGATCTTCCAGCTCACCGACAGCTACCGCATCGGCATCGTGAGCCTGGTCGTCTTCTTCGTCGCCGGCGGCATCCTGCTCGCCCTCGTGCCGCTGCGCCGCGCCATCACCGCCGCGGGCAACACACCCCCCAGACTGCTCTGATGGACATCACCATCGACCCCGGCTCGGCCACCCCGCCCTACGAGCAGGTGCGGCTGCGCATCGCCGCGCTGGCCGCCGCGGGCACCCTGGCCGCCGGGCAGAAGCTTCCTCCCGTACGGGCGTTGGCCGCCGACCTCGGGCTGGCGGCCAACACGGTGGCCCGCGCCTACCGGGAGCTGGAGCTGGCCGGCCTGGTCGAGACCCGCGGCCGGGCCGGGACGGTCGTCACCGCCCGCGCTGCGGGCACCTCCGCGCAGGCGCAGAAGGCCGCGGCCGCGTACGCCGAGAAGGTGCGCGCCCTGGGGGTGCCACCCGAGGCCGCCCTGGCGCTGGTGCGGGCCGCTCTCGGCCTCTGACCGGGTCTTCCCCGCGGGCCGGCCCCTGTCCGGTGGGCGGGCTGCTCAGAGGCCGTGCCGGTGGCCGAGGGCGGCGTGCAGCTCGCCGGGGCGGGCGAACCAGGGCGGCCCGTCCGGGTCGGCGGTGGTCTCGATCCGCAGCTTCGTCAGCTCCCCCACCTCGGGCAGCTCGTCGGGCGCGAACCAGCCCACCTCCAGGGACTCCTCCCCGTCGGCGCGGGCCTCGCCGCCCACCGCCCGGCAGCGGAACCACACGGCCAGGTACTCGCACCGGTCGCCGTTGGGGTACTGCGCGGCGTGCATCGCCACCCCGCCGAGACGCTCGATCTCCGCCCGTACGCCGGTCTCCTCGAAGATCTCCCGCAGCGCCGCCTCGGCCGGCTGCTCCCCCGGGTCGATCATGCCCGCGGGCAGCGACCACTGCCCGTTGTCGGCGCGCCGCTGCAGCAGGATGCGCCCCTGCCCGTCGCGCACCACCCCGCTGGCGCCCGGCAGCAGCAGAAGGTCGTGCCCGACGTGCGCGCGCAGCCCGGTGATGTAGGGAGAGATCGCCATGGGCTGCAACCTACCGGTCCGGCCGGTAGCGGCCCGCCACCATCCACCCGGCGTAGCCGAGCACGGCGGCCAGAAGCCATGCCTCCACGCTACGGACAGGCGGGCGCGCCGCGCAGCACGAGCACGTGCCAGACGTACTTGAGCAGCTGCAGCACCTCCGGCGGCGACCCGAACGCCGCCCACCGGCCCGGCTCGTGCGTGGCCCGGCCGACCAGCTCGGCGTCCACCACGTCCCGGCCGAAGTGCGCGGCCACCGCGGCGGCGATCCGCGGGGTGTCGGGGCCGCGCAGGTCCTCGGGAAAGGCGTCCGCGGGCAGCTCGAACCCCGGCGACCACAGCAGCCGCGGGCTCAGCCCGCGCAGCAGCGCCCCGGTCGGCGTACCGCGGAAGGACGGGTCGGCCACGACGGCCGTGACGTCCTCGCTCAGCGTCACCCCGCCGTGCACCTGCGCCTCGACGTAGCCGTCCATCACCCGCCCCGCCGCCGTGCGCGGCTTCCGCAAGGCCGCCGCCCACGCGTTGGGCGAGTCCGCAGCCACGTGCAACGCCCGGCCGGTGCCGGCCACCTCGTCGAGCAGCGCCTGCCACACCGCGCCGAACGTGTCCGCGGTGCCCACCACCCGCGGCTCGGTGACACTGTCGCCGTGGCTGAACGTGGCCCGCGCCGACACCGACACGTCCAGCACCAGATGACAGCTGCCGAACCGCGGCGCCGCCCCGTCCGGATGACCGGCCAGGTTCAGCGCGCCGTACACCGGCCGGCCCCGCACCAGCCCGGCGTAGGCGCCGGCGAACATGCGCTGCTCCCACCGGTCCCGCTCACCCCCGGCGTACGCGGTCAGCCCCCCGTTGGAGATGCCGGTCTCGAACTGGCTGCGGTACACGCCGCCGGCGGCCAGCCGCTGCGCCACCGTCGAGCCGTCCGGCAGCAGCCGATCGGGATGGAAGTTCACCGTGATCGGCGCGTCGAGCACCGCCGGGCCCGGCGCCGGGAACAGCGTGCGCACGTGCGCCAGCGCCCGGTCGGCGGGCGAGGTCACTGCGGGTCGATCACGTCGAAGATCAGCAGGAGCATGAGGACCGCACCCAGCGCCACCCGGTACCAGATGAAGATGCTGTACGAGTGCCGCGAGATGAACCGCAGCAGCCAGTTCACCGAGAAGTACGCCACCACGAAGCTCACCACGGTCGCCACCAGCGTGTTGACCCAGCCCACCCCGTCGGCGATGTTGCCGGCCTCCTCGACGCCCTGCAGCACCGACGCGCCCAGCAGCGCCGGGATCGACAGGAAGAACGACAACTTCGTCACCGTCACCCGGTCGAAGTCGCGCAGCAGACCCGCCGACATCGTCGCCCCCGACCGCGACACCCCCGGAATCAGCGCCAGGCACTGCACCACGCCGATGATCAGCGAGTCCTTCCAGGTCACGTCGTCCTCGTGGCGCACCTGCGTGGCGGCGTGATCGGCGAACGCCATCACCCCCGACCACACGATCAGCGCGCCCGCCACGAACCACAGGCTGCGCAGCGTCGTCTCCACCTGGTCCTTGAACAACAGCGCCGCGATCACGATCGGGATCGCGCCCAGCAGCACCGCCCACCCGAACCGGAAGTCCGGGTCGTCACGCCGATCCTTGCTGAGCAGCCCGCGCAGGAACGCCGGAACCACCCGCGCGATGTCCTTGCGCAAGAAGATGATCGTGGCGAGCACCGCCCCCGACTGGATGATCACCGTGAACGCGGTGATGTCCGGATCGTCGAGCCGGTACCCCATCAGCTTCTCGAGAATCGTCAGGTGGCCGGTGCTCGACACGGGCAGGAACTCCGTGAAGCCCTCGACGGCGCCCAGCAGCACCGCTTGGATGATGTTCAAACCCGACCGCCTCTTTGATCCGCTTTTTACCGCGGACGAGCATAGGGGGCCCGCTCACCCCCCGGCGCGGCGGGCACGCGCCGCGGCGATCGTGTAGGCAGGATCACGGTCCAGGTTGTGCCGGTCCCGGTCGTAGCGCCGCGTCGTGCGCGGATCGGCGTGCCCCATCGCGTCCTGCACGTCCTCCAGCGGCACCCCCTCGGCCCGCGCGGCCGTCGCGAACGCGTGCCGCAACGAGTGCGGCGACAACCGCTCCGCCTCCGCGATGCCCGCCACCCCCGCCAGCCGCCGGATCAGCCGGAAGATCGCATGCCGGTCCAGCCGCGACCCCGACGACGTCACGAACAGCGGCCCCGGCTGCTCCCCGCGCGTCTGCAGATACGTGTCCAGCGCCGCCGCCGCGTCCGGGGTCAGCGCCCGCCGCCGCGCCTTGCCGCCCTTGCCCACGAACCGCACCGTCCGGTGCCCGCGCTCCCAGCCCAGATCCGCCAGATCCAGGCTCACCAGCTCGCCGACCCGCAACCCCAGATCCGCCAGCAGCGTGATCACCGCATGGTGCCGCACCCCGGCGTCGCGGGCCGCCGCCAGCAGCGCGTCCACCTCCTGCGGCGTCAGCCCCAGCGTCGCCGAATGATCCCGCGACACGTACGGGCGGTCCGCCCCCGACACCGGGTTGGCCTCCACCGCCCGCAGCTTCACCAGGAAGTCGTACCAACTCGACAGGCCCGACAGCTTGCGCGCCACCGTCGCCGGCGCCAGCTGCTGCGCCTCCAGACCCCGGGCGTACGCGTTGACGTCCAGAAACGACGCCCGCAACGGATCAGCCCCGCGCTGCGCACACCACGCCAGCCACCCGTTGACGTCACGCCGGTACGCCGCCCGGGTGTGCTCCGACAACCGCCGGTTCGCCAGCCACACCTCGGTGACCTGCTCGGCCGCCCCACCGGCCGCCACCTGCCCGACCTGCCTCGGCACCACCTGCATGGGCCCATCGTGTCAGGTCTCGATCACTTCCCCGCCCGCGACATGCCAGCGCCGCCCGAACCCCACAGCCCGGGCGAAATACCGGTCATGGGTGACCACCACCACCGTCCCCCGATAGCGGCGCAACGCCTCCTCCACCACCTCCAGCGCGTCCAGGTCGAGAAAGTTCGTCGGCTCGTCCAGCAGCAGCACCCGCGCCGGGCTGTTCACCAGCGTCGCCAGCAGCAGCCGCCGCAGCTCACCGGCCGACAGCGTCCGCACCGGCACCCCCCACTGATCCGGCCCGAACTGATGCCCCCGCAACAGCGTCTCGGCGTCGTCGACGTACACCGGCACCCGCGACCGGAAGAACTCCATCACCGACACCCCGGTGCGCAACCCGTCGGTGGTCTGCGGCAGCACCGCGGTGTCCGCACCCTGCAACGCCCGCAGCAACGACGTCTTGCCCGCCCCGTTGCGGCCGGTCACCAGCACCCGATCCCCGCGCCGCACCTGCAGATCCACCCCGTCCAGCAGCACCCGCGGCCCCGCGCACACCCGCAGCCCCTTCGCCTCGAGCACCACCTCACCCGGATCGCCGGCATCCTCGGGGAACGCCAGCGTCAACGGCGGCCGCGTCCGCGGCTGCGCGATCCACCGCACCGACTCCATCTGCCGCCGCAACCGCCGCTCACGCACCTTCGCCTTGCGCGCCACCAGCCGCGCCACCCGCCGCAGATGCGGCGCCTCCGCCCCCGAGCGCACCGAGTTCTCCACCCCGCGCGCCTGCTGCTTGGTCCGCTCGATGTCCGCCTCCCACCGCCGGCGGTCCTTCTCCTGCGCCTCGAACGCCAGCAACAACCGCTCCCAGCGCCGCTGCTTCTCCGCCCGGTACGCCGTGAACCCGCCACCGGGATAGTCCTGCACCTCGGTGTCGATGCCGTCCAGCTCCAGCACCCGCGTCACCACCGCGTCCAGGAACGCCCGATCGTGGCTGACCGTCAGCACCCCGCCCGCATACCCCGCCAACCACTGCTGCAGCCACGCCACCCCCTCGGCGTCCAGATGATTGGTCGGCTCGTCCAGCAGCAACACGTCCGGCTCGTCCAGCAACGCCCGCGCCAGCAACAGCCGCGCCTGCTCCCCGCCGCTGACCTCGTGCAACGCCAGCCCGTCCGGCACATCCGCGATGTCCAGCCGCTGCCGGATCTCCGCGATCCTCGACTCGGCCGTCCACCCCCGCAACGCCGTCCACCGCTCCTGCACCGCCCCGAACTCGGCCAGCACGTCCTCACCCGCGGCCAGCCGAGCCTCCAGCACCCGCAGGGCAGCGCTCACCTCGGCCAGCTCACCCAGCCCCGCCGTCAGGAACGCGCCCACCGTCGCATCCGGATCCGGCATCTGCTGCGCCACATGCGCCACCCGCGTGCCCGCCGCGCGCACCACGCTGCCCGACTGCGGCGCCAGCTCACCGGCCAGCACCCGCAACAACGTCGACTTGCCCGCCCCGTTGGGCCCCACCACACCGATCCGGTCACCGTCGCCGACCACCAGGTCGAACCCGGCGAACAACGGCTCACCGTCATACGAACAACCCAGACCGACGGCCTTCAACACGAGCCACACTCCACGACACGAGACACCGACAGGGGCACGCCTCCCAGCCGCACACACCGCGCGGCGAGGCACTCACCAGGGCCGGGTCGCTCTCACATGAAGCAGGCACTCCTCGCAGCAGGCATCGGATCCGGCCCCACCCTGCCCCGCGACCGCACCGGACGCAACCGGATTACCTCCACGTCCGTCGCGGCCCTGCTCCTCGAACAGCACGACATGCAGGCTCGTGCCCGGCGGCATCCGGTCGCGCAGAAGGGTGAAGACCCGCTCGCCACCGCGGACAGCGCTCCGCCGCACGCAGGCAGTCGTCCCTGGCGCTCTCGGAGAGTTCGGCGAAGTCCGCCCGTCGAGGTTCCCCACCGCTACGCCGCACGACCCCCGCACGCTCACCTGAACGGACTCAGGCCGCGCCGTCCGGGGCGGAATCGCCGGCCCCCAGGGTGGGCACAGTCGTCATGGCCAGCAGCAGCGCGCCGACCTCGTCGAGGGCGACGACGTGGTCGGTGGCGTTGTCGCGGCCGATGGTGGCCTGCGGCATGCCCGGCGCGGCGGAGGTCTGCGGACTGGCGGCGATCACGGTGCCGCCGAAGTGGTGCACGGCGGTGGCGCCGGTGGCGGCGTCGTTGCCGTTGCCGGAGAGCACCACGGCGATGACGCGCGGGCCGGCGTACGTGGCCAGGGTGGTCAGCAGCAGGTCGGCCGACGGCCGGTACGGCGGGCGGTCACCCGCGGGGATCAACGCCACCGTGTCGCCGGGCGTCACGAGCATGTGCCGGCCGGGCGGGGCGACCAGCACCCGGCCGGGGGTGAGCCGGTCACCCTCCTGCGCCATGCCGACCGGCAGCGCGGTGCGCCGGTCCAGGATGCCGGCGAGCACGTCCGGCGCGTCGGGCGCGGCGTGCTGCACGACGACGACCGCGGCGGGCAGATCAGCCGGCAGCGGGGCCAGTACCCTGCTCAACGCGTCGAGACCGCCGGCCGAGCAGACGAGCGCGACGATCGGGTGACCGCTCACCCCCGCACTGTATCCGGCGGCCGCCGTCCTGCGCCGGGAGCAATCGGTGGATGTCGTTGATTCCTTTTGCCTTTGATCTTCTGGGTTCTGGGTTCCGGGTGCGCCGATGGTGGGGCGCACACCGTGTAAGCCGTCCTAGGATGATGTAGCTCACGCCGGGCGACCCCTGATGGATCTTGTCGGGGCGGTGCGGAGAATTGACGCCGTGCCGCGATCCCACGGAAGCGACCCGCCGCACCGGCACACCGCCGGTCCCGTCCGGACCAGGGCGGAGCTGGCGGGCCTGCGGCCGGAGCTGATCGCCCGCTACGACGCCGCGCTGCCCGGCGCCCGCGCGGCGGTCCTGGCGCGGCTGCTCGGCGCGGTCGACCGCGAGCCGCTGCCGGGCCTGAGCGGCCGCCGCCCGGGCGAGGCCACCTTCGCGGGCGGCACGACCGTCCGCTATCCGCCGGACGCGGCGCAGCCCTTCGCCACCGCGCAGGCCGGGCTGACGGTCACCGCGACGGGACACGCGGCGGCGATCGCGGACCCCGCGGAGCTCGTACGCCTGCTCTGGGGGGCCGTCCCCATCGCCGCCGAGATCGACAACAGCGTCGCCAACCTGGCGCTCGCCCGCGCGAACCGCCCCGGGCACACCCTGCCGGCCCCCGGCGACCCCGACGCGCTGGGCCGCATCGAGCAGCAGGTCACCGACGGCCACCCGCTGCACCCCTGCTGCCGCACCCGAGGCGGCATGACCGTGGCGGACGTCCTCGCGTACGCCCCCGAACACTCCCCCGTCCTCCGGCTCCGCCGCCTGCGCGTGCCCCCCGACCGCTGGTACGGCACCGCTGCGCCCGTCCTCTACGCCCACCCCTGGCAGGCCGACCGGCTCGCCGCCGCGCACCCCTGGCTCACCCCGGACGGCGAGACCGGTCCCGTGCGCCCGCTGATGTCGCTGCGCACCGTCGCCCCGCTCGACGGCGGCCCGCACGTCAAGACCGCGGTCGACGTGCAGATGACCAGCGCCGTGCGCACCGTCTCGCCCGCCGCCGTGCACAACGGCCCGCTGCTGTCGCGGCTGCTGCGCCGGCTCACCGCCGACCTGCCCGTCGACATCCTCGCCGAGACCGCCGCCGGCGCCGTGCTCGTCGACGGCGCCCCGCAGCGCCACCTCGCGCACGTCGTCCGCGAAGCCCCTCGGCTGCGCCCCGACGAGCTCGCCGTGCCGCTGGCCGCCGTCCCCGCCCTGATCACCCCCGACGACCCGGACCGGTGGATGAGCGACCTGTCCGGCCTGCTGTTCGGCCCGGTCACCACCGTGCTCGCCCGCGGGGTGGCGCTCGAGGCGCACGGCCAGAACACCCTCGTCGTGCTGCGCGGGGGCCGGCCCCGGCGCATCCTCTACCGCGACCTCGGCGGCGTACGGGTCAGCGCCCGACGGCTGCGCGATGCCGGCGTCGAGGCGCCCGCCCTGCACGGCGACCTGCCCAGCGACGACCCGGCCGAGCTGCGCACCAAACTGGCCGCCGCCGCGTTCGGCACCGTCGCCGCCGAGCTGATCGCCGCGTTCGCCCGCACCCGCGGCGCCGACCCGCACCGGCTGTGGGGCATCGTCGCCCGCGCCGTGCGCGCCACCGGCACCGCCGACGCCCCGCACCTGCTCACCGACCCCCTGCCGGTCAAGGCCACCACCGCGATGCGGCTGGCCGCCCACCCCCTTGACGACCTCTGGGCCACGATCCCCAACCCGATGGCGGCACACGCATGAACAAGACCCTGCGCCCGGCAGACGCGCGCACCGAGGCCGCCCTGGCCGTGCACGCGCCCGAGCTGGTGCCCGGCTTCCTCGCCGCGCTGCCCGAGGCGGCCGACACCGTCGGCCGGCGGCTGCGCGCCGCGCTGGTCCGCGAGGGCCTCAAGGACATGGGGCCGGGCCTGCGCCACGGCTTCGACCGCGTCGAGTACGCCACCGCGGGCGTCGCCGACCCGGTCGAGCTGCTCGGCGACCTCGACGCGCCCGGCTTCGCCGCCGAGCTGCGCAACGCCGTGCTCAACCTCGCGATCGCGCTGGCCCGGCCCCGCCCGCCGGTCGGCGACGACCCCGACGAGCAGGCCATCGGCCTGGAACGGCTCGCGGTCGCCGGGCACAACCTGCACCCCTGCGGGCGTACCCGCCTGGGCTGGGACACCGGCGACGTGCTCGCCCACGACCTGGAGACGCCCCGCACCCGCATCGGGTTCGTCGCCGTCCGCGGCGACCTGCTGGTCGGCGACGACGTGTTCCCCGAGATCGACAAACCGGCCGGGTACGCCGTGCAGCCCGTGCACGCCTGGCAACGCGACAACGTCCTGCCCGAACGCCACGGCGACCTGCTGCGCTCCCGCGCCCTGATCATCCTCGACGAGGAACGCGAGGCCATCCCCACCGCCGCGCTGCGCACGCTGCTGCTGCCCGGCACCGGCCAGTACCTGAAGGTGTCGCTGGACATCCAGGTCACCTCCACCCGGCGCAGCATCAGCGTGGCCAGCACCCGCAACGGCCCGGCCGTCTCCGCGCTGCTGCACCGCCTCGTCGACGACGACCGCATCCTGCTGATGGCCGAGACCGCCGGCGCCGCCGTGCCCGTGGGCTCCGGACGCGACCTGTCCGCCATCCGCCGCGACGGCCTCGCCGGGCGCCTGCAACCCGGCGAACGCGCCATCCCCGGCGGCGCGCTGCCGCTGCTGCTCGACGAGCTGGTCACCGGCGACCCCGCCGACTGGCTCCGCGCGTACGCCGAACTGGTCGTCCCGCCGCTGCTGCGGCTCGCCGCCCGCGGCGTCGCGCTCGAGGCCCACCTGCAGAACTGCCTGCCCACCTTCGTCGACGGCCGCCCCCACCGGCTCGCCCTGCGCGACTTCGCCGGGCTGCGGCTGCACCTGCCCCGGCTGGCCGCCGCCGGGCACACCCTCCAGCTGTGGCCCGGCTCCGTGGTCGGCACCGACGACCTCGACGTGTTCCGCGCCAAGCTCGGCTACACGCTGTTCCAGGCCCACCTCGGCGAACTGGTCATGCGCCTCGACCTCGACGAGGACCACGCCTGGCGCATCGTGCGCGAGGTCGTCGACGAGCACGCCACCGGCGACGACCACGCCGCGTTCACCGCCCCCACCGCCGCGCACAAGGCCCTCGTGCGGATGCGCCTGGCCGGCGCGGGCGACATCTACGTGCCCGTCCGGAACCCGCTGCATGCGCCCGCCTGAGCACGTCGTCCGGGCGCTGCGGGCGCTGCCGGGCCCGGCCTGCGCCTACGTCTACGACACCGCCGCGCTGCGGGAGCGGGCCGCCTCGGTCCGGCAGAGCCTGCCGGTCGCGGCCTCCCTGCTGTACGCCGTGAAGGCCAACGGCCACCCGTCGGTGCTCGACACCCTCGCCCGCGCGTGCGACGGCCTCGAAGTCGCCTCCGGCGGCGAACTGGCCCTCGCGCTGCGCGCCGGCGCCCGGCGCATCGTGTTCGGCGGCCCCGCCAAGACCGACGCCGAGCTCGCTGCCGCCCTCGACGCGGGCGCCCAGATCAACGCCGAGAGTATCCACGAGTTGCACCGCATCGCCGCCCTGCGCCCCGGCGCCGAGGTCGTGCTGCGCGTCAACCGCGCCGGCGCCGCCCTGACCGGCAGCCACAGCATGACCGGCGCCCCCACCCCGTTCGGCGTCGACGAGGCCCAGCTCGGTCAGGCGCTGGCCGTCCCCGGCGTCCGCATCATCGGCTTCCACCTGCACGCCGTCTCCAACAACCTCGACGGGCGGGCCCACGCCGCCTTCGTCCGCGAGGCGCTGCGCTGGTCGGTGGCCACCGGCATCGACCCGCGCGTGGTCAACGTCGGCGGCGGCTTCGGCGTCGACTACCTCGGCGACGCCGCCATCGACCTCAATCCGCTGCGCGCCATCGACGTCCCGCGCGGCATCGACCTGATCTTCGAGCCCGGCCGCTACCTGGCCGCCGACGCCGGCTGGTACGCCGCCACCGTCCTGGACGTCAAGACCACCCACGGCCGCACCTTCGCCGTCCTGCGCGGCGGCACCCACCACTTCCGGCTGCCCGCCGCCTGGGGCTACGACCACCCGTTCACCGTCGTCCCCGTCGACGACTGGCCCCACCCCTACCCCCGCCCCGCCGCCTTCGACACCCCCGTCGACGCCGTCGGCGAGCTCTGCACTCCCCGCGACGTGCTCTGCCGGGGCCGTCACGTCCGCCGCGTCCGCGCCGGCGACCTGCTCGTCTTCGGCCGCACCGGCGCCTACGGCTGGGACATCTCCCACCACGACTTCCTGCGCCACGACCCCCCGCAGTTCGTCATCCTCTGAGCGCCTGTCCCGCCTCCCCGAGCACGCCGAAGTCCCCATCGCCTGGGCCGACATCACAGTTCATGCCTGGCAGGGTCACAAGCATGGAGGAGAAGACCGAAGCGCAACTGCGCGTCATCCGCAAGGTCGCCGCAGTCCTGCGGGCCGGTGATGTCCCGGCATGGCTGTTCGGCGGTTGGGGCCTCGATGCGAGGCTCGGCCGGATCACACGCAAGCACGGCGATGTGGAGTTCTGGGTCGAGCGCATCCATGCCGAACGCTCGAAGACACTTCTCGTAGGAGCCGGACGAATCGTTCAGTCAGCCCCTGGGACGGTTCTCCGACTGGCTGTTCCCACCAGGATCATTCGACGAGGAGCCCGTGACGCTCGACGGCACGGCGGTCCTGGCCATGAGCGCCGCCGGCATGCTCGCCATGAAGGAGCAGTTCCCCCGTCTGCGCAACGGCCAGCCATGTCGGCAGAAGGACATCGCCGACATGGCGATCCTCCGAGAGCTGGCCCGCGGAAATACTGACGGCATCGCGTATTGAAGTGTTCGAGATGGGCCGCGGCGTGTCGGTCTCAGCCCAGAGGGCATCGGAACCTGCCTGCGGGCGGTTGGCGGGCTCTTCGATCAAGCAGCCTTGATGTCGAGTAGCTCCGGCGACGGGAGTTCGTCCGGATCCGTCTCCTCGACGCCGACCCACTCGATGCCGCCGAGGACTTCACCGCGCTGCGAGTCCTCGATCGTGTAGAGGAACAGACCGTTATCGGAGCCTCGGACGCCGGCGTTGACTCGTATCGTCATCCCGAGCCCGCGGCCCTGCTGGAAGTCGATGGAAGGGCACCCGCAGCCGCACGTGTCGACGACGGCTACTTCCATCGCCTAGCGCCCCAGAGTTGCAACGTCAGGGAAGTCAACCGCCAGAAGCGCGTCGAGCACAGCTCGCTCTCGCTGGGTCAGCGGTCTTGCGTGCATGCCGTGATCATCTCACCAGCCTCAGACGGTAAGCATCCGCAATTGCGTCGTCGCCTGCCTGTAGCTGGCAGGCCTCAGAGCCATTGCGTTGTCATCGGTGGGCGGCGCAGCTTGCCCAGGTTGCTCGGCGGGGGCGTCGTGGTCTTCGGCGCATTCGGGGGTGTAGCCGAGAGCTTGTGCCGCGATGGCTGGGGGCATGTCGAGGACCAGGGTGCTACTGCATCAGCATGTCGCGCAGCTGCTTCGCCGTCTGCGGCGATGGATGCGCGTCCAAGGTGGCCAGGGCGGGCGCGACCCGGCCGGTGCCGTCGTCCCGGACTGCCGTCGTTTTCTCGGTGAGGTGGCAGCGGGGGCAGATGATTCCGTCGTCGCGAGGTCGCATTCTCTGCAATCCGCGACGGTTCGGGTTCAAGGACAGCCGCTGACCGCCGCCCGTCAGGCGCGGCCGACCGGTTCCAGATCCAGCAGGTAGCCGAAGGTCATCCGGGCGGCCTTGCCGCGACGGGCCGCCGGGCGGACGACCGCGACCTCCCGGCCCTTGCCGGGCCCGCCGTCCAGCCGGACGGCCCGGCGGACGACCCACGTCCGTACGGCGTGACGCAGCAGGTCGGCCTCGGGCTGGTAGGCCCCGGTCTCGTACGGCTCGGCGATGCTCAGCCGGCCCCGCACGCGCGTCCACGTGCCCGGCTCCGGAACCGGCGCGGCGGGATCCGAGCCGGCTTCCCGGTACACCCCGGCGCTCGGGAAGCCGGGCGACGGCCCCGCGTCCGCCTCGCTGACATAGATCCCCAGGCCGTCGACGTCGAGCATCCAACCGGCCGCCCGGACCGTGCTCTGCATGGCGACGGCCCGGCCGACGAGGTCGTGGACGCTGCGGCGGTCAGGGTGCCCGGCATCACCGGGCATCGAGCTCACCGCCGGCCGGCGTAGGTCATCCCTGCTCGCCCCGGTGCGGAATTGGCAGTACAACGCCAGAGGCATCTCCACCCGGCCGCCGACCTCGGCGGTGAACTCGTCGCTGCCCACCACGTGGTCGGGGAGGAAGACATCGCGCCAGAGCATGGTCACCCTGTGATCCTCCCCCGGGGCGGAGCCGGGACCACGCGGCGGGTCGTGCTAGAGGGCGTGCCCGGTCGTCGCGTCGACGTGGGCGGGGACGTCCTCGTGCCGGTCGCCCACGGTCGGGGTGCCGGTGGGCTCCACCATGAGGATCGACGCGCCCGCCTCGGACGACGGCTTGTGCTCGGTGCCGCGCGGCACGGTGAAGACGTCGCCGCGGTGCAGCACCACGGTGCGGTCGCGCAGCGAGATCGTCAGCTCGCCGTCGAGCACCAGGAAGAACTCGTCGGTGTGCTCGTGGCTGTGCCAGAGGTGCTCGCCGCGCACCTTGGCGACGCGGATGTCGTAGTCGTTGACCCGCGTCACGATGCGCGGGCTCCACAGCTGCTCGAAGGACGCCAGGGCGGCGGTCAGGGAGATCGGTTCGGTCACGTCCCCATCGTCGGGCCTGCCACGAGCCCGCCGGAAGTGCTAGGAATCGCACATGACGCAAGAATCCTTGCACCGCGTCGTGGCCCTGGTCGACGCCGGCTCCAACCCCTTCGAGCTGGGCTGCGCCACCGAGGTGTTCGGGCTGCGCCGCCCCGAGCTCGGCCGCGACCTGTACGACTTCCGCCTCTGCGCGACCACCCGCACCACCCGCATGCGCGACGGCTTCTTCCAGCTCACCGGCGTCGCCCCCCTCGACGCGGTCGACGAGGCCGACACGGTCATCGTCCCGAACCGCCCCGACGTCGAGGTCCCGCGCCGACCCGCCGTCCTCGACGCGATCCGCCGCGCCCACGCCCGCGGCGCCCGGCTCATCGGCTTCTGCAGCGGGGCCTTCACGCTGGCCGAGGCCGGCGTGCTCGACGGGCGACGGGCCACCGCCCACTGGCAGTGGACCGACCGGTTCCGCACCCGCTTCCCCCGCGTACGCCTCGAGACCGACGTCCTGTTCGTCGACGACGGCGACATCCTCCCGGCCGCCGGAAGCGCCGCCGCCCTCGACCTGGGCCTGCACGTGGTGCGCCGCGACCACGGCGCCGAGATCGCCAACGCGGTCAGCCGCCGGCTCGTGTTCGCCCACCGCGACGGCGGCCAGCAGCAGTTCGTCGAGCGCCCCATCCCCGCCGTCCCGGACGACTCCCTCGGGCCGCTGCTGGCCTGGGTGCAGCAGCACCTCGACCGCCCGCTGACCGTCGCCGACCTGGCCGGGCACGCCGCGGTCAGCCCGGCGACGGTGCACCGGCGGTTCCGGGCCGAGCTGGGCACGACGCCGCTGGCCTGGCTGACCGGCGAACGCGTCACCCTCGCGTGCCGCCTGCTGGAGCGCGGCGAGTCCCGGCTCGACGTGGTCGCCCGCCGCAGCGGCCTCGGCACGGCGACCAACCTGCGCACGCTGCTGCGCCGCGAGACCGGCCTCACCCCGACCGAGTACCGCCGCCGCTTCGGCCGCGGCCCGGCCGCCCCACCAGGCCGCCCGGGGCCGCCGGGTGCGGCGATCTGATTCACTCGGGGCCCGGCTCGACGAGATCGGGGCACCACATGGACCGGACCACCCGGGGCGAGCTGCTCCGCCGCCTGGCCGACGCCGTCGAGGCCGTTCCCGTCGCCCACCCGACGCGCGTCGGCGTCGACGGACCGCCCGCGGCCGGCAAGACCACCCTCGCCGACGAGCTGGCCGGAGTCCTGCGCGCCCGGGGCCGCCACGTCGTCCGGGCGACGATCGACGACTTCCTCGTCCCCCGGGCGCAGCGCTACCGGCGCGGCGAACTCTCGGCCGAGGGCTGCTACTTCGACGCCCACGACCACGGGGCGCTGCAGCGGGTCCTGCTCGATCCGCTCGGCCCGGGCGGGAGCCGGCGCTTCCGGCACGCCGCCTACGACCACCAGACGGACGCCGCCGTGCTGCCGCCGGTCGCCACCGCTCCCGCCGACGCCGTGCTGCTGTTCGACGGCGTCTTCCTCATGCGCCCGGAACTGGTCGACCGGTGGGACCTGCGCGTCCTCGTGTCGGCCGCGCCCGGGAGGACCGTCGATCGTGCCGTGATCCGGGAGCGCCGGGTGTCGGCCCGGGCCGAGGTCGAACGACGCTGGCGCGAGCGTTACCTCCCCGCGCAGCAGCTCTACTTCGCCACGGTCCGCCCGCACGAGCGCGCCGACATCGTCGTGCACAACGACGATGCCTTGCGTCCGGTCTTGTCGAAGTGGTGAGCGGCCCGCAGGGTCGCTCTTCCGCTGTGCCGTTGATCTCCGCCTCTAGAGCATCCTAGGATGAATGCTCGCGGGTGCGGGGCCGGTGGACGGCGACGGCCGCGACGATCAGGACCACGCCGGCGATCTCGAGGACGCTGGGGACCTGGGCCAGCACGAGGACGCCGATGACCGTGGCGACGGCGGGCAGCAGCGACACCATCAGCGCGTAGGTGGACCGCGGCAGCCGGCTCATCGCGAGCTGGTCGCACACGTACGGGATCACCGACGAGCAGACGCCCACGCCCGCCGCCGCGGCCAGCAGCACCGGGTCGCCGAACGCGGGCAGCGCCTGCCCGATCCCGGCGGGCAGCGCCAGCACCGCGGCGATCACCATGGACAGCGCCAGGCCGTCGATGCCGTCCGCCTCGCTGCGGGCCACCCGGTGGCCGAGCACGATGTAGAGCGCGAACAGCACCGCGTTGAGGCCCGCGAACACGAACCCGAGCGGCTCGGCGACCAGCCGCACGTCGGTCAGCAGATACACCCCGGCGGTGGCGGCGACCAGCGCGGCGACGTTACGGGCCGAGCGGGCGGCGTACGCGGCCAGCACGATCACCGGCAGGAACTCGATGGCCGCGACCGTGCCCAGCGGCAACCGGTCGATCGCCAGATAGAACACGCTGTTCATGGCCGCGAGCACGGCAGCCCACCCCGCGAACAGCCACCGGGCCGGGCGGTCCAGGCCGCGCCACAGCCGCAGCGGGCGCCGCACCGCCAGGAACACCAGCGCGGCCGTGACGATCCGCAGCCACGCCACACCCAGCGCGCCGATCCGCGCGAACAGCAGCACCGCCAGCGCCGGCCCCAGATAGTGGAAGACCGCGCTGACGACGAAGTACACATGCGCCGGCACGCCCCCTAGTCTCGACAAAGGACGCGCCCCGCGACCATACGCGATCGACGACTGCGGAGGCCTGCCATGGCCGTACGAGAAAGCGCGACCCCGTCCGGCTTTCCCGCGGGAAAGTCACCGCTGGATGCCACCGATCGGCGGCTGCTGGCGGCCCTCGCCGGCGACCCCCGCGCCACCGCCGCCGCGCTGGCCCGCCGCATCGGCATGTCCGCGCCCGCGGTGCGCGAACGCCTCGGCCGGCTCGAGCGTTCCGGCGTGATCCGCGGCTACCACGTCGACATCGACCCCGCCGCGTACGGGCTGCCGGTCGCCGCCTGGGTGCGCATCCGGCCCGGCCCCGGCCAGCTCCCCAAGATCGCCGAGCTGGCCGAGCGGACCCCGCAGGTCAGCGAGTGCCACCGCATCTCCGGCGAGGACTGCTTCCTGCTCAAGGTGCACGTCGCGAGCATCGAGGCGCTCGAGACGGTGCTCGACCGGTTCCTGATCCACGGCCAGACGCACAGCTCGTTCGTGGTCGCCACCCCGGTGGCGCCGCGCGCGCCCGCGCCGGACGATCAGGGGCGCGGGATGCGGCGGATCTCGCGCAGGGCCTGACGGCGTACGTCGCCGGTCAGCGTGTCGATGTAAAGCGTGCCCGCCAGGTGGTCGGTCTCGTGCTGCAACGCCCGCGCCAGGAAGCCGGTGCCGTGGAGGGTCAGCGGCTCGCCGTTGCGGTCGACGCCGCGCGCGGTCACCGACAGCGCCCGGCGGGTCGGGAAGTACAGGCCCGGGATCGACAGGCAGCCCTCGTCGTCGTCCTGCTCGCCCTCGAAGTCCGACAGCTCCGGGTTGATCAGGTGCCCGACCACGCCGTCGACGTTGTAGGAGAACGCGCGCAGGCTGACGCCGATCTGCGGCGCCGCCACCCCGGCCCGGCCCGGCTCGCGCACGGTGTCCTCCAGGTCGTCGACCAGCGCGCGCAGCTCGGCGTCGAACGAGGTGACCGGGTCGGCCTCGGTGCGCAGCACCGGGTCGCCGAAGATCCTGATGGGCCGGACTGTCATGCCCGACAGGCTATCGGCCCGTTACGGCGGCCGGGTCGCGAGGTCACGCGAACAGGGCGAGCTGCTCCTCCGCCAGCAGCTCGCGCAGCTTCGCCAGCGACCGCCGGGTCTGGCTCTTGACGACGCTGACCGGCAGCTCGAGCACGTCGGCGACCCGCTCCACGCTGTAGTCCTCGAAGTAGCGCAGGATCACGATCGCCCGGTCGCGCTCGGGCAGCCGGCCCAGCGCGTCGAGCATCGTCAGCCGCAGCTCGGGACTCTCCCGGTACGCCGGCTCGTGCAGCACCCCGGGCGTCGTCTCGGTCGAGGAGCGCCGCCGGCGATGGTCGAGGAACACCCGGAACAAGATCTTTTGCGCGTACGCCGTGAGGTTGTCGGACTGCACGGCCCGGCGCCAGCTCAGGAACAGCTTGGTCAGGGCCGTCTGCGTCAGGTCCTGCGCCAGGTGCCAGTCGCGGCACAGCATGAACGCGGTCGTGCGCAGCCGCTCGGCGTGCGCCCCCGCGAACTCGGCGAACTGCTCGTCGTCGGTCATGACGCGAACTCCGGCGTGCCGCGGAACTCCCGGGCGCCCGCCTCGACCAGCCCGGCGTCCATGACCACGCCCCACCGCGGGTCGGCCGCGATCCTCGCCGCCGTGTCCAGGTCCAGCGGCGGCGTGCCGTCCGTGCCGTCGGTCAGGCACGACGCGAGGTCCATCTGCACGGCGGTGCCGTCGGGCCAGCGCGAGATCACCACGGCGTGCTGGCGGCAGTTGCCCGGCGCCGAGGCGAACGTCACGGTCGCCGTGTCGCCGCGCGGCGGGCGGGCGCCCTCGACCGGCAGCCGGCCGAGCGTGACCTGCAGCAGGCCCGGCCCGTCGCCCTGGTCGAGGTGCAGCCGGACGGAGAGGTCGCCGGTGCCGGCGACGGCCCGGTGGCTGATGCGCCCGGGCGGCAGGAGTTCGGTCAGAAGATGAAGCATAGCCCCCGTCGTCGCTTTCTTCTGCGGTCCGGCGGCTCGGTGATCGCCGCTGAGGACCGTCAAAGTACGCGGCGGGGCGCCCGCCGTGGGGGCAGTCGTGCGGAACGGCACAGATCCGGGAGGTGACGCGGCGACCCCCTTCGCCTCGGCCCGGCCGGGCGCGGCCGGCTCGGGCCGGGCGGACTCCGGCCCGGCGGCCGGGGCGGACTCCGGTTGTGCCGGGGCGGCGACCTCGAGCCCCGGCGCGCGGCGCGGCTCCGAATGGGCGGCGAGGCTGCCGAACAGCACGACCGCGAGCGCGCCCGCCGCGCCGGCTCCAGCAGCGCCGAGCCGCCGGCGGCGACGGATCCGCCGGCCGTCGCGCAGGGCCGCGCCCACCAGGTCGCCGACGGGCGGCGGTCGCTGCTCGTCGAGCTCGGCGCGCAGCAGCGCCCGCAGATCCTCAGTCACCGGCAAACCCTCCCGCACCCTTAGACGAGCCGGCCGGGCCATCCGGTGACCGCCTCACGGCTCCGACCTCCAAGCCGGCCCGCTCGGTGGCCACCCATGGTGCCCGCTCACCCCGCCCACGGCCAGGTCCCGCGCTCCGTCTAGGCGGGCTCCCAGGCGATGAGCCGGTCGAACACCCGCCGGTCGCCGTCGAGCTTCAGCGCGTCCGTCGGGATCCGGCCGTAGAACCACAGCACCAGCTCGCCGGCCGTGCCCGCGGCCGTGGCGTCGGCGGGCGGCGCGTCGGCGCCGGGCGGGGCGATGCGGCGGGAGCGGGCGCCGTCGGCGGACAGCTCGATGCGCCAGGAGCGGCCCTCCGCGGCGTGGTAGTGCACCACGGCGGGCTCGTGCGGCCACGCGGACGTCGTCGCGACGCAGGTGAGCAGGAAGTCCTCGACCCCGTCGAGCGCCACCTCGACCGGCAGCGGCTGCGGCGCGCCCGCGGCGAGCTGCGCGTCGTAGGTGTGCACCGCGATCTCCTGCAGCTGGTGCCGGGCCACCGTGGCGCAGGTGCGCGGGGACTGCACCTCGTCCCACCACGCCCAGACCCCGCGGCCGGGGCCCGCCTCGCGCAGGGCGGCCAGCAGCTGCCGCGTCCCCTCGGCCAGCCACTCCAGCTGCGCCTCCCGGCCCTGCGGCGCGGCGCTCGCCCACACCGGCTTCGGGGGCGGCGCCTCGGCCGGCCCCGCCGCGACGGTGGCAGCCCACCTGCGCCGCCCCTCCCCCAGGTGCTGCACCAGGTCGGCAAGCGTCCAGTCCGGGCAGGACGGCACCCGTACGCCCGGATCGGGCGCGGCGGCCACCGCGGCGCGGAACGCGGCCGACCGCTCGTCGATCAGCCGCAGCCGGTCGGCAAACTCCAGGATCTCTTCCACGTCGGGCTGTCTACCACCGGGCCGGGCCGGCCGCCAACGCTTATTCGCGCGGCTGCTTGTCGAGCCGCAGGGTCGCCGCGGCGGCCGCGTCCGACACCATGGCGCTCACCGCGCCCGCCCCGTACCGGCCGTACTTCGCGCGGTAGGCGGCGTCGATGCCGGCACGCAGCTCGTCCGGTCCCGCGCCGACGTCCTCGACGGCCACGTCGGCTGCCAGGCCGGGCACCCGGATGCCGGCCCGTCCGGTCGCCAGCACGTGACCGAACCAGCCGGTGCCGCGCCGGTGCCAGGTGCGCACGTACACGGCGTCGCCGACCACCACGACCCAGATCGGCAGCGGACGGCGCGGGGTCCCGTCGGCCCGCCGCGCCGCGATCTCCAGCTCCTCGGCGGCCGCGATCCGCTGCAGCTCCCCGGTCGTCCACGTCATGCGGGGTCCCCTCCGGCCAAGGCGGCCTTGATCGGAGCCAGCTTGGCGGCGGCCTCGGCCACCTCGGCGGCCGGGTCGCTGTCCCAGGTGATGCCGCCGCCGGCCCAGGCGTGCACGCGGTGGCCGTCGACGGCCACGGTGCGGATGGTCAGGCCCAGGTCGAACCGGCCGGGCCCGATCCAGCCGACCGCGGCCATGCTCACGCCGCGGCCGACCGGCTCGAGGCGGGCGATCTCGGCCAGCGCGGCCAGCTTCGGGGCGCCGGTGACCGAACCGCCGGGCACCAGCGCGCGCAGCAGCTCCGGCAGCGGCAGGTCGCCCACCACGGGCGCCGACACGACCGACTCGGCCTGCCACAGACCGGACCAGCGCCGTACGGCGAACAGCTCGTCCACCTCGACCGCGCCCACGCCGGGCAGGCGGGCGAGGTCGTTGCGGGACAGGTCGACGATCATGACGTGCTCGGCCCGTTCCTTGGCCGACGCCAGCAACTCCGCGCGACCGCGTTCGGTGGCGGGCCGCGTGCCCTTGATCGGCCGGGTGATCACGCGGCCGTCGCGCACCTCGACCAGGGTCTCCGGGGACGCGGTGGCCATCGCCCAGCCGGGGCCCGCCAGCACGCCGCCGTAGCGGGCGCCGGGCAGCGCGGCCACCCGCCGCAGGGCCGCAAGGGGGTCACCGGCGTACGGGGCCGAGGCATGACCCACGACGTTGACCTGGTAGACGTCGCCACGCCCGATGGCGCGCCGGGCGGCCTCGACGGCAGCGGCGTGCTCGGCCTCGGACCAGCTCGGCGTCCACTCCCCCAGCCACCAACCGGCCGCGGCGGAATCCGGCACCCAGTCGGCCGCGGAACCCGGCGGGCAGCCGGCCGTGGAACCCGGCGGGGGGCCCGGACGGATGGCGGCAGGATCCGGCGACCGGCCGGCGGCGGAACCCGGCTGACTACCAGCTCCCGCACCTCCCGGCAGCCCACCGTCGGGGTCGTAGTGCTCGAAGACGACGGCGTAGACGTCCGGGACGGCGGGGATCGGGGTCGGGGCTCCGGGGGCGCCGCCGGCCATCACGCAGGCGGCATCGGCGGACACATACAGTGCGGCGCCGCAGAGCGACCCCGCGCCGGTCGGGTGGATCTCACTGGCCGTTCGGCCGATATTTCGCACGCCTAGTCCGTTGGCGGCGAGGTACTCGGCGACAAGCTCTGCGGGGTCGCCGCCGTCCCACCTGGACCACTGGAAGAAGTTCGACGGACGGTGACGGCCCAGGCAGGACGCCGGAGACGCCGGCGCCGCGACGGACAGGGGTGACGGGAAGTGGCCGAACGACCGGCTTCCGTGGACCATCGGAGACGAGGACTCTGTCAACGGGGACACCGTCACCGGGTTGAACCGTCGTCGTTCGATGTGAGGTAACGTCCGTCACCGTTGTTGTGAGTCATCACACAAACCCCCGACCGGAGAACCACCGATGTGCCAGCACGCAACTCCTTGCCCCAGCTCACACGCCATCGACCGCGAGGCCGCCAAAACCGTTGCTTCTTGCCGGGAGCAGGGTTGGAGCCTCCTCTGCAACGGTGTCATCGTCTTCGAGGACACCGGCGAGATCCTGCCCGACGGCACGATGATCGAGCCGCACCGGGGCCCCGCCCGCCACGCGCTCGCCGCCTGATCCGCACGGCCCCCGCGGGGCCGTCGCGAACGGGCTCGCCACCGGACGAGGTCGTCACCCATCGTAGTTGATCGAATCCGGTGGTCGCGCTCCCACCGGCCCGCGCGGACGACGACGCCCCGCGCGGCCGGACGACCAGCGAAAAGGGCCGCCGCAGCAGCGACGGCCCCAGCACTCGCCCGGTCCTGAACAGCTCAGTCCTCGAACGCCTCCGGCGACGGGCACGAGCAGACCAGGTTGCGGTCGCCGTAGGCGCCGTCGATGCGGCGCACCGGCGGCCAGTACTTGGCCGTGCGGTCCACACCCGCCGGGAAGCCCGCCACCGACCGCGGGTACGGGTGCTCCCACTCGTCGGCCGACACGGCCGCCGCGGTGTGCGGCGCGTTGGACAGCGGGTTGTCGCCCTTGGGCCACACCCCCGCCGCCACCTGGTCGATCTCGCCCTTGATGGCGATCATCGCGGCGATGAACCGGTCGAGCTCGGCCAGGTCCTCGCTCTCGGTCGGCTCCACCATCAGCGTGCCGGCCACCGGGAACGACATCGTCGGCGCGTGGAAGCCGTAGTCGATCAGCCGCTTGGCCACGTCGTCGACCGAGACGCCGGTCGCCTTGGTGATCGGCCGCAGGTCGAGGATGCACTCGTGCGCGACCAGCCCGTTGTTGCCCGCGTACAGCACCGGGTAGTGCTCGCGCAGCCGCGCGGCCACGTAGTTGGCCGTCAGCACGGCCGTGCCGGTCGCCGCGGCCAGCCCGTCGGGGCCCATCATCCGCAGGTACGCCCACGAGATCGGCAGGATCCCCGCGGAGCCGTGCGCCGCCGCGGACACCGCGTGGTGCTCGCCCGGCTCGAGCGGGTCGCCGGGCAGGAACTCGGCGAGGTGCGCGCGCACCGCGACCGGGCCGACGCCGGGGCCGCCGCCGCCGTGCGGGATGCAGAACGTCTTGTGCAGGTTCAGGTGCGACACGTCCGCGCCGAACTTGCCCGGCCGGGCGAAGCCGACCAGCGCGTTGAGGTTCGCGCCGTCCACGTACACCTGGCCGCCGGCCTCGTGCACCGCGGCGCACAGGTCGGCGATCGAGGTCTCGTACACGCCGTGGGTCGACGGGTAGGTCACCATGATCGCCGCCAGGTTCGCGGCGTGCGCCTCGATCTTGGCGTGCAGGTCGGTCATGTCGACGTTGCCCGCGTCGTCGCAGGCCACCACGACCACGCGCATGCCGGCCATCACGGCGCTGGCCGCGTTCGTGCCGTGCGCGCTCGACGGGATCAGGCACACCGTGCGGTGCTCCTCGCCGCGCGCGCGGTGGTAGCCGCGGATCGCCAGCAGCCCGGCCAGCTCACCCTGCGAGCCCGCGTTGGGCTGCACGCTCACCGCGTCGTACCCGGTGATCTCGGCCAGCCAGCCCTCGAGCGTGGCCACGAGCTGCTCGTAGCCGGCGGTGCGGGACGCGGGGGCGTACGGGTGGATGTTCGCGAACTCCGGCCAGGTGACCGGTTCCATCTCGGTGGTCGCGTTGAGCTTCATCGTGCAGGAGCCCAGCGGGATCATGCCGCGGTCCAGCGCGTAGTCACGGTCGGACAGCTTGCGCAGGTAGCGCAGCATGCTGGTCTCGGAGTGGTGGGTGTTGAACACCGGGTGGGTCAGGTAATCGCTCGTGCGCCCGAGCGGCTTCGCGCCGCACGCCGCGGGCGCGGCCACCGGCACGCCGAAGGCGCCCAGCACGGTCGCGACGTGCGCGGCGGTGGTCGTCTCGTCGGCCGAGACCGAGACCCGGTCGGCGTCCACCAGCCGCAGGTCGACGCCCTGGCCGGCGGCCGCGGCGACGATCTCGGCGGCGCGGCCCGGCACCACGGCGGTCACCGTGTCGAAGAACGCGTCGTGCGCCACCTCGACACCGGCGGCGCCCAGGCTGCCGGCGATCGTGAGGGCGTGGTCGTGCACCCGCTTGGCGATCTCCCGCAACCCCCGCGGGCCGTGGTAGACCGCGTACATGCTCGCCATCACGGCCAGCAGCACCTGCGCGGTGCAGATGTTGCTGGTCGCCTTCTCGCGGCGGATGTGCTGCTCGCGGGTCTGCAGGGCGAGGCGGTACGCCGGGGCGCCGTCGGCGTCCTTGGACACCCCGACCAGCCGGCCGGGCAGCGAGCGCTCGAGCCCGGCGCGTACCGCCAGGTAGCCGGCGTGCGGGCCGCCGAAGCCCAGCGGCACCCCGAACCGCTGGGTGGTGCCGGCCGCGATGTCCGCGCCGATCTCGCCCGGCGCGCGCAGCAGCGTCAGCGCCAGCAGGTCCGCGGCGACCGTGACCAGCGCGCCCTTCTCGTGCGCCGCGGCGACCAGCGAGGCGTGGTCCCGTACGGCTCCGGAGGCGCCCGGGTACTGCAGGTGCAGCCCGAAGAACTTCCCGGGCAGCTCGTCGCCGGCGTCCAGGTCCACCAGCCGCAGCTCGATGCCGAGCGGCTCGGCGCGGGTCCGCAGGATCGCCAGCGTCTGCGGCAGCGTGTCGGCGTCCACGACGTACACCTGGGACTTGGACTTGGAGGCGCGCTTAGCGAGCGTCATCGCCTCCGCGACCGCGGTGCCCTCGTCGAGCATCGACGCGTTCGCCGTGGTCAGGCCGGTGAGGTCGGTCACCATCGTCTGGAAGTTCAGCAGCGCCTCGAGCCGGCCCTGGCTGATCTCCGGCTGGTACGGGGTGTACGCCGTGTACCAGGCGGGGTTCTCCAGCACGTTCCGCTTGATCACCGCGGGGGTGTGCGTGCCGTAGTAGCCCAGCCCGATCATCGAGGTGGTGACCTGGTTGCGGCCCGCGATCTCGCGCAGCTCCGCGATCGTCTCCTCCTCGGAGGCGGCGTCAGGCAGGTTCAGCGACCCGTGCCACCGGATCACCTCGGGGATCGCGGCGTCCATCAGCGCGTCGAGCGACGCGTAGCCGATGGTCTTGAGCATGTGGGTCTGCTCGTCGGTGTCCGGTCCGATGTGCCGGTCAGCGAACGTCATGACGGCTCCTTAGAGAGGTCGACAAGGCGGCCTCCCCCTCTGTCACCGGCGCGCACGCGCACGGCTTCAGAGTCGCTCGCCCACGCGGTCCTTTTGCCTGAGAGGTTCCGGGGAGGATTTGCCCCTTCGGCGCCGAGGTGAACCCTCGGTCTCTCCCGCATGGCTGGCACCCAACCTACCAGCGATCATGGTGCGGACCCGTGTCTCTAGGGTGGGGTTGTGACCTACACCCCCGCGGAAGACCGCTACGACACCATGCCCTACCGGCGCGCCGGGCGCAGCGGCCTGCGCCTGCCCGTCATCTCGCTCGGCCTGTGGCACAACTTCGGCGACGGACGGCCCTGGGAGCGCCAGCGCGACATCGTGCGCCGCGCCTTCGACCTGGGCGTCACCCACTTCGACCTGGCCAACAACTACGGCCCGCCGCCCGGCAGCGCGGAGAGCAACTTCGGCCGCATCCTGGCCACCGACTTCCGGGCGCACCGCGACGAGCTCGTCATCTCCACCAAGGCCGGCTATTACATGTGGCCCGGCCCGTACGGCGAATGGGGCTCGCGCAAGTACCTGGTCAGCTCGCTCGACCAGTCGCTCAAGCGGCTCGGCCTCGACTACGTCGACATCTTCTACCACCACCGGCCCGACCCGGACACCCCGCTCGAGGAGACCATGAGCGCGCTCGACGCCGTGGTCCGCGCGGGCAAGGCCCAGTACGTCGGTCTGTCCAACTACACGTCCGCGCAGACTCTTGCTGCGGCGAAGATCCTCAAGGACCTCGGTACGCCGCTGCTGATCCACCAGCCGTCGTACTCGATCCTCAACCGCTGGATCGAGAAGGACAACCTGCTCGACACGCTCGCCGACGCCGGCGCCGGCTGCATCGCGTTCAGCCCCCTGCAGCAGGGCCTGCTCACCGACCGCTACCTGGGCGGCATCCCCGACGACTCCCGGGTGCGCACGAGCACCTTCCTCAACGAGAGCGACCTCGACAAGCAGACCCTCGCCCGGCTGCACGCGCTCAACGACATCGCCCAGCGGCGCGGGCAGTCGCTCGCCCAGATGGCGCTCGCCTGGGGCCTGCGCGACGAGCGGATGACCAGCCTCATCATCGGCGCCAGCAGCGTGCAGCAGCTCGAGAACAACGTCGCCGCCATCGGCAACCTCGCGCTGAGCGAGGCCGAGCTCGGCGACATCGACGGCACCGTGCTCGACCTGTAAATCGGCGGCGGCGCCGCCCCGTTCTCCGTATCGTCGCCGCATGATCGAACTGGTCGAGCGGCACACGATCCTCGGGGTCGTGGTCGGGTCGCGCGCCTACGGACTGTCCGGGCCCGCCTCCGACCACGACCGCCGCGGCGTCTACGCCGCCCCGACCCGCCTGTTCTTCCCGCTCGACAAGCCGCCCACCCACCTCGACGGCCCGCAGCCCGAACAGTTCTCGTGGGAGATCGAACGGTTCTGCACGCTCGCGCTGCAGGCCAACCCGACCGTCCTCGAAGTGCTCTGGTCGCCCGTGGTCGAACGGCTCACCCCCGACGGCGCCGAGCTGCTCGCCGCCCGGCACGCGTTCCTGTCCCGCCGGGTCGGCGACACGTACGGCGAGTACGCCCGCGACCAGCTCGCCCGGGTCGCCGCCCGCCGGGCCCGCACCGGCGAGACCAACTGGAAGCAGGCCATGCACATGATCCGGCTGCTGATCGCCGGCGCGCACGTGCTGCGCACCGGCGACGTGCTCGTCGACGTGCGGCCGCTGCGCACCCGGCTGCTCGACGTCCGCAACGGCGCGCTGACCTGGGACGCCGTGACCGGCTGGGCCGGCGACCTGCAGGAAGATCTCGCGGCCGCGCTCGCCTCCACCACGCTGCCCGCCTCGCCGGACCGGGCCGCCGTCGACCGACTGCTCTCCGGCGTACGGGAAAGGGGTCTGCAGTGACCACGACAGTGCCCGCCTGGTCCGCCGAGGTCGTCGCCGAGCTGCCGTATCCGGTCGTGTTCGCGACGGTCAGCGGCGCCCACCTCTACGGCTTCGCCTCCGTCGACTCCGACCTCGACCTGCGCGCCGCCCACGTGCTGCCCGTAGCCGAGGTCGTCGGCCTGCACACCGGCCCGTCGACGCTGCAGACCGGCGGCGTCCGCGACGGCGTCGAACTCGACGTGGTCAGCCACGACCTGCACAAGTTCGCCCGGCTGCTCAACAGCCGCAACGGCTACGTCCTCGAACAGCTGCTCTCCCCGCTGGTGGTCACCACCACCTCGCTGCACCGCGACCTCGTGGCCCTGGCGCCGTCGTTCGTCACCTCCGGGCACGCCCACCACTACCTGGGCTTCGCCACCTCGCAGGAACGGCTGTTCGCCCGCACCGGCCGCCTGAAGGCCGCGCTGTACTGGCTGCGCGTGCTCCTCACCGGCCGCCACCTCATGCGCACCGGGGAGCTGGAGACCGACCTCGGCGTGCTCGGAGCGCAGGTGCCGTACGTGCCGGCGCTGATCGAGCTGAAGCGCTCCGCCGAGAAGGCGCCGTTCCCGGCCGAACTGCTCGACCGGCTGTACGCCGACGCCGCGGCGCTGCGGGCCGGGCTCGAGGAGGACCGGGACGCCTCGCGGCTGCCCGCCCGGCCGGCGCCGTCCGCCGTTGCCGAGCTGCACGATCTGGTGGTCGCGGCGCGCCTCGCGACCGTGTAGGCAGTGGGGAGTCGGCGCCCCCGCTGCGTCGACGCCCGGCCACGCCGCCCGGCGCCCCCTCGCCGCGCTGACTCCCGCCCGCCGCCACGCCGCCGCGCCGACTCCGCCCGCCGCCGCCCCAACCCCCGCTCGCCGCCGCGCCGACTCCCGCCCGCCGCCCGGCGCTGCTCCAACCCCCGCTCGCCGCCGCGCCGACTCCCGGCCGCACCGCCCGCCGCCCGCCGCCACGCCGCAGGCACCGGCCGTACCGTCCCCGGTGCCGGTTCCGCTTGTGGTTGGTGAGTCGCCGAAGGCGTCAGTTCTGCGGTCTGCGGCTCCGCCGCTAGAGCATCCTAGGAGGCTAGGAACTCGGTGGGAGCGGCATGTCGGTTTACGCTGATCGCATGACCACCGCCACCCGTGCCGCTGTGCACCTCGCCCGGCCCCACCGGCCGGTGCTGGTGGCGGGCACGCTGGTCGAGCTGGCCGGCCCCACCCACGGGCTCGTGGAGCTCCCGCTGCGGCTGTGGTGGGGCCCGCGGCGGGCGTTCGACCTGGAAGAGCCGACGATGCTCGCCTGGATGTACGAGAACGTCCTGCGCGAGGCCATCCGCGTCGAGGAGCTGCGCACCTACCTGCACGGCCCGACGCTGGTGCGCATCTGGCCGGAGCTCAACCTCCCCCGCGGCGTGCGCGCCGCCTGGGAGGCTCGCCACGCCCAGCTGCGGCACGCATGGCGGGCTGTGGACAGAGCCGTCTGCGCATAGCGCACCCTGTGGACAACGCGGCGCGCCGGGCGGGCCGGCGGCGTAGGCTCGCCGCACAGCTCCCCGGGTGGGTGGGGGGTAGGGATGGCCCCACCGGTGATCGACAGCGGTGATCGACAGCGGTGATCGACGAAACAGCCGGCGTGGAGGGGCGGGATAGCCTGGGCCGGTGGCGAGCGTCGACGACTTCTACTCCGACGTGGCCCGCATCGCGCTCGCGGTGGCGACCAAGCACGGGTTCGTGCTGGGCGGCGGGTTCGCCTGGCTGGTCAACGGGCTGGTGCAGCGCCCCACCGAGGACGTCGACCTGTTCACCGACACGGCCGGGGGCGTGGCGGCGGCGGCCGGGGAGGTCACGGCGGCGCTGCGGGCGGCGGGCTACCGGGTGGTGCGCGAGGAGGGCGACGAGCTCTTCGAGGGCATGGACGAGGACCTGCGCGAGTTCCTGGTGGCCAGCGAGCACCAGGCGCTGCGGCTGACGCTGTGCCGGCTGGACCGTTCGAAGAAGCCGGTGGTGATGGGGCTCGGGCCGGTGATGCACCTCGACGACCTGGTGGCCACCAAGGTCGCGGCGCTGGTCAACCGGCGCGAGGTGCGCGACTACATCGACGTGGCAGCGGCGCTGGAGCGCTATCCGCTGGAGAAGGTGCTGGCGCTGGGCCGCGCGGCGGACCCGGCGCTGGACCCGGAAGACGTGGCGGACGCGGGGCGGTACCTGGACCGGCTGGACGACGCGCGCTTCGCGCTGTACGGCCTCTCCCCGCAGCAGATCGGCCAGCTGCGGCAACGCCTCGCGCAATGGCCACGGAGCTGATCCATATAGTGAACGCATCATGACGCTGACCGACCGCCTGCCCGGCACCGCCGAGCCCGACGCCGTGTTCGACGCCTTCCAGAAGTGGGCGACCGAGCAGGGCCTCGCCCTCTACACCCATCAGGAGGAGGCGCTCATCGAGATCGCCACCGGGGCGAACGTCATCCTGAACACCCCGACCGGCTCGGGCAAGAGCCTGGTGGCGACCGGCGCGCACTTCGTCGCGCTGGCCGACGGCCGCACGACCTTCTACACCGCCCCGATCAAGGCGCTGGTCAGCGAGAAGTTCTTCGCCCTGTGCGCGGTCTTCGGCGCGCACAACGTCGGCATGCTCACCGGCGACGCCAGCGTGAACGCGGACGCGCCGATCATCTGCTGCACCGCCGAGGTGCTGGCGAACCTGGCGCTGCGCGAGGGCGCGGACGCCGACGTCGGCCAGGTCGTGATGGACGAGTTCCACTTCTACGCCGAGCCCGACCGCGGCTGGGCGTGGCAGGTGCCGCTGATCGAGCTGCCGCAGGCGCAGTTCATCCTCATGTCCGCCACGCTGGGCGACACCACCCGCTTCGTGGACGACCTCTCCCGCCGTACGGGCCGGCCGACCGCGGTGGTGAGCAGCGTGGAGCGGCCGGTCCCGCTGATCTTCTCGTACGCGATGACGCCGTTGCACGAGACGATCGAGGAGCTGCTCCAGACGCACCAGGCGCCGGTCTACATCGTGCACTTCACGCAGGCCGCCGCGCTGGAGCGGGCGCAGTCGCTGATGAGCATCAACATGGCCACCCGCGCCGAGAAAGACGCGATCGCCACCGCGCTGGGCAGCTTCCGGTTCACCGCGGGCTTCGGCAAGCAGCTGTCGCGGCTCGTGCGGCACGGCATCGGTGTGCACCACGCGGGCATGCTGCCCAAGTACCGCCGCCTGGTGGAGACCCTCGCCCAGGCCGGGTTGCTCAAGGTGATCTGCGGCACCGACACACTCGGCGTCGGGATCAACGTTCCCATCCGTACGGTGCTGTTCACCGGCCTTTCCAAGTACGACGGTGTGAAGACCCGCCTGCTCAAGGCGCGCGAGTTCCACCAGATCGCCGGGCGCGCCGGCCGCGCCGGGTACGACACGCTCGGCACCGTGATCGTGCAGGCGCCCGAGCACGTGATCGACAACGAGCGGGCGCTGGCCAAGGCGGGCGACGACCCCAAGAAGCGGCGCAAGGTCGTCCGCAAGAAGCCGCCCGAGGGCTCGATCGGCTGGGGCCAGCCCACCTTCGACCGGCTCGTCGCCGCCGACCCCGAGCCGCTGACCAGCTCGTTCCAGGTGTCGCACGCGATGCTGCTCAACGTCATCTCGCGCGGCGGGGACCCGTTCGCGGCGATGCGGCACCTGCTCACCGACAACCACGAGGACCCGGCGGCCCAGCGCCGCCACATCCGGCGGGCCATCGCGATCGCGCGCGCGCTCGTCGCCGGCGGGGTCATCGAACGGACGCCCGAAGGCACGTACCGCCTGACCGAGGACCTGCAGCTGGACTTCGCGCTGAACCAGGCGCTGTCACCCTTCGCCCTCGCGTGCCTCGAGCTGCTGGATGCGCAGGACCCGGCGTACGCCCTCGATGTCGTCTCGGTGATCGAGTCGACGCTGGAGGATCCCCGGCAGGTGCTCTCCGCGCAGCGCCAGAAGGCCCGCGGTGAGGCCGTCAACGCGATGAAGGCCGAGGGCATCGAGTACGAGCAGCGGATGGAGCTGCTCGAGGACGTCACCCACCCGCGGCCGCTGGTCGAGCTGCTCGAGGCCGCGTACGAGACCTACCGGCGCGGTCACCCGTGGGTCGCCGACTACGAGCTCAAGCCCAAGAGCGTCGTGCGGGACATGTACGAGCGGGCGATGACCTTCACCGAGTACGTCTCGTTCTACGGGCTGTCGCGCTCCGAGGGACTCGTGCTGCGCTACCTCGCCGACGCGTACCGGGCGCTGCGCCAGACCGTGCCCGAGGACTCGCGCACCGAGGAGCTCACCGACCTGATCGAGTGGCTCGGCGAGCTCGTCCGGCAGGTCGACTCGAGCCTGCTCGACGAGTGGGAGCGGCTGCGCAACCCCGGCGACGAGGCCCCCGAGGTACGCCTCGACGAGCCGCCCGCGGTCACCCGCAACACCCGCGCGTTCCGGGTGCTCGTACGCAACGCCATGTTCCGCCGCGTCGAGCTGGCCGCGCTGCGCCGCTGGGACGAGCTCGGCGAGCTCGACGGCGAGAACGGCTGGACCGCGCAGCGCTGGCAGGACGCGATCGAGGACTACTTCGACGAGTACGACTCACTGGGCACCGGGCCGTCCGCGCGGGGGCCCGCGTTCCTGCACATCGACGCCGGCCCGGGCGCCTGGGTGGTCCGGCAGGTCTTCGAGGACCCGGAGGGCGACCACGACTGGGGCATCGACGCCACCGTCGACCTGGCCGCCTCCGACGAGATCGGCGCGGCGGCGATCGTCGTCACCGCCGTCGGCCCGCACTGAGCCCCTTTTCCGACATTTCCGATTCACGTGAAACATCTTCTGGTAGTGCGCCACCGCCTCCCCCACCCATCCGGGTGCAGCGGAATCTACGCCCGGCAGCGCGGACAAACCGGACTATCCACAGGCAAGGAGCGCCGCGGCGGGGGCGCTGGGTTGTCCGATTGCCGACAGGCTCCGCCAGCCGGGGCGGCTGGCGGGCGGGGCGGCGCGTACGACGTGCCGGGCCGGCCGTTCTGTCCGGTGCCGCCGGGCGGGGAGGCTGTCCAGTGGCGGGCGGGGCGGCGCGAACGACCTGCCGAGCCGGCCGTTCTGTCCGGTGCCGCCGGGCGGGGCGGCTGCCGGGCGGGGAGGCTGTCCAGTGCCTGGCGGGGCGGCGCGAACGACCTGCCGAGCCGGCCGTTCTGTCCGGTGCCGCCGGGCGGGGCGACTGTCCGGAGCCGGGCCGGCCGGCTGCTGGGCGGGGCGGCTGTCGGCGCAGGGCGCGCGGGCGTGCGCCCCGCATCGCCGCGACGGAAGACGAGACAGCTCACGACGGCCCGGCCCGCCGACGCGACACCGACGGGCGCGGCGGCACACGACGGACCACCGCCCGGAGGAGGGCTCACCATGCTGCTGACACTGCCGATGGGCAGGCCGTGACCCGCATCCTGGTGGTCGACGACGACCCGCAGATCCTGCGGGCGCTGCGGATCAACCTGCGCGCCCGCCGGTACGACGTGGACGTGGCGGCGGACGGCGCGGAGGCGCTCGCGGCGGCGGCCGCCCACGCGCCCGACCTGGTGGTGCTCGACCTGGGGCTGCCGGACATGGACGGCACCGACGTGATCCGCGGGCTGCGCGGGTGGAGCACCGTGCCGATCATCGTGCTGTCGGGGCGGGCCGAGGGCAGCGACAAGGTCGGCGCGCTCGACGCGGGCGCGGACGACTACGTGACCAAGCCGTTCGGGGTGGACGAGCTGCTCGCCCGCATCCGGGCGGTCACCCGGCGGATCCATCCGTCCGACGCGCCGGCCGGGCCGGTCACCGTGGGCCGCTACACGGTCGACCTGACCGGGCACACGATCACCCCGGAGCAGCGGCTCACGCCGACCGAGTGGCAGCTGCTCGAACGGCTGCTGCGCAACCCGGGCAAGCTGATCACCCAGCGCAGCCTGCTGCAGGAGGTGTGGGGTCCGCGGTACGGCACCGAGACCAACTACCTGCGCCAGTACATGGCCCGGTTGCGGCGCAAGCTCGAGGACGACCCGGCCCGCCCGCGGCACCTGATCACCGAGCCGGGGATGGGCTACCGTTTCCAGCCGTGAAGGCGATACTTCTGGGATGACCGACGCCAGCACCTTCGTCCTCGTCCCCGGCGCCTGGCACGGCGGGTGGTGGTACGAGCCGCTCGCCGCCGAGCTGGAGAAGCTCGGCCACCGGGCGCACTGTGTCACGCTCGCGGGGCTGTGGCCCGACGACGACCTGACCCGCCGCCCGGTGAACCTCACCACCCACGTCGAGCAGGTCAGCGAGCTGGTCGAGGACCTCACCGCGGGCGGCGGCCGGGTGGTGCTGGTCGGGCACAGCTACGGCGGCCTGGTGATCAACGGGGCGGCCGACCGGCATCCCGATCGGGTCAGCGCGCTGGTGCACCTGGACAGCGACATCGTCGAGGACGGCGAGTCGTGCTGGGACGTCAGCACCGAGGCCAACAAGCAGTACTTCCTGGAGTCGGTCGGCGGCGACGGGCTGGGGCTGGCCCCGATGCCGTTCTTCGACGAGCGGGCCAAGCCGCACCCGTTCGCGACGCTGCTGGAGAAGAGCCGGCTGACCGGCGCGTGGCGGCAGGTCCCGATCAAGCGGTACGCGGCCGCGCTGGACACCCCGGGCGGGCTGCAGGCGCCGGTGACGATGGAGCGGCTGCGCGACGACCCCGACTGGCACTACGAGGAATGGCCGGTCAGCCACAACGTGCTGCGCGACGGCCCGGACCGGGTGCTCGGCCTGCTGCGCGACCTCTGACATGACCGGCGCCACGATCGAGCAGAAGTACACGCTCGTCTACTTCGGCGACGACTCGTTCGTGTACGCCGGCCGGCACGCCCACGACGACGGGATGGCGGTGCACACGCACAGCTTCGTGGAGCTGGCCGTCGTGACCCGCGGCCGCGCGGTCCACCACAGCCTGACCGGCCGGCAGCCGATCGGCGTCGGCGACGTCGTGCTGCTGCGCCCGGGCGTCTGGCACGGCTACGAGGACAGCGACGCGCTGGAGGTCTACAACTTCTGCTTCTCCGCCGAGCTGCTGCGCCGCGAGCTGGCCTGGACCCGCGACGACCCGCTGCTGGGGCACCTGCTGTGGACCGGCCCGTACGCGCAGCGGCGCCGCGGCCTGCTGAGCGTCCACCTGCCGGCGGACGAGCGGGACGCGTACGTCGGGCACCTGGACACGATCGCCGAGCTGCGCCACCGCCCCCAGCACCTGCACCGCGCCGACCTGATCGCCCGGGTGGTGCTCGCGCTGGGCTGCGTCGCCCGCGCGCTGGGCGCCGGCGTGCGCGCCGAGCCCCTGCATCCCGCGGTCATGCAGGTGATGCGCCGCATCGAGAGCGACCCCGCCCGCGGCTGGACGCTGGCCGACCTGGCCGACGGCCTGCACCTGGCGCCCGGCTACCTGGTGCGGCTGTTCAAGGCGGCCACCGGCCTGCCCCCGATGGCGTTCCTGTCGCGGCACCGCGTCGAGCTGGCCGCCGAGATGCTGCTGCACACCGACCGCACGGTCCGCGCGATCGCCGAGGACGTCGGCTGGCCCGACCAGAACTACTTCGCCCGCCGCTTCCGCGCCCACTACGGGCTGACCGCCACCGACTACCGGGCCCGCTTCACCCCCGGCACGCGCGCCAAGGCCCTCTGACTACCAGCACCATGCCGTACGGCGGTACGCGGCGCACGCGCGGTCGATGAGCGACGGCGCCCGCTCCACCAGCCGGTCGGCGTCGCGCAGCAGGGCGATGCGCTGCCGCGCGATCCCGGCGGCGACCAGCGTGTCGGCGACGGTGTGGTGCAGCCGGGCGCCCCGGGCGGCGTACTGGGGGTCGGTCCGGTCCGCGACCAGCAGCACGGTGGCCCACGCCGGGATCCGCGTGGCCAGCCCGGAGAGCCGTTCGAGCCCGTCCGGGGTGGCCGCCGACCACGGGTCGATCAGCACGAGCGCCGCGCCGTCGGCGAGCAGCGCCAGGTCGCCGGGCCGGTCGACCACGCGGGCGGGCTGACCGAGCCGCTCGGCGACGTCGGCCACGAAGCGGGCGACCGGCAGCCCGGTGCGATGCGGGGTCCAGGCGCGCGGCGCGGGCCCGTACGCCCGGGGTGAGCGGCCCGGCGGCACGTCGCTGCGCTGCGGGGCGAGCACCGCGACGGTGAACAAGATCCCGGTGGGCACGCCCGGCTCCGCGGTGACCCGGTCGAACGCGACGGCCGGCGGCGCGGGGCGGGGCGCCTCGGCGGCCAGCGTGACGATCCGGTACGCCAGCCGGCGCAGCACGGCCCGGTACGGCCGGCGGTGCATCGCGAGCCGGGTCAGCGCCTGCAGGCCCTCGTCGGCGTACTCGGGGATGCCGGCGCCCAGCCGCAGCGCGGCCGCCCGCTCGCCGGGGTGCTCCCCGCGCGGCCACGGCACCCAGAACACCGGCACCTGGAACCGCTCGGCGGTGCCCGGGTCGGCGTAGCGGCCCGCGAACGAGGCCCGCTCGCGCAGCGGCCACCCCTTGGTGAGGTAGTCCGGCGAGCACAGCGCCACGAACACGTCGGCGCGGCCGAGCGCGGCGGGCAGCGCGGTGCGCCAGTCGGTCATCGGCGGCAGCAGGTTGTCGCAGAACCCGACCGGGGCGCGCCGGTCGGCGCCGACCAGCCGCGCCACCTCGACGGACAGCTCGGTGAACAGCTTGCCGGCCCAGTGGTCGCCGCCGGGACGGTCGTCGGCGCGCAGCCGCACCGAGTGGCCGTAGCTGAGGTAGAAGTAGCACCGCCCCGTCACAGCGGCTCCACCCGGTGGTCGCGCCACAGCGCGTCGACGTGCTGCGCCAGGCGCCACACGATCGCCTGGAACACCTGCTCCTTGCCACTGCGCAGCAGCCCGAGCAGCCCCGCCGCCCGGTATCCGGCGCGGTGGTCCCCGCTGAGCTGCGACGGCACGAAAACGCCGGCCCGGGCGATCTCGGCGGGCAGCGCGACGGCCGGCGGCGTCCACAGCACCGGCACGATCATCGTCTCGCCGGGGCGGGCGGTCCCGTGCCGCGGCACCACCGGCCGCCGGCCGAACAGCTCGACCTCGCGGGCGCACCGCCGGTTGCCGGTGAGGTACGCCGTGGACGG
>NZ_JBPQTO010000005.1:0-131007 GCF_051386375.1 Actinoplanes sp. URMC 104 | reverse complement strand
CGCTCGACTTCCTGGTCGTGTCCGACATCTTCCGCTCCGAGACGGCCGAGCTCGCCGACGTCGTCCTCCCGACCGCCCAGTGGGCCGAGGAGGAGGGCACGATGACCAACCTCGAGGGCCGGGTCATCCGCCGCAAGCGTGCGCTGCCCCCGCCGCCGGACGTGAAGACCGACCTGGAGATGCTCGCCGAGCTCGGCAGGCGGCTCGGCCGGCACGAGAGCAGCGATCCCCGCACGGTCTTCGACGAGCTGCGCCGGGCCAGCGCGGGGGGCATCGCCGACTACGCGGGCATCACCTACGAGCGCATCGAGGCCGAGGACGGCGTGTTCTGGCCCTGCCCGGCGCCGGACCACCCGGGCACGCCGCGGCTGTTCGCCGACGGCTTCCCCACCTCCGACGGCAGGGCGCGGCTGATCCCCGTGCAGCACCGCGACCCGGCCGAGATGCCTGACCGGCAGTACCCGTACGTGCTGACCACCGGCCGCAACATGCAGCAGTACCAGAGCGGCAACCAGACCCGCCGGGTGAAGGCGCTCACCGTCGCGCTGCCCGAACCCCGCGCCGAGATCCACCCCGACCTGGCCCGCCGGCACGGCATCGCCGACGGCGACCTGGTCGAGCTGCGCAGCCGCCGCGGCGCCGCGGTGCTGCGGGCCCGGCTCTCCGACGGCATCCGCCCGGACACCGTCTTCGCCCCGTTCCACTGGCCCGGCGCCAACGCGCTGACCAACCCCGCGCTCGACCCGCACTCGCGCATGCCGGCGTTCAAGGCCTGCGCCGTCGCGATCACCCTGCACACGAGAGGCGATTAGTGGTGCACTCCACCCCGCGATTCCTGCAAGGCGTCTTCCCCTTCGAGGGCAAGGGCCTGGACCGGCCCGCGCCGATCGACCCCGCACTGTCCTACGTGGTGCCGGGCGGCGTCACCACGCAGGCGGTCTACTTCCGCGGCGGCAACGCGGCCCCCGAACTGGTCAGCGTCGTGCTGATGCGCGACGGCAGCCCGATGCGGTACTTCCCGATCGGCGCCCGCGGCGACGTGCACGTGCCGCTGCGCGTGGTCGAGGACCTGGTCGCCGGCACCGCGGTCGAGCTGTGGCTGGCCGCGCCCGCGGGCGTGTCCGGCACGGTGGTCGTCGACCTGGGGCTGGTGGAGGTCTGATGACGCAGCGACTGGTGGTCGTCGGCAACGGCATGGCCGGAGCCCGTACGGTGGAGGAACTGCTGGCCCGCGGCGGCGACTTCGCCATCACGATGTTCGGCGACGAGCCGTACGGCAACTACAACCGGATCATGCTCTCCAACGTCCTCGCGGGCGTGGAGGACGAGGCCGGCATCTTCCTCAACGACCTTTCCTGGTACGCCGAGAACGGCATCACGCTGCACACGGGCACGCGGATCGAGCGCATCGACCGGTTCGCCAAGATGGTGTACGCGACCGACGGCACCGCCACCCCGTACGACAAGCTCATCATCGCCACCGGCAGCCGCGCGTTCGTCCCGCCGATCCCCGGCATCCACCGGCCCGGCCGCGGCTACCACCAGGGCGTGTTCGCGTTCCGGACGCTCGACGACACGCGGGCGATGATCCGGTACGCCCGGGAGCACGAGCGCGCCGTGGTGATCGGCGGCGGGCTGCTGGGCCTCGAGGCCGCCCGCGGCCTGCAGAACCACCTGTCGCACGTCACGCTCGTGCACGCCGCCGGGCACCTGATGAACACCCAGCTCAACGAGGTCGCCGGCGAGACGCTGCGGGCCACGATCGAGGCGCGGCTCGGCATCGACGTCGTCGTCAACGGCATGACCACCGAGATCCTCGGCAAGCACGCGGTCACCGGCGTCAAGCTCGCCGACGGCCGGGTGATCCCGTGCGACGTGGTCGTGGTGGCCGCCGGCATCCGCGCGAACGCCGAGATGGCCGCCGCCAGCGGGCTGGTGGTCGAGCGGGGCATCGTGGTCGACGACCAGATGCGCTGCCAGGACGAGGACGACATCTACGCGGTGGGCGAGTGCGCCCAGCACCGCGGCGAGGTCTACGGGCTGGTCGCGCCGCTGTGGGAGCAGGCCAAGGTGCTCGCCGACCACCTGACCGGCGTCAACCCGTTCGCGGAGTACCACGGCTCGCAGGTGGCGACCAAGCTCAAGGTGGCGGGCGTCGACGTGGCCGCGATGGGCCTCAAGGAGCCCGAGCGCGACGACGACGAGTCGCTGACGTTCACCGAGCCGAAGAAGGGCATCTACAAGAACGTCATCATCCGCGACGGCCGGCTCGTGGGCGCCACGATGGTCGGCGACGTCAAGAAGGTCGCGTTCCTCATGCAGGCCTTCGACCGCGGGCTGGCGCTGCCCGAGGACCGCGCCGAGCTGATGTTCGACCTGGGCGGGCCGGCCGGCGAGGTCAAGGTCGAGGACATGGCCGACGACGAGCAGGTCTGCAACTGCAACGGCGTCAGCAAGGGCGCGATCTGCGGCGTCGTCCAGGGTGGCTGCAAGACCGTCACCGGCGTTATGGACAAGACCCGCGCGGGCAAGGGCTGCGGCACCTGCAAGCCGCTGGTGCAGCGGATCGTCGAGTGGGCCGCGGGCGGCGAGGTCGAGGAGGACCCGGCGGCTTCGTGGTACGTGCCCGGCATCCCGATGCCCAAGCCCGAGCTGATGAACGCGATCCGTGTGCACGAGCTCAAGTCGGTGTCGCAGGTGTTCGCGAAGCTGGGCGGCGAGGAGGACGCGAAGAGCAAGATGGGCCTCGCGTCGCTGCTCAAGATGATGTGGGGCGGCGAGTACGTCGACGAGCGCGACGCGCGGTTCATCAACGACCGGGTGCACGCCAACATCCAGCGCGACGGCACGTTCTCGGTGGTGCCGCAGATGAAGGGCGGCGTCACCAGCCCCGCGCAGCTCAAGCGGATCGCGGAGGTGGCCGAGAAGCACCGGGTGCCGATGGTCAAGCTCACCGGCGGGCAGCGCATCGACCTGCTGGGCGTGCCCAAGGAGAAGCTGCCGGAGATCTGGGCCGACCTCGACATGCCGTCGGGATACGCGTACGGCAAGAGCTTCCGCACGGTGAAGACCTGCGTCGGCTCGGACTTCTGCCGCTTCGGCGTCGGCGACTCGACCGCGCTGGGCATCGCGCTCGAGGAGCGATACCAGGGCATCGAGGGGCCCGGCAAGATGAAGCTCGCGGTCACCGGCTGCCCGCGCAACTGCGCCGAGGCGTACGTGAAGGATCTCGGCGTCGTCGCGATCGACGGCGGCAAGTGGGAGATCTACGTCGGCGGCGCGGCCGGCGCCCACGTGCGCAAGGGTGACCTGCTGGCCACCGTGGACACTCCGGACGAGGTCATCACGCTGACCGGCCGGTTCCTGGAGTACTACCGGCAGAACGCGAACTGGCTGGAGCGCACGTACGCCTTCGTGCCGCGCATCGGCATCGACCGGATCCGCGAGATCGTCGTCGAGGACGCCGACGGCATCGCGGCCGACCTGGACGCCGCGATGGACGCCTCGGTCGCCGCCTACCGCGACCCGTGGAAGGACCGCGACGAGCCCGCCACCCCCGGTCAGTTCCGCACGTCGCTGCCGCTGACCGTGCTGCCCCAGGTCCCGGTGCGCGCATGAGGGCCATCGCCTCGATCCACGAGATCCCGCCGGGCGAGGGCCGCACCTTCGCCGTCGACGGGGAGATGATCGCGATCTTCCGCCTGCGCGACGGCTCCGTGCGCGCCGTGCAGGCCGTCTGCCCGCACAAGGGCGGCCCGCTCGCGGACGGCCAGATCGACCTCAAGCAGGTCATCTGCCCGCTGCACCTGAACGCCTGGGACCTGCGCACCGGCTGCTCGCTCACCGGCCAGCCCGACCTCGCCACCTATCCGGTCCGCATCGACGACGACAAGATTGTTCTGGGGGACTGACATGACTGCCACCCTGCCCGCCGCCCGACCCTCGGCTTCGTTGCGGGCGCACTGGATCGACGACTGGCGGCCCGAGGACCCTTCGTTCTGGAACACGACCGGCGCGCCGATCGCCCGCCGCAACTTGATCTTCTCGATCACCTCCGAGCACATCGGCTTCTCGGTGTGGTCGCTGTGGTCGGTGCTGGTGCTGTTCCTCGGCCCCGAGTACGGCATCGACCCGGCCGGCAAGTTCCTGCTCACCGCCGTGCCCACGCTGGTCGGGGCCGCGCTGCGGATCCCGTACAGCTTCGCCGTGGCCCGGTTCGGCGGGCGCAACTGGACCGTGTTCAGCGCCGCATTGCTGCTCGTGCCCTCGGTGCTCGCCGCGTTCCTCATCCGGCCCGGCGTCGACTACTCCACGCTGGTGATCATCGCCGCGGTGGCCGGCGTGGGCGGCGGCAACTTCGCCTCGTCGATGACCAACATCAACGCGTACTTCCCGGACCGGCTCAAGGGCTGGGCGCTGGGCATCAACGCGGGCGGCGGCAACCTCGGCGTGGCCGCGGTGCAGCTGGTCGGCCTGTTCGTGCTCGCCGTCGCCGGCGCGGGCCACCCCGGCATCGTCGCGGGCATCTACATCCCGCTGATCGTGCTGGCCGCGCTGGGCTCCGCGCTCTACATGGACAACCTGGCGCAGGCCCGCAACGAGAAGCGCGGCATGCGCGACGCCGTCCGCGAGCCGCACACGTGGGTGATGTCGCTGCTCTACATCGGCACGTTCGGCTCGTTCATCGGCTTCGGGTTCGCGTTCGGCCAGGTGCTGCAGGTGCAGTTCCACGACGTGTTCAGCACCCCGGTCAAGGCCGCGTACCTGACGTTCCTGGGCCCGCTGCTCGGCTCGCTGATCCGCCCGGTCGGCGGCGCGCTGGCGGACCGGCTCGGCGGCGCCCGCGTCACGTTCGTCAACTTCCTCGCGATGGCCGCCGGGGCGAGCATCGTGCTGCTGGCCGCCCAGCTGCGCTCGCTGCCGCTCTACATCGTCGGGTTCATCGCGCTGTTCGTGTTCAGCGGCATCGGCAACGGCTCGACGTACAAGATGATCCCCGCCATCTTCAAGCGCAAGCACCCCGGCGACGACCACGAGGCGCGCCGCCTGTCCAACGCGGTCATCGGCATCGCCGGCGCGGTCGGCGCCCTCGGCGGCGTGCTGGTCAACCTGGCCTTCCGCCAGTCGTTCCTGACCACCAAGGAGGCCGACGCGGCGTACATCGCCTTCATCGCCTTCTACGCGGTGTGCGTGCTGGTCACCTGGGCGGTGTACCTGCGCCCCCGCACCCTTCGCGTCTGACGGGGCGGGGACGACGACGGCCATGGATCGCGTCCGTGGCCTCGTCGTCCCCGCGCCGCCGCGCTCAGACGAGGCGCCAGCTGTTGTCGGCGCTGCCGTTGTCGGAGTCCTGCACCACCTGGGCGCCCCACGTGCCCGAGCCGTCGAGGACGGCCAGCAGCTTGCCGCTGTTGACGTTGCGGATCCGATAGGTGCCGTTGCCGTTGTCGGCCAGCGTCCAGCGGTGGTCGGCGGTTCCGGTGTCCGACCACTGCAGGACCCGGGCGTTGTCGGCCGTGGACATGTTCTCGACGCCGAGGACCTTGCCGCTGTTGACGTTGCGGAACCGGACGGCGGCGCCGTCGGTGATCCGCTCCCACAGGTGGTCGGCGGTTCCGGTGTCTCCCCACACCACGGCCGGGCCGCCGTCGGCGGTGGACATGTCCCGGATGCCGAGGACGAGGCCGGTGGCGGCGTTGACCAGCTTGACCGCGCCCGCGCCGCCGGTCCGCCAGTAGACGGTGTAGTTGAAGCCGTGGGCGTCGGAGAAGGGCCCGAGGCTCACGCTCGTGCCGTTGGCGGTGGCGGTGAACGCCAGGCTCGACGTGCCGGTGCGCGTGATCGACGAGACGGTCAGGGCCGGCAGCCCGGTCAGCGCGGTGCTGCCGTAGTTGCCGCACAGCACCGTCGGTCCGTACGTGACGGCCTGCACGGCGGGGTTGTCGCCGGCCGGCTCCAGGACCACCCGCATGGGCAGCCGCACCGTGAGCGTGTCACCGGCCGCCCAGGTCCGCGTGACGGTCGCGTAGCTGCCGGGCGTCGCGGCGACGTTCTGCACCGCGCCGTTGACGCTGATCACCGGGTTCTGCGTCCAGGCGGGGATGCGGACGCGGATGCTCCAGGACCCGCCGGGGGAGCCCGACACGGTCAGGGTGGTGGTGTCGCCCACCGGGTAGGTGGTCGACTGGCTGACCGTGATGCCCCGCTGGGACCAGGTCAGCGTCGAGGGCACGAACAGATTGACGGTCAGCGTCGTGCCGGCGTGGAAGTAGATGGAGTCCATCAGCTTGGTGCTGGTCTCGATGCCGGTGCCCTGACAGCACCAGAACGAGCTGTAGTCGGTCGAGTAGGTGCCGCCGCCCCAGGCCGGGCCGACCCCGCGGCGCCCGCCTGGCCGCAGCGGCGTGAAGTAGGTGACGCCGCCGTGGCTGTCGGCCGGGTTCTGCGCGCCGATCAGATGGTTGAGCAGCGCCCGCTCGTAGAAGTCGAAATATCCGGCGTTGCCCGGGTCGAGCAGCCACAGCTCGCGGGTGAGCTTCAGCATGTTGTACGAGTTGCAGTGCTCGCAGGTGTCGTTGCTCAGGTAGGCGGCGATCGCGTTCGGCGCGCGGAAGTGCTCGGCCTGGCTGTTGCCGCCGATGGCGTACGTGTGCGCCCGGGTGGTGATCGTCCACGCGTTGCCCGCGATGTCCCGGTACCGCGTGGCGCCGGTCGCCTTGTACTCGCGGGCCGCCCCGATCCACTTGGGCACCTGCGTGTTGGCGTGCAGCCCGTTGAGCTGGTCGGCGCCGGCCGCCAGCGGGCCGAACACGGCGGCGTGGTCGAAGCGCTGCGCGGCGGTGAGCCAGCGGGCGTCGCCGGTCTGCTGGTAGAGGTCGGCCAGCACCTCGTTCATGCCGCCGAACTCGGTGCCCAGCATCGCCTGCATCTGGCTCGAGCTCAGCCGCGCCGTACGGGTGTCGACCCAGCCGGCGAGCGCGAGCAGCACGCTCCGCGCCTGCGTGTTGCCGGTGTGCCGCCAGACGTCCAGCAGCCCGGCGAGCGTCTTGTGGACGCAGTAGTACGGCACGTTGCCGTTCGACAGCGTCCGTGCCTCGAGCGCGGTGAAGTCCGACTCCGGGAAGCCCGACAGGTAGCCCGCGCCGAACCCGGCGGCGCCGTTGTTCGCCTGGCACTTGGCCAGCTCGGCGACCATGTAGTCCGCCTTGTCCCGGCACACCGTGTCACCGAGCACGGCGTAGGCCTGCGCCCACGCGGTCAGGAAGTGGCCCTGTACGTGCGACCGGAACGGGAAGTCCGGCGCGTCCCAGCCGCCGTTCGCGGCGGCGCCACCGGTCGGGAGCCGGTGGTTGACCCGGAAGACGCGCAGCAGCCGGTCCACGTCGACGAACCTCAGGTAGTTCAGCGCCCGGGTCTGGTTGTCGAGGAACCGGCCCGCGGTCAGCCGCACCTGCCCCAGATCGAAGGCGTACGCCGCCGCGCCCGCATCCGGGCGGCCCGGCGGCACGATCGCGGCGGCGGCGGGGCGCTGTCCGAGGGCCGTGGCCCCGGTCGCGGTGGCCAGGGTCGCCGCGCCGGTGGCCTGCAGCAGCCGGCGCCGGCTCAGGGCGAAAGGAGGCATGTCGAACTCTCCCGACTAGGGCGCTGTTAACGATAACAATCGAAGGTTACCGATGGAATGGCCGGGAGGAAAGGGCCGCGCACTGTCAGTGACTCATACCCATGGACGGACCCTCGGTGGAAAGGCTCGCCTGCGGTGCTTCCTGGACTCGGATCACGTGCCGGATGCTGGAGGCCAAGCTGGCGACCAGCGCGGATACGGCGACGGAGGCAGCGAAGATGAGAACCGTGGTCGTGCTGCCCCATGCGGTGAAGAAGACGCCTGCCAGCAGAGGGGCTGTAGCAGCCGCCGACATGGCAGCCGCGAAGATCACGGACAGGGCGCGGCCCTGAAGGTGGTTGGGAGTTATTGCGGCTTGGTGAGCGAACAGGGCCGCGTTGCACGCCGGACCGACCAGGACGGTCAAGGCGATCGGCACGGCGGCTATCAGGCTGGTGGTCAGCACGGAGCAGAGCGCGAGAAACACAACGGCCGCCCAGAGGAGCCCGCGGATCAACACCGCGAAGGAGAGCCGGCGCGTCAGAACGGGCGCGGCCAGAGCGCCGATGAGACCGCCGGCCCCGACGATCGTCTCCGTCAGGCCGATGACGCCGGGGGCGACGTCGTTGGCTTGAAGGGTCACGATGATGGTGAAGATCGAACCGTACAGGGCGAAATTGAGCGGCGCGGCGATGAGGATGACCGTCCGGAGAAAGGCGTTGCCGAAGACGAACCTGATTCCGTCGCGCAAGGCGGCCGTGCTTTCTGGCTGGTTGATCGGTCGGCCGGCCCGCAGGGGCTTCCGGATGAGTGCCAGGCCGATGAGCGAGGCCAGGAAGGACACCGCGTTGCCAAGGAACGGAAGGGCGTACGCCCAGCCGAAGAGCAGGCCGCCCAGCGGTGGACCAGCCAGAGATGTGCCGTAGCTGCGGGCCTCGTTGCGGGAGACCGCGGCGGGCATGTCGGGGGCCGGCACGATGGTGCGAAGCGCGGAGTGCTCGATGCTGTTGAACAGCGCCGAGCAGGCGGCATCGACCACAGCAACGGTGATGATGATGGCGATGCCGGCTCGGTTGATCGCTACCGTGGCCGCCAGGACCAAGTACGCGGTCAAGCGTGCGGCGTCGCAGATGAGCATGGCAAGGCCGCGGTTCATCCGGTCGGCGAGCGCTCCCGCCGGAAGCCGGGTCAGCAGCCTGGTCGCCTGCGCAGCGGTGCCGACCACCCCGGCCTGCACCGCCGAGCCCGTCAGCTCGAGCACCAGCAGCGGCATGGCGAGCAGGGCGATCGCGCCACCGAGGTCGGACAGCACCTGGCTGGTCCACAGGAGGCTGAACTCTCGGTTCCGCCGCATCGCCGGCACCAGCGGTCTCCTTCTGATTCGAGTGGACAATGACAATGCTGTCCTGCGTTACGTCGGACCGATAGCTATTCGGGACTGCTGTCGGTCCGAGCCTCGAGGCGAATGAGCTCGGCCAGCGCCGTGCTCTCCCGTGTTGCGGGATGCCCTGAGCCGAAGTGCTCGAGGCGCTGCCGCGTGATGACGTCCAGTTCACTCAGCGCCTGGTGGCCGCGGCCGAGGGCATGCATGATCCGGACGCGGTCGTAACGGATGGTCAAGAGGCGATCGATGGATGAGACCGGCAGCTTCTGATACGCGTCGACCACGGCGTCCAGCTCTGCCAGAGCATCACTGCCACTCCCCATCGCGGCGACGGTTCTTGCCCGGCTGGCGCGAAGCGCGAGCAGGAACTCCTCGTCCCGCGGCCTCCGATCCCGGAGAATGGCTATGACGGCATCGAACTCGGCAACCGCTTCGTCATGACGTCCGGCCTCGTGGGAGGTCCGCGCACGTTCGTGCCTGCTCGTCAGCACGATCGGATGGTGGGGATCGTAAAGCGTTTCCTGCACGGCGATGATGTCGTCGAATTCGGCTGTTGCTTCGACATGTCGTCCGGCCTCCCGCAGGGTGCGTGCACGTTCGTGCCTGCTGGTGAGTACGTATGGATGACGAGAGCCGTCGAGGGACTCCCGACGGTCGATGATGTCGTCGAATTCGGCAAGGGCCTGCTCATAGCGCCCCATTTCCTGCAGTGCGCGAGCGCGCTCGTGTCTGACTGTCAGCATGTGGTCGTGCCTGATGTCGCGTGTCTCGGGCATCATCGTCAAGATCTCGGTGAACTCCGAGACTGCCTGTTCGAGTCGGCCGATGTCCCGGAGGAGGCGTGCCCGGCTGTCGCGCACGACCAATACGTCCGGGTGGCGCCTTCCCCCGCCTTCCGTCAGTACGGCAAGGATGGCGTCCAGCTCCGCAAGCGCGCGTCCGTGCCGGCCGATCGTTCGAAGAGCTGTAGCTCTGTCTCGACGGGTCGCGATGACATCGGTGTGCCTTTCTCCGTATCGTTCCTGCTGGAGCCTCACCAGGGCGTCATAGATGACGAGTGCTTGGGCGTGCAGTCCGTTGCGCACGAGCTGGCGGATGCCGGACCGCATCACCGCCACTCTGCGCGACAGGTGCTGATCGGCGGCCCGACGCGCGCTCTTGGACAGCTGTGCCGATTCCGGGCCCAACGTCGCAACGGCGTGTTCGCTCAGGTACGCCCAGATGCGAAAGCCCGAGCGACTCGCCTCGGCACGGTCGGCTACGGCGATCATCAGGTCAACAGCGAGCTTCCAGTAGGGCCCGGATGCTCCAGCGAGTTCCGGATGTGCCCGGCCGGCCGTTCGTACCGCGGGATGCAGGGTCAGCAGCGCGGTCTCCGTGTCCCGGTCCGTCGGATCAGTTGCAGTGATCGCGATAAGACCGAGTTCCTCCAGCCCGCGTATCGCCGTCAACAGGTCCGCCGGCGTTATGTCGGCGAGCAGGTCACTGCTGCGCAGCACCGCAGGATCAAAGACCTCCTCGTAGGGCAGCGGGGCGTCCGCGAAGCAGCATGCCAGCAACAGCAGCGTCCGGGCATGCGGCAGCCCGGTGCGGGCCAGTTGATCCAAGCTGATTTCCCAGGTTCGTTGGAAAAGGTGTTCCACGTCGGGTGCCGCCCTGGCTCCGTCGCTGTTGTCCGCCGTCAAGGCTCGCCGGTAGTCGTCGAACGTTCGCACAGCGGGCGAGGAGTGCCAGCTCGATGGCAGGTCGCCGGCCCTTTTCAGGGCGGAACCGGCCAGGTGCAACAGCAGCGGGATCCCGCTGAGACTCTCGCCGAGGCTCATCGCGTGACTGGTGGTGCCGGCGGCTCCGGCGAGATCAAGCAAGACATCGGCGGAGGCTTCCGGCGTGAGTGGCGCGAGCTGATGAGATCCGATCCAGGGTGCCCACTCCTCCGAGCGCCCGTCGCGACTAGTGATCACGACGGTGCCCCGGGCCGGTGGAACCCGCAACCATCCGCGACCTTCGGCAAGGGGGCGTTCGCGGCTGAGTGCTGGCGGATTGTCGGCGTTGTCCATGACAAGCAGCCACCGTTCAGCGATCCGTTCCAGCGCCCGCCAGGTCGCGTCCGCGGGATGTGACTTCGCGAAGTCGTCCTGGGTTGCGCCCGCGGCGTACCCCACAGCACGCATCGCCGCCTCGAAGGCCGCCGTGTCGGCGCCCTCCACCCACCAGACGATCACGCCGTCCTCGGCCGCCAGGTGTCCCAGTTCGAGCGCCAGCCGAGTCTTGCCGACGCCGCCGAGGCCGTGCAGCACGGTGATCGTTCCACCGACGTTCGAGGACGTGATCGCCATCGTTGTCAAGACGACTTCGCGGCCGCGTAGCGGCGTACTGCGGAGTCCCCAAGGGGGAGTCACGGACGGCAGGACAGGCTGTTCCGGCACGGCCAACACAGTGAGCGGTCGTTGCTTCGAAGGGATGTGAACAGTCGGGCCACGCTCATACGCCCGTTGAGCGAACCAGCCCGCCAATGCTGCGGCGGCCACGGCGAGGGTCGCGCCCGCGGACCACTCCCACGGGTGCCTCTCGAGCCACGGGAGGCCTTTGGCCGTGCCGCCGGTTGCCACGTTGACGGACACGGCGCCGATCGTCGCTGCAACGGCTCCGACAACACCGGCAGCGACGAGCAGCGACAGCCGCCACCATCGCAAGTGATCGTCTCCCTACCTCAGAGAGCCAATCCAACCGCATCGCGGGGCTCGCGTCACCAGGCACCGACCGACGGTGATCGCGGCGTCGGCCCGGCGTTATCTGGATCCTGCCGGGCCCTCCCGGTCAGGCGGCGCCCAGCACGGCCTGGATGCCGGCCACGGCCGCGCCCTGAGCCCAGTCGCTGAAGGTCAGCGGCGCGACGGTGATGTCGAGGCTGCACCGCTGGGTCTCGCGGGGTCCGGGGCGCAGGCGGTCGGCGACGGCCTCAGCCATGGCGGGGGAGGCCGCGACGGCGGCGATGTCCTCGCCGGCCAGCACGATGTGCGTGGTCTGCAGCGCCCCGGCGAAGGTGGCGGCCAGATGGCCCAGCGCCCGGGCGGCGCCGTCGATCACGGCGGTGGCGGCGCGGTCGCCGTCGCCGGCGCGGCGCACGACCTCGTCGAAGGCCATCGCGGCGCGCCGCTCGATGTCGTCGCGGTTGAGGTACGCCGCCACGCAGCCGCGGTGCCCCAGCCCGCACCGCGGGCCCCGGCCGTCCAGCGGGGCGTGCGCGAGCAGGTGGCCGTTGTCGATGAGCTGTTCCACCACGACGCCCTCGCGGACGACCCCGAAGCCCAGCCCGGCGCCCACCGTGATGACGCCGAACGTGGCGTGGGTGCGGCCGGCGCCGAACCACAGCTGCTCGCGGGCCAGGGCGGTGACGTCGTTGGTGACGACCACCGGCAGGCCGGTCCGCTGCCGCAGCGGGCCGGCGAGGTCGACGTCGCGCCAGCCGAGGAACGTCCCCTCGCGCACGACGGCGCGGCCGGCGATGACGCCGCCCAGCGAGACGCCGACGCCGTCGACCGAGGGCACCCTGCGGGCGAGCCTGCCCACGAGCTGGGCGAGCGCCCGGACGGTCGCGGCGACCGGCACCGTGCCGCCCGCGTCGGGAGCGGGCAGGGCCGTCTCCGCGGTGGCGCTGACGTCGCCGAGCATGTCGCAGACGACCCCGTACGCCCGGGTGGCGGTGAGCTTGCAGCCGACGACGTGGCGGGCGCCGGGCACCACGGACAGGATCTGCCGGGGGCGGCCCACGCCCGGGACCGGCTCGGCGTTCTCGGCGACGATGCCGTCGGAGACAAGCGAGCGGGCCAGGCGCGACATCGACGCGGGCGAGACGCGCAGCAGGTCGCTGAGGTCGCCCCGGGTGGCCGGCCCGTGCACGAGCAGGTGGCGCGTCACGGCGAGCTCCCCGGTGGACAGGCGGCCGGCCGCCGGGGGAGTCACGGTGTCGCTCGACGTCACGAGCCCAGGTTACGGAGTGGCCCTTGCCCGGGACCCGGCAGGTAGTTAGTTTCAACGTGATTGAAATTAATAAGGTTGGAGGATCGTCGTGCTCCCACGTCCACCAGCCGCCTCAGCGCGACCGAGGTCGGCGCTCACCGCAGCCCTCGCGACCATCGCCCTGCTGGCCGGATCCGCCCTGGCCGGCTGCTCGTCGGGCGACGGCCGCACCACCATCACGTTCTTCCAGTTCAAGTCCGAGGCCCAGCAGTACTTCCAGCAGCTCGCCGCCCAGTTCGAGAAGTCGCACCCGGACATCCGGGTGGTGGTCGACAACCCGGCCGACCCGGAGACCGCGCTGCGGACCCGGCTGGTCAAGGACGACGTCCCGGACGTCATGACGCTCAACGCCAACGGCACGTTCGGCGAGTTCGCCAGCGCCCGGATCTTCCGCGACTTCCGCGACGACCGGGTGCTCGCCGACGTCAACCCGGCGTACCTGTCGGTGATCGGCAACCTCGGCGCCGGCGGGAAGGGCGAGATCAACGGAGTGCCGTTCGCCGCGAACGCCAGCGGCCTGCTCTACAACACCGAGCTGTTCGCCCAGCAGGGCGTCGAGGTCCCGGCCACGTTCGACCAGCTGATCGCGGCGGCCGAGAAGTTCCGGGCGGCCGGGATCACGCCGTTCTACGGCATGCTCGCCGACTCGTGGACCGCCCAGTCCCCGCTCGCCCCGCTGTCGGCGCAGCTGCAGCCGGACGACTTCTTCGAGCAGCGCTTCGCGGGCCGGACGACGTTCGCGGCCGGCTGGCGCGAGACCGCCACCAAGCTCGCGCAGCTGTACCGCTACACCCAGCCGGACCCGCTGTCGAAGGGCTACGAGGACGGCACCGCCGCCTTCGCCCGCGGCGAGTCGGCGATGCTGCTGCTGGGCAGCTACGCCGTTCCGCAGATCCGGGCCGGCAAGCCGGGGTTCACGGTGGGCAGCATGGCGTTGCCCGCCACGAACGACCCGGCCCGGACCACGCTCGTGTCCGGAGTGGACGTCGTCATCACCGCCGCCCGCGACGGCGCGCACCCGGCCGAGACGGCCGCGTTCATCGACTTCCTCATGGGCGAGCAGGTGATGCGGGACTACTGCAAGGCGCAGGTGGCCATCCCGACGCGCAAGGGGCTCAGCAACGACGACCCGGCGCTGGCGGGCGTGCAGAGCTACATCGGGTCGGGCCGCATCGTCGGCTTCACCGACCACCAGTTCATCCAGGCCATCCCGCTGGGGGCGCTGCTGCAGGAATACCTGATCGGCGGCAGCGAGGACACCTTCCTGCGCAAACTCGACGACAACTGGGACAAGGTCGCCCAGCGGCGCACCTGGGGACTGGGAGCGGTGATCGCGTCATGACAACCGAGACACCCACCCGTACGGCGGCGACCACGACCGGGGGCGCCGAACCTCCGCGCCGCAAGCGCGGGGTGCGGCTGGCGGGCGCCTTCTACCTGATGGTGCTGCCCGCGTTCGTGCTGTTCTTCGTCTTCCACACCATCCCGGTGATCCAGGGCGTCTACTACAGCTTCACAGACTCGCCCGGGTACGGCCCGGCGGACTTCGTCGGCCTGCGCAACTACGTCGCGCTGTTCACCGACCCGCGGGTGCTGCACGCGTACTGGTTCACGTTCCTCATCGCCGCGGTCGCCACCGTGCTGGTCAACATCGTGTCGCTGGCCGTCGCGGTCGGGCTCAACGGCCGGATCAAGTTCAAGAACGGCCTGCGCGCCGTCTACTTCATCCCGAACGTGCTGGCCATCCTGGTCATCGGCTACATCTTCAACTACCTGTTCTCCAACTCGCTGCCCGCGCTGGCCACCAAGCTCGGCATCGACTCGCTGGCCACGTCGCTGCTGACCAAGGCGAGCACCGCGTGGATCGCGATCGTGATCCTCGCCGTGTGGCAGTCCGCCGCGTTCAACATCATCATCTACATCGCCGGGCTGCAGACCGTGCCGACCGAGATGTACGAGGCCGCGAACCTCGACGGCGCGTCGGCGTGGCGGCAGTTCCGCAGCATCACGTTCCCGATGATCGCCGGCTTCTTCACCATCAACATGGTGCTGTCGCTCAAGGGCTTCCTGCAGATCTTCGACCACATCGTCGCGCTCACCGGCGGCGGGCCGGGCACCGACACCGAGTCGGTGGCCCTGCTCATCTACAAGGGCGGGTTCCAGGGCGGCGAGTACGGCTACCAGAGCGCCAACTCGGTCGTCTTCTTCATCGTCATCGTCGGGTTCTCCATCGTTCAGCTGCGCGTGCTGCAGCGCCGGGAGGTCGAGGTCTGATGTCCACCGCAGCCGGCGAGACCGGAACCCTGGCCGGACGCTCCTCGCAGCGCCGGCTCCGCAGACGGCGCGGCGGCCCGGGCGTCAACTGGTGGCTCACCGCTTTGCTCATCGTGCTCGCGCTGACCATCGCGATCCCGCTCTACTTCGCCGTCGTCACCGCGCTGAAGACCACCGACCAGCTCGGCGGCACGGGCTTCGGGCTGCCCACCGAGGTGCGCTGGAGCAACTTCGCCGACGCGTGGCGGCTGACCGACTTCCCGCGTACGGCCCTGAACAGCGCCGTCATCACGGTCGGCGCGGTGGTGCTGACCCTGCTGACGAACTCGATGGTGGCGTACGCCATCGCCCGCAACATGAAGCGGCGCCTGTTCAAGGGGCTGTACTTCTACTTCGTCTCGGCGCTGTTCGTGCCGTTCCCGATCATCATGCTGCCGGTCGCCAAGGAGACGGCGATCCTGCACCTGGACAACCGGGTCGGGCTGATCCTGCTGTACGTGGTGTACGGGCTGGCGTTCAACATCTTCATCTTCACCGCGTACATCAACAGCATCCCGCCGGCGCTGGAGGAGGCCGCGGCGATCGACGGCGCGTCTACCTGGGCGATCTTCTGGCGGGTCATCTTCCCGCTGCTCGCCCCGATGAACGCCACGGTCGGCATCCTGACGTGCCTGTGGGCCTGGAACGACTTCTTGCTGCCGCTGGTCATCCTCTCCGATCCCGGCTCGGCGACGCTGCCGCTGGTGCAGTACGTGTTCCAGAGCCAGTTCCAGACCAACTACCCGACGGCCTTCGCCAGCTACCTGATGGCGATGGCGCCGCTGCTCATCGTCTACGTCTTCGCGCAGCGGTGGGTCATCTCCGGGGTCACCCGCGGCGCGGTGAAGTGATGAGCGCGCACCTGATCGGGGCGCCCGGCGGCACCGGCCTCGTGCTGGTCGACCACGCCGACCGGCTGCCGTCGGTCGCCTGGTGCGGCGTGGTCGGCCCGGCCACGACCGCCGCCGACCACGCCGCCCTGTGCCCGGTGGGCCTGCCGCTGCTGCCGGAGAGCTCGTCGGTCTGGTACGGGCGCCCGGGGCTCTCCGGCCACCGCGGCGCCGGCGAGCCCGGGGCCTGGTCCCCGCGGTTCGTGCCGACGTCGCTGCACGCCACTGCCGGACGTGCCGCGATCGAGGCCGCCGACAAGCAGGCCGGGCTGGCGTTGCGGACCGAGGTCCAGGCTGTGCCCGGCGGCCTGCTGCGCCTGCGGCACGCGCTGACCAACACCGGCGCCACCGGCTACCAGCTGGACGCGCTGGAGGTGGTGGTGCCGGTGCCCGACCGGGCCACCGAGTCGCTCGACTTCACCGGGCGGTGGGCCCGGGAACGGACCCCGCAGCGGCGGGCGGTCACCGACGGCCTGTGGCTGCGCGAGAACCGGCGGGGCAAGACCGGCTTCGACGCGGCCACCGTGCTCACCGCCGGCACGCCGGGCTTCGGGTTCGCGCACGGCGAGGTGTGGGGCGTGCACGTGGCGTGGAGCGGCAACCACGTGCACCGGCTCGAACGGGTGCCGCTGGGCAAGAACAGCCCGACGGTCACCTCGCTGGGCGGGGGAGAGCTGCTGCTGCCCGGCGAGGTGACGCTCGCGCCAGGGGACACCTGCACCACCCCCTGGGTGTACGTCGGCGCCGCCGCCGACGGGCTCGACGGGCTCGCCGCCCGCTTCCATGAATATCTGCGCTCCGTGCCCGCGCACCCGGCGGCCGCGCGGCCGGTGACGCTGAACGTCTGGGAGGCGGTGTACTTCGACCACCGCCTGCCCGTGCTGCGCGAGCTGGCCGACCGGGCGGCGCGCATCGGCGTGGAGCGCTTCGTGCTCGACGACGGCTGGTTCGGCGCCCGCCGCCACGACCGGGCCGGGCTCGGCGACTGGACCGTCTCGCCGGAGGTCTGGCCGGACGGGCTGACGCCGATCATCGACCACGTGCGCGGCCTCGGGATGCAGTTCGGGTTGTGGTTCGAGCCCGAGATGGTCAACGCCGACTCCGAGCTGTTCCGGGCCCATCCGGACTGGATCCTCGCCTCGGGCGGCCGGACGCCGCCGGAGGAACGCCACCAGCAGATCCTCGACCTCGCGCAGCCCGGGGCGTACCGGCACGTCCTCGACCGGATGACCGCGGTGCTGACCGACCACGCGATCGACTACGTCAAGTGGGACCACAACCGCGACGCCGTCGACGGCGGGTCCGGCACCGTCGACGGGCGGCCCGGCATCCACGCGCAGACCGTCGCCTTCTACCGGCTGCTGGACGAGCTGCGGTCCCGCTTCCCGCACGTGGAGTGGGAGAGCTGCGCCTCCGGCGGCGGCCGCATCGACCTCGAGGTGCTGCAGCGGGCCCAGCGGGTGTGGACCTCCGACCAGAACGACGCGCTGGCCCGCCAGGCCATCCAGCGGTGGACCGCCCAGCTGGTGCCGCCGGAGTACCTCGGGGCGCACGTCAGCGCGCCGTGCTCGCACCAGACGCAGCGGGTGCTGCCGCTGGACTTCCGGGCCGCCACCGCGCTGTTCGGTCACTTCGGCATCGAGTGGGACCTGACCGCCGCCACGGAGGAAGATCTGGTCGCGCTCGCCGCGTGGATCGACGTCTACCGGACCCACCGCGGGTTGCTGCACTCGGGCCGGACGGTCCGGCTCGACACCGCTGCCGGAGAGCCCTGGGTGTACGGGGTGGTCGCGCCCGACCGGTCGGCGGCCGTCATGGCGTACGCCCAGCTCGACGAGCTGACGCACGAGCCGCCGAGGTTCCGCGTCCCCGGCCTGTCCCCGGCGGCGCGCTACACCGTGCGGCGCCTCGGCCCGGCCGCCCGGCCCGGGTACGACCCGCCCGCGGTCCCCCTCAGCGGCGCGGCGCTGGCCGACACCGGGCTTCCCGGCCCGCCGCCCGCGCCGCTGTCGGTGCTGGTCGTGCTCCTGACGGCGCAGTGGTGAAGGCGGACGCCCGCGGAGCCGTGCGGCTCCGCGGGCGTCGATCCGGTGATGGTGGAACGGTCAGGCGAGGACGCGCACGGCCTCGATGCTCTGCGCGCGACCGACGGTGCCGACCTGGATCTGGCCGCCCCGGCGGGCGCACTGCCACTTCTGCCAGCCGACGTTGGCCACGTGCGCCTGGGCGCAGACCGGCGTGCGGGTGCTCAGCCGCAGCGCCTCGAGCCGCAGCGAGCGGCCCTGGGTGCCGATGGCCAGCGTGCCGTTGGCGCCGGTGCACCTGGCGCGCTGCCAGCCCTGGTCCTGCACGTGCGCCTGGGCGCACACGCCGCCGGGGCGGCGGGTCGAGATGGCCAGCGCCTCGAGCCGCAGCGAGCGGCCCTCGGTGCCGGCGACCGCGGGACGGCGGTTGCTGGAGCACCGCCAGCCCTGCCAGCCGACGTTCTGCACGTGGGCGTTGACGCAGACCGCGTTGCGGTCCCGGTTCATCACGATCCGGGCCGCCGGGCTCAGCATCGGAGCCTTGACGACGACGGCGGGAGCGGGCGGGGCGGCCGGAGCAGCCGACGCGGTGCCGCCGGCGACCGGCAGCAGGACTGCGGAGACGGCCAGGCCGGCCATCGCCGCGTTACGGAGGAACTTCGGTAGCTTTGCCATGCTGGGGCAAACGGCCGGGCGCTCGGAGCATGACGCTTTCCGGCGCGCTTTTGCCCATTTGCCACCCGGTCGGGTTACAAGCGTGTTTCGTCCGTTTCGTACGGGAAAAGGGGCGTCAGCTCCGGCGTCCGGCCAGCAGGCCGCGGGTCGGCACGGAGAACACCTGCACCGGTCGGGCGCCGTGCCGGCGGAGGATGGCGTTGACCGCGACGGCGGCCGAGGCTGCCGAGCGTTCCATCAGCGCGCAGGGGATGGGCATCCGCACCCAGTCGCCGGCCAGCAGCAGCCCGTCGGCGTCGGTGACCGGGCCGGGACGGGTGGCGTCGCTGCCCACGTCGAACGCCGGGGCGTCGTACCCGACCCGGCTGTCGCTGTCCACGCTGCGCAGCCACCCTGCCTCCGGCCAGATCCCGGCGAGCTGCGACCACATCTCCTTGGCCGCGGTGTCGGCGTCGATCTGGGAGTCGGCGGCGTACGCGTGCAGCTCCACGACGGCGCCGCCGGTGCGCCGCGCCCACCGGGCCGAGCCGCGTTCGATGCGATGGAACAGGCTCACCGAGTCCAGCAGCGGCTCGCGCGCGACACCGCTGAACACGGCGCGCTCCGCCGCCACGTCGCGGTCGGTCCAGAAGCGGCTCACCGCGTACGGCGCCGTGGTGGCGACCGTCGCCATCTCGCTCGTCAGCCGGGGCGGGAGGCCGGACGAGGCGGCGACGACGGCCCGCGCGGACGCCGGGTCGGTGGCGAGCACCACGTGGTCGGCGGTGATCTGCTCGCCGCCGGTGAGGGTGACGGTCCAGCCGGGTTCGATGCGGTCGACGCCCGCGCCGGTGCGCAGGTCCGCGCCGAGCGCCTGCAGCCGCTCGCTCAGCGGCGCCCAGATCGCGGTCTGGTAGTCGTCCTCGGGCGCGTCGAAGTCCAGCCCCTCGGGGTTGCGCAGGAAGTAGAAGTGGAACTGCATGATCATCTCGGCCGCCGACATCTCGGCCGCGTGGTTGAAGAACGAGTGGGCGAACACGTCGAACAGCAGCGCGCGGGCCCGTTCCGGCATGGCGAGCCGGTCCAGGTACTCCGCCGCGGACATCGAGTCGAACTCCCGGTACGTCTGCGCCCGCGAGTACCGCAGCAGCGCCACCGAGGCCGGCCCGTCGACGTCGCGCATCTCGCGCAGCCGCAGGCTGGGGGAGCGGGCCAGCAGCGCGGCCAGGCTCCACGGCGGGCCGCCCGGCAGGCCGCCGAAGTCCTCCTCCGGCCAGGTCCGCGACACCACGGGATAGTGCTCGGCCGGGCGCAGGAACGACAGCGACGGGTCGATGCGGCGCAGGACGTGGCGCCAGTTGTAGTACTGCCGGAAGAACGCGTGGAACCCGTGGCCGACCATCTGGGTGGACCCGTCCGCCAGCCGCTTGGGCCAGGCCGACAGCCGCCCGCCGAGCCGCTCGTCGCGTTCCAGCAGGGTCACCGCGACGCCGCGCTCGGCCAGCAGCAACGCCGCCGTCATCCCGGCGATGCCGCCGCCGACGACCACGGTGCGTACGGGATGTCCGACCTTCTGCGGCAGCGAGCGGTCGACGCGTACCAGGCGGCGGGCGTGGCGGCTGGAGTCGCCGGCACTGCGAAAAGGGCTCATGCTTCCTGGTTCCCGCCCGCCGATGATCCAACCGTGCCGGTCCGCGGGCGGGGCGCAGTCGCGGCAGGATGAGCAGATGCCGATTCCCCGCCCGCCCGCGCCGTGGCTCATCCGCCCTCAGAAGCTGCCCGCCACCACGCCGCCGCCGCTCACCGGGCCGTGGGCACCCGCCGACACCCGCCTCGACGACGTGGAGCTGCTGGCCCTGCCGCACGGGCACGGGCCCGAGGACGTCGCGGTCGGGCCGGACGGGCACGTCTACTCGGGCACGCACGAGGGGCAGATCTGGCGCTGGCCGCCGGACGCGCACGCCGGCGCCGTGCCCGAGCTGATCGCCGACACCGGCGGCCGGCCGCTGGGCATCGAGGCCGACCCCCGCGACGGCAGCCTGATCGTGTGCGACGCCTACCGCGGCCTGCTGCGGCTGACCGGCGACGGCACCATCACCGACCTGGCGCACCGGGTGGCCGGCGAGCGGATCCTGCTGTGCAACAACGCCGCCGTGGCCCGCGACGGCACGGTGTACTTCACCGACAGCTCGCGCCGGTTCCCCGTCTCGCACTGGCGGCGCGACCTGCTGGAGCACCGGCCCAACGGGCGCGTGCTGGCCTACGACCCGGTGTCGCGCCGCACCGACGTGGTCGCCGAGGGCTTCCACTTCCCGAACGGTGTGGCGCTCACCCCGGGCGAGGACGCGCTGCTGGTCTGCGAGACGGTGTCCCACCGGCTGGTGCGGCTGTCGCTGCCGGACGGCGCCGTCCGCGTGCTCGGCGACCTGCCCGCCTACCCCGACAACATGTCCTCGGCGGGCGACGGCACCTACTGGATCGCGCTGGCCAGCCCTCGCGTCGCGCTGGCCGAGCGGCTGCTGCCGCATCCGGCGCTGCGCCGGATCGCGGCCGTGCTGCCCGCCCGCCTGCAGCCGCAGCCGTTGCCGTACGTCATCGCGGCCGAGGTCGACGGCGACGGCGCCGTGCTGCGGACCCTGCACGGCCCGTCCGGCCGCTACGTCATGGCCACCGGGGTGCGCCGGCACGGCGACACGCTCTGGCTGGGCAGCCTGACCGAGAGGGCGATCGCCCGCACCCCGCTCTCCTGAGGCGACGAGCCGACCGGAACCGGGTGCCCGGCGCGGGCCGGGCACCCGGAGAGGGGCCCCTCAGCGGCCGGCGCCGACCGGCTGAGGCAGGGCGGGCGGCTCGTCGGGGACGGTCTCGCGCAGCCGTTCGCCCTCCACGTCGACGTTCGGCAGGAGCCGGTCGAGCCAACGCGGCAGCGCCCACGCCCGGCGGCCGAGCAGCGCCATCACCGCCGGCACGATCGTCATCCGCACCACGAACGCGTCCAGCAGGATCGCCGCGGCCAGCGCGAAGCCGATCGACTTGATCAGCGGATCGGGCGCCAGGACGAACCCGGCGAACACGCTGATCATGATGATCGCCGCGGCGGTGACCACCCGGGCGCCGTGCGCGAAGCCCACGGTCACCGACCGGTCCGGCGGCGCGCCGTGCACGTGCTCCTCGCGCATCCGGCTGACCAGGAACACCTCGTAGTCCATGGCGAGGCCGAACACGATGCCGATGAGGATGACCGGCAGCAGGCTGACGATCGGCCCGGTCTGGTCCACCCCGATCAGCCCGGCCAGCCAGCCCCACTGGAACACCGCCACCACCGCGCCGAACGTCGCGACGACCGACAGCAGGAACCCGCCGATCGCCTTGAGCGGCACCAGCACCGACCGGAACAGCACGGTGAGCAGCAGGAACGCCAGCACGACGATCACCGAGACGTACGGCAGCAACGCGTCGCCCATCTTCGCGGCGATGTCGATCGTGACCGCCGTCGTGCCGGTGACCGACAGGTCGGCGCCGGTGCGGTCCCGCAGCTGCGGGTCGGCGTCGCGGATCGCGTGCACCAGGTCGGTGGTCTGCGTGCTGTCGGGCGCCCCGGCCGGGACCACCTGCAGCATCGCGGTGTCGCCGGCGGGGTTGAACGTCGGCGGGCTCACCGACACCACGCCCGGCAGGGCCGAGATCGTGCCGGCCGCCTCGGTCGCCGCCGCCTGGGGATCGGCGCTGCCGGCGGCGTCGACGACCACCAGCAGCGGCCCGTTGAAGCCCGCGCCGAAGCCCTCGGTCACCAGGTCGTACGCCTTGCGCTGGGTGGTGTCCGGCGCGGCCATGTTGTCGCCGGGCAGCCCCAGCCGCAGATCCAGCGCGGGCACGGCGATCAGCAGCAGCCCGGCGACGGCGGTGCCCACGGTCAGCAGCGGACGCCGGGTGATCGCCCGCGCCCACCGCAGGCTCAGCACCGGTCGCTGCCCGTCGGCCTCGATGTCGCGGGTGCGCCCGGCGCGCCCGGTGATCCGCCGCCCGGTGAACCCGAGCAGCGCCGGCAGCAGGGTCAGCGCGATGAGCACGGCCACCGCGACCGCGCCGGCGGCGGCCAGGCCCATCTCGGTGAGCACCGGGATGTTCACCACGGCCAGCGCGGTCAGCGCCACCAGCACGGTGAGCCCGGCGAACGTGACCGCCGACCCGGCGGTGCCGACCGCGCGCCCGGCCGCCTCCGCGCCGGTCCGGCCCGCGGCCAGCTCGTGCCGGTACCGGGACACGATGAACAGGGCGTAGTCGATGCTCACCGCGATGCCCAGCATCAGCGCCAGCGTCGAGGTGCTGCTGCTCAGGTCGAAGAAGCCGGACGCCACCTGGATGCCGGTCATCGTGGCGGCCACCCCGAGGAACGCGGTGAGCAGCGGCAGCCCGGCCGCGACGAGCGAGCCGAACGTCACGGTCAGCACGACCGCGGCGACGCCGAAGCCGATCACCTCGCTGAGCCCCTGTTCCGGCTCGCTCTGCAGGACCTCGCCGCCGGCCTCCACGGTCAGCCCGGCGTCCCGGCCGGTGGCGGCGGCCGCGAGCAGCGCCTCGCGGTCGGCGTCGGTCACCTCGGACGCCGGCACCCGGTACGCGACCCGGGCGTACGCGATCGTGCCGTCCGGGTTGATCGTGCCGCGCAGCGGATCGCTCACGTCGGCCACCTGCGCACCCGTGCGCAGGGCGGCGACCGTACGGCCGACCGCCGCCCGGTTCTGCGGATCGGTGAGCTTCTCGCCGGTCGGCGCCGCGAACACCACCCGCGCCTCGGCGCCGCCCGCCGGCGACTCGCCGAACCGCTCGCCAAGCAGGTCCTGCGCCTGCTGCGCCTCGGTGCCGGGGATGGCGAAGTCGTCGGAGGTGGGCCCGGACAGCGTGGCGGCGCCCACGCCGAACAACCCGAGCACCGCCAGCCAGATCGCGAGGACCAGCTTGCGTCGCCGGAAGCTGAGCCGGCCGAGCCGATACAGATAGGTAGCCATCGTTCTCCCCCGAAGCCGGGTCGCCTGGACCGCTCCACGGTCGCGAAAACCGCGCCGGAAGTCGTCGTCCAGCCGTGGGCCGTCGCGTACGACGGTTGCGGTACCGCCGGCGCCGCCCGCTACCACGACGAGAGGACGCGCCCCGGTTGCCGGCCCGCGTAGGGTCGGCGGTGATGACATCCACGGAGGGACACCTGATCGGGCGCTGGCGGGTCGTCGCCGAGCGGCCCCTGCTCGTGGACTTCGTGCTGGCCCTCGTGCTGTCGGCCGCCGTGTTCAAGGCGGCGCTGCCCGAGTCCACCCACCGGCCGACGGGCTGGGACGTGCTGATCGCGGTGGTGGCGTTCGTGGCGGTGCTGGGGCGGCGCCGGCGGCCGCTGCTCGCGCTCGCGATCGCCACCACGGCCACCGCCGCCGCCGTGGTGCAGGAGGTCCGCAACCCCGGGCTGATCGTGGCGCTGGGCGTCATCACGTACTCGATCGCCGCGCACACCGACCGGCGCCGCGGCTGGGCGTGCGCCGTGGCGGCGTCCACAGTGGTCTATCTGACCGTGGTGGTGCTCAACCGGGACGCCTGGCTGCGGGCCGACGTCCTCGGCCTGTTCGCCTGGGTGTTCCTGGCCGCGGCGGTGGGCGACGCGACCCGCTCGCACCGGGCGTACGTGCGGGAGGTGGAGGAGCGGGCCCACCGCGCCGAGCAGAGCCGCGAGGACGAGGCCCGCCGCCGGGTGACCGAGGAGCGGCTGCGCATCGCCCGGGAGCTGCACGACGTGGTGGCGCACCACATCGCGGTGATCAACGTGCAGGCCGGCGCCGCCGCGCACGTCATGGCGCGCCGGCCCGACCAGGTGGCGCCCGCGCTGGCGCACATCCGCGACGCGTCGGACAGCGTGCTCGCCGAGATCCAGTCCGTGGTGGGGGTGCTGCGCGCCGACGAGCCGGGCGGGACCCCGACCGGGACCGAGCCGACGCCGGGGCTGGCGCGGCTGCCCGAGCTGCTGGACGGGCTGGCGGCGGCCGGGCTCGCCGTGGACGTCCGGCGCGACGGCGAGCCGGGCGAGCTGCCGGCCGTGGTCGACCTCGCGGCGTACCGGATCGCGCAGGAGGCACTGACGAACGCGCACAAGCACGGCGCCGGCGCGACCCGGCTCACCGTGCGCCGCACCGCGGAGGCGGTCGAGATCGAGGTGCTCAACGCGATGCCGCCGGGCGCGCCGCCGGCCGGGTCCGGGTACGGGCTGCTCGGCATGCGCGAGCGCGCCGTCACCGCGGGCGGCACCCTCACCGCGGGCGTGACCTCGGACGGGTTCCGGGTGCACGCGGTGCTGCCGGCCGCGGAGCCGGCGCCGGCCCCGGCCGGGTGCGGCCCCCGCCCGTTGCGCCTCGGCCGGGAGCTGCGCGACGCCATGGTGAGCCAGATCGCGGCCGTCAACGCGCAGGCCCTCGCCGCCGCCCGGGTCCTCGAGGAGCCGGACCGCCTCCGGGAGGCCTCCGACAGCGTGCTCGCGCAGGCCCGGTCGCTCGCGGGGCGGCCCGGCGACCGGCTGCCGCAGCTGGTCGCGCGGCTGGCGCGGGCCGGGCTCACGGTGGAGCTGCGGCAGCGCGGCGATCAGTCGCCGGTGCCCGAGGCGGCATGCCGGATCGCCGAGGAGGCGCTGACCGGCGCGCACCGGCACGGCGTACGCGCGGCCCGGCTCACGGTGGACCAGCGACCGGGCGCGGTCGAGATCGAGGTGGTGGGCACGACCGGGGACGAGTTCCGGATGCACGCGGTGCTGCCGGCGCCGACGCCGACGCCGGCCCGGACCGCCGGGCGCGGCGCACGGCCGCGGGGCCGGGTGCGACCGGCGTGACCATCCGCGTGCTGCTCGCCGACGACCAGGCGCTGATCCGCGCGGGCTTCCGCATGATCATCGACGCGGAGCCGGGGTTCGAGGTGGTCGCCGAGGCCGGCGACGGCCGCGAGGCGCTCGACCTCGCCCGCACCGCCCGCGCCGACGTGGTGCTGATGGACATCCGGATGCCGCACATGGACGGCCTCGAGGCGACCCGGCGCATCGGCGCCGACCGCGACCTGGCCGGCGTGCGGGTGCTCGTGCTGACCACGTTCGAGGAGGACGACAACGTGGTGCTGGCCCTGCAGGCCGGCGCGAGCGGGTTCCTCGGCAAGAGCGTCGCGCCGGAGGACCTGCTGCACGCCATCCGGGTGGTCGCCGACGGCGAGGCGCTGCTGTCGCCGCGCGCCACCCGAGCCCTGGTCGGCCGGTTCCTCGAGCACCTGCGGCCCGAGACGGTTCCGCCGCCCGCGCTCGACGACCTCACCGAGCGCGAGCGGGAGATCCTCGTCCTGGTCGCCCACGGACTGTCCAACGACGACATCGCCGCCCGGCTGCGCATGTCGCCGCTGACCGCGAAGACCCACGTGAACCGGGCGATGACCAAACTGGGCGTCCGCGACCGCGCGCAGCTGGTCGTCCTCGCGTACCAGTGCGGCCTGGTCCGCCCCGGCGACATGCTGCCGGAAAGCCCCGCGGCCCTGTCCCACCGTTTCGGCACACGCGCCTCCTGATCCCGGGACGAGCCGGGTCGACGCGGCTCCCTCAGGATCGGCCGTGGGCGACCAGGGACCAGCACAGGCAGCCGAAGGCGGCCGTGGTGGCCAGCGTGCGCAGCAGATTCCAGGCGGTCCAGCGGGCCTCGTCGAAGGCAGCGCGGACGGCGGCGGGATCGGCCAGGGTGGCGGGGTCGCCGGCGGCCTTGAGGGCGTCGTTGAGGGGCACGTTGACCGCCACCGTGACGGCGAAGACGACCAGGTAGAGCACGAGCGCGGCCAGCACCCACGGCAGCGCCCGGCGGCCGGGGCCGAGGAACGCCGAGACGGCCGTGAACAGCAGCGCCCCGACGAAGCTCAGAAGGAACCACGGGTTGAGGATGGCGCGGTCGAGGGCCTGGAAGGCGCCGATGAACGTGCGATCGTCGGTGCGTCCGAGCCCCACCATCACGGTGTGCTGGTAGAGCCCGAACACCCCGGCCATCAGTCCCGTGGTCATGGTCGCCGCGATCAGCGCGGTCACCCTCACTGCGTTCATGTCCTCAGTGAACAGGCGCGCCCCGGCCGCAGCCATCGCCGAGGATCCACGGCCCATACGCGAGACGCTTGCCGGTCGAAGGCCCTTGACACAGCGGCGCGGGAATGACCATGGTTGATGTCTCCCGAGCGAGGAGCGGCCGTGGCGATCACCGACGCTTTCCCGACCCGCTATCTGCCCGCGCCCCAGATCCGCGAGCTGCCGGACGAGCCGCGCCGCTACGGGCGGCTGATCGGCCCCGGCATCATCGCGGCGGGCGTGGGCCTGGCCTCCGGCGAGTTCGTGCTGTTCCCGTACATCGCCTCGCAGGTGGGGCTGGTGTTCGTGTGGGCCGCGCTGGTCGGGCTGATCACGCAGTACTTCCTCAACATGGAGATCGAGCGGTACACGCTGGCGACCGGCGAGACCGCGCTGACCGGCTTCAGCCGCTACTGGCGGCACTGGGGGCTGGTGTTCGCGGTCCTGACGTACTTCGCGAACCTGTGGCCCGGGTGGGTGACCAGCTCGGCGACCCTCACGACGTACATCTTCGGCGGCAACCGCACCGTGATCGCCGTCTGCATGCTCGTGGCCATCGGGCTGATCCTCACGCTCGCGCCGGTCGTCTACGTCGCGCTCGAACGCGCGCAGATGCTCAAGGTCGCGGCGGTCATCACGTTCTTCGTGGTGGCGGCGATCTTCGCGGTCGGCGCGTCGGCGTGGGCCGACCTGCCGCAGGTGGTCACGCGGCCGCGGCTGCCGATCGACGAGCTGGGCTTCGCGCTGCTGCTCGGCGCGCTCGCGTTCGCCGGGGCCGGCGGCGGGCAGAACCTGGTGCAGTCCAACTGGATCCGCGACAAGGGCTACGGCATGGGCACGTACGTCCCCCGGCTGGTCAGCCCCGTGACCGGTCAGCCGGAGGCCGAACCCAGCACCGGGTACGTCTTCGAGCCCACCCCCGACAACCTGCGGCGCTGGCGCGGCTGGTGGAAGTTCGCGAACATCGAGCAGCTCACCACGTTCGTGCTGATCACCTTTGTGACGATCCTGTTCACCTCGCTGCTCGCGTACTCCACCGTGTTCGGCCGCGAGGGCCTGGAGAACAGCATCGGCTTCCTGCAGGTCGAGGGCCAGGTGCTGGCCGAGCGGGTCGGCTCGTGGTTCCAGTACCTGTTCTGGGTCATCGGCGCGTTCTCGCTGTTCGCCGCCGCGCTGGGCATCGTCGACTACACGAGCCGGCTGGCCGCCGACGTCATCAAGACCTCGTACGCCCGGCACGCCAACGAGAGCAAGGTGTACGCCGTCCTGGTGTGGGGCCTGGTCGCCATCGGCATCGTGGTGCTGGTCGCCGGCTTCAGCCAGCCGATCGTGCTGCTGGTCATCTCGGCCGTGGTGGGCGGCTTCATGATGTTCCTCTACTCCGGACTGCTGGTGCTCATCAACCGCCGCATCCTGCCGGAGCCGATCCGCGTCCGCGGCGTCCGCCTGGGCGCACTGGTCTGGTCCTTTTTGCTGTTCGGCGTGCTGTCGGTGCTGACCTTCGCCGACCGCATCGGCGAGCTGTTCGACTGAGCCGGCCGGCCGTCACGACAGGTGCGCGGCGTCCAGGGCCGACTGCAGCGACTGCAGGTAGCCCTCGCTGGTGACGGTGGCGCCGGAGACCACGTCGATGTCCGAGCCCTGAGCCTCCAAGGTCTCCTGCACCAGGGCGGGCACCGCGTACGCGTTGATCTCCTGGTCGCGCCCGTTGCCGGTGGGATACACCGGCACCTGCACGTCGGTGATCCGGCCGCCGGCGACGGTGATGGTGACCTGGACGTCGCCCCAGCGGGTGGAGGCGCTCGCGCCGGTGTAGGTCTTGGCGGCCCCGGTGCCGCCGTCGGAGGCGCTCGCGCTGGGCGACGTGGTGGGCGAGGGCCCGGTCTCCTGCGGCACGGGGCCGGCCGTCGAGGGTGTGGTGGCGGGGGCGGTCGCGGCGGCGACGGCGGCGCCGGTGTCGTTGGTGCTGGTGCGGTAGCTGAACAGCAGCACCAGCGCCGCGACGGTGGAGAGCAGCCAGAGGGTGATGCGTCGCATGGCGGGGCGGCCTTTCGTCACCAGGAGAACTGTTCGGTGTGCACGTGAGTGGCGGGGGTGCCTGCGGCGCGGGCGGCGGCGCGGGCCGCCCCGGTCCACGCCTCGGGGCCGCAGATGTAGACGTGCGACCGGTCGGCCCAGGGGGCGATCTCGCGCAGCGCGTCGGCGTCGGCCTGGTCGGCGTACCGCGCGGGCAGCCAGGAGGGCCGGCGGGCGCGGGCCCCGAGCAGGAACACCAGGCGTACGCCCCGGTTCTCGGCGAACCACGTGAGCTCGTCGCGGAAGGCGACCTCCGCCTCGCTGCGCGCCCGGTAGACCAGGGTGGCCTCGCCGGGCCGGTAGGGCAGGTCCCCGAGCAGCGCGAGCAGCGGCGTGATGCCGATGCCGCAGGCGAGCAGCACGACGGGACCACCGGTGTACTCCTCACCGGTCAGCCGGCCGTACGGCCCCTCGACGAGAGCCCTCGTGCCGGGCCGCAGCGTCGCGACGCGCGCGCTGCCGTCGCCGAGGTCCTTGACCGTGATCCGCACCATCCGGCCGTGCGGCGTCGCCGACAGCGAGTACGGGTGGGCGCGCGACCAGCCCGGACCGTCGAGGAAACGCCACTGGAAGAACTGGCCCGCGCGCACCGGCAGCCGGTCGAGGCGCCGGCCGGTCAGGTACACCGAGGTCAGGCCGGGCCCCTCGGCCACTACGTGGCTGACCACCAGCCCGTGCCGCCAACTGCGCCAGGCGGGCAGCGCCACCCGGCAGGCGAGTACGGCCCCGGCGGAGACGGCGTAGAGCGTCCACCAGTACGCCGCCGCGGCGGGGGAGCCGACGAAGTCGGTGCCGGTCCACAGCTGGTGCGGCAGGGCCAGCCCGGCCCCGAGATAGGCGTACAGGTGCAGCAGGTGCCACGACTCGTAGCGCAGCCGGCGCCGCGCCGCCCGGACCGACGTCACCACGACCAGGACCAGCGCGGCAGTGCCCGCCGTGGCCAGCAGCATGCCCGGGTACGTCCAGATCATCTCCCACAGCTCGGCGAACGCGTTGGCGTGCGCGGCGCCGGCGTAGCCGAGCGTGATCAGCACGATGTGCGCGACCATCAGCCAGAACGAGCAGAAGCCGGTCCAGCGGTGCCAGCGGGCGAGCCGGTCCTGGCCGAACGCGCGCTCGACCAGCGGCACGCGCGCCATCAGCAGCACCTGCAACAGCAGCAGGTCCGACGCCCACAGCCCGGTGAGCCGGCCGGCCGCGGACACCGCGGCGGCGCCTCCGCCGCCCAGCTGATGCACGCCGCCGTTGCCGGCCCACAGCGCGGTCACCACGAGCAGCGTCAGCCCGGCCGCGGCGCCGCCGGTCCACCGGAGCGGGGCCCGGCGGCGGACGCCGGCCACCGCCGGGGCCGGGGGAGAGGTCACTGTCACGCAGCCACCATCGGCCGCCCCGCTGAGAAATCGCCAGCCGCTTGCTAGGAGCCGGCTGTGAACCTCAACGGCGTTTGGCGGCGATCTTCGCGCGGACCCGGGCCACGCGGATGGCCTCCTTGAGCGTCTGCACGTCGTAGGCGCCGTAGTGGCGGCGGCCGTTGATGAAGAACGTGGGGGTGCCGGAGACGCCGCTGAGGTCCGCGGACTCCTCGTCGGCGGCGATCCGCTCCTTGCAGGTCGGCTCCATCATGTCGGCGTGGAACCGGTCCTGGTCGAGGCCCAGGTCGCCGGCGTAGGCGAGCAGGTCGGCGATGCGCAGGTGCTCCTGGTGGTCGATCAGCAGGTCGTGCATCTCCCAAAACCGGCCCTGCAGCCCCGCGGCCTCGGCGGCCTGCGCGGCCATCTGGGCCTGCGGGTGCACGTCGGTCAGCGGCAGGTGCCGCCAGACGTAGCGCAGGTCGTCGTCGGTGAGCAGCTCGCGGACCACCGGCTCGGCGCGGCCGCAGTACGGGCACTGGAAGTCGCCGTACTCGACCAGGGTCACCGAGGCGCCGGCCGGCCCGCGCACGTGGTCGCGCTCCTCGTCCACCTCGGGGATCAGGTCGACGATCTCCTCGACGTCGCCGAGCAGCGCCACCGCCTTGCGCGGCTTGGACATCCGGTTGGTCACCTGGAACACCACCCACGTCACCAACGACGAGCCCGCGATCGCCAGCAGCAGGCCCAGCTTGGCCTCGGACAGCTCCGGCTCCTCCAGCGCCAGGTTCGCGATCAGGAACGAGACGGTGAAGCCCATGCCCGCGATCGTCCCGGTGCCGAGCACGGACGCCCAGCCGGCCCCGGGGCGGATCCGGCCGCGGCTCAGCCACGTCACCAGGGCGGACACCCCGGCGATCCCGACCGGCTTGCCCACGACGTACGCCAGGAAGACGCCCACCGTGACCGCCGACGTCAGCGCCCGCCCCAGGAAGCCCGCGTCCACGGCGATGCCCGCGTTGGCCAGGCCGAACAGCGGCACGATCAGATAGCTCGACACCCCCGACCAGGTGCGGGTGAGCCGGTCGTTGGGCGACAGCGACCGCAGCAGCCCCAGCCGGGCGAACCGGGCCAGCTCGGGCGTCGGCTGCTCACGGAACGAGCGGAACAGGTCGCTGGCCTGCTCGAGCTCGCCGCGGCCCGGGGTGTACGCGGCGGCGGCCAGCCCGATCGCCAGGCCGGACACGACCGGGTCGATGCCGCTGGACAGCGTGGCGCCCCAGATGACCAGGCAGAACGGCAGATAGACGAACCCGCTGCGGACGCCCGCCCGCACCATCACCAGCGTCAGCGCGAACACGGCCAGCGCCAGCAGCAGCGGCGCCATCCGGATCTGCTCGGAGTACGCCACCGCGATCACGATCAGCGCCACCACGTCGTCGACCACCGACACGGTCACCAGGAACAGCCGGGCCTGCACCGGGACGTTGCGCCCGACCAGCGCGAGCAGGCCCAGCGCCAGCGCGGTGTCGGTCGACATCGCGGCGCCCCAGCCCACCGCGCCGGGGCCGCCGGCGTTGACGGCCAGGAAGATGCCGATGGGCAGCAGCATGCCGACGATGCCGGCCGCCGCGGGCAGCAGGAACCGCCGCCGGTCGCGCAGGTCGCCCAGGTCGAACTCGCGCCGCGCCTCCAGACCCACCACCAGGAAGAACAGCGTCATCAGCCCGCTGTTGACCCACTCGCGCAGGTCGAGCTCGATGCCGTCGCCGCCGAGGTGGATGCTCATCTCGGTATGCCAGAACGACTCGTACGAGTCGCCCAGGTTGGCCCAGAGCAGCGCCGCGACGATCGACGCGACCAGCACGCCGGCGCTGCCGGCCTCGGTGCTCAGGAAGTTGCGCAGCGGGGTCGAGACCTTGTGGTGCCACTTGGTCGTCGTGGCGGAGTCGGTCAGCTCGGCGGCGTCACTCACGCGTCACACCCAAGCATGCCGCGCGCCTCCTTTTCCACCCTCTGTGACCAGCGCCTACGCTGACGGCGGAGAGTGTACGGCCCCGGTGTGCCGACCACGGGCGCCGGCATCTGGCTAAGATCGGCAGGTTCAGGCGCGCGGCAGGGAGGCCGCGGCCGCGTCGGGAGGCCCCTTGACCAGCATCGAGGATCTGTCGTCGCAGCTGTCCGACGCCCTCGCGCAGCTCGACGGGCTGCGCACGTTGCACGAGGTCAGCAAGGCCGTGCACGCCAGCCTCGACCTGACGGCGACCATGGACGCGGTCGTGCACGGGGTGACCCGCGCCTCCGGCTTCGAGGTCGCGGTGATCAACGTGCTTCAGCCGGACGGCGACTTCACGGTCGTGTCCGCCGACGGCACCGAGGAGATCCGCCGCTCGCTGCTGGGCACCCGCACCACGCAGGCCAACTGGGACGAGCTGTTCGGCAAGGCCGAGCGGTGGGGGTCGCTGTACTTCGTCGACCACGACCACGACATGCCCGACTCCATGATCACGTGGACGTCCGGCGCGCTGCCGACGCCCGAGGACCCCGACGGCTGGCACCCCGAGGACATGCTGTTCGCCCCGCTCACCTCGCCGGCCGGCGAGCTGACCGGCATCCTCAGCGTCGACCTGCCCCGCGACGGGCGGCGGCCCGGCCCGGTGCAGCGCGAGATGCTCGAGCTGTTCGCCCAGCACGCGTCGATGGCCGTGCACCACGCCCGGCTGCACCACGAGCTCGCCGAGAGCCGCGCCCGCCTGGCCCACGCCGCCACCCACGACCCGCTGACCGGCCTGGCCAACCGGGCGCTGCTGCGGGCGTTCACCGACGAGCTGGCCGGGCGCGACGACGACGGCGAGGTCGGCGTCATGGTGATCGACCTGGACGAGTTCAAGGCCGTCAACGACGTGGGCGGCCACGACGCCGGCGACGAGGTGCTGCGTACGGTCGCGCACCGCATGGCCGGGCTGATCCGTCCCACCGACCTGCTCGCCCGCACCGGCGGCGACGAGTTCGTGGTCGTGGTGACCGGCGGTGACGTGGGCACGGTGCTGCGCGACACCGCCGAGCGGATCCACAAGGTGCTCACCGAGCCGATCGAGACCCGCACCGGCGTCCGCACGATCGGCGCGAGCGTCGGCCACGCGCACGGCGGCGGCCGCAGCGACTTCGCCCAGCTGGCCGCGGCCGCGGACGCCGACATGTACCGCACCAAGCAGCGCCACCGGGCCCAGCGCTCCTGGGTGGCGTAGCTACGACATGATCACTGCATGACGTACGCCGCGACAACGCTCGATGTCCGTGTCACCGGCCGCCGGATCGTGGCGACCTTCGTCGACGCGCTGGTTTTCGCGTTCTTCAGCTGGGTGCTCGAGAGGGTGTTCGGACTGGAGGGGGCGGACGGCTTCGACCTCACCACGCTGTCGAACACCGGCACCCTGTGGCTGAGCCTGGTCGTGCTGCTCTATTACGTGCTGCTCGAGGGGCTGACCGGGCGCACGCTCGGCAAGCTGGTCAGCGGCATCCGCGTGGTCGACGCCGGGTCGGGCGGCCGGCCGGGCCTGCTGTCCGGTCTCGTGCGCACGCTGCTGCGGATGATCGACGGGCTGCTCGGCTACCTGGTCGGCCTCATCATCGTCGTGAACTCGGCCAACCGCCGGCGGCTCGGCGACATGGCCGCCAAGACGCTGGTGGTGCGCGCCCGCTGAGCTCAGCGCAGCGCGTCGAGCACGGCGGCCATGATCGCGGGAGCGGGCTCCGCGCCGGGAGTGCAGCCCGCCGCCAGCACCGGACCACCGGCGACCCCGGCCCATCGCCACCCCGTACCGACCATGTCTGCCGTTCCTCGCGACAGCGAGCCCGCACGACAGCGGACGGTGTGATCGTTCAGGGAAGCGAGCCGCTGAAGCCGTGCCCCGCGGCTCGCCGGCGGGCCGACGCGGCTGCCCGGGATGATCCGGCTGGCTCCGGCGGCTCAGGTGCGGGTCGCCGTCAGCGGCGTGGGCAGACGGCCATCGCTTGCGGGTTGTCCCGCACGTCGGGCAGATACGCCTCGGGGACCCATCCCCAGGTGCCGCCGGCGGTGTCGCTCTGGGTGTACGCCCACCAGACACTGGTGACGCCGTCGTGCTCGTACGGTGGGCCTTTGCGGTGGCACCGGAACCACTGATCGCCGGTGCGTTCGAGCAGCGACGCGTAAGGCGTCGGTGACGCCGCGGGTGAGCGGTACACGGGCACAGCGCCGCCGGCCCAGGTCACCCCGCATTGGTACGGCAGTCCACGACGATCTTCGTCGCGTCGGCAGGTCGCTGCGGGTGTCGGCGAGGGTGAGGTCGAGGGCGCCGGGGGCGCCCCCGGCAGGACCGCCGGCGGTAGTGGAGGCGCGGACTCGTGCCCGTCAGCCGAGTGCCGGGCCCACTGCATCCAGCCGAGGGCCGCGACGACCAGCAGGCAGGCGGCGGCGATCAGCGAGGACCGCAGCCGGGGCCGGCCGCGCCGGGCCGATTGCCGGCCGCGCGCGGCGAGGGCGGCCCGCACGGACGCCAGCTGAGCTTGGTACTGCGGTTGCCGCGGTGTGTGGTCGCACCATTGTCGTAGCGCGTGAATGTGGTGGAGCGCCAGCGGTGGCAGCCAGCCGCTGTGCATCAGCAGATCGACGGGTTCGCCCGCGGTGACCCTCTGCCGAAGCTTGCGCGCGTCCGGTCGTCGTGCCGGCCGAGGGTTCAGGCAGTCGGCGAGGATGTGAAGGCTGCCGGGTAGCCGCTTCTTGTCCAGGCCGGTCCGCGGGTCGACGTACTGGCCCGTCATCGCGTACCAGACCACGGCGCCGATACACCAGATGTCGCCCTTGCGGGTTTCCCGGCGACCCTTGAGGCGCTCCGGGGGTATGAATCCCGCCGAACCGATCGGGTGGCCGGCAGCGGTGATCCGCCGCGTCTGGGGCAGCAGCGAGATCCCGAAGTCGATGACGCGTGGACCGCGCTGCTCGAGCAGGACATTCCCGGGCTTCAGATCGCGGTGCACCAGGCGAGCGTCGTGAATGTCGACAAAGGCAGCCGCCAGTCCGGCCAGGAGCGCGCGGGCGCCGGTCTCGGTGAAACGGGCTCCGCCGTCGACGACCTGGTGCAGGGACGGGCCGGCGACGAACTCCATGACGAGGTAGGGATGATCGCGCTCGTCGATGCCCGACATCACCACCGCAGCGGTGTAGCGGCTGTCGACCCGCCGGGCCGCCGCGGCCTCGTTGAGGAATCGCTGGCGGAAGTCGGGCCGTGTCCTGAGGTGCTGGGCGATCCGCTTCACCACCACGATTCGCCCATCGGGCGTCAGAGCGAGGGACAGCTCGCCCATGCCGCCGGCGCCGTAGTGGGGGAGCGGGATCAAGTCGTCGAGCTGGAAGTCGGGTGGTCGTCGGCCCTGCCTCACGCGCCCTCCCTCGGGTACCACGCAGTGCAATCGCGGCGTGACCAAAGGTTATCGGGGGCCGTCCGTCGGGCAACAGTGCCGCATTTCGTGCTCGGGCGCGTGGGCCACATCGAACTCGACCGGCCCCCGGCAGCACGTCTCGAAGTCGATGAAGAGGGGGCCGGTCCGGGTCAGGAGGAGGTTGCCCGGATGCGGTTCGCCATGCAGCAGCTGCTCGGGCCGGCCGCTTCGGCTGACGGCTCGTCGCAGACGCTCCAACGTGCCGGTGAGGAACCGCCGGTCCGGCTCGCCCAGTCCCGGTGTCCGGGCGGGGTCGGCCACGAGCCTCTGGGCACTGAGAACGCGCTCCGTGAAGTGTGGAACCGGCAGGTGGACCGAGCGCATTCCGGCATGCAGACGTTCGAGCGCGTCAACGTAATCCGCGGTGGGAACCGCATGAGGAGTCACCGGCTCGTAGTACGCCCAGAGGGTGCCCACGTAGTCGCCCCGCATTCACCGGTTCGGCGGGTCGGCGTCACCCGCGCCGCGGCCGGCGCCTGATCAGCGGCGGCCGAGGTCCGGTGAACCCCCGCTGCGGGTCCACACGGACGACCTCGGCGCCGTTGCCTGTCGTCGTCGGCCGTCCGGCGGTTCACACGACCGCATGCCCGGGATGTGTGGCGGTCCGGGCTGCTGTGCGCCAGACCTGACGGGCCAGCGCGGCGAGACCGACGGTCAGTAGCGTCGTGCCGCCGACCGTGGTCCACGGCAGGTCGCCGGCGGCGATGTGGACGATCAGCCCGGCGGCGATGGCGGCGGCCGCCCAGCGGGGCACCGCCCGGGCCCGCCACAGGCCCACGCCGAGAAGCAGGTTCCCGAGCAGCAGCCCGGACAGGTAGAGGACAGCGGTGACGGTCACGAGGCTGCTGTCGTCGAGCCGGCCCGCGACGGCGATCGCGGTGAGCCGGTCGTCCGAGGGCGCCAGCACCAGCGCCTGCACGGCGACGATGGTCGTCGTCGCGACGCCGGCCGTCTCGCCGATCAGCACCAACGCGCCTCCGGCCGCCGCCGCCGGCGCGCCCCGGCGCGGGACCAGCCGCAGGACCGCGATCACGACGGCGGGGGCGAGCAGGGCGCCGAGCATGCGGAACAGGTAGACGGCGGTGATGACGGTCGTGTTTTGCGCCATCGTCTCGAGCCGGGCGGCGGGGTCCGCGGAGAACACCGGCCCGAACGATGCGCCCAGGAACGTGGTGACCGCGGAGCCGGCGACGGCCGTCGCGATCATGCGGGTGCGCCATGTGGTCGACATGACCCGAAGGATGCGAGCCCGCCGCCGGCCGTGTCGTCACCACCGGGATCGTTCCCGGTGCTTCGCCCGGGGGATCCGGGCTCCCTCCCGCGGGTGAGTCGCACCCTGCCCCGGCGGGCTTATCGTGAGGCGGTGGCAGCTCGGCGAAGCCTGCCCGCCGGCGATCCGGCGATCGCCGCCGCCCTGACGGCGGTGGCGTTGTTCGAGATCTCCGTGAGCACCGGGCGGTACTCGGTCCACGGTCACCTGACGGTGGCCGTAGTCGCCGTGCTGGCCTCGTGCGCCGCGCTGCTGTGGCGCCGCCGCGCGCCGGTGCTGGTCGCCGCCTTCGCGCTGGGCGTGCTGACGGCGGCGTTCCTGGCCGGCGTCGTCCCGCAGGCCTGGCTCGTCCCGTACGTGCTGGTCCTGAGCTATTCGGTCGGGGCACACGCGCCGGGCAGGCGATCCGGCGCGGGGCTCGGGATCGTCGTCGCGCTGGCGTTGACCATCACGGTCTTCGCCGTCGAGGAGCCCGGCCAGAGCGCGCCCTCCGACTACGTCTTCACCGTCGCCGTGTGCGGCGCGGCCTGGCTGGCCGGGCACGCGCTGCGCCGCCGGCACGCGCAGGCGGCCGCGGACCATCGCGCCGCGCTGGCGGCCGAACGCGCCCGGATCGCCCGCGAGCTGCACGACGTCGTCGCGCACGGGCTCAGCGTGATCGCGATCCAGTCCGACGCCGCCGAGCAGGCCCTCGCCGTCGACCCCCGGCTGGCCGGGGAGCCGTTGCGGGCGATCCGCGCGACCGCGCAGGAGTCGCTGGGGGAGATGCGCCGGCTCGTCGGCCTGCTGCGGGTCGACGACAGCGGGCCGCTGCAACCCCAGCCGGGAACGCGGCACCTGGACGCGCTGACCGAGGAGGTCCGTGCCGCGGGCGTCCGGGTCGACCTCGACCTCACCGGTGAGGCCGCCGCGCTGCCGCCCGGCCTCGACCTGGTGGTGTACCGGATCGTGCAGGAGTCGCTCACCAACGTCTGCCGGCACGCGGGCCCGGCCGCGTCCGTGCGGGTCAGCGCCCGGGTGGGCGAGCGCGACGTGCTGGTCGAGGTGGTCGACGACGGCGTGGCGGCCGGGCAGCCCTCCGCCGGCGGGCACGGGCTGCTCGGCCTGCGCGAGCGGGTCGCCCTCTACGGCGGACGGTTCGACGCGGGCCCGCTGCCCGGCGGCGGCTTCCGGGTGCGCGCGAGCCTGCCGGTGCCTGGGAGCGCCCGGTGATCCGCGTCGTGCTCGCCGACGACCAGGCGCTGGTGCGCGCCGGCTTCACCCTGCTGCTGAACCTGCAGCCCGACATGGAGGTGGTCGGCGAGGCCGCCGACGGCCGGCAGGCGCTGGCCGTCGTGCGCGCCACGAGGCCGGACGTCGTGCTCATGGACATCCGGATGCCGGTGCTCGACGGGCTCGAGGCGACCCGCCGCCTGGTGGGCGCGCGCAGTCCGGCCCGCGTCCTCATGCTGACCACGTTCGACCTGGACGAGTATGTGTACGAGGCGATGCGCGCGGGCGCGAGTGGTTTCCTGCTCAAGGACGTCGGGCACGAGCTGCTGTTCGCGGGCGTCCGCACGGTGGCCGCCGGCGACGCGCTGGTCGCGCCCACCGTGACGCGGCGGCTGATCGAGCAGTTCGTGCGGCGCCCGCCCGCCGGCGCCGGACCGCCGGCCGAGTTCGCCCGGCTGACCGCGCGCGAGCTGGAGGTGCTGCGGCTGCTGGCCCGCGGCCTGACGAACGCCGAGATCGCCGGCGAGCTCACCGTCGCCGACCAAACGGTGAAGACGCACGTCGCGCACCTGCTCGCCAAGCTCGGCCTGCGCGACCGCGTGCAGGCCGTCGTCCTGGCGTACGAGACCGGCCTGATCGTCCCGGGCGACCGCACCCACCGGTGAGCGGGTCAGTCCAGCTGTCCGTCGTAGTCGGGCAGCTTGAACGTCCGCTCCGCGTGGCCTCCGCCGAGGTCGGAGGCGCTGTTGCCGACGTTCGCCACGATCGTGTAGCCGCGCCGCTCGATGTCGGTGCGCGCCTTCGTCTTGAGCGTCTGGTTGCTGCTGAAGTCGAGCGTGGGCCGCGTGTAGACGTCGGTGATCGGATATCCGGCCGCGCGCAGGTTCACCACGGTCACGGCCTCGATGATCTCGGGGCGGGCCGTCACGAAGAACACCGCCGCGCCGGCCGCCTGCGCCTGGCGCGCGAGCGCCAGCACCGAGGGCGTCGCGGCGTACGGGCGGTACTTGCTCTGCAGGGCCGTGTTGTCGATGTCGAGCACGATCGCGGCGCGGACCCGGGCGTCGGGCAGGCGACCGGCCAGGTAGGACCGGGCCTCGCCGGTCACCGCGGTCACGTCCGAGAGCCAGGTCTCGTACGAGGGGAGGGCCTGGACCGTGACGGCAGGAGCGGCCGCCGGCCGGGGCGCGGCGACAGCCGGCGGTGCGGCGATGCCGATGCCGAGGGCGGCGACGGTCACGACGAGTGCTGTACGCATGGCGTTACTCCATCGGTCCCGGGTTGCGCGCGAGCAGCGCCCAGGTGATCGAAGTCTGTCAATCGGGATACGGCGCCGGTGCGGTGGGCTCCCAGTAGACCTCGACGCGCCAGCCGTCCGGGTCCAGGCACTTGAAGGAGACCAGGCCGGGCTCGTCGTCGTCCTCGACGATCGGCACGCCGCCGGCGGCCAGCCGCTCCCGCAGCCGCCGCACCGCCTGCGCGCTGGGCAGCGTGAAGCCGAAGTGGAGGAAGGTCCCGGCCGGCGGTCGCTCGGGTGCGGGATGCAGGGCGAGGTCGAACCCGTCCGAGCTCACGATCGTCGTGCCGTCGGGAAAGGAGCGGGCGGCCGCGGGGTCGAACCCGAAGTACGTGGCGTAGAAGCGCAGGCTGCGCTCGAGGTCGTGCACGGGCAGGCCGAGGTGGGTGACGCGCATCGTCAGGCCTGCGGGGGCATGCGGTAGCCGTGCTCGACGATGCGGGCCGCGCCGGCCTCGTACGCCGCGGGGTCCCGGGGCGCGAAGGTGCCGAGCGCGTCGACGTAGCGGTTGAACATGCTGAACGCGGCGGCGATCAGCACGGTGTCGTGGATCTCGGCGTCGGACGCGCCGGCGTCGCGGGCCGCGGCGATCACGGCGGGGGTCACGTCGTGGCCGCCGGCGCGGGTGGCCGCCGCGAGCGACAGCAGCGCGCGGAGCTTGTCCGGCACGGGCGCCGTGGGCAGGTCGACGCGCACCTGGTCGAGCACCGCAGCGCCCTGGGCGGCGGCGGCCGCGCCGTGCGAGCCGGCGCAGAAGGTGCAGTCGTTGAGGTCCGAGACGTACGCGGCGATCAGCTCGCGTTCGCCGCGCGTGAGCGTGCTCTCGCCGCGCAGCAGGGTCTCGGCCAGCTCCATCAGCGGGCGGGCGGTCTCGGGGCGGTAGCGGAGCAGGCCGCGGATGCCGGGGTCGGTGGTCTCGTCGACGCCTAGATCGATGTACGCCATCGCGCCATCGTGACAGAGATTCATCCGTGCAAGTTGGTTGCAAGCCTTTCCAGCTTCTGCAAGGGCTTGCTATCGTCCGTTCCAATGTGAACGCGGTATTACGCCCTTGCTACGGTTCCGTCGCTGGTGGTGGACCGCGCCGCTGTTCTCGTGCAACGACACGCCTCGATGCAGGTCACGCGAGGCGCCGTGTCCCCACAGCAAGGAGAACCGATGAGAACCCGACGGTTGTGGATCGCCCCCACGATCCTCGCCATGCTCGCCGCGTTCGTCGCGGTCCTGGTCGCCGCCCGCCCCGAGCCGGCCGGCGCGAAGCCCGACGCCAACCCCGGCCCGCGCGACGTGGTCGTGCACCTGTTCGAGTGGCCGTGGGCGTCGGTCGCGTCGGAGTGCACCAACGTGCTCGGCCCCAAGGGCTTCGGCGGCGTGCAGGTGTCGCCGCCGCAGGAGCACGTCGTGCTGCCCGGCTCCGGCTACCCGTGGTGGCAGGACTACCAGCCGGTCAGCTACCAGCTGGTCTCCCGGCGCGGCGACCGGGCGGCGTTCGCGGCCATGGTGAGCACCTGCCACCGCGCGGGCGTGAAGATCTACGTCGACGCCGTGCTCAACCACATGGCCGGCGGCGCGTCCACCGGCGCCGGGTCGGCGGGCTCGACGTACGGCCACTACGCGTACCCGGCGGTGCCGTACGGCACGAACGACTTCCACCACTGCGGCCGCAACGGCAATGACGACATCGCGAACTGGGGCGACCGGTGGGAGATCCAGAATTGCGAGCTGGTCGACCTGTCGGACCTCAAGACCGAGGCCGAGTACGTGCGGGGCAAGCTCGTCGCGTACCTCAACGACCTGATCTCGCTGGGCGTCGACGGGTTCCGGGTCGACGCGGCCAAGCACGTGCCCGTCGCGGACCTGCAGAACATCTACTCGCGGCTGAGCGGCACGCCGTGGATCTTCCAGGAGACGATCGAGGGCGGCGCCGGTGAGCCGTCGCCGTCGGAGTACGCGGGCATCGGCGACGTGACCGAGTTCCGGTACGGCGACGTGGTGGGCACCGCGTTCCGTGACGGCACCCTGTCGGGCCTGCAGAACCTGCCCTCGCAGATGCTGCTCGCGAGCGGCGACGCGGTGGCGTTCATCGACAACCACGACACCCAGCGCAACGGCCGGGCCAAGCTGACCTACAAGGACGGCACGAACTACGCGCTCGCCGAGGCGTTCCTGCTGGCCTACCCGTACGGGACGCCGTCGGTCATGTCGTCGTTCACGTTCAGCAACCCCGAGGCCGGGCCGCCCGCGTCCTCGAACGGCACGACCAGCGCGGTGAACTGCTCCTCCGGCTGGGCGTGCGAGCACCGGCGGCGCACGACCGCCAACCTGGTCGCGTTCCACAACGCGGCCGCCGGCACGGGCGTGACGAACTGGTGGTCCAACGGCGGCAACCAGATCGCGTTCGGCCGCGGTTCCACCGCGTACGCCGTCTTCAACCGCGGCGGATCGCTGAGCCGCACCTTCCAGACGTCGCTGCCCGCCGGCACGTACTGCGACGTGGCCAACGGCGACTTCACCAACGGCGCGTGCACCGGCACGGCGTACACCGTCAACTCCTCGGGTCAGTTCACCGCCACCGTGCCCGCCAACGGCATGCTCGCGCTGCACGTCGACGCCCGCGGCGCCGGCAGCACCACCCCGCCGCCCACCGGCTGCTCCACGGTGGCCGTAACCTTCGCGTCCACCACCACGACGGTGTTCGGCGAGAACGTGTACGTCCTGGGCAACCGCGCCGAGCTGTCCACCTGGAACACCTCGGGCGGCGTGGCGCTGTCGCCGGCCACCTACCCCGTCTGGCGCGGCACGGTGAGCCTGCCCGCGAACACCGCCGTCGAGTACAAGTACGTCAAGAAGAACGGCTCGTCGGTGGTCTGGGAGTCCGGCGGCAACCGCACTCTCGACACCGGCTCCGCCTGCGCCCTGACCGTCAACGACACCTGGCGCTCGTAGCCGGTGCCCGTCGGAGTGAGGGGAGGCCCGCGCGGGCCTCCCCTCACTACTGTGTGCGCCCATGGGGATCTCCGCGCAGCCGGTCGGCGACGTCCACGTCCTCGGGCACTCCCGCCTCTGGCCCGCCATAGCCGTCCCCGGCGCGGCGGCGGTCGTCCTCGCGATCATCAGTGTCGCGCTCCGGGCGTTCCCCCTGCTCCCGATCGGCTTGGTCGCCGCGGCCCTCATGCTCGCGCTCGTCCGCCGCCGGAACGCGGTGCTGGCCGACGACCTGGGTCTGCTCGTCCGGACCCGCGCGGGCACCACCCGCTCGTACGCCTGGACCGAGATCGACCGGATGGGCTGGCACGACAACGGCCTGCTGGGCAGCGTGCTGGAGATCTACCCGCGCGGCGGCCCCTACGACGTGCCCGGACCCAACTCGTCGGTCTTCGTGGGACGCATCTGGCGGCCCCGGCGGCGGCGCCACCCCGACCCGCTGCCCGAGCTGATGGAGCGCCACGGCATCAAGACGCTGATCGACCGCTGAGCCCGGCCTCCGGGTCGCCCTCGGCGGACAGGTCGGCCGGGTCGCCGGTGGTGCTCGTGGCGGTCAGCGCGGCGGCGAACAGGACCATCTGGTTGATCGCGTTGAGGAAGACCAGCAGGCCGACCGAACCGGCGACCAGCTGGTACGTCGGGTTGGCCGCGGTGACCTGCACGTACCACCGGCCGAGGCTCTTGAGCACCTCGATGCCCGCCGCGACCAGGAACGCCGGGCCCAGCACCCGCCGCAGCGGCATCCTGAGCCGGGGCACGCCGGTGAGCATGCCGAGGACCAGCACCGTGTTGACCGTCAGCGTCAGCACGAGGGTCACCGCGCCCAGCAGCCACCGGGCCGGGCCGGCGCCGGTGTCCGCCGCGTCCACCAGGCGGCCGGCCACGACGCTGGTCAGGTACGCCGCCGACAGCGACACCGCGAGCAGCACGCCCAGCCCGGCCATCACCAGCAGGTCGACCAGCACCCGGACGGGCAGCCGGCCGGGGTACTCGGGCAGCTGCCAGATCTTGCGGATCGACGAGCGCAGCGCGTCGGCCCAGAACCAGCCGGTGATCGGCAGCCCGAGCAGCGCGATGATGCCCGCCGTGCTGCGGGCGGTGCTCAGCGCCTGCACGTCCAGGCGCGGCACGTCGTCGGCGACGTAGCTCTCCACCGCCTCCACCACCGCCGGGCTGTCCAGCACGAACGCGAAGGTCGCATAGGCCAGCACGCCCAGCGCGAAGACGGCGAAGAACGCGTAGTACGTCACCGCCGCGGACAGCCGCCCACCGTCGGCCTTGTCGTAGCGCACCCCGGCCCGCACGAGGTGATCGAGCCAGCCGACGCGTTCGCGGAGCCGCCGCCAGCCCGCCGCGAGTCCACGATCCGTCACGCAGCAGCTCTACCCGCCCGGAGGGCCGCTTACGCGACAACGTGAACCCTCGCGGCCGCAGCCTTGGTCAACGTGGAGTGATCAGGTCTTCTCGCTGAGCAGTGATCACCGCACAATGTGAAGGTGCGCCAGAGAATCCTTCTCACAACGGCCAGCGCAACAGTCCTCGCGCTGCTTGGCGTGGTCACAAATCTGATCACCAACGGCTGGAGCTGGTGGCTCTTCGCCGCCTTCCTCCTGCTGCTTGCACTCTCGGTCGCTTTGTCTTTGCATCCGGCACCGCAGCCGTCCCCGGGACGGATTCCGACCACCAACAGCGACTACAGTCTGGCGCCGCGGGGGTTCCGAGGCGAGCTGTACGGGCGACAAGACGAGCTGCGTGACATCGCCCAAGACATAGCCGATCGCCGAAAGGCGAAACGGTCCGCGCCCGGCAGGATCTACGTGCTGCACGGCACCGAAGGCGTCGGCACGAGCGCGCTGGCCTATGCGATCACTTCCCAGGCGGCGGAACGTGGCGTCCAAGTCTGGCGCATCAACGGCGAGCAGCTCGACACGTTCGAAGGCGGCTTGCACGACCTCCGTCACTCGTTACGCCGCAGGGTGCCACCGGGCGGCGAGCGCCGAGATGTCGAGAACGAACTGTGGGACGCTCTCGATGCGTACGGGGAGCCGTGGTTGCTCGTCATCGATGACGTCGACGACCTGAGCGTGCTCGACGACCGCGGGTCGGCGAAGCCGTCGAGGTCCAGGCACCTCCTTCCGCCGACGCGGCTGCCCGGGCGCCTGCGAATCCCGCCCGGCAACTCGACCATCATCGTCACCACCGCCGACGGGGCTGCCGAGCACATGCCGTCGGTGGAGACCGTGCCAGTGGAGTGTCTGGCGAACGACGCGGGCGGCAGTCTGCTGCACGCTGCGGTGTCCGAGGCGGGGAACAGGAGGGAAGCCCAAGAGCTGAGCGACGCGTTGGGCGGGCACACGTTGTCGCTGAGGCTGGCCGGCGCCTACCTCAGGGCGACGGCCGGCCAGAGCGGGATGCCGATGTCGTTCCGTGCCTACCGGGACAGCTTGAAGTGGGACAAGTCCTGGGATGCGCTGGTGGCGCTGGTGATGCCGGAGGGGTCACGCAGGCTGCGAGACACCTGGGAGCGCTCGTTGAAGGTGATCGAGGCCGAGTACGGCGGCGCCCGGCTCTTTCTCGGCGTGCTGTGCAACATCTCCACGGTGGAGATCCCTGTCGTGATGCTGGACCGCAAAAAGCTGGCGAGGTCGCGGCTCGTCCCGCGGTCGCTGCCGATAGGCGAGGTTCTCGGACGCATGGCCGAGTTCGGGCTGGTCAGCCTTAAGGGCAGGGGCGCGGAGCAACTCGTCCGGATCCACCCGGTCATACAGCAGCTCAACCGGCGGCAGCGGGTCGTGCGCCGGCGGGCCACCAGCATCCGGAAGCTGGTCATCAAGCTCAAGAATTTCTCGATGGCGCAGGCGCCACCCGCCGTGCGTGAGGCGGTCGCGCTGGCAATCGGGGTCGACGTGCCGAAGCACAAGCGGTCCCGACCCGGCTGGGTCACCCGGGTCAACGAGTTCGTGCTCGGATCGGACGATGACGACACGAACGCGGGCGCCTTCGGTGGCCCGTGGCGGCCCGTCGATCCCGGGCCCTCGCCTCCACCAGCGGGATCGGGTGGCAGAGCCTTCGTGCTGAGGGAGACGACAGCGGGCGAGCGCGCGTCAACTGGCGAGACACCCGACGTGCTGGCGGGCCGGCCTGGCCATCCCGCCGTGTCGCCGCATCCTCCGACCACCTGGAATCCCGACACGGACCACGCGAGCGCCGAAGACCAGCGCCCCGAGCTGGCCTGACGAGGACTCCCGCCGCCCCTGGTCCACGAGCGACGGCGTGGGCGGTCGCCGTCACCGAAGCAGGACGGCGTGCAGCTCCTCGGCAGCGAGCGGCCCCAGGTCGCGGGCGGCCAGCCAGGCGGCGGCTGCGGCGGGGTCGCGGCTGCGGGTGCAGGGGACGCCGCGGGAGTCGAGGACTGACCGGACGCCGTCGTGCACGGGGGTGTCGGCGGCGAGCAGGCCGCCGGCGAGCACGACCGGGCCGTCGCGGGGCAGCTCGTCGAGGGAGCGGATCAGCTCCCGCGCGGCGGCCGAGGTGATCGACCCGGCGAGGGGGTCGCCGGCGCGGGCCAGTGAACAGACCAGCGGCGCGAGCGCGTCGATTTCGGCGAACGGCAACCGCTGCGCCCACCGGATCAGCGCGTCGGCCGACGTGACGCCGGCCCGCGAGGCGATCGAGGCGGCGAAGGGCGACGACCACTGCCGTACGGCGCACCGCAGCGCGGCCAGCCCGATCCACCGGCCCGAACCGAGGTCGCCGAGCAGCCAGCCGTTGCCGTCCACGGTGCGCACCACCGACGTGCCGCTGACCTCCGCGGCGATGGCTCCGGTGCCCGCGATCAGCACGATCCCGCCCGGCGCGGGGCTGCCCGCGGCGAAGGCCGTCACCGCGTCGCCGACGACCACCCTCGGACACGTCAGCCCGAGCCGCGTCCAGACCTTCCCGTACGCGGACCCACCTCCGGCCGTCAGCGCGCTCGTCCCCGCGACGCCCAGCACTCCCCGCACGACCCGTTCCGCCGGCACGCCGTGCAGGGCGGCCCGCAGCGCGTCGGCCAGCGAGGAGGCGGCCGCCGCGGGCCCGGCCGTCAGCGGGTTCCCGGCGCCGCCCGAGCCGCGCCCGACGATGCGGCCGTCCACCGTGGCCACCACGGCGCGCGTCGAGGTCCCACCCGCGTCCACACCCACGACGAGGTCCATGCCGGAGATCGAAACATGCGAAACAGTTATTGACTAGAGGCAGAGACGGTCGTAATTTTCATCGGCAACAGCAATCGATGAAAAGGATGTACGACGTGACCGGTGAGAGCGGAGGCCTGCTCGGCCGCCTGCGCATCGAGGGGCCGCAGATGCCCGAGGCGCTGGCGCGCATCGCCGAGACGATCCTGGCGGACCCGGAGACCTCGGCGCACGCCAGCATCGTGGACCTGGCCGAGCGCTCGGGCACCTCGACGGCGACCGTCACCCGGTTCAGCCGCACGCTGGGGTTCAAGGGCTACGCCAACCTGCGGGTCGCGATCGCCACCGAGACCGGCCGCGCCGAGCAGGCCCGGTGGGAGACCGACATCAGCGGCGACATCGCCCCGGACGACCCGCTGCCCGACGTGCTGGGCGTGGTCACCGCCGCCGACACCCGGGCGATCCAGAGCACCGCCGCGGGTCTCGACGTCACCGCGATCGAGCGGGTGGCCGAGGCGATCGCGGGCGCGAAGCGGGTGGAGATCTTCGGGCTGGGCTCGAGCGGCACGGCCGCGCGCGAGATGGCGTTCCGGCTCGAGCGCATCCGGGTGCCGGTCTGGCACCGCACCGACTCGCACACCGCGCTCACCAACGCCGCGCTGCTGCTGCCCGGCGACGTGGCGATCGGCCTGAGCCACTCCGGGCGTACGCGGGAAGTCATCGAGACCCTCGCGGAGGCGGCCGACCACGGCGCGCTCACCGTGGCCGTCACCAGCTTCGGCCGCTCGCCGCTGGCCGAGGTCGCCGACGTTGTGTTCACCACCGCGGTGCAGGAGACGACGTTCCGGCTCGCCGCGCTCTCCGCGCTGCACTCGCAGCTGCTGGTCCTCGACCTGATCTACGTCGCGGTCGCGCAGCGCACGTACGAGCGGACGGCCGACGCGCTGGAGCTCACCGTGCGCGCCGTCGACGCCCACCGGCTGCCCGAGAAGATCCCGACCCGCAGGCGCGGGCGTGCGAAAGGACAGCCGTGAGCGTCACCAGCAAGGACTACCTGAGCGAGATCAAGAGGATCGTCGACCACGTCGGCGGCGGCCAGGACGACCGCAAGAACCGGGCCGCCGATCTCCTGGCCGGCGCCGTTCGCGACGGGGGAGTGATCCAGGCCTTCGGCTGCGGGCACTCCGAGGCGCTGGCCATGGAGATCGCCGGTCGCGCCGGGGGACTGGTGCCCACCAACCGGATCGCGCTGCGCGACATCGTGCTGTACGGCGGCGAGCCGCTCGAGGTGCTCGCCGACCCGGCGGTCGAACGCCGGCCCGAGATCGCGCACCGGCTCTACGAGCTCGCGCCGGTCAAGCCCGACGACGCGTTCGTCATCGCCTCGAACTCCGGCATCAACGGCGCCGTCGTCGAGATGGCGCTGCTGGTCAAGGAGCGCGGCCACGCGCTGGTCGCGATCACGTCGGCCGCGCACTCCGCGGGGGTGAGCAGCCGGCACCCCAGCGGCCGCAAGCTCGGCGACATCGCCGACGTGGTGCTCGACAACGGGGCGCCCTACGGCGACGCGACCCTCCCGCTGCCCGGCGGCGGAGCGGTCGGCGCCGTCTCGTCGATCACCGCGGCGCTGCTGGCCCAGCAGATCGTCACCGAGGTGGTCGCGCGGCTGCTCGCGGCGGGCATCGACCCGCCGGTCTACCTGTCGGACAACGTGCCCGGCGGCAAGGAACACAACGCAGAGATCGAGGCGCGGTACGCCGGGCGCATCCGGCGCACCGCATAGGAAGAGAGCCCGTCATGAACCCTGATTCCCAGGTCAGACCGTACCCCACCCGAAGGACCCTGCTGAAGACGGCCGCGCTCGTCACGGCGCCCGCGCTCGGCGGCTGCGTCACCGCGGGCAACGACTCCGGGGGCGGCACGACGACGAAGGACAACGGCGCCGACAAGACGGCGGAGAACCCGCTCGGCGTGAAGGCCGACGCGCCGCTGGAGGTGGTCGTCTTCAAGGGCGGCTACGGCGACGACTACGCCACCAGGGCGGAGGCCGGATACAAGCAGCGGTACCCGCAGGCCGCGATCGACCACAAGGGCCTGCAGAAGGTCGGTGAGGCGATGCAGCCCCGCTTCGTGGCCGGCAACCCGCCCGACGTCGTGGACAACACCGGCGCCGGGCGCCTGGACATCGCCACGCTGGTCGGCGCCTCGCAGGTCACCGACCTCGCCGACCTGCTCGACGCGCCCAGCCTCGACCAGCCGGGCAAGAAGGTCCGCGACACGCTGCTGCCCGGCGTGGTCGACGACGGCACTTTCGCCGGCAAGACTGTCGCGCTCAACTTCACGTACACGGTCTGGGGTCTCTGGTACTCGAAGTCGCTGTTCGCCGAGCGCGGCTGGCAGTACCCGAAGACGTGGGACGAGATGGTGACGCTCGCCGGCGAGATCAAGAAGTCCGGCGTCGCCCCCTGGACGTACCAGGGCAAGTATCCGGAGTACATCAACGACCCGCTGCTGTCGATGGCCGCCAAGACCGGCGGTCCCGACCTGGTCAAGGCGGTCGACAACCTGGAGCCTGGCGCGTGGAAGCAGGAGGGGCTCGTGCAGGCGGCGACCGCGTTCGCCGAGCTCGCCGGCAAGGGCTACCTGATGAGCGGCTCCGAGGCGCTGTCGCACACCGAGGCGCAGGCCGCGTGGTGCCGGCGGAAGGCGGCGTTCATCCCGTGCGGCTCGTGGCTCGAGAGCGAGCAGAAGGGCGTCGCCCCGGCCGGTTTCGACATGGTCATGGGCACGGTGCCCGCCCTGAGCGGCGCCGACAAGCTGCCGGTCACCGCGGTGCAGGCGGCCAGCAGCGAGTCGTTCCTGGTGCCGGCCAAGGCCAAGAACCCGGCCGGCGGCAAGGAGTACCTGCGGATCCTGTTCTCCAAGCAGTCCGCGACGGCGTTCGCGCAGGCCAACAGCACGCTTCCGGCGGTGGCGGGGGCGACCGACGGGCTCACGCTCACCTCCGGGCTCGGCTCGGTGCGCGACGCGGTCACCGCGGCCGGCGCCGACACGTTCACCTACCGATTCCGTACGTGGTACGCCCCGCTCGCCAAGGCGGTGGACGACGCCACCGGCGAGCTGGTGAACAAGCGGATCAGCCCGGCGGACTGGTCGGCGCGCATCCAGAAGGCCGCCGACGCGCTGGCCAAGGACTCCACCGTCGCGAAGTACACCCGCTGATGCGCCACGGCCGCCTGCGGTTCCTGCTCGGCGCGCTGGTGCCGGCCCTGGTGCTGCACGTCGTGTTCGTGCTCTCGCCGTACGCCCAGGCGTTCTGGCTCTCGCTGACCGACTGGACCGGGGTGGCCGGGCAGGCGCGCTTCGTCGGGGCGGACAACTACGTCCGTCTCGGCGGCGACGGGCTGTTCCTCGACGCGGTGCGCAACAACGCCCTGCTGCTCGTGGTGGTGCCGCTGGTGACGATCGCGCTCGGGCTGTTCCTGGCCTCGATGCTGCGCACCACGTCGTCGCGCCTCGCTCAGGGCTACCGGATCGTCTACTTCTTCCCCCAGCTGCTGTCGCTGGTCGTGGTGGCGGTGCTGTGGAGCTTCGTCTACAACCCCAACACCGGGCTGCTCAACTCGGGGCTGCGGGCGGCGGGGCTGGGCGGGCTGGCCCGGTCGTGGCTCGCCGAGCCGGCGTTCGCGCTCGCGGCCGTGATGGCGGTGCTGATCTGGTCGTCGGTCGGGTTCTACGTGGTGCTGTTCAGCGCCGCCATCGAGGGCATCCCGGCCGAGCTGTTCGAGGCGGCGACCCTCGACGGGGCCGGCCGGTGGGCCACGTTCTTCCGGGTCACCCTGCCGCTGGTCCGCGAGTCGGTGCAGGTCGCGTTCGTCTATCTGGGCATCGCCGCGCTCGACGCCTTCGCGGTCGTGCAGGTGATGACCGTCGGTCCGGGCGGCCCCGACGGCGCCACCGAGGTGATCGGCCTGTCGCTGTACCGGACCGCTTTCACGTACGGCAAGTTCGGCTACGCGTCCGCCATGGGTGTCGCGCTGTTCTTCGCCACCCTGACGCTGGCCCTCCTGGCGCTGCGCGCGGGCCGCAAGGAACGGCTGGAGCTCGCATGACACTGCTGCAGACCCGGCCCGCTCTCCAGGCGCCCGCCCAGCCGGCGGTTGGACGAGCCAATCCGCTGCCGCACGTGGCGATGTTCTGCTGGGCGGTCGTGACGGCCCTGCCGCTGCTGTGGGCGGTGGTCAGCTCGTTCAAGACCGACGAGGAGATCCTCAACGAGCCGTGGTCGTTGCCGGCCGAGCCGCAGGCCGGCAACTGGGCGCGGGCCTGGACGGCGGCCAGCATCGGGCGCTACTTCCTCAACAGCCTGATCGTCGTGGGCGGCGCGCTGGTGCTGACCATGCTGCTGGGCGCCCTGGTGGCGTACGCCCTGGCCCGGTACGAGTTCCGCGGCAACCGGCTGCTCTACTACACCTTCGTCGCAGCGATGTTCTTTCCGGTCTTCCTCGCGCTGGTGCCGCTGTTCTTCGTCGTCCAGCAGCTGGGTCTGCTGGGCACCTATCCGGGGCTGATCCTGGTCTATGCGGCGTACGCGGTGCCTTTCACGGTCTTCTTCCTGCATTCGTTCTTCCGCACGCTGCCCAGCGAGATCGCGGAGGCCGCCTTTCTCGACGGCTGCTCGCATCTCGGGGTGTTCCGCGTCATGCTGCCGCTGGCCCGCCCGGGCCTGACCGCGGTGGGCATCTTCAATTTCCTCGGGCTCTGGAACCAGTACCTGCTGCCGCTGGTTCTCAACCCCGACCCGGACCGGTACGTCCTGGCGCAGGGTCTGGCCGCCCTGTCGGTCAGCCAGGGGTATCGCAGCGACTGGAGCGGCCTGTTCGCCGGACTGACCATCGCCATGCTGCCGGTGCTGGTCGCCTATGTCGCGTTCCAACGGCACATCCGCGCCGGAATGACCGCCGGCGCGGTCAAGTAGTCCCCTTGTCATCCCCGATCCCCCTGGGAGGAGTCTGCTCGTGAGAATCGACAGACGTAAATGTGCGGCGGCGCTGGTCGCCGCGCTCGCCGGAGCGGGCGCAGTGGCGCTGTCCACCGAGCCCGCCTCGGCCGCCGACTGCGGCTACCTGTTCGACGACTTCCACTACGCCTCGTCGGCCGACCCCGCGCTGACCGCCAACGGCTGGACGCCGCGCAGCTACCAGGGCGGCCCCGGCGTGCCCGGCGCAAACTGGTCGCCGAACAACATCACGTTCCCCACCAGCGGCGGCCAGAAGGTGCTGCAGCTGACCGCCTCGACCGACGGCACCGGCGCGGGCACCAACCACGCCGAGCTCTACTCCACGCAGAAGCGCTACCTCGAGGGCACGTACGCCAGCCGGGTGCGCTTCACCGACACGCCGGTCAGCGGCAACGACGGCGACCACATCAACCAGACGTTCTTCACGATCAGCCCGCTCAACGGCGACCTCGACCCCACCTACAGCGAGCTGGACATCTCCGAGTACCTGCCCAACGGCGGCTGGGGCGAGACCGGGCCGATCAACTACCAGACGACCTGGTACACGTACCGCAACGAGCCCTGGTACGCCGACAACGTGCACTCCGAGCAGCGGCGCTCGCTGGACGGCTGGCACGACCTGGTCGCGCAGGTCGCCAACGGGCACGTCGTCTACTACATCGACGGCGTGCAGGTCGGCGACCACTCGGGCAAGTTCTACCCGCGCCAGACCATGACGATCAACTGGAACCTGTGGTTCATCGACACGGCGGCGCACACGGGCGGCCTCTCGACGTACGTGGAGCAGGTCGACTGGGTGCTGTTCGCCAAGAACCAGGTGCTCTCGCCGTCGCAGGTGACCTCGCAGGCCTCCGGCTACCGGTCCGGCGGCAGCACGTTCGTCGACACGGTGGCCTCCACGGGCGGCTGCTCCACGCCGACGAACCCGCCGACGACACCGCCCACCACCCCACCCACCACCACCCCGCCGACGTCGCCGCCGATCACGCCGCCGCCCGGCACCGGCTGCTCCGACGCGCCGGCCTGGTCGTTCGGCCAGGTCTACACCGGCGGCAGCCTGGTCAAGCACGAGAAGAGCAGGTACGGCGACCCGAACGGCCCGAAGTCGGGGGAGGGCGTGCACCTGTGGCGGGCCCGCTACTGGACCCAGGGCTCGGAGCCGGGCTGGACCGAGCAGTGGCAGGACCTGGGCCGCTGCTGATTCACTGGGAGGAAGCGGGGCGGTCACGTCCCGCTTCCTCGCGGGCGCTACCTTGCCTGTGACAACTCCATATCGCCGCAGGCCGCCGCGGGAGAGCCCCCCGTTCGCCGGGGGCGCCGAAGGAGCAACTTCTCCCTCAGAATCTCTCAGGCACCCGTACCGCAGTGGCCGCGCAACTCTGGAAAGCCGGGGAGTCCCTGACCCCGCGCCCAAGGTGCAAGCCGCCCCTTTCCCGGCGGCGAAGCTCTCAGGCCCCATGACAGAGCGAGGGAGGTCCGTGCCGCGTGCTGTGGTTTTCGCAGCTCGCGCGCACAGCTGCCGATCGTCCCCGTGGCCGAGCGCCGCGTGACGCCGTCGGTGACCCGCCCGCCGCCCGCACGTCGTCTGTCGCTGAGGAGCCTCACCCATGGCCGTGTCCGTCTTCGACCTCTTCTCGGTGGGCATCGGCCCGTCCAGCTCCCACACGGTCGGCCCGATGCGCGCCGCCCGCATGTTCGCCGCCCAGCTCGACGACCGCGCCGCGCTGGTGCGCGCCGAGCTGTTCGGCTCGCTCGGCGCCACCGGGCACGGGCACGGCACGCCCAAGGCGGTGCTGCTCGGCCTCGAGGGCGAGGACCCGGAGACCGTCGACGTCGCCACCGCGGACGCCCGGGCCGCCGCCATCCACGGCCGCGGCGCCTTCGCCGGGCCCGGCGGGCGTCCCGTCGGCGTGGACCTGGTGCTGCACCGGCGGCGGACGCTGCCCGAGCACCCCAACGGCATGACCTTCACCGCGTACGCCGCCGACGGCGCGGAGATCCTGCGGAAGACCTACTTCTCCGTGGGCGGCGGGTTCGTCACCGGCGCCCTCGGCGCGCCCCGGCCCGCCCCGGCGCTGACCCACCCGTTCGCCGGCGGCGCCGACCTGCTCGCGCTGACCTCGTCGACCGGGCTGTCGATCTCGCGGATCATGCTCGAGAACGAGACCGCGTGGCGGCCCGCCGACGAGACCCGCGCCGGGCTGCTCAAGATCTGGCACGTCATGCGCGAGTGCGTGGCGGCCGGGCTCGAGGCCGAGGGCGTCCTGCCGGGCGGCCTCAGGGTGCGCCGGCGCGCGGCGGCCACGGCCCGTCAGCTGCGCGCCGCCGGCAGCCCGTCGGAGCACGCGATGGAGTGGCTCACCTCGTACGCCATGGCCGTGAACGAGGAGAACGCCGCCGGCGGCCGGGTCGTCACCGCGCCCACCAACGGCGCGGCCGGCATCATCCCCGCCGTCCTGCACTACTACACGACCTTCGTGCCCGGCGCCGACGACGAGGGCGTGGTCCGCTTCCTGCTCACCGCGGGCGCGATCGGGCTGCTGTTCAAGGAGAACGCCTCGATCAGCGGCGCCGAGGTGGGCTGCCAGGGCGAGGTCGGCTCCGCGTGCGCGATGGCCGCCGCCGGGCTGGCCGAGGTGCTGGGCGGCACCCCCGAGCAGGTGGAGAACGCCGCCGAGATCGGCATGGAGCACAACCTGGGGCTGACCTGCGACCCGGTGGGCGGGCTCGTGCAGATCCCGTGCATCGAGCGCAACGGCATGGCCGCCGTGAAGGCCGTCACCGCGGCCCGCATGGCCCTGCGCGGCGACGGCCGCCACCACGTCAGCCTCGACAAGGTCATCAAGACCATGAAGGAGACCGGGGCCGACATGAAAGTCAAGTACAAGGAGACCGCGCGGGGCGGCCTGGCCGTCAACGTCATCGAATGCTGACCGGAACATGCCCGCGACGCTAGCGGTTCGGCGGGATCCATCGGTGGTCATCCACAAATGACGAGCGCCGTCGGGGTTTGTCCACAGGGGCTTCCCATCGGCGTTCGCTGATGGTTACGTGTGGCGCATGAGACCGAGAGGCGCCTTCGTCGCATTGATGGTCGCCGCACTGGTCGGGGCTTCGGCAACCCCCGCCGGCGCGGCGGCTCCCGCGTACAGATACCAGTTCCTGACGCCCGGCGGTCAGCCCCGGCTGACCGAGACGGTGCCGGTCAACGTGGTCTTCGTCGGCTACGAGCAGGCCCAGGTGGGCAAGCAGGCCTTCACCGGCGGGCTCGCCCGCACGTACGAGCCGGTCGTGCGCTCCCGCCTGTCCTACGACGTGGTGGAGAAGCTCGGCATCACCTACAAATACGACTACCGCGTCAAGTACGCCGACAAGGCGTACGAGGACAGGTTCTTCCAGCAGCTCACCAACCTCGCCAAGCCGGCGCCGCTCACGCAGTACCAGACCGCCTACAACGCCGAGCCCGGCGTCCTCGACATCACCGCCAACCACGCGATCGACGGGCCCAGCGTGGAGAAGTGGCTCGCGTTCCACCCGCCCGCCGGCGTGGACACCCGGCGCAACACGGTCTTCTTCGTCAATTGGTACGGGCGGTCCGACTTCAAGTTCCACGTCTACACCAAGACCGGGGAGCCCGACCCCGACACCGGCTACGACTTCGGCGCCAACCGCGACAGCCGCAAGATGATCGCCTGGGGCGGCACCACGGCCGACGACGAGGAGACCGGCCTGGGCGCCACCCGGCGGGTCTGGTTCCACGACCTGTCCGCCGGCCCCGAGGCGAACACCGCCAACTACGACCTGACCAACCCCGACGTCGACGGCGACGACGTGCCCGACTACCGCATGCCGCCGATCTGGGAGTACGCCGCGAACGGCCACCGCTCGCCCGCGGCGCTCGCCGGCGACCTCGGCCGGATCACCCGCTACGTCGCGCTCAACCTGCTGATGACGACCTCGCCGCTCTACCCCGTCGAGCTGCCCACGGCCGAGCCGCCACGCTCGATCAACATCGACAGCAACACGTACGAGGGCTGGGAGGGGGTCGACGCCTCCGCGCGGTACATCAAGCCGCAGCTGGTCGTCGACGAGCTGTCCGAGCTGCGCTGGCGCAACAAGCTCGACTTCGACAACCAGGACTTCGCGTTCGACGCCAAGAACGAGCAGTGCTACGTCGGCTTCATCCAGGGCGAGACCTGCTATCCCGAGAGCGGGCTGCCCTCCGACGCCAACCTGTTCCTCTACAACCGCGACAACCTCGCCCGCACCAAGGACGACGGCGACCGCGTCGACTACGAGCTGCCCGTCTTCAACTACGCCGTGGGCCCCGAGGTCGAGCCCAACCTGCTCGGCTTCGCCGACGACGACTGGGCGACCGGCGACCAGTCGTACGTCTTCACCTTCATCTCGCCCGGCATCGTCGAGCGCGGCTACGGCCTGACCACCACGCAGATCCACGAGGTCGGCCACCACCTGGGCATGTCGCATCCGCACGACGGCTACGACAGCGAGACCGGCGTCGACTACGGCCCCAGCGGCGACACGTTCTACGCCTGGGTCGGCGACGAGAACAACACGATGATGAGCTACATCGACGTCAACTGGGACTTCTCGCAGTTCGACCGGGACAACAGCGACCGCTTCCTGACGGCCGCCTACTGGGAGGCCGCGAACCGCCTGGCCGCGACCATCCCGACCGGCAAGGCCCGCGCCGAGCTGGCCGCCGCCGACGTGCTGCTGGGCCTGGCCAAGGCCGCGTTCGCCAAGCACGAGTACCGGGCGGCCTACGCCCTCGCCGACGCCGCCTACGGCAAGGTCGTCGCCGGCGCCAGGAAGGCCGGGGTCGACCCGTCCTCGGCCGCCAAGGCCATGGCCGCCGAGGCGACCGACGCCCGCAAGAACGCCGACGTCCACAGCCCGCACGAGTTCATCGACACGCTGAGCCCGGAGAGCCCGCGCTCCCAGCCGTGATCCCGGGGCCGCCGCACCCCGCCCGGGGTGCGGCGGCCCTCCCGGAGGCTGTGTGAGGAGTCAGTTGCCACCACCGGCGTCGGCGCTCATCACGGTGAAGGTGGGCAGGGTGGCAACCCCGGAGTACGCGCGATCGGCCGTCGTGAACGAGCCGTCACGGGCGATGTGGTAGACGCGTTGCCGACCGACCCGGTCGGTGACGTAGAGCCCGTTGATCCGCCAGAGACCGGTGGCCATGCCCCGGCGCACGGTGCCGACCAGCTCCCACACCCCGTCCGGGCCGGGCGGCCCGACGGCATCGAGCCGGCTCTGCCCCGCGACGGTGCCCGCGCCGCCGGCGCCGTCGGTACGGATGTCGGCCCACACCTGAGCCACGCCGCTGAGATCGTCCGCGGCCCGGACCCGCAGGCGTACGGTCCGGTCGGCGCCGTTGTCGATCACGGTGTCGCCGACGTACTCGCCGTAGGTCATGTCCGCCGTGGGCGGCAGCTGATCGGACTGTCCGGTGACGGTCAGCGAGGGCAGCCAGGCGCCGCCGGTGGCGCGGGCGGTGCCGACGTGACCCACCCGGTCGGTCGCATCGACCCGGTCGACGGTCCAGGTGCCGGCCGGAAGGTAGGCCGGCAGCACCCCGGTCAGCTCCCAGACCCCACCGGTCGGCGTCCCGGACAGCAGCGCGCGCGAGCGCAACGTGACCGCGGGAGTGGTCGATCCCTCGCCGTACAGTGTGGCGGTCAGGCGGACCACGCCGCTGAGGTCGTCGGCCGCCGGCAGGTGCACCGTCAGCGTCCGGTCGGCGCTGTTGTCCAGGACCGTCCCGGTGGCCCAGGAGCCCGCGGCGACGTCCACGGCAGGAGCGGCGACGTCCGACACTCCGCTGACCATGAGCGGCGGAAACGCGAGGGTGCCGCGCTCGGCGGTCGCGCCCTGCAGGGTGTTCATCGTGGTGTAAGCGCCGTCCGGCGCCACGGTGTACCGCGTGTAATGGTTCGCCCAGTCCTGCAGGTAGACCTCCTGCAGGGTCCACGCTCCCACCGCGGTGCCGGCCGGGACGCTCGCTCGCATCTCGAAGACGCCGTCGTCGATCCGGCCGCTGACGAGCGTCGCGCTCACCTGACCGCCGGCCGACCGGTACGAGCTCCAGCCGACGGACAGTGCCGGCACAGCGGGATCCGGGCTGCGCAGCTTCACCGTCACGTACATCAGGCCACTGAGGTCGTCGGTGACGTGCGCCCGGGCCCGGACGACAGTGTCGGCGGCGTTGCTCACGGCGGGCTCGGTGCTCCATTGCAGGCTGGCGAAGTCCATGGCAGGCGCGGCGATGTCGGTGCATCGGTCGACGGCGGAGTCCGGGCCGCACGTGTCCGGCAGCGGCGTGGGCGACGGCGACGGCTGGGCCGGCGGCGCGACCGCGGAGGGATCGACGACAGGGCCGGACGGCGACCCGGTCGGCGGCAGCGAGGCGACCGGCGGCGTCCCCACCGCCGGGGTGAGCGATGGTGATGGCGTGACCGGCGGGGTGGCTGATGGCGTGACGGATGGCGTGGCCGCGATGTCGGTGGGCGGCGGGGGGTCGACGAGCGCCGGCGACGGTGTGGCGGTCACGGACACCGCGGGCGCCGGTGTCGTGGGCGGCGGCACGGTGGTGGCCGGGTCCGCGGGCGTGCCTGGCGGCGTGACCGCCGGCTCCGGCGTGGGGCCCGGAGCACCGGAACACCTGCCCAGGCACCTGTCCGAGCCGCCTCGGTCGGTCACGCGATCCTCGCCGCTCGCCAGCAGCTGATCGTTGCCGGCTCCACCGCTGAGCGTGTCGTTGCCGGCTCCGCCGCTGACCGTGTCGCTGCCGGCGCCACCGTTGAGCGAGTCGTTGCCGAGCCCGCCGGCGAGCTTGTCGTCACCCGACCCGCCGGCGAGCCGGTCGTTCCCCGCGCCCCCGTCGGCGGCGTCGTTGCCGGCGCCGCCGCTGAGCGTGTCATCGCCGGCTCCACCGCTGAGGGTGTCGTTGCCGGCGCCACCGAGAATGATGTTGGCAGTGGCGGAGCCGAGCAGGACGTCGTTGCCGGCGCCGCCGACGAGGTTCTCCACCCCGGCGCCGATCCGGTCGTTCTCGCCGGGAGCACCGGCGCCGGCGCGGCCCGACAGGGTCACGGTCACCGCGGCGGTGTGGTCGGTGTATGAGACCGTGTCGGCACCCGGGCCGCCCGTGAGCTGATCGGCGCCCGCCCCGCCGACCAGCACGTCGCTGCCGGGGCCGCCGGTCAGCACGTCGGCGGCCGCACCACCGATCAGCGTGTCGGCTCCGCCGGCGCCGACGAGCACGTCGACGCCCGACCCGCCGTCGAGAACCACGTTGCTCGCCGCGCCGACGAGGGTGTCGTCACCGGCCAGGCCGCAGACCACGTCGCGGGCATGGGTGGCGCGCAGCCGATCGTTGCCCTTGGTGCCGATGACGGTGCACGCTTTGCCGTTCGACGCGGCGGGCGTGGCAGCCGTCGCCGCCGGCGCCCCCAGCGTCGTGAGGCATGCCAGAACCACTACCGCCAGGCCGGCGCGACCATGCCGGCCGAGGCCGCGGGCCGCCCGCATCACCAGGGTCATGTCGCCAGCCTGCGCCGGCTCGCGCGGCCGGGTCGGCAGTATCGGCAAACCGGCCGGGGGTCGATGGTCCGAGCCGGGGGCGCTTCCTACGAGGCGATGCGGCCTTGCAGCCCTTTCCGGGCGTGATGGCGGTGCGGTCCCAGCGGGCCTTTGCGAGGTCCTGTCACATATCCGCCTCGCCGCCGGGGCACCGGAGAACGCTTCCATCGGGCATGATCAGCGGGCTCCAGCACGTGCACCAGGACAGGGGAACGTTGAGCCGACGAATGACCTCGCGCCGGGTGGCGTTGACCGCCGCCTTCGTGGCCCTCGCCGCCGGGGGGACCGCCGCCTGCGACGCCGGCGCCGACGACGACCCGTACGACTTGTCCGACACGACCACCTACAGCGCCGACGGCGTCGTCGACTCCGACGCGGTGCCGGCCCTCGACGATCCGTCCGTCGACGACGAGGACTCGACCGACGAAGAATCGACCGACGGGGAGCCGGCCGACGAGGAGCCGATCGGCGACGGGCCGACCGACGAGGTGTTCTACTGCGCCGACCAGGACGGGCAGATCGTCGACGAGGAGTTCTGCGACGTCGACGAGGACGACGAGACGTACTTCCTCTGGCATTCCCCCGTCTACCTGCGCGGGCTGACGCCGGGCGAGTTCCTGGACGGCGGGGACGCCTTCCCGGCCGGCGACCGCGACGCCCGGCGCGCGTTCAAGCTGCCGGCCACCGGCAAGGTGACCAACGGCGTGGTCAAGACGAACGTGGTGGGTCGCGGCAGCGTGGGCGGCGGCGTCAGCGGCACCTCGGGCGGCTGACGCGGCGTCAGACGGCGACCTCGGCGAACCGCTTGCCGGCGGTGTTGACGACGCGGACGGCCCGCACGTTCGCGGGGGCGATCAGGGCGCTGCCGTTGAGGGTGGTGCCGGCTTGCTCGCCGTTGGGCGGGACGACCCAGCTGCCGGCCTGCGCCACCGAGCCGTCGCGGCCGACGACCTCCAGCACGCAGCGCTCCCCGGCCGGGATGCCGGCGACGGCGGCGGTGACCCGCACCCAGCCGGACGCCGGGGCGACCGCGACGGTCATCCGGGCGCCGGTGGTTGGGTCGACCCCGGTGCCGGTCCGGGTGCCGGGGACGACCGTCGGCTCGGTGCTCGGCGCGGGCGCGGGCGCGGGTTGGGCGAGCGGGGCCTCGGGAGCGGACGCGCGACCGGCGAGCACGCCGCCGCCGATCAGCGCCACGAGCACGACCGCGGCCGCCGCGGAGACCAGGCCCGTACGGCGTCTGCTCCGCCCGGCCGACTCCGCGCGCACCTCGCGCAGCGTGCGCTGCAGCAGCAGGTCGCCGCCGTCGGGCGGGCCCTCGAGCAGCATGACGTCGGGGACCGCCTGCAGCCGGGCCGTCCAGTCGCGCAGCGAGCCGACCTCCTCGCGGCACTCCGCGCAGCCGGCCAGGTGCTCGTCGACCTGCTGCCGCGCCTCGGGCGTGAGGTCGTCGAGCAGGTAGCCGGCGAGGTCGGCGTGCCCGCCGGTCACGACGAGCCGCCGTTCTCGCAGGAGCGGCCCTCGTTGAGGCAGGCGACCACCCGGTTCATCACCTTCTGCGGCATGAGGTTGACCAGGAACCCGTGGTCGGTGGCGGGGTCGTTGCGCTGCCCGTCGAACGCGTCGATCCGGTAGCGGACGCCGGGCGGCACGGCGTACGTCATGGTGATCCGCAGCCGGGGGACCGCGAACGTGCCCACCGGGCAGCCGCCGCCGCGGGCCGGGAAGACGACCTGCTGGCGGTGGTCGGGGCTGTCCAGGCGGCGGCCGTCCCAGCAGCTCGGGAACTCGAAGATCCGCACCACCGCGGCGCCGTCGCCGCAGAGCGGGTACTTCGACGTGCGCCGGTCGGGCGTGTCCGAGCAGCTCCACCAGACGCGCGCGTTCCGGCCGCCGTTGGTGTGGGCGTACGCGTCGCCGACCGCGGCCCGCAGCAGCCGCGGCATGGGCAGCACCCGGCCGCGGGGGTTCCCGAGGTACGTCATGGTCACCGCCGTCGGCACCAGCGCCGGCCCGCCGTGCCCGCCCTCGTCCGCGCCGCCCGTGCGCAGCACCGGCCAGTAGTAGGTGGAGGCGTCGCCGTTGGTGCAGGTTGTCGGTTTTCCGACAAGGCTGTCGACGGTCGAGTCGTCCTGCACGCCGAGGTTGCCGATGTAGTCGTGCACGTGGTGCGCCGGCCCCGGCCGACCGGGCGTGACCACGATGTTCGCGGTGTTGCGGTGCCCGCGCTCGTTGCGGCCGCAGTCCCAGGTGTACGACCCCGTGGACGCGCCCCTGACCGCCGGCTCCGCGGCCGGCACCGCCTCGGCGCCCCTCATGGAGGCAGTGTAGAACTCGTCCGCCCGCCCCGGGCGCAGCGTGATCCCGGCGGCCACCACCCCCACGACCAGCACGAACTCGAGAGCGACCGCGAGCGGCCCCATCCCGCGCCGCCCCGGCCGAGCCATCGACATACCTCGACGATACCTACAACCGGGCGGCGAGCCTGTCCCCCTCGACGCCCGGCTCGCACCCTCGGGGAGGGGGTCGGCTGGTCCCGTCCGTGGACCGGAGGGTGTCGGTCAAGCTGCCGGACTGACGCGCCTGCGCCGGCGCGTCAGCCACCTTCTCCGCATTCCCCGGCGGCGCGGAACGACGGATCCGGCTTACATCCGAACCAACTCAAGGACGGACCCATCCCCAAAGCTTCGCGTCCGTTGGGCCCGCACTGCTTTGACATTCATTCAGTGAACGTTAACATCGATGAAAGACGATGGCAGCGCGAATCGTGGGCGGGTTGCCGAGCCGAGGTCGAGGGAGAACCGATGTCCACCACCAGAGGCCTGATCCGCCACGCCCTGCTCGCCTGCGCCGTCGTGGCGGCGGGGGTCGTCGCGGTCGATGCGCGGGCGGCGACGACCGTCCCGGCGCCGCTGGCCACGCCGACCGTCGCGCCGCCGTCGTACCCGAACCCGGGTGTGGTCACGGGGGCCACCGGCACGCACGACCCGGCGATGGTCAAGACGCCGGCGGGTGGCTACCTCCTGGCGCAGACGGGCAACGACATCCCGCTGACGACCTCGGCCGACCGTACGGCCTTCCGCGCGGCGGGCACGGTGTTCCCGAACGGCGCGCCGTGGACCACGACGTACACGGGCGGCAGCCGCAACCTGTGGGCGCCCGACATCTCGTACCGCAACGGGCAGTACTACCTGTACTACTCGGCCTCGACCTTCGGCTCGAACCGCTCGGCGATCTTCCTGGCGACCAGCCCCACCGGCGCGTCGGGCACGTGGACGAACCGCGGTCTGGTGATCGAGTCGAGGACGACCGACACCTTCAACGCGATCGACCCGAACCTGCTGGTCGACGACGCGGGCCGGTGGTGGCTGAGCTTCGGCTCGTTCTGGTCGGGCATCAAGCAGGTGGCGCTCGACCCGTCGACCGGCAAGCGCTCGGACTCGGCGATCCGCGGCATCGCCGGGCGTGGCGGCGGAGCCATCGAGGCGCCGTTCCTGGTGAAGCACGGCGCCCACTACTACCTGTGGGTGTCGTTCGACCGCTGCTGCCAGGGCGCCGCCAGCACGTACCGGATCATGGTGGGCCGCTCGACCAGCCCGACCGGCCCGTTCACCGACCGCAACGGCGTCGCGCTGACCGCGGGCGGCGGCACCCAGGTGCTGGCCGGGCACGGCAGCATCCACGGCCCCGGCCACCAGGCCGTGCTGCCCGACACCGACGCCGACGTGCTCGTCTACCACTACTACGCCGACAACGGCGCCTCCCGCCTGGGCATCAACCTGCTCGGCTACGACGCCGCCGGGTGGCCGTTCGTCTACTGAGCGGCGGCCGGGACCGGGCGCGGAACGCCGCAGGAGCCGTCGGCGATGATGTCGGCGTGGAGTATGTGTCCAGGGTGCCCGGTCCGCCGCTGGACGGGCTGATCGACGACCTCTACTACCTGGAGGGCGTCCCGCCGTACTCCCGGTTGCTGCTGCCGGCGGCGCCCGCGCCGTTGCTCGTCGTCAACCTCGGGGAGCCGTTCCGCATCCGCGCGGGCACCGACGGGGACGCCGCGGAGTACCCCGACGGCTGCGCGGTCGCCACGCCCACGCGGGCGTGGGAGTTCGGTTACCCGGTCCCGACCCGGTCCGTGGGCGCCCACTTCAAGCCGTGGGGCCTGGCGCCGTTGATTCCGATGCCCGCGGCCGAGTTGTGCGACCGGCCCGCGACGGTGGAGCAGATCTGGGGCCGGCCCGCCGTCGCCGCACTGAGGCACCGGCTGACCTCGGCGGAGGCGCCGCACGACATGCTGATGGTGCTCGAGGAGGAGCTGGCGCGGCGGCTGCGGGCGATCGACGGTCTCGACCTGGTCCGCGAGATGGCCACCGCCGTCGCGGCGACCGGCGGGGCGGCGCCGATCGGCGAGATCGGTCTGGCGGCCCGCGCCAGCAGCACGTACCTGGCTAAGCGGTTCAAGGCCGTCGTCGGTGTCACGCCGAAACGGCTGGCCCGCAGCTACCGCTTCACCTTCACCGTGCTGGCGCTCGACGTCGCCGCGCCGATCGACTGGGGAGCCGTCGCGGCCGGCGCGGGCTACTTCGACCAGGCGCACTTCGTGCGCGAGTTCCGGGAGTTCACCGGGCTGACGCCGACCCGGTACGCCGAGGTCCGGCGGCGGTTCCTGCGCGATCATCCCGGCCACGTCCTGGACGGCTGGCCGCTCCCTGCCGATTGATTTCGTACAAGAGCGCCGGCTCGCGCCGCACCAGACTCGGGGGCCGGAGATCAGAGGGGGAAGCCGTGGGGAAAGTGGTCATGAACGCGTCGGTCTCGGTGGACGGCTTCATCGCCGACGAGAACGACGATCCCGGTCCGATCTTCGAGTGGCTGGTGAGCGGCGACGTGCCGTTGGACGGCGGTGGCGTGCTGAAGGTGTCGCAGGCCTCGTTCGACTACGTCCGGCCGTACTGGGACGAGATCGGCGTGACCGTCGCCGGCCGGCACGCCTTCGACATCACCGACGGCTGGGACGGGACGCCGCCGAGCGGGATCGACCACGTGGTCGTGGTGAGTCACCGTGGTGCGCCCGAGGGCTGGGACCCCCGGGCGCCGTTCCACTTCGTCGACGGCGTCGAGGCGGCCGTGGCCAAGGCGCGGGAGCTCGCGGGTGACCGCACCGTCGAGTTCGCTGCCGGCGACGTCGGCGGCCAGGCGCTCGCCGCGGGTCTGGTCGACGAGGTGCGCATGGACGTCGCCCCCGTCGTGCTCGGGTCCGGCAAGCGTTACTTCGGCTCCGTCGACGCGCAGCACCTGCTGGACGGCCCGGACGTCGTCGTCCAGGGCAACCGGGTGCTCCACCTGCGCTACCGGGTGCGTCAGGCCGCGGGGCAGCGCGCTCCCGGCGGCGGCACGACCAAGTCGATCAGGTAGCGGTCCACCGCGGCGGTTGTGCAGGGCGTGGCGCCGTACGCGCCGTGGCCGGAGCCCTCGTAGGTCACGAGCCTGCCGTGCCGGCCGAGCTGGGCTGCGACGCCGGCGGCCCACACGTGGCCGGTGCGGACGTCGTGGACGGCGTTGAGCAGCAGCAACGGGGTGCGGGTGCGGACCTGCAGCCGGTGCGGCGGGTTCGCCACGGGGGAGGGCCAGCCCAGGCAGGCGCGGATCGCGAGCAGGCCGGCGCCGTACCGGACGTCGGGGGCGGCGGCCCGGGCGGTGCGCACCAGATCGGCGTACTGCCGGAAGTCGCGCACGTCCGCGGGCCAGTCGGCGCAGAAGACCGACGGCACGGGGACCGGCAGGCGGAGCTGCGGGACCGTGCCCTCGGAAAGGCTCTTGATGTCCTCGGCGAGGCCGGCGCGGTCGGGCGCGGCGAGCCGGACGATCGGCAGCGCGGCGATCTCGAAGGCGGTGTGCGGCCGGTACTCGCCCGCGTCGGCGCGCCGCAGCACGTCGTTCCAGACGGCGCGGACGTCGTCGCCGTGCAGCACGCACTCCGTCGAGGCGGCGCACCAGGAGACGAACTCGTCGAACCCGTCCTGCAGCGCGGAGGCCTGCGTACGGACGAAGCCGCGCACGTCGAGGCTGTGGTCGAAGACGCTCTTCAGCACGATCGCCCGCACGCGGCCGGGGTAGCGCTCGGCGTACTGCTGGCCGAGCAGGGTGCCGTACGAGCTGCCGTGGAACGTGAGCTGCCGCAGGCCCAGCGCCGCGCGCAGCGCGTCGAGGTCGCGCACCGCGCTGTCCGTGCCGGCGTGGTCCCACACCGGGCTGGTCACGCGGCAGGCGTCCCACGCCGCCCGGTTCGCCGCGGTCACCTCGTCGAAGTCCGCCTGGCTGGTCAGCAGCCCCGGGTCCGACAGCGACAGCGGGCAGGACGGCCCGCCGCTGCGCGCCACGCCGCGCGGGTCGAAGCTCACCGTGTCGAACCGGTCGAGGATCTCCTTGCTGAACCGGTTGCCGCGCCGGATGCGCTCGACCCCGGAGTCGCCCGGCCCGCCCGGCCCGAACACCAGCGTGCCCGGCTTCCCCACGGGGTCGCGCGCGGGGCGCCGGGCGACCGTCAGCTCGAAGGTCGCGCCGTGCGGCCGCGACCAGTCGACCGGCAGGCGCAGCTTGCCGCAGCGCACCACCGGGTCGACGGGCACGCCGGGCGCGTCGTCGGCGCAGGCCGTCCAGGTGATCGGCGGGACCCGGGCCGGTGCGGAGGCGGAACTCGGCGGGTTCGCCGCCAGCGCGAACCCGGTCGTGATCGCGGTCAGGGAGGCGACGAGGCTGCTGCGACGGATCATGCGGTCCATCGTCGGCAGTCGCCGGCCCGAGGCGGCATGGGGTGAAGCCCTGAGAAGCTCCCCATCTTGCGCGCCCCGGGCCGCTCGCGGTCAGCCGTGCGTCCACACGGCGGTGTCCGGGGCCAGCGTCAGCGTGCCGCCGGCCGGATCCGTCACGTCGGGCGACGAGGCGAGCAGCAGCCGGTGGGCGGGCACCTCGACGGCCGCCGAGCCCATGTTGATCCAGCAGGTGACCGGCGCCGGGTCGTCGTGGCGGGCGAGCAGGTCGACCCGGATCACGTCGCCCGTGCGGGTGACCGATGCCAGGCCGGAGCCGAGCGCGGGGTGCAGCGACCGCAGCGCGATCGCCCGGCGGTAGAGGCTGAGCGTGGACCCGGGGTCGGTTGCCTGCAGGTCGGCGGCGTGGCGGGCCCACTCGGCGGGTACCGGCAGCCACGGCTCGGCGCTGCCCGCGGGCGAGAAGCCCAGCCCGGGGGCGAGCGCCTCCCACGGCATCGGGATGCGGCAGCCGTCGCGGCCGGCCCGCTTGCCGCCGGAGCGAAGGAAGATCGGGTCGCGGCGGTCGGCGTCGGGCACGTCGGCCTCGGGCAGGCCGAGCTCCTCGCCGGCGTACAGGTACGCCGAGCCGGGCAGCGCCAGCATGAGCAGCGCCGCGGCGCGGGCGCGGCGCAGGCTGCCGTAACGGGTGACCTGGCGGGCCTTGTCGTGGTTGCCGAGCACCCAGGGGGCCGGCGCGCCGACCCGGTCGAAGGCGGCGAGCGCCTCGCCGATCGTGTCGGCGAACGCCCGCGCGTCCCAGTCGCTCTTGAGCAGCCGGAACTGGAACGCGTGGTGCAGCTCGTCGGGGCGGGCGTAGCGGCCCACCTCGTCGAGGTCGGCCAGCGACACCTCGCCGACCAGCATCTTCCCGCCCTCGTACGAGTCGCCGACCGCCCGCCAGCGCCGCCACACGTCGTGCACCTGAGGCTGGTTGGTGGTCATGGCCTGCTCGGGCCCGTGCCCGAACAGCGTGGGGGAGTAGATGCCCGGGTTGTCGCGGTACTCGGGGTCCTTGAACAGCCCGTACGCGACGTCCACGCGGAAGCCGTCCACGCCCAGGTCGAACCAGAACCGCAGCGTACGGTCGAAGTCGTCGGCCACCTGCGGGTCCGCCCAGTTGAGGTCGGGCTGCTGCGGGGTGAACAGGTGCAGGTACCAGCGCCCGTCCGGCGTCCGCGACCACGCGGACCCGCCGAACATCGACTGCCAGTTGTTGGGCGGGTTCTCCGACGCCGGCCGGAAGTGGTAGCGCGCCGCCTCGGGGCTGTCCGGGTCGGCCAGCGCCCGCCGGAACCAGGGGTGCCGGTCGCTGGTGTGGTTGGGCACGATGTCGAGCAGGACCCGCAGGCCCAGCGCGTGCGCGTCCTCGACCAGCGCGCGGACGTCGGCGACCGTGCCGTAGTCCGGGTCCACCGCGGTGTAGTCGATCACGTCGTAGCCGCCGTCGGCGCCGCCCGACACGTAGTGCGGGGTCACCCAGACCGCGTCCACGCCCAGCTCGGCCAGGTACGGCAGCCGCGACCGCAGCCCGGCGAAGTCGCCCACGCCGTCGCCGTTGCCGTCGGCGAACGACCGCAGGTAGACCTGGTAGACCACCGCGTCGCGCCACCACGCGTCGCGGGCGCCGCGCTGCGCGAGCCGGGTGTCCTCGATCGGCTGAGCTGTCATGCCGGCACCGATCGGCCGGGCCGCCGGGCGGCTGCGGGATCGCACCGAACGGCAACTGCTGTGCGCCCGTGTCACTCTTGGTGTCAGTGCCACCGCTGGGAGGTAAGAGATGACCGACCCCTTCGCGCGTCCGCGCGGCGAGACGTTCGAGTACGCGGGCGCGACGGTCGAGCTGGTCGACGTCGCCACCGTGCTGGCCGCGGCCCGCGTCAACCCCGTCGACCTGCTGCGCCGCTCGTCGTGGCCGGCGCCCGTGCAGCGCGTCGACCTGACCGTGTCGAGCGCGGACCGCCCCGGCGGGCCGGTGCACACGTTCGCCGCCGCGATCAGCACCGCCGAGGAGCCGCTGTCCTCCGAGCGCATCCGCAAGCTGGTGCTCGGCAACGACCCCGTCGGGCTGCTGCTGGCCAAGCGCATCGAGGCCGGTGACCCGATCGCCACCCGCATCGTCGACGGGGTCGGCGCGGCGGCCGCGGCGGCGTACAAGAAGCTGGGTCTGGACCGTCCGGCGCAGCCGGCCGCCGGCCGGGAGCCGGGCACGCTCGCGGACGCCGTGGTGGGGTTGCAGGCCGAGATGACCTACGACGAGACCGGTACGGTCGTGCGGCTGCACGCCGAGGTGCCCCGCGACGAGGTGACCGCCGCCCACCTGCAGGCGTTCGCCGGGCTGACGCTGCAGGCCGTCCTCGAGCTCGCCGGGCCCGACTCGCTCACCGGGCGGCGCTTCGTGCTCAGCCGCGAGACGCTGTCGAAGACGCCGCCCACCACCCAGACCGTCACGCTCGACATGGTGGGCGGGCTCGCCGACGTGGTGTCCGAGCTGCGCCAGATCGCCGTGTCGTTCCGCCACCCCGAGGCGATGGCCCGGTGGGGCGCGCGCCGGCCGCAGGGCATCCTCATGTACGGGCCGCCCGGCACCGGCAAGACGATGCTGTCGCGGGCGCTGTCCAACGAGATCGGCGCCGACTTCCGCGAGATCCGTACGCCCGAGATCCTCGACAAGTGGCTGGGCGGCTCCGAGCGCAACATCAAGCAGATCTTCCGCGACGCCCGCCGCTACCGCGTGCCCACGCTCATGCTGTTCGACGAGTTCGACTCGATCATCAGCTACGCCGGGGCCGGCGGCGACGCGGCCAGCCAGGCGATCAACGCGGTGGCCGGCATCTTCAAGCAGGAGATGAACGACCTCATCGAGGCCAACCCCAACGTGATCGTGGTGGCGACGACGAACTTCCCGCACCGGGTGGACGACTCGCTGATCCGCTCCGGCCGGTTCGACGTCAAGATCAGCGTCCCGAAGCCGGACGACGCGTCGCGCGCCGAGATCTTCCGCAAGATGATCCGCGGCCTGATCGCGGCGCACGAGGCGCCCGGTTTCCGGATGTTCGCCGACGACCTCGACCTGCAGGCGCTGGCCGCCGCCAGCCACGGCATGACCGGCGCCGACATCAAGGAGGTGCTGCGCCGCGTGCAGCTCTCCAAGGCGATGCAGGACGCCCGCACCGGCGGCCGGGTCGACCCGATCGGCCAGGAGGAGCTGCTGGCCAGCATCCGCGAGCTGCTCGGCCAGCACTAGAGCGCGTCAGGCGCCGGCGCCCCCGTCCACCGGGAGGAGGGCGCCGGTGACCATCGAGGCGCGGTCGCTGAGCAGCCACGCCGCCGCCTCGGCGACCTCGTGCGGCTCGGCCATCCGGCCGAGCGGGATGGACGCGTCGATGTTCGCCTTGATGCCGGGGCTGGCCGCCTCCCACTGCTCGATCATCTCGGTGGCGGTCCCGCCGGGTGTCAGGCCGTTGACCCGGATGCCGTGCGGGCCCCAGGTGACCGCGGCGGTCTCGGTGAGGCTGTTCAACGCGCGCTTCATCGCCCCGTACGCGGGCAGGGCCACGTTGGCCCGCCGGCTGCCGATGCTCGACGTGTTCACGATGGCCCCGCCGCCGCCCCGGCGCATGAGCGCTGCCTCGGCGTTCATGGCCGTCCAGTGCGCCCGGAAGTTCACCGCGAACTGCCGGTCGACGTCCTCGTCGCTGGTGGTGTCGAGCGGGCCGGGCTGCTGGATGACCGCGCCGTTGTTGAATGCTCCGTCGAGCCGCCCGTGCAGCCGGTCGGCCCGCTCGACGGCCGCACGAATGCTCGCCGGGTCGGCCAGGTCGAGGGCCACCGCGTCGGCGGCACCGCCCGCGGCCCGGATGTCGGCGGCGAGGCGGTCGAGCGCGCCGGTGCTGCGGGCGGCGAGGACGACGGCAGCCCCTTCGCGGGCGAACAGGCGGGCCGCCGCCGCGCCGATGCCGCGGCTGGCCCCGGTGATGAGGACGACCTTGCCGGTGAGCAGGCCGGTGGTGGTGGTGGTGTCAGTCATGCCGACAACGGTGCGGCCGCCCGGGACCCGCAGGCAGGCACAGGCTGTACCAGGATCGGCACTGCCGCCGCGGGCATACTCGACGCATGCAGAAGCAGGAGCTCGGGGCGTTCCTCCGCAGCCGCCGGGAGAGGCTCGCGCCCGGGGACGTGGGCCTGCCGTCCGGTCCGCGGCGCCGCACCCCGGGGTTGCGGCGCGAGGAGGTGGCCGTCCTCGCGCAGATCTCCACCGAGTACTACGTCCGGCTGGAACAGGGACGCGCGCCGCGCCCGTCGGCCCCCGTGCTGGCCGGGATAGCGGCCGCGCTCCGGCTCACCGCCGCGGAGTCCGACCACCTGCACGTCCTGGCCGGCACGGCTCCCGTCCGCACCGGGCGGCACCGGCGCGACGTCCGCCCGAGCATCCTCGCGCTGCTCGAACGGCTCCCGCAGACGGCCGGGTTCGTGGTCTCGGCCGCGTTCGAGGTGCTCGCGTGGAACGATCTCGCCGCCGCGCTGCTCGACGACTTCGCCCACGGGGAGCGGAACCTGGCGCGCAAGGCGTTCCTCGACCCGGACCCCCGGCTGTACGGGGTGAGCGACGTGGCGGAGTTCCGGCACCACGTCGTGACGGAGCTGCGTGCCTCGCTCGCCCGCTACCCGTCCGATCCCGCGGTCACCGGCCTGGTCGAGGAGCTGCGGGACGGCAGCGCCGAGTTCGCGCGGCTGTGGGAGCGCCACGACGTCCAGGCGGCATCGATGCTGACCAAGACATTCCGGCACCCGGTCGTCGGGGACATCACGGTCGACTGCGACACGCTGGCGCTCACCGACCGCGACCAGCATCTCGTGCTCTATACCGCGCCGCCCGGCTCACCGGACGCCGAGGCGCTGGCGCTGCTGGCCGTGCTGGGCACGTCGTTCCGGCCGCTCGGCACGGGAGGTCATCGAGGCTGAACGCGCTCGGGGACGCGGAGCTCGCGCCACGGCAGCAGGGCCGAGCTGGCCAGCACCCCGAGCCCGCACACCAGCAGGGCGGCGCGCACGCTGGTCACGGCCGCCAGCGCGCCGCCCAGGGCGATGCAGATCGGCTGTACGGTCCGCGACGTGATCGACCAGCAGGCGATCACGCGGGAGAGGTAGCCGTCCTCGGTCTCGGTCATGCGGTAGGACGCGAACGCGGGGTTGAAGACGCCGGTGAGGAACAGCGCGAGGAACTCCACCACCATCATGACGACCAGGCCGGTGACGCCGCCGGGCAGGAAGGCGAGCAGCCACAGCCACAGCGCGCGCCCGACCCCCGAGGCGAGCAGCACGCGGCGCCGGCCGAAGCGGTCGGTGAGCGGCCGCAGCGCCAGCGCGCCGAGCACCCCGCCCGCGCACGCGACGCCCCAGGCCAGCCCGTACTGCCAGGGCGCGAAGCCGAGGTCGCGCAGCATCAGGACGGTGAGCAGCGGGGAGGCGGCCATCATCGGGCCGGCGAAGACCTGCGCGTTGAGGAACAGCGGGCGCAGGCCGCGGTGCGCCGCGAGGTAGCGCCAGCCGCCGGCGATCTCGCACAGCCGCGAGCCGGTCCCCGCGCGTACGGGAGGGTCCGGCTCGGGAGTCCGCAGGGACCGCACCCCCAGGGCCGACAGCAGGAAGCTCACCGCGTCGGCCCCGATCGTCCACGCGACGCCCAGCACCGAGGTGAGCGCGCCGCCGATCGCCGGGCCGGCGCTGTACGCCGTCCAGAACGTCGCCTCGAACCGCCCGTTCGCCGCGTCCCGGTCGCCCGGCCCGACCAGCGCCTTGAGGTGCGCGCCGCTCGCCGACGCGAACAGGATCGCGCCGACCGCCTGCACCACCGCCACGACGCAGAGCTGGGCGTAGCCGAGCACCCCGGCGAGCATCGCCACCGGCACGCTGCCGACCGCGGCGAAGCGCGCCAGGTCGGCGCCCACCATCACGGGCCGTTTGCGGCGGAACTCGACGAACGGGCCGGCGGGCAGCGCGAGCACGGCCGCGGCCAGCCCGCCGCACGCGGCCAGCAGCGACACCTGGAACTCCGGCACGTCGAGCACGAGGACCGCGACCAGCGGCAACGCGCCGAACCCGACGCCGGTGCCGAACTCGCTGATCGCGTACGCCGACCACAGCCGGCGGAAGTCGGAGCCGAGCGCCACCCGGGCACCCTACCGGCGCCGGCCGCGAAGCAGGCGCCGACGCGGCGGGAAGGAAGCCCTACCGGGCGGGCACCCCGGCGCCGCGGAAGTCCGGCTGCGGCACGGGCCGGCCGAAGTGGTAGCCCTGCGCCAGCCGGTAGCCCAGCGCGTACAGCGAGGCGGCCTGCTCGGCGGTCTCCACGCCCTCGGCCACCGCGGTCAGCCCGAGGCCGTCGCTGACCTGGATCAGCGCGGTGGCGATGACCGCGTGCCGCCCGGCCATGGCCAGGTTGTCGACGAACGACTTGTCCACCTTGAGCACGTCGACCGGCACGGTCTGCAGCAGGCCCAGCGAGGAATGCCCGGTGCCGAAGTCGTCGAGCGCCACCTGGACGCCCAGCTCGTGCAGCTCCTCGACGGCGCGCACGGCCGCCCCGCCGCCGAACACCGCGGTCTCGGTGACCTCGACGATCAGCTCGCCGGGCGCCATGCCGGCGGCCGCCAGCGCGTCGGCCACCACCGCGGCGAAGCCGGGCTCGGCGAGCTGGCGGGCCGAGACGTTGACGCTGATCCGCTCGGGGCCGGCGCCGGCGGCGTGCCAGGCGCGGAACTGCGCGCACGCGGTCCGCAGGATCCACTCGCCCAGCTCGACGATCAGGCCGTTGCGCTCGGCGACCGGCACGAACTCGGCCGGGCTGACCGGACCGCGCCCGGGGTGGTTCCAGCGCAGCAGCGCCTCCACGTAGCGCAGGCCGCCGCCGGGCAGCTCGACGATCGGCTGGTAGACGAGGTGGAACTGCCCGGCGTCAAGCGCGGCGCGCATCTCGGCGCCCAGCCGGGCCTCCTCACCCGCCCGCTCGTCGAGGCCGGCGTCGTAGCGCCGGAAGCGGGCCTGCCCGGCCTTGGCGGCGTACATCGCCACGTCGGCGCGGCGCAGCACCTCGACCGGGTCGGCGCCGCCGGCGATGCCGATCGCCGCGCCGACCAGCAGCTCGTGGCCCGCCACCTCGAACGGCCGGCCCAGCGCCGCGGCGAGCCGGGCGACGACCGCGTCGCCGCGCGCGGGGGTCGCGTCGTCGAGCAGCACGGCGAACTCGTCGCCGCCCATCCGGGCCAGCAGGCCCTCGCCGGGCAGCTCGGCGCCGAGCCGGTCGGCGACGGCGATCAGCAGGCGGTCGCCGACGGCGTGGCCGTGCCGGTCGTTGACCTGCTTGAAGCCGTTGAGGTCGAGCAGGCACACCTGCGGCGAGCCGGTCGCGGCGGCCGCGGCCAGCCGGCGCTCGAAGCGGCGGCGGTTGGCCAGCCCGGTGAGGTCGTCGCGCAGGGCGAGGTCCTCCAGCTGGGCGGACTGCTGCTGGGTGCGGCGCACGAAGCCGCCGAGCCGGGTCACCACGAGCAGGAACAGCACGACCGCGCCCGTGCCGATCGCCCCCCAGTCGATCCGCTCGCCGCGGGCGCCCTGCAGGAACAGCACCGCGGGCACCAGCATCGTGCAGGCGCCCAGCACGACCAGGCGGCCGTGGCCGAACCGGGCCCGCTCGCCGGTCGAGTGCCCGATCCGCGCCATCGAGGGGTGCAGGGCCGCGCTCGCCCAGAGCACGTACGCGAGCATGAAGCCCGCGTTGGTGGCGCTGCTCGAGTCGCCGGAGAACGCCTGGCCGAGGCTCCACACCGTGTCGCTGGCGAAGTTGGCCGAGCAGCCCGCCGCGAGCAGCCACAGCGCGGGCGGCCGCGGGCCGGGCCGGCTGAGCAGGCGGACCACCACCGCGCACAGGAGCACGTCGCAGCTCGGGTAGCCGACCGTGACGAGCCGCTCGACCAGCGGGATGCCCAGGTCGCCCAGCGTCGGCTCGATGACGAACACCCAGTAGACGAGCCCGACGGCGGTGGCGACCACGGCGGCGTCGATCAGGCCGGCCCGGTTGCGGTGGGTGCGGTCCCGCGCGATCCGCAGCAGACCCGTGACGAGCAGCGGGTACGCCGTGAAGTAGATCGCGTCGTCCCAGTACGGGTACGGGTGGAAGCCGAGGAGGTGCCCGCTCACCTCGTACACGACGTCGGCGCTGACGTACGTGACGAAGCCGGCCGCGAAGATCCACCAGGCCCGCGCGGCGGCGGGCCGGCGGCGCCGGACGCCGGCCACCACGGCCAGCGACGACAGCACGCCGACGCCGTTGTAGACCACGCTGGAGGCGACGTGCTCGTACGGGATCAGCAGGTAGCCGGCGCAGACCAGCGCCCCCGCCACCATCCAGCTCCACCACGCGCGCATCACCTTGCGGATCGGCCACCGGCAGCCGGGGCTGAACCTTCGGCGGTTGCTAGGCGGGTGCGGCGCGCTCCACGATGGCCGCGGTGGCCGCCGAGCGGGGCAGGGTGCCGAACGTGTGGCCCCACTCGCCGCCCAGACGGGTGGCGCAGAACGCGTCGGCGACGGCCGGGGGAGCGTACCGGACCAGCAGCGACGCCTGCAGGGTGAGCGCCATCCGCTCCGCCACCAGCCGGGCCTGGTCCTCGTCCGCGGCGGCGCCCAGCGCGCCGATCGCCGCGTCGAGCCTGGGGTCCGCGCCCCGGGCCGCCGACACCTCGGCGTGGAAGGCCTCGAAGGCGGCGGGCTCGCGGCGCAGCGTCCGCAGCACGTCGAGGGCCTGGACGGTGCCGGAGCCCTCCCAGATCGAGTTGAGCGGGGCGTCGCGGTAGAGGCGCGGCATCCCGGAGTCCTCGACGTAGCCGTTGCCGCCCAGGCACTCCAGCGCCTCACCGACCACCGCGGGCTGCCGCTTGCACACCCAGAACTTGCCCACCGCGATCGCCAGCCGCTGGAACGCCTGCTCGCCGCGGTCGACCGCCCCCGCGAGCCGCATCGCCAGCAGCGTGGCGGCCTCGCTCTCCAGGGCCAGGTCCGCGAGCACGGCGCGCATGGCGGGCTTGTCGGCGAGCGGGCCGCCGAACGCGTGCCGGTGCCGGGTGTGGTGGATGGCCTGCGCCAGCGCGGCCCGCATGCCCGACGCCGAGCCGGTCACGCAGTCGAGCCGGGTCATCGCGACCATCTCGATGATCGTCCGCACGCCCCGGCCCTCGCCGCCGACCAGCCACGCCACCGTGTCGTCGAACTCGGGCTCGCTGCTTGCGTTGCTGCGGTTGCCCAGCTTGTCCTTGAGCCGCTGGATGCGGAATGTGTTGCGGGTGCCGTCGGGCAGCACGCGCGGCACCAGGAAGCACGAGAGCCCCTGCGGCGCCTGGGCGAGCACGAGGAACAGGTCGCACATCGGCGCGCTGGTGAACCACTTGTGCCCGCGCAGCCGCCAGGTGCCGTCGCCGGCCGGGGTGGCGCGGGTGGTGTTGGCCCGCACGTCGGAGCCGCCCTGCTTCTCGGTCATGCCCATGCCGGCGAGCAGGCCGGCCTTCGTGGCCGGGGTGCGCAGACCCGGGTCGTACGACCGGGAGGCGAGCAGCGGCTCGTAGAGCGCGGCCAGCTCGGGCGCGTGCCGCAAGGCGGGCACCACGGCGTAGGTCATCGACACCGGGCAGGAGTGCCCCGCCTCCACCTGCGACCAGACGAACAGCCCCGCCGCCCGGGCCACGTGCCCGCCCGCCCGGCGCTCGGCCCACGGCGCGCCGGTGAGCCCCTCGCCGACCGCCACCTCCAGCAGCCGGTGCCACGACGGGTGGAAGTCCACCTCGTCGACGCGGTGGCCGTACCGGTCGTGGGTGAGCAGCCTCGGCTCGTAGCGGTTCGCCTCGTCGGCCCACCGCTGCGGCTCCGCCGTGCCCGCGAGCTTGCCCAGCCGGTGCAGGTCGCCGACCGCCCAGCCCGCGCCCTCGCGCTCGAGGGCGCCCAGCAGCGCGGCGTCGGCCGCGACGTCCACGTCGACCAGCGGCGGCGGCTGGTTGAACACCTCGTGCGTCACACCCCGGAATGTACCCCCGGGTAACTTGCCGGGGCTATCGCCCGGTGATGCCGTCGAGCTGCTCGCGCAGGATGTCGGCGTGCCCCGCGTGCCGGGCGGTCTCGCTGGTCATGTGGGCCACCACCCACCGCAGGCTCAGGAACCTGCCGTCCACCGGGTTGACCACCGGGGCCGTGAGGTCGCCGGCCTCCCGCACGATGCGGTTGCTCTCCGCCACGGCCGCGCGGTAGCCCTCGAGGACCGTCGCGGTGTCCAGGCCGGCGGGCACGGTCATGTCGAAGTCGTAGTGGTGCTCGCCCAGCCCGGCGACGTGGTAGCCGAACCAGTAGCGCTCGCCGTCGGTGAGGTGCGCGACCAGCCCGAGCAGGTTGGTGCCCGAGCCGACCAGCACCCGGCGCAGCTGCTCGTCGTCGAGGCCGTCGGTCTTCTTGAGCACCGACTCCCGCGCGAAGTCGAGGAACGCGAGCGCGGTGTCCAGCTCGCTGTCGTCGTTGCGCGGCACGGGCCGGCGCTGGGTCTCGGGCATCCCGGCACGATAGCGCCCGGGCGTCAGGACCGCGCGCCCTTGAACAAGCCCCGCACGCGGGAGCGGACCCCGTCGAAGGCGAACAGCGCGATCAGCAGGGCGAGGCCCATGAGCGCCGGCCCGGCGACCCCCGCGATCCGCCGCCACCGGTCGGGTCGTGCCGCGCGGGCCTCGCTCTGCGCCGTCGTGCCCGCCGTCGCGGACGTCGCGGGGGAGGGCGCCTTGGGCAGCACGGTGTAGCGCAGCTCGTTGTTCTGCGCGATCCGCCGGCCCGCGGCGGTGCGGGCCAGCACGCCCCAGCGCACGGTGTTCGGGCCCGGCTTGGCGGTGGCCGGCACGCGCACCTCGGCCAGCCAGCGGCCGCCGGACTGCCGGCACTCGACGCCCCGGTCGCGGAAGAACACCAGGCAGCCGACGATCCGGACGTCCTCGCTGCGCGGGAACACCACCACGCTGATCCGGTCGCCCGGGCGGGCCGTCTGCGGGGAGACCGACACCCCGAAGTCGGCGGGAGCGGCCGCGGGCTGGGCGAGGCCCAGCACGAGGAGCGCGGTCACAACGACTGCCATGGCGCCCCCAAGGACGGTGAGCCGCGCGGACGGTTCAGCTCACGGTGCACGCGGGCGGGCGGCGCTGTCAGCCGGATCGAGGACACCCGGGATCCGCACGCGCCGCTTCGGCGGTGCCGTGCCTCGCGGCGCGTGCGGGGGTCCGGAAACGAAGGATGGCGCACGTCCGGGCGCGGGGGGAGTCCCCGGACGTGTCGGAAATCCGTCCCGAAAGGGGGTGGTGCGCCCGCCCGCCGGTTGTCGACCCGGGGAGTTCACGTCGCCGAAACCTCCGGCCGCGCGCCGCTGGATAGTGTCCCGTCATTCTCGACGACGTTGACCCCTTCATCGGCACCGCGGCCACGGACCTGCCTCCCGCCCGCGGTCTGGCCGCCACGTGGTGGTGGCCCAAGCCCCAGGTGGGCAACACCCACCCGGGCGCCACATCGCCGCTGGGCATGGTGTCCGCCTGCGCCTACTCCGGCGCCTACCCCACCGGCTACGGGCGCTACACCAAGAACACCGAGGGCGTGCCCGAGACGATGTTCGACCGGATGCAGGCGTCCGGCTTCACCCACTTCCAGCAGTCCGGCACCGGCGCCATCCGCAAGTACTACAACTACGTGCGGGTGACCCCGATGGTGCAGTCGCTCGACGACCTGGGGCAGGCGTGGCCGCTGCACGACGAGACTGCCGAGGCCGGCTACTACGCCGCCACCCTGGGCACCGGCATCCGCTGCGAGATCACGGTCGGCGAGAAGGTGGCCGTGCACCGCTACACGTTCCCGGCCAGCAGCAGCGGCCGCGTGGTGATCGACCTGTCCTGCGGCGGCCTGGCCACCGAGCTGGGCCGCACGGTGCCGCTGCGCGCCCAGATCGAGAGCATGGGGCACGGCCGCGCGCAGGGCACGGTGGTGATGGAGGGCGTGCCGCTGTCGGTGTACGCCGAGGTGGACAGCCCCAACTGGCGGCAGATGCTCTGGTACGACCGCCGGCTGATCGACGGCGGCACCCGGCTCGACTTCGACAGCATCCGACACACCAACCTGCGCCCGTTCGGGATGCTGTTTTTGGGCTCCACCCGGCCCGGGCAGACCGTCGAGGTGCGGCTGGGCTTCTCGCTGCGCGGGTGCGAGCAGGCCCGGCGCAACCTGGAGCGCGAGTGCGGCACGCAGGGCACCGCGTTCGTCGCCGTCCGCGCGCGGACCCGGGCCGGCTGGCGCGAGCACTTCGGCAAGGTGCAGGTGGACGGGGGCACGCCGGCGCGGCGAACGGTGCTGGCCACCTCGCTCTACCACGCGCTGATCAAGCCCTGCTTCGCCGACGACGAGAGCCCGTTCTGGCCCACCTCCGGCCCGTACGCGTTCGACGTCTGCACGATGTGGGACATCTACAAGACCCAGATCCCGCTGCTGGCCACGCTCGCCCCGGAGCGCGCCGCCGACCTGCTCGAGTCGCTCGTCCGGGTGTGCGAGGAGGAGGGCAACTTCCCGATCGGCTACCGGATGGCGCGCGGCGCCGACCGGTTCTTCCGCCAGGCCAGCGCGCTGGCGCACACTGCGCTCGCCGACGCGCACGCGCTGGGCCGGGCCGGCATCGACTGGGCGTGGGCGCTCGTGCACATGGTGGACGATCTGCGGCGCATGTACGGCGAGGACTTCTACGAGCACGGCGTGGTGCACCCGATCACCCACACGCTCGACCTCGCGTACGGCTACCACTGCACCGCCCGGGTGGCGCGCGCGCTGGGCGACAAGCGTCTGGCCGCCGACCTCACCGAGCGCAGCCGCGGCTGGGTCAACGCGTTCGACCCGGTCACCGGCCTGCTGCGCGACTCGGAGTTCTACGAGGGCGGCAAGTGGAACTACTCGTTCCGGCTGCTGCACGACATGCGCGCCCGCATCGGCCTGGCCGGCGGCGACGCCGCGTTCCTCGGCAAGCTCGACGCGTTCTTCGGCTACGGCGCCGAGCCGGTCAAGCAGCCCGGGCAGCGCCCGCCGGCCGCCGAGATGCAGGCCGGGTACGCCCTCAAGCGGTTCGAGGGGCTCAACAACGAGCCCGACATGGAGGCCCCCTGGGCCTACCACTACGCGGGCCGCCCCGACCGGACGGCCGAGATCGTGCACTCGGCGCTGACGTGGCAGTTCGGCACCGGGCCGGGCGGGCTGCCGGGCAACGACGACTCCGGCGGGCTCAGCGCCTGGTACGTCTGGGCGTCGCTGGGCCTGTTCCCGGTCGCCGGGCAGCACCTGTTCCTGATCAACGCGCCGGCGTTCGAGCGCGCCGCGATCCAGGCGCCCGAGGGCGAGTTCGTGATCGAGACCAGCGGCCACCGCGAGACCCCGATCGGCGTCGACGGCCTCGACCGCGAGCCGCCGCCGCTGTACGTCCAGAGCGCCACGCTCAACGGCCGGCCCCTGCACGCCACCCACCTGAGCGCCGCGGACGTGCACCGCGGCGGCCGGCTGCACCTGCGGCTGGGCCCGGAGCCGTCGAGCTGGGGCAGCAGGACCCGCCCGCCTTCCCTGTCCGACCCGACGGAGGAAACCCGGTGACCAAGCAAGCACGCCGTCTCGTCATCGTGGTCCGCGCCGACCCGGTCATCTGCGGCCACTCCGGCGAGGCCCGCAACCTCGCCGAGGTCGCACTCACCCGCGGCTTCACGGACGTCCGCCTGCTCACCTGGCCGATCCCCGTGCTGCAGGCCGCCGGGCTGCCGCTCAAGCCGCTCGACCGGCTGCTGCCCTACAGCAAGGGCATCACCGTCGAACGGCCCGAGTCCGTCGGCGACTACCGGGTGCCCGACGGCCGGCACCTCGCCGGGCTCACCGGCCGGCTCGTGGAGCTGCTCTGCGAGCCGGTGCCCACGGTGTGCCTGTCGATGTATCTGGTGCCGCACACCACGGTCGTCGTCGACGCGGTGCACGCGGCGCGGGTGGCGGGCCTGAACCCCGACGTGCACACCATCGCGAAGGCGGTCGGCTCCGACGTCACCAACGTCATCCGGCAGTGCCTGCGCGAGGGCCGCTTCGGCGCGGCGACCGTGCTGTTCACGACGTTCCTGGCCAACGACGAGCTGGTCGCGGTCTCCGAGTACACCCGCGACGAGATCATCGCGTCGGCCGCCGAGGTGGACGCGGCGTGCGGCACCTCGTTCGCCCGGCAGTGCCGCGAGCGGGTGACCGTCAGCTACCCGCCGATCGACTCCTCGGCGTACCTGGACCTGGACCCGGCGGCCGTGGACGCCGCGCTGGCCCGGCGCGGCCTCGACCGCGACGGGTACGTGCTGTTCCTGTCCCGGGTGGCGCGGGCCAAGGGCATCCACGACCTGGTCACCGCGTACGGCCGGATGCGCGCCCGCGAGCGGGTGAAGCTCGTCGTCGCCGGCACCGGCCCCGCGCTCGAGCAGGTCCGGGCGATGGCCCGCGACGACGACCGGATCGTCTTCCTGACCGACGTCGACGACGCGGAGAAGCCGCTGCTCATGCGCGGCTGCGCCGCGTACGCGCTGCCCACCAGGCCCGAGCCCGACTTCGTCGAGACCTTCGGCATAGCCCTGGCCGAGAAGATGCTCGCCGGCGGCGGCCCGGTCGTCACCACGCTCACCGGCGGCACCGGCGAGGCCGTCGGCGGCACCGCCGTCATCGTCGAGCCCGGCGACGTGGACGCGCTGGCCTGCGCCCTCGACCACGCGGTGCTCGAGATGAGCGCCGCCGAGAAGGCCGAGATGGCCGGCCGCGCCCTGTCCCACGCGATGACCTTCGACCGCGCCGCCGTCTTCGACGGCCTCTTCTCCTCCGGCGTGACCCCCGTGGCGCCGCTCGGCCCGCTGCCGGAACGGGTCAGCCCGTGGTGACGGGCAGGGTGGCGAAGCCGCGCAGCGTGAGGCGGTCGCGCCGGACCGGGGCGCCGGCCACGGCCAGCCGCGGCAGCATGGTCAGCAGCAGGGGGAACGCGACCTGCGCCTCCAGCCGGGCGAGCGGGGCGCCGAGGCAGTAGTGGGCGCCGCCGCCGAAGGAGACCGGCTGGACGCCCTCGCGGTCGGGGTCGAAACGGTGCGGGTCGGGGTAGCGGGCGGGGTCGCGGTTGGCGGCGCCCAGCATCATCGTCAGCCCCGCGCCGGCCGGGGCGGTGACGCCGTCGCCCAGCTCGACCGGCTCGGTGGTGAAGCGGGAGGTCAGCTGCACCGGGGAGTCGTACCGCAGGATCTCCTCGACGAAGGCGGGCGCCAGCTCCGGGTCGGCGCGCAGCCGGTCGGCGTGGGCGGGGTGCTCGAGCAGCAGGTGCAGGCCGGTGCCGAGCAGGTTCGCGGTGGTCTCGAACCCGGCGACCAGCAGCAGCACGAGGTTGGCCAGCAGCTCCTCGCCGGTGAGCGTGCCGTCGGCGCCCGCCTCGACCAGCGCGCTGGTCAGGTCGTCCTGCGGGGCCCGCTGCCGCTGCGCGATCAGGCCGGTGAGGTAGTCCTCGAGGTCGCGCCCGGCCGCGTCGGCCCGGTCCATCTCCTCGACCGTGCTGATCGGCTCGAGCACGACGGTCAGGTCGGCGGCGCGCTGCCGGAACCAGGCGCGGTCGCCGGCCGGCACCCCGAGCAGCGCGCAGATCACGCCGATCGGCAGCGGGTAGGCGAACGCGGTCATGAAGTCGGCCGCGGCGGGCATCGCCTTGACCAGGTCCTCGGCCTGGCCGGCGATGACGTCGCGCATCGCCGCGACGCGCCGCGCGGTGAAGGTGGCCGCGGCGGCCCGGCGTACGCGGGTGTGGTCGGGCGGGTTGGTCTGCAGCATGGACAGCACCACCGAGGCGACCCCGCGGTTCTGCCGCCAGTCCGGCCAGAACTGGTCGTAGTCGCCCGCGTCGGCCAGCCGCATGCGCGGGTCCCGCAGCAGCCGGTTGGTCAGCGCGTTCGTGGTCACGTACCAGCGCTCGTCGGGGGCGAGGAAGGCCGGCGCGTGCGCCCGCAGCACGTCGTACGCCGGATACGGGTCCTCCCGGCCCTCGGGGGTGAACAGCGAGCCGAGCGCGGTGGCGAAGTCCATGGGGGACATTGTCGCCGCCGCGCGCCGGCCGTGGGGGGCTCGGGGGTGGGCGGGCCGCCGCCCCGCAGGCCCGCCCACCTCCTCACGTGGCCGCCGCCGCACGCCTGGACGAAGCGTGCTCCCGGCCGCGGCCACCGGGGCCCGCCGCGCCCCTCGCCAGGGTCGCCGGCCGGCCTCCATGAAGCTCGATGCCCCGCGTTCACGCTACGAACCCGCCGCGCCGCCCGGCTATCGGCCGTCCCAGCAGGACGCTCCCTCGCGTTGGGGAGGGCGTTCCGCCCGATCCGGCTACCCCGTGCGGGTCACAGCCCGGGCACGTAGGCGGCGAGGAACGGCCACGCCGCGCTGGCCCGGTCCACCCGGTTGGAGATGCCCACCCACGCCTGCGGGCGGCCCACCAGGTCGGGCGCCCCGCAGGTGACCCGGTCCGCGGCGCCCGCGGTGACGCTCTGCAGCAGCGGCACGCCGTCCTCCCAGCGCAGCAGGGGGCCGCCGCTGTCGCCGCGCCGCGAGCCGCCGTGCACCGAGGTCACGAACGTCATCGAGCCGCGGGGCGGGTCGGGGAACAGGCACGGCCCGTGGTTGACCGCCGCGAGCGAGGTGACCCGGACGTCGGCGGTGTGCGCCGAGCCGTACACGGTCGCCTCGCTCGCCGTGCCCAGCGGCCGCGTGGCGAGGCGGGCCGGGACCACAGTGGTCACCGGGGCGGCCAGCTCCAGCAGGGCGATGTCGTTGACCAGGCTGCGCGCGTCGTACCCGCCCATGCGGTGCACGGCCGCGACCGGCCACCCGGCGCCCACGGTGATCTCGCCCGGCCGGTAGGGGTGGCGCTGGTCGCTGTTCACGTTCGTGCAGTGCTGCGCGGTCAGCACCCAGGCGGCCGCGATCAGCGTGCCGGTGCAGGCGAGCCCGCGGTCCAGCAGCCCGCGGTCGGCCTCGACCCGCACGATCGCCGGCGCCCCCGCGCCGCCGCCGTCCTCCACCGTGGGCAGCGTGCCCACCATCGCCGACGCCTGGCCCGTCATCGCCCAGGCCACGAACGCGGCCAGGGCCATCGAGGCCGACCGCCTGCCGACCTGCCCGGTCACCCTCATGCACCCGACGCTAGAGACGGCCCGCGCCCCCCGGCATCGGCCGTCCCACCCGGTCCGGCGAGCCGTTCCGCGTAACCCGGACGGGGCGTGGCCGATACCCGACACTTGCGCGCCGCGGCGGCCGCCAGAATCACCGGATGGGTCTTCCGCCGCTCGCCCTGACCCTGGTGCTCGCCTCGGCCCTGCTGCACGCGCTGTGTAACGTCCTGCTCGGCCGGCTGGCGCCCGAGGGGTTCGACGGCGCGATCGCGGGCAACGCGCTCGGCCTGCTGGCCCTCACGCCGCTCGCACTGGCGCGCTGGCGGGTCGAGGACGCCGCGTGGGGCTGGGTGGCCGTCTCGGCGTGCCTCTCGGTGACCTACTTCCTGCTGCTCAACGTCGCATACGCGCGGACGCCCGTGCACGCGGCCTATCCGGTGGCGCGCGGTCTGGCCCCCGTGCTGCTGCTGGCCGTGGCGCTCGCCGCGGGCGACGAGGTGCCCGCGTGGGCCGCGCCGGGCGTGCTGGTCGTCAGCGCCGGCGTCCTGCTGACCGCGTCGGGGGCGACCCGCCGCTCGGTGGCGGCCGCCGCGCCGGTGGCGGTGTCGCTGGCCTGCTACACGTACGTCGCCTCGCTCGGTCTGCGGCACGCCGACCCCGCCACCTATCTCTGGCTGTCGATGGCGCCGCTGGTCGTCGTCTCCACCGCCGTGCGGCTGGCCACCCGGCCCGCCGCGCTGCGCGCCCAGGTCCGGCCGGCGACGTTCGTGATCGGCCTCGGCTCGGTCGGCGCGCACGTCCTCACGCTGGCGGCGCTCGCTCTGGTCGCCGCGGCGCAGGTGCCCGCGGTCGCCGCGCTGCGCGAGACCGGCATCCTGTTCGTCGTAGCGCTGTCGTGGCTCACGGGCGGTCGGCCCTCGGCGTCGGCGTTCGCGGGCTCCGCGCTCGTCTTCGCCGGTGTCGCGGTGCTCGCCCTCGCGTGAGGGGCTACCGTGCGTACGCGGAAAGACCGGCCAGCAGGGCACTCAGGCCCGCCTTCGCGTCCGCGAACAGCATGGCCGTGCGGGGGTCGGCGTAGAGCTCGTTGTCGATGCCCGCGTAGCCGTGCCCGAGCGACCGCTTGATCACGATGACGCTCCGCGCCCGGTCGACGTCGAGGATCGGCATGCCCGAGACCGGGTTGCCGGGCCGCCGCGCCGCCGGGTTGGTGACGTCGTTGGCGCCCACGACCAGCGCCACGTCGGTGCGCGGGAAGCCGGGGTTGCTCTCCTCGAGGTCCTGCAGCTGCTCGTAGGGGGCGTTCGCCTCGGCCAGCAGCACGTTCATGTGCCCGGGCATCCGGCCGGCCACCGGGTGGATGGCGTACGTGACCTCGACCCCGCGGTCGGTCAGCGCCTGCGCGAGCGCCACCGCCTCGTGCTGCGCCTGCGCGGCGGCGAGCCCGTAGCCCGGCACGATCACGACCCTTCCCGCGTACGCCAGCTGGATCGCGGCGTCCTCGGCGGTGACCTCGCGGACGGCCGCCGAGCCGGAGCGCGCCGCGACCGCGACGGCGTCGCCCGTGCCGTAGCCGCCGGCGACGATCGCGCCGATCGGCCGGTTCATCGCGTCGGCCATCAGCTTCGTCAGGATCGCGCCCGCCGCGCCGACCAGCGCCCCCGCGATGATCAGCGGGGTGCTGCCCAGCACGAAGCCCGCCATCGCCACCGCCGTGCCGGTGCACGCGTTGAGCAGCGAGATCACCACCGGCATGTCGGCGCCGCCGATCGGCAGCGTGAGCAGCACCCCGGCCGCCAGCGCCGCGGCCGCCGCGCCCGCCAGCGCCGGCGTGCCCCCGTCGAACCCGACCACCAGCACGCCCAGGACGACGACGACCACCGCGAGCGCCAGCGAGATCAGCCGGCCGTGCGGCACGACGATCGGGCGGCCCGGCACCCGCCCGGCGAGCTTGCCCGAGGCGATCAGTGAGCCGCTGAACGTCACCGCGCCGATCACCACGTCGAGCACGCCGGTCACCTCGGCGTGGGTGCTGGTCGCGCGGTCGCCGAGCGCGATCAGCGCCGCCGCGCCGCCGCCGACCGCGTTGAACAGGCTCACCAGCTGCGGCATCGCTGTCATCCGCACCACCCGCGCCGCCACCAGCCCGGCCACCGCGCCGCCGGCCGTGCCGAGGCCGAGCGCCCAGGCCGCGTACGCGGTGATCCGCCCGTCCTCGACGAGCACCGCGACCGTCGTCAGCAGCGCCACGCCCATGCCCGCGGCCGACACCTGGTTGCCGCGCCGGGCCGTGGCGGGCGCGTTCATCAGGTGCAGCCCGACCACGAACGCGCTCGCGCAGGCCAGGTAGACCAGGTGGACCGCGGTGTCGAAGCCGCTCACGACCGGCTCCGGAACATCGCGAGCATGCGGTCGGTCACCACGTAGCCGCCGGCCACGTTCATCGCGGCGAAGAACGCGGCGACGGCCAGCAGCGCGTACCCCGCCGGGGTGCTGACCGTGGCGGCCAGCAGCATGACGCCGACCAGCACGACGCCGTGGATGGCGTTCGCGCCCGACATCAGCGGCGTGTGCAGGGTGGCCGGCACCTTGCTGATCACCTCGAAGCCGACGAGCAGCGCGAGCGTGAACACGGTCAGGTCGGCCAGCAGCAACGGGCTCATCGGATCTCCCTCTCGTGGTGACGCAGCCGGGGGTGCACGACGGCGCCGTCGCGGCACACCAGCACCGCGGCCAGCACCTCGTCGGTGTCGTCGAGGTGCGGTCGTCCCTCGCGCAGCAGGCTGCCCAGCAGGGCGACCAGGTTCCGCGCGTACGCCGTGGACGCCGCGACGGGCACGGTGGCGGCCAGGTTCGGCGCGCCGATCACGGTGATGCCGCGGCCGGTGACCGTCCGGGTGTCCTCGGCGGACCCGGCCACGTTGCCGCCCAGGTCGATGACCACGGACCCGGGCCGCATCGCGGCCAGCGCCGCCTCGGAGACCAGCAGCGGCGAGCGGCCGCCGGGCACCCGCGCCGTCGTGATCACCACGTCGAACCGGGGCACGACCTCGTCGAGGGCCGCGAGCTGGGCCGCCGCCGCGTCGTCGGCGAGCCGCTGCGCGTACCCGTCGGCGGAGGCCTGCGCCGCGGTCGCGAGCTCGAGGACGGCAGCGCCGGTCGAGGCGATGTCGGCGCGGGCCGCCTCGCGCACGTCGTAGCCGGTGACCAGCGCGCCGAGCCGCCGCGCGGTCGCGATCGCCTGCAACCCGGCGACCCCCGCGCCCAGCACCAGCACCCGCGCGGGCCGGGTCGTGCCCGCGGCGGTCATCAGCATGGGGAAGAAGCCGCCGTACGCCTCGGCGGCCAGCAGCGCGGCCTTGTAGCCGGCCACGTTGGCCTGCGAGGTGAGCGCGTCCATCGGCTGCGCCCGGCTCAGCGTGCGCGGCAGCAGGTCGACGCTGATCGCCGTCACGCCCTGCGCCGCGAGCGACTCGGCGAGCGCGGGATCGCCGAGCGGGTCGAGCAGCCCGATCAGCACCCGGCCGGCGCCCAGCGCGGCGACGTCGCCGGGCGGGCGCACGACCAGCAGGACGTCGCTCCCGGCGTACACCTGCTCGCGGGATCCGACCTCGGCGCCGGCCGCCAGGTAGTCGCCGTCGTCGAACCAGGCGGCGCGTCCCGCGCCCGACTCGACCAGCAGCCGGACGTTCGCCGCGCGCAGCCGTGACACGCCGTCGGGGGTCAGCGCCACCCGGCGTTCGCGGCTCGCGGTCTCGCGCAGGACGCCCACTGTCGTCATCGACATATCGAAGCCCTATCACCTCGACGCTCGGCCGGGCTACCCGGTGGCGGGTAGGGTCGCCGCATGGCGCAGCGCGTGGGTGACGGCGTGTGGACCCTGCAGGGGAGAACCGTCACGCTGCCGGTGGAGATCACCTCGGCCCGCTTGACGGCCGCGGTCTTCACCTCGCGGGCCGCCGCGGTGCGCCCGCTGCTCGCCGGCGTGCCGCTGCGCCCGTTCACCGTGCTGGGCCGCGCGGTCGGCATGGTCCTGTGTGTCCACTACGACGAGTGGGCGCTGGGCGCCTACGACGAGGTCGGCGTCGGGCTGCTCGTGCGCGGCCCGTCCGGCCCGCCCGGGCTGCACCTGCTCGACCTGCCCGTGACCGGCGCCCTCACCCGCGAGGCGGGCCGCGACTTCTGGGCGCTGCCCAAGTGGCTGATGGACGCCGACCTGCGGTTCGCCCCGGCGCGCACCGACGTGGTGGTGCGCGACGGGGCCGCCGAGGCGGTGCGCGCGTCGTTCCGGCACGGGGGCGTGCGCCTGCCGTTCCCGCTGCGCGCCGCCCTGCCCGCGTGGTCCTGGCTGGACGACGGCGCCCAGCCGCGCACGCTGCTGCGCGGGCTGGTCCCGATGCGGCTGTCGGGCGTGCGGCTGGGCCGCGGCGCGTTCCGGGCGAGCTTCGGCGCCCACCCGATGGCCGAGCGGATGAAGGCGCTGGGCATGGCGGGGCAGCCGCTGCTCACCGTCCACGCGTCCCGGCTGCACGGGCCGCTGGGCGAGTTCCGGCCCGTCGCCGTGCCGTCCTCCGAAAGTCCGATCTGACCCGCGGACGTCCGTCTTTCGGCCGGTTCCCGCGGCCGGCAGGACCGTTCCCGTGGCAGAAGCGCGTCCCTTCCTTGATCGACCAGGCTGCGAGGCCGGAACGATCATGGAGGATGTCTTGGTCACTCGTCGTGCTCTGTTGCGTTCGGGCCTGCTCGCCGCGGGCGGGGCGGCCACGGCCGTCGCCGCCGGCGGTCACGTCGAGCATTGGCTCGGCTGGGACCGTCCGCCGCTGGGCGGTGGGTACGCGGCGGCGGCCGACGACCTGGGCGCGGTGCACCGCGGCGGGGTGCGGATCCACTACTTCGTGCCGACCACCGAGAAGGTCGTGGCGCTCACCTTCGACGACGGGCCGTTGCCGTCGTACACGCCCCGGTTCCTCGACGTGCTGGACGAGGCGGAGGTGCCCGCCACCTTCTTCGTGGTGGGCCGGCACCTCGAGGAGCACGCCGGGCTGCTGCGCGGACGCCTGGCCCGCCACGAGGTGGGCAACCACTCCTGGTCGCACGACGACCTGGCCACGCTGGACCTGGCCGGTGTCCGCCGCGAGCTCGAGCGCACCCACGACGCCATCCGGCGGCACCTGGGCCGCGAGGCCACGCTGCTGCGCCCGCCGTACGGGCACCTCGGCGGGTCCACGGTGCTGGCCGCCGACGCGATGGGCTACGACATCGCGCTCTGGTCGCAGCAGATGCGCGAGCGCCGCTACGCCGGCGACCCCGCCGCCCAGGCCCGCGACCTCGTCGGCGCGGTGCGCCCCGGCTCGATCGTGCTGGCCCACGACGCCGGCGACGAGCGGCGGCTGGTCGCGCTCGACGCCCTGCCCGCGGTCGTCGCCGGTCTGCGGGCCCGCGGCTACCGCTTCGTGACCCTCTCGGAGCTGCTCAGCTGAGGACGCTCGCCAGCCGCGCCGCCTCGGCCCGCAGGCGGCCGGTCCCCGCGGCGGTGGCCGCGGCGGCGACCTCGGGCAGGTCGGCCCGCGCGCCGATGGCGGTGGCGGTCGCCGCGGTGAGGGCGAGCAGGCCGGGCAGACCGGCCGGCGGGTCGTCGAGGCGCAGCAGAGCGGGCACGAGCGTACGGGCGACCGCCCACACGAGGTGCTGCGCGCCGCCGCGGGCGAGGTCGGCGAGCGCGTCGGTGGGCGCTTCGCGCCACGCGGCGAGCTCCCGGGCCAGCAGCTCGGGGTCCGCCCCGCCGTGCCGGGCCAGGTGGGCGAGCGCCGCGACGGCGTGCGCGCGGTCCCCGGCGCGGGGGGAGCCGAGGGCGTACGCGAGGGCGCGCGCGAACGCCGGGCCGAACGCGCCCGCCGAGCGGGCCAGATCCGGCAGCACCGCGGCGTGCCCGAGGACGTGGCGGGCGACCACCTCGCGGTGGCCGGGCAGGATCTGCGGCCAGCACGCCATCCCGGCCGGCTCGGGGCGCGGCTCGCCGGCCGGCGCCCCGACCAGCGTCTCGGGGCCGGGAGCGGGTGCGGGGTCGCCGGGCTGCGGCGGGGCGATCAGCGTGTCGGGGTCGGGGGCGTCGCGCAGCCAGGCGGCGAACCGGCGGCCGGCGGGGGAGGAGAGCCGGGCCGCGGCGGCGGCGATCGCCGGGTCGACCTCGCGCGGGAGCCGCAGCAGCGCCTGGGTGAGGTCGTGGCGGCCGGGCTGCCAGCCGTCGCGCTCGGCCTCGGCGAGGCGGAACAGCACTCGCGCCGGTTCCACGTGGCCGTCGACGGTCGCGGGCGTCGCCAGCAGCACGGGCTGCGCCGGGCCGGCGGCGACCTCGCGGACGCGGTCGAGCAGCATCCGTTGCAGACCCTCGGCGGGAGTCAGCGCGTCGGTCAGCGCCGCGAGAACCGGGCGGGCCGCCGCCGGGAACAGGACCGCGGCGGCGAGCACGCGCTCCAGCGGGACCGGCCGGAGAGGACCGTCGAGCAGGGCTGCCGCCTCGGCGGCGAGCTCGTCGGCCGTGCGCAGCGGCGGGGGCATGCGCTCCGCCTCGTACGGGATCGGTCTCGGCGGGAACAGCGGCGCGCGGGGGATGTCGAACGTCGCCAGCGGCTCGTCAGGCGCCGCCGGAGCGGCTGTGCCGGCGGGCTTGGCTGCGGGTGTGGCCGGAGCTGCTGTTACGGCGGGCTCTACTGCGGGTGTGGCCGAAGGAGCTGTGACGGCGGGCTTCGCCGCGGTGGCCGTTGCGGTGGCTGCCGGAGCGGCTGTGACGGAGGGTTCCGCTGTGGGTGCGGCCGGCGCGGCTGTTACGGCGGGCTTTGCTGCGGGTGCGCCCGGAGCGGCTGCCACGGCGGGCTTCACGGCGGTGGCGGCTGGAGCGGCTGTCACGGCGGCCGCGGCGAGCAGGTCGCGGGCGTAGCGGGGATGGCGGACGGCGGCCCGCTCCACCCAGGACAGCTGGGAGCGCACCAGCTTCTTCTCGGTGCGCCGCAGGACCGTACGGGTGGCCTCGACGACGGTGTCCCCGTCGAGCCGGCCGGAGTCGTCGAGCAGCCGCAGCGAGCGTTGCGCCACCTCGGCCACCGGGCCGTTCGGGCCGCCGAGCAGCTCGAGGAGGTCCGCGCGCCGCGCGAGGAGCTCGTCGGGGCTCAGGTCGAGGCGCCGGTACGTCTCGACGGCCGGCCGGGTGGCGACCCCCGAGCGCATCCGCTCGATCACCAGCCCCACGAGGCCGTCCCGGTCGATCCGCCCGGTCGAGGCCAGCAGCGCGAGCGCCGTGGCCCAGGCCGTGTCGAGCGCGGCCGCCGCCTTGGGCAGGCGGAACAGGTGCGGCACCAGCGTGTCCAGCCACGGGTCCGCCCCCAGGCGCGCCGCGAGCCGACCCGCGGGGTCCCCGGCGACGAACGCCATCAGCCCGGTGCTGCGCACGCCGGCGACGGACCCCTCCGCCGACGCCGGCCCCTGCTGCACCCGCGCGGACAGGTCCCGGATCCAGCCGCGCACGAAGGCCTCGGTCGCCGGCGGGAGCTGGCCCGTGGCGCGCAGGGCCGCCGCGGCGAGCGCCCACTCCCCGCGGTCCGACGCGTGGGCGCCCGGCAGCGCGGCCAGCCCGGCGGCGACCCGGCGCGGATCGGGCCGGCCCGGCGCGGACAGCACCCGGACGATCGCCGCCACGGTGTGCTCGGACATCGGCTCGCTCAGCCGGGCGGAGCGCAGCCACGCGACGACGTCCTCGGCGGCGGGCAGGCACCCGGCGCCCGCCACGAGCAGGGCCGCCTCCTGCCGGGGCCCGGCCGGCTCCGCGGCCCGCAGGCGCGCGGCCAGCGTGCGGCGCTTGGTCTCGTCGAGGTGCAGCAGCGTCTCGACGAGCCCGTCGACGTCGCCGTCGTCGAGCAGCCGGACGACGTCGTCGTAGGACCGGCGCGCACCCGCGGAGGCCGGGGCGGACCGGCGCGTCCGTGCGGCGGTCGCGGGAAATTCGCCTACGGCGGCCATGACTCGGACGGTAGCGGGCAACACCGCCTCACCGATCGAAATCCCCCTAGAACGTTCGAATCCCGTTGCCTAGCCTCCTAGGATGCCCTACGCGGAGCGGGCGTGGTCACGGAACAGCAGGCGCACCAACCACACCGTTCCCTGATCCGGCAAAGCCGCCGCCCTCACCGGAACGGCCCGATTAGCGTGATCGCGACAGCTTTCGTCGGAACCGTGCCGCGAACACTCAACCGCGGGGCCTCCGGTGCCGATCTGCCCCTCGACACCGAAACAGGAGAGGCACACCGCATGGGTCTGCTAGGAGCGTTCGACAACTGCTCGCTGCGTACGAAGATCGGGGCCGCGGTCACGGTGGGCACGCTCAGCGGCGTGCTCGTCGGTGGAGTCGCCCTCTACACCCTGCACGCCCACAACAAGGATGCGGCCACGGCGCAGCGCGAGACGATCGCGGTCGACGCGGCGGCCGGGGCGTTCGCCAAGAACATCGAGTCGTTCGGCGGCAACCAGTCCGCGCTGCGGCTCTACCCGTCGCTGCGGGAGTCGCTGCTGCAGAACCAGGAGGCCAACAAGGCCGCCATCGCGGACGCGCTCGCCACGCTGCGGGCCGCCTACGCCGGCGACCGGACCGGCACCGACGAGGTGGAGAAGGCCGCGGGGGACTGGAAGGCGTTCCTCGACTTCCTCCAGGAGGACCAGACCGGCCGCACCCCGGTCCAGCTCCAGGAGGCCGTCGCCACCTACAACCGGTTGTACGCCGCGCTGGGGCAGGACCAGCAGGCGCTGGCCGCGCGGGCGGCCGCGAACTCCGAGGCGGCCGTGAAGGCGGCCGAGGACGACACCACCCGGGCGACGTGGACGATCGTGGCGCTGCTCGTGCTCGGTGTGCTGGCCAGCCTGTGGCTCGGGTTCCGCGTCGCCGGCCGGGTGCGCAGCACCGTGGGCGCGGTGGGCCGGGTGGCCGAGGGGCTCGCCGAGGGCGACCTCACCCGGACGTCGGGTGTCACGGTCCGCGACGAGGTGGGCCGGATGGCGCTCTCCCTGGACCAGGCCGTCTCCCGGCTGCGCGAGGACGTCGTGACGCTGGCCGGCAACGCGTCCACGCTGCACGCCGCCGCCGGTCAGCTGACCGCGGTGTCGGGCGCGGTGGACTCGGCCGCCTCCGAGGCGTCGGTGCAGGCGGGCACGGTGGCCGCGGCCGCCGACGCCGTGTCGAACAACCTCCAGGTGGTGTCCGCCGGGTCGCAGGAGATGGGCTCGGCGATCCGCGACATCAGCGTCTCGACCACCGAGGCCTCCGAGGTGGCCGTGCAGGCCGTCGAGGTCGCCTCGGCCACCAACACGATCGTCGCCCGGCTCGGCGAGTCGTCCAGCGAGATCGCCTCGGTGGTCAAGACGATCACGGCGATCGCCGAGCAGACCAACCTGCTCGCGTTGAACGCGACGATCGAGGCCGCGCGGGCCGGCGAGTCCGGCAAGGGCTTCGCGGTCGTCGCCGGCGAGGTCAAGGACCTGGCCCAGGAGACGGCAAAGGCCACCGAGGACATCTCGCGCCGGGTGCAGGCCATCCAGAGCGACACCGGCGGCGCGGTCACCGCGATCGGCGAGATCTCCGCGATCATCGAGCGGATCAACGGCATCCAGATGACGATCGCCTCGGCGGTGGAGGAGCAGACCGCCACCACGCAGGAGATGAACCGCACGCTGTCGGAGGCTGCGGCGGGCGCCGGCGACATCGCGGCGACGATCGGCGGGGTGTCGGAGGCCACCCAGCGCACGACGGCCTCGGTCGGCGAGACGCGCCACGCGGCCGACGACCTGGCCACCACGGCCAGCCAGCTGCAGAGCCTGGTCGCCCGCTTCCGTTACTGATCTCCCCGTACGTGTCGAAGGGGCGCCCCGGGTTCTCCCGGAGCGCCCCTTCCCGTGCCGGTCAGTGTTCGAAGGCGTGCGCCATCGAGGCCTGCTCCTCGAGCACCTCGCCGATGCGGGCCTGCACGGCGTCGAGCTGCGCGATCGTGTCGCTGGTCGTGCGGATGCCGGAGGCCACCGACTCGGCGCTCGCCTGCAGGGCCGCGATCTGCTCCGAGACCCGCTTGGTCGCCTCGGCGGTCTCCCGGGCGAGCTCCTTGACCTCGCCGGCCACCACCGCGAAGCCCTTGCCGATCTCGCCGGCCCGGGCCGCCTCGATGGTGGCGTTGAGCGCGAGCAGGTTCGTCTGGTCGGCGATCGACGAGATGATCTGGATGACGTCGCCGATCGCCGCGGACGCGTCGTTGAGCGAGGCCACGTCGCCGGTCATGTCCGAGGCCCGGCCGACCGCCTCGTCGGCCACCCGGCTGGCGTCGGCGGTCGCCGTGCGCAGCCGCGACACGGTGTCGAGCAGCGCGCGGGCGTTCCGCGCGGCACTCTCGGCGCCGCGCACCACGTCGAGCCGCTGCGAGACGAGCTGCTGCACGTTGCGCAGCGCGTCCATCCGCGACTCGGACAGCTCGACGTACTCGGTGGTGAAGAAGTCCATCGTGCCGATGATCTTGTCGCCGCTGAGGATCGGGAAGCAAACGCCGGAGCGCACGCCCGCGCGCTGCGCGGCGGGGGCGCGCACGCAGTCGGTGAGCTGGCCGATGTCGCGAACGAACACCAGGTCGCGGGCGCGCCACGCGCGTCCCGACAGGCCGACGCCCTCGGCGAAGGTGGCCGCCAGCGTGACCTTCTTGAACTCCTCGCCGGCGGTGCCCGACTCGACGGCGAAGCGCAGCACGTTCTCCTGCTCGTCGATCTGCCAGTACGACCCGTACGCCCAGTGGAAGGCGGTGCGGACCGCGTCCAGCGCCGCCCTGATCGCCACGTCGGAGTCGGACGTGTGCCCGAGCGCGGCGACCACGTTGGTGACGGCGAGCCGGTCGTCGGCGACCTGCCGGGTGTAGTACGCCGTGAGGGCGGCCACCCGGGCCTGCTCGGCGACCCGCTGGATGGCGATCCACTTGCTGAGCAGCGACGCGTCCGGGTCCGGGTCGGTGCGGGAGTAGTACTCCATCACCGCGGTGACCCGCCCCTTGCTCACGGTCGGCACGGCGATTCCGGACTGCGCCCCGGCGCGCACCGCGGCGGCCAGCCGGGCGTCGGTGCCCGCCGCGCTCGCGTTGGCAACCGCCGGTTGGGTGGTGCGAGCGGCCTGCTGGACCAGCTGCGGCTGCCCCGCCGTGCCGCCGAGCGCCGAGGCCAGCCGGCCCACCTCGTACTCCAGCCGGGGCGCGCCGGCCTCGATCCGCCACACGGCCACGTACTCGAAGTCGTAGAACTCGAGGTACGTGGACGCGTAGATGCGCCAGCTGCTCGCCTCGTCGGTCACGCTCTCGAGGTTGTTCACCAGCTCCTCGAGCGCTTCGATGTCGCGGGGTTGCGCGCGCTGCGGTACGGGCTGGATCTCCGCCCGTCGTCCGAACAGACCCATGGCGTCAGGCTACGGAGTGAATTGACCTCGTTACGGCACTATCGCGAAAGCCCGGTCGTCAGGCCGTGAGCTCGGCGAGCGCCTCCGCGAAGATCTCGTGGTGACGCTCCACGTCGGCCGTGGTGGTCTGCGGCGCCATCAGCGCCATGTTGTGGAACGGGGTGAGCAGCACGCCGCGGTTGGCCAGATAGGTGTGCAGGAAGTCCTCGAGCTCGGCGTCCGCGGCGGCCGCCGACTCGGTGCCGTTGCGTGGGGCGGGGTCGGTGAACCGGTACTCGACCCGGGCGCCGAGCCGGCTGACCGACCACGGCAGACCGTGGCTCTCGATGATCTTGCGGATGCCGGTGGCGAACGCCGTGGCCGTCGCCGTCATGCCCGCGAAGGCCTGCTCGGTGAGCACCTGCTCGAGGCACGCGCGGGCGGCGGCCATCGACACCGGGTTGCCGGCCAGCGTGCCGCCGACGCCGCCCATGTCGACCAGGTCGAGGTCGGTGCGGCCGAGGATCTCGTCGGCCAGCGGGGCGCTCAGCCCGTACGCCCCGATCGGGATGCCGCCGGCGATCGACTTGCCGATCGTGAGCACGTCGGGCTCGAGACCCCAGGCCGCGGTGGCGCCGCCCGGACCGGCCGAGAACGTGTGGGTCTCGTCGTTGATCAGATAGGTGCCGTGGCGGCGGGTCAGCTCGCGCACGCCGGCCAGGTAGCCCGGCTCGGGCAGCACGATGCCGATGTTGGTCAGCGCCGGCTCCATCAGCACCGCGGCGACGTCGCCGTGCGCGAGCTCGCGCTCCAGCCCGGCCAGGTCGTTGAACTCGGCGACCCGGCTGGTCCGGGTGACGTCGACCGGCGCGCCGACGTTGCCCTCGCGCGAGACGCCGTGCCCGTCGGGGCCGACGACGATGAGCGACTCGTCGACCGAGCCGTGATAGCAGTAGCTGTTGACCAGGATCTTGGGCCGGCCGGTGACCGCGCGCAGCAGCCGGATGGCCCAGCGGTTCGCGTCGGTGGCGGTCAGGGCGAAGCTCCAGTACGGGATCCCGAAGCGGCGGGCCAGCTCGGCGCCCACGGCCGCCGCGTCCTCGGTGGGCAGCATGGTCGTGGCGCCGCCCAGCTCGCCGAGCCGCCGGGTGACCGCCTCGACGACCGGCGCGGGGGAGTGCCCGGCCATCGCGCCCGTGTCGCCCAGGCAGAAGTCGAGGTAGTCGTGGCCGTCGACGTCGGTGATCCGGTTGCCCGAGGCCTGCTGGAAGTAGATCGGGAACCCGGCGGCGGTCTTGTTCATCCAGGTCATCGGCACGCGGCCGAACAGGTGCTCGGAGCGCTGGTAGGCGGCGGCCGAGCGGGGGCGCTGGGCGGCGAAGGTGGCGCGCTCGCGGGCGGCGAGCTCGGCGAGACGGGTGCGATCGACCCCTGATTCCGTCGGCATGGCGGAACGCTACCAATGATCTCGTCGTGGGGCGAGCCTCCTACGACCCATTCCGTAGCAGACGCTCGAGGATGACCGGGCCCGCCGGCTCGGCCACGGCGAGCACGACGTCGATGCCGGGCGCCGCCGGGTCGGCCACCGTGCGGCCGTGCGCCACGTCGACGCGGACGCCCAGGCGGGGCTTGTCCGAGGCGGTCACCAGCCCGGTCGCCAGCGCGGCGGCGAGCGGGTCGTGCAGCGGCAGCTGGCGGGCGCCGAACCGGGGCTCGTACGAGTCGAGGTAGGCCGGCAGCATCGCCGCGATGGCGCGGTTCACCGGGTCGCGGGCGGCGGCCAGCGCCGCCCGGTCGTCCTCCGACCAGCGGTGCCGCAGGGTCACGTCGAGCGGCACGAGCGTCAGCGGCCACGGCGCGGCGAGGACCTCGGCGGCGGCGGACGGGTCGTCCGCGATGTTGGCCTCGGCCTGCTCGGGCCGGTTGCCCGGGGTGCGCAGGGCGCCGCCCATCACGGTCACCGCGGCGACCAGCCCGGGCAGCTCGGGCTCGGCGCGCAGGGCCGCCGCCAGGTTGCCGCAGGGGCCGGTGGCGAGCACGTGCAGCTCGCCCGGGTGGCGCCGGGCCAGCTCGACGAGCAAACTTCCGGCCGTACGGGAATCGGGTTGCCCGCCCCGGGGGAGCGGGACGCCGCCGACGCCGTTGCCGCCGTGCACGTGCGGGGTGCCGCCGCGCCACCGGCCGGCGCCGACCGCCACCGGGATGTCGTCGCGCCCGGCGAGCGCGAGCAGGCCCAGCGTGTTGGCCGCGGCCTGCGCCGCCGAGGTGTTGCCGTTGACCGTGCCGATGCCCGCCACGGTCACGTCGTCGTGGGCGAGCAGCAGCGCCAGGGCGATGGCGTCGTCGATGCCGGTGTCGCAGTCGAGGTAGAGCAGCATGCCTCTACGATGCCGGGGTCTGCCGGCCGAACGCGGTGAAGAACTTGTCGCGGAAGTCGCTCATCGGCCAGACCGGGGTGTCCGGCCGCGGGCGCAGGCCCTCGGCCCAGCCCCAGCCGGTGATCCGGTCGAGCACCTCCGGGTCCTTGGCGAGCACGGTGATCGGCACGTCGTGGCTGGCGCCGGCGCCCGCCGCGATCGGGGAGGGCTGGTGGTCGCCGAGGAAGACCAGGACCAGGTTGTCGTCGCCGTACAGCTTGACCCAGTTGATCAGCGTCGTCAGCGAGTAGACGATCGACTTGCCGTACTCGGCCCGGACCTTCTTCGGTTCGGCCCACAGCGCCTTGGGCTTCTGGCCGTTGTCGACCATCCGCTGGTAGATCGTGCCGTCGCCGACCTGGTTCCAGTCGGGCAGGTAGTCGGGGATCGGCGCCCACGGGGTGTGGCTGGAGACCAGCGGCATCTCGATCATCAGCGGGCCGCGGCCCGGCTTCTTGTACTCCAGGGCGTTGACCTGCTGGAGCGTGAACTGGTCGGGCATCGGCGACCAGCTGAACTTGGGGCCCGCGTAGCCCAGGTTGCGCGAGTCCCACACCGCGTCGTAGCCGTAGAAGGCGCCCTCGGGCCAGGCTCGGGTGGCGCCGGGCATGACGCTGACGGTCCGGTGGCCGATGTCGCGGAACGCCCGGGTGAGCGTGAGGCGGTCGCCGGCGACCAGGTTGCGGTACCGCTGCTCGTTGTTGATCCACACCCCGGACTCGAAGGTGGCGTGCGCCAGCCAGCTGCCGCCGCCGAAGGTGGGGGAGGTCAGCCAGCCGCTGCGCGCCGCGAACCCGGCGGCCTTGAGCTCGGCGGTGCCGCTGTCGAGCACCGGGCCGGTGATCCTGGACAGGGCGTCGCCCTCGACCGCGCTGCGGCCGTAGCTCTCCACGAAGGTGAACACGACGTCCTTGCCCTTGAGGCCGGTGAGCATCTGCGCCGCCGGGACGGTCTTGAACGGGTCGCGCTGCACCTCCGCGGCGAAGGTGGCCTCGTCACGCAGGCCGGCGCGCGCCTGGTGGGCGCGATCCCAGGCGTACGTGGCGGTGCTGCGCGCGGCCACCGGCACGGCGCCCCAGACCGAGACGCCCAGCGCGAACGCGAGCACCCAGGCCACGCCCGCGCCGCCGGCCGCGATCGCCGACGTGCGGCGGTGCCGGCTGACCAGCGCGCCGATCCGCAGCACCGACCACGAGGTCAGCGCGAGGATGGCCACGACCAGCAGCAGGATGCCCACCACAGCGGCGAGCGCGGCGGCTTGGCCGTACGCCTCGGAGGCGAAGCCGAACGCGTCGTCGAGCAGCACCCAGTCGAGCACCGGGTCGAACGGCCGGTTCAGCTCCTCGAAGAACCCCATGTCCAGGCACTTCTCGATGACCAGCAGGCCGAGGAGCGAGCCCGCCACGACCGCGAGGACCCGGCGGGCCCGGCGCGGCAGCACGACCAGCAGGCCCAGCAGCACGGCCCCCTCGATCGGCAGGCGCAGGAATCCCATCGGGGTCAGCCGCGACAACACGTTGGGGAACACGAGCGCCGCGAACAGCAGCACCCCGGCCGTGATCGTCAGCGCGAGCTGGACCCCCGGCCGGCTCCGGAAGGCTTGCAGGCGGGCACGGCGGCTGACGACGGCGGGCGGGCCGTCCTGGATCTCGGGCACGCCAGGGGGAACGGATGAGCGGGGCCCGTCGGTTCAGCGACACACCGAAGTCACTTCGACCCGGTACCAAAGACTCTATTGGCGCCGCGGGGGTAGCCCTAGCGTGAACGCCGACGAAGCGCCCTTGCGACGAGAGGACCTGCCCGTGTCCACGGCTGTCTCCGACCTGCTGCCCACGCTCGACGACGCCGACCTGGCCCGGCTCGACGCGTGGTGGCGGGCCGCGAACTACCTGACCATCGGCCAGATCTACCTGCAGGCCAACCCGCTGCTGCGCGAGCCGCTGACCGCCGGGCACATCAAGCCCCGGCTGCTCGGGCACTGGGGCACCAGCCCCGGGCTGTCGTTCGTCTACGCCCACGTGTCGCGGCTGATCCGGCACACCGGGCAGGACACGATCTACCTCACCGGCCCCGGCCACGGCGGTCCCGCGCTGGTCGCCGCCGGCTACCTCGAGGGCACCTACAGCGAGGTCTATCCCGCCGTCACCCGCGATGAGCTCGGCATGCGCCGGCTGTTCCGCCAGTTCTCCAGCCCCGGCGGCATCCCCAGCCACGTCTCGGTGACGACCCCCGGCTCCATCCACGAGGGTGGCGAGCTGGGCTACGTGCTGGTGCACGCGTTCGGCGCCGTGTTCGACAACCCCGACCTGCTCGCGATCGCCGTGGTCGGCGACGGCGAGGCCGAGACCGGCCCGCTCGAGGGCTCGTGGAAGGGCGTGTCGTTCCTCAACCCCGCGCACGACGGCGCGGTGCTGCCGATCCTGCACCTCAACGGCGCGAAGATCTCCGGCCCCACCGTGCTGGGCCGCAAGGACCCCGAGGAGGTCCGCAGCCTGCTGCGCGGCCACGGCTACGAGGTGATCGAGGTCGAGGGCGACGACGTGCCCGGCATGCACCACCGGTTCGCCGCCGCGCTGGCGCAGGCGTGGGGCCGCATCCGCGCCATCCAGCAGGCGGCGCGCGGCGGCGACTGGGACGGCGCCCGGCCTGCCTGGCCCGCGATCGTCCTGCGCACCCCGAAGGGCTGGACGGGCCCCGACCAGGTCGACGGCGTCCAGGTGGCCGGCACGTTCCGCTCCCACCAGGTGCCGCTGGCCGGCGTGCGCGACAACCCCGACCACCTCGCGCTGCTCGAGCGGTGGCTGCGCTCCTACCGGCCGGAGGAGCTGTTCGACGCCGACGGCGCGCCGGCGCCGCTGCTGCTCGAGCAGTCACCGGCCGGCGACCTGCGGATGAGCGCGAACCCGCACGCCAACGGCGGCGTGCTCACCCGCGAGCTCGACCTGCCCGACTTCCGCGACTACGCGATCGAGGTCAAGCAGCCCGCGGTCGCCCGCGCCGAGTCGACCCGCAGGCTGGGCGAGTTCCTGCGCGACATCTACCGCGCCAACCCCGACCGGTTCCGGCTGTTCTCGCCCGACGAGACCAACAGCAACCGGCTCGGCGCGGTCTTCGAGGTCTCCGACCGCGCCTTCCTCGAGCGGGTGACCCCGGACGACGTGGCGATCGGCCCGTCCGGCCGGGTGATGGAGGTGCTCTCCGAGCACAACTGCCACGGCTGGCTCGAGGGCTACACGCTGACCGGCCGGCACGGGATGTTCGCGACCTACGAGGCGTTCGCCATGGTGAGCGCGTCGCAGACGATCCAGCACGGCAAGTGGCTCGAGGAGGCCGACCACCTGCCGTGGCGGGCCAAGGTGCCCAGCCTCAACGTGCTGCTCACCTCGACGGCGTGGCGCAACGACCACAACGGCTTCAGCCACCAGGGCCCCGGCCTGATCCAGAATGTGCTCACCCAGCGCGGCACGGTCAGCCGCGTCTACCTGCCGCCGGACGCGAACTGCCTGCTATCGGTCGCCGACCACTGCCTGCGGTCGCGCTCCTACATCAACCTGATCGTCATCGACAAGCAGCCGCAGCTGCAGTGGCTCACCATCGACGAGGCGATCGAGCACTGCGCCCGCGGCGCCGGCATCTGGACCTGGGCGGGCACCGACGACGGCACCACCGACCCCGACATCGTCCTGGCCTGCGCCGGCGACGTCGTGACGATGGAGACCGTCGCGGCCGCCCAGATCCTGCGCGAGCGCCTGCCCGGCATGCGGGTGCGCGTCGTCAACGTCGTCGACCTGATGACGCTCGTGCGCCCCAAGGACCACCCGCACGGCATGAGCGGCACCCTGTTCACCGAGCTGTTCACCGACACCGTCGACGTCGTGTTCGCCTTCCACGGCTACCCCGGCGCCATCCACCAGCTGGTGCACGGCCGCCCCGACGCCGACCGCTTCCGGGTGCGCGGCTTCATCGAGCAGGGCACCACCACGACCCCCTTCGACATGACCGTCCGCAACAAGGCGTCGCGCTACCACCTGGTCATGGACGCCATCAACAACGCCCGCCGCCTCCCCCAGGGCGCCACCGACCTCAAGCAGTGGTGCGAGAGCCAGCTGGCCCGCCACGAGGCCTACGTGGTCGACCACCTGGAGGACATGCCCGAGGTCCAGGACTGGTCCCTCGGCGACTGGGCCACGTCCTGACCCTCCCTCCCCGGCGGCGCCGCCCGAGCGGCGCCGCCGGCCCCCACACCCCCGGCCGAGCCTGGTGCCCGCCGAAGTGACACTCCGATGAGCGGGAGCGTCACGCAGCCGTTCGACGACCGCGCTCGCCTGCTCTGTCCCGGCTTGCGCGTCGACTCCGTGCTGCACCGCACCGGCAAGGCGGTCCTGCTCGCCGGCGTGCTCGACGGCGTCGACGTGGTCGCGAAGCTGCTCACCGACGCCGGCCCGTTCTGGCAGGCCCGGTTCACCGCCGAGATCGACACCCACGCCGCGTTCGAGGTCGCGCCGCCACCGGTGCCCGCGCCACGCCTGCTCGCCGCCGACCCTGACGCCGGCGTCCTGGTCACCACCCGGCTGCCCGGCGTGCCGGTGGCCCGTGACCGGTACCCCGCCACGCTGCATCCCGACGCCGTGCGGGTGATGCTGCAGACGGCCCGGGACCTGCAGCAGTGGTCCGCATCGGGCAACGTGTTCACCGCCACGTGGGACTACCCGCACCGCTTCCACCGGTACCGCACCGACTACGGCCTGCTCGACGCCCGCGACGAAGCCGCCCTGAACGCGCTGGCCGCCGCGGCCGGGCCGATGCGCCCGGCGCACGGTGATCTGCTGCCCGCGAACGTGCTCCGCGCACCCGCAGGGATGCCGGCCGGGGTGGTGGACTGGGAGTTCACCGGCCGGTACCTGCCCGGCCTGGATGCCGCGCTGCTGTGGCTGGTTCTCGGCCGGCTGCCGGCAGCTCGGCAGGAGATCGAACGGTTCGCCGGCGACAGCGAGCCCGACCGGGCCGGGTTCTGGACCAACGTGGCTGCCTTGTGCATACGGGAGGTACGCACCCACGGCGACCTGCCCCACGGGCCGCTCCGTGCCGCCCGGCTGGCGTACCTCGCCGCGACGTGGAGGACGGTCCGCGCCCGGGTGCACAAGCTGGCCGGGCTGCTGTGATGCCGGTGGACTCGGTCCGCCGGGGATCCCCGGCCTCGCGCTGACCGACGCATCGCCGGGGTGGCGGGCCGAATCGGTCAGGAATCGGTCATCGCCGCGAGCACCTTGTGCAGCAGGGCGTTCAGCGTCTCGTCCTCGTCCGGGGTCAGGCCGAGCGCCTGTGGGGTGTTCATGGCCTGGACCAGCGGGGTCGCCCGGTCCAGGGCCGAGCGGCCGGATTTGGTCACCTGCACCACGCTCGCCTTGCCGCGGGGGCCGCGCCGGCGGGTGATGTGGCCGAGGCGTTCCAGGGAGGTGAGCAGTTCGCCGATGCTCTGCGGGGTCACCAGCACCCGGCGGGCCAGCTCGGCCTGGCTCAACCCCGGATCGCTCACCACCTGCACCAGGACGCCGAACTGCGTCGGGGTCAGGCCGGCCCGCGCCAGGGTGTCGACGAAGCGGCGCGCGACCGCGTGATGGGTGCGCACCAGCGTCCAGCCGGTCACCTGACCGGGGTCACCACCGGACCAGCCGGGATTCCGCTGCTCGACATCGCCCACGGACAGACTATAAGGTTCCTGACAGACCATAAGGATCCTTATAGCGGGGCGGAGCGATGCGACGCTGGACCACCTGGATGCTGCGCCATCGTGCCCTCGTGATCGTCGCCTGGGTTGTCGTCGCCGCGGCCGGCGGCGTGCTGGCCCCGCGTACCGTGGACGCCCTGCGGTACGAGTTCGCGTTGCCCGGCCGGCCTGCGTACGAGACCAACCAGCGCATCACAGCGGCGACCGGTGGCGGAGGAGCGGTCGACCCGCTGGTTCTCGTCGCCCGCCCCCGCCAGGCCGGCCCGGCCGCGCGCGAAGCGTTCGAGACGCAGGTGGCCCGGGTCACGGCCGCGTCCCCGGGCAGCCGCGTCCTCACCCCGGCCGACGCGAGCGAGCTGGCCTCCCCGGACGGCAGCGTCCTGGTCGCCCTGGTCTATCCCCGCGTGCTTCCGGGACCGGAGCCGTACGCCGCTGCGCTGCCGGCGCTCGAGGCTGCCGCCGCCCGGGCCGACGTCGGCGGGCGCCCGCTCACCGTCACCGGCACCACAGTGCTGGAGGAGACCTCGAGCGGCGGCAGGCGCGGGGTGCTGGTCGAGGCCGTGCTGGGCGGGCTGGGCGCGCTCGTCGTGCTCGCGGTGGTGTTCGGCTCGCTGCTGGCCGCCGTACCGCTGCTCGTCGCCCTGGTGTCGATCCTCGCCACCTTCCTCTGCCTGCTGGGCCTGACCGGGCTCACCGACGTGTCGTTCGTGGTCCAGTACCTGGTGGCGTTGATCGGGCTGGGGGTCGCCATCGACTATTCGCTGCTCATCGTCATGCGATGGCGCGAGGAGCGGGCCGGTGGCTCGGACAGTACGGCCGCGGTCGTGGCGGCCATGGCCACCGCCGGGCGGTCGGTGGTGTTCAGCGGGGTGACGGTCGCCGTGTCGCTCGCCGCGCTGGTGCTCGTACCGCTGCCGTTTCTGCGCAGCATCGGCCTCGGTGGCCTGCTGATCCCGTTGCTGAGCGTCGCCACGGCCACCACCCTCGTACCGGTCGTGCTCGCCACCGCGGGCGAACGCCTGCAATGGCCCCGCCGCCGGGTCACCGACCCGAGCAGCCGCACCTGGCGGCGCATCGCCACCGTGGCCGTACGTCGTCCCGCGCTCGTCGCGGTGGCGAGCACCCTGACGCTGCTGGCGCTGGCGGCGCCGCTGCTGGGCCTGCGGCTCGGCTCACCACGGCTGGACGCCTACGACGCGAGCACCCCGGCCGGGGTCGCCACGGCGCAGATCACGGACTCCGGGATCAGCGCGGGGGTGCTGCGCCCGACCGAGGTGCTGCTGCCACCCGCCGAGGCGCCGGGAGCGGTGGCGCGCTTCGCCGCTCTGCCCGGCGTCGCCGCCGCGGTCGCCCCGGCGCCGGCGGGCTGGAACACCCCCGCCGGGCAGCTGATCCAGGTCTGGACGGGCGAGGACCCCGCGACGGCGACCAGCCGGAAAGCGGTGCGCGCGGTCCGGGACACCGCGGCGACCATCCCCGGGGCGCGGGTCGGCGGGCACCCGGCCGAGGACGCCGACTTCGTCGCCGCGGTCTACGGCCACGCCCCGCTCGTCGTGCTGGGCATCGTCGTGGTCACGTTCCTGCTGCTGGCCCGGGCGCTGCGCTCGCTCTGGCTGCCGATCAAGGCGTTGCTGCTCAACGTGGTGTCGATCGCCGCGGCGTACGGCATCACGGTGGTGATCTGGCAGGACGGCGCCGGCAGTGAGGCGATCTTCGGCACGGCCGCGAGCGGCGCCATCACCATCTGGGTGCCGATCGCCGTGTTCGCGTTCCTGTTCGGCCTGTCGATGGACTACGAGGTCTTCATCCTGTCGAGGATGCGCGAGGCGTACGACGAGCACGGCTCCACCCCGCGGGCGGTGGTCGACGGCATCGCCCGCACCGGCCGGCTGGTCACCTCCGCGGCGCTGATCCTGTTCCTGGCCTTCGTCGCCCTGTCCACCGTGCCGGCCGTCGAGGTGAAGATCCTCGCCACTGCGCTGGCGCTGGGCATCGCCATCGACGCCCTGATCGTGCGGGCGCTGCTGGCACCCGCTGCGGTGGTGCTGCTCGGCCGGCTCAACTGGTCGCTGCCGCGGCCGCTCGCCGCCGTGCTGCGCCTCCCGCCGGAGCCTTCCCCGCGTACGCCATCGACCGCTGCCCGGGAGTCGCGCGGCCCGGCAGGCCCGCGCTGACGTCACCGCCGGTCGGCGCCGGCGGCCTCGGTCGCGGCCAGGTGGGCGCGGATCTGACCGGCCTCGGGCATGCCGAGATCGGTGTAGAGGGCCAGCGCGTCCCGGTAGTGCTCGCGGGCGGGGGCCGGGTCGCCGAGGGCCCGGTGGGCGTGGCCCAGGCCGGTGTGGGCCCGCGCCTGCTGCTGGCGGTCCCCGATGTCGGCGGCGATGACGCGGGCGGCGGTGTGGTGGTCGAGAGCGCGACGGGGGTCGCCCGCGGTGCAGGCGGCTTCGCCGAGACCGTTGAGCGCCCAGGTCTGGCCGGCGCGGTCGCCGATGTCGCGGAACAGGTCGAGCGCTCGCCGGTGGTGCTGGGCCGACCGGTCGTTGCGGCCGAGGCGGGCGTCGACGGTCCCCAGGCTGTCCAGCGCCCAGGCTTCCCCCCGCGGGTTGCCCAGCCGCCGGAACAGAGCCACGGCCTGCTCCTGGTGCTCGGCGGCCGACTCGTACCGGCCCAGCCGCTCCTCGGCCTCGCCGAGGTTGTTGAGCACGCTGGCCTCGCCGATCCGGTCGCCGGTGTGCCGCGAGATGGCCAGGGCCTGCGTGTGGTGGTCGGCGGCGGCGGCGTAGCGGCCCAGCCACCGCTCGACGACGGCGAGGTTGTTCAGCGCGCGCGCCTCCCCGGTGCGGTCGCCGGCCGACCGCGATCGGGCGAGGGCCTGCTCCAGGTGGTCGGCGGCGCGTGCGTAGCGGCCCAGCCGCTGTTCGACGACGCCCAGGTTGTTCAGGGCGTGGGCCTCGCCGATGCCGTCCCCGGACTGCCGGAAGAGGGCGTACGCCTGCTGGTAGTGGACGGTCGCCGACTCGTACCGGCCCATCTGGAAGTGGACGCCGCCGGCGCCGAGCAGTGCCTGCGCCTGCCCGGCCCGGTCGCGGATCTGGCGGGCGGCGTGCTGGGCGTGACCATGGATCGCCAGCGCATCGGCGTGATGACCGCTGTCGAGGTAGCGGTACAGGGTGCTCGACAGCCGGACCGACACCGCGGGCCAGCCGTGGCCCGCGGTGTGGACGGCGATCCCGGACAGGCAGAGCCGTTCGCCGTCCAGCCAGGCGCGGGCGGTGTCCGGGTCGGTCAGCGCGGGGGCCGGGGCGGCCGATGGGGGGATCCTCGGCCGGCGGTAGGCCTCCGCGGGGTGCAGGGTGTCCATGGCGGTGGCGGCGACGGCGACGTAGTAGTCGAACAAGCGGGTCAGGGCCTTGCGACGCTCGGGTGGGCGGTCCTCGTCGGTGGCCCGGACCGTGGCGTAGGCGCGCACGAGGTCGTGGAAGGTGTACCGGCCGGGGCCCGCCGGTTGCAGGAGATGATCGCCGGCCAGGTGGTGCAGGTGGGCCCGGCCGGCGGCGAGGTCGGTGTCGGCCAGCGCCGCGGCCGCGTAGGCGTCGAAGTCCGGCCCGGGGTGCAGCGCGAGCAGCCGCAGCAGTCGTCGCCGGTCGGCGGGCAGGTGCTGGTAGGACAGGTCGAAGGCGAGTTCGACACCCGTCTCCAGGCGCCGGTCGCCGTGGCGCTCGTCGAGCCGGTCGGCGTGGTCGGTGAACGTCCAGCCGGGCTTCGCCCGCACGTGCCCGGCGACCAGCCCGAGCGCGAGCGGCAGGTGGCCGCAGCGTTCGGCGATCCTCCGGACCGCATCGGGGTCGTCGCCGGCCGGTGTCCCGGGAGCGGCTCGAGCCAGGAACTGCCGGGCCTCGTCCGGGGTGAAGACGTCCACGCACAGGTGGGTCGCGGGGTCCAGGCCGGCCAGGCTGCACCGGCTGGTGACCAGGGTGAGGCAGCCCGGCACGGCGGGAAGCAGCGGGCGGACCTGGTCGGTGGTGGCGGCGTTGTCCAGCACCACCAGGGCGCGGGTGCCGGTGAGGCGATCACGGTAGGCGGCGGCCCGGGCCTCGAGGGTGTGCGGGATCTGCTGGGCGGGCATCCCGAGCAGGCGCAGGAATCCGTCCAGGACCGCGGCCGGGTCGGCCGGCGGCTGCGCCGGGTCCGGGTCGAAGCCGCGCAGGTTGACGAACAGCACCCGCTCGAACGGCTGCTCACGGTGGAGCAGGTGCCCGGCGTGCACGGCGAGCTGGGTCTTGCCGACCCCGGCCATTCCCTCGATCGCGGAGATCACCACCGCGTTCCCGTCCCGTGCCGCGTGGCGGAGCCGGTCGAGCTCGCCGGTGCGGCCGGTGAACCCGGCCAGGTCCTGCGGCAGGCTGTCCTGCACCCGCACCTGGGACACCGCCTCGATCTCCCCGCCCACGACCCGCAACGTCTGGCGCCACTGCGTCACGTATCCGGTCTCGGGGTGCAGCGCCTGCGCCACCGCGACCACCAGGTCGGTGTCCAGGCGTCGCCGGCCGGGACGGAAGCAGTACGCGACGGTGGACCTGCACACCAGCTCCCCGGCCGGCCGGCCCGCCGCCGTCCACGCCGCGTTGACCCGATCCTTGATGACCTCGTACGAGGGGTCACCGGCCCAGGCCTTCAGGCGGCGCAGCTGCCCGACGAGGTCGTCGAGGCTGGTGGCCTGCGCCGGATCGGGCAGGGTCGCGAACCGGTCCACCGGTGCGGTCCCCGGATCCCCTGGCATCGGCATCGCCCACCACCCCAATGAACCGCATCGATGTCCCGGTGCTTCGAAGGCTAGCTACCTCACGGCCCGGCGGCGGTCGCCCACCCGACTCACGGACCCACCGGCGTCCGAATTCGTCCGAACTCCGCCGCCGCCGGGCATCGACGTCGAAGACTTTCCAGGCGTGGCGGGGCGAGGGACCGGACGAGTCCGGCCCCCTCGGCCACCGTCCGTCCTATCGGAACTCGGGAAAGAAGATCACCATGCGAGTGCACCGGCCACTGGTTCTGCTCACGGCGGCAGCGACGGCGACCATGGCTCTCGTCGGCGTGTCGACGCCGGCCGCCGCCGCGTCGTGCGATCCCAACGTCGGCTACACGATCAAGGACGGCAACTACATCAAGGGCAGCGCGAGCCTGCCCTGCTCCGGCACGGCCACGGTGACGCTCCAGCGCACCTGGAACGGGATCTGGGGGACCGACCTGACGTCGATCACGCTCAACGGCGCCGGTGACAACCGCAGCGTCGTGTGGAACTGCAAGGGCACCGGGAGGTACACGTACCGCACCATCGTCACGTGGCGGAAGGTCAGTGGCCTGCCCGGTTTCAAGGAGTCGAACCACACCGAACACACCTGCTGAGACCGACGGCCGTCACGGGCGGTGCACGCCTGCACCGTCCGTGACGGCCGCGGTTCCCGGTCAGCGAGGGACGGAGATCCAGGTGAACTCGCAGCGGTTGCCCGGATCGGAGTAGGGGGCCGTCTTCAGGTCGGTGCCCGCGACGCTCGCGCCGGACGAGATGCAGTTGCCGTAGACCCCTTCTTCGAGGAAGTAGAAGTCCGGCGGGCCCGGGAACCACAACTCGGGCTTGAAGATGTCGTTACGGCGGCTGCTGAGGTTGTCGCTGCATCCGTAGAGCACCAGCGGCGTGCCCACGCCGCCCGCGTTGCGCACGTTCATGCAGGTGTGGCTGGCGCCGTTGACGATCAGCTTGTCCGGGTAACCCCAGGCCTGGCTGTCCCGGAAGTACCACTTCTGGGCGCCCACGTTGCGGCAGCCGACCAGCTCGATGACCGTCAGGTCGGCGAGCGACTCGCCCTGCGGCTGGGCGCAGAGGTTCATGTTGGCCAGCGGCTTGATCTGGTAGGGCCCCTGGGTGACGGCCCAGGCGGCGCCGGCGGGCACGGTGATGGCGGCGGCCGCGACGGTGATGATGACCATCACCGATCGCAGCAGAGACTTGAGGCGCAAGGAAACTCCCGTCCTTTGTGGAGTGGGGAGCATACGCCGATGGCCCGGGGGCGGTCACGAGCTCACCGGCGGAGCGGCATTCCGCATCGCCTTCACCACCGCCGGACCCATGAGGTCGAGGGCGAGCGGAGGAACGTCCTCGGGACGGAACCACCGGATCTCGTCATGCTCCTCGGGAGCGACGTTCGCCGGTGTTCCCTCCCGCGCCCGACGAGCCAGGCGCGGTGACGATCTCGTGCATGGCAAGGGATTGTCGCATGTCGATCCGCCGACGCCGTTCCGGAGACCCAGGCGACCGTAGAAGGAGGACGGCGCGTTGGCGATGGACCTGACGGGCAGTCTTGACCGGGCGACAGGGCCGTTCCTTCCGGCAGGATCTCTGGCTTGACTGCACACCTATGAGAGTCCGACTGACCGCTGCGGCAGCGACGCTGCTCGTGGCCGCCGCCGCCGCAATGGTCGCCGGCCCGGCCTTCGCCGCCACCCGGGCGAGCTGCCCGGTGCGGGCGACCGTCTACGGGACGACCGGCGACGACATCATCTCCGGCACGGCCGGCGCCGACACCATCTGCACCGGCGCGGGCAACGACGTCGTCCTCGGCAAGGGCGGAGCCGATCGGATCTACACCGGCCCGGGCAACGACCGCATCACCACGACCGGCCCGGCCCGGGCCAGCATCTTCGCGGGCTCGGGCGCCGACACCATCACCGCCGGGCCGGGCGACGAGCTGATCTACAGCGACAACCCCACCACCGGCCTGCGGGACAGAACCGACACCGGAACCGACGGCAACGACCTGGTGGACGCCGGCGCCGGCAGCGAGTCCATCACCGCGGGCGGCGGCAACGACCTGATCCTCACCGGCGGCGGTGGCGGCGCAAAACCCGCCCTGACCAGCGAGTTCGTGCACGCCGGCGCGGGCAACGACGTCATCCTGTCGGACTTTCGCAACCCGGTGGGCTTCGAGGAGATCCACGGGGAGGCGGGCTCCGACCTCATCTGGCCCAACCCGATCCGGCTCAACCCGCTCGGCAGCCACGCCGTCGGCGGCGGCGGCAAGGACGTCGTCATCCTGCTCAACGGGCTCCCCGACGGTGCGCACATGGGCGACCTGGGCACCACCGCCACCTTCCCGCTCGGAAGGTTGTGCTCGGTCACCGTCCCCCTGCCGACGGACCCCCGGCCGGGTGACTCCGGCAAGCTCGGCTGCAAGCTGCCGGTCAACGTGAAGATCCCGGGGCTGGTCAACGGGCTCACGCTGGGCGTCAGCATCGACGCCAACGGCAAACGCAAGAGCACGGTCAGCGTGCAACCGTCGGCGCAGCTCGCCACCGCGCAGGCCTGGCGGGACACGGTCCGGGGCACCTTCCCCGTCGAGACCTGCATCTGCGATCCGAAGCTGCCCGGCTGGGCGTCGATCCTGGGCGACACCGTCTACAACTGAGCGCCTGCGAAGATCGCAGCCATGCTGATTCGCGAGGCGTGCTGGCCGCCTGGCGCGGCCGCGGCGTCGCTTCGGCGCTGCTCGACGCGGTGATCGACCTGGCCGGGCAACGCGGCGTGCCCGGGCTGAGCCTCAGCGTCGAGGACGGCAACGCTGCCCGCCGTCTCTATGAGCGGGCCGGCTTCCAGGTGGTCGGCCGCACCGGCGGCTCCGACACCATGCTGCTGCGTCTCGGCCGGGAGCAGCGCGGCTGACCCTCACCCGGCGATCGCCGCGGACAGGGCGAAATCCGGGTCGGCGACCGGCCGCCCGAAGTGGTAGCCCTGCAGCAGGCGGTACCCCAGCCGGTGCAGCGCCTCGGCCTGGGCCGCGGTCTCGACGCCCTCGGCGACCGCGGCCAGGCCCAGCCCGGAGCTGACCTGGAACAGTGCCTCGGCGATGACGGTGTGACGGCCGGCCTCGGTGATGTTGTCGACGAACGACTTGTCCACCTTGAGGATGTCCACGGGGACGGTCTGCAGCAGGCCCAGCGACGAGTGGCCGGTGCCGAAGTCGTCCAGGGCGATCCGGACGCCCAGCGCGCGCAGCTCGTGCAGGGCGACCACGGCCTGGCCGCCCTCGAAGACGGCGGTCTCGGTGACCTCGACGGCCAGGCAGGAGGCGGGTAGCCCGCTCTCGGCGAGCGCGGCCGCTACCGTGGCGGCGAAGTGCGGGCGGGCGAGCTGTCGGGCCGAGACGTTGACGCTGACCCGGTCGGGTGCGGCCTCGCCCAGCTCGGCACGCCACGCCGCGAGGCGGTGGCAGGCGGTGCGCAGGATCCACTCGCCGAGCTCGACGATCAGGCCGTTGCGCTCGGCGACGGGGATGAACGCGGCGGGGCTGACCAGCCCGCGGGTGGGGTGCTCCCAGCGGACCAGCGCCTCGACGGCGGCGACGCGGCCGCGCGGCAGCTCGACGATGGGCTGGTAGACGACGCGGAACTGGTCGTTGTCGAGCGCCGTACGGATCTCCGCGCCGAGGCGGACGTGCTCGCCGGCTCGTTCGTCGAGCGCGGGCGTCCAGCGCCGTACGGGCTCGCCGGTGTGCTTGGCCGCGTACATCGCGGACTCGGCCTGACGCATGACCTCGACCGGGCTGAGGCCCGCCCCGCCGGCCAGGCCGATCGCGACGCCCACGTACAGCTCGTGGCCGCCCGCCATGACGGGTGCGCTCAGGGTGCCGGCCAGCGCGGCGGCGACCTCGCGGGCCTGCTCGGCGCTCGCGTCGGCGAACAGCACGGCGAACTCGTCGCCGCCCAGCCGCGCGACCAGGCACGACGACGGCGCCGCGGCGGACAGGCGGCCGGCGAGGGTCTCCAGCACCCGGTCGCCGATCGGGCGGCCCAGCTCGTCGTTGACGTTCTTGAAGCCGTTCAGCCCGAGCAGCGCCATCTGCGGGCGGCCCGCGGCCAGCGCCTCGTCCAGCGCCACCTCGAAGTGGCGGCGGCTCGCCAGGCCGGTGAGCGTGTCCTGCATAGCGGCGCGGGACAGCTCGGCGGACTGGCGGCGCACCTCGAACACGAAACCGGACATCCGGGCGACGACCAGCAGGACCAGGGCGCCCGCGCCGATCGCGACCGAGACGCGGCCGACCAGGTCGGAGCCGACGCTGGGCACCAGCAGCAGCGCGGGGGCGAGCAGCGCGAAGATGCCGAACAGCACGAGCCGGCCGGGGCCGACGCGCGCGGACTCGCGGCCGGTGGCGGGCGGCGCGGCCATCGACGGGTGCAGCGCCGCGGCGCCCCACAGGACGTACGAGAGCAGGAACATCGGGTCGGTGGGGTGGGTGCTGGCCGTGGAGTAGAGCGGGATGACGGAGAACGCGGTGTCCGCGGCCAGCATCATCGTCAGGGCGGCCACCAGCAGGTGCACGCTGAGCGTGCGGGCGCCGCCGCTGGTGAACAGCCGGGCCAGCAGGGCGATCAGCAGCACGTCGGCGACCGGGTACGCGACCGTGACGACGCGCTCGATCAGCGACGCGGCCGAGCCGGCGGCCACCGGGTGCAGCACGAAGATGAAGAACACCAGCCCCAGGCCGGTCGCCACGATCGCGGCGTCGATGAGGTCGCCGGTGGAGCTGCGGTGCTGCCGCACGAGCAGCAGCAGACCCGTCGCGAGCATCGGGTACGAGCCGAGGTAGAACGCGTCGGCGAGGGACGGGTACGGCGACAGGTGCAGCACGGCGTCGTAGATGGCGTACGTGATGTCGCCGAGCACGAAGGTGATCTGGCCGGCGGCGAACCAGTGCCACATCGCCGGGCGGCGCGGCCGGTGCAGCCGGGTGCCCGCCACGATCGCCAGCGCGGTCAGCAGACCGATGGCGTCGTAGGCGGCGCTCGCCTGCAGGCTGCCCTCGGGCAGCAGGTACTGACCCGCGACCGCGATGACGCCGGCCGCGAGCCACCAGATCCAGAGCCTTCCGTGCCTCACGTCCGGTCATCGGCGCGCCGGGGGAGAACTTGAGCCCCAGCGACGCGGTTCACTGAGGGCCGGCGCCATGATCGGCTTGAACCGGGGCGCGGCGGCGTCCGTACCACCGCGCATGTGGGATGACGGACGGTTGCTGGCAGCGCTCGCCGCGCTGCCCGCCGAGGCCTTCGTCGAGGGCCCGGCCGACGACGACGACGACGAGCTGAGATGGCGCCGTACGGCCAGACGCCTGCGGCAGGAACTGGGGGCGGCGCCACGCCCGGCGAGCGGGGGTGGGCTCGCCCCGGTCGTGCCGCTGCGGCCTCACCCGGCCGACTGACCCGATCTTCCGCCGGTTGACCGGTCGCCGCATGATGGGCGCGGTGAGAAGACGATGACCGACCACCTGCCACCGGGGCTCGCCGGGCGGCTCGGCGACCCCGACCGCGACGTGCGGCTCGCCGCCGTGGCCGACCTGCGCGAGCTGGCGGGCGGCGCGGACCGCGACGCCGCCGTGGCCGCCCGGGCCGCGCTCGTGCGGCTGGCCACCGACGACAGCCGCCAGGTGGGCGAGGCCGCCGGCGCGGCGCTGGCCGCGACCTCGATCGCGCTCGACCCGCCCCGGGTCGACTTCGGCGCCGTCCCGCCCGGCACGCCGCGTCTGGCCGCCGCGGTCCGCATCCACGGCTCCCCGATGGCGCTGGCCTCGGGGCTGCGCGTCACCGGGACGGGGCTGCGGGCCCGCATCGCCGGCGACCAGCTGCAGGTGCAGTGGCTGCCCGGCGCCGGCCCGCTGACCGGCATGGTGTCGCTCGACGGCCCGGCCGGGGCCGCGGACCTGCCGGTGACCGGCCACGTCGCCGCGGTGCCGCTGGCCGGCGCGGCGGCCGAGGCCCGGCGCAGCGCCGTCGCCGGTCTGGGCAGCCTCCAGTCCTCGCTGCCGCCGCCGGACCCGGTCCGCGCCGCCGGCCCCGCCGGGCGTCGCAGGGGCGTCGGCCTGGTCGTCGCGGCGGCCACCGCGGTCGTCGTGCTCGCCGGCACCGGCATCGCCGCGGCCGTCACCTCCCGCGACGAGGCCCGCCCCGCCCCGGCCCCGGCCGCCCGCGACGGCGCAAAACGGGCCGGCGCGGCCCCGGCCGCCTCCCGCGACGGCGCAGAACGGGCCGGCTCGGCCGGGGACGCCGGCGCCCGCACCTCCGTCGCCCCGCGGCTGACCAGCCTCGACGAGCCCACCGTCGCCGGGACCATCCGGGTGGGCGACGAGCCCGAGGGCGTGGCGGTCTCGCCGGACAGCCGCACGCTCTACGTCGCCAACCAGAGCGAGCGGGTCCTGTCGGTGGTCGACCTCGCCTCCCGCGCTGTCCGGTCCGTGCCGCTGCGCAACACGCCGCGCTTCGTGGCCGTCTCGCGCGACGGCGCGCGGGTGTTCGTCTCGATGTACGAGGACGACCTCAGCGGCAGCGGCGTGGCCGTCCTGGACGCCCGGCGCCTGATCGCCCTGCAGTACCTGCGGACGGGCGTGCAGCCGTACGCCCTCTCGGTCGCCCCCGACGGACGGCTGTGGGTGCCGATCCACGGCGGCCGCAACGTCGAGATCTACGCCGCCGACGGGCGCACGCTCGCCGGGCGGGTGTTCGTGCCGCAGAACCCGCACGCCGTCGCGTTCGACGCGGACGGGCAGCGCGCCTTCACGCCCGACCACGAGTCGAGCACGGTGTCGGCCATCGACATGCGCACCGACCGGCGGATCCGCTCGATCCCGGTCAGCGCGGCGCCGCACAGCCTGGCCGTGTCCCCCGACGGGCGTACGGTCGTGGTGGCCTGCTTCCGGGCGAACGCGGTCGACGTCGTCGACGCGGTCACCCTGCGGCGGCGCGGGCCCTTCCCGGTCGGCACGAAACCGCAGGCCGCGGCGTTCGCCACCGACGGCGGGCACGCGTACGCGGTCAACGAGGGCAGCAACTCGGTGTCGGTCCTGGATCCGCGCACCGGCCGGGTCACCGCTACCGTGCCGGTGGGGCGCAGCCCGCGGACCATGGCCGTCGCCCCGGACGGGCGGTTCGCGTACGTGTCCAACGGCGACGACGACACGGTCACGATCGTGCGGGTCGGCTGAGGCGGGGGAGGACCGGAATGGCTTCGTGGTCGCGCAGGCGCGAGAGCAGCGCCGACGAGGTGCTCATCCGCCGGCTCTACAACGAGCACGGCGGGGCGCTGCTGGCGTACGCGACCCGGCTCATGGGGGACCGCGCGCTGGGCGAGGACGTGGTGCAGGAGACGCTGATCAGGGCGTGGCGCAACCCCGGCGCGCTGACCGAGGACAAGGGCTCGGTGCGCGGCTACCTGTTCACCATCACCCGCAACATCGCCATCGACCGGCACCGCGCGCGCCAAGCCCGGCCCGCCGAGGTGGCCGAGACCGTCAGCAGCACGGCGGTCTCGGGCGACCACGCCGACGCGGTGGTCGACTCGATGGTCGTGCTGGGCGCGATGGGCAAGCTCTCCGACGAGCACCAGCAGGTGCTGCGCGCGATCTACTTCCAGGGCCGCACGGTCGACGAGGCCGCGGAGTCGCTCGGCGTGCCCGCGGGCACGATCAAGTCGCGCAGCTACTACGCGCTGCGCCGATTGCGGGAGGCGATCGCCGAGCAACCGCCGGGCCGGGTCGTCGCGGAGGGGGCAGCGGGATGAGCGAGCACGAGAACGAGCTGCTCGGCGCGTACGTCCTGGGGGTGCTCGACCCGCAGGAGCGGGCCGGGGTGCAGAGCCACCTCGACGGCTGCCCGCAGTGCCGGCGCGAGCTCGGCGAGTTGCGCGAGATCGAGGCCGTGCTGGGCGAGCTGCCGCCCGAGGCGCTGGTCGAGGGCCCGCCCGAAGGTGGTGACCTGCTGCTGCAGCGCACCCTGCGGCAGGTGTCGCAGGAGCGGACCAACAGCGACCGCGTACGCCGGACGGTCTGGCTGGCCGCGGCCGCCGTCGCAGCCGTCGCGGTCCTGGGCGGCGGCGCACTGCTCGGCCGCAGCACGGCGCCGTCGCGCCCCGCGGTCGAGGCCGCCCCCGCTGCCACGCTGCCCGCCGACGCCCGTACGGCCACCGCCACCGACGCCTCCACCGGCGCCACCATGACCGTCGCCGTCGTCCCCGCCGCCGGGTGGGTGCGCGTGCACGCCGAGGTCAGCGGCGTCGCCGCGGGCCAGCAGTGCCGCCTCTACGTGATCGCCCAGGACGGCTCGCGCCGCGAGGCCGGCAGCTGGCTGGTCTCGAAGAAGGCCGAGGCCGAGGGCGGCTCGGTCGACGGCGCGGCCCTGGTGACCCCCGACGACGTGGCCGCCGTCCAGGTCGAGACGTTCGCCGGCCGCCCCCTGGTCACCGTGCCGGTCTGAGGTCCGCCGGACGGTCGACGACGCCTTCGGTGGAGGTGCTCCAGGTACACTTGCGAGGTCACAAACGGTGCGCCCTCTCCTCCGGATCGGCGGCGATCATCGACATGACGGCTCGCGTGCAGACGTCCTTCATCAGCTATTCCCGCCCTGACGTTCCGTGGGCCAGGTGGATCGGCTGGCAATTGGAAGCTGCCGGGTACCGCGTCATCCTGCAGGACTGGGATTTCTCCGGCGGCGACGTCTTCCTCGCCAAGATGAACGACGCTCTGCGTGATGCCGACCGGACGATTGTTCTGCTGTCTCGCAGTTATGCCGCGTCTCATTACTGTCGGCAGGAGTGGACCGCCGCCGTCCGAACGGAGGAGGACGGGAAGGCTCCGCTGCTCCCCTTCCGTGTCGAGGACTGCCCGGTTCAGGATCCGCTGCTGGCCAGCCGGGTTTATCTCGACCTGTTCGGCCTCAGCAGGCAGGACGCGCGCGACCTCGTGCTGGCCCAGGTGCGCGGTGCCGGACGCCCCCGCGCCGAGCCGCCTTTTCCGGGCGCCGAGCCGCCCTATCCGGCGACTGCCGCCGAAGAGCCTGCGCCGGTCGCCGTCGGGCATGTCCCGGCCGACTTCCCGATCTTCGGCCGCAGCGAGGAGGTCCAGCGTCTGGTCCGGCATCTGCTGGCGAAAACCAAGCGCCCCGTTCCGGTCATCGGCGGCCCGGGGATCGGCAAGACCGCGATCTGTGTGAAGGCGCTGCGGAACCCCCGAGTGGTCAAGCATTTCGGATCCCGGCGCTACTGGGTCCGGTGCAACGGCGCCCTGTCGGCCGAGGCGGTGCTGGCCATGCTCGCGACCAGCCTCAACGTACGGACCGGACCAGCGGACCCGCTTCCGCAGATCTGTGCGCTCCTGGAGAGGGCGCCGTCGGTCGTCGTGCTGGACAACGCCGACACGCCGTGGGAAGCGGACCCCGACGGCACCGAGGCATTGCTGCAACGCCTCGCCGCGGTCTCGGGGCTCGCTCTGGTGGCGTCGATCCGTGGCCGGCAAAGGCCTGACTACGTGCCCTGGCAGAAGCCGATCGAGGTGCGGCCACTGTCGCCACGGGACGGCCGCCGCTTGTTCCTCGACAAGGCGGGGCACGGCTTCGCCGACGATCCGCACCTCGACGAGATCATCGCGGCGCAGGACGGGTTGCCGCTGACCATCAGTCTGCTTGCCTGGCAAGCCCAGGGGGGAGTCCAACCTCGATGACCTCCGCGAGCGGTGGCTCAAGGAACGAGGCGAACAACTGCAGCGCGGTGGCCCGCACGAGGCGGACAGGCGGGTGTCGTTCGAGCTGTCGATCAACAGCAGCCGGACGACGCCGCAGGCACGTCGACTGCTCGCCCTGATCGGCGTGTTGCCCGACGGCGTCGCCCGTGGCGACCTGGACCTGCTGCTGCCCGGCGAGGGCGAGGACGCCGCACGCAGTCTGCGCCGGGTCGGCCTTGCCTCCACCGATAACGACCGTCTTCGCGTGCTGCAACCGATTTCCGATTATGTCTTCCGCAACTACCCGCCCGGGCGTGACGACCTTGCTCGAGCCGTCACGCTGTACCGGCGGCGGGGCGAGGACCTCGGCCGCCGGGCAGGCCAGGCCGGCGGCGCAGCCGCAGGCATGCTGCTCGCAGCTGAGATCGGCAACGTCGCAGCCATGCTGCGCCTCGGCCTGGACGACGACGATCCCGGGCCGAGCATCGATGCGGCGGTTTCCATCGCCTCGTTCATCCGCTTCTCGGGACTCGGGTCGACCGACATCCTGGCGTCCGCGGCCGAGGCGGCAGCCCGGATCGGTGATCGGCGACGCATGGCACACGTGTCGAGGTGCCGGGGCTACGTGGACTTCGTCCGTGCCCGCCTGAACGCCGCGAGGAGGCACTTCGACGCCGCCAACAAACACTTTCAGGCGATCGGCGACCTCGAGGGCTGGGCGGATTGCATCAAGGGCTCGGGACATGTGGCACGCGCCCAAGGTGAGCTGATGGTGGCTTGGACGTCCTACACCGAGGCCCGGAAACTCTTTGTGAGCAGCGGGAACGTCATCGGCGAGGCGGATGCCATAGCTGGACTCGCCGACGTCGATTTCGACGAAGGGCGTTTCGACGCGGCGGAGCAAGGCTACCGGCAGGCGCGCAAGCTCTACGAGCGTGGCGGACATGTGCGAGGTGTGGCCAACACCATCACCGACATCGGCTGGATCGCCTTGAAGCGGGGCGACCACCGCGCCGCCTCCGAGCGGCTGATGGAGGCCCGTCCGCTGTACGAGCAGGTCGGGCACCTGCACGGCGTGGCCAAGTGCGATCTCGGGCTCGCCCATGTCGCCCGGACCGACGGGCGCGAGGCCGAGGCGGAGGCGCTGTATCGGCAGGCGGAGCGGCTGTACCTGCGGGTGGGCGCGCGACGAGAGCAGGAGGCGGCGGCGCGCGCGCTCGCGGCTGTCCAGCAGGCGGGACGGTGGCTTCCTAAAACTTGATCGGTCGGGTAGGAATTGGCGCGTGACCACATCGCTCACCGCGCCGCCCGCTGCGCCGGCCGAATCCGCCGTGCGGCGGCGCTCCCCGCTGGCGCCCCGGGGTGACCGGCGGCGCCGGCTCGCGCTGCGGGTGCTGGCCCTCGTCGTTCTCTACGGCCTGTGGGAGCTCGCCGCGCGGACCACGCAGAACCCGACGTTCATCCCCTCGCCCGGCGCCGTCTGGCATCAGCTGATCGTCACCTCGACCGTGCACGACGGCATCCGCGGCTACAGCGGGCACCTGCTGATCGAGCACCTCGGGGTGAGCCTGCGCCGCATCCTGATCGGCTCGGCGATCGGCGTGGCCGGCGGCCTCGTGCTGGGCGTGCTGATGGGCGTGATCGGCTGGCTGCGGGTGGTCACCGAGCCGGTGGTCACGTTTGTGCGGGCGCTGCCGCCGCTGGCGTACTTCAGCCTGTTCATCATCTGGTTCGGCATCGACGAGACCCCGAAGCTGTGGCTGCTGTCGATCGCCGCGCTGCCGCCGGTCGCCGTGGCCACCGCCGCCGCGGTGCAGGGCGCGCCCACCGGGCTGGTCGAGGCCGCCCGGGCGCTGGGCGCGGGCCGCTGGGCGGTCATCCGGGACGTGACGCTGCCGAACGCGCTGCCGGAGATCTTCACCGGCATCCGGCTGGCGGTCGGCATCGCGTACAGCTCGGTCGTCGCGGCCGAGACCATCAACGGCGTCCCGGGCATCGGCGGCATGGTCCGCGACGCCCAGCGCTACTCGCAGACCGACGTCGTCGTGCTCGGGCTGTTCGCCATCGGCCTCTCCGGCCTGCTCATCGACGCCCTGCTGCGGACGGCCGAGAACCGGCTGATCCCGTGGCGGGGCCGTGCATAGATAGGATCGTTGTGCTCAAGAAGATCATTGCCGGACTCGCCCTGCTGTCGCTGGCCGCGTGCGGCAACGGCGCCGCCAGCGGGGGCGGCGGGGCGGCCGCCGACAAGAAGACGATCCGCATCGCGTACCAGGCGTTCCCGAGCGGCGACCTGATCGTCAAGAACCAGGGTCTGCTCGAGAAGGCGCTGCCGGACTACCAGATCACCTGGACGAAGTTCGACTCCGGCGCCAGCATCAACACCGCGTTCGTCGCCAAGAGCATCGACATCGCGGCCATCGGGTCCAGCCCGGTCGCGCGCGGCCTGTCGGCGCCGCTGAACATCCCGTACCAGGTCGCCTTCGTCCTCGACGTCGCCGGCGACAACGAGGCGCTGGTCGCCCGCAACGGCAGCGGCATCACCGACGTGGCCGGGCTCAAGGGCAAGAAGGTGGCCACGTCGTTCGCCTCCACCTCGCACTACAGCCTGCTCGCCGCGCTCGACAAGGCCGGCGTCGCCGAGAAGGACGTGAACATCGTCGACCTGGAGCCGCAGGACATCCAGGCGGCCTGGCAGCGCGGGGACCTCGACGCGGCCTACACGTGGCTGCCGACGCTCGCCGAGATCAAGAAGACCGGCAAGGTGCTCATCTCCAGCCGCCAGCTCGCCACGGCCGGCAAGCCCACCCTCGACCTCGGCGTGGTCACCACCGCGTTCATCGAGGCGCACCCCGAGGCCGTCGACGCGTGGCGCAAGGTGGAGGCCCAGGCGCTCGACCTGATCGCCTCGGACCCCGACGCCGCGGCCAAGGCCATCGGCACCGAGCTCAACCTCAGCCCCGCCGAGGCCAAGGACCAGATCTCGCAGGGCGTCTTCCTCAAGCCGGCCGACCTGGCCAGCGACGAGTGGCTGGGCACCGAGGGCAAGGTCGGCAAGCTCGCCGACAACCTGGTCAGCGCCGCCGAGTTCCTCAAGAACCAGCAGAAGATCGACGCCGTGCCGTCGCTCGCCGACGTGCAGAAGGCCGTCTACGTGAAGGGCCTGCCCGGTGTCCTCGGCTGAGCCCGCCATCGTCCTGGACGACGTCGAGCACCGCTACGGCGACGTCACCGCGGTCGGGCCGATCGGCCTGACCGTGCCCGAGGGCGAGTTCCTGGTGCTGGTCGGCGCGTCCGGCTGCGGCAAGAGCACGCTGCTGCGGCTGATCGCCGGGTTCGAGGAGCCGACCTTCGGGACCGTACGGGCGGCCGGCGAGCAGCCGGTGCCCGGGCGCGGCGCCGGCCTGGTCTTCCAGCAGCCGCGCCTGTTCCCGTGGCGCAGCGTCGGCGGCAACGTCGCGATGGCCCTCAAGTACGCGGGCCAGCAGGTGACCCCCGCGCGGGTGGACGAGCTGCTGGCCCGCGTGGGCCTGCACGACGTGGCCCGCCGCCGCACCTGGCAGATCAGCGGCGGCCAGCAGCAGCGCGTCGCCATCGCCCGCGCGCTGGCGGTGGACAACCCCCTGCTGCTGCTCGACGAGCCGTTCGCCGCGCTCGACGCGCTCACCCGCGAGCGGCTGCAGGAGGACCTGCGCCAGGTGAGCCACGAGACCGGGCGGACGTGTGTGTTCGTCACCCACAGCGTCGACGAGGCGGTCTTCCTCGGCAGCCGGGTCGTGGTGCTCACGCCGCGCCCCGGCCGGATCGCCCTCGACCTGCCGATCGGCCTGCCGCGCACCGGGCTCGCCCCGGACGAGATCCGCGGCCTGCCGGAGCTCGCCGCCCTGCGCGCCGAGGTAGGCGCCGCCGTACGGAACGAGGTGTCCGCATGATTCTCGACCAGCTGTCGCCGCACTTCGGCGCGATCGTCCACGGGATCGACCTGGCCAAGGCCTCCGACCAGGACATCGCCGACATCCGCGCCGCGCTCGTGGACCGCAAGGTGCTGTTCTTCCGCGACCAGGCGCTCGACGACGACACCCACGTGGCGCTCGGCCGGCGCATCGGCGAGCTCACGCCCTCGCACCCGGTGGTGGCCGGGGTCGACGAGGAACACCCCGAGGTGTACGCCCTGGACAGCGCGGACAACGGCTTCGCCGACGTGTGGCACACCGACGTGACGTTCGTGCGCCGCCCGCCGCTCGGCTCGATCCTGCGGGCCGTGACGCTGCCGCCGACCGGTGGCGACACCAACTGGGCCGATGCGCAGCTGGCGTACGACTCGCTGTCCGAGCCGGTGCGCGCCATGGTCGACCAGCTCACCGCCGTGCACGACGGCAACCGCGAGTTCGGCTACTACCTGGCCCAGCGCCGCGGCGGCCGCGGCAACGAGTGGGACGGCGAGGTCGTCACCAAGCTCGAGCCCATCGAGCACCCGGTGATCCGCGTGCACCCGGAGACAGGCCGCAAGGGCATCTTCGTCAACCCGGGCTTCACCTCGCACATCGTCGGGGTGTCGGAGTTCGAGAGCCGGGCCATCCTCGACCTGCTCTACGCCCACCTGACCAAGCCGGAGCACATCGTGCGGCACCGCTGGGCGCCGGGCGACGTGGCGATGTGGGACAACCGCAGCACCGCCCACTACGCCAACCGCGACTACGGCACCCAGCGCCGCGTCATGCACCGCATCACCCTGCGCGGCGACGAGCCGGTCGGCCCCTAGGGCTGGAACGCCTCCGCGCCCTTCGCCAGCCGCAGCCGGTCGTGCCGGCTCGGGGTCCGCGCGGCGACCGCGGCCAGCTCCTCGTGGCGGCCGTGCTTGGCCAGCAGGTGACCGAGGGCGGTGTACGCACGTGGGTCGCCGCCCTCGATCGCCTCGCGGATCAGCGCGAGCGCCTCGTCCGTGCGTCCCTGCTTCTCGACGGCGCGCACGAGGCGCGGGCGCAGGTGGTCGTGCCCGGCGGCGATCGCCTCGCGGTAGAACGCGATCGCCTCCTCGGTCCGGCCCGCCTCCTCCAGCGTCGGACCGAGGGTCCACGGGGCGATCCCGTCGTCCCCGGCCGCCAGCCGGTAGGCGGCGATCGCCTCCTCGATCGGGCCCAGCTTCGCGAGCACCTGGCCGAGCCCGCTGCCCGCGTGCGTGTCACCTGCCGCCATGGCGGCCCGGTAGGCCACCTCGGCCTCGTCGAGCCGCTCCATCGTCGCGAGCAGCGAGGCGAGGTTGTGGTGCGCGTGGGTCTCCCCGGCGGCGGCCGCTTGCTGCCAGGCCGCGAGGGCATCGGCGGGCAGCTCCGCCGACTCGTACATGCCGGCCCAAGCACTGTGCGGGCGGTCGTAACCGCGCTCGGCGACGGCCCGGCACTGCGCGCGGGCGTGGTCGAGATGGCCGTACTCGGCGAGGGTCTGCGCGATGAACGCGTGCGCCTCGAGATCATCGGGATCGGCGTCCGCGCGGAGCAGCACGAGCGCCTCGTCCACCCGCCCCTGCTGCAGGAGTTCGCAGGCGGTCTCGTACGGATCGTCGATCATGGACGCCACCTTAGGGGCAGATCCTGTTGCCGAGCTACCGCTCGAGCAGCTGCTCGCTGAGCTCCCACAGGCGGCGGGCCGAGTCCGGGTCGATCGAGTGCGAGGCGACGTCGGCGGTCGTGTACTCCGCGGTGACCGGGTCGTCGTTGACGGGCGAGATGTCGTTGTCCCACAGATAGACGCCGCCGATGCCGGCCAGCAGCGGGCTGGTCGCCGCGAACACGAGCGTGCTGGCGCCCTGCTGCGGGCTCTTCTGACCGCGCGCGGGGTCGATGATCGGGCGGCCGGCGTCGTCGATCAGGCCCTGGGCGCGCAGCGCGTCACGGCCCGCGGCGGCGTTGAGCGAGGTGCCGACGACGATGCCGGGGTGCACGGCGTAGCCGCGGATGCCCTCCGGGGCGTACCGGCGGTCGAGCTCGACGGCGAACAGCACGTTGGCGGTCTTCGACTGGGCGTACGCGGTCGTCGGGTCGTAGCCGGAGGTGAAGTGGGGATCGTCCCAGCGGATGCCGGCGAGCCGCTGCGCGCCGGAGGACACGGTGACCACGCGCCCGCCGTGCGCGGCACGCAGGGCGGGCAGCAGTGCCCGGGTCAGCTGGAAGTGGCCGAGGTGGTTGGTGGCGAACTGCACCTCGTAGCCGCGCGCGTCCACGGTGCGCCGGGCCGGCGCGGGCACCCCGGCGTTGTTGATCAGGATGTGCAGGGGCCGGGCCGACGCGAGCCAGGTCGTCGCGAACTCGTCGATCGATGCGGGGTCGAGCAGGTCGAGCCGGGCGAACCGCGCGCGGTCGATGCCGGCGATCGACCGGGCGGCGCGGTCCGGGTCGCGCGAGGCCACGGTAACCGATGCGCCGGCCTTGGTGAGGGCCCGGGTCGCCTCCAGCCCGACGCCCGCGTTGCCGCCGGTGACGATGACGTTGGTGTCGCTCAAGTCGATCCCGGCGAGCACGTCGTCGGCGGTTGCCGACGCGTCGAAACCGGTACCCAGCGGGTGCTGCTGCTGTGTCATGATGCTGTCGCCTCACGTCAAATGGAACTCTGTTCCGCTACGTTAACCGGAACGGCGTTCCGTTATCAAGGGCGGGAGCCGGATCAAGGGCGGGCACGTCGAAACAGCGGTCACGGCGACAACGCGGGGGAGTGGCGATGACGAGGCGGCGTCGGCTGGAACGGCTCGTGCTGGTGGGAGCTCTCGTGGGCCTGCAGGCCGGATGCGGCGCCGGCGCCGGGGCAGATGCCGCCGGGCCCGGGCCGTCGGCCGGCGCGTCGTACGCCGCCGAACCGAGGCCGTCGGTCAGCAGGCCGGGCCGCGCGGACAACGACCGCCGGCTGCGGGAACGGGCCCGGGTCGTGCTGGGCAACTACGAGAAGGCCCTCGTGGCGCGGCCGTTCATCCCGGTGGAAGGCGGCGACACCGACGTGATCGGCGCGGGCGGTGAGCGGCTCCAGCGGATCGCGGCGGCGGGTCGCCTGGAGGCGGGCGCAACCCTGCCACTGGCACCGCGGGAGACGGGGACGGTCGTGTGGCGCAGCGGCGATCCGCTGACCGTGCGGCTGCTCTCGGCGAGCCAGGCCCTCGCCCAGCTGCAGCTCACCAACCAGGCCGATTGCCAGGGCTGCCCCATCGTGAAGGTGATCGGCGCCCGGCTGACCACCATGCGCGCCATGACCACGCGGGGCGAGGCCACGGCTCCGGCGTGGGAGTACACGCTCGCGGGTTCGAAGTTGCGGGTGACCCGGGTGGCGTTCAAGGGCGGCAGCCCGCTGCGGGTCGATCCGCCGGCCGGTGACCCCGAGCGGATCCCCGAAGGCGCCGTGGCCGAGTCGGTGCACGTGCGGGGCACCCGGATGACCGTGAAGTTCACCGGCCCGCAGCGGGGCGCCGACCAGCCCTGCGGCGCTGACTACACGGCCGAGGCGGTCGAGTCCCGGAATGCGGTCGCGGTGCTGATCCGGGAGCAGCCCTACACCGGCGAGTACCCCGAGAACTACGGCTGCCTCGCGGTCGGCTACGCGCGGACGGCCACCGTGACGCTCGCGAAGCCGCTCGGCGGACGGGCCGTCCTCGAGGTGCAGCAGGGGCAGCCCGTCCTCAGCGTCCGCTAGGCAGCGGTCACCGGCACCTTCACCACGGCGTCGAAGCGGTAGCCGAGCGTGTTGAACTGCGCGATGTCGGGCTGGGTGTTGCCGCGGACGTCGGTGGCGCGGGCCTGCAGCACGTGGCTGCCCGCGGCCGGGCGCCAGTCGAGTTCCCAGCGCTGCCACGCGCCGTCGATCGACGGGCCCACCGGGCGGGCGCGGCGCCAGGTCGCGCCGCCGTCGGTGCTGACGTCGACGTGCCGGATGCGGCCCGCGGCCGACCACGAGCGGCCGGTGAGCCGCACCCGGGAGCCGGCCGGGAGCACCGCGCCGGGGTCGAGCTCGAACGCGCTCTTGATCGACTGGCGGTCGAACGGCTGCCCCTCGGCGGGGAAGTCCGGGCCGAAGAGCCGGTAGAACTGCGTGACCTAAAGCCGGAAATGGGCGGCGTCCACCGCACCCCCACTGAGCTGCATAAACGAGACGCAAAGATCCAGCACCTGGCGAGGTTTCTGCAAATTGGGGGCACCATGGGGGCGCAGGACCTGCTCTGGCGGCGTGTTGCAGCCCTTATCGGCCGGGCTAGATTAGCCGCCGCCCGGTCCGCCGGGCCTTCTGGGACTGGCGCCGCGAAGCTTTGGCGCCGGCTCCGAGGCGACCGACGCGACAAGCGCAACCAATTCAATCAGCGCGAGCGAGTCGATCGAGATGGCGACCGCAGCCCGAAGGATGATCGACCAGGCTGCGAACCGACGAGGGGGCCGAGCGGCGCGTAAGGCAGTGGCGCAGCCACCCGGATCTGTCGCCGCGCTTGTCGGCGGGCTCGATCAGTTCCAGGCCCCGGACGGCGCCGCGGCCGGCCTTGTTGACGGCGGTGAATGCCTTGCGGACCTGCAGCAGCGGGCAGTCGGTCCCGGTGATCAATTTCGGGGCGGCCTATTTGTCGGCTATGGCCGGGTCCAGCCATGCGTCGATGCGCTCGGGCGGCAGGATCACCGGGTGCGCTCGTTCGTGTCTCCGTTCAAGGACTCCGTGAACTTAACATTCTTGGTCGCACCGTCTCCGCCGGGACGAGTCGGGCTTAAGCGCGGCGCTCATCCAACTGGTTCCCGCCATCGACGACCAGGACCTGGCCGGTAATGTAGCCAGCCCTGGGCGAGACCAGAAATGCGACCGCTGCCGCCACCTCGTCGGGCCGTCCCGGTCGGCCCACCGGCGTCGCGGTGCCGGCCCGCAGTTCCTCCGGTGTGCTGGACGCGGTCGCGATCCAGCCCGGGGCGACGCTGTTGACGGTCACCCCATGCGGGCCACCCTCCAGCGCCCATGTTCGGGTGAGGCCGTCCATACCGGCCTTGGCTGCGGCGTAGGCGGACTGGCCGGGAACGCTGACGAACGGGCCGGTGACCGAGGAAATGTTCACGACCCGGCCGCGGCCACGTCTGATCATCCCAGGCATGACGAGGCGGGTCACGGTGAAGCAGGTGGTCAGCGTGATGGCGAGCTGCCGGTCGAACTCGTCCGGGTCGAGGTCGGTGAGCTCGGCGGATTCGTCGGCGTAGCCGGTCTGAGCCATGCCGGCATTGTTGACCAAGACGTCCAGCTCTCCCACTGCCGCGTGCACGTCGTCGATCAGCCGGCGCGCTTGGTCCCGGTCGCGCAGATCGGCGATGAATCCGACCGTGCCGGCGCCGAGTTCCGCTGCGCGTTCGTGTATCCGGCCGGTGGTGGCGGTGAGCGCCACCCGTAAGCCCGCCGCCACCAGGTCCGCCGCGATGGCGAACCCGATGCCGTCTGGGCTGCCGGCGCCGGTCACCAGCGCTGCGGATACCCGGTCGTCGTGTGCCATCGCAGTCACCGTACTACCCAGCTCCGCGCGGGCTCGCAGCCGGTGAGAGAGAGCCGGAACGGTCGACGGGCCACACGCAGGGGCAACAGCATTCGTCCGGCGGAAGGCGCTTCATGGCGTATCCGTTTCAGCCGACGAAAGCGCGCGTCGCGTCCGTGAGGTCGTTCGGACACGGCCCGCGCGGCGTGCTCGTCGAGGAGATGTCCGCCCATCACGCCGCTCCGGGTGGCACCCGGCTGGGCAGGGCGGTGGCGGGCACACAGCGGTCAGGCCGGTTGCAACTGCAGTACCGTGTCGCCCTGCTCGTCGACGGGCTCGATCAGCTCGGGGCCGCGGGCGGCGCCGCGGCCGGTCTTGTTGACCGCGGTGGACACCGCGCGGACCTGCAGCGGGGCGTAGTCGATGCCGGTGATCAGTTCGTGGGCGGCTTGTTTGTCGGTCAGTGCCGGGTCGAGCCAGGCGTCGATGCGCTCGGGCGGGAGGATCACCGGGGTGCGCTCGTTCATCTCGCCGGCCAGCCAGGTGGCGTGGTGGGTGATGATCGCCGCGGACCACAGCCAGCGGTCGGGGTCGTCGGCGTCTTTGTCGGGGTCGGCCCATTTCTCGTACAGCCCGGCGAACGACAGCATGCCGCCGGCGGGGTGCACGTAGTAGGGCTGTTTGTAGGCGTTGCCGTCGGCGTCCTGACCGGTGAGCCATTCGTAGTAACCGGTGGCCGGGATGATCGCGCGGTGCCTGGCGAACGGGCCGCGCCACGACGGTGCGGTGGCGAGCCGGTCGGCGCGGGCGTTGTGCAACGACGGCATCCGCTTGGCTTTGCCGGTCTTCGGGTCGGTGCCGGGCTTAAACCAGAACGGTACGAGCCCCCACCGCATGGCCCGGACCTCGCGCACGTCCCGGTCGCCGTCGTGGCGTTGCACGACGGTGTAGACCTTGGTGGTCGGGGCGACGTTCCAGGACGGCGCCAGCTCGACACCGTCACCCGGGCCGTCGGCGTGGTACAGCTGCTGCAGGTCGGGTCGGCGAGCTGACGACGCGTACCGACCGCACATGATGCCTCCTTGTTCTTCCGCCCGGCATCGACGGTATCCGACGGTGGTCACACCGTGCCGCAGGCGCGAGCTGGGCCCGCACGTCGGGGCCGGATTGTGCGTCGCCGCGGAGTTGGTGGCGGCTAGATGTCGCCGGTGTCCATGTCCAGTTTCTCGTTGGTGGGCACGTGGCTTGGCGGGCTGCGGTATATGCCGCCCGGCGTGGGCGGTAGCTGCTCGCCCGGCGGGCGGGGCAGTGCGGGCATGGGCACGGGCGTGTACGGAGCTGATCTGTTAACGGCTGCCCGTTCGCGACGGGGGGCGGCGGCCTCAGTGACGCTGCCGTCATCGCGGGGCGCCCGCGCGGCGGTGCCGGGCTGCATCGCCCGTTCAGGGGCGGGCTGGGCCGGTAGTGGGTGGGCCTGGGCGAGCGCGCCGAGCATGGTGAGATGGGCGACCGTTGCAGCGTCGAGGTCGTCGAAGCCGTCGTAGAGGTGTTCGGCATCGCTCAGGTAGCCCTCGGCGCGGGCACGGTGCTGTTCGGGGGTCATGCCCCAGCAAACCAAGGCGGAACGGCCGTCGTCCAGCGCGTGTCTGTGGTTGCTGCCCGGCGGCAAGCCGGCCGTTACGACGGTGATGTTGTCGGGACTTGCACTGGTTAGGACTCGCTCAACGCGAGCGGTGTTGATATTGCTGGGCCCGGACGACGGCGGATCGCTTGGGGAGAACCGCACGAAGTAGGCCGCCGCCCGGTACGGGCATCAGTGTATGGGTGAATTACACCGGTGGCGGCCAGGCGCGAACGCTCAAGCAGACGGCGACGGGGTGACCGACATGGTGGTCGCCGCGGGCGGGGCTGCGCCGCCCGCCACGCATTGAAGCTTCCCGGCATGCAGGAACGGGCACTGGCCGAGTCGCGGCGGAGCGAACGCATCACCTTGGGTGATTCGCCGCGACGTCTTGCCGACACTCACACGCTCAAGCTGACCCTGGGGCGGCATGAAGGTGACGGCCGCGCCCAATTGCCGAAGTCGCGCGAGTTACGTTCAACGCCACTGGTCGAACTAACGGCGGCGACGGTTAGTCGCCGTCCATGTCCAGGCGCTCGTTGGCCGGAATTTGTCAATCTCCCGCCGAATAGGGCAGGGTGTCGTCATCGTCCGGCGGGAGCGTCATGCGGAAACCGTCCCGGTCGGCGGGCGGCTGGTAGGTGCCGCGCCCGCCCAGCCTGCCGGTCGGCAGGGCGACATCGTCGGAGGTGGGCCTGTGCGCCTGGCGCGGGCCGCTTCCACCGGCCGCCGGGTGCACCGCCAGGGTGGCGTGGGCCTGGGCGAGCGAGCCGATCGCTCGGATCTCGGCGAGGATCGCCTCTCTCGCACCATCGTCCACCTCGTGGCGCTCAACGGCTGTGTACAGCCCGCCGGCGCGATTGAGTATTTCCTCGGCGCGGGCGCGGTGCTCATCAGGAGTCATGCCTGCGAGTCAACCGCCCGCCCACGGCGTCGTCTACCCGCGCCAGCAGTGCATGGGTCCGGGCGGGCAGCGTCAAGCCGTGCAACTGCGCAATCCGATGCCCTCATGTCGAAATGCCGGGGAGAGCGGGCGCCATCTCGTCCTTGTCAAGCTCCTCCACATGAGCCGCCAGGGCGGCCTTCGCCTGGTGCCGCGCGGGGGTCGCGGGTGAGATTGCAGCGACGTGGATGTCGTTCGTTGACACGCCTGCCAGCTCTGTCGCCGGCATGGCCGCCGGGACGAGCCTCGTCGCCAAGAGCGTGTCCACGGTGATTGCGGCAGCCGTTCCGGTCGTCAGGCTGAGGTGGGTAACCGGGCCGAGCTAGGGCGCGTCTCGAAGTGCGTGTAGCCACTCGTTGATCGCGGTGATGTGCAGGGTGGCTTCGTAGCGGACGGCAAGTTTGTCGAAGCGGGTCGCGACTGCGCGGTGTCGTTTGAGGCGGTTGATGCCGCACTCGACGGCGTGGCGTTGCCGGTAGAGCTGAGCGTCGAATGCGGGTGGGCGCCCACCGCGTGAGCCTTTGGCCAAGCGGTGGGCGTCCTGGTCTGTCTTGCTCGGGATGCAGGCCCTGATCCCGCGTCGACGCAGGTAGCCCCGGTTCGCGCGTGAGGTGTAGGCCCGATCCGCCAGGACCAGGTCAGGGCGCACCCGTGGGCGGCCAGGCCCGCAGCGTGGCACCCGGATACCGGCGAGCACAGGCGCGAACTGCGGGCTGTCACCACGGTGGCCCGCGGTCAGCAGCATCGACAACGGCTTACCACCTTGCTCGCAGGCCAGATGCAACTTCGTGGTCCAGCCACCGCGTGAACGTCCTAGAGCATGATCGGTCGGCTCCGGTCTGACCCCGCCGGCGGGTTCACGCTGAACATCGCTACGGGCTCCGGCTGCGTGTTGATGGGCCCGGGCGATGGTCGAGTCCACGCTGACATCCCAGGTGATCAGACCAGCGGCATCCGCGCGGGCCTGCAGTCTGGTCACGATCTGCGCCCAGATCCCGGCGCGCTGCCAGCGCCGAAACACTGCATAGACCGCCTGCCACGAGCCGTAACAGTCTGGCACATCACGCCACGGCGCCCCCGTGCGTACTCGCCAGCGGATCCCGTCGATCAGTTGCCGTTTCGTCCATCGCGACGGCCGACCTGACCGCTTCGGCGCAGGCAGCAACGCCGCCAGCAGCGCCCACTGTGCGTCGGTCAGATCGAACCGCCTCGTCACCGCTAAGGTGGCCACGAGGTCTCCGGTATTCAAGGTTCTTCTTCGTCGATGAACCCTTTACCGGAGACCTCTTCGTCTATCGATGATCAACACACCCACTTCGAGACGCGCCC
>NZ_JBPQTO010000004.1:1280000-1281342 GCF_051386375.1 Actinoplanes sp. URMC 104 | reverse complement strand
TAAAGGTCCCGGGGTCTTTCCGTCCTGCCGCGCGTAACGAGCATCTTTACTCGTACTGCAATTTCGCCGGGCCTGTGGTTGAGACAGTGGGGAAGTCGTTACGCCATTCGTGCAGGTCGGAACTTACCCGACAAGGAATTTCGCTACCTTAGGATGGTTATAGTTACCACCGCCGTTTACTGGCGCTTAAGTTCTCCGCCTCGCCCTTGCGGGCTAACAGGTCCCCTTAACGTTCCAGCACCGGGCAGGCGTCAGTCCATATACATCGTCTTACGACTTGGCATGGACCTGTGTTTTTAGTAAACAGTCGCTTCCCCCTGCTCTCTGCGGCCATACCACGCTCCACCCGCAAAGGGGCTTCACGCGTCCGGCCCCCCTTCTCCCTAAGTTACGGGGGCAATTTGCCGAGTTCCTTAACCACAGTTCACCCGTCGCCTCGGTATTCTCTACCTGACCACCTGTGTCGGTTTAGGGTACGGGCCGCTCGGAACATCGCTAGAGGCTTTTCTCGGCAGCATAGGATCACTGACTTCACCTGAAACGGCTCGGCATCACGTCTCAGCCTTAATCACACGCGGATTTGCCTACGTGTGGGCCTACACGCTTACCCCAGGACAACCACCGCCTGGGACCAGCTACCTTCCTGCGTCACCCCATCACTAAACTACTACCCACCAGGATCCCGCGCTCCACACCCTTGACCCGAAGGTCGCCGGCGCTTTGGGCGGTTAGCATAATAGGGTTCGTCTGGGTCGTTCCTTCGCGGGTACGGGAATATCAACCCGTTATCCATCGACTACGCCTCTCGGCCTCGCCTTAGGCCCCGACTCACCCAGGGCGGATTAGCCTGGCCCTGGAACCCTTGGTCATCCGGCGGAAGAGGTTCTCACTCTTCATTCGCTACTCATGCCTGCATTCTCACTCGTACAGCGTCCACGGCTAGATCACTCTGCCGCTTCACCCGCTGCACGACGCTCCCCTACCCATCCACACACCTGGACCCGCTCCTCAAGGAAGCCGGCCGAGTAAAGTGTGAATGCCACAGCTTCGGCGGTGTGCTTGAGCCCCGCTACATTGTCGGCGCGGAACCACTTGACCAGTGAGCTATTACGCACTCTTTAAAGGATGGCTGCTTCTAAGCCAACCTCCTGGTTGTCTAAGCGACCCCACATCCTTTTCCACTTAGCACACGCTTAGGGGCCTTAGCTGGTGATCTGGGCTGTTTCCCTCTCGACTACGAAGCTTATCCCCCGCAGTCTCACTGCCGCGCTCTCACTTACCGGCATTCGGAGTTTAGCTGATTTCGGTAAGCTTGTAGGCCCCCTAGACCATCCAGTGCTCT